>NZ_JBHJXQ010000009.1:0-1043 GCF_042274785.1 Microbacterium sp. NPDC056003 | reverse complement strand
CAGCTGCTGGAAAGATTTTTTGGTCTGGGATGGGCTCGCGGCCTATCAGCTTGTTGGTGAGGTAATGGCTCACCAAGGCGTCGACGGGTAGCCGGCCTGAGAGGGTGACCGGCCACACTGGGACTGAGACACGGCCCAGACTCCTACGGGAGGCAGCAGTGGGGAATATTGCACAATGGGCGGAAGCCTGATGCAGCAACGCCGCGTGAGGGACGACGGCCTTCGGGTTGTAAACCTCTTTTAGCAAGGAAGAAGCGAAAGTGACGGTACTTGCAGAAAAAGCGCCGGCTAACTACGTGCCAGCAGCCGCGGTAATACGTAGGGCGCAAGCGTTATCCGGAATTATTGGGCGTAAAGAGCTCGTAGGCGGTTTGTCGCGTCTGCTGTGAAAACCCGAGGCTCAACCTCGGGCCTGCAGTGGGTACGGGCAGACTAGAGTGCGGTAGGGGAGATTGGAATTCCTGGTGTAGCGGTGGAATGCGCAGATATCAGGAGGAACACCGATGGCGAAGGCAGATCTCTGGGCCGTAACTGACGCTGAGGAGCGAAAGGGTGGGGAGCAAACAGGCTTAGATACCCTGGTAGTCCACCCCGTAAACGTTGGGAACTAGTTGTGGGGTCCATTCCACGGATTCCGTGACGCAGCTAACGCATTAAGTTCCCCGCCTGGGGAGTACGGCCGCAAGGCTAAAACTCAAAGGAATTGACGGGGACCCGCACAAGCGGCGGAGCATGCGGATTAATTCGATGCAACGCGAAGAACCTTACCAAGGCTTGACATACACGAGAACACCCTGGAAACAGGGGACTCTTTGGACACTCGTGAACAGGTGGTGCATGGTTGTCGTCAGCTCGTGTCGTGAGATGTTGGGTTAAGTCCCGCAACGAGCGCAACCCTCGTTCTATGTTGCCAGCACGTAATGGTGGGAACTCATGGGATACTGCCGGGGTCAACTCGGAGGAAGGTGGGGATGACGTCAAATCATCATGCCCCTTATGTCTTGGGCTTCACGCATGCTACAATGGCCGGTACAAAGGGCTGC
>NZ_JBHJXQ010000008.1:0-1282 GCF_042274785.1 Microbacterium sp. NPDC056003 | reverse complement strand
CGCGAAATGGCCACCCTGCGTTGGGTGGCCATTTCGGTAATGGAAGTCCGGCGGTGTCCTACTCTCCCACAGGGTCCCCCCTGCAGTACCATCGGCGCTGAGAGGCTTAGCTTCCGGGTTCGGAATGTGACCGGGCGTTTCCCTCTCGCTATGGCCGCCGAAACACTATTGATGTTTCAGTCTGCACACAAACGATTGATTGTTTGGTGCGGTTCTCGACCGTACATCGAGAACCACTCAGTGGACGCAAGCACCTTGAACGGTGTGTTATCAAGTCATCGGCTTATTAGTACCAGTCAGCTGCACGTGTTGCCACGCTTCCACATCTGGCCTATCAACCCAGTAGTCTGGCTGGGAGCCTCTCGCCCGAAGGCATGGAAGTCTCATCTTGAGGCCGGCTTCCCGCTTAGATGCTTTCAGCGGTTATCCATCCCGAACGTAGCTAATCAGCGGTGCTCCTGGCGGAACAACTGACACACCAGAGGTTCGTCCAACCCGGTCCTCTCGTACTAGGGTCAGATCCTCTCAAACTTCCTACGCGCGCAGCGGATAGGGACCGAACTGTCTCACGACGTTCTAAACCCAGCTCGCGTACCGCTTTAATGGGCGAACAGCCCAACCCTTGGGACCTACTCCAGCCCCAGGATGCGACGAGCCGACATCGAGGTGCCAAACCATGCCGTCGATATGGACTCTTGGGCAAGATCAGCCTGTTATCCCCGAGGTACCTTTTATCCGTTGAGCGACAGCGCTTCCACAAGCCACTGCCGGATCACTAGTCCCGACTTTCGTCCCTGCTCGACCTGTCAGTCTCACAGTCAAGCTCCCTTGTGCACTTACACTCGCCACCTGATTGCCAACCAGGTTGAGGGAACCTTTGGGCGCCTCCGTTACTTTTTGGGAGGCAACCGCCCCAGTTAAACTACCCACCAGGCACTGTCCCTGAACCGGATTACGGTTCTAAGTTAGATATCCAGAGTGACCAGAGTGGTATTTCAACAATGACTCCACGGTAACTGGCGTCACCGCTTCACAGTCTCCCACCTATCCTACACAAGCCACACCGAACACCAATACCAAGCTGTAGTAAAGGTCACGGGGTCTTTCCGTCCTGCTGCGCGTAACGAGCATCTTTACTCGTAGTGCAATTTCGCCGAGTTCGCGGTTGAGACAGTTGGGAAGTCGTTACGCCATTCGTGCAGGTCGGAACTTACCCGACAAGGAATTTCGCTACCTTAGGATGGTTATAGTTACCACCGCCGTTTACTGGGGCTTAAATTCT
>NZ_JBHJXQ010000007.1:0-1302 GCF_042274785.1 Microbacterium sp. NPDC056003 | reverse complement strand
TGTGATGAGTCGCGACATAGGTCTCACCTGAGTCGCGTCATAGGTCACGTTTTGGAAGCCCCTGGCCAGCGGCCGGGGGCTTTCATCGTGTTGCGCCAGTAGATCTTGTCGGGGTCGATCTGGTTGGTGGCGATGATCTCGCCGGTGCGGGTTGCGACGACGGTGATGGTGGTGTCGTCAGCGAGCAGGAGCACCGGGGTGCCGCGGTGGTCGGCGCCGATTCCGAGGTGGTGCATGCGTCCGGCGCGGCGGAAGCTTATCTTCCCGTTGCTGCCAACGTGGTCGTGACGGACGCGGTAGTGGGCGCGATCATCATGCCCGGCGGGGGCGGCTTTCGGTGTTGCGGCGTAGGCCGTCGCTGGGGTGAGCCCGTCTCGGGCGCGGTGCGGACGGTGGCGGTTGTAGTGGTCGCGGAACGCGTCCAGCTGGGTTTGCAGCTCGGGGATGTTCGCGGCGCGAGGGCGGGCGGTGAGCCACCGCTTCAGAGTCTGGTGGAAGCGTTCGATCTTCCCCTGGGTTTGCGGGTGGTTCGGGGCGCCGTTCTTCTGCCGGATGCTCAGGACGGCGAGGACGTATTCGAATTCGTTGCGGCCGCCGCCGTGGCGGGCGGTATAGACGCGACCGTTGTCGGTCAGGGTTGATGCGGGCGGGCCGTAGGCGTCGACGGCGGCGAGGAAGGTGTCCACGACGTGCCGGCCGGTGACGGGGCGGTGGGCGGTGCACGACAGGAGCAGGCGGGAGTGGTCGTCGAGCCAGTTCAGGATCTCCACTTCGGTGCCGTCGGCGAGGCGCCAGTGGGTGAAGTCGGACTGCCAGGTCTCGTTCGGCTGGGCGGCTTCGAATCGGATATAGGAGGAGCGGGGTCGTTTGCGTGGCTCGGGGGTGATCAGCCCGGCGGCGTGCAGGATCCGGCGGATCGTGGACGTCGACGGCGCCCGGAGGCCTTCCTGGCCCAGGTGCCACGCGATCGTGACCGGTCCGGCGTCTGTTCCCGCCGCGGTCAACGCGATCCGCAACTGCACCACCCGATCCCGGACCCGTTCGGTGACAGTGTGCGGGGAGGTGAGCGGCGCTCTCGAGCGGGCCTTGATCCCGTCGAGGCCGTCTTGTCGATACCGGGCGAGGAGACGCTGCAGATGCCGACGCGAGACCCCGTACCGAGTTGCCGCGTCGGTGACCGAGAGTTCCCCAGCGACGATCTTCAACACGATCACCCGATGCTTTGACATGCAACGGACTGTGACCTATGTCCCGACTCACCAGCGGCGTATCACCTGCGACATATGTCGTGAACTTGTACAC
>NZ_JBHJXQ010000006.1:0-2980 GCF_042274785.1 Microbacterium sp. NPDC056003 | reverse complement strand
ACGCCATTCGTGCAGGTCGGAACTTACCCGACAAGGAATTTCGCTACCTTAGGATGGTTATAGTTACCACCGCCGTTTACTGGGGCTTAAATTCTGAGCTTCGCCTTGCGGCTGACCCGTCCTCTTAACCTTCCAGCACCGGGCAGGCGTCAGTCCGTATACATCGTCTTGCGACTTCGCACGGACCTGTGTTTTTAGTAAACAGTCGCTTCTCCCTGGTCTCTGCGGCCCTTCGTGCTGCCCCGGGCGTGCCGGTTCACACGTCAGGCCCCCCTTCTCCCGAAGTTACGGGGGCATTTTGCCGAGTTCCTTAACCACGATTCTCTCGATCGCCTTGGTATTCTCTACCTGACCACCTGAGTCGGTTTGGGGTACGGGCGGCTAGAACCTCGCGTCGAGGCTTTTCTTGGCAGCATAGGATCACCAGATTCCCGCATTCGCGGTCACCGTCAGCTCTCAGGCTCGTGAGGTGCGGATTTGCCTACACCTCGCCCTACGACCTTGGACGTGGACTACCATCGCCACGCTTGGCTACCTTCCTGCGTCACCCCTGTTAATACGCTTACCTACTACCGGTTCGGGTCCCGTGCTCCCCGGCCCGGTGTCCCCGAAGGGACGGTGGGCCGGCTCGGACGGTGAGCATCACCGGGCTCGGTATGGGCGGTTCTTCGCCGGTACGGGAATATCAACCCGTTGTCCATCGACTACGCCTGTCGGCCTCGCCTTAGGTCCCGACTTACCCAGGGCGGATTAGCCTGGCCCTGGAACCCTTGGTCATTCGGCGGACGGGTTTCTCACCCGTCTTTCGCTACTCATGCCTGCATTCTCACTCGTGTGGCGTCCACCGCTGGGTTACCCCGCGACTTCGCCCGCCACACGACGCTCCCCTACCCATCCACACGACTGAACCACGAAGGCTTGTCGAACGTGTGAATGCCACAGCTTCGGCGGTATGCTTGAGCCCCGCTACATTGTCGGCGCGGAATCACTTGACCAGTGAGCTATTACGCACTCTTTCAAGGGTGGCTGCTTCTAAGCCAACCTCCTGGTTGTCTGTGCAACTCCACATCCTTTCCCACTTAGCATACGCTTAGGGGCCTTAGCTGGTGGTCTGGGCTGTTTCCCTCTCGACTACGGAGCTTATCCCCCGCAGTCTCACTGCCACGCTCTGGCTTACCGGCATTCGGAGTTTGGCTAACGTCAGTAACCTGGTGGGGCCCATCGGCTATCCAGTAGCTCTACCTCCGGCAAGAAACGCGTGACGCTGCACCTAAATGCATTTCGGGGAGAACCAGCTATCACGGAGTTTGATTGGCCTTTCACCCCTAACCACAGGTCATCCCCCAGGTTTTCAACCCTGGTGGGTTCGGGCCTCCACGCGGTCTTACCCGCGCTTCACCCTGCCCATGGCTAGATCACTCCGCTTCGGGTCTAGAGCACGCGACTGAGTCGCCCTATTCGGACTCGCTTTCGCTACGGCTTCCCCACACGGGTTAACCTCGCCACGTACCACTAACTCGCAGGCTCATTCTTCAAAAGGCACGCCGTCACCCCTGCTAGGGAGGCTCCGACGGTTTGTAGGCACACGGTTTCAGGTACTATTTCACTCCCCTCCCGGGGTACTTTTCACCTTTCCCTCACGGTACTTGTCCGCTATCGGTCACTAGGTAGTATTTAGGCTTACACAGTGGTCTGTGCAGATTCACTCCAGGTTTCTCGGGCCCGGAGCTACTTGGGATCCCTCTCGGGAGGCCACGCCATTTCGTCTACGGGGGTACCACCCTCTGTGCCGGGCCTTTCAATGCCCTTCGACTATGACGCGACTTTCTGACTCCCTGCTGGTTCGGCAGAACCAGCTGAAAGGTCCCACAACCCCGCATGCGCAACGCCTGCCGGCTTGAACACGCATACGGTTTGGCCTGATCCGCTTTCGCTCGCCACTACTCACGGAATATCTCTTCCTGCCGGTACTGAGATGTTTCACTTCCCGGCGTTCCCTCCACACACCCTATATATTCAGGTGCGGGTCACACGACATGACTCGTGCGGGGTTTCCCCATTCGGACATCCTCGGATCACGGTTCGTTTGCCAACTCCCCGAGGCTTATCGCAGGCTACCACGTCCTTCTTCGGCTCCTAGTGCCAAGGCATCCACCCTGTGCCCTTATAAACTTGACCACAAAGATCATTCAAAGATGCTCGCGTCCACTGTGCAGTTCTCAAGCTACGACCGGGTGACTCGCCCTTCCTCACCTCGCCTACCCACCAACCGGTGAGCGGTTCGACGCAACAGGCGGCCCGCAGGCCGACGCGCACCCCACCGCCCGCAGGCGACGCAAGTGCGCGACTCGACCCCAAGGTCAACAACCTTTCGGCTGTTCCCTCAGGACCCAACAGCGTGCCAGGCCGACCAGGCAATCCCGACGGATCTTCGTTCCCTCCCCACCGAAGCGGGCGTACTAGAAGCCGCCGGCACCATGGCCGGCCGTAGTCGATGTTCCACCCTCGAGCACCACCCCCAGCACGTTCGGCCGGGGCGTGGGCCTGGACACCACACGCCCACCCATGACAGGTACGACGCGGTGCCAGATGCTCCTTAGAAAGGAGGTGATCCAGCCGCACCTTCCGGTACGGCTACCTTGTTACGACTTAGTCCCAATCGCCAGTCCCACCTTCGACGGCTCCCCCCACAAGGGTTGGGCCACCGGCTTCGGGTGTTACCGACTTTCGTGACTTGACGGGCGGTGTGTACAAGGCCCGGGAACGTATTCACCGCAGCGTTGCTGATCTGCGATTACTAGCGACTCCGACTTCATGGGGTCGAGTTGCAGACCCCAATCCGAACTGAGACCGGCTTTTTGGGATTCGCTCCACCTCGCGGTATCGCAGCCCTTTGTACCGGCCATTGTAGCACGTGTGAAGCCCAAGACATAAGGGGCATGATGATTTGACGTCATCCCCACCTTCCTCCGAGTTGACC
>NZ_JBHJXQ010000005.1:0-2986 GCF_042274785.1 Microbacterium sp. NPDC056003 | reverse complement strand
ACGCCATTCGTGCAGGTCGGAACTTACCCGACAAGGAATTTCGCTACCTTAGGATGGTTATAGTTACCACCGCCGTTTACTGGGGCTTAAATTCTCAGCTTCGCCTTGCGGCTAACCGGTCCTCTTAACCTTCCAGCACCGGGCAGGCGTCAGTCCGTATACATCGTCTTGCGACTTGGCACGGACCTGTGTTTTTAGTAAACAGTCGCTACCCACTAGTCTCTGCGGCCTCCAAACGCTTTCGGAGCAAGTCCTAATACGCCGAAGGCCCCCCTTCTCCCGAAGTTACGGGGGCATTTTGCCGAGTTCCTTAACCACGATTCTCTCGATCTCCTTGGTATTCTCTACCTGACCACCTGAGTCGGTTTGGGGTACGGGCGGCTAGAACCTCGCGTCGATGCTTTTCTTGGCAGCATAGGATCACCCACTTTTCATCCGCATCGTGTCTCAGCCTGTATGAGTCACGGATTTGCCTATGACTCGGCCTACGCACTTGCACCAGGACAACCATCGCCTGGCTTGGGCTACCTTCCTGCGTCACACCTGTTAATACGCTAACCGCACCAGCATGGGGTCGTGCGCTAGCTCCCCCGCCTCACCCCGAAGGGATCGTACGAAGGAATTCGGGCACTTAGCACCACTGGATTAGTTTGGGCGGTTCTTCGCCGGTACGGGAATATCAACCCGTTGTCCATCGACTACGCCTGTCGGCCTCGCCTTAGGTCCCGACTTACCCAGGGAAGATTAGCTTGACCCTGGAACCCTTGGTCTTTCGGAGGACGTGTTTCTCACACGTCTTTCGCTACTCATGCCTGCATTCTCACTCGTGTGGCGTCCACGGCTGGGTCACCCCGCCGCTTCACTCGCCACACGACGCTCTCCTACCCATCAACACGGCTGGACCACGAAGGCCTACCAATAATGTCAATGCCACAACTTCGGTGGCGTGCTTGAGCCCCGTTACATTGTCGGCGCGGAATCACTTGACCAGTGAGCTATTACGCACTCTTTCAAGGGTGGCTGCTTCTAAGCCAACCTCCTGGTTGTCTAAGCAACTCCACATCCTTTCCCACTTAGCACGCGCTTAGGGACCTTAGTTGGTGGTCTGGGTTGTTTCCCTCTCGACTATGAAGCTTATCCCCCACAGTCTCACTGCTGCGCTCTCACTTACCGGCATTCGGAGTTTGGCTGACGTCAGTAACCTGGTGGGGCCCATCGGCCATCCAGTAGCTCTACCTCCGGCAAGAAACACGCAACGCTGCACCTAAATGCATTTCGGAGAGAACCAGCTATCACGAAGTTTGATTGGCCTTTCACCCCTATCCACAGCTCATCCCCTCAGTTTTCAACCTAAGTGGGTTCGGCCCTCCACGACGTCTTACCGTCGCTTCAGCCTGGCCATGGATAGATCACTTCGCTTCGGGTCTAGGACATGCGACTGAATCGCCCTATTCAGACTCGCTTTCGCTACGGCTACCCCACACGGGTTAACCTCGCCACATATCGCTAACTCGCAGGCTCATTCTTCAAAAGGCACGCTGTCACCCCTGCTAAGGAGGCTCCAACGGTTTGTAAGCAAACGGTTTCAGGTACTATTTCACTCCCCTCCCGGGGTACTTTTCACCTTTCCCTCACGGTACTTGTCCGCTATCGGTCATCTGGGAGTATTTAGGCTTATCAGGTGGTCCTGACAGATTCACACGGGATTTCTCGGGCCCCGTGCTACTTGGGATACTCTCCACGCTGCGTCCGACATTTCGGTTACGGGGCTGGCACCCACTCTGGCCGGCCTTTCAAGACCGTTCACCTATATCGCCGCATCACGTTCGCTGCTCGGCAGAACAGCACGGAAAGTCCCACAACCCCGAATACGCAACTCCTGCCGGATATCACACGTACTCGGTTTAGCCTGATCCGGTTTCGCTCGCCACTACTAACGGAATCGCGGTTGCTTTCTCTTCCTGTGGGTACTGAGATGTTTCACTTCCCCACGTTCCCTCTACCCGCCCTATATATTCAGGCGGGAGTCACTGGGTCGGCACGCCGCCCAGCGGGGTTTCCCCATTCGGACACCCTCGGATCACAGTGTGCTTATCCACTCCCCGAGGCTTATCGCAGATTGCTACGTCCTTCTTCGGCTCCAGATGCCAAGGCATCCACCGTTTGCTCTTAAAGACTTGAAATCACATGAGTTTCATCAAGAATCGTCACCACGACCCGAAGGCCACGATGAGAAATTGACTAATGATCTTTAAGATCATCAAAAACGAACCAGATCAAAGATCCGGCTCGCAAAGATGCTCGCGTCCACTGTGTAGTTCTCAAAGTACGGGCGGTCCCCACCCCGCAGCCGGCACCAGCCGACATGAAGGATGAGCCCAGAAGTCCCAGCCGCCGCAGCCCGAAAGCCACGCACCCGGTCCCTCAGGACCCAACAACGTGCACGCCCCGCCGGCATCACCCCCACCGTTCCCAACCCGAAGGCCGTACTGAGCAGGAGATCTCCCGAACGGAGCCTCGTCAAATGTTCCACCCATGAGCTAACCGGCAGACACATTCGGTCTGATCCGGCGCCTGGACACCCGAGGGTGCCAGATGCTCCTTAGAAAGGAGGTGATCCAGCCGCACCTTCCGGTACGGCTACCTTGTTACGACTTAGTCCTAATTACCGATCCCACCTTCGACGGCTCCCTCCACAAGGGTTGGGCCACCGGCTTCAGGTGTTACCGACTTTCATGACTTGACGGGCGGTGTGTACAAGACCCGGGAACGTATTCACCGCAGCGTTGCTGATCTGCGATTACTAGCGACTCCGACTTCATGAGGTCGAGTTGCAGACCTCAATCCGAACTGGGACCGGCTTTTTGGGATTCGCTCCACCTCACGGTATTGCAGCCCTTTGTACCGGCCATTGTAGCATGCGTGAAGCCCAAGACATAAGGGGCATGATGATTTGACGTCATCCCCACCTTCCTCCGAGTTGACC
>NZ_JBHJXQ010000004.1:0-258048 GCF_042274785.1 Microbacterium sp. NPDC056003 | reverse complement strand
CGATCACCCGATGCTTTGACATGCAACGGACTGTGACCTATGTCCCGACTCACCAGCGGCGTATCACCTGCGACATATGTCGTGAACTTGTACACTCCCGGAGGGGCGAGCACGCGCGTCGGCGCCCAGGCCCGTCCATCGGCGTCTGGGGCCGTCAATAGGATGGAGCGCATGGTGGGGGCATCCGAGAACGATCGACTTGTCTGGATCGACTGCGAGATGACGGGACTCGACCTCGCGGTCGATGAGCTCGTCGAGATCGCTGTCGTCGTGACCGACTTCGAGCTGCGACCGCTCGACGCCGGCTTCCAGGTGGTGATCAGGCCCGACGCTTCAGCGCTCGACAACATGAGCGAATTCGTCACCAAGATGCACGAGAAGTCCGGGCTGCTCGACGAGATCCCGAACGGGCTGAGCGTCGCGGACGCCGAGTTCCAGGCGCTCGAGTACATCCAGCGGTTCGTGCCGCTCGAGGGCAAGGCGCCGCTCGCCGGCAACACCATCGGCACCGACCGGATGTTCCTCGCGAAGTACATGCCGCGCATCGACCACTGGCTGCACTACCGCAACGTGGATGTGTCCAGCATCAAAGAGCTCGCGCGACGCTGGTACCCGCGCGCCTACATCCACGCACCCGCGAAAGACGGCGGTCACCGCGCCCTCGCCGACATCCTCGAGTCCATCCGCGAGCTCGCGTACTACCGCCAGGCGGTGTTCGTGCCCGAGCCCGGGCCGACCAGCGACGGGGCGCGCGCCGCGGCTGCCGCCGCCGTGTCGCTGTTCGCCCCAGAGGTGTGAGAGAATCGTCTGGTTGCCCGCGCAGGCGGGAGACATGGTGGGTATAGCTCAGTTGGTAGAGCGCTGGCTTGTGGTGCCGGATGTCGCGGGTTCGAGTCCCGTTACTCACCCCACGTACATCGAGGCATCATGATGGAGATGGATGCCGCGACCTTCGAGCAGCTCGTCATCGATGAGCTCGATCTGCTCCCCGACGACATGGTCGAAGGGCTCGACAACGTCGTGTTCGTCGTCGAAGACCGCGCCGAGGACGGCACTCTCGACCTGCTCGGACTCTACGACGGCTGGGCGCTGACGGAGCGGGATCGCTACGGCGTCGGCGAGCTCCCCGATCGGATCATCGTGTACCGCGAGGCGCATCTGGCCGTCTGCGACGACCTCGACAGTCTGCGCGACGAGCTGCACACGACCCTCGTGCACGAGATCGCGCACTTCTACGGGATCGACGACGATCGCCTGCATGAACTGGGGTGGGCGTGATGACACCGCTTCCGACACCCGACCTCGACGAGCGGATCGACGTCGGCGAACAGCTCGCCGCCGACCGGCCGTGGCAGACCGTCGTCTGGGACGACCCGGTCAACCTCATGAGCTACGTCACCCACGTATTCCGCGAGTACTTCGGCTACCCCAAGCCGCAGGCGCACGCGCTCATGCTGGCGGTTCACAACGACGGCCACGCCGTCGTAGCGGAGGGTGCGCGCGAGCAGATGGAGCTCCACACTCGCGCGATGCACGACTACGGCCTGTGGGCCACCGTTCGAAAGGCCCCGGAATGACCCCTCGCCTGGTGATCCTCGAGCTCACCCGACTCGAGGCGGCGCACCTCGCCGGCCTCGTCACCCAATTCGTCGAGCTCGTCGACGGCGCTGTGACGGACGACGGCGATCCCGCCATCGCACGGCTCGCGCCCGACGCCTACGACGAGCCGGGCGCAGCCGACGAGTTCCGAAGGCTGACCGAGGCCGATCTCCTCGACCGGCGCCGTGACGACGCTCGCATCGTCCTCGGCTCCCTGGCCGACGCGGCGCGCATCCCCGACGACCCCGACGACCCAGTGCTGCTCGAGGCGGTTCCGGTCGAGCTCGCGCCCGACGCGATCGGTGCGTGGCTGCGCACGCTCGCCGCAATCCGACTGGTGCTGGCGACCCGGCTCGGCATCACGGAGGAGGATCGACACTCCCCCGAGGATCCGCGGTTCGGCATATACGACTGGCTGGGCTACCGGCTCGACGGCCTCGTGTCGGCGGTCGAGGGCGACTGATCAGGGCACAGCGAACACATGCGTCGCCAGCCGGCTCGGCTGGTCGCGCGTGATGTGGGCGTCCTCCTGACGCGCCCAGCGCTCCCAATACGGACGATAGGCGTCGCCGTCGCGGCGGAGCGCGCGCGCCTTGCGCGACGGCGCCGGCGAGTCCACCCAGACTCGCACGTCGCTCAACCGCGCCGTCACGGGTGTGAGGATGCCCGCCCCCTCGACGACGAGCGGCAGGGAGGGGTCGACGGCGTGCGCCTCTGCCGGGGCCGCGGCATCCCAATCCCATCTCTGCCAGACACCGACGAGGCCCCGCGCGTGCGGTACCAGGATCTGATCGCGCGCCAGATCGACGCCGTCGGCGAGCCCGTCCCAGCCCGGGTAGAGCGAATCGAGCGCGACCAGCTGCACCCGGCCGGCAAGCGGCCAGCGCGCGACCAGGGCCCTCGCGAGCGACGTCTTGCCGGCTCCACTGCGTCCGTCGATGAGGACGACCGGGTTCGTCGCCGACAGTGCCGTGATCGCCTCGACGATCGCCGTCGTCGCGGCGTCGAGGGCGCGGGAGACCGGGTCTGAGCTACTTCTTGAGGGCGCGGATGACACGGCTGAGGGCACGCCCGGCGAAGAACACGAACGGGATGGCGACAGCGAGGAGCGAGACGATGTTCGGCTCGAACCGCAGGTCGTCGCCCCGGCGGATGTACGCGCCCACCGGGACCGCCCAGCCCCCGCCGCCTCCACCGCCGTTGCCGGACTCGTCCGATCCGCCGCCGAAACCGGACCACGTCAGCGCGACCGGGATGACGCGGATGCCGTCGACATCCTGCTGCTCGCCGTAAGCGCTCTTGACGCCGAAGTTCGCGGATTGCTTGCCGAGCTCGAGTGCGATGTTGGGCATGTCCCCACGCTACCGGCCTCGCGGCGCCGGTGTCAGCCCTGATCCGGCTTCGGCGGCGGGCTCGTGGGAAGCGTGCCGCCGCCGCGTGCTTTTCCGAGCAGCGTGCCACGCGTGACTGCGCCGCGACCGAACTTCGCCGCGGCTCCGTCGAGGGCGTCTTCGATGCGGCGCCACTCGGCGTCGTCGTCCCACAGCGCGAGCGGCGCCGAGCCGGCTGCGCGCAGCTTCTCGGCGCGCACGCCGATCAGGCGCACGGGCAGATGCCGCTCGACGGTGTCGAACAGCTCGTGCGCCGCGTCGCCGATCCGCTGGCCGACCGCTGTCGGCTCGGGGAGGGTCTGCGAGCGGGAGATCGTGGTGAAGTCGGCGAATCGCACCTTGATCGCGATCGTGGACGCCTCCCACCCGCCGCTGCGCAGGCGCGCACCCACTCGGTCGGCGAGCCGTCGCAGCTCGGTGCGCAGGATGCGCGGGTCGGCGATGTCCTCGTGGAAGGTCTCTTCGTGGCCGACGCTCTTCTCGACGCGCTCGGTGTCGACCGACCGCGCATCGATGCCCCGTGCCAGGTGCCAGATCCGCTCGCCCATGGCGGGACCGAGAGCCCGGTCGAGCACGTCGCGCGGGGTGTCGATGATGTCGCCGATCGTCCGGATGCCCCGGCCCTCGAGCGCCTCGGCGGCCTTCGGGCCGACTCCCCACAGTGCCCGCACCGACCTCGGCGCGAGGAAGACCGCCGTGTCGGCCTCGGCGATGACGAGAAGGCCGTCGGGCTTGCTGATCGTCGAGGCCATCTTCGCGACGTGCTTGGTCGCGGCGACCCCGATGCTGCACGTCAGACCGGTGTCGGCGTGGACGCGCGCGCGCAGGTCGCGCGCGATCACCGCCGGATTCCCCCACAACCGGCGCACGCCGCGCACGTCGAGGAACGCCTCGTCGATCGACAGCGGCTCGACCAGCGGGGTGACGTCGCGGAAGATCCGCATGACCTGGCCCGACAGCTCGAGATAGCGGTCGAAGTGGGGCGGCACGACGATCGCCGTGGGGCACAGCCGCAGCGCCTGCCCGACCGGCATGGCCGACCGCACGCCGAAGCGGCGCGCCTCGTACGAGGCGCTCGAGACCACCGAGCGGCTGTCAGGAGCGCCGATGATGATCGGCTTGCCCACCAGCGACGGGTCGTCGAGCTGCTCCACCGACGCGTAGAACGCATCCATGTCGACGTGGAGGATGCCGGTGCCGGTGTCGTCGGCGCCGTCGGGCGACACGAGCCGCCCGGTGCCGTCGCCACGTCCCATGGTCCGATCCTCCCCCTTCCCTCCGACGTCGCGCCAGGCGACGCCGGAGGGTGCGGGTCTCAGTCTGCGGAGGCGCGCTCCAGCACGAGCTCACGCACGCGGGCGGCGTCGGCCTGCCCCTTCATCGCCTTCATCACGGCGCCGATGACCGCGCCGGCGGCCTGCACCTTGCCGTCACGGATCTTGGCGAGCACATCGGGCTGCGACGCAAGTGCCTCGTCGATGGCGGCGATCAGCGCGCCGTCGTCCGAGACGACGGCGAGTCCGCGCGCGTCGACGACCTCCTGCGGCGTGCCTTCGCCGGCGATGACGCCCTCGAGCACCTGACGCGCGAGCTTGTCGTTGAGAGACCCTGCGTTCACGAGCGACTGCAGGGCTGCGACGTCGGCCGGCGTGACGAGGTCGGAGGCCTCGCGCCCCTGAGCGTTCGCGACGCGGGTGATCTCACCCGTCCACCACTTGCGTGCGGCGGCCGGCACCGCGCCGGCGGCGACGGTGGCCTCGACCTCGGCGAGGAGGCCGCCGTTGACGACGTCCTGGAACTCGAGGTCGGTGAAGCCCCAGTCCGCCTTCAGACGGCGCCGGCGCGCAGCCGGCGGCTCGGGCAGCGCGGCCCGGAGCTCCTCGATCAGAGCCGGCGCAGGTGCGACGGGGAGCAGATCGGGCTCGGGGAAGTAGCGGTAGTCGTCAGCGTCCGACTTCGGCCGTCCCGGCGAGGTGGTTCCGGTGTCCTCGTGCCAGTGGCGCGTCTCCTGGACGATCGAGCCGCCGGCGGCGAGGATGGCCGCCTGACGCTGGATCTCGTAGCGGACGGCGCGCTCGACCGACCGCATCGAGTTCACGTTCTTCGTCTCGGTGCGGGTGCCGAGCTTCTCCTGACCGCGCGGGCGCAGCGAGACGTTGGCATCGCAGCGGAGGTTTCCGCGCTCCATCCGCGCCTCGGAGATGCCCAGCGAGATCACGATGTCGCGGATCGTCTGGACGTACGCCTTCGCGATCTCAGGGGCGCGGTGCTCGGCGCCGAAGATCGGCTTCGTGACGATCTCGACAAGCGGCACGCCCGCACGGTTGTAGTCGACGAGCGAATACTCCGCGCCCTGGATGCGACCGGTCGAGCCGCCGACGTGCGTGAGCTTGCCGGCATCCTCCTCCATGTGCGCGCGCTCGATCGGCACGGTGACGATCGACCCGTCGGAGAGCTCGACGTCGACCTGCCCCTCGAACGCGATGGGCTCGTCGTACTGCGAGATCTGGTAGTTCTTGCCGAGGTCGGGGTAGAAGTAGTTCTTCCGCGCGAACCGGCTCGACGGCGCGATCGAGCAGCCGAGGGCGAGGCCGAGGCTGATCGAGTACTTCACGGCCTCGGCGTTCACCGTCGGCAGCGAGCCGGGCAGGCCCATGTCGACCGGTGCGACGAGCGTGTTCGGCTCGGCGCCGTGATTGTCGGCGTGGGCCGGGTTGGCGGCGCCCGAGAACATCTTCGTCTGCGTGTTGAGCTCGACGTGCACCTCGAAGCCGAGCACCGGCTCGTACAGCTCGAGGGCCTTGTCGAAGTCCATCAGCTTGTCCTTGGCCATCAGAGTGCCCCTCCCTGAGTCGAGCCGCCGAGGTGCGGTGCCCGCTCGAGCAGCGGCGCGCCCCACGAATCCACCAGCAGCGCTTCGAGTGCCGCGCCGACGCGATAGAGACGCGCGTCCTCACGAGCCGGAGCGAGGAACTGGATGCCGACGGGCAGGCCGTCCTCGTCGGCGAGACCCGAGGGGATCGAGATGCCGGGAACGCCCGCGAGGTTCGCGGGGATCGTCGTGACATCGTTGAGGTACATCTGCATCGGGTCGTCGATCTTCTCGCCCAGGCGGAACGCCGTGGTGGGCGCGGACGGCGTGGCGATGACGTCGACCGAAGCGAACGCGGCGTCGAAGTCCTGCTGGATGAGCGTGCGCACCTTCTGCGCCGAGCCGTAGTAGGCGTCGTAGTAGCCCGCCGAGAGGGCGTAGGTGCCGAGGATGATGCGGCGCTTGACCTCATCGCCGAAGCCCACGTCGCGCGTGCGCGCCATGACGTCCTCGACCGTGCCGCCGGGGACGTCGACCCGCAGGCCGAAGCGCACCGAGTCGAACTTGGCCAGGTTGCTGGATGCCTCGGCCGGCAGGATCAGGTAGTACGCCGCGACCCCGTACTCGAAGTGGGGCGCGCTGATCTCCACGATCTCGGCGCCCTGCGCCTCCATTGCGGCGAGGGCGCTGCGGAAGGACGCCGAGACGCCCGGCTGGAAGCCGGCGTCGGGCAGCTCCGTGATCACACCGACCTTGAGTCCCTTGAGCACATCGCCGCGCGCGCCCTCACGGGCGGCCTCGGCGAACGAGGGCCAGGCGTCGGACAGCGACGTCGAGTCGTGGGGGTCGTGGCCGCCGATCACATCGTGCAGCAGCCCTGCGTCGAGGACCGTGCGGGTGACGGGACCGACCTGGTCGAGGCTCGACGCCAGGGCGATCGCCCCGTAGCGGCTGACGCCGCCGTACGTCGGCTTGAGTCCGACGGTGCCGGTGACGTGCGCGGGCTGGCGGATCGAGCCGCCGGTGTCGGAGCCGAGGGCGAGCGGCGCCTCGAACGCGGCGACGGCAGCGGCCGACCCGCCGCCCGAACCGCCCGGAATGCGGTCGAGATCCCACGGGTTGCGTGTCGGACCGTACGCCGAGTGCTCGGTGGACGAGCCCATGGCGAACTCGTCCATGTTCGTCTTGCCGAGCGGTACCAGACCGGCGGCGCGAGAGCGCGCGACGACCGTGGCGTCGTACGGCGACATGTAGCCCTCGAGGATCTTCGATCCGCTCGTGGACGGCATGTCGGTTGTCACGAGCACGTCCTTGATCGCGAGCGGGACACCGGCGACCGGCCCGAGCGCCTCGCCTGCCGCGCGGCGGCGATCGATGTCGGCGGCCACCTCGAGCGCATGGTCGCTGACATGGAGGAAGGCGTGGACGTCGCCGTCGACGGCGGCGATCCTGTCGAGATGCGCCTGCGTCGCCTCGACGCTGGAGACCTCGCGGGCGGTGAGCTTGTCTGCGAGCGCGGCGGCGCTCAGCTTCGTCAGATCGGTCACGAGGGTCCTTACTGCTCTTCGCCGAGGATCGCGGTCACGCGGAAACGGCCGTCTGCGGCATCCGGAGCATTCTGGAGAACCTGCGCCGGCGTGAGCTGATCGCCCACGACGTCGGGGCGGAAGATGTTCTCCAGCGGTATGGGGTGGCTTGTCGCGGTCACCTCGGGGGTGGCGACCTCCGAGACCTTCGCGATGTTGTCGACGATCACGTCGAGCTGCCCGGTCAGGCGCTCGACCTCCTGATCGGACAGCTGGATCCGGGCGAGCACACCAAGATGGCGCACGAGATCGGGGGTGATTTCAGACACCACGACAGTCTAGTTCGACCGCGGCATCGGCCCGTGGCCATCGGACCCCGAGGCGTAGGCTGGCGACGTGACGACCTATGACCCGCCTCGCCCGTGGATCGCCAGCTACGCCGAAGGCGTGCCGCAGGACCTCGAACCCGTCAGCGGCTCGCTGGTCGACATCGTCGAGGAGTCCGCCAAGGACTATCCGGATGCTGTGGCCCTGCAGTTCTTCGGACGCGAGACCTCGTACCGGTCGCTGCACGAGCAGATCGAGCGCGCTGCCGCCGGGCTGCGGACGCAGGGCGTGCGGGCGGGAGATCCGGTGGCGATCGTGCTGCCGAACTGCCCGCAGCACATCGTCGCCTTCTACGCGATCCTGCGGCTGGGCGCCGTCGTCATCGAGCACAACCCGCTCTACACCCCGCGCGAGCTGCGCAAGCAGTTCGAGGATCACGGGGCGAAGCACGCGATCGTGTGGTCGAAGGTCGTGAAGACGGTGCAGGAGTTCCCCACCGACCTCGCGGTCACGTCGCTGATCTCGGTCGACATCACGCGCGCCATGCCGCTCACGACGCGCCTCGCGCTGCGCCTTCCGCTCTCGAAGGCACGCGAGGCGCGAACGGCGCTCACAGAGCGAGTCAGCGGCGCCATCGCGTGGGAGGACATCGTCGGGTCGGAGCCGCTGCCGGCGACGCATCCGAAGCCCGCGACCGACGATCTCGCGCTCATCCAATACACGAGCGGCACGACGGGGTCGCCGAAGGGCGCGTCGCTGACTCACCGAAACCTGCTGTCGAACGCGGCGCAGGCCCGTGCGTGGGTTCCGTCGATCGTGCGTGGCGAGGGATGCGTCGTCTACGCGGTGCTGCCGATGTTCCACGCGTACGGGCTCACGCTCTGCCTCACATTCGCGATGTCCATGGGCGCCCGCCTCGTCCTCTTCCCGCGCTTCGACCCCGACATGGTGTTGGAGGTGACGAAGAAGCATCCGGCCACGTTCCTCCCGCTCGTTCCGCCGATCGCCGATCGGCTGCTCAAGGCCGCGCGCGAGAAGGGGGTGTCGCTCCACGGGACGCAGGTGGCGATCTCGGGTGCCATGACCCTCCCCCACGAGCTCGTCGTGCCGTTCGAGGCGGCATCGGGCGGCTACCTCGTCGAGGGATACGGGCTCAGTGAGTGCTCCCCCGTGCTCATGGCGAACCCGGTCGCCGACAATCGCGTGCCCGGAACCGTCGGCCTGCCGCTGCCCGGCACGGAGTGCCGTGTGGTCGACCCCGATGATCCCACCCAGGACGTGCCGCACGGCGAGCGGGGCGAGCTCATCGTGCGCGGGCCGCAGGTGTTCGGCGGGTACTACGGCAAGCCCGAGGAGACCGAGGCGGTCTTCACCGACGGCTGGTTCCGCACCGGCGACATCGTCGTGATCGACGATGCCGGGTTCGTGCGAGTCGTCGATCGCATCAAGGAGCTCATCATCACGGGCGGGTTCAACGTCGCTCCGACGGAGGTCGAGACCGCCCTGCGTCAGCATCCCCAGGTCGAGGATGCCGCGGTCGTCGGCCTGCCGAGCGAGCACAGCGGCGAAGAGGTGGTCGCCGCCGTCGTGCTCGCCCCCGGCGAGGAGATCGACGTCGAGGCCGTGCGCGAGTTCGCGCGCGGCATCCTCACCCCGTACAAGGTCCCCCGCCGCATCTTCGTCGTCGACGAGCTGCCCAAGTCGCTCATCGGCAAGGTGCTGCGCCGCCAGGTGCGCGACCGCCTGCTCACGCTGACGACAGGGGCGTGACCGCCGCGGCGCGCCGCGCCAGGTCGATGCGGTTCGTCGACCCTGTCTTTCGCAGCACGTTCGAGATGTGCGAGCTGACGGTCTTCTCGCTCACGAACAGCTCTCCCGCGATCTCGCGATAGGTGCGTCCCGCCACGACGAGCCGCACGATCTCGATCTCGCGCGGAGTGAGGCCGTCGATGGAGGACGGATGGGGGCGACCGGGTGCCACGTCCCGCGCGCCCGACCCGGGCAGCGGAATCCGCGCCGAGCGCGCCAGCTGGTGCAGCGCGTCCGCGAGAGGCCGCGCGCCAAGACGGTCGGCGATGGCCGTGGCGTGGCGCAGCGGCGCCGCGGCCGCAGCCCGATCGGGACGCGACGCGATCAGCAACGCCACCGCTGCCTTCTCGCACGAGTACGCCTCCTCCCACGGCAGCTCGGCGGAGGCACACGCGGCGGCCGCCTCGAACCAGCGGTCGGCGGCATCGGCGGAGTCGGCGGCCCGGGCGAGCTCCGCGCGCTGGACGGCCGCGCAGACCGACGACCGGTCCCGCCCGTCGACCACCGCCCCCTTCGCGGCGACCGTCTCCCTCGCCGCTGCGCGCACCATCTGCGGCAGCGTCGCCTCCGGCCGCCCCGCCCGGACATGATCGGCGAGGATGCGCGCGGCGATGGGGATCGCTTCGACCGCCTCCGCATCGCTCGATGCCGAGACCGCGTCGACGACCCGAGCCGCCGCGACCGTGTCGCCGCGCGTCAGCAGGAGCTCGGCACGGCCCGACACGTCCTCCACGCCCCGGACCAGCCGGCCCTCCGCGATCAGCTCGTCAGCGCGCGCGAAGTGGGTGCTCGCGAGCTCCAGGCGACCCTGCCGGACGGCCAGCCAGCCGGCGACCGCGCGCGTGGCGACATCGGCGGCCCGGCCGGGGTACTCGCTCAAGGTGAAGCGGATCGCCTCGGAACAACGATCCCACCGCCCCAGGTGGAACCAGTCGGTCGCCTCCCACATGGCCAGCCAGGCGACGAAGGGGTGCGGCAGTCTGCCCGCCGCACCCACCCTCGCACGGTGGATCGCCTCGGCGAAGGCTGCCGGGTCTCCACCATGCATCGCGGACGTCTCGATGTGCGTGACCATGTTGTGCGCGAGGCCGTCGCCGACGCGGATCGCCGCATCCAGCGCTTCCGGTGCGAGGCTGCGCACCCGCGCTGTGTCTCCGGCGCGGTCGGCCGCCTGAAGACAGCCGACCAGGGACCAGGCCAGCACCGCATCGTGATCTGTGGTGCGAGCGAGGGAGAGCGCCTCCTCCGCGACCGACGTCGCCTCCGGGGGCGGCAGGAACAGGGACGCGACCGCCAGCGCGAACGCATCCTCCCAGCCTGCGCGATCGGGCTCGACGCGGGACCGCAGGGCGCGCACCTCGTCATCGGTGGGCGCGGGAAGCTGAGCCATGGCGCGCAGCAGCAGACGGCGCGATTCGAGAGCGAGCCGCCGTGCTCGGTGCTCCGGCGGGATGACCCCGAGGAGTCCCTCGACGGCCTCCAGCTCGGCATCGCTGCCGCATCCGGCGCCGGCCTGACGGCGCAGCTCCAGCAGCTCCGCGATGGACTCTCCGGGCAGATCCGCCTCAGTGCGCCACTCGAGAGCGCGGTCGGCGAATCGCAGCGCTTGGGCGAAGCTCCCGGCGGCGAGAGCCGCGCGGCACGCCGCGACGGCCGAGCGGTACGCATCGTCAGGGTGCCCAGACGCGAGAGCATGATCTGCGAGCCGGATGATGTCCTCGAGTGACCCCGATTCCGTCTGCTGCTGTGCCCGGCGGACGAACGCGGCATGCCAGGAGATCTGCTCAGGCTCGGAGAGCTCTCCTGCCAGCAGCTCCGCGGACAGTGGGTGCCGGAACCAGTGCGCACCGTCCGGACTGACGCCGGTCACGCCTGCCTCGGCCGCCGACGTGAGAGCACGATCGATGTCGGCCCGGCTGGGCGCCGAGTCTGCGACCACGACCTGCCGCAGTTCAGCCGCAGTCAACGGCCTCCCGGCGACGGCGAGGACGCGCAGCAGACCGGCGACCGTCTCACCCAGATCGTGTGCAGGCGCGAGCACCGCCTCGGCGAGACGCTCCGGCAGGCGGGGCGGCAGGTGACGCGCGTCGGGGTCGATTCCCTCGACCGTCAGCGCGGTGAAATAGGGATAGCCCCTCGTGTGCGCCCAGACCTCCTCGACGAGAGTCTGATGCGGCGAACGTCCCAGCAGGACGGTCAAGTGCTCCGTCGTGCCGGCCCGGTCGAGCGGACCCAGGGCGACGACGTCGCAGGACTCGACGTGTCGCGCGCTCGACAGCCAGCGGTCCACCGGCCGCGCAATGACGGTCGGCTCCTCGCGGACGGTCGACACGACGCTCACCCGGCGGTCCGGGGGTCCCGACATCAGAAAGAGGACAGCGTCGAGAGTGGCACTGTCAGCCCACTGCAGATCGTCGACGAGCAAGACCACATGCTGTTCCGCAGCTCGGTCGTCCAGCCATGCGTCGAGAGCGAGGAGCGCCGTGGCGGGCGCGGTGTCGAAGTCCACGAGAGCGCCAGGTCCGCTGCCGCGGAACATCGTGCGAAAGACCAGCATCGGCACGGAGACGGTCGACAGCGGGAGGCATGATCCGGCATAGACAGCGGGATTCGATATGCGCGAGACCGCGTCCTTGGCAAGCGTGGTCTTGCCGACGCCCGGCTCGCCGGTGAGGACGATCGAGCCGCCCCCGTTCGTCCCGGGCGGGTCCAAGCGCGCAACGATCCTGCGCCGGACGTCGTCCCGCCCGACGATCTGCCGTGTTGTGCCCGAATCGCGTGGGCCCACGTCCCCAGTGTGACAGCGAATGCGTCGCTCCGCCGGGCATCTGAGGATCAACGTGGCCGATCTGAGGGCCGGGCCCCGATGTGCCCGGCGGCCGGCCGGCGCACCGTGGATGCATCCCATCAAGGAAGAAAGGTCGACGTCATGAACGCGTCACACCACACAGCACGGGCGGTCATCGTGCTCCTCGCCGCAGGCGCGGCGGGCGCCGCCGTCGGATTCGCATCGTCGGCGTTCGCCGCCCCCGCGCAGCCCATCTTCGACCCGCCACTCAGCTCATGCGTCGAAGCGCCCGAGACCGACGACGTCGAGCTCGAGATGCCGCCCTCGGACTTCTTGCGCGGTACCGGGCGGACCGCGCCGGTCCCTCACTGATCGTGCGAGCGGGGCCGCCACGAGCGCCCAGCCCGACGAAGGGCAACGGGCCGCGTCGCGCCGGCGGGAGGCTCACCCCGCGTCGGGGTCGAGTGCGTCGAGCGCGGCGGGCCCTTGCGTGACGAGGATGTGGAACTGCGCCGCGTCGAGGATCCGCACGCCCAGCTCTTCTGCCTTGGCCAGTTTGGACCCGGCGCCCGGCCCTGCGGCGACGAAGTCGGTCTTCTTGGACACGCTCGACGCAGCCTTGCCGCCGGCCTGCATGATGGCCTCCTGCGCGCCCTCGCGGGTGTATCCCTCGAGGCTGCCGGTGGCGACGACGGTGAGGCCTTCGAGCACCCCGCCGGCCGCCTGCGCCGCTCCGGGACCCGGGTGTCCGGGAGTGGCGAGCTGAGCTCCTGCGGCGGCCCACTTCTCGACGATCTCCTGGTGCCAGTCCACGGCGAACCACTCGTCGAGCGAGTCGGCGATGATTCCGCCGACGCCTTCGACCGCGGCGAGCTCGTCCCGGGAGGCCGCACGGATTGCTTCGACGGAGCCGAACCACTGCGCAAGGGCACGCGCGGCGACCGGACCGACGTGGCGGATGTTGAGCGCGACGAGGAAGCGCCAGAGCTCTTTCGTCTTCGCGCGCTCGAGCTGATCGATCAGCGTCAGCGCCTGGGCCGACGGCTGCGGGCCGGTGACCCCGGCCTTCTTCTCGGCACCGCTCGGGTTGCGCCGGAACGGTGCCCGTCGCACCGGCTCCCCCGTCTTCTCATCGATGCGGGGCTCGCCGGTCTCGGCGTCGCGCACGACGACCTCGATCGGCACCAGCTGGTCGATCGTCAGGTCGAACAGCGTCGCCTCGGTCTGCAGCGGCGGGACCTCGGGCACCGACGGCTGCGTCAACGCGGCGGCGGTCACCTCGCCGAGGGCCTCGATGTCGAGGGCGCCACGCGAGCCGATGTGCTCGACCCGCCCGCGCACCTGTGCGGGGCAGGCGCGCGTGTTCGGGCACCGGAGGTCGATGTCGCCTTCCTTCGCCGGCGCGAGCGGGAAGCCGCACTCGGGGCAGTCCGCCGGCATGACGAACTCGCGCTCGGTGCCGTCGCGCAACTCGACGACCGGCCCGAGGACCTCGGGGATCACGTCCCCCGCCTTGCGCAGCACGACGGTGTCGCCGATGAGCACACCCTTCGCGCGGACGACGTCCTGGTTGTGCAGAGTCGCCTGGCGCACGACCGAGCCCGCCACTCGTGCGGGCGCCATCACCGCGAACGGGGTCGCCCGCCCGGTGCGGCCCACCGATACGACGATGTCGAGCAGCTTCGTGTTCACCTGCTCGGGCGGGTACTTGTACGCGATCGCCCAGCGCGGCGCGCGGCTGGTGGCTCCGAGCTCATCATGCAGCGCGAGCTCATCCACCTTGACCACGACGCCGTCGATCTCGTGCTCGACATCGTGTCGATGGTCGCCGTAGTGCGCGACGAAGTCGAGCACGCCGTCGATGTCGTCGAAGGTGCGGAAGTACGGGCTCGCCGGCAGTCCCCACTCCGCGAGCAGTCCGTAGATCTCGCTCTGCGACTCGACCGGCGGCCGTTCCCAGGCGCCGATGCCGTGCACGAAGAGGCGCAGCGAATCGAGCCGCGCCTGGCCCGCCTCGCGCTCGAGCCCGTCTTTCTTGTCGAGCTGCTGGCGCAGACCGCCCGACGCCGCGTTGCGCGGGTTCGCGAACGACGGGAATCGCCGCTCGGCGCTCGCCCGTGCCTTCGCCTCGTCGAACGCTCGGCCGCGGGCACGGCTCTCGGCGACGGCGCGGTCACGCATGTCTGCCTGGAGCTCGTTGAGCTTCGCGAACGCCGCGACCGGGATGAACACCTCGCCGCGCACCTCGACGATGTCGGGGTGGCCCGCGCCGCCGAGCCTCTGCGGGATGCCCGGCACCCGCACCGCGTTGATGGTGACGTCTTCGCCCGTGCGTCCGTCGCCGCGCGTCGCCGCCGAGGTCAGAACGCCGCGCTCGTAGCGGAGGCTGATGGCGAGGCCGTCGATCTTGAGCTCGGTGAGCCAGCGCACCCGGCGGCCGGCGCCGGTCTCTGCTTTCGCACACCATTCGCGAAGCTCGTCGAGGCTGAACACGTTGTCGAGGCTGAGCATGCGCTCGGCGTGCTCGACGGGAGCGAACATCGAGCTCTCGGCGGCGCCGACCGTCTGGGTGGGCGAATCCTGGCCCTGCAGCTCGGGGTGCAGCCGCTCGAGTTCTTCGAGCCGGTGCATCCAGCCGTCGTAGGTGGCGTCATCGACGATCTCGGCGTTGCGGCCGTAGTAGGCGTCGCGCGCACCGAGGATCCGCTCCGTCAGTTCCGCAGCCTCGGCGCGGGCGGCCGGGAGTCCGGGATCGGCGGGAAGAGCGGCCGCGGCATCGCTCGGGGTGGAGGCGGGCGTAGCGAGCTCAGCGTCATCCGTCACGCCGCCAGTCTAGGAGCGGTCACGGACAGCAGAAGGGGCTGGACGCCCGGCGCCGGGGCGCGGCATCCGCTCTACGCGTCGACGGGAACCGCCGAGACGGTGCGGTCGATCGTGAACTGGCCGATGACCCGCGTGCCGTCGTAGAGGACGGCCGTCTGCCCCGGCGCGACGCCGTCGAACGGCGTCTCGGGTACCACGGTCAGACGCCCGTCTGCGAGGGTCGCCCGGGCGGGAACGGGATCGGCGTGCGCGCGGATCTGCACATCGCAGTCGAAGTCGCCGGGCGCCTGTGGGCGTCCGGCCCACGAGTGGCGCTCTCCCGAGATCTCGGCGGTGGCGAGGGCCTCCTTGGGGCCGACCACCACCGTGTTGGTGACGGGGCGCACCTCGAGCACGAAGCGGGGCTTGCCGTCGGGCGCGGGAACGCCGAGCGACAGCCCGCGCCGCTGACCGACGGTGAAGGCGTGCGCACCCTCGTGGCGCCCGACCACCGCGCCGGTGCGGTCGACGACGTCGCCGCGCGCGGTTCCCACCTTCTCGGCCAGCCAGCCGCGTGTGTCGCCGTCGGGGATGAAGCAGATGTCGTGGCTGTCGGGCTTGTGCGCGACCGTCAGCCCGCGGGTCTCGGCCTCGGCTCGCACGATCGCCTTGGACGGGGTCGAACCGAGCGGGAAATACGTGTGCGCGAGCTGCTCGGCCGTGAGCACGCCGAGCACGTAGGACTGGTCCTTCGCGGCATCGGACGCCCGGTGCAGCTCCAGCCCCTCGCCGGTCTCGACCAGCGTGGCGTAGTGGCCCGTGCAGACGGCGTCGAAGCCGAGCTCGATCGCGCGCTCGAGCAGGGCGGCGAACTTGATCTTCTCGTTGCACCGCATGCAGGGGTTCGGTGTGCGGCCCGCGCGGTACTCCGACACGAAGTCCTCGATCACGTCATCGCGGAAACGCTCCGAGAAATCCCACACGTAGAACGGGATCCCGATGAGGTCCGCGGCGCGGCGCGCGTCCATCGCGTCCTCGATCGTGCAGCAGCCCCGGCTGCCGGTCCGCAGCGTGCCGCCGGCCCGCGAGAGCGCCAGGTGCACGCCGACGACGTCGTGCCCGGCCTCCACGGCCCGCGCCGCCGCGACGGCGGAGTCGACGCCACCGCTCATCGCCGCAAGGATCCGCATGGGCTCCAGTCTACGAGCGGCCGCCTGAGGACGACCCGGATGCCGCCCGGGCACGTTCCACCGCGGGCGGAAGCTCCGCGAGCACGCGGTCGACGTCGTCGTCGACGGTCGTGCGCCCGAGAGTGAGCCGCAGCACCTGGCGGGCCTCGGCATCCGACCGCCCCAGCGCCAGCACGACGTGCGAGGGCTCGGGGATGCCCGCCTGGCACGCCGATCCCGTCGAGACCGCGATGCCCGCCTGATCCAGCAGGAACAGCAGCGTCTCTCCCGAGGCGCCGGGGAACAGCACGTGGGCGTTCCCGGGGATGCGGTGGTCCGGATCGCCGAGCAGCTCAGCTTCGGGCACGGTGGACAGGATGCCGCGCACCAGCCGTTCGCGAAGCGCGGCCAGCCGCGCCGCCTCGGCCTCCCGCTCGGCTTCGGCCAGCTCCGCCGCCACAGCGAACGCCGCGGCGCCCGCCACGTCCTGCGTTCCGGCGCGGAGGCCCCGCTGCTGTCCGCCGCCGTGGAGGAGCGGAGCGAGCCGCGCGTGCCGCGACACGAGCAGGGCGCCCACACCGGCCGGGCCGCCGACCTTGTGCGCCGACACGCTCAACGCGCACAGTCCCGTGTGGCCCGTCGCATCCGCTCGCCATCGTCGGAAGCTGACCGGGAGGTGCCCGAACGCGGCCACGGCGTCGACGTGCAGCGGAACTCCGGCCTCCCCTGCCGCAGCGGCGAGGCGGACGACGTCGTTGACGGTTCCGACCTCGTTGTTGGCGGCCAGCGCCGTCGCGAACGCGGCACCGTCGAGGCTCGCGGCGAAGGCTTCCGGCTGGATCGCGCCGCGGGCATCGAGCGCGACGTGGCGCACCGCCGCGCCTTCCGCGGTGCGCAGCCACTCGATGGCGTCGAGGGTCGCGTGGTGCTCGCCGTCGGGGAGGACCACCGCGTCGGCCCCGGCCTCCCGCGCCCACCACAGCCCCTTCACCGCGAGGTTGACCGCCTCCGTGCCGCCCGATGTGAAGACGACCTCCATCGGGTCGCAGGCGAGCACCTGCGACAGCCGCTCGCGCGACTCCTCGAGCAGCCTGCGCGAGGTCTGGCCGTAACCGTGGATCGACGACGCGTTGCCGACGTCGGCGGACGCGCGCAGCCAGGCGTCGCGGGCTTCCGGCCGCAGCGGCGTCGTCGCGGCGTGGTCGAGGTAGACCTGCATCGTCCACCTCCTCCTGCCGCGGCCGGAGGACCGGCGCGACTGCGTCTCATGTGTGTGGGAACCGGGTGCCGTAACACCGCCGACTCACGCGCTTACTACTGTAGGTCGCATGTCTTCCGCTCCGTCCGCCGGGTCGACCCTCTCCGCGGGTCTGCTCAGCACCGACCTCGACGACCTCGGTGTCACGCTCGGGCCCGACGGCGGACGGCTGCGCATCTGGTCGGGCGCGGCGCAGGCGATGGAGCTGGTCGTATTCGACGACACCGACCTCGACTGGGCCACCGACAGCCTCCCGCTCGAGCCCGTCGGAGGCGGGGTGTGGGAAGTCACCACGCATCTGCTGCGCGCGGGTACGCGGTACGCCGTGCGCGTCGACGGCCCGCATGCCCCGGGCAACACCTTCAACCGCAACACCCTGCTCGTCGAGCCGTACTCCCGCGGTCTCGCCCGCGGCGGGTACGACGACTGGCGCTCGGTCGTCGTGGACGGTTCGTTCGACTGGGGTGGCGTGGAGAAGCCGGAGGTCCCGCTCGACCGCACGGTGCTGTACGAGGGGCATCTGAAGGGCCTCTCGAAGCGGCATCCCGGGGTCCCGCCCGCCCTCCATGGCACGTATGCCGGGCTCGCGCACCCGGCCATGATCGAGCACTTCCTCGCGCTCGGCGTGACGAGCATCGAACTGCTCCCCGTGCACGCGTTCGCCACCGAGCCGCGCCTGCTCCAGCACGGACTGTCGAACTACTGGGGCTACAACAGTCTCAACTTCTTCACACCGCACGCGCCGTATGCGACGGCGCAGTCGCGACGCGAGGGCCCCGAATCGGTCCTGCGCGAGTTCAAGGGCATGGTGCGGCTGCTCCACGAGGCGGGCCTCGAGGTGGTCCTCGACGTCGTGTACAACCACACCGCCGAAGAGGGCATCGGCGGTCCGCGGTCGAGCCTGCGTGGTATCGACAACCGCGCCTACTACCGGCAGCAGGACGACGGCGCCTACATCGACGTCACGGGCTGCGGCAATTCGGTCGACACATCGACGGATGCCGCGGCCCGGCTGATCCTGGATTCGCTGCGCTACTGGGCGAACGAGGTGCAGATCGACGGCTTCCGCTTCGATCTCGCCGCGACGCTCGGCCGCGACGCCGACCACCACTTCACCCCCGACCACCCGCTGCTGCGCGCGATCATCGACGACCCGGCGCTCGCCGGCGTCAAGAAGATCTCCGAGCCGTGGGACGTCGGGATGGGGGGCTGGCAGACGGGGAACTTCGGCGACGGCTGGAGCGAGTGGAACGACCGCTACCGCGACCGCGTGCGCAACTTCTGGCTGAGCGACGTCGACTACGCCCGGCGCGCGTCGGCTGCGCCGGTCGGCATCGGCGGCTTCGCCACACGGCTGGCCGGATCGGCGAACACCTTCTCGCAGGAGCGCGGCCCGCTCGCGAGCGTGAATTTCGTCACCGCGCATGACGGCTTCACGCTGCGCGACCTCGTGTCCTACGACGTCAAGCACAACCTGGGCAACGGCGAGCAGAACCGCGACGGGGCCGACACCAACCGCTCCTTCAACCACGGCGCGGAGGGGCCCACCGACGACGAGGGCATCCTCGCCACACGCCGCAAGGCGATGCGGAACCTGCTCGGGACGCTGCTGCTCTCCGCCGGCATCCCGATGCTGACGGCCGGCGACGAGTTCGGCCGCACCCAGCGCGGGAACAACAACGCCTACTGCCACGACTCGCCGCTGACCTGGCTCTCGTGGGAGCACGCCGACTGGCAGCGCGATCTGTTCGCCCACGTGCAGCGCCTCATCGCGCTGCGCCGCGAGAACCCTGCGCTGCGGCCCATCCGGTTCGCGCGGCTCGACGAGCACACGCCGTCCGCCTCGGTCATGGAGTGGTTCGACGAGCACGGCGAGACGATGTCGGGCGAACGCTGGACGAGCTCCTCGCACCGCACCCTCCAGTACGTCGCCGCGTCCACACCCGAGGTGGAGGAGTTCAACCGCATCCTTCTCATCGTGCACGGCACCGAGCGGGACACCGAGGTCACGCTTCCGGAGATCGACGGCGTCACGCGGTATGTCTCACTGTGGTCGAGCGTCGACGAGACCCCCGTCGACGATCGCGACGACCACGCTCCCGGCGATGTCGTCGCCGTGCCCGGAACGTCGATGCATCTCTTCCGCGCGGAGTGAGCATCCACGGAATGCGACCCGCAAGCTCCTATCGAGCCGTCATCACGGCCGGTAGGTTCGAACCGTGGCATCACCGACG
Source organism: Microbacterium sp. NPDC056003 (assembly GCF_042274785.1). Classification (NCBI taxonomy): domain Bacteria; kingdom Bacillati; phylum Actinomycetota; class Actinomycetes; order Micrococcales; family Microbacteriaceae; genus Microbacterium; species Microbacterium sp. NPDC056003. The sequence goes on along the minus strand of NZ_JBHJXQ010000004.1, from coordinate 238,333 downwards.
CGTCCGACTCCCCCACGTCCGTGGCGGAGCCTCTCCGCCCTTCCCGTCCGTCCCGCCCCGCTGCGCGAATCGCACGTCGTGACGATGACGGGGCGCATCCCGCTCACCAAGCCTTCGCCGTCGATCTCGGGCGAGCCGTACCGGGCGAAGGCCTTCAACGGGGAGGCCGTGCCGTTCGGGGTGACCGCCTTCCGTGAGGGCCACGACCGGATCGGCGTCCATCTGCGGCTCTTCTCCCCGTCCGGCGACGAGTCGCTGCACGCAGTGACGCCGCTCGAGAACGGGCTGGACCGCTGGATGACCACCGTCGCCCTCCTCGAGGACGGCCTGTGGACGTTCCGGTTCGAGGCCTTCGGCGACGACTTCCTCACGTGGCAGCACGCCGCCGACGTCAAGATCGCCGCGGGCGTCGACGTGGGGCTGATGCGAGAGATGGGCGCACTGCTCTTCGACCGTGCGCGCACCGAGAAGGACCGCTCCGCGCCCGAGCGCAAGGCGCTCGCCGGCGCCGCAGCCCTGCTCCGCGACCCGGGCGTCGACAGCGCCGGAGCGCTCGCCGTCGTGCGGGATGCCGCGATCACCGGCTACTTCGCCCACCGTCCGCTGATGTCGATCGCGTCGATCGGCCCCACCCTCGAACTGCTCGTCGAGCGCGAGCGCGCCGGCGTGGGCGCGTGGTACGAGTTCTTCCCCCGCTCCGAGGGCGCGAAGCGCCTGAAGGACGGGCGCGTGAAGCCCGGCAATCTGCGCACCGCCCGTGCCCGTATGCCCGCGGTGCGCGACATGGGCTTCGACGTGCTGTACATCCCGCCGGTGCATCCGATCGGCACCACCAACCGGAAGGGCCGCAACAACACCCTCACGGCCGAACCGGGAGACCCGGGCTCGCCGTACGGGATCGGATCCGCCGACGGCGGCCACGACGCGGTCAGCCCCGAGCTGGGCTCGATGGCCGACTTCCGCGCGTTCGTGCGGGCGGCGCGCGAGAACGGCCTGGAGGTCGCGCTCGACCTCGCGCTCAACGCATCCCCCGACCACCCCTGGGTCATCGAGCACCCGGAGTGGTTCGTCACGCTCCCGGACGGCTCCATCGCCTACGCCGAGAATCCGCCGAAGAAGTATCAGGACATCTATCCGGTCTACTTCGACAACGATCCCGAGGGCATCTACGCCGAAGTGCTGCGCGTGGTGCGCCACTGGATCGCGCAGGGCGTGACGATCTTCCGCGTCGACAATCCGCACACCAAGCCTCTGGAGTTCTGGGAGTGGCTCATCGCGACGGTGAACGCGGATCGCCCCGACGTGATCTTCCTCGCGGAGGCGTTCTCCCGTCCGGAAGTCATGCAGACCCTCGCGAAGGCCGGCTTCCAGCAGAGCTACTCGTACTACACGTGGCGCAACACCAAGAAGGAGCTCGAGGAGTTCTTCACGTCGATCGCCACCGAGACGGCCGACTTCATGCGGCCGAACCTGTTCGTCAACACCCACGACATCCTGACGGAGTACCTCCAGTTCGGCGGCCGCCCGGCCTACGTCATCCGGGCGGCGCTCGCGGCCACGGCCGCGCCGACGTGGGGCGTGTACGCGGGCTACGAGCTGTTCGAGAATGTGGCCAGGCCCGGGTCCGAGGAGAACATCGACAACGAGAAGTACGAGATCAAGGTGCGCGACTGGGAGGGCGCCGAAGCGCGCGGCGACTCGCTCGCCCCGTGGATCCGGCGGCTCAACGAGATCCGCCGCGAGCACCCGTCGCTGCGCCAGCTCCGCAACATCACCATCCACTGGAGCGACGACGACGCGATCCTCGTGTACGCGAAGCATCTGCCGGCGGCCCTGTCGCCGACCGGCGTCAGCGACACCATCATCGTCGTGGTCAACACCGACCCGCACTCGGTGCGCCAGACGATGGTCCACCTCGACACCCGTGTGTGGGGCGTCCAGCCCGGGGACCCGTACGAGGTCGAGGACCTCGTCACGGGCGCGCGCTGGACCTGGTCCGACCACAACTTCGTCCAGTTGGATGCCTTCCGTGAGCCCGTGCACATCCTCCATGTCAAGGAGACGCGATGACGACGACCGATGAGGTGCTCGACGCGATCGCCGGGGGCGCCCACCATGACCCGCACAGCGTGCTCGGCATCCACGCCGGCCACGACGCCGAGGGCGGCACGCTGTGGACAGTTCGTGCCCGACGCCCGCTCGCCCGAAGCGTGACCGCGGTGTTCGTCGACGGCACGCGCGTGCCGCTCGAACATGTGCGAGCGGGAATCTGGGAGGGGACCCGCTCGGGCTCCCTGCGCCGCTACGAACTCGTGACCACGTACGACGACGGTCCCGACTACGTCGCCGACGACCCCTATCGCTTCCCGCCGTCGATCGGCGAGCTCGACCTCCATCTCATCGGTGAGGGTCGCCACGAGGAGCTCTGGCGCGTGCTCGGAGCTCATGTGCGCGAGTTCGAGGGCACGAGCGGCACCGCCTTCGCGGTGTGGGCGCCGAATGCCCGCGCCGTGCGGATCGTCGGCTCGTTCAACGACTGGGACGGCCAGGGCCATGCCATGCGCTCCATGGGCGGCAGCGGCGTGTGGGAGCTGTTCGTGCCCGGCGTCGGCGCCGGTGCGACGTACAAGTTCGAGCTGCTGAGCCGTTCGGGCGGGTGGGTCACGAAGGCCGACCCGATGGCCCGCTTCGCCGAGATCCCGCCGGCCACCGCATCGGTCGTGACGCATTCGTCGTATCGCTGGGAAGACGACGAATGGATGAAGCGCCGGGCGAAGTCGACGCCCGTCTCCTCGCCCATGTCGGTCTACGAGCTCCACCTCGGCTCCTGGCGACCGGGGCTGTCCTATCGCGAGGCCGCCGACCAGATCATCGAGTACGTCGGCGCGCAGAGCTTCACCCACGTCGAGTTCCTGCCTCTGGCGGAGCATCCCTTCGGCGGCTCGTGGGGCTACCAGGTCACCGGGTACTACGCGCCGACGAGCAGGTTCGGCCACCCCGACGACCTCCGCTACCTGATCGACCGCCTGCACGGCGCAGGCATCGGCGTGATCATGGACTGGGTGCCCGGGCACTTCCCGAAGGATGCCTTCGCCCTCGCCCGCTTCGACGGCGAGGCGCTGTACGAGCACCCCGACCCGCGGCGCGGCGAGCACCGCGACTGGGGCACGTACATCTTCGACTACGGTCGCAACGAGGTGCGCAACTTCCTCGTCGCGAACGCGCTGTACTGGTTCGAGGAGTTCCACGTCGACGGACTGCGGGTCGACGCGGTGGCGTCGATGCTGTACCTCGACTACTCGCGGGAAGACGGCGAGTGGGTGCCCAACGTGCACGGTGGGAGGGAGAACCTCGAGGCCATCCGCTTCCTGCAGGAGGTCAACGCCACCGCCTACAAGCGCTACCCGGGCATCGCGATGATCGCCGAGGAGTCCACGAGCTTCCCCGGGGTCACCGCTCCGACGAACCAGGCCGGCCTCGGCTTCGGCTTCAAGTGGAACATGGGCTGGATGAACGACTCGCTGCAGTACATCAAGCGCGACCCGATGTACCGCTCGCACCACGAGGGTGAGCTGTCGTTCTCGTTCGTCTACGCGTTCAGTGAGAACTTCGTTCTGCCGATCAGCCACGACGAGGTCGTGCACGGCAAGGGCAGTCTCATCGGACGCATGCCGGGCGACCACTGGCAGCAGCTCGCGAACATGCGCGCATTCCTCGCCTACATGTGGGGTCACCCGGGCAAGCAGCTGCTGTTCATGGGCCAGGAGTTCGGCCAGCTCTCCGAGTGGTCGGAAGGACGTTCACTGGACTGGTGGCTGCTGGATCAGCCCTCGCATGCGCAGCTGCACTCGTTCGTCGCGACACTCAACCGTGTGTACCGCGACCACTCCGCCCTGTGGGCGCGCGACAGCGACGGCGCTGCCTTCGTGCGACTGGGGGCGCCGTTGTGGAATCCCAACGTCATCGCGTTCGCGCGCCGCGACTGGCACGGCAACTCCGTCGCCGTGGTCTGCAACTTCTCGGGCGAGCCGATCACGTCGTACGAGCTGGATCTGCCGGAGCGCGGTGTCTGGCATGAGGTGCTCAACACGGATGCCGCGGCCTTCGGCGGCTCGGGTGTGGGAAACCTCGGCGTGGTCCACGCAGGCGAGGGCGGTCGCGCGAAGCTCGTGCTGCCGCCGCTCGGCGTGCTGTGGCTGCGGCATGACCCGCAGGCCCACATCCCTTCACCCACGCAGGGGTGACGGCGCCGCGAGCCGCGTCAGAACAGGAGCGAGGCCAGCTGCGCGCGAGCGCGCGTGACGCGCGGATCGGCGTCGCCGACGAGCGCGAACAGTTCGAGCAGGCGCTCGCGCACCGGCGGGCGCTGGTCGGACGGCAGCTGGGCGAACAGCTCGAGCAGACGATCGAACGCGTCGTCGACATGTCCGCCGGCGACGTCGAGGTCGGCCACGGCGAGCTGCGCATCGACGTCGGTGGGTGCGGCGGCAGCCGCAGCGCGGGCGGCCTGCAGATCCGCACCCTGCACACGGTCCAGCAGGCGAACCTGACCCAGCCCCGCGCGGGCATCCGCGTCGCGCGGGTTCTCCGCCAGCGCCTTCTCGTAGGCGGCGATCGCGCGTGGGTAGTCCCCCGCCTCGATGGCCTCGAAAGCTTCGGCGTGCAGCGGCGGCAGCGGAGGCTCGACCGGCTCGGGCGCCTCGGCCGCGGCATCCTCCGACACGCTCACCGTGCCGGTCACGCCGTTCTGCGCGGCGAGCTGGAGGAGCTGAGCGAAGACTTCGCGCACCTGCTGCTCGGGAACCGCGCCGGTGAACATCGGCACGGGCTGACCCGCCACGAGCGCGACGACCATCGGGATCGACTGCGCCCGGAACGCCTGCGACAGCTGCGGGTTCGCATCGACGTCGACCTTCGCCAGCACCAGGCGTCCGCCGAGCTCGGTGACCACGCGCTCGAGTACCGGGCTGAGCTGCTTGCAGGGTCCGCACCACTCGGCCCACAGGTCGATGACGACCGGGACCGTGCGCGAGAGTTCGAGCACCTGCGCGAACGTGTCGTCGGTGACGTCCATGACCAGGGAGGGCACGGACCCGGCGGGAGCCGCTGCCGGCTCCTGCCCCGCCGGCGTTGCGGCAGGCCGGTTGCGCAGAGCGGAGAGATCCACAGCGCCGCGCAGCGCGGCGCCCGAGGTGGGGTCGGTCACTTGATCACCTTCGCGTCGAGGATGTCGGAGGAGTATCCGAGCAGGCGGATCTTATCCGTCGAACCCTGCCCGGGAACGTAGAAGAACACCTGGTCGGTGAACGTCGTCGTGAAGCCACTCGCCGACTGATCGGCGCCTGCGAGGGTCTTCACCGTCGGGTTGTCGGGCAGCTTGATGACCGCGCCCGGGTCGGTCGGCTTGACCGTGTCGACCTCGATGAGGTTGACCGCCACGATGGCGCCGCTCTCCACCGTCGCGAGGGCGAGGGGCCCGAACTGGCCGGGACCCGACGAGAACGTCAGGCTGCCCGTCTTGGAGGCCGTCTCGTTGAAGGACTCGAGACGGCGCTGGCGGTCGGCGGCGATGCTCGCGCGAAGCTGGTCGCCCTCCGCCTCGAACATGTCGTAGTGCACGCTCTCCTCGCCCTTGTTGATGATGTCGGCGTAGGCCGCGGCGAGGTCCTCGGGCGCCATGATCAGGAACGGCGAGTCGGCGGCAGGCTCGACCGCGCCGATGTAGTACGGCGCGAGATCGGGCATCTCCGTCGACGCCTCGAGACCCGCGGAGTAGGAGAGCTTGTAGGGCGCCCACGCGTCCTGCTGCGTGAGCACCATGATGCTCGAGGTCTTGCTCTCCTGGTCGTCGACGACCGCCATCACCGAGCGCGGCCACGCGTCGTTCGACTCGGGCAGCACGATCTCGAGCGGCTTCGTGACGATCGGCGCGGGAGCCGCGTAGTCGGCGATCGAGGCGCGGAGCGTGTAGTTCGTCGTGCGTGCCGCGAGTGCGGCGCCGTCCAGACGGGTCGCGGCGAGGTCCTTGTCTTTCGACTCGTCGGCCTCGGCGACTGTTGCGGCGATGCGGGACAGGATGCGTTCGGCCTGCGGCTTGGTGACGGCGGGCGCCTGCTGACCCTCCTGATCGATCACCGTGGCTGTCGGGGTCGGAGTCGGAGTCGCCCCGAACTGCGGCCAGGCGTCGGCCGAGCAGCCGCTGAACATCAGTGCCGACACGGCGACCACGGGCAGCACGGCGAACGCGCGGCGGCCGCGGGTCACGGCGCGGCGCGTCGGGGGCGTCGAGCTGATGACGCCCTTGTCGGCGCCGTCTATCGCGAGATCGATCGGCTCGGTGACGGGCATCGGGAGGCCCTTGCGGCGCGGGCCGCGCGAACGGCGCGCGTGGCGGATGCCGAGGACGTACAGGAACACGCCGACGGCCATCAGGATGCCGCCGCCCACGATGAGCGGTCCGGCCCACGGCGTCGAGTTGGCGATCGGCCACGAGACCGAGACGTTCGACGGCGCCGGCAGCGTTCCGTCGCTCGCGACGAGCACGCTCATATCGGAGGGCAGCTGGAGCGGCGCGATCAGGATGTCGCTCTGCTGGAACTCGTCGAGCCACAGGTCGGAGCCGACGGGAGAGCGTCCGGGTACCTCGGTCGCCGTCTCGTCGACGACAGCCTCGCCGCCGGTCGCAGCGTCGCCCTCCGCAGCCGCCTCGCCCTCGGCAGGCGCCTCGGACGCGGGAGCCTCGGGTTCCACCAGCTCTGTCACGATCTCGCCCGCGTCATCGAGGGTCGCGACGTTGTAGGAGGTGTCGGCGAGCCAGGCCTGCATGTCGGCGGTGCGCCCGTAGGCGGCGAAGATGTTGCCGTCGCCCTGGGCGCGCAGCGTCTGCGCACCGGGAATCTCATTCAGGACGGTGCCGTCGATCACGAGGTACGGGGCATCCTCGTCGACCGAGATGGCGGCGATGTCGTTCTCGGGTCCCTGGAAGATCGTCCGCTGCGCGATGCCTGCCCCGATCATCACGGCGGCGAGCACGAAAGCCGCGACAGCCCAAACGAAACGCACGAATAACACCTCTCCCAGGCCCGCCGGACGGCGAAGGCCCTCGATTCGACATTTCAGACTAGCGAAGTCGACCTGAAAGGGGCCCGGGAGGGCGCAATCGCGGGCCTGGGCGTCCGCAGTGCGTATCCTGACGGAACGGAAGTCCGGCGCGCGCGCCGGGAGGGTCGGGAGGGCCGCATGAAGGTGCACAATCCGTTCCGGGTCGCGTTCGTCGCGACTCTGGGCGTCGGGCTCGGACTCGTGCTGATCGGCAGCATCCAGACTCTGTCGACGATCCTGCTCTACGTCGGGACGGCACTGTTCCTCTCACTGGGCCTCGACCCCATCGTGGCGTGGCTGGAGCGCCGCAAGCTCCCCCGGTGGGCGGCGGTGCTGATCACGATCCTCGCGGTCCTGGGCGTCTTCGCGGGCATCCTCCTCATGATCGTCCCGATCATCGTCGGCCAGATCACTCAGCTGGTCTCCGACATCCAGGACCTCATCCAGAAGGGGTGGAATCCGGTCGCCGAGGCGAAGACCTGGATGACCGAGACCTTCCCGAACCTCAACGTCGACGATGTCTTCACCTACCTCAACGACTGGTTCGAGTCGCTCGACGTGGGAGCCATCGGCGAGCAGATCGGCGGCGGCCTCATCGTGATCGGCGGCGCGGTTCTCGCGGGCTTCGCGGGCGCGTTCATCGTGCTGATCCTGACGATCTACTTCACGGCGTCCACGCCGAACCTGAAGCGCGCGGTGTACCAGCTGGTCCCGGCGTCGAAGCGGGCGCGGTTCATCGACCTCGGCGAGCAGATCACCGACTCGGTCGGCTACTACGTCATCGGGCAGCTCAGCCTCGGCGTGATCAACGGTGTGCTCAGCGCGATCTTCCTGTCGATCATCGACGCTCCGTTCCCCGCCGTGCTCGCGGTGATCGCGTTCTTCTTCTCGCTGATCCCGCTGGTCGGAACGCTCACCGGCTCGACGATCATCGTGCTGTTCTGCCTCGGGCTGGGCTCGCCCACGACCGCCCTCATCGCGGCGATCTACTACCTGATCTACATGCAGATCGAGGCGTACGTGATCTCGCCGCGCATCATGGGCCGCGCCGTCTCGGTGCCCGGCGCCGTCGTCGTGATCGCCGCCCTCGCCGGCGGTGCGCTGCTCGGTCTGCTCGGCGCCCTCGTCGCGATCCCCGTGGCGGCGAGCATCCTGATCATCTACCGCCAGGTGGTCATCCCGCGCCAGAACGAGCGGTGAGCGGATGCCGCGTCCCGGCGGCCCTCGGGCGCGGCGTCAGGACTCGGCCACCCGCGCGTCGTCCCACTCGGTCGGAAGCGGGAGCGCATCGGGGTTGACGGCGGCCACGATCTCGGTGAGCACCCGGCGCGTCTGGTTCTCACCGACCCACAGGTGCTTGCCGCCCTCGACGGGGATCAGCACCGCATGCGGCACACTTGCGAATCGCTCGGCCGCGGCATCCGGCCGGAGATAGTCGTCGAACTCGGGGACGAGCACCACCATCCGCCGGCCGTCGGCGGCCCAGGCCGCCACCTCGGCGTCGCTGGCGCGGTGCAACGGCGGCGAGAGCAGCACGACTCCCTCGACGTCGTGGTCGCGGCCGTACTTGAGGGCGAGCTCGGTGCCGAACGACCAGCCGACCAGCCACGGCGCGGGAAGGCCGCGCTCACGCACGAAGTCCATCGCCGCGGCGACGTCGAACGCCTCCGCGCGACCGCCGTCGAACGCGCCCTCGCTCGTGCCGCGCTGCGACGTCGTGCCGCGCGTGTTGAACCGGAGGACGGCGAGGTCGGCGAGGGCGGGCAGCCGGCCCGCGGCTTTGCGGAAGATGTGCGAGTCCATGAACCCGCCGGCCGTCGGCAGCGGGTGCAGCGTCACGAGGGTCGCGACGGGGTCGCGGCCCTCGGGCAGGGCGAGCTCGCCGACGAGCGTCAGCCCGTCGAGGGTCTCGAACTCGATGTCCTCCCGACGAGCGGGCAGGAGCACAGGTCCGCGGATCTCCATGTCAACCGGTCCTCACGCGCGGGCCGTCAGGCCACTTTCCAACAATGCTGATGCCAGTGCCGGCGCGCAGCGAGATCGGCGCTGTCGCCGAGAACGCCGTCGGCGCGCCACGCCACGAGGTGCGCGACGCCGGCGTCGATCGTCCGGCCGCACCCGGGGCACACGTAGCTCTTCTGCGCCTGCGCGGCCGAGACCGGCTGAATCGTCCACTCCACGCCGCGCCGCACCTCGGTGCGCTTCCAGCCTGCGAGCAGGCGCTCGAAGGAGTCGTCGCCGCTCGACGCGGGGCGACGTCTGTTCGACCGCGGCATCGCGGTCAGTACCACCCGACGCGCTGCGAGTGCCCCCAGGCGCCGCACGGCGTGCCGTAACGGCCGCCGATGTAGCCGAGGCCCCACGAGATCTGCGTCGCGGGGTTGGTCTCCCAGTCCGCGCCGGCGCTGCCCATCTTGCTGCCAGGGAGCGCCTGCGGGATGCCGTAGGCGCCGCTGGAGGCGTTGTAGGCGTTGACCCGCCAGCCGGACTCCTTGTTCCACAGCGCCACCAGGCATGAGAACTCGCTGTCGCCCCAGCCGCGGTCCGTGACCATGCGGTACGCGATGGCCTGCGCGCTGCCGGGGTCGGGCGTCACGAAGGGCGGGGCCCAGCCGGTGGACGAGGTCGACCCGGACGACGTCTCGACGGGCTTGGGCTTCGGCTTCGGCTTCACATAGACCGTGTACCCGCCGCGATCGAGCGAGCGGGGTTCTTGCTCAGCGTCGTCGGTCTCGACGACCGCGCGGGTCTGGATGTCGCCCAGCGAGCTCGCGTAGAGGGTGATGGGCGCGGCTTCCTGCGCGTTCGCCTGCGACATCGCCATGCCGGTGGGCCCGATGTAGGCGACCACGAAACCGATCGCCGCGAACCCGGCGAACACGCCGAGGACGCCACGACGGCGCGACCAGCGCGGCGCCGGAGCCGCCGCACGACGGGGCAGGGCGGCGGGTGCATCGGCAACGGTCGACACGGACTGACGACGGGAGCGCCGAGTCGGGATCAGGTCGTTTCCGGAAGTCACAGTTCCCCGAGTCTAGCGATCGTCATCGGCAGGTGCCATCCGGATCGAGGCGCGGCGTCACGTCACCGCGAGCATGATCTCGACGACGGAGTCCAGCACGGCATCGACCTGCGTCTCGCGGTAGCCGCCGCGCTGCATACGGAAAGCCACCGACCGCACCTGCTCGACCGTCACCGACTCCCCCGACTCGATGAAGCGCGAGACCTTGTCGGCGACGAGATCCACCTCGTCGACCCGGTAGCCGTAGCGCAGCATCGACACACGATCGAAGCGTCGACCGCGAGGGCGGGACAGCCGGTCGAGGACGACCTGTGCGGTCTCGCGGGTCTTGCCCACCCAGGCGTGAGCGCCGTGGTCGGACACCGCCGCCTCGCGCTCGCGGGCGGCGAACGCGTCTTCGATGCGACCGAGGGCGGCGTCGACCGATGAGATCACGTAGCCGCGACGGACGAGCGGGAAGGCGACGCGGCGCACGTCGGCTGCGGTGAGCCGCTCTCCCCCTGCCTCGAAGGCCGTGCGGGCGCGGGCGAGGAAGTCGTCGACGGCCTTCTTGTCGTAGCCCTTCTCGCGTCCACGGGTCTCGGGGAACGCCGCCGGAGGGCCGGCAGGTTCAGTCGTCATGATGCCACCAGGGGGGTGAAGAGGTAATAGAGGGCCAGCGCGGCAGCCGCCGACGGCAGGATCGAGTCGAGTCGATCGAGCACACCGCCGTGACCGGGCAGCCAAGAGCTCATGTCCTTGATGCCGAGGTCGCGCTTGATCATCGATTCTCCCAGGTCGCCGGCGGTGGCCGTTCCCAGGATGATGACGCCGATGACGATGCCCGCCCACCAGCTGAGCCCGAGCATGAAGATCCCCAGCAGGACGCCGGCGATGATGACGGCGACGACAGCGCCCGCGAAGCCCTCCCAGGTCTTCTTGGGGCTGATGCGCGGCGCCATCGGATGCTTGCCGAACATGATTCCCGCGGCGTAGGCGCCGGTGTCGGCGGCGACCACGACCGCGATGAACGCCAGCACCCACCACTCTCCGCCGTCCTGCGCGAGCAGCACCACGCACAGGCTGGCCAGGAACGGGACGTAGAGCTGGATGAATCCGCCGATCAGCACGTCGCCCAGCACCGCACCGTACGTGCGGCCGTCGCGCGCGGTCATCTGAGCGAGGAGCCGCCACACGACCACGAGTGCGATCGCGACGAAGACGACCACCCAGTGCAGCCACAGCTCGAAGAAGTAGCCCGACAGCACGATGATCCCGCCCGCGACGAGCTGCGGGACCAGATCGATCTTGCGGCCGGCCGCGACGAGTGCCCGCGAGAACTCGAAGACGCCCAGGAGCACGGCGGCGAGGGCGAACACCACGAACAGCTGCTTCACGAAGATCAGCGAGCCGACGAGCACCGCTCCGGCGGCCACGCCGATGAGCGTGGCCAGGATCAGATCGCGGCCGGTGCGCGCCTTGATGCGCTCGTTGGCCTCTTCGAACTCGGCACGCGCATGGGCGACCTGGGTCTCGAACTCCGCCCTCGCGTGCGCCACCTGCGTCTCGAACTCCGAGCGCTTGGCGCGGAGGTGCGATTGGACGACGGGCCCGGAGTCTGCGGGCTCGGATGAGGCCGGCACGGCGGACGCAGCGGCGTCCGGCGCGGTGTCGGCGACGACCTCGTTCTGGGCGACGACCTCGGTGTCGGTGTCTCGGCGGGCCTCAGCCGCCTCGCGACGGGTCAGCGGAGCCGCAGGGAGTGACGAGTCACCCCCCGCAGGCTCTCCGGGTGCATCGGACATCAGGTTCAGACCTCGAGCAGCTCGGCTTCTTTGCGCTTGAGCGCCTCGTCGATCGCGTCGACGTGCGCCCGCGTGAGGACGTCGAGCTCCTTCTCGGCGCGATTGAGCTCATCCTCGCCGAACTCGCTCTTGAGCGCGTCGATGTCGTCCTTCGACTTGCGACGGATGCCGCGCAGGTGCACCTTGTGGTCTTCGCCCTTGGAGCGAACGAGCTTGACGTACTCCTTGCGGCGCTCCTCGGTGAGCTCGGGCATCGTGACACGCACGATGTTGCCGTCGTTCGTGGGGTTCACGCCGAGATTCGGGATGTCGCGGATGGCCTGCTCGATCGCCTTCAGCGCCGACTTGTCGTACGGCGTGATGATGAGCGAGCGCGCCTCGGGGTTGTTGATCGACGCCAGCTGCGCGAGCGGCGTCGGGGTGCCGTAGTAGTCCACCAGCACCTTCTGGAAGAGCTGGGGGTTCGCACGCCCGGTTCGAACCGTGGCGAAGTCATCCTTCGCAGCTTCGACGGCACGGTCCATGCGTGCTCCGGCATCGGCCAAGACGTCCGCGATCACTGTGTCTCCTTCATCGGGGTGGGGCCTGATCAGTCTACTCAGCGGCGCGATTCACGCCGTGACGAGCGTGCCGATGGACTCGCCGAGCAGCGCGCGCGTGACATTGCCTGCAGGCTCCATGCCGAAGACCCGCATGTCCATCTTGTTGTCCATGCACAGGCTGAAGGCGGTCGAGTCGACCACTTTGAGGCCGCGCTGGAGCGCGTCGAGGTAGGTGATGCGGTCGATCTTGGTGGCCGAGGCATCCGTCTTCGGATCTGCCGTGTAGACGCCGTCGACGCCGTTCTTGGCGACCAGCACCTCCTGGGCGTCGATCTCCAACGCGCGCTGGGCGGCGACGGTGTCGGTGGAGAAGTAGGGCAGGCCCGCGCCGGCCCCGAAGATCACCACGCGCCCCTTCTCCATGTGGCGCTCGGCGCGCCGCGGGATGTAGGGCTCGGCGACCTGGGTCATCGAGATCGCCGACTGCACGCGCGTGGCGGCACCTGCCTGCTCGAGGAAGTCCTGCAATGCGAGGGCGTTCATGACGGTGCCGAGCATGCCCATGTAGTCGGCACGGCCGCGGTCCATGCCGCGCTGGCTCAGCTCGGCGCCACGGAAGAAGTTGCCGCCGCCGACGACGACGGCGATCTCGACGCGGTCGACGGCTGCCGCGATCTCACGGGCCATCTGGCTGACGACGTCGGGGTTGACCCCCAGCTGCCCGCCGCCGAAGGCTTCTCCGGACAGCTTCAGGAGGACGCGGCGGCGCCCGGTGGTCTCAGTGATCACGACGATCCTCTCGTTGGGGACAAACTACCTAAGGGCATGAGAAAAGGCCCGCATCGGTGTTCGATGCGGGCCTTCTCGAGATGTTACGCGCCGACCTTGAAGCGGGCGAAGCCCGTGAGGGTCAGACCGGCGTCCTTGGCGACCTGGGCCACGGACAGCTTGTTGTCCTTGGCGTAGTCCTGGTCGAGCAGGGAGACCTGCTTGAAGAACGCGTTCACGCGGCCTTCGACGATCTTCGGGAGGGCGGCCTCGGGCTTGCCCTCGTTGCGGGAGATCTCGGTGACGATCTCGCGCTCCTTCTCGACGTCGGCCTCGGGGACCTCGTCGCGCGAGAGGTACGACGGGTTCGCGAACGAGATGTGCTGCGCCAGGCTGCGCGCGGTCTCCGCGTCGTCACCCGAGTACGCCAGGACCACGCCGACCTGCGGGGGCAGGTCCTTGCTGGTCTTGTGCAGGTAGACCTCGAACTTGTCGCCGGTCAGCGTGCGCACGCGGCGCAGCTCGACCTTCTCGCCGATGATCGCGGCCTCGTCGTCGATGAGCTGGGCGACGGTCTGCGAACCGGCGGGGGCCGCGAGAGCGGCCTCGACCGAGTCGGCGGACGCGGCGGCCGCGGCATCCGCGACCTTCTCGGACAGCGCGATGAAGCGGTCGTTCTTCGCCACGAAGTCGGTCTCGCACGCGAGCTCGATCAGCGTGACCTTGCCGTCCTGCTCGCGAGCGGCGACGAGACCCTCGCTGGTGGAACGGTCGGCGCGCTTGGCGTTGCCCTTCGCGCCCTTGAGACGCAGGATCTCGACGGCCTTCTCGACGTCGCCGTCGGCCTCTTCGAGAGCCTTCTTCGTGTCGACCATGCCCGTGCCGAGCTGGTCGCGCAGCGCCTTGATGTCGGCGATCGTGAAGTTTGCCATGGGTGGCGGCTCCTTGATTGTGGTGAGTGCTGAGGATGCCTCGGCGGGACCGGCCTGAGCGCGGTGACTCAGTCCGATCCCGCCGGGGCGGAGTTCATGCGGCAGTGCCGAATTACTTGGCGGCCTCGGCGGCGGCAGCGCCCTCGGCGTCGGCGGTCGACTCGGTCGCGGCCTCGCCCTCGGCGGCCTGCTCGGCCTCGACGGCGTCGGCCAGGTCGGCCTCCGCGATCGACTCGTCGGCGACCTTCTCGGTCTCGGCGGAGGACTGCTCCGGCGCGCTCTGCTCGAGCAGCTCGCGCTCCCAGTCGGCGAGGGGCTCGGCGTCGGCCGACTCGTCGGTCGGCTGGTGACGCTGGATGAGTCCCTCGGCGGCGGCGTCGGCGATGATGCGCGTGAGCAGGCTCACCGAGCGGATCGCGTCGTCGTTGCCGGGGATCGGGTACTGGAACTCGTCCGGGTCGGCGTTCGTGTCGAGGATGCCGATGACCGGGATGCCGAGCTTCGTGGCCTCGTCGACTGCGAGGTGCTCGCGCTTGGCGTCGATGACCCAGATGGCCGAAGGGGTCTTCTGGAGGTTGCGGATGCCGCCGAGCGACTTGTGGAGCTTGTCGAGCTCGCGCTTCTTGATCAGCAGCTCCTTCTTGGTGAAGCCGCTCGCAGCCGGGTCGTCGAAGTTGAGCTCTTCGAGCTCCTTCATGCGCGCAAGGCGCTTGGACACCGTCTGGAAGTTGGTGAGGAGGCCACCGAGCCAGCGCTGGTTGACGTAGGGCTGGCCGACGCGGGTCGCCTGCTCCGCGACGATCTCCTGGGCCTGCTTCTTCGTGCCGACGAAGAGGATGGTCCCGCCGTGGGCGACGGTCTCCTTGACGAAGTCGTACGCCTTGTCGATGTACGTCAGCGACTGCTGCAAGTCGATGATGTGGATGCCCGAGCGCTCCGTGAGGATGAAGCGCTTGACCTTCGGATTCCACCGGCGGGTCTGGTGTCCGAAGTGGACGCCGCTGTCGAGCAGCTGGCGAATGGTGACGACGGCCATAGCCGTTCTCCTGTTCCGGCGCTCACGCGCCTCTTGCGGTTGTGTTCTGCCGGCGGGAGCCGACGAGCCTGGTGCCCGGCACACGCCCGCTCGCAGAAGCTCTGTGAGACCGTTGGGAGTGGATGCCGCGCCGCGGGATCGGGTGGATCGCCGCCGCGCTCTGGGCACGCGGAGTCATCCCGACAAGCGGGATGCAGGGTCCAGTGTAACAGCAGCCCCTTCTCCCCCGCGCGCCGTCGGGCCGTCCCCTCCACCGGCATGCCCTGCAGTCGTCGCGCACGGCGCTGCGCGCGACATCGTCGAGGGGTGCACACCCCGGCCCCCGCTCCGCTGCGCGGACGACGTGCGGTCGCTGTGATCGCCCTCGCGATCGCGCTGACGTCGTCCGCCGTCTCCGCGCAGGCGCTGCGCGACGAGGTGGATGCCCGGCACACCGCCGGGCTCGCGGATCGCGGGTGGGTCTGGCCGAGCGCCGCGTTCCGCCTGGTCCGGCCGTTCCAGGCTCCGGCCCACGCCTACGGCGCCGGCCATCGCGGGATCGACCTCGAGGCCGTGTACTCGCTCGAGCTGCGGTCGCCTGCCGCGGGCACGGTTGCCTTCTCGGGCCCGGTCGCCGGGCGCGGCATTCTGACCATCGAGCACGGCGACGGGCTGGTGACGACGCTCGAGCCCATCGACACCGATCTGCGACCCGGCGCGAGGCTCAGGTCGGGCGACCCCGTCGGCACGATCGCCCTCGGCGGGCACACCGCGGCGGGCGCCCTGCACTTCGGGGTGCGGCTGCACGGCGAGTACGTCAACCCCATGCTGCTGCTCGGCGGCGTGCCGCGCGCGGTCCTCCTCCCCTGCTGCTGATCGCTGCGTCCGCCGCTGATGGCTGGGTCCCGCGTCAGCCGGCTCGCGGGGAACCCGTGCGGTCAGGCGCGGGGGTGCGCGAGGCGATAGGTCGCCGTCAGCCGCTCGCTCGAGACGTGCGTGTAGATCTGCGTCGTGCCGAGGCTGGCGTGGCCGAGGATCTCCTGCACCGCGCGCAGATCCGCCCCGCCGTCGAGGAGGTGCGTCGCGGCGGAGTGCCGCAGCGCGTGAGGCCCGACGGCGGCGCCGAGCTCCGGACCGAGCACGCGCGAGACGACGTCGTAGACGGCGCGCGTGCCCATGCGCCCGCCCCGCACCCCGAGGAACACCGCTGCGGTCGCCGGCGCACGGCCCTCCGCCGCACGAGCGAGCAGCGGCGGGCGCCCCCGGATGAGGTACGCGTCGAGAGCGCGACCGGCGGCGCCGCCGAACGGCACGACGCGCTCCTTCGAGCCCTTGCCGAGCACGCGGACCGTGCGTCGCTGAGCGTCGATGTCATCGAGGTCGAGCCCGCACAGCTCGGAGACGCGCACGGCGGCGCCGTAGAGCAGTTCGAGCAGCGCGTGATCGCGAAGGGCCACCGGATCGCCCTCTGCCGCGGCCTCGCGCAGCAGATCGAGCAGAGCGGTGAGCGAATCGGATGCCGCGACCTTCGGCAGGGTGCGCCCGCGCTTGGGTGCGACCAAGCGCAGGCTGGGGTCGGTGTCGAGGAGGTGCTCCTCGACCGCCCACGCGAAGAACCCCCGCGCCGACGAGGTACGACGGCCGATCGTCGACCGCGCGTCGCCGCGCTGCGTCGCCTGCCACAGCCAGTCCCGGAGCTGCTCGAGGTCGATGTCGGTCAGCTCGGCGTCACCACTGGCCGCCGTGAGGTCCGCGAGGTCGGAGCGGTACGCGCGGACGGTCGCGGGCGCGAGCCGACGGACGTCGGCGAGATGCGTGGCGTACGTCTCGGCTGCCCGGCTGATCCTCACTCCCCCAGCTTGCCCCGGCCCGCGCCGAGCGGCGCCGCGGCGCACCGCGCCGGCGCGACGCGTCGACGGGAGGCGTCATTCCCGACGGCCGGCCCTGCGCCAGCCGCCGGGGGCACGGGCGACGCTCCCCTCGAGACTGAGCAGGCCGAGGATCGCTTCGACCTCGTCGGGTGCCATTCCGGCTCGGCGGGCCACGTCGGCCGTCTCGCGCCATGCCCGCACGCTGAGCGCGTCGCGGACCCGGGTGGTGTCGTCGGTACGGCCGCCTGCGTCGGGCATCGCGCCGAACGGCGCGGTGCCCTCGAAGCCGATCATCTCGCGGATGTCGGCGGCGCTCGTGATGCAGTGAGCGCCGTACTCGCGCAGCAGCCGGTGCGTGCCCGCCGATGCGGCCGAGGTGATCGGTCCCGGAATCGCGCCCAGCGGCCGGGACAGCGCCGCCGCGTGGCCCGCGGTGTTGAGCGAGCCGCTGCGCCATCCGGCCTCGACCACCACTGTGGCGCCGGCAAGGGCCGCGATGAGCCGATTGCGCTGCAGGAACCGCCACTTCGTCGGCGCCGAGCCGCAGGGAACTTCGCTCACGACGGCACCGGACGCCGCGATGCGATCGATCAAGCCCGCGTTCCCCGCAGGGTAGGCGCGATCGACGCCGCCCGCGAGGAGGGCGACCGTCAGTCCGCCGACGCTCAGCGTCGCCCGATGTGCCGCACCGTCTATGCCGTACGCGCCGCCCGAGACGACCGCGATCCCACTGCCGGCCAGGTCGGCGGCGAGCTCGATGGCGACATGCTCACCGTACGATGTCGCCGCCCGGGCGCCCACGACGGCGACGGAGGGACGCAGCTCGCTGAGCCGCACCGCAGCGCCGCGCACCCACAGGCAGACCGGCGCGTGCAGTCCGAGATCGTCGACCTGCTCGGGCCATTCGGGATCGCTCCGCGTGACCAGCTGCACACCCGCCTTCGCCGCGCTGTGCAGCGCATCGCCGACGTGCGCGAGCGAGAGCCTCGGCAGCCAGCGCTTCCGTGCCGTCGCGAGTTCCGTCTCACTGAGGAGCGCGGTGGTGCCGTCGCCGACCGCGAGCCGCAGCGACTCCGACGGACCGAGTCCCGCGAGGAGCCGCCCCGCCACCGAGTCGCCGGGCTCGAGCAGATGGCACCACACGACGGTCGCCAGACGGTCCACCACCGCGTCATCGCCTGCGGCGGGCGCAAACGGTCCGAGCAGTCTGCGTGCCGTCGCCGGCGAGAGGTCGAGCGCGGTCATAGGGCGATGCCCTTCTTCAGGTAGAGCGCACGGCCGATGTGCTCGGTCCCGAGCTGCGGGCTCGCGTCGAGGTCGGCCAACGTCCACGCGACGCGCAAGACCCTGTCGTAGCCGCGCAGGGTGAGGGCACCACGATGGAGCGCCGCGTCCAGCGGCCGGCGCACCGCCGGCGGAGGCGCAACGGGGCCGTCGCGCAGCCAGGCTCCTGAGACCTCGGCGTTCAGCCGCCACGGCGTTCCGGCCAGCCGGCGCGCCGTGCGGACTCGGGCCTC
Organism: Microbacterium sp. NPDC056003; assembly: GCF_042274785.1. Taxonomy (NCBI): domain Bacteria; kingdom Bacillati; phylum Actinomycetota; class Actinomycetes; order Micrococcales; family Microbacteriaceae; genus Microbacterium; species Microbacterium sp. NPDC056003. The sequence goes on along the minus strand of NZ_JBHJXQ010000004.1, from coordinate 219,781 downwards.
GGCCACGTGCTGACGCGCGGTCGCCGTCGTGAGGGCGGCCGTCGACTGCTCCCGCTGCGCCACCGACACGCGGGCGAGCGTCAGCTCGATGTCGATGCGATCGAGCAGCGGGCCGGAGAGCCGTCCGAGGTAGCGGCGTATGGCGGCGGGCGGACACGTGCACGTTCCGCCGCGGATGCCGTAGTCGCCGCATGGACAAGGATTCGTCGCCATCACGAGCTGGAACCGGGCGGGGAACTCGGCGGTCGCGCTCGCGCGATGGATCGTGATCGACCCGTTCTCGAGCGGCTGTCGCAGTGCATCGAGCGCGCTGGCCTGGAACTCCCCCGCCTCATCGAGGAACAAGATGCCCTCTGTCGCGCGGGCGATCGCCCCCGGCCGTACGGTGCGGGTTCCGCCGCCGACCAGCGCAGCGACGCTCGCACTGTGGTGCGGCGCTTCGAAGGGCGGCGTGCGCGAGAGCTCCACGACACGGGCCCCGGACAGGCTGCGGATCGACGCGCTGGTGAGCGCCGCCCGGTCGTCGAGCTCGGGAAGGATCCCCGGCAGCCGCCGCGCGAGCATCGTCTTGCCCGCGCCGGGTGGCCCGCACATGAGCAGATGGTGTCCGCCCGCCGCCGCGACCACCAGCGCGTCGACCGCCTCACGCTGGCCTATGACGTCGGCGAGATCGGGCTGTTCGGTTTCGGGCACCTCGTCGTCGGGCAGGTCGACAGGCTCGTCGTCGGGCACGACCACGTCGGCGCCGTGCCACGACGCCGCCTGCGCGAGGTTCACGGCGGCGATGACCTCGATCCCCTCCACCAGGCCCGCTTCGTCGCGGTTCGCCCACGGCACGATCACGGCACGATGCCCGGCGCGGGCGGCGGCCAGGACCGCCGGCAGCACGCCCGGGATGGGGCGCAGGCGGCCGTCGAGCCCGAGCTCGCCCAGGTGGACCGTCGAGGCGACGGATGCGGCATCCATCGGCACCTCCGTCGCCAAAGCGGCGACCGCGATCGCCAGATCGAACCCGGACCCCTGCTTCGGCAGGCTCGCCGGCGAGAGGTTCACCGTCAGCCTGCGGCGCGGCAGCGGGATGCCGCTGTTGGCGCACGCGTTGTGCACGCGCTGCACCGCCTCGCCCAGCGCCTTGTCGGGGAGTCCGATGATCTTGAACTCCGGCGTCTGCTGCGACAGGTCCGCCTCGACCTCGACCGGCTCGCCCGCGGCGCCGACGAGCGCGACGGCCCACGTGCGCGCGACGCTCACGGCACCTCGACGTCGACGAGGTGCTCCAAGCACGCAGTCCGCGGATCGGCGCCCGTCAGGCCGATCGCGTCGATGCGCAGCCGACGGCCCTGCACGCTGTCGCGATGCGACGCGGTCCACGCCACCGCCAGACGCCACAGCCGCGCCCGCTTGCGGGCATCGATCGCCTCGAACGGGTGCCCGAATCCCTCGCCCCGGCGGGTCTTGACCTCGACCACGACGATGTCGCCGCCGCGGGCGACGACGAGATCGATCTCGCCTTCGCGGCACCGCCAGTTGCGCGCGAGAACGGTGTAGCCGTGCTCTTCGAAGTAGTGGGCGGCGCGTTCCTCGCCCGCCCGCCCCAGGACGTCCTTCTCTGCCATGAAGGGATCGTCGCGCGCGCGGCGGTCCGGCTCACGTCGGGGTGGAGCATCCGTTCACTGCTCTCAGCCGATCGTGGCTGGGGAGGAACCGGCGCAGCCGATCAGGTGTCGAGCGACAGTTCTTCCGGAAGATGGAAGTCGCGCCGTTGGAGCTCTTCGACGTTGACGTCCTTGAAGGTGAGCACTCGGACTGCCTTGACGAAGCGGTCGGCGCGATAGATGTCCCACACCCAGACGTCGGCCATCGAGATCTCGAAGTAGAAATCGTGCTCGGTGTCGCGGCGCACGACATTCACCTCGTTGGCGAGATAGAAGCGCCGCTCGGTCTCGATCACATACTGGAACTGCGAGACGACGTCGCGGTACTCGCGGTAAAGGGCGAGTTCTAGCTCACGGTCGTAGTCCTCGAAGACTTCGTCATCCATGGTGAGTCCATCCTATGGGCGCGAGCGGATGTCGCGACGCGCGTCCGCCACCGGCGGACAGCCGATCAGAACAGGGTCGGGGCGTCGGCGATCGACCATGACGCCCGGTGGTGCGCGCTGATGCCATGCTCGCGGATCGCCTCACGGTGATCAGGACTCGCGTAGCCCTTGTTGCGCGCCCAGTTGTAGGCGGGCAGCTGATCGTGCAGCTGCGTCATCAGTGCGTCGCGGGCGACTTTGGCGATGACGGATGCCGCGGCCGCGGACGCGCAGTCCCTGTCGGCCTTGATGACCGGGGTCACCCGCAGCCCGGTCGCGCCCGCCGCGGTGATGTAGTCGTAGTTGCCGTCGAGGATCACGATGGCGTCCTCGGGGACGACCCCGTGCGCGCGCAGGTCCGCCAGGGCGCGGATCGATGCGAGGCCGAGGGCGCGCATGATGCCGATCTCGTCGATCTCGGCGGAGCTCGCCCAGCCGACGGCACTCGCTGACACCCAGGACGCGGCGCGGGCGGCCACATCGGCGCGCCGCGGTTCGGGAACGAGCTTGGAGTCCCGCAGGCCCTGGGGGATGCGCTTGCGCGATCGGGGTGCGTCGATCACGGCCGCGCCGACGGCGACGGGCCCGGCGAGAGCGCCGCGGCCGACCTCGTCGCAGGCGATGACGAGCGCGTGCTCACGCAGGAGCCGACGCTCGAGCGTGAGGCGCGGCTCGGCCACCGTCATGGCGCGGGCTCCTCCTCGGAGGGCGCGGGCACACCGGCGAAGTCGTCGTGGTGGAAGTCGAGCGTCCCGAAGCGGTCGAGCGGCCACGTCACCAGGAACGCGCGCCCCACGACGTTCTCGAGGGGGACGAACCCGTCACCCGGCTGATCCTGGTTGTAGCGCGAGTCCTTCGACTGGTACCGGTTGTCGCCGAGCACCCACAGGCTGTCGGCCGGAACGGTGATGTCGAAGGGGTCGCCGGAGGCCGCCGACTCCCCCGTCGGGACGACGATGTAGTCGGTCTCGTCGATGGGCACGCCGTTGACGGTGATCTGGCCCAGCGCGTTGCAGCACACGACGTGATCGCCCGGCATCCCGATGATGCGCTTGACGAGGTGGTCGTCGCTGTCGGGCGCCGAGAGCCCGACGAGCGCCAGGACCCAGTCGATCGCCTCGACGACGGGCGGGCGGGCGGGGTCGGTGCTCGGCGGAAGCCAGCCGCCCGGGTCCTGGAACACGACGATGTCGCCGCGTCCGTAGCCGCCGAAACGAGGAGTGATCTCGTCGACCAGAATGCGGTCGTCGACGTGCAGCGTCTCCTTCATCGATCCCGACGGGATGTAGAACGAGCGCACCAGGAAGGTCTTGACGAGGAACGAGACCAGCACCGCGATCAGGATGATCACGATCACATCGCGCAGGAACGTCAGCCAGCCGCGCCGGCGACGGTGGATCGCGGCGTCGCCTCCCGACCCGGAAGCGGGGGCCGGTTCGGCCTCAGCCGTCTTCTCGGTCGTCATGCACGTTCCTTCACCCGGCACGCCGTCGATCGGAGGGCCTCCATCAAGGTTCCCACATTCCGCAGGTCACGACATGCCGGGGTCCACGCTTCGGGGGACGTTTCCAGCCGAGCAGACTTCCTCGTGAGACGACGAAGCCCCGGACCGCAGGTCCGGGGCTTCGTGACGGAGAACTCAGTTCTCGCGCTTCTCCTTGATCTTGGCCTTCTTGCCACGGAGGTTGCGCAGGTAGTAGAGCTTCGCGCGGCGGACGTCACCGCGGGTGACGACCTCGATGTGGTCGATCACGGGGCTGTGGACGGGGAACGTGCGCTCGACACCGACCTGGAAGCTGATCTTGCGGACCGTGAAGGTCTCGCGGACCCCATCGCCCGAGCGGCCGATGACGACGCCCTGGAAGACCTGGATGCGCGAGCGGTTGCCCTCGGTGATGTTGACGTGCACCTTGACGGTGTCACCGGGAGCGAAGGCGGGGATGTCGGAGCGGAGCGAGGCCGCGTCGACGGCGTCGAGGATCTGCATGATCGTTTCTCTCTGCGGCCGCCACAGGTCGACCGCGGGAAGTGTTGGAAAGGATGTCGTGTGCCCGAGGCCACCGGCTGAGAGCCGAACGGCGGATTCCCCTGAGGCAGAACCTGGTCAGGGCACAAACAGCCATTCTGCCATGGATGCCACGCCCCGCCAAAACGGGTCAGGGCGCCGGCGGCCGCTGCTTCTCGGTGACGATGATGATGTCCTGGACGGATGCCTCGGCGCGCTCCGCCGCCGGCGGGATGTACGCCATGCCCTCCGTCGTGCGCAGGACCATCCGAGACGGCTTCGCCTCGCTCCACAGCTGCCACAACGAGAGCCAGAAGAGCGCGACTCCGACCAGGACCGTGAGGACCATGAGCGGCGTCCACCACGCCTGGTTGTAGAACCCGAGCGAGATGACCATCAGGTGCCACACGGTGAGGCCGAGCACGTCCCACCACGACACCGCCCGATGCGCGCGGACCGTGCCCCGGGCGCGCACGAGCAGGGAGATGAGGAGCTGCCAGAGGAAGACGCCGGGAATCGCGAAGATCATCCACAGGAAGGCCCAGCCGCCGGCTCCGGCGATGAGCCAGCCGACGAACAGCCACAGGGGCAGGACGAAGGCGGCGGGGATGAGCCAGCCGAAGAAACCGCGTCGCAGCCACATGCTGTGAATGGTACGCCGGTCGAGCGCGGCGTGGCACGCGGTCGTCGAGGTGCGGAGCATCCTCCCAGCCCCGTGCGTCCGCGTCAGACAGAATGGATGCGGACGAAAGGGAGCACCGATGATCGAGCTGCGCACACCCGCCGAGATCGAGGCGATGAGGCCGGCAGGGCGATTCGTCGCCGAGACGCTGGCGACGCTGCGCGACGAGACGAAGGTCGGCACGAACCTGCTCTCGATCGATCGCCGCGCGCACGACATGATCCGGCGCGCGGGGGCCGAGTCGTGCTACATCGACTACCACCCGTCGTTCGGCGCGAGCCCGTTCGGCAAGGTGATCTGCACCTCGGTGAACGACGCCGTCCTGCACGGGCTCCCCTTCGACTACGTGCTGCGCGACGGCGACCTGGTGTCGCTCGATTTCGCGGTGTCCGTCGACGGCTGGGTCGCCGACTCGGCGGTGTCGTTCGTGGTGGGCACGCCGCGTGATGAGGACCTCGCCCTGATCGACACGACCGAGCGGGCATTGGATGCCGCGATCCGGGCCGCGACGGTCGACCACCGCATCGGCGACATCTCCGCCGCGATCGCGGCCGTCGCCCACGCCGACGGCTACTCGATCAACACCGACTTCGGCGGCCACGGCGTCGGACGCATCATGCACGGCGACCCCCACGTGCCCAACGACGGCAAGCCCGGCCGTGGCTATCCGCTGCGCGCGGGACTCGTCGTCGCGCTCGAGCCGTGGTTCCTTCAGACGACCGACCGGCTGGTGACCGACCCCGACGGATGGACGCTCCGCTCGGTCGACGGCTCCCGCGGGGCGCACTCCGAGCACACCATCGCGATCACCGAGGACGGTCCGATCGTGCTCACCGACCGGTCCTGGCTCGGCGTCGCCTGACCGCTGCGCGCTCAGTCGCCGGGAGGCACGAGCACCGCCGCCGATCGTGCCGGCAGGCGCAGGCGCCCGCCGGTCGCCGCTGTCGCGCCGTCGGTGGCGAGCGCGATGCGAGCCGACGCATCGATCGGAAGGACGACCTCCGCCGGCCCGAAGTTCACGACGATCTCCGACGACGCGCGCCGCAGCCGAAACCAGCGCCGCTCCTCGTCGGCGTCCGCGCTCAGCGAGCGGAAGTCGGGGTCGGTGAAGTCGGCGACCCTCCGGCGCAGCGCGAGGAGCTCGCGGTACAGCGCCAGCATGCCGGAGTGGGGCGCAGCATCCCGCTCCTCCCAGCGAAGAATGGAGCGCTCGAACGTCGCCGGATCCTGCGGGTCGGGCACGGCGGACTCGTCCCAGCCCATCCGGGCGAACTCGGCCTTTCGGCCGCGGCCCGTGGCCTCGCCCAGTTCCTTCTCGGGATGCGACGTGAAGAACTGCCACGGCGTCGTCGCGGCCCACTCCTCCCCCATGAAGAGCATCGGCGTGAACGGCGCGAGCACCGTGAGCACCGCGGCGATCGCGAGGCCGCCCGGGTCGAGGGACTGAGAGAGGCGGTCCCCGGCGGCGCGGTTGCCGATCTGGTCGTGGTCCTGTGCGAACGTCACGAGCCGCCAGGTCGGAAGACGCGGATCGATCGGGCTGCCGTGCGGGCGCCCGCGGAACGACGAGAAGGTCCCGTCGTGGAAGAACCCCTGCGTCGAGGCTTTGACGAGCGCCGACAGCGGGGCGAAGTCGGTGTAGTACCCGGTCGTCTCTCCGGTGAGCGCGACATGGAGCGCATGGTGGTAGTCGTCGCTCCACTGGGCGGTGAGTCCGAACCCGTCGGCCTCACGGGCGGTGACGAGTCGGGCGTCGTTCAGATCGCTCTCCGCGATCAGCGTCAGCGGCCTGCCCACGTGCGCGCTCAGCGCGTCGACGGACTCGGCGAGCTCCTGCAGGATGTGCGTCGCGGAGCGGTCGTGGAGCGCGTGGACGGCGTCGAGGCGCAGCCCGTCCACGCGGAAGTCGCGCAGCCACATGAGGGCGTTCTCGACGACATAACGCCGCACCTCGGCCTCGTCGAGGTCGACCGATGAGCCCCAGGCGGTCGCCTCGGCGTCACGCAGGTACGGGCCGAACTCGGGCAGGTAATTGCCGCTCGGTCCGAGGTGGTTGTAGACGACGTCCTGGATCACGCCGAGCCCTGCGCGATGGCACGCCTCGACGAAGCGCTGGTACGCGGACGGTCCGCCGTAGGGCTCGTGCACCGCGTACCAGAGCACCCCGTCGTATCCCCAGTTGTGCACGCCGTTGAAGGCATTGACCGGAAGCAGCTCCACGAAGTCCACGCCGAGGTCGACGAGGTGATCGAGGCGCCGGGCCGCGGCATCCAGCGTCCCCTCCTTCGTGAAGGTGCCCACGTGGAGCTCGTAGACGACCCCGCCGGCCAGCTGCCGTCCCCTCCAGCCGGTGTCCTGCCACAGGTGGCGAGAGGGATCGAATGCCGCACTCAGCTCGTGGACGCCGCGCGGCTGCCATCGCGAGCGTGGATCGGGCCGGGCGGAATCGGAGTCGCCCAGGACGAAGCCGTACTCCTCGCCGTGGTCGAGCGACAGTGGCGCGTGCCACCATCCGTCGTCTCCGCGCCGCATCCCCACGTCGGCGCCCCGCGCGGGCACGCGGAGTGCGACGTGTTCCGCGCGCGGCGCCCACACCGAGGGGGTCATGACGAGCCCGCCGTGAGCAGCGCCACCGGGTACACGGCGAGGAGCTCCGCCACCGGGATCGCCCCGCCCCGGTAGGTGCGGCCCGTGAAGACGTCGGTCGTGGGGCCGGCGTGGCGCAGCAGCACGGTGTCGTGCCACGGCGATCCGGATGCCGCGCCCCGGCGCGCGAGCGCGACGGGAAGGCGCGTCGCGACAGAGAGGGCGCCGCCGCGATCGACCGCGACGACGTGGTCGGCGGCGGGTCCGACGACGGTCGCGGGCGTGTACCGGGTGAACAGCTCGGGTCGGTCCCGACGCAGGCGCAGGGTGCGAGAGGTCACGAGCAGCTTCGCGGCGCCGGACCGGTCCACCGGCGGCTGGAGGCCGGCGTCGAGGTCGGCGAGCAGTCGCCGGCGCTCGGCGAAGTCGACCGGCCGCCGGTTGTCGGGATCGACGAGGCTCTGCTCCCACAGCTCGCTCCCCTGGTACACGTCGGGCACGCCCGGGCCGGCGAGCTGGAGCAGCTTCGCCGACAGTGCGTTCGACCACCCCGCCGGCTCGATCTCGGCGACGAAGGACTCCACGCGCGCAGCCACGTCGGCGTCGTCGAAGACCGCGTCGATCAGGCCGCCCACGCGCGCCTCGAACGCGCCATCGGGGGCGAGCCACGACGTCGCCTCCCCCGCCTCTCGTGCGGCCTTCTCCGCGTACGCGCGCAGTCGCTCACGCGACGCGGGCCACGCACCGACGACGGCCTGCCAGAGCAGGGCGTCGAGGGGACCGTGCCCGGTGGACGCGGCATCCCGCAGCTCTTCGAGCACCTCCGCCCAGCGCTCGGGGATCTCCGCGAGCACAGCCAGCCGGGCCCGTACATCCTCGCCACGCTTCGTGTCGTGGGTCGACAGCGTCGTCATGCTGCTCGGCCACGACGCATGACGACGCGCCTGCGCAGCATGAAAGGCGTCCACGGACAGCGCGAACTGCGACGGGTCGGCGCCGACCTCCGTCAGCGTGCCCAGACGCGTCGACCGGTAGAACGCGGTGTCCTCGACGCCCTTCGCCATCACCATGCCGCTCGTCTGCGAGAACCGCTGGGCGGCGGGGTGCCGCGGATCGGCGAGCAGAGGCACGAGACGGTCGAGCACGCCGGCGAGTTCGGGACGCGCGGCCCGAGCGGCGCGGTGCGCGTGGTCGAGGTGCTCGCGCCCGGCCGGCAGGTACGAGCGGTATACCGGGAACCACGCCAGCAGTTCGGCGAGGGCGTCCTCCGTCGCCGGGTCGTCGGTGGTTCCGAGATCGCGAGCGAGGCGCCGGACCTCGGAGTGCAGGATGCCGTCGGCCACCGCACGCTTGGTTCCCGCGATGAGCTCCGGCCAGGGCTCTGCGGCGGGCAGGCCCGTCGCGGTGCGCAGCGCCGCGTCGAGGGCGTCGAGGCGCTCCTCACCCGAGGGGTCGACGAGCACCCGGTCGATCTCCGCGAGGGCGTCGTAGCCCGTCGTCCCGTCCGCGGCGAAGAACTGCGGCAGTGCCTCGCCCCGCTCGAGGATCTTCTCGGCGACGACGTATGCGCTCTCCGTGACGCGGTCCAGCCGCTCGAAGTAGCCGACCGGGTCGCGCAGACCGTCGGGATGGTCCACCCTCAGCCCGTCGACGAGCCCCTCGCTGAACCAGCGGGCGACCTCCACGTGGGTGCGGTCGAACACCTCGGCGTCCTCCACACGGACGGCGGCGAGGCTCGAGACGGCGAAGAAGCGCCGGTAGTTCAGGTCGTCCGCCTCCCGGCGCCAGTCCATCAGCTCGTAGTGCTGACGAGAGAGGACCGTCGCGACGTCGTCGCCGTCGGACCAGGATCCGGGCGCCAGGGGGAAGCGGTGCTCGTGATACCGCAGTTCCCCGTCCTCGACCCGCAGAGCACCGGACGCAGCGGCGTCCGTCATCGTCTCTCCCAGCACGGGAGGGCGCACCTTCCCGCCGCCGAAGTCCCAGTCGATGTCGAACGTGCTCGCCCATGCGGATGCTCGGCCGTGCGTGAGCACGTCCCACCACCACGCGTTCTCCGCGGGGCGGGCGACGCCGACGTGGTTCGGCACGATGTCGACGAGAACGCCCAGGCCCGCCGCGTGGAAGGCGGCGCTCGCCCGGGCGAGCCCGTCCGCTCCGCCGCGTGCGGAGTCGACCGTCGTCGGATCGACCACGTCGTAGCCGTGGTCGGACCCCTCCGAGGAGGTCAGGATGGGTGAGAGGTAGACCCAGCCGACCCCGAGGTCCACGAGGTAGTCGGCCAGCGCCGCCGCGTCGTCGAGGGTGAACGACGGCCTGATCTGCAGTCGATACGTCGAGACCGGCACCTTCGCGGGCACGTCCGGTTCACCCGCCCAGCTCGGCCCGCGGCGCCGCGCCCGGCACCTCGTCCGGTCCGGCGACGGATGTGACGGCGAGGGATGCCGCGACCGTATGACCGATCGCCGGCTCGGGCACCTCGTGCTCGCGCAGCACCATGAGCGACCGGCCGTGCACCGGCAGTCCGGCGCCCGGCTCGAGGGGCTCGGTGTCGGCGTGCTCGCCGGCCGTGTCGACCACGACGTCCCACTTCGGGCTGAACTCCACGTCGGGCACGACGAAGTCCACGACGTCGTCGCCCGCGTTGAACAGCACCATGAAGTGGTGGTCCGATATGGGCTCGCCCCGCCGGTCACGTTCGCGGATCCCGTCGCCGTTGAGGAACACCCCGACGGCGCGACCGAAGCCGGAACCCCAGTCCTCGGGCTGCATCTGCGTGCCGTCGGGCCGGAGCCACACGATGTCGGGGATCGGCGCGCCCTCTTCGCGCCGCACCGGCCGCCCGTTGAAGAACCGGCGCCGGCGGAACGTCGGGTGCTCGCGCCTCAGCCGTGCGAGAGCCGCCGTGAACTCGACGAGCGGCTGGTCGACGGCGGACCAGTCGACCCACGTGATCTCGTTGTCCTGCGCGTAGCCGTTGTTGTTGCCGCGCTGGGTGCGGCCGAGCTCGTCGCCATGGAGCAGCATGGGCACCCCCTGCGACAGCATCAGCGTCGCGATGAAGTTGCGCTGCTGGCGAGCGCGGAGCGTGAGCACCGCGGGATCGTCTGTCGGGCCCTCCACTCCCCCGTTCCATGAGCGGTTGTCGTCGGCCCCGTCGCGGTTGTCCTCGCCGTTGGCCTCGTTGTGCTTGTCGTTGTACGAGACCAGATCGCGAAGGGTGAACCCGTCGTGGGCGGTGACGAAGTTGATGGATGCCACGGGCCGGCGACCGGAGTGCTCGTAGAGGTCGGCCGACCCGGTGAGCCGTGAGGCGAACTCGCCGAGCGTCGCCGGCTCACCGCGCCAGAAGTCACGCACCGTGTCGCGGTACTTCCCGTTCCACTCCGTCCACTGCGGAGGGAAGTTCCCGACCTGGTACCCGCCCGGCCCGACATCCCACGGCTCGGCGATGAGCTTCACCTGCGATACCACCGGATCCTGCTGCACGAGCTCGAAGAACGTCGCCAGCCGGTCGACCTCATAGAACTCGCGCGCGAGCGTCGAGGCGAGGTCGAACCGGAACCCGTCGACATGCATCTCGAGCACCCAGTACCGCAGCGAGTCCATGATGAGCTGCAGGGTGTGCGGGTTGCCGACGTTCAGGCTGTTCCCGGTGCCGGTGTAGTCGGTGTAGAAGCGCTTGTCGTCGTCTTCGAGCCGGTAGTAGGCCTCGTTGTCGATCCCTCGCATGGAGAGGGTGGGTCCCAGGTGGTTGCCTTCGGCGGTGTGGTTGTAGACGACGTCGAGGATCACCTCGATCCCCGCGGCGTGCAGGGCTTTCACCATCCCCTTGAACTCCTGCACCTGCTGACCGCGCTGACCGCTGGAGGCGTACGTGTTCTGCGGGGCGAAGAAGGCGATGGTGTTGTAGCCCCAGTAGTTGGACAGGCCGTTCTCCTCGAGCACCGAGTCGTTGACGAACTGGTGGACGGGCATGAGCTCGATCGCCGTCACGCCCAGCTTCTGCAGGTGCTCGATGATCGCGGGATGGGCGATGGCGCTGTACGTGCCGCGGATCTCCTCGGGCACGGCGGGATGCAGCTCGGTGAGTCCACGCACGTGCGCCTCGTACACGAACGACTCCGAGTACGGCGTCTTCGGCTGGCGGTCGCCGCTCCAGTCGAAGTACGGGTTCACGACGACGCCCATCATCTGGTGCGACGCCGAGTCCTCGTCGTTGCGCGAGTCGGGGTCGTCGAAGTCGTAGCCGAATACCGGCTGCCCCCAGGTGACCTGTCCTTCCACTGCTTTGGCGTAGGGGTCGAGCACCAGCTTGTGGGGATTGAACCGCTTGCCCGAGGCGGGGTCGTGCGGGCCGTGCACGCGATAGCCGTAGCGCTGCCCGGGCTGGACCGCGGGAAGGTAGCCGTGGTGGACGAATGCGTCGACGTCGCGCAGCTCGACGCGCGTCTCGGTGCCGGCGTCGTCGAACAGGCAGAGTTCGACGCGCTCGGCACCCTCGCTGAACAGAGCGAAGTTGGTGCCGTTGCCATCGAACGTCGCTCCGAGCGGGTAGGCGGAGCCTGGCCAGGTGTGCATTGGACCTCCATGTCGGCGGGTCTTCACGATATCGAGCACGACCACCGGAAGTCCGGCCTGGCGTGGACGCGCGCGGTGAGGTAAGCCGGCGCGGTTCTCACTTCCGGCGCGACGGCGGTGTGAGGGAAACGTTCGCCGGAGGTAACCGGCGCCCGCCGCACGGCGAAACACTGCGCTCCTAGCGTGGCGGGCACCGACAGCCGTTCCGTCGAGCAGGAGACGCCATGACCGAGGAAGCCCCCCGCACCGCACCGGAAGACGCGCGCCCCACCGTCAAGAGCCGGAAACACGACGCTGACTCGCCTGCAACATCGCACGCGTACCGTGACGGAATGAGCTCCACCGCATCGGCTGTCACGCACGTCGTCGTGGTGGGCGCCGGCATGGTGGCGCACCGGTTCGTCGAGAGCCTGCTCAGCCGCGGCGACGAGTCGTGGCGCATCACGCTGTTCGGCGAAGAGGGACGACACCCCTACGACCGCGTCGGTCTCACCGGCTTCTTCGGCGGCGCGACCCCCGACGACCTGACCCTCGATCGTGCCGTGCTCGACGACAAGCGGGTGCGCTTCGTGGGCGGGGATCCGGTTGCGCGCATCGACCGCACGGCACGACGGGTGACCACCAGGAGCGGCCTCAGCGTCGCCTATGACCGGCTCGTCCTTGCCACCGGCTCATACGCCGCGCGACTGGCCGTCGACGGCTTCGGACTCGAAGGATGCTTCGTCTACCGCACGCTCGACGACGTCGAGCGCCTGCGCGCATTCGTCGGGAAGCGCTCGGCGGAACTCGGGCGCCCCCTCACCGGGACGGTGATCGGCGGCGGTCTGCTCGGCCTGGAGGCGGCCGGGGCGCTGCAGGGGGTGGATGTGGCCTGCACGGTCGTGCAGTCCTCCGACAGGCTCATGTCGGCGCAGCTCGATCTCCCCGGCGGGGACGCCCTCCGCCGCATCATCGAGTCTCGCGGCATCCGCGTCCTGACCGGCACGAGCACCACGAGGCTCGACCCCGACCGCACCGGGCAGGTGACCGGGCTCGAGTTCCGTGACGGCAGCTACGAGCGCACCGATGTCGTCGTCTTCACGGTCGGTGTCCGTCCTCGCGACGAGCTCGCACGGGGCGCCGACCTGGCCGTGCATCCGCGCGGCGGCGTGTTCATCGACGCCGGATGCGCGACCTCCGATCCGGGCATCCTCGCAATCGGCGAGGTCGCCAACTTCGACGGCGCCTGCGTGGGGCTGGTGGCCCCCGGCTATGCGATGGCGGAGGTCGCCGCCACCCGGCTGCTCGGCGGCGATGCATCCTTCCCCGGCTACGACCTGTCGACCAAGCTCAAGCTCTCCGGCGTGGATGTCGCCAGCTTCGGCGATGCGTTCGGCGAGACCCCCGGCGCGCTCGACGTCGTCTATGCCGACCCCGTCGCCGGCGTCTACAAGAAGCTGGTGCTCTCGGACGACGCCAAGACGCTCCTCGGCGGCATCCTCGTCGGCGACGCGTCGGCATACGGCTCGTTGCGCCCCCTGGTCGGCGGAGCTCTCGGCGGCGATCCGGCGGCCTACCTCCTGCCCGAGGACGGCGTCGCCGCCCCGACCGGCGACCTCCCCGACGCCGCACTCGTCTGCTCGTGCAACAGCGTCACCGCCGGGGCCATCCGCCACGCCGTGCACGAGGACGGCTGCACCGATGTCGCCGGGATCAAAGCGTGCACCAAGGCCGGGGCCGCATGCGGCTCGTGCGTGACGATGGTCAAGAAGATCGTCGGCGCCGAGCTCGCGAAGACCGGCACGGCCATGAGCAGCGCCCTGTGCGAGCACTTCGACATGTCGCGCCGGCAGCTCTTCGACGCGGTGCGCGTGTCAGGCCTGCGCACCTTCAGCGCCGTGATCGATCGTTTCGGCGCGGGCCGCGGCTGCGACATCTGCAAGCCCGCGCTCGCGAGCATCCTGTCCACCCTCGTCGGCGCGCACGTGCTCGACGGGGAGAACGCGGCCCTTCAGGACACCAACGACCACGTGATGGCCAACCTTCAGAAAGACGGCAGCTACTCGGTCGTCCCCCGCATCCCCGGCGGCGAGATCACACCGGAGGGCCTCGTCGTCATCGGCGAGGTGGCGCGCGATTTCGGCCTCTACACGAAGATCACGGGCGGTCAGCGCATCGACATGTTCGGCGCCCGGCTCGAGCAGCTGCCCGAGATCTGGAGGCGGCTCGTCGACGCGGGCTTCGAGTCCGGCCACGCGTACGGCAAGTCGCTGCGCACCGTGAAGTCATGCGTGGGATCGACCTGGTGCCGGTACGGCGTGCAGGACTCGGTCGGCATGGCCGTGCAGCTCGAGCTGCGCTACCGCGGCCTGCGCTCGCCGCACAAGCTCAAGCTCGGCGTCTCGGGCTGCGCGCGTGAGTGCGCCGAGGCGCGAGGGAAGGACGTCGGCGTCATCGCGACCGAAGCCGGCTGGAACATGTACGTGGGCGGCAACGGAGGATTCACCCCTCGGCACGCTGTGCTGCTCGCCGAGGGGCTGAGCGACGCCGAGCTCCTCACGGCGATCGACCGGTTCCTGATGTACTACATCTTCACCGCCGATCGGCTGCAGCGCACCGCTCCGTGGTTCGAAGAGCTCGAGGGCGGGATCGACGGGCTGCGCGCCGTCATCTTCGACGACAGTCTGGGCATCTGCGCCGACCTCGACGCGGCCATGGCGGTACACGTCGGCGCGTACGAGGACGAGTGGAAGGCCACGCTCGACGACCCCGCGAAGCTGCGCCGGTTCGCGTCGTTCATCAATGCGCCGACGACCCCCGACCCGTCACTCGCCTACACCGCCGAGCGCGGTCAGGGCCGGCCGGCCACCGCGGCCGAGCGCGAGAGCGGTGGCGTCCTCATCGCCGGAACGATCCTGGAGGTGCGCCGATGACGCTCGTCGACCCGCAGCCCACCGCAACCGCGGTCCCCGAAGGGTGGGTGCGTGTGTGCGCGGTCGCCGATCTGGAGGTCGAGCGCGGGCGCGCCGCCCTCCTCGGCGGCACGCAGATCGCGCTCTTCCTGCTGCACAACGGGCGGGTGCACGCCGTGTCGAACTTCGACCCGTACAGCCGCGCGAACGTGATCTCGCGCGGCATCGTCGGAACCCGGCAGGATGCCCCGACCGTCGCCTCTCCGATGTACAAGCAGGTGTTCGACCTGCGCACCGGCGCCTGTCTCGACACGCAGGGGAAGGAACCCGCTTCCCTGCACGTCTGGCCCGCTGCCGTGAGCGACGGGGATGTGCTCGTGCGATGGGAGGCGCAGGCATGACCGGCCGCGTGGATCTGGTGGGCGGCGGCCCGGGACCGATCGACCTCATGACCGTTCGTGCCTGGCGCCTGCTCGTGCAGGCCGACGTCGTCGTGATGGATCGCCTCGGCCCGACCGAGATCCGTGCGCACCTGCGCCCGGACGCCGAGCTCATCGACGTCGGCAAGCTCCCCGGGCACCACGCGGTCCCGCAGCACGAGATCAACGAGATCCTCGTCGACCGCGCCCGGGCCGGGAAGCGGGTCGTGCGGCTCAAGGGCGGCGATCCGTTCGTCTTCGGCCGCGGTGGCGAGGAAGTGATCGCCTGCGTCGCCGCCGGCGTCCCCGTCGACGTCGTGCCGGGGGTGACGAGCGCGGTCGCGGTGCCCGAGGCCGCCGGCATCCCGGTCACGCACCGCGGAATCGCGTCGGCCGTCCACATCGTCAACGGCCAGTCCGAGATGACCGCCGCGACCCTTGCCGCCCTCGGGGACGACGACGTCACCACCGTGATCCTCATGGGCGTGGGGGCGCTCCCCCGCCTCGTCGCCGATGCCCTGCGAGCCGGCGTGCCACGCACGCGCCCGGTCGCGATCGTCGAGCGCGGTCACCACCCCGACCAGCGCACCACGCACAGCACGCTCGGCGAGATCGTGGTCGACGCGGGTCGCATCGGCGTGCGCAACCCCGCGGTCATCGTGGTGGGCGAGGTCGCCCGCGCCGGTATGCTCGTGCCGCAGCTGGTCGCCGCGCGCTCCGGAGCGGGCGGCTGACCCGTGGCGCTCCCCCACCCCGCTCTCTCCGCCGCCCTCGACGGCTGCACCATCGTGATCGCCGTCGATCGACGCTCGCTCGAGCTCGCAGCCGCGCTGGAGCGTCACGGTGCGACGGTCCGCCACGCTCCCGCGCTGACGATCGTGCCCCACATCGACGACGATGCACTGATCGCCGCGACCCGCGAGCTCATCGCGCATCCGCCCGAGATGGTCGTCGCCAGCACGGGCGTCGGCTTCCGCGGCTGGATGGAGGCCGCCGACGAAGCGGGGATGCTCGACGAGCTCCATGCCGCCCTCGCCGGTGCGCAGATCGTCGCCCGCGGTCCCAAGGCCCGCGGCGCCATCCAGCAGGCGGGGCTCACGGCGGATTGGGTCGCCGAGTCCGAGACCTCCGTCGAGCTGGGCGAGTACCTCCTCGCCGAGGGTGTCACCGGCCGGCGCATCGCGGTGCAGCACCACGGCTCGGGGGCCGACGGGCTCGACGAGCTCTTTGAGCAGGCGGGCGCGGACGTCGTGAGCCTCACCGTCTACCGGTGGGGTCCGCCACCGGACGCCGCGGCCGTGAGCCGTTCGGTGGTGGCCACCGCCCAGGGCGAGATCGACGCTGTGCTCTTCACGTCCGCTCCCGGAGCCGCCGAGTGGCTGGCCGCGGCCTCTCGCGAAGGCGTGCTCGACGACATCGCCGATCTCGCCGGCAGCGGACGCGTGCTGATGGCCGCGGTCGGACCGATCACCGCCGCGCCACTCGTCGACGTCGGGATCACGCCCCTCATCGCCGAGCGCGGCCGGCTCGGCTCGCTCGTGCGGGCGGTCGTCACGCACTTCGGCGGCGGTCATGTGACGTCTCTCGCCACCACCGCCGGACGCCTCGAGCTGCGCAGCACGGGCGCCGTGCTTGCCGGCGTGCACGTGCCGCTGTCGCGGACCGGGACCGACATCCTCGCCTCGCTCTTCGATGCCGGCGGGGGCGTCGTATCGCGTCAGCGACTGCAGAACGCTCTGCCCCGCTCAGGCGCGAACACCCACGCCGTCGAGATGGCGGTCGCCCGGGTGCGCGAGGCCCTGGGCGTGCCCGACCTCATCAAGACCGTCGTCAAGCGCGGCTACCGGCTCAACGTCCTCGACCCGGCCGAGGCATCGGCCTGAGCCCGGTACGCGCCCAGGTCAGGCGAGCAGGTCCGGCCGGTTCGCCCGCGTGCGCTCGAGGCTCTGGTCGCGCCGCCACACGGCGATCGCACCGTGGTTGCCGCTGAGCAGCACCGGCGGCACCTCGTGGCCGCGCCAGACGGCGGGCTTGGTGTAGCTCGGGTACTCGAGCAGCCCATCCTCGTGCGACTCCTCGACGAGGCTGTCGGGATTGCCGACGACTCCCGGGATCAGCCGCGAGACCGCCTCCACGACGGCCATCGCCGCGACCTCACCGCCGTTGAGCACGTAGTCGCCCAGGCTCACCAGGCGCACGCGCCCGCGCTCGGCGTAGTGATCGACGACGCGCTGGTCGATCCCCTCGTACCGGCCGCACGCGAACACGAGGTGCTTCTCCTCGGCGAGTTCGCGGGCCATCGCCTGCGAGAACTGCTCACCGGCCGGAGAAGGCACGAGCAGGACGGCGTCGTCGGAGAGCAGGGTGTCGAGGGCCTCGCCCCAGGGCTCGGGCTTCATGACCATGCCGGCACCCCCGCCGTAGGGGGTGTCGTCGACCGTGCGGTGGCGGTCGTGGGTCCAGTCGCGCAGATCGTGGACATGCATGTCCAGGATGCCGCGATCCCGGGCCTTGCCGATGAGTGAGACGTCGAGCACGTCGAAGAACGCCGGGAAGATCGTGACGATGTCGACGCGCATGGTGTCGAGTCTAGGCATCCGCTCATGTTTCCGACGTGTGACCGGACCCTAACCGCACCCCTCCGGGCGCGGTGACGGAACCTTGACGGAGAAGTAACCGGAGCGGTCGCAGGACGGAAACACCCCCTTCCTACGGTGAGAGCACACTTCACCTGAGGAGGCGTCATGACCACGACCGTCACCCCGTCGACGACGGAGGTCTCAGCTTCGCACCCGGCCCTCGCGCCGGTCTCGCTCACCCACCGCCCCGGCCGCTGGATCGACGGCTGGAACCCCGAGGACTCGGGCTTCTGGCAGTCGACCGGCCGGACGATCGCCCGTCGCAACCTGGGCTGGTCGATCTTCGCCGAGTTCCTCGGCTTCATCATCTGGCAGCTGTGGTCGATCGTCGTCGTCATGCTGCCCGCGGCCGGGTTCGACCTGTCGAGCTCGCAGCTGTTCTGGCTCATCTCGCTCCCGAGCCTCGTGGGGGCGACGCTCCGCTTCCCCTACACGTTCATGGTGGGCGTCTTCGGCGGCCGCAACTGGACCATCGTCTCGGCCGCGCTCCTCCTGATCCCCGCCGTGCTGCTGGGCTTCGTCGTGTCGCAGCCCGACACCCCGTTCGGCGTCCTGCTGCTCGTCGCCGCGCTCGGCGGCGTGGGCGGCGGCAACTTCGCCAGCTCGATGGCGAACATCACCTACTTCTTCCCGCAGAAGGAGAAGGGCTGGGCGCTCGGCCTCAACGCCGCAGGCGGCAACCTCGGCACCTCGGTCGCCCAGTTCGCCGTTCCGATCGCGGTCACCATCGGCGCCGGCGCCACCCTCAACATCGCGCTCGCCGGATGGATGTGGATCCCGCTGATCCTCGTCGCCATCTGGGGCGCGTGGCGCTACATGGACAACCTGTCGTCGGCGAAGGCGGACTTCGCCGGCTCCGCCGCCGCGATGCGGGAACCGCACCTGTGGCTCATGGCGCTGCTCTACATCGGCACGTTCGGCTCGTTCATCGGCTTCGCCAGCGTCTTCCCCAAGCTCATCGCCGATCAGTTCCCGCAGTTCTCGACGTTCCAGGTCGGGCAGGCTGCGGTGTCGCTGGCATTCCTCGGCGCCCTCGTCGGATCTCTGGCCCGGCCCTACGGCGGCCGGCTCGCCGACCGGTTCGGAGGTGCACGCGTCACCGTCGGAGCGTTCGCGGTGATGGCACTGGGTGCGCTGTCGCTGATCTGGACGCTGCCCCTGCAGAGCTTCTGGATCTTCCTCGCCTGCTTCCTGCTGCTCTTCGCCGCCACCGGCACGGGCAACGGCTCGACCTATCGCATGATCCCGAACATCTTCGCGGCGCGCGGCCTGGCCACCGGAGCGCTGCCCGGCACGCCCGGCGGCGAGCAGGTGCAGCGCAAGGCCGCCGCCGCCCTCGGGCTGATCTCCGCCATCGGCGCCTACGGCGGCTTCCTGGTGCCGCAGGTGCTCAACGCGTCGCAGCTGGCCACCGGCGGCTACTCGGCCGCCTTCTACGGCTTCGTCGCCGCCTACGTCGCGCTCATGGTCGTCACCGTGCTCGTGTACGTCATCCCGCGGCGCGCGCTCGCCGGGCAGCGCATCTGACGGATCCGCGGAACGGCGGGCCGCCCCTGGTGGGCGGCCCGCCTTGTCGTGTGAGACGAATCGGGGCCGTCGTCGGGCGACACGCCCCCATCGCCTGCGCGCCGACGCCGCCGCGCGGCGTGTCTCCTGACACGGGCACGCGGGCGACGTCAGACGATCTCAGTAGACGTCGCGGACGTAGCGCCGCTGGGCCACGAGCCCCTTGCGGTACTCGACCGCGGTATCCTCCGACAGGCCGCCGTGCCGGCGAGCGATCGTGACGAGCGTGTCGTCGACGTCCTTGGCCATGCGGCTCGCGTCGCCGCACACGTACAGGTGCGCACCGTTCTCCAGCCATCGCCAGAGCTCCAGTCCGTGCTCGACCATGCGGTCCTGCACGTAGATCTTCTGCCGTTGGTCGCGCGAGAAGGCGACGTCGAGGCGGGTGAGGAACCCGTCGGTCCGCATCGACTCGAGCTCCTCCCGGTAGTAGAAGTCGGTCGCGGCGTGCTGCTCGCCGAAGAAGAGCCAGTTGCGCCCGGTGTGCCCGTCGGCGCGGCGGTCGTGCAGGAATCCGCGGAACGGCGCGATCCCGGTGCCGGGACCGATCATGATCATCGGAGCGTCCGCGGCAGCCGGTGGACGGAAGTGCGGCGACTTCTGCAGATAGACGGGCACCGGCGCCGCGTCGGCCTGATCGGCGAGGAAGGTGGACGCGACCCCGCCGCGCCGCCTCCCGGTCTCGGTCTCGAACCGCACGACCGAGACGGTGAGCTGCACTTCGCCGGGCGACGTCTTGGGGCTCGATGAGATCGAGTACTGCCGCGGCTGCAGACGCTTGAGCACCGGCATCCATTCCCCCGCCTCGGCCCGCACCGGGAACGCGCGGAGCAGGTCGACGGCGTGCATGCTCCACAGGTACTGCTCGAGTCGTCCTTTGTTCTCGCGCCGCAGCAGCGTCGCCAGCGTGGGGTCGGGGTTGCGCTCGGCGACGAATGCGAGCAGGTCGGCGCCGATGCGCGTGATGTCGAGGTCGGCGAGGGCGTCTTCGAGGAACCGTTCGCGCCCCTCCACCTCGACGACCGAGTGCCGCGACAGCCCGGTGACCTCCAGCCACTCCGCCACCATGCCCGGTGCGTTCGCGCACACGACGCCGAGCGAGTCGCCCACCTCGTACGTCACGCCCGCGCGCGCCAGGTCGAAGCCGAGCTGCCGCACCTCCTTGGCCGACCCCGCGCCGCTGAGCAGCCGGTTCGTGACGAGCGGCGCGAGCACCGGGTTCCCCCGAGTGAAGAGACGTCGGGTCGGCGGCGGGGCGGTGTCGACTGCGGTGACGGATGCCGTCTCACCGGCGGTGAGCGTGCGGATGACCTCCTCGAGCCACACGGCGGCAGGCTCGGCGTAGTCGGGCTCGCAGTCCACGCGCGGCAGCAGCGCGGTCGCGCCGAGCGCCCCGAGACGCGTATCGATGCCGCGGCCGTGGCCGCAGAAGTCGTCGTAGCTCGAGTCGCCGATCGCGAAGACGGCGTAGTCGAGCTCGGGCAGTCCGGGCGCCGCGTCGCCGTTGAGGTCCGCCCAGAGATCGGCCCCGTTGTCGGGCGGTCCGCCGTCCCCGAACGTCGAGGTGACGACGAGGAGCTTCCGCACCGCTGCCAGGTCGGTGAGGGTCATGTCGACCATGCTGACCGTCCGAGCCGGGATGCCGCGGGCCGTGAGCGTCGCCGCGCACGTCGAGGCGACCTCCTCGGCGTTCCCGGTCTGCGACCCCCACAGCACCGTCACCTCGTCGGTGCCCGTCGCAGGCGCGACGGGACGTCCGAGCGGCGTTCGCGAGAAGAGACCGGCGAGGACGCCGTCGAACCACGCGCGGGACTCCTCACGCAGCGGCGCGCCCGGAGGAAGCACGGGCACGAGCCCCGGCGCCACCGGCGCCGCCTCCAGCGCCGCCAGGAAGCCGGAGACGTACCGCCCCTCGGCCTCACTCAGCGCCGGGGCGGCCCCGATCTGGACCCCGGTCCCGGCGAGCACCGCCCGCGCGGCGCCGGGCTGCGGCATCCCGTTCCCACTCGCTTCGGCGGCGACCCTCTCCGACGACGGACCCACCCTGCGCAGCGCGACCGCGGCGTACTTGAACTCGGGCTGGAGCGACGCCGCGTCCACCGCGTCGCTCGTCACCGCGTTGACGGCGAGGTGCTCGCCGTGCTCATCGTTCCAGTGGAACGGCGTGAAACAGCATCCCGGCCTCACCCGATCGGTGACGACCGCCGGCAGCACCGCGCGTCCCCGGCGCGACGAGACCTCGACCTGATCTCCTTCGGAGATGGTCAGGCGCTCCGCGTCGAGCGGATGCACCTCGACGAACGGCTTCGGGTTGAGCCGCACGAGCTTGTCGACCCTGCCGGTCTTCGTCATCGTGTGCCACTGGTGCTGCAGCCTGCCGGTGTTGAGGATCCATGGATAGTCGTCGTCGGGCAACTCGCTCGGCCCCAGGTGCGGTCGCGCGAAGAACTGCGCCCGGCGGCTCGGCGTCGCGAACGCCAGTCGGGGCGTGGTGCCGTCCGCCTCGCGATGCGGTGCCTGGCTCACGCCGTCATTCAGGTAGCGGATCGGATGCCGGGCCTCGGCGTCGCCGGGAGGCGCGGGCCACTGGACCGGCCCGTGACGCAGGCGTTCGTAGTCCACGCCCCGGATGTCCCACCCGGTCTGCGGGTTCCAGAACCGTCGGATCTCGTCGAACACCTCGGCGCTGCTCTCGAAGTCGAAGCCCTCGTCGAAGCCCATGGCCCGGGCAACCCGGCAGATCACGAGCCAGTCCGGGTGCGCATCGCCGGGGGCGTCCGCAGCGCGCTGCATGAGGGTCATCGTGCGGTCGCTGTTGACCATGACACCCTCCGACTCCACCCACAGGGTCGCGGGAAGCAGGATGTCGGCGTACGCGTTCGTGGCGGTCTCGGTGAAGACGTCCTGCACGATGACCAGCTCCGCGGCTTCGAGCCCCTCGATCACCGTCGATCGGTTGGCCACCGAGGCGACCGGATTCGTGCAGATGATCCAGGCCGCCTTGATGTGGCCGGCGGCCATCGACCGGAACATGTCGATGGTCCCGCTGCCCGCTTCGTCGCGGATGGTCCCGGGCGGGAGTCCCCAGACGTCCTCGACGAAGGCGCGATCAGCCGGGTTGAAGACGGCGCGCTGACCCGGCAGTCCGGGCCCCATGTAGCCCATCTCCCGTCCGCCCATCGCGTTGGGCTGCCCGGTGAGCGAGAAGGGACCGCTTCCGGGGCGGCAGATCGCGCCGGTGGCGAGGTGCAGGTTGCAGATCGCGTTGGTGTGCCACGTGCCCTGCGTGGACTGGTTGAGTCCCATCGTCCACAGCGTCATCCACTCGCCCGCCTCGGCGATCCAGCGGGCCGCGGTGCGGATGTCGGCCTCGGCGAGCCCGGTCACCTCGGCGACGCGCGCCGGGTCGTACTCGGCGAGGAACTCCGGCATCGCCTCCCAGCCCTCGGTGTGCGCGGCGATGAACTCGCGATCGATCGCCCCGTCTGCGACGAGCAGGTGCAGCAGGCCGTTGAGGAGGGACAGGTCCGTGCCGGGAGCGATCGGGAGGTGGAGATCGGCGCGGTCAGCGGTGGCCGTGCGGCGCGGGTCGACCACGATGAGCTTCGCCCCCTGTTTGAGCCGATCGGCCATGCGCAGGAAGAGGATCGGGTGGCAGTCGGCCATGTTGGACCCGATGACGAAGAACAGATCGGCCCGGTCGAGATCCTCGTACGATCCGGGCGGACCGTCGGCTCCGAGGGACTGCTTGTAGCCGGTCCCTGCCGAGGCCATGCACAGCCGCGAGTTCGACTCGATGTGCACACCCCGCAGGTAGCCCTTGACGAGCTTGTTCGAGAGGTACTGCGCTTCGATCGACATCTGACCCGAGACGTAGACGGCCACGGCGTCCGGCCCGTGCTCATCGACGATCGCCCGCAGCCGCCGGCCCGCCTCGGCGATGGCGGTGTCGAGCGGCGCCGGAACGATCTCCTCGCCGCGCGCAGGGCGCAGGTACGCCGACGACAGGCGCCCGGGCGCGTGCATCAGCTCGACGTGCGTCGCCCCCTTCGTGCACAACCGCCCGGCGTTCGCGGGGTGCGCCTTGTCTCCGGCGACCTTCGACACGACGAGGCCGTCTCCTGTCGCAGTGGGCTCGGACGTGACGCTGATCCCGCAGCCGACACCGCAGTACGAGCACACCGTGCGCAGACCGGCCGTCGGCGCGCTCGAACGCGGGCCCGCCGGAAGTGCGATGGTGCTCATCACCCGATGATCGCGGAGGCATGTTCCGCCGGGCGGCACGGGGTGTTACGCCCGGATCACATCACGCTCACGGCGGGACGGGGAGAACAGTGAGCGGATGCCGCACCCTGCGGCGTGGTCAGTCCTCGGTGTCCTGCGCGTCGGCGTTGCCATCCGGGGTGTCGTCGCCCGGCAGCTCTTCGAAGAGGCCGGCGGGAGGGGTGACCACGAGACGGCCGCCGGCGACGTCGACCTCGGGGACGATCGCCTTGACGAACGGCACGAGCACCTCGTCGTCACCGGGCGTGCGGACGATCAGGAGATCCTGCGCCGGCATGTGGTCGACACGGATGACGCGTCCGACGGTCGCCCCGTCGCGGACGACGTCCAGGCCGACGAGCTGGTGGTCGAACCACGCGTCGTCCTCGGCGGACGGAGTCTCGGTGTCCTGGTCGATCCACAGGATCGCGCGAATGAGGCCTTCCGCCGCATCGCGGTCGTCGACGCCTTCGAAGAACGCCACCGGGTGGCTGTTCATCCAGCGGAACTCGCGGACCGTGAGCGGCTTGCCGTGCCACGGAGAGGACACGGGGACTTGAAGAGTGAACGTGGCCCCGGGCACGAACCGGCCCTCGGGGTCGTCGGTGTAGAGCTCGAGCTTGATGGCGCCCTTGAGGCCGTGCGCTTTGACCAGGCGTCCGACGCGCAGCTGCGTCTTGCCGGACGGTGCCGGAGCGGGGCTCCTCGACGCGGAGTCGGCGTCCGCGCCGGCGGTGTCGTCTGCCACCTCAGTCGTCCGCGACGTCGACGCGGACGCGCCTGCCGTCGGCGAGTGCGCTGATGAGAGTGCGCAGGGCTTTGGCCGTGCGGCCGCCGCGCCCGATCACGCGACCCCGATCGTCGGGGTGGACGTGCACCTCGAGCACGTCACCGCGAGGCGACGTGGACGAGTCGATGCGCACGGCGTCGGGGTGATCGACGATCCCCTTGACGACGTGCTCGAGCGCGGCGGCGAGCAACGGATTACTCGGCGGACTCGGCGGCCCCGTCGGCCGCGTCGGTCGCCTCGTCGGCGGGAGCCTCGGCGGGCTCCTCTGCCTTCTTCTCGGCCTTGGGCTTGATGACCGACTTCTTCGAGGAGTCGACCTCGAAGTCGGCCTTGGCCTCACGAGTCTTCACCGTCGAGACGGCGTCCTTGTCGCCCTTGAACTGACCCCAGTCGCCGGTCAGCTTGAGGAGCGCGCGGACCTGCTCGGTCGGCTGTGCGCCGACCGACAGCCAGTACTGCGCACGCTCGGAGTCGACCTCGATGAACGAGGGCTCCTCGGTGGGGTGGTACTTGCCGATCTCCTCGATGACACGACCATCGCGCTTGGTGCGCGAGTCGGCCACGACGATGCGGTAGTACGGCGCACGGATCTTGCCGAGGCGCTTGAGACGGATCTTGACAGCCACGATTCTCCTGAATGTGTGGAAAGTGATTGAACCGATCGCCTGGGGAGTGGGGTGCACACCCGGCGGAAGCTCTGAAGGGAGGATCTCCGCGCTGGATAGAGGGTCGAGCGGGTGATCCAGCGTTCTATTCTGCCAGATGACATCGCATGCCGCGAACACGCAGCCGGATGGCTCGCGCGTGTCAGACTGTGGAAATGACGGTGCCCTTCGCGACATCCGCCCGCTCGTCCGTAGGCCTGGAGTGGGAACTCATGCTCGCCGACGGCGCGACAGGAGACCTCGCGCCGCGGGCGCCCGAGATCCTGCGCGAACTCGAGGAGAGCACCGCCCTCGAACGCTATACCGTCACGGGTGAGCTGCTGACGAACACCGTCGAGGTGACCAGCGGCATCGGAGACACCGTGGCCGCGGCCGTCGACGACATCGCCGACGCGATCGCCGCCGTGCGTACGGTGAGCGACCCGCTCGACGTCGAGCTGCTGTGCGCGGGCAGCCATCCGTTCGCCCAGTGGTACGACCAGCAGGTCACCGACAAGACGCGTTACAACAAGCTCATCGAGCGCACCCAGTGGTGGGGGCGCAACATGATGATCTGGGGCATCCACGTGCACGTCGGCGTCGACGACGTCGCGAAGGTCTTCCCGATCATCAACGCCCTCACGGTCTACCTCCCGCACCTGCAGTCGCTGTCGGCCTCGAGCCCGTTCTGGGCCGGAGAACGCACCGGCTACGCATCCAACCGCTCCCTCGTCTTCCAGCAGCTCCCGACCGCCGGTCTCCCCTGGCCCCTCGACACGTGGAGCCAGTTCGAGGGCTACCTCGACGATCTCGTGGGCACCGGCGTCATGGAGGATGCGACCGAGGTGCGCTGGGACATCCGCCCGGCACCGCGCTGGGGCACGATCGAGGTGCGCGCGTGCGACGGCATGTCGACACTGCCCGAGCTCGCGGCGCTGGCGGCGTTCATCCAGGTGCTGGTCGAGCACTTCTCCCGCGAGCTCGACGCGGGCCGCGAACTGCTCACGCTGCAGCCGTGGTTCATCCGCGAGAACAAGTGGCGCGCAGCGCGGTACGGACTCGACGCCCGCGTGATCGTCGACCGAGCAGGCACGCAGGTGCCGGTGACCGAGCACATCCGCGCGAAGCTCGACGAGCTGGCCGACATCGCAGTGGAGCTCAAGTGCGCGCGCGAGCTCTCGGGGATCGAGACGATCCTGAGCCAGGGCGCGAGCTACGCCCGTCAGCTCGTCGTGGCCGACGCCGCCGACGGCGACCTGCGCGAGGTCGTCCAGCATCTCATCCGCGAGTTCCGGTCTGGCCCCACGCTGCGAGAGCACCTCTCCGCGCTCGGACACTGACGCGGTCGGGATCAGTTCGCGGCCGCCCCGCGCACGCTCTCGGGCGCCGAAGGCGTGCCGTCCGCCGGGTCGGCGAGGGTGAAGTGCGACATGCCGTGCTCGGTCTTCTGCCAGTAGTGGGGCTTGGTGATCAGCTGCCACAGCGCCTTGTAGGACGCGATCGAGTGCAGGAGCCAGTACACGGGGTTGAGGATCGCCCACCCGACCAGCCAGAACGCACCGCGCTTGTACGGTCCCATCATGTTCAGGTAGACCATCAGCGCATTGCCGACGAGGAAGTTCGCCAGACACAGCCACAGGATCACCGGCGGGAACACCGCCGACAGGTCGGCCCAGGGCAGGAAGAACGACGCGATCGTGAGGATCGTGAACGGGATCACCCCGAGAAACGTCAAGGGTGTGCCGGCGATGAGCAGCGTGAACGCGGCGAAACGCTGTATGCCGATCCGGCGGATGAGGGCGAAGGGCTGGCGCGCATGGACGAGCGCCGTCTGCATGTACCCCTTGATCCACC
Organism: Microbacterium sp. NPDC056003; assembly: GCF_042274785.1. Taxonomy (NCBI): domain Bacteria; kingdom Bacillati; phylum Actinomycetota; class Actinomycetes; order Micrococcales; family Microbacteriaceae; genus Microbacterium; species Microbacterium sp. NPDC056003. Next base: position 192,781 of record NZ_JBHJXQ010000004.1, on the reverse strand, counting down.
GGCTGCGCTGGCCGATGAAGATCCCGAGGCGCGATGTCGCCTCCTCCATCGTCGTGGAGTCGACGACGCCGACGCGATAGCCGAGAGCGCTCGCCCGGATGCCGAGATCGGCGTCCTCCGTGACGTTGTACGGATCCCATCCGCCGAGCTGCCGCAGCGCCTCGGTGCGGAAATGGTTCGACGTGCCGCCGAGCGGGATCGGGAGATCCCTCACGTCCAGACCCGTGAGCATGTAGTCGAACCAGTAGCTGTACTCGAGCGAGAACATGCGGGTGAGGACGTTCTCGCGCGCGTTGAAGTAGTTGAGGGCCGCCTGCATGACCACGACGGACGGATCGGCGCGAGCGAAGGCGATCACCGTCTTCTTCAGCTGGTCCGGCTCGGGCGCATCCTCGGCGTCGTAGATGACCAGGAAGTCACCTCGTGCGACGTCGAGGCCGACGTTGCACGCACGCGGCTTCGTCTGGGGGGAGCCTTTCGGGACCGTCACGACGATGAAGTGGTCCGGCGGATGAGATTCGGCGATCGCGTCCCGGGTTTCGGCGTCCTCCTCCTCCACGAGGATGATCACCTCGAGTTTCGCCGTCGGATAGTCGAGCCGACCGAGGTTCTCGACGAGGCGTCCGACGATGCGCGCCTCGCGGAAGACCGGCACCAGGACCGTGTACACGGGCAGGTCATCGTCTCGCAGTGCATCGATCTCGTCACGGCGCACGCGGTCCACGAGGTCGTATCGCGAGCCCCGCAGGGCGACGAAGAACTTGAAGAGGGTACTGGCGAGGAATACGACGCTCGCGACGCCGATCAGCCCCATCAGCGTGGGCACGGGCCAGATGACCGCCAGGACGACGAGAGCGAGCAGGAGCATCAGTCCGATGACCTTCTGCGAGCCGGAGAGCACGTGCCGCGCCGAGAGCACCGGATTCGTGCGATAAAGCCCGTCGGCGGCCTGGTCGGCGAACTCGGCGCGGAGCCGGTCGGTGAGCGCGGCGACGATCGCCGCCTGCGAGGCGGGTCTCTCCCGGATCCGTCCGCCCAGGATGCCCTCGATGCGCGCACGCCGTCGTGGGCTCAGAGCCGTCACCGTGGCGACCTCGATCTCCGAACCCGCACGGCGGAGGGGCAGCCAGCCCTCCGTCGCGTACCTCGTCCGCAGCGCCGGATCGAGCAGGCCGGCGTCGACGTCCAGCGACTCGGTCACGACGCACCACCGATCAGGACGTTCATCCACGCGCTGACGGCGTCGTTGTCGAAGGCCTGCGCCCATCCGATGGCCCACAGCACGACGGACGTGGCACAGACGACCGCTGCCTGCGGGATCGTCGTGGGTCGCGGCACGACCGCCACCGCCAGCAGGAGCATCAGGAGGTAGTTGATCCCCGCGAGGCCCGGAGGAGTCAGGCCGACGATGTACGCCAAGAGGATCATCGCCGTCATCACCGGGGCGACCAGACCGACGCCGGGGTATCGCAGTACCAGGGCCGTGAGCACGACGACCGCCGTCGGTGCGAGGTAGAGCAGCCCCGACGGGCTCAGCAGGAGTTCCGCGACGGCGCTCGCGCGGGCGTCGTCCCACACCAGGTCACCCCGGATCATCGCCAGGGGTCCGAGGCGGAAGGCGACGCCGAGGAGCATCAGCGCAGCGAGGAGCGCAAGAGTCGGGAACACCACCACGAGCGCATTGGCCAGGCGCGACGATGCCCGGGACCGGACGATGAACGTCGCCGCGATCGCGGCGACGACGGCGACGAAGAGGCCCGTGGAGTCCGAGAGAGCGGAACACGCGAACAGCAGGCCCGCGCGGAAACCCGCCTGCGTGTTGGCATATGTCACGAAGCGGACGAGATCGATCATCCCGAGCCCGAAGAATGTCAGGCCGAGAGACGCCTCCAAGCTCGTCGTCACGACGTACGCGAACATCGGGGTCAGGCCGAGCGTGAGGATGAAGACCAGTCGCACGGGCAGCGGGAAATCCTTGCGCTGCATGGACTGGACGATCAGCTGCAGCATCACGCCGCCCACCAGAGCGCCGGCGATGGCCAGTCCGAGTGCCCCGCCGGGGATGAGGACGGCGAGCAGGCTCGTGATGATCGGATAGAGCTCGGCCAGCGCGGCGACATCGGCTGAGCCCCAGGGAAGGCCTGCTACGCGCTCGGCCAGCGCCCCGTTGGCAGTCCCGGACCAGTCGCCTCCTGAGGCGATCGCGAACCACACGGCCAGCGCGATGTACGGCACCGCGGCTGCGAGCCGCACACCCCAGCGCAGCCACGTGTTGCGCGGGTACCGGTCGATGTGGCCCGACTCGCTCTCGAGATACCGGGGCGAGTCCCTCGCGAAGACGCTCTCAGCCGTCGTCACCCATCTCCGCCGATCCCCCCAGCTCCTGTCGCCGGCGCATCCGCGCCGGACGGGTCCACGTTACCGACCGGAACGCCCTCAGCGCACGCGGCGCAGCCTCACCCCTTGCCGAGGAGCTTCTGCAGCTCGGCCAGGTCAGCCTCGCTCGGTGTGCCCTTCGCACCGCCCAGGCCGAAGCCCGAGCCCGTCGGAGTGGCGGGAGCCGCCGCGAGGCCGGCGTTCTCGGCGGCGCGCTTGGCGGGATTGCCGGAACGCGAGCCCTTGGCCTTCTGCTGCTTGCCGCGCTTGGACGACGCGCCCGGGCGGCCGGCGCCGGGGACGGGCCCCATGCCGGGGATGTTCGGCACGCCGCCGCGGGCGACGGTCTTCATCATCTTGGCCGCCTGCTCGAACCGCTGGACCAGCTGGTTCACGTCGGTCACCGTCATGCCCGATCCGCGCGCGATGCGCAGACGGCGGGACCCGTTGAGGAGCTTGGTGTTGCGACGCTCCGCGGGAGTCATCGAGCGGATGATCGCCTCGGTCCGGTCGATCTCGCGCTCGTCGAAGTTCTCGAGCTGATCCTTCATGGAGCCCATGCCCGGGAGCATCCCGAGCATCTTCTTCATCGAGCCCATCTTGCGCATCTGCTGCATCTGCTCGAGGAAGTCCTCGAGCGTGAACTGCTCGGTCGCGAGCTTCTCGGCCATCTTCATGGCCTCTTCCTCATCGAAGGCCTGCTGGGCCTGCTCGATGAGGGTCAGGATGTCGCCGAGGTCGAGGATGCGGCTCGCCATGCGGTCGGGGTGGAACGCCTCGAGGTCGTCGAGACCTTCACCGGTCGACGCGTAGATGATCGGGCGCCCGGTGACCGAGGCCACCGACAGGGCGGCACCGCCTCGCGCGTCTCCGTCGAGCTTCGAGAGCACGACGCCGGTGAAGTCGACGCCGTCCTGGAAGGCCTTCGCGGTGTTGACCGCATCCTGTCCGATCATCGCGTCGATGACGAACAGCACCTCGTCGGGATCCGTCGCGGTGCGGATGTCGGCCGCCTGCTTCATGAGCTCCGCGTCGACGCCGAGTCGTCCGGCGGTGTCGATGATCACGACGTCGTGCTGCTGACGACGCGCCACCTCGACGCCGTCGCGCGCGACCCTCACCGGGTCGCCGACGCCGTTGCCGGGCTCGGGCGCGTAGATCGCGGCGCCGGCACGCTCGGCGACCACCTGGAGCTGATTCACGGCGTTGGGGCGCTGAAGGTCGGCGGCGATGAGGAGCGGCGTGTGGCCGTCCTTCTCGAGCTGGTGCGCGAGCTTGCCCGCGAACGTGGTCTTTCCCGAGCCCTGGAGACCGGCGAGCATGATGACGGTGGGCGGGTTCTTCGCGAACTGCAGGCGTCGCTGCTGTCCGCCGAGGATCGCGACGAGCTCTTCGTTCACGATCTGCACCACCTGCTGTGCGGGGTTGAGCGCCCGGTTCACCTCGTCGCCGAGGGCGCGCTCGCGCACCTTGGCGGTGAAGTCCTTGACGACGGGCAGCGCCACGTCGGCGTCGAGCAGCGCGCGCCGGATCTCTCGGACGGTGCCGTCGACGTCCGCGGGCGTGAGCTTGCCCTTGGTGCGGAGGTTGCGGAAGGTCTCGGTGAGCCGGTCGGAGAGAGTGCCGAAAGTCGCCATGGTCCCCCGATTCTACGTGAGCGGATGCCGTGTCCCGCCGCGCCCGCGGCTCACTCCGGTCCGAGCTCCTGGAAGAGCGTGAGCTGCAGATCCGCCGGGCCGCGCAGGCGGGAGTTGAGCGAGCGCCAGGGAGTCTGGCGAGCGGATGCCTCGACCTCGGCGCCGGCGGCCGCCAGCCGGCCAGTCGCGCCGGCGGTGTCGTCGACCTGGAGGGCGAGCCGGATCGGGTCGCTCGTGACGCCGTCGGTCTCGACACGGTCGATGAAGTCGACCTGGGCGGGATTGGATAGCTCGAGCGTGGCGCGGCCGGCGTCGAGGATCGCCACCCGTGCTCCGCCCTCGGCCTCGTACGCCTCGGACTGCGGCATGCCCACGACGTCGCGGTAGAAGACGAGCGCCTGCTCGAAGTCGGCGGCACGCACGACGACACGCAGCTGCCGCACCTCCCCCGGCGGCGGCGTCTGGGTCACCGACCCCGCCGCGTGCGCCGCCCGGCTCAGGAAACGTGCGAGCGAGGTGACGCCCGCACCGTCGTGCGCCCAGGCCTCCACCGCGGCGAGGACGGCGCCGCCCCAGGCCGCGCCGGCGACCTCCGCATGCAGCCGGTCGGCTCCGCCGCGGGACAGCCGCTCGGCCACCGCCCGCCCGATGCGGGTGCGGCGCAGCGCCCCTTCGCGGTCGAGCTCGCTGTCGAGTCCCATCGCGGTGGCGTTGACGATCGCGAGCGCCAGGCTGTCGGGGGCGAACTCGGAGCCGAGGGCGAGCACGGCGGCCCGGACGCCGGCCGAGGCATCCGCTCCCTCGTCCTTCGCGAGCCGTCCCTCGAGCGACGTCAGCCGCTCGTCGAGCCCCGCCCACAGGATGTCGGACTTCGAGGCGAAGTAGTTGAAGAAGCTCGAGCGGCTCACTCCGGCACGCGATGTGATGTCGGCGATGGAGGTCGCCTCGAACCCCTGCTCGAGGAACAGCTCACAGGCCGCTTCGGCGAGCGTCTCCTTCGACGACGCCTTCGGCCTGCCCACACGTCCCGCGCTGTTCACCCTGGACAGGCTAGCGGGAGTGGTGGATCGCCCGCCGTGGCGTAATGTTGGACGCGATCTATCAATTGTTGCAAGCGAAGGTGCCCGATGATCGAGATCCAGACGGTGGGCCTCTCCCCCGACTACGTCCCGTACCTGGACGGGTGGGCGATGCAGCGCAGCATCCACTCCCAGGTCGTCGCCGGCTCTCGGCCCGACGCACTGCTGCTGCTCGAGCACGAAGCGGTCTACACCGCGGGCGCCCGCACCGCCCGGCATGAGCGCCCGGCCGACGGCACGCCGGTGATCGACGTCGACCGCGGCGGCAAGATCACGTGGCACGGGCCCGGTCAGCTCGTCGGCTACCCGATCGTGCGGCTCGCCGAGCCCGTCGACGTCGTCGCGCACGTCCGACGGCTCGAGCAGCTGCTGATCGACGTGCTGCAGGTTCACGGCGTCGACGGCTATCGCGTCGAAGGACGCAGCGGCGTCTGGGTGCGCCGACCGCTCGGCGAGGACAAAGTCGCAGCGATCGGCGTGCGCGTCCAGCAGGGCGTCACGATGCACGGCTTCGCACTGAACTGCGACAACACCCTCGCGGGCTTCCGCGGCATCATCCCGTGCGGCATCACCGACGCAGGCGTCACCACGGTGAGCGAGATCGTGGGAGCGGACGTCGCGCCCCGCGATGTGATCGGAACAGTGGCTGAGGCGTTCCGCGCCGAGTACGCGAGCGAGGTCGCCGCGTGAGCGCGTGCGGTACCGGGCCCGCTGCGCCGGCGAGCGGCCCCGACGGGCGCAAGATGCTGCGCCTCGAGGTGCGCAACGCCCAGACCCCGATCGAGCGCAAGCCGGAGTGGATCAGGACCAAGGCGAAGATGGGGCCGGAGTACCAGGCGCTGCACGCCCTGGTGAAGACCGAAGAGCTCCACACTGTCTGCCAGGAGGCGGGCTGCCCGAACATCTACGAGTGCTGGGAGGACCGCGAAGCCACCTTCCTCATCGGCGGCTCGCAGTGCACGCGTCGGTGCGACTTCTGCCAGATCGACACCGGCAGGCCCGCCGAATACGACACCGACGAGCCGCGCCGCGTCGCCGAGAGCGTCGTGCGCATGAACCTGCGCTACGCCACGGTCACCGGCGTCGCGCGCGACGACCTGGCCGACGGCGGCGCGTGGCTGCACGCCGAGACGGTCCGCCAGATCCACGCGATGAACCCGAACACCGGCGTCGAGATCCTCGCGACCGACTTCAACGGCGATCCGGCGCTCCTCGCCGAGGTGTTCGACAGCCGTCCCGAGGTGTTCGCCCACAACGTCGAGACGGTGCCGCGCATCTTCAAGCGCATCCGCCCCGCGTTCCGCTACGAGCGCTCTCTCGGCGTGCTGACGCAGGCGCGCGAGGCCGGGCTCATCACCAAGTCGAACCTCATCCTCGGCATGGGCGAGGAGTCCGAGGAGGTCGTGCAGGCGCTCCAGGATCTCCACGATGCGGGCACCGACATCATCACGATCACGCAGTACCTCCGCCCCTCGCCGCGGCACCTGCCCGTCGCGCGCTGGGTCAAGCCGCAGGAATTCGTCGAGTTCAAAAAGGAGGCCGAGCGCATCGGCTTCCTGGGGGTGCTCGCCGGTCCGCTCGTGCGCTCGTCGTACCGCGCGGGACGCCTGTGGGCGCAGTCGATGCTGTCGAAGGGGCACGAGATCCCCGCTCACCTCGCGCACATCGCCGAGGACGTCCATGTCGAGCGGGGGTTCGCGCAGGCGGTCTGACCGCCTGCGCGAACGAACGGTTGTCGAGTGCGGGCGAAGCGCGTGTGTCGAGACACGCGCAGGCGGTCTGACCGCCTGCGACTACGGCGTCGGCCAGATGTACGGCAGATCGTCGGGAACGTCGCCGAACCGGGGTCGATAGAACTCGGGGTCCTTGCGCACCAGGTTCGAGCGGTGCGACAGGTGGAAGGCCGCATCGCCCAGCCACCGCGGCATCTCGATGTCCGACTGCGGCAGGCCGTCGACCTCGGGCGCGAACTCGAGCAATTGCGCGCGGACCCTGTCGGCGCGACCGAGCGCGGTCCAGGCATCCGTCATCGCCAGTCCGTACGCGACGAGGGCCGGAAGCCGGCCCGCCCACATCTTCGCCGCGGGATGATGGCGCCAGCCGTAGCCGGGCACGGTGTTCGCGCGGAGCAGCTGGAGGGTCTCGACGCGCTGCTTGCCGAGGCGGGCCGGATCGAGCGCGGCAGCGGAGTCCCGGAACGAGGGATACGGCAGGAAGGTCTGCACCCGGTCACTCGGCGCTGGTGACCGACAGCACCCCGCCCTCGGAGTCGAGGTTCACCAGCAGCACATCGTCGGTCGCGTCGGGGTCGAGCGCGTACTCCAGCACCGCGAACGGATCGGCTCCGCCGTGCTCGTCGGCGAGGATCGTCATGCTCATCAGCTGCAGCGAGCGGATCACGTCGATGTGCACATCGCCGGAGATGTCGACGAGGAGGTCTTCGAGATCGTCCCCCAGCGCGTCCTGCTGCTGCAGGATGTACTCCGTCACCTCGCTGGTGCGATCGCTCAGCTCGTTCACCATCGAATTGCGGGCGCTGCGGTCGATGTCCTCGATCGCCGAGATGAGGCCTGCGGCGACGTCGAGCGCCGTCTCCGACACGTCGTCCTGGTCGGGTGCAGTCAGGTCGACCGTCACTGACTGATCTCCCAGTTCGACGCTCTCGGACCAGAAGATCGAACCGTCGGGACCCGACTCGAGGAGTCCGAAGTAGTCGTGCTCGATCGCCATGACCCCATGAAACCAGCCTGCGCGCTCAGGCGGTAGCCCTTGCCGCGCGTCGCGCGGATCCGTTACACGCGCGTCATCCGGCGGTGTCCTCAGTCGACGAGGGACGCGGCGAAAACGTGCGGCGTGAACCCCGTCAGGTCGCCGATCCCCTCGCCCTGACCGAGCAGCTTCACGGGGATTCCGGTGCGCTCCTGCACGGCGAGGACGAAGCCGCCCTTGGCCGAGCCGTCGAGCTTCGTGAGAACGAGACCGGTGACCCCCGCGTGCTCGAGGAACGCCTGCGCCTGCATCACACCGTTCTGGCCCGTGGTCGCGTCGAGCACGAGCAGAACCTCGCTGATGGGCGCCTGCTTCTCGATCACGCGCCGGATCTTCGTGAGCTCGTCCATGAGCCCACCCTTGGTGTGGAGGCGCCCCGCCGTGTCGACCAGGACGATCTCGGTGCCGGTGCGCTTCGCGTAGTCGATGGTCTGGAAGGCGACGGATGCCGGGTCCTGGCCCTCCTGCTGCGGCCGCACGATCTCCGCCCCGCCGCGCTCCGCCCACGTCGCGAGCTGATCGACGGCGGCGGCCCGGAAGGTGTCGGCGGCGCCGACGACGACCGAGCGTCCGTAGCGCTGCAGGAACTTCGCGAACTTTCCGATCGTCGTCGTCTTCCCTACGCCGTTGACGCCGACCACGAGCACGACCGCCGGGCGCTCGGTGAGGCGCAGGGTCGTGTCGAACTTCGCGAAGTGCTCCTCGAGGGTCTCCTTCAGCATGCGCTGGAGGTCCTTCGGATCGGTCGTGCGGAAGCGGTCGACCTTCTCGCGAAGCTCTTCGACGATGCGCTCGGAGATGTCCGGCCCGAAGTCGGCGGTGATGAGCGCGGTCTCGAGGTCGTCCCATGTGGTCTCGTCGATCGTGGGTTTGACGAACATCCCGCGCAGCGCGCGACCGAGCGACCAGGAGCTTTCAGCCATGACGTCCAGCCTATTCATCGCGCGCGGCGTCGGCGTTCACGGCATGATGAGGGAATGTCGCCCGACGAGAGTGCGGTGATCCGCACGCCGGACCAGCGCCTGCGGGTGTTCGTGAGCTCGACGCTGGCCGAACTCGCAGAGGAACGGGCCGTCGTCGCCCGGGCGATCACGTCGCTCGGCCTTGCCCCCGTGATGTTCGAGCTGGGCGCGCGCCCGCATCCACCTCAGGAGCTGTACCGTGCCTATCTCGCGCAGTCCGACGTGTTCATCGGGCTGTACTGGGAGAGTTACGGCTGGGTCGGGCCCGGGATGGACATCTCCGGCCTGGAGGACGAGTTCCGCCTTTCCAGCGGGCGCCCGCGGCTGCTCTACCTGAAGGCGCCGGCACCTGAGCGGCAGCCTCGCCTCGAAGCGATGATCGACGAGATCCGCGCGCGGGGGACGGACGCGTACCGCACGTTCCGCAGCACGCGCGAGCTCGGCAAGGTGGTGCGCGACGACCTCGCACTGCTGCTCAGCGAACGGTTCGTCAGCAGTGCGCGTGCGGCCTCGGCGCCGCGCACGGAGGCCGCAGCCGACGCGCCCGCGCCGGTCACGCCACGCCGGACGCTCCCCGTGCCCGCGACATCGCTGGTCGGGCGCGACGACGACGTGGCCGCGATCGCGGCCATGCTGCGCGCGCCCGACGTGCGTCTCGTGACCCTCACCGGACCCGGCGGGATGGGCAAGACCCGCGTCGCCATCGCCGTCGGCGAAGCACTCACGGAAGCCGCCGCACCTCCCCTCCTCTTCGTGCCGCTGGCCGATGCCACCGACGAGAGCGAGGTGCTCCCGCGCATCGCGTCGGCTGCCGACGTCGTCATCGAGGGCACGAGGTCGATCCGGGAGATCCTGGTCGACCACTTCTCGTCACGGCCGACGGTGCTGATCCTCGACAATCTCGAGCAGGTCACGGGCATAGCACCCGAGCTGGATGCCCTGCTGGCATCCTGTCCCGGCCTGAAGATCCTGGCCACCAGCCGCATCGCCTTGCGCCTGCGCGCCGAGCACGAGTACGTGCTCCCGCCGCTCGAGACGGGCGGCGAGCCGGGAGATCGACTGAGCATCGATGACGCGCTCCTGCTTCCCGCCGTGCAGCTCTTCCTCGACCGCGCCGACGCCGTCGGGCGTCGCGTCGACTCCTCGCCGCGCAGCATCGGGGCGGTGCTCGAGATCTGCCGTCGGCTGGACGGCCTGCCGCTGGCCATCGAGCTCGCCGCGGCGCGGACGCGACTGCTCGATCCGGTCGCGGTGCTGGCGCGCCTCGAGAACGTGCTCGATGCGCTGGGCAGCGGACCGGTGGACCTGCCCCAGCGTCAGCGCGGGCTGCGCGCGACCGTCGAGTGGAGCGTCGGTCTGCTCGGCGAGGACGAACGGCGGCTGCTGGCCCGGCTGTCGGTCTTCGTCGGCGGCTGGACGGTCTCCGCGGCATCCGCTGTGGCCGGGATCGACGAGGACGCCGCGCTCGAGCTGCTGGACCTGCTCGTCGGCAACAGCCTGGTCGTGGTGACCCTCGGTGACGACGAGCCGCGATTCCGCATGCTGACCGCGGTCCGCGAGTATGCGGCCGAGCTGCTGATCGGCGAGGACCGCGCCGAGGCGGAGCGGTGCCATGCGCGGTACTTCGCCGAGCTGGCCGAAAGCGACGTGGACGCCGCGGACCGGTCAGCCTGGGGCGAGCAGCTTCACACCGAGGAAGACAATCTCCGCGCGGCGATCCGCTGGTTCTTCGCCCACGACCTCGCCCGGCTGCCGCACCTCTTCCGTGCCCTCTGGCTCTACTGGCAGGTCTTCGACCGGATGTCGGAGGCCCGGCGTCTCGCCGGAGAGCTCCAGCGCGTCGTGCGCCCCGGCGATCTCGACGAGCGAGCGGAGACCGAGCTGCTCTTCACCATCGCCGTCACCTCGACCGAGGTCGGCGACGATCAGGCCGCGCTGGATGCGGTCGACGCGATCGCGCAGCGCATGCCGGCGCTCGACGATCCCGAGCTTCGTGATGCGCTTCTGCTCGCCGATTCCTGGGTGCGTCCGCTCCGCGGCGACATCGACGGTGCGCTCGCGTCCGCCGAGGCCGCCTACGCCGGCTACGCATCGCGCGAAGACCTCTTCGTCGCCGCCGCCGCGCTGACGATCGGCATGCTCCGCATGGCGGTCGGCGACGAGGACAGCGCCCGTCGCCACCTCATGGAAGTCGGCGAGTTCGGCGGCCGGCTCGACATCCAGTGGCTCACGGCCGCCGGCCTCACCCACCTCGCGATCATGGATGTGCGCTCCGACGCACCGGATGCGGCGCGTGACCGCCTGCGTCAGTTGCTGAGCCGTCTCGACGACGACCGGACCGTGACGCTCTCGGCGAGCCTCATCCTCGCGGCGTTCGGGGATCTCTCCCTGGCCGAGGGGCGGGCCGAACCCGCTGCCACGGCGCTCGGCGCCATCGACGGACTGCGCCGCCGCACCGGAGTGGCGCCATGGCCGAACTCGCGCGGCCACGAGGAGGATCTCCGCCGCCGGGTCCGCGCTGAGATGACCCCCGCAGAGTGGGATCGCGCCTACGACGCGGGCGCCGCCCTGCGCCTCCCCGACGCCATGGCGGTCGTCCGCGAGGCCGTCGGCGCGGCCGCGGGAGCGTAGCCCGCGTCAGCTCGCAGCGCGGTCACCCAGCCGCTGGCCGACGACGGCGGACACGCCGTCCTGGCGCATCGAGACCCCGTACAGGGCGTCGGCGATCTCCATCGTCCGCTTCTGATGCGTGATGACGATCAACTGGCTCGACTCGCGCAACTGCTCGAAGACCCCGAGGAGGCGACCGAGATTGGCGTCGTCGAGGGCGGCCTCGACCTCGTCCAGAATGTAGAACGGGCTGGGACGGGCCTTGAAGATCGCGGTCAGCAGGGCGACCGCCGCGAGCGATCGCTCACCGCCCGACAGCAGCGAGAGCCTCTCGATCTTCTTGCCGACCGGGCGCACGGCGACCTCGATCCCCGTCGTCAGCGGGTCGTCCGGGTTGGTCAGCGAGATGCTGCCCGAGCCCCCCGGGAAGAGGATCGGGAACACCTCGCCGAATGCCGTCTTGGTGTCTTCGAACGCCGCGAGGAAGATCACCTGCATCCGCTCGTCGAGCTCCTCGATGATCGTGATCAGGTCCTTGCGCGTCTGCGTGAGATCGGCGAGCTGCTCGGTGAGGAACTTGTGGCGCTGCTCGAGCGCCGCGAATTCCTCGAGCGCGAGCGGGTTGACGCGGCCGAGCTGCGTGAGCTTGCGCTCGGCCTCCTGCAGCCGACGGCGCTGCTGGGCGCGATCGTAGGAGACGGATGCCTCCGACTCGGCCTCCTCGTCGCCGTCCGCAGCAGATTCGATCGGAACCGGCTGGTCGGGGCCATATTCCGAAACAAGAATGTCTTCGTCGAGACCGAGTTCGGAACTCACCCGCTCGAGGAGTCCCGTGACGTGAAGGCGCTTCTCGTGGATCTGCAGCTCGAGGCTGTGGACGGTCTCGGTGAGTCCGGCAAGACGCTCGCGCGCCCCGGCCTCCTGGCGACGCAGCTCGCCGAGCTCGGTTGTCAGCGCGGTGCGCTCCGACTCGGCCTGGGCGAGCTCCGACCGCGCCTGCACGAGGGACCGCTCCACCGAGTCGAGCACAGCGGGCAGCTGGGCTGCGACCCCTGCCGCCGTCTCGCGCTGCGCGCGCCGCACGACGGCGCGACGTGCCGCTTCGGCCGCGGCCTCGCGCTCGCGTTCCCGCTGGCGCTCCAGTCCCGCGACCCGGGCCTCGCCGGCCCGGATGCGCTCCTTGAGGGTCTCGACGTCGAGGCGTGCCCGCATCTCGGCGTCGCGCGCCGCCTCGAGCGCGCCGAGCATGCCGTCGCGCGCCGACGCATCGAGGATGGGTCGCGGTGCTTCGAGCGCCGCGGTGAGCTGGTCGCCGGCCGACCGGGCCGACGCCTCCGCGTCCTCCACGGCCGACGCCGCCTGCGCGAGGCCTGCCGCGAGGCGATCGCATTCCGCCACCGCGGCCTCGTAGCGCACGGTCGCGCGGTTGACCTGCTCCGTGTGCGCGGCCAGCGCCGCGTCGTGCTCGCGCAGGGTCGTCAGCGCCGCCTTCGTGCGGTGGCGTGCAGCCTCGAGCGCACGCGCCGCGTCGGAGAGTGCATCGCGCAGCGAGTCGGCGACCACGGTGATCTCGTCCCTGCGGTCGGCCGCGGCATCCCGCTCCGCCGCCAGTTCCAGGCGCGAACGGCCCTGCCCGGAGCCGGCGCGCACGGTGTAGTCGGTGACGACCTCGCCCGACCTCGTCACCACGGTGACAGGACCGCCCACGTCGGCGGCGGCGATCGCGGGGCCGGCGGCGAGGGCTGCGTCGAGATCGTCGGCGATCACGACGAACGACAGGATGCCGAGCACGCCGTCGGGTGCGGAGACCACGTCGCGCGCCGGGACGACGCCCGCGATGGACGGGAGGGCGGGCACCAGGGCGCCGGTGTCGGCGATCGCGATGTCGACCGTGCCGAGGTCGCCATCGCGCACCAGGCGCGCGGTCTCGACGGCGTGCTCGCGACTGTCGACCAGGATGCCCTCGACGAGGGGGCCGAGCGCTGCGGCGATCGCCGCCTCGTACCCGGTGGTGATCTTCACGGCGTCGCCGAGCAGGCCGCGTACACCGGCGGCGCCGCGTTCGACGATCTCGGCGGCCGCGTTGCGCCGGTCGAGCGCCCTGCCGAGCGCCGAGGTCTGGGCGGTGAGCGCCTCCACCTCGCGCTCGGCCGCGTGCAGCCGCTCCCGCAGCGTGCCCACCTCGGCCTCGGCCTCGGTCGCCTCGCGCTGAGCGCGCTCGTAGGCGGCGGCGTACTCCGCGGCCGAGCCCTCGGGAACCAGATCAGGGTCGACGCCTGCCAGGGTCTCCTCAGCCTCGGCCCGACGGGCCAGAGCCGCGTCCAGCGCGCGCTGCTGCCGCTCCACGGCGGCACGCACGGCGGCGAGGGCGGACTCGGCGGCCTCGGCCGATCCGCGCAGCGCGGTGATCCGCATGTCGTGCTCGGAGACCAGAGCGCTCTGAGCGGAGATGTCCGCGTCGAGCGCGTCGAGCTCGGCGCGGGCGCGCATGACATCGCGGGATGCCTCGGCCGCGGCATCCTGCGCGCCTCCGAGTCCGTCCGCGATCTGCTGGATCTCGGCGCGGGCCTCGTCGATCATCGCCTGAGACACCGTGGTGAGCTCGATGCGATCGTCGTCTTCGGCCTCACCGAGGAGGGCGAGACGCTGGCCGGCGAGGGCGTACAGGCTGCGCAGTCGCTCCTGCACGCGCTCCAGCCCGTAGGTGACGCGCCGAGCCTGATCGACTCCCTCCGAGCGCTGCTGCGCCTCGAGGAGCTCGATGCGGGTGCGGGCGTTGTCGAGCCGGTCCTGCAGCACGAGGCGCTCGGCATGGCGCTCGTGCTCGTTCTGGGCGTGCGACGCGAGCTGGGCGCGCAGGCCGACGATCTCGTCGGCGAACAGACGCGCCTTCGCGTCGCGCACGACGGCGGCGATCGTCGCTGCCTCGCGCGCGATCTCGGCCTGTCGGCCGAGGGGCTTGAGCTGCCGGCGGAGCTCGCCGGCGAGATCGCTGAGGCGCGTGAGGTTCGCCTCCATCGCCTCCAGTTTCCGGAGGGTCTTCTCCTTGCGACGGCGGTGCTTGAGGATCCCCGCGGCCTCCTCGATGAAACCCCGGCGATCCTCGGGCGACGCCTGCAGCACGCTGTCGAGGCGACCCTGTCCGACGATGACGTGCATCTCGCGGCCGAGGCCCGAGTCGCTCAGCAGCTCCTGCACATCGAGCAGCCGGCAGACCTCGCCGTTGATCGCGTACTCGCTGGCCCCGTTGCGGAACAGCGTCCGGCTGATCGTGACCTCGGAGTACTCGATCGGCAGCGCGCCGTCGCTGTTGTCGATCGTGAGCTGCACCTCCGCGCGGCCCAGGGGACCGCGCGTGGCGGTGCCGGCGAAGATGACGTCCTCCATCTTCCCGCCGCGGAGCGTCTTCGCGCCCTGCTCACCCATGACCCAGGCGAGGGCGTCGACGACGTTCGACTTTCCGGATCCGTTGGGACCGACGATGCACGTCACGCCGGGTTCCAGCGCAAACGTCGTCGGCTGCGCGAACGACTTGAACCCTTTGAGCGTCACGCTCTTCAGGTGCATCTATCGTCCTCCAGCCCGGTCGACTACCGCCCTACGCTACCCGAGGTCCGCGCTTTCCCCCTCGAGGCGAGCCGCACACTCCGCAGCCGTCGCGACACGCCCGTGGTTCGGCGAATCTGCGAGAACGCTTGACGCCGACCACGGGACCGCGCTAGTGTCACTCTCCGCGTCTAGAAGTCGAGAAAGGAGGTCCCCGAAATGATGCACATGAACACCACCGGAGTCACCACGCCCATCGGCGTTGCGGCTCGTGTCTGCGCGTCGGGGACCCGCTCCTTCGGCGCGACTCAGAACAGCGGCTTCCACACCGCCGGCTGATCCCCGCAGGGGAGAACTCTGCCCTCTCGAGGGCACGATCCTCCTGCGCCGCCCCGAAGACCGGGTGCTGAGCGCATCTTCCTGCCGTCATCCCCGTCGTGCTGCGGCATGACATCCCCCGCCCGACCGCGCGTGGTTCCGGGCATCCACCTCCACCCATCCGGAAGAGAACAATCCTCATGAACACCACCTTTGCGCCGCAGCGCCTCTCGGGCGTCCCCGATACGCTGCGGCTTCAGAGCCGCGACACCCGCACGCCCTTCGTCGACCGCATCGCCCTCCACCTCGGCCTGCGGCTTCTGATCTGGGGCAGCCGGACTCCGCGGCTGACCGACGACCGCGAGCGTCATGCTCGCGCTCGCCGCGTGAGCACCGCGAACGCCGCGCGTGAGCACGCCTATCTCCGCGAGGCACTCCTCGCGCCCCGGCCGTGACGGCCACCGGGTCCGCCGCCCGCACCGGGCGGCGGACCCCTCCCTCCACTTCCTCCGCATCCACCGAAAGACGCATCATGAAGACACTCACCGACATCGAGTTCCGGCCTCTGGTCATCCCGGAGTCCATCGCTGCACCCGACGCCGCCGACTTCCTCGAGATGACGCGCGTGCGCAACATCGTCTACCGCGAGATCTCCGGTCACGGCGACCACAGCATCCCGGCCGACGAGCTGCTCCCCCACTTCCAGCCGAACGAGTACGAACGACGTCACATGTGGCTGATCGTGGAGGACGGCGCCGTCATCGGGCGGGTCGGATGCGACCTCCCGCTCGAGAACGGCTCGAAGGTCGCGTTCTGGCTCATCGAACTGCTCCGTGAGTCGTGGGGCCGAGGCGTCGGCTCCGCCGCGTACGAGCTGCTCGAGCGCTTCGCGCAGGAGAACGGACGCAACGTGCTGCAGGCCTGGGCGGAGCATCCTGCCGCTGACGGCCCGCGACTCGCTCCGCCCACCGGCTTCGGAGACATCCCCGAGGATCACGGCGCCCGGTTCTTCCAGCGGCACGGCTACACGCTCGAGCAGGTCGAGCGCTGCAGCGCCTTCGACCTGCGGGCGCCGTTCGACACCGTCGAGCGGCTGATGACCGAGTCGCAGGCCGCGGCATCGGACTACCGCGTCGTCCAGTGGTTCGCCCCGACACCGCGGGAGTACGTCGACGGCTACGCGTGGATGAAATCCCGCATGGTCACCGACGCCCCGTCCGCGGGGCTGGAGTTCGACGAGGAGACCTGGGATGCCGCGCGCATCGCCGAGCACGACTCCAAGTACACCGATTCGGGTCGCACCATCCAGGTGACCGCGGCGCAGCACATCGCAACCGGTGAGCTGTGCGCCTTCAACGAACTCGTCGTCGGCAAGGACCGCACCGAGGCCAGCCATCAGGAGGACACCCTCGTCCTCAAGGAGCACCGCGGCCACAAGCTGGGCACTCTCGTCAAGTGCGCCGGTTTGCTGTCGTGGCGCGACATCGCGCCCGATTCGCCTCGGGTCATCACCTACAACGCAGAAGAGAACCGCCCGATGCTCGACATCAACGAGGCGATCGGCTTCGTGCCGATCTCGTACGAGGGCGCATGGAAGAAGGTGCTCTCATGAGCAGTCTCACCGAGGCTCCGGCCATCACCGTCCGGCCGATCGTCGTCCCCGACTCCCTGGATGCCGCCGACGCCGGCCCGTTCCTCGAGCTGGTGCGCATCGGGAACGCGGTGTGCCTGCACGACGCGGGTCACGACTACCTGCGCGAAGAGCCCGAGGAGATGCTCGGGTTCATGCAGGACCAGTCGGACTGGACCCAGCCGGCATTCGCCGCCGAGCGCGGGGGCGTGATCCTCGGCGCCGTGCGGATGATGATCTCGAACGAGCCTGACGCCCAGGCGCTCGAGTTCGACCTCATGGTCGACCCGCCGGTGCGAGGGCAGGGTGCCGAAGAGCTGCTGCTGGCGGAGGTCGAGCGCGAAGCGCGTGACCGCGGGCTGGCGATCATCCAGACCTGGACGCTGCATCGCCCGGGCACCCCGGGGCGGAAGCTCGCTCCGTCGACCGGTTGGGGCGAGATACCGGCCGACGACGGTCCGACGCTCTTCGCGCTCGCGAACGGGTTCAGCCTCGAGCAGGTCGAGCGCAACAGCGTCTTCGATCTGACCGGGGACTTCTCCCTCGTCGAGCGCATGCTAGGCGAGGCTCGGGAGATCGCCGGCGACGAGTACCGCCTGATCACCTGGACCGCTCCGACCCCGCCCGAGCACCGCGACGGGTTCGCCGAGGTGCTCGCGCGGATGTCGACCGACGCGCCGAGCGGCGGCATGGTCGTCGACGAGCAGCACTGGGATGCCGCGCGCGTCGAGCGTCGCGACGCCCGCCAGCGGGCACAGGGGCTCACCGTCTCGGTGGCCGCCGTGCAGCACGTCCCGACCGGCGCCATCGCGGCGTACAACGAGCTCGTCATCTCGGAGGACCACTCCGGTGCGACGCAGCAGTACGGAACGCTGGTGCTCAAGGAGCACCGGGGACGCCGCCTCGGAACGATCGTGAAGTGCGCGAACCTGCTGCGCTGGCGCGAGGTCATGCCCGGGTCACCTCGGGTTTCGACGTTCAACGCCGAAGAGAACCGCCACATGCTCGACATCAATGAGGCGATCGGCTTCGTGCCGGCCTCGTACGCGGGTGCGTGGAAGAAGACCCTCGTCCTGTGAGGGCGTGTCGGTGGGGACGCGGTGCGTCGCGTCCTCACCGGCCCGTGGGCCTCGGCACCCGCTGACAATGCGGGCAGAAGTGGCTGGATCGGTTCGTGAAGGACACGCGCACGATCGGGCGACCGCAGCGTGGGCAGGGCTCCCCCGTGCGGCCGTACGCGTTGAGCGAGTGGGCGAAATAGCCGGCCTGACCGTTCACGTTGACGTACTGCGCATCGAAGCTCGTGCCGCCCTCGGCCAGCGCCTTGTCGAGCACGTGGCGCACTTCGCCGAGAAGACGGTTGACGGCCCGCGTGGCGAGGTCGGCCGCACGTGTCTCGGGATGGATGCGGGCCGCCCACAGCGACTCGTCGGCGTAGATGTTGCCGACGCCGCTGATGACCGTCTGGTCGAGCAGCACACGCTTGATCGCGGAGTCCTTCCGCATGAGGGCGCGGCGGAACGCGGCATCCGCGAACGCCGGATCGAGCGGATCGCGCGCGATGTGCGCGACTTGACGAGGGACGGATGCCTCGGCCGCACCGAGCCCGCCGGGAGCCCCGTCCGGCGTCGCGATGAGCTCGTCGATCGCGAGCGACCCGAATGTGCGCTGGTCGGCGAACACGACGGAGACCTCGCCGTGCGTCGGGTGCTCGAGATCGATGCGCACGCGCTCATGGCGCTCCGGCGCGGCGCCCGGCGCTCGTAGCAGCAGCTGACCGCTCATGCCGAGGTGGCCGACGACCGCCTCGAGCGGTGCTCGTCCGCCGTCGTCCTCGAGCGGGAGCCACAGGAACTTGCCGCGTCGGGCGGCGGCGCGGATGGTGCGCCCGGTGAGCGCGGTCTCGAACTCGGCTCCGGTGCCGGCGTGGCGCGTCAGCGCGCGATCGTCGAGCACCGTGACACCCCGCACGACCGCGCCGGTCACCGCGGGTGCGAGGCCGGCGCGGACGACTTCGACCTCGGGGAGCTCAGGCACGCCCGCTGAGATCCTGCCAGGCGCGCAGCGCCGCGGCCATCTCGGCCTGCTTCTTGCTCGTCCCGGCGCCCTGCGCAGTGACGTCACCGACCACCACGGTGGCTGTGAACTGGCGGTCGTGGTCGGGGCCGGTCGACGAGACGGAATAGGCCGGAGGCTGGATGCCGGCGTGTGCGGCCAGCTCCTGCAGGCTCGTCTTCGGGTCCATCGCGGCGCCGTAGCGCTCGGGGTCGGCCAGGAGCGGTTCGACGAGACGAAGCACCAATCCGGTCGCGGCGTCGGGGCCGGCCGACAGATACGCCGCGCCGATGATCGCCTCCGTGGTGTCGGCGAGGATCGAGTCCTTGTCGCGACCGCCGGTCAAGTCTTCACCGCGGCCGAGCTTGAGGTGCGCGCCGAGGCCGATGCCGCGCGCGATCTCGGCGAGGGCCACGGTCGAGACGACGCTCGCCCGCCGCTTCGCGAGGGCGCCCTCTTCGAGCTCGGGATGCCCGGTGAAGAGGCGCACCGTGACGGCCTGCCCGAGCACGGAGTCGCCGAGGAACTCGAGGCGCTCGTTGTGCGGGACCTGCCCGTTCTCGTAGGCCCAGGACCGGTGCGTCAGGGCAAGCGACAGAAGCTCGGGGTCGATGTCGACCCCGAGCTTCTGCGTGAGCTCGGTGAGCGCGGCGCGCTCATCCATGACGTCGGTCATGTCGCCAGGGCGGCGATCAGACGTCGGCGACCTTGCGGCCCTTGTACTCGAGGAACAGCTCGGTGCCCTGCGAGTCGGTGACGACCTTCGCCTGGTGAGGACGGCTGTAGACCTTCTTGCCGTTCTCGACGGTGGTGGTCAGCGTGATGGGCGCCGCCTTCCACTGGGCGCGACGCGAGCGCGTGTTCGAGCGGGAGACCTTCCGCTTCGGGGGGTTACCTGCCATGGCTAGCTCTCTTCTGTGTTCTCGACGCGGAGGCGCGGTGCTTCTTCGTCGTGGTCTGTGGTGTAGTCCTTGAGCGCGGCCCAACGCGGATCGAGGGACTCGCCCTGCTCTGGGCCGGTGCTGCCGGTCAGTCGCTCACCCGTGGCCGGATCGAGGCCGGGGCAATCCGGCTGACACACCGGCTGAAACGGAAGCGACAGGACAATCGCATCCCTGACCAGAGTTTCAAGATCCACGTGGTCGTCTTGAACCTCGAAGTCAGTTGCTTCCTCACCAGGATACGCGAAAAGCTCCTGAAACTCGACTTGGAGCGGCTCGGTGATGTCGGTGAGGCATCGTCCGCAGACGCCCGAGTACTCCGTCGCTGCGCTTCCCGAGACCAGGATGCCCTCGTGGACGGACTCGAGCCGGACGTCGAGGTCGAGCGGCACGCCGGCGTCGACCGACACCAGTCCCTCGCCCCATTTCTCCGGCGCGGGGGCCTCGAAGTCGAACTCCCGCATCTCGCCGGGACGGCGGACGATGTCTCTCACGCGGATCACGAACGGACCCGTCACATGCTGTCTGGCCACGATGAACCATCGTAGCGTCGCGGTCCTGTGCGAAGGCCGCGTGCACCCGTCGGGCGGGTCAGAGGTCGCGGGAGCCGGTGTCGAGGAAGCGCGCGACCGCCGGCGGCACGAACGGCGACACATCGCCGCCCAGCGAAGCCACCTGGCGCACGAGCGAGCTGGACACGAGTGCGTGCGCGGGATCGGGCAGCAGGAAGACGGTCTCGACGTGCGCGAGGTGCCGGTTGACGATCGCCATCGGCGTCTCGTACGCGACATCGACCTGCGAGCGGATGCCCTTCACGAGCACTCCGGCATCGACGTCCGTGGCATAGTCCACGAGCAAGCCCATGCTCCACGATGCGACGACGACATCGCCGTCGATATCGCTCTCGGCGATGGACTGCTCGAGCAGAGTCAGGCGCTGAGCGATGGGCAGCATCGCCTCCTTGCCCGGGTTGTGCACGACGAGCACGTGGAGCTGGTCGTAGAGCGAGGCTGCGCGTCGGATCACGTCGAGGTGACCGAGGGTCGGCGGATCGAAGGATCCGGGGACGACGGCGATCCGGCTGTTCATTCGGCCAGCCTATTCAATTCTTCGCGAGGGCCGCGCGCTCCTCCATGCCGACGCGGCGCTCGAGCGCAGCGGCGAGACCGGGGTGACGGCTGAGCGCGGGGTCGTCGGCCAGCACCGCCTCGGCGGCGATCCGCGCCTCGGCGATGATGTCGGCGTCCTTCACCACGCGCAGCAGCCGCAGTGACGAGCGCGCACCGGACTGCGCGTCACCGAGCACATCGCCCTCGCCGCGCAGTTCCAGGTCGACCTCGGCGAGCTCGAACCCGTCGAGGGTCGCGGCGACGGCGTCCACTCGCTCCCGCGCTGGAGAACCGGCTCCCGCCTCGGTCACGAGCAGGCACAGACCCGGCACTCCGCCTCGTCCGACGCGGCCGCGCAACTGGTGCAGCTGCGACACGCCGAAGCGGTCGGCTTCGAGGATGGCCATCGTGGACGCGTTCGGCACGTCGACGCCGACCTCGACCACGGTCGTCGCGACCAGCACGTCGACCTCACCGCGGGCGAACGCCTGCATCACCGCGTCCTTCTCATCGGACGGCATCTTGCCGTGCAGCATCTCGACCCGGATGGCCGAGAACGCGGGATGCCTCGACAGCAGGTCGGCGACCTGCACGACGCCCCAGCGGGTGCGGGGGGCGCCGGCGTCGTCGGGTACCGGCTCGTCGGCGGTGTCGTCCTTGGTGAGCTTCTCGGCGTCGATCGCGGGGCACACGACGAACGCCTGCCGGCCCTGCGCGACTTCCTCGGCGATGCGGTCCCACACGCGCCCGAACCAGGCCGGCTTCTCGGCGAGCGGCGCGACGAACGTCTGGATGCCCGCACGCCCGGCCGGCATCGTGCGGATCGTCGACACGTCGAGGTCACCGAACACCGTCATCGCGACGGTGCGCGGGATCGGGGTCGCGGTGAGCACGAGCGCGTGCGGAGACGAGCCCTTCGCGCGCAGGGACTCGCGCTGCTCCACCCCGAAGCGGTGCTGCTCGTCGACGACGACGAGGCCGAGGTCGGCGAACGTGGTGCTCTCGCTCAGCAGCGCGTGGGTGCCGACGACGATGCGCGCCTGGCCCGACGCGACCCGCAGCGCCGCCTTGCGTCGCTCGGCCGCGGGCATCTGCCCGGTCAGGAGCGTCGGCATGAGCTCCGGAGCGAGCTGCGGACCGAGCATCCGCGCGATCGAGCGCAGATGCTGCGCTGCGAGCACCTCGGTGGGGGCGATGAGTGCCGACTGACCGCCGCTCTGCGCGACCTGCAGCATCGCGCGCAGCGCGACGAGCGTCTTGCCCGAGCCCACCTCACCCTGCACCAGCCGGTTCATCGGCCAGTCGCCCTGGAGGTCGCGCTCGATCTGCTCGCCCACGCTGACCTGGTCGGGGGTGCGCGGGAACGGCAGCGCCTCATCGAAGCGCTCCTGCAGGGCGCCGGGTGCGCGGCGCGTGGCCGACAGCGCGCGGACGAACGCCCGCTGCTGCAGCAGCGCCGCCTGCAGCACGAACGCCTCGTGCATCCGCAGCGTGCTGCGCGCGCGCTCGATCTGGTCCTCGAAATCGGGACGGTGGATGCGCTCGATCGCCTCACGCGCCTCCAGCAGACCGTGCCGCACCCGCAGCTCGTCGGGAAGCGGATCGGGTACGGGACCCAGGCCGTCGAGCACGAGCTCGATGATCTTCGTCAGCTGCCAACTGGCGATCGTGCTGGTCGCGGGATAGATCGGGATCGGGAGGTTGGCGTTGGCCGCGGCCGTGAGGCGCGCGGTCGCCTCGTCGTCGAACAGCTCGTAGTCGGGATGCGCCAGCTGCTGCGTGCCGCGGTACTCCCCCACCTTGCCCGCGAAGATGCCGCGCCGCCCCGGCTGCAGCTCTTTCAGGCGCCACGACTGGTTGAAGAAGGTCAGCGCCAGATCGCCGTGGCCGTCGCTGATCGTCACCTCGAGGATCGAGCCCTTGCGATTCTGCATGCGGCGCTCGTTCGCGCGTCGCACCTCGGCCACGATCGTGACGGGCTCGCCGACGGGCAGCGACGAGATGGGAGTCAGCTCGCCGCGCTTGGCGTAGCGGCGAGGGTAGTGCGCCAGCAGGTCGCCGACGGTGCGCATGCCGAACGCGCGCTCCAGCGCCGACGCGGTCTTGCCCCCGACGGCGCCGTCGAGACGGGACTCGAGGGAGAACGACGGCATGCGTCGAGTCTAGATTCGACCGGCGACCCCGCCGAGTTCGGCGTCAGCCCAGGCAGTCGGCTTACGGTGGCGGGATGCTCCGACTCATCTCCCGCGTGTACTGGGCCTGCAGCCGCTGGACCCTGTCCACTGAGCCGGCCCCCACCCGGCCGACCGTCCTCCTCGGGGTGCCGCACACCTCGAACTGGGACTTCGTCCTGATGCTCGGAATCGCGTGGCGCCTGGGCATGCACGTGCGCTGGCTCGGCAAGTCCAGCCTCTTCCACGGCTGGCGCGGACCCGTCATGCGCAAGCTGGGCGGCATCCCGGTCGACCGCTCCGACCCGTCGCGCGTCGTCGGCGACGTCGTCGCGCGCATTCGCAGCGGCGAGACGTTCGGGCTCGTCGTCACCCCCGAAGGCACGCGCGGCACGGGCGACTACTGGAAGTCGGGCTTCTACCGCATCGCACGCGACGCGGGCCTGCCGGTCACGCTCGGCTACGTCGACCGCACGACGATGACGACGGGCCTCGGACCGACGATCGAGCTGACCGGCGAGGTCCGTGCCGACATGGACGTCATCCGCGCGTTCTACGCCGACAAGTCGGGACTCCGGCCGGAACTGCGCACCGAGCCTCGCCTGCGCGAGGAGGACTCGCCGTCCGCGGCGGCCTGACCGGCGCGGCTATCGTGGGCGTGTGACGCGCATCATCGCCGGACGGGCCGGATCCCTCACGCTCGAGGTCCCCGACGCCGGCACCCGGCCGACGAGCGACCGCGTGCGCGAGTCCCTCTTCGGTGCGCTGGAGTCCGCCGACGCCCTGCGCGGCGCAGCGGTGCTCGACCTCTATGCCGGGTCGGGCGCACTCGCGCTCGAGGCGATCAGCCGCGGCGCGGCGCGCGCCGACCTGGTCGAGAAGGCACCGCGAGCGGCCGGAGTGATCCAGCGCAACATCGCGCGCGTGGCGAAGGCGCTCGGATCCCGCGACGCCCCGATGGCCGTGCACCGCACGTCCGTCCTCGCCTACCTGCAGACGGCGACCGGCCCGTTCGACCTCGTGTTCATCGACCCGCCTTACGATCTCGGCGAGCATGAGCTCACCCATGCGCTGGAGCTGCTCGCTCCCGCGCTCTCCACGCACGCGACCGTGGTCGTGGAGCGCGCGAAGCGCTCCCCGGAGCCGACCCTTCCGGCGGGACTCGTCGCGCATCGCATGAAGCGCTACGGCGACACCGCACTGTGGTGGTCGCGGCCGGCGGAGCCGGGCAGCGGCTGACTCACCCCCGGCCGGCGTCCCAGTCGCGGTAGGGATCCCAGCCGCTGCGGCCGTCGAACGGCCTCCCGTCGACGATCACCGGATCGGCGCCGCGAGCCCGGACCTCGCCGATCGCCCGGAAGCCGTCCGGCAGCGACGCGCCCGAGGGGAAGGTCGCGAGCAGTCCATGGTCCTCGCCGCCCGAGAGCGCGGAGGCGGCGTCGGCCCCGAGGGCGGCGGAGTCGAGAGAGACGGTGACTCCGGATGCCGCGGCCATCCGCGACGCGTCGAGGACGAGCCCGTCCGACACGTCCATCATCGCGGTCGCCCCGGCGTCCGCCGCCAGAGCGCCGAGCGCAACCGGAGGTGACGGTCGCAGCTGCACGGCGAGATCGGCCCGCTCGTCCGCCGACAGGATGCTCTCGTCGACGGGAACGGGCGTGCCCGCGGCATCCGTGAATCGATCGAACAGCACGCGCAGCCCGCGCTCGGCCTTCCCGAGCGTTCCGGCGACCGCGACGACGTCGCCCGGGCGCGCACCCGACCGGAGCACGGGCGTCCGCCCGTCGAGCGACCCGAGCGCGGTCACGGCAATCGTGAGCGTGTCCGACGCGGTGAGGTCGCCGCCTTCGACGGCGCATCCGGGCGCGAGCGCGTCGCACGCCGCGCGGAGGCCGTCGGCGAGCCCCTCGACGAAGGACAGCCGGGTATCGTCGGGCATCGCGAGGGCGACGAGCAGTGCGGTGGGTCGTGCCCCCATAGCGGCGATGTCTGCGAGGTTGACCGCCGCCGACTTCCAGCCGAGGTCGTACGCGCTCGACCACGCGAGACGGAAGTCGGGTCCGTGCACGAGCGTGTCGACGGTGGCGACCACGCGCGCGTCGGGGACTGCGAGGAGCGCGGCGTCATCGCCGGGGCCGACCAGCGCGCCCGATGCCGGGAGCCGTTCGAGGATGCCGCGGAGGACCGCGCCCTCGGTCAGGTCGCCGACGCGCGGATCGGAGGCAGTCATCCCTCCAAGGTAGCCTGGGAGGGTGACCCGAGTGCGCCGCCTTCTCGCCGCTGTGCCGGCCCTCGCCGTCGCCGCCACGCTCGCCGGATGCGCGAGCACGGTGTCGATGCAGCCCGCCGACGGATCGAACGACCCGGCGTGCGCCGACGTCTCGGTCGCCCTCCCCGGCACGCTCGACGGACAGGCTCGCAGGTGGACCGACGCGCAGGCTACCGCGGCCTGGGGAGACCCCGCCGCCGTCCTTTTCACCTGCGGTCTCGAGCCGCTGGGACCCACGACGCTGCCCTGCCAGACGGTGAACGGCGTCGACTGGGTCATCGACGAGACCGACGCACCGAAGTACCGCGTGACGTCGTACGGCCGTGTTCCGGCCGTCGAGGTCTACCTCGACAACGACGTCGTCGCCAGCGCCGAAGTGCTCGACGCGCTGTCGATCGTCGTGTCACGCCTCCCCGCGGACGGCTCGACGTGCGTCTCCCGCGGCGACACCGACGACGCGTAGCGCGGCGGAGGACTACGCCGCGCGCTCGAGTGCGGTGTCGATGAGCTCGGAGATCAGCTCCGGGTAGGTGACGCCCGAGGCGATCCAGCACTTCGGGAACATCGAGATCGGCGTGAAGCCGGGCATCGTGTTGAGCTCGTTGACGTACAGCCCGTCGGCGGTGAGGAAGAAGTCGACGCGGGCGAGCCCCTGGCCGCCCACGGCCTCGAACGCGCGCACGCCGAGCTCCTGGATCGCCGCGATCTCGTCGGCGGTCAGATCGGCCGGGCACACGACCTCTGCGCCGTCTCCGCCGAGGTACTTGCCCTCGAAGTCGTAGAACTCGCGGGTCGTCAGGACGATCTCACCGGGGAGGGATGCGCGCGCACGCGCACCGGCGCGACCTTCGAGGATCGCGACCTCGACCTCGCGGCCGACGATCGCCGTCTCGATGAGCACCTTGTCGTCCTCGGCGAACGCGAGCTCGAGCGCGGCCGCGAGCTCGGACGCGTCGTGCACCTTCGAGACGCCGACGCTCGACCCGGCGCGCGCAGGCTTGACGAACGTGGGCTCGCCGAGGGCTGCGGCATCCGCTCGCACCCTCCCGGGGTCGAGATCCCACTGGCGGCGCGTGACCGTGATCGACGGCGACACCGGCACACCGGCCGCAGCCAGGACGATCTTCATGAAGTGCTTGTCCATGCACAGCGCCGAGTCGAGCACGCCGCCTCCGGCATACGGGATGCCGAGCGTGTCGAAGAAGCCCTGCACGGTTCCGTCTTCGCCGTGGACGCCGTGGAGGATCGGCAGCACCGCATCCACCTCGCCCAGCTCGTCGATCGACCCGTCGCCGCGGCGCACCCGCAGCGTGCGATCGCCGCCGCCCTCGGGCCACAGCACGCGCGTGCCGTTGTCGACCACCTCGGGGAGGCGCTCGGCGTCCAGCGCGAACTTGCCGGGATCGTCGTCCTCGAGGACGAACACGCCGTCGCGGGTGATGCCGACCGGGATCACCCGGTAGCGATCACGATCGATCGCCCGCAGAACTCCGCCCGCCGTTGCGGAACTGATCGAGTGCTCGCTGGATCGACCGCCAAAGAGCACCGCCACCGCCGGCCTGTCCATTCTGAGTCCTCTCGCCCTTGGGGGTGTCGTCGTCCGTCGTGAGATGCGGCGCGATGTCGCGCGGGTTCATCGTGCCATCGAGGACCATCTTGACCTGCTCGACGATCGGCATGTCGACGCCGACCTCTCGTGCGAGCTGGAGGATGGGCGCCACGGAGGCGAGCCCCTCGGCCGTCTGGTTCATCTGCTTCACGACGTCGTCGAAGCGATAGCCCTGTCCGAGCAGGCGCCCGGCGGTGTTGTTGCGGCTGAGGGGCGACTGGCATGTCGCGATGAGGTCGCCGAGTCCGGCGAGACCCTGAAGCGTCTCGGGGTGCGCGCCGAAGGCCACCGCGAAGTCGGTCATCTCGACGAGGCCGCGCGTGATGATCGACGCCTTGGTGTTCTCGCCGTAGCCCACGCCGTCCACGATGCCGATCGCGACGGCGATGAGGTTCTTCAGCACACCGCCGAACTCGGTGCCGATCACGTCGGTGTTCACGAACGTGCGGAAGTAGCCGTTGCGGGCGCGGCGGGCGACCGCGTCGGCCGTCTCCTGGCTCGTCGACGAGATGACGGCGGCCGTCGGCTGCTCGCGTGCGATCTCCAGGGCGAGGTTCGGCCCGGACGCCACCGCGATGCGCGCGGGGTCGCAGTGCAGCTCCTGTTCGATGACCTGGCTCATGCGCAGCCCGGTGCGCCGCTCCACGCCCTTCATGAGCGAGACGATCGGCACTTCGGTGCGCGACACGAGGGGGCGCACCGCCTTGAGGTTCTGGCGCACCGCCTGGCTCGGGATCGAGAGGTACACCTGATCCGCGCCGTCCAGGGCCTCCGACAGATGGTGCGTCGCCGTCATGGTCCGCGGCAGATTGATACCCGGCAGGTACTCGCTGTTGCGCTTGGCTTCCTGGATCTCGCTGGCAAGCTCGGGGCGACGCGCCCACATCGTGACGTGGGCCCCTCCGTCGGCGAGGATCTTGCCGAACGTCGTACCCCAGCTCCCCGCTCCGATCACGGTGACGCGCGGGCGCGCAGCATCCTGTCTACGGCTCAAGGCGACCCGTCTCCTTCTGACCGTGATCTGCGGGGTTCCAGCGCTCCGCGGGGGCGGACTCGCCGCGCAGCTGCGCGAGGAGATCGGCGATGTCGGCCATCACCTTGTCGGTCGCGCCCGTGAGGTTCGCCGGGCCCTCGCCCTGATACGCGGTCAGGTCGACCGGGTCGCCGAAGAGCACCCGCACGCGCCGTCGGAGCGGCCACAGCTTCAGCTTGCCGTACCTCGGCATGACCTGCTGCACGCCCCAGTGCGCCATCGGGATCACCGGGATGTCGTCGGCCAGCGCCAGCCGCACAGCGCCCGTCTTCCCGCGCATCGGCCAGAGATCGGGCTCACGGGTCAGGGTGCCTTCGGGATACACGATCACGCCGCGCCCGAGACGGACGAGCGTCTCGGAGGTCTCGAGCGTCTGCCGAGCGGATGCCGCGGACGATGACCGGGCGACCGGGACCATGCCCGTCGCGCGGAGGACCGCGCCGAGCACGGGCACCCGGAAGAGGCTCTCCTTCGCCATGAAGCGCGGCGCGCGGCCTGCCTTCCAGACGGCCAGCGCCACGGCCAGCGGATCCGCTTCCGAATAGTGATTCGGCGCGAGCACGTACGCGCCCTCGCGAGGGAGCTTCTCAGCTCCCTGTATCTCGAGCTTGAACATCAGCGCGATGAGCGGAGCGGCGATCGCGGCGAGCGGCCAGAAGACGCTCGGACGGGTCTTCTCGCGGGATGCCGGCGGCATCGGTGACGAGGGCGACAAGGGACTATCCGATGACGTCGAAGTCGGCGCCGAGGGTTTCGAGCTTCGTCAGGAACTTCTCGTAACCCCGGCGGATGATCCCGACGTTGCGGACGACGGACTCGCCCTCGGCCGCGAGGGCGGCGATGACGTAGCTGTAGCCGCCGCGGAGGTCGGGCACGACGACGTCGGCGCCGTGCAGCGGGGTCGGTCCGCTGATCACGGCGGCCTGCTCCAGCTCGCGGCGCGGCACGCGGCGGTGGGGTGCGTCGATGCCGTGCGGGTGGACGACGATGTCGGCGCCCATCTGCACGAGGGCCTGCGTGAAGCCGAGCCGGTTCTCGTACACGGTCTCGTGGACCGTCGAGACGCCTTCCGCCTGCGTGAGGGCGACGATGAGCGGCTGCTGCCAGTCGGTCATGAATCCGGGGTGCACGTCGGTCTCGACGACCACGGGCTTGAGAGCCCCGCCACGACGGAACTGGATCCCGTCCTCGTGCACGTCGAACCAGCCGCCGGCCTTGCGGAACACGTTGAGGAAGGTCAGCATTTCCTGCTGCTTGGCGCCGCCGACGAAGATGTCGCCGTCGGTCGCGAGAGCCGCACACGCCCACGACGCCGCCTCGTTGCGATCGAAGATCGCCCGGTGGTCGTAGCCGCGCAGCTCGTCGACCCCCTCGATGAGGATCACGCGGTTGGGCTCGTACGAGATGATCGCGCCCATCTTCTGCAGGACCGCGATCAGGTCCATGATCTCGGGCTCGATGGCGGCGTTCCGCAGCTCGGTCGTGCCCTTGGCCTTCACCGCGGTGAGCAGGACCTGCTCGGTCGCACCGACGCTCGGGTACGGCAGCTCGATGTCCGCCCCGTGGAGGCCGTCCGGTGCCGTGATCCGGATGCCCTCGTAGCTCTTGTCGACGACCGCGCCGAACGCGCGGAGCGCGTCCATGTGGAAGTTGATCGGACGGTCGCCGATGCGGCAGCCGCCGAGGTCGGGGATGAGCGCCTCGCCCAGCAGGTGCAGGAGCGGGCCGCAGAACAGGATCGGGATGCGGGATGCCCCGGCGTGCGCGTCGATCGCCTCGAAGTGCGCCGACACGGCGCCGCTCGGGTCGAAGTGGAGGGTGCCCTCCTCCTCGCCGTCCCAGACATGGACGCCGTGGACCTCGAGCAGCGAGCGGACGACCTGGACGTCGCTGATGTCGGGGACGTCGCGCAGCACGCTGTTCGTGCCGCCCAGGAGCGCCGCCACCATCGCCTTGGTGACGAGGTTCTTCGCGCCCTTCACCTCGACGCGTCCGGTCAGCGGACGCCCACCGCGGATCGCAAGGACCTCACCGGCTGGTTCCTCGCCTGCGGGGGTGGTGGGCGTAACGCTGAGAGCGGACTTCATCCGGTGGACCTCACTTGTGTCTTGGAGGGGGCGGAGCGGACCACGCGCCCGGGTGGGGCGCGTGCCCTGGCTTACGGAACGGGGAGCGTCCGCGGCCGCCATGCCTCGCGGCGAGCCTCGAACTGCGCGATCTTGTCTTCGTTGCGCAGCGTGAGCCCGATGTCGTCGAGCCCTTCGAGAAGCCGCCACCTAGTGTAATCGTCGATGTCGAAAGCAATCTGGAGATCGCCGATCGACGCGCGACGGGCCTCGAGATCGACCGTCATCGAGATGCCGGGCCGGGCTTCGATGGCGTTCCAGACGCGCTCGAGGTCCGCCTCGTCGATGACGCCGGCGACGAGGCCCTGCTTTCCGGCGTTGCCGCGGAAGATGTCGGCGAACCGAGGACTCAGCACGACCCGGAATCCGTAGTCGCGCAGCGCCCACACGGCGTGCTCGCGGCTGGAGCCGGTGCCGAAGTCAGGTCCGGCGACGAGCACGCTCGCGCCGTCGTACGCGGGCTGGTTGAGCACGAACTCGGGGTCCTGGCGCCAACTGGCGAACAGGGCGTCCTCGAAGCCCGTCTTGGTGACGCGCTTGAGATAGACGGCGGGGATGATCTGGTCGGTGTCGACCGCTGATCGGCGCAGCGGAGCGGCGACACCGGTGTGCGTGGTGAACTTCTCCATGTCAGGCCTCCGCTCCTGCCGTCGCCGGCGATCCGACCGCGGGCTCGTCCGGAACCGGATCAAGGTCGCTCGGGCTCGACAGCGTGCCCCGTACCGCCGTGGCGGCGGCGACGAGCGGCGACACCAGGTGCGTGCGGCCGCCCTTGCCCTGACGCCCTTCGAAGTTGCGGTTGCTCGTCGAGGCGCACCGCTCGCCCGGCGCCAGCTGGTCGGGGTTCATGCCGAGGCACATCGAGCAGCCGGCGAAGCGCCACTCGGCGCCGAAGTCGGTGAACACCTTGTCGAGGCCCTCAGCCTCGGCCTCGAGCCGCACGCGGGCCGAACCCGGAACCACCATCACCCGCACGCCCTCGGCCTTGGTGCGGCCGCGGACCACGGAGGCGAACGCGCGGAGGTCTTCGATGCGGCTGTTGGTGCACGACCCCATGAAGACGGCGTCGACGGCGACGTCCTTCATCGGTGTGCCCGGCGCGAGGTCCATGTACTCCAGTGCCCGTTCGGCGGCGGCGCGCTCGTTCGAATCGGCGATGTCAGACGGTGACGGCACAGCCCCGGAGAGCGAGACGCCCTGCCCCGGGTTGGTTCCCCAGGTGACGAACGGCTCGAGCTCGGTCGCGTCCAGGTAGACCTCGGCGTCGTAGACGGCGCCCTCGTCGCTGGGCAGAGTGCGCCAGTACGCGACGGCGTCTTCCCAGTCCTCGCCCTGCGGGGCGTGGGGGCGCCCCTTGACGTATTCGAAGGTGATCTCGTCGGGTGCGATCATGCCCGCGCGCGCGCCGGCCTCGATCGACATGTTGCACATCGTCATGCGCCCCTCCATCGAGAGTGAGCGGACCGCGCTGCCGCGGAACTCGAGCACGTAGCCCTGACCGCCGTTCGCGCCGATCTCGGCGATGATCGCCAGGATGATGTCCTTCGCGGTGACGCCCGGCTTCAGCTCGCCCTCGACGGTGATCGCCATCGTCTTGAAGGGCTTCAGCGGCAGTGTCTGGGTCGCCATGACGTGCTCGACCTCGCTGGTGCCGATGCCGAAGGCCATGGCCCCGAAGGCGCCGTGCGTGCTGGTGTGGCTGTCGCCGCACACGACCGTGATGCCGGGCATCGTCAGGCCGAGCTGAGGCCCGACGACGTGGACGATGCCCTGCTCCTTGTCGCCGAGGGAGTGCAGCCGCACGCCGAATTCCTCGGCGTTGCGGCGCAGCGTCTCGATCTGCGTGCGGCTGGTCAGGTCGGCGATCGGCTTGTCGATGTCGAGCGTCGGCGTGTTGTGGTCCTCGGTCGCGATCGTCAGGTCGAGACGGCGCACCGGCCGGCCCTCGGCGCGAAGGCCGTCGAACGCCTGCGGGCTGGTGACCTCGTGAACGAGGTGCAGGTCGATGTAGATGAGGTCGGGCTGTCCGTCCTCGCCCTTGACGACCAGGTGGTCGTCCCAGACCTTCTCGGCCAGGGTGCGAGGGCGATCGGGAATGCCGGATGCATCGGAAATGGTCATGCTCTGTTCTCCTCGGAAGGGACTGCGTCCGCTAAGGGGGCCCGCGGCGAACTCCGCGACGAGGGAGGCCTAGAACGAGGACTCGTCGCGGCCGCTAAGGAGAAGGCGAGCGATCCGCACGGGGCCCAGGCTACCACTCGCCCGGGCGCCGGCGCGCCGCGCTCGACGTCGTGTGACGCGAGCGCGGCGCGCGGGGACGGAGCTCGCGTCAGTGCCGATCGGTGTGCGGCTGCTCGACGGAGGGCGGAGTGCCCTTCTCCCCTGCGACGGCGGCGGCCGCAGCATCCGGAGTCGCTGCCTTCTTCTCGCGCGACGACGCGACGAGGCTCGCGATCGTCGCCACGGCCATCGCCACGACGATGACGCCGAGCGACATCCAGGTCGAGATCTCGGGCGCCCACTCGATGTGCTCGCCGTTGTTGATGAAGGGCAGCTCGTTGACATGCATCGCGTGGAACACGAGCTTCACCCCGATGAACGCGAGGATGAAGGCGATGCCGTAGTGGAGGTAGCGCAGGCGATCGAGCAGATCGCCCAGCAGGAAGTAGAGCTGCCGCAGGCCCATCAGGGCGAAGATGTTCGCGGTGAAGACGATGAAGGCGCTCTGGGTGATGCCGAAGATCGCGGGGATCGAGTCGATCGCGAACAGCAGGTCGGTGACGCCGATCGCCGCGAACACGATGATCATCGGAGTGAACATCTTCTTGCCGTCCACGACGGTGCGGATCTTCGGGCCGTCGTAGTGGTCGCTGATGTCGATCGCGCGCCGGAGCAGGCGCACGATGAAGTTCTCCTGCTTGACGTCGTCATCGTGGTCGCCGCCGGGGAACGCCTGGCGCCACGCCGTCCACACGAGGAACGCGCCGAAGAGGTAGAACACCCAGCTGAACTGCTCGATGATCGCGGCGCCGGCGAGGATGAACAGGCCGCGGAGCACGAGCGCGATGATGATGCCCACCATCAGCACCTCCTGCTGATAGCGGCGCGGCACGGCGAACTGGCTCATGATGAGCACGAAGACGAACAGGTTGTCGATCGACAGGCTGTACTCCGTTAGCCATCCGGCGACGAACTGCCCGGCGTACTCAGCGCCGGCGAACACCCACATCAGCCCGGCGAAGATCAGCGCCAGGGTCACGTAGAACACGACCCACAGCGTCGACTCGCGGGTCGAAGGGATGTGCGGCCGCTTGAGGATGAGCAGCAGGTCGGCGAGGAGGATCAGCGACAGGATCACGAGGGATCCGATTTCGAACCACAGCGGGAGTTCGAGGTCCATTGAGGCCTTTCGAGGGAGATACGGAGGGGTCGGCGGAAGGCCGAGAGTCTCTCCCCACGACATCGACGGCCGTGGCACGCGTCCGGGGCTGCATGATCGGAACCCGTGATGACGAACGCGCGCTGTCGGGATACTCCCTCTCGCCCGATCAGGATACAGGTTCGGGATGCCGCGCCGCCCGCGCGCGAGACGATCGGCCTCCCGCCGACACTGACACCGTGAGAGACAATGGTGCTCCGCGACGTCGCCTCCCCCGGCGGCGGCGCCGACGGGGCGAAGGATGGGAATGCCACAGGACACCGAGCGGGATGACGCTGCGCTCGTGGCGCAGGCGGCGGGAGGCAGCGAGCACGCCTTCCGCTCGCTCTACCGCGCCTACGTGCGACCCGTGTACTGGCTCGCCTACGGACTGCTGGGCAACGCGGCCGACGCCGAGGACGTCACCCAGGAGACGTTCCTCGTCGCGTGGCGCAAGCTGCCCGGCCTCGAACTGGCCGGCGAATCGCTCCTGCCGTGGCTGGCGACGGTGTGCCGCTTCCAGGCGGCCAACCGCATCCGCCGGCAGAAGCGGGATCGAGAGCACACGGCGGCTGCCGCGGACGAGACCCTTCCCGCGACGGTCGACGTCGAGGAGCAGGTGATCGGCGCGGACCTCGCCGATCGCATCCTGCAGGAGGTCGCCGGGCTCAGTCCCCTCGACCGCGACATCTTCCGCCTGTGCGCGGCTGAGGGGTACGCCTATCAGGCCGCCGCCGATCAACTCGGCGTCGCCCACGGGGTCGTGCGCAATCGTCTCTCCCGCATCCGGACGCGTCTCCGGACCGTTGTGAAGGAGAGCACATGAGCACCCAGCACCCCACGGGGGCGCCGGTGGCGCTTCCCGCACTGAGCGACGAGCGGATCGACGAGCTCGAAGACGCCCTGTTCGCCGACATCGCCCGCGCACGGTCGTCGACGCAGGCGCGCCGCGCCCGCCGCGGCCGGATCTGGCTGGCCGGAGGTGCCGCAGCCGCGATCGTGGCGGTCGCCGCGATCATCGCCCCGAATGTCGTCCCCCTCGTGGGGGGCGCGGGCGGCGGATCGGCCGATTACGCAGTCGCCCCCGACGCCCCCGTCCAGACCGACGGCGATGCGGGCGGCGCCAGCGAGGAGAGCGCCGCAGACGGCAGTGATCTCTCCAGCGAACCCGGCGCCGCGGTGATGGGCGACGACGCCACCGCCGACCGCGAGATCATCACGACCGCCTCCGCCACGGTCTCGGTCGACGACGTGACCGTCGCGGCGCGGGCCATCGGCAACGCCGCCGTCGCCCACGACGGCTACGTGGAGTCGATGAGCATCGGCACGAACGGCGTGTCGTACCCGGTGGACCCCGAGACCGGAATCGCGTACGACACGATGCCCTACCCGTACACCCCCGACGGCGCGTGGATCAGCATCCGCGTCCCGTCCGGTGAACTGCCCGCGGTCATCGAGGAGCTGTCCGACGTCGGCGAGGTGACGGCGTCGTCCATCAACCGGCAGGACGTCACCGAGCAGACCGTCGACCTGCGCGCGCGCATCGATGCGGCTCAGGCATCCGTCGACCGCCTCATCGACCTGATGGCCGAGGCGACGAACGTCGCCGACCTCATCGCCGCCGAGGCGGCGCTGTCCGAGCGGCAGGCGCTGCTGGAGTCGTACCAGCAGCAGCTCGAGATGCTCGAGGGCCAGGTCGCCATGTCGTCGCTCACCGTGACGCTCTCCCCTGTCGTCGAGCCGGTCGAGGCGGATCCTGCGGGCTTCGCCGACGGCCTGGTCGCCGGATGGAATGGCCTCGTCGCGACCCTCAACGGGATCGTGATCGCGCTCGGCTTCCTGATCCCGTGGCTCGCCGTCGTGGCGCTCGCCGGTCTGATCGTATGGGTGATCGTCCGAGCGGTGCGTGGCCGGCGGGCGAACGGGCGAGACCGCGGGCCCGTGTCAACCTCCTCGGAAGCCGCTCCGCCGTCGGACTAGCGTGGGTCCTCCCCGACGAGGAGACCACGTGAGCCGCTATGACCCCCTGATCGGGCCGGTGGACCCGCCCGGACTCCATGTGATGACGTTCAACGTGCGCCGCCGGATGGGTTCCGCCTCGTTCCCGCCGGCGGATCGGTGGAGCGCCCGGGCGTCGCGCGTGCGCACGCTCATGGGCACCGAGCGTCCGACGCTCGTCGGCCTGCAGGAGGCTCTCCCCGACCAGGCGTCGCTCGTGCGGGACGCGCTCGGTCGGGCGTTCCGGCTGGTCGGCCAGGGCCGCAGTGCCACCGGTCGCGGCGAAGGATGCCCGATCGTCTACGACGCCGAGCGTCTGGAGCTCGTGCGCTGGTCGCAGCAGGCGTTGTCCGATCGCCCCGACGTCGCCGGCTCGCGCACGTGGGGCAACCCGATCCCGCGGATCCTCGTCTCCGCCGTCTTCATGGATCGCTCGACGGCGCGCTCCTTCACGGCGCTCAATACGCACCTCGACCCGCTGTCACCCCGGTCGAGAGTGCGTTCAGCGGCCCGTATCCGCGACCGTGCCGCCGCCGCGGGGACGCCCGTGATCGTGACCGGTGATCTCAACAGCGGCGCCCTCTCTCCTCCCGTGCGGACGCTGACGGCGGACGGCGAGGCCCTCCGGGACGCCTGGGTCGCGGCATCCTCTCGTCTGACCCCGCAATGGGGGACGTACGCGCGATACCGTACGCCCAGGCTGAAGGGCGCCCGCATCGACTGGATCTTCGTGTCGCCCGGCGTGGCCGTCGACCGCAGCGCCATCAACGCGGGGCGGATCGACGGCGGCTGGCCATCGGACCACCTTCCCGTGCAGACGGTCGTGCGGATCACGGCAGAGGAGCGGGCATGAGGCGGGCGTTCCTGCGCCGGCCCCGCGGCTCCGCCGAGATCAGCGCCGACGCCGTGCGGATCCTCGCCGTGCTCAGTGTGCTCGCCGGCGCGGTCTGGTGGACGCCGACGGATGCCGGGATCCTGGCGTTCGCGCTGCCCGCCACGCTGCTCCCCCGATTCCTCGGCGTGCGACCGGCGTTCGACATCACCTACGGGGTCACGATCCTCGTCGCCGCCTGGAGCAACGTGCTCGGTCTCTACACATCGATCGCGTGGTGGGATCTCGCGGTGCACTTCCTCGCGACCGGCGTGGTGGCCGCGATGCTCTGCGTGCTGCTGAGCCGGTGGGGCGTCGTCCGGTGGCAGCCCGAGACCCGCTCGGCGCGACGTGTCCCGCTGCTCGTCGTGCCGGTGCTGGCGCTCGCGATCAGCGCGCTCTGGGAGATGGTCGAATGGTTCGGCCACGCCTTCATCAGCGACGACATCTTCGTCGCGTACGCCGACACGATCGGCGACATGGCGGTCGGCGGCCTCGGTGGTGTGGCCGCCGGGATCGTCATCGCCGCCGTGCCCGTGGGGGCGCGCGCGACGGTCTCGGCCGGCGACCGGTAGCAAAGCAGGAAGCCCGGTCCGATGGACCGGGCTTCCTGTGTGTTGGTGACCCCAGCGGGATTCGAACCCGCGTTACCGCCGTGAGAGGGCGGCGTACTAGGCCGCTATACGATGGGGCCGTTTTCGCAACCGTTCGATTATGCCATGGCGCTCATGCCCTCTCCAAATCCGCCGGATCGAGTGCGCTTGCGTGTATCGAAATCGAGGCGCGGACCGGCGCCGCGCTTGCTCGTGAGGGACCTGCGGAGTTGACTCGGAGCATGCGAGTGACCAAGTTCGAGCACGCCACCCTGACCCTCACCGAAGCCGGCCGGACCCTGGTGATCGACCCCGGATCGTTCACGACGCCGCTCACCGACCTCGAGGATCTCGTGGGGATCGTGCTCACCCACGAACACGTCGACCACTGGACCCCCGACCACCTCGACCGGCTGCTCAAGGCGTACCCGGGCACCCCGATCTACGGCCCCGAGGGCGTCGTCCAGGCTGCCGCGGGCTACGACGTCACCGCGGTCCACCCCGGCGACACCCTGGAACTCGGCCCCTTCCGCCTGGAGTTCTTCGGCGGCCGGCACGCGGTGATCCACGAGTCCATCCCGGTGATCGACAACGTGGGCGTGATGGTCAACGACGAGTTCTACTACCCGGGCGACTCCTATGCGGTCCCATCGGGCCGGGAGGTGCGCCTGCTGGCCGCCCCGCTCGGCGCCCCGTGGCTCAAGATCGGCGAGGCGATGGACTTCGTGCTGGCGGTTGCGCCGCGGCAGGCGTTCGGCACCCACGACATGACGCTCTCCGTGCTCGGCCGCGACATGCATCGCTCACGGCTGCGGTGGGCGGTCGAGCAGCACGGCGGAGAGTTCCTCCTCCTCGAGCCGGGCGACTCCACCGACCTGTAGGACGGTCACCGGACGCAGACGACGGATGCCGCGCGGCTTCACTTTCCGCGGCATCCGTCGTCTCGACCCGCTCGGGTCGCTCGGCGACCCGTTGCGCTACTCGGCGTCGAGGTCGGTCTCGAGCAGTTCGACCAGTTCGTCGAGAGCCTGCTCCGCTCCGTCCCCTTCGGCCTTGAGTGTCACGACGGTACCATGCGACGCGCCGAGCCCCATGAGGGAGAGGATGCTGCCCGCGTTGAGGTCGGGGCCGCCCTCCACCGCGATCGTCACGGGGACGCCCTTCTCCTGCACGGCCTGCACGAAGAGCTTCGCGGGGCGGGCGTGCAGTCCTGAGCTGCTCGCGATGGTGGCCTGACGTTCTGCCATTTCCTGTCTCCTTCGGTGGATGGTCGTTCGGTCGGTCACGCGGGGACGGCCTCGAATGGAGCCTCTGCCTGCTCGAGCTCCTTGCGGCCGACCCACTTCTTGAGGGCGATCACCACAAGCGCGGTCACGACCGTACCTGCCGCGATGGCGACCAGGAAGCCCCAGAACGGGCTGATCGCGAAGAACACGAACGCTCCGCCGTGCGGTGCCAGCGACTGGACGGCCAGGGCCATGCTGAGCCCGCCCGTCACCGCACCGCCGACGAGCGAGGCCGGAATGACGCGCAGCGGGTCGGCGGCCGCGAACGGGATGGCCCCCTCGCTGATGAAGGCGGCGCCGAGGAGCCAGGCGGCTTTGCCGTTCTCGCGCTCGACCGGCGGGAACAGGTCGCGTGCGAGCACCGTGGAGGCCAGCGCCATGGCGAGCGGCGGCACCATGCCGGCCGCCATGACCGCGGCCATGATCAGGTAGGGCGTGGGGTTCTCGGGCGAGCCTGCGGCGAGACCGGCGACGGCGAACGCGTAGGCCACCTTGTTGACGGGTCCACCGAGGTCGAAGCACATCATCAGTCCGAGGATCACGCCGACGACGACGATTCCCGCTGTTCCCGCGAGCTCGTTGAGCCAGACGGTCAGCCACTCCATGAGCGTCGCGATCGGCCGCCCGAGGAACAGCACCATCAATCCCGAGGCCACGATCGACGCCAGCAGGGGGATGATCGCGACGGGCATGAGACCACGCAGCCACCGGGGCACCCGCCACGTGCCGATCCACCAGGCCGTCACACCGGCGAGGAGTCCGCCGACGATGCCGCCGATGAAGCCGGCGTTCATGAGGACCGCTACGGCGCCCGCGACGAAGCCGGGCGCGATGCCCGGCCGGTCGGCGATCGCGAACGCGATGTATCCCGCGAGGGCCGAGACCAGGAAGCCCATCGATGCCGCGCCGATGGCGAAGGCCACGGAGCCCAGGTAGATGCCCAGTCCGCCTTCCGGCAGGTCCCACAGGGAATTCTCGACCACCACGGTGTTGGCGTTGCCCGGCGCGCTGTAGTCGCTGCCGAAGAACAGGAACCCGAGTGCGATGAGCAGGCCACCGCCGGCGACGAACGGGATCATGTAGCTGACACCCGTGAGGAGGATCCTCTGGATGCGCGCTCCCCATGACACCGAGTCCGCCGACGCGGTCGTGTTCGCCTCGCTCGCGGTGCCGGACACCCGCGTCGCGCCCGGGTCGTTCGCAGCGGCGACCGCCTCCGCGATCAACTCGCGCGGCTGCTCGATGCCGCGCTTCACGCCGGAGCGCACGACGGGCTTGCCCGCGAATCGCTGGAGCTCGCGCACGTCGACGTCGGTGGCGAAGATCACGGCGTCGGCGCCGTCGATCACCTCTCGGGGCAGCGCCTGATAGCCGCTGGAGCCCTGCGGCTCGACAGCGAGGTCGATGCCCGCCGCGCTTCCCGCCGCCGTCAGCGCATCTGCCGCCATGAAGGTGTGGGCGATGCCGGTCGCGCACGAGGTCACTGCGACGATGCGCGCGGGGCGCCCGTCGACGGTCAGGTCGTCGGGCGCGGCCGCAGCGGGTGCGACGACGGCCGGCGCAGCCGCAGGGGCCGCAGCCGCGGGTGGGGCGGGCGCAGGCGAGACATCTCCCTCTCCGATCGCGGCGCGCACGATGGCGACCACCTCGTCGTCGCTGGCGGCCGAGCGCAGACCGGCGGTGAAGTCCTCCTGCATGAGGCTGCGCGCGAGCTTCGACAGCACGGCGAGATGCGCCTCGGCCGCCCCTTCCGGCGCGGCGATCAGGAAGACGAGGTCGGCCGGGCCGTCGGGCGCGCCGAAGTCGACGCCCGGTGCGAGCCGCGCGAAGGCGAGCGACGGCTCTGTGACCGCCGCGCTCTTGGCGTGAGGGATCGCGATGCCGCCCGGCAGGCCGGTCTCATCCTTCTGCTCGCGCGCCCACGCATCGGCGAAGAGCGCCTCGGCGTCGGTGGCGCGACCCTGCGCGACGACACGGGCGGCGAGTGAGCGGATGACAGCTTCCTTGTCGGCGCCGAGGCCGACGTCGAGACTGACGAGGTCCGGAGTGATGGTGTCTGACACGGTGACCTCCAAAGGTCGGTGAGGACGGGATTCAGGCAGGCGAGAGGTGGGTGACGACCACGTCGCCGTCCGGCAGATCGGCAGGCGACGGGGCTTGGGTGCCGGGGAGGGAAGCGGCCGCCGCGCCGTAGCGCACGGCGTGACGCAGACGCTCCTCCGCCGGGGCGCCGAGCGAGTCCGCGAGGACGTAGCCGGCGAGCGAGCTGTCGCCGGCACCGACGGTGCTGGCCACGCGGATGGCGGGCGGAGCGGCCGACCACGCGCCCTCGGGCGTCACGAGCACGGCCCCTGCGGACCCCAGTGTGACGAGCGCGGCGGCGACGCGCGACGGGACGAGCGTGCGGGCGAGCTCGCCCGCGATGCTCGCGGGGTCGCCCGGGGGCAGGGCAGGCCGGCCGACGAGCTCGGCGAGCTCGTCGTCGTTGGGCTTGATGAGGTCGGGGCGCCCGCGCTCGACGACGGTCGCCAGCGCCGGCCCGGAGGTGTCGACCGCGATCTGCGGCGCGTTCGGGCCGTATGCTCGGCGCACCGCCGCGATGACGTCGACGTAGAAGTCGTCGCGGACTCCCGGCGGGAGCGAGCCGGCCAGCACGAGCCAGCGGGCGCCCTCCGAGGCCGTCACCACAGCCGCGACGACGGCCGCGGCATCCGCTTCGCTCAACGCGACTCCCGGGAGGTTGAGCTTCGTCGTCTCGCCGGAGGGGTCGGTGATGGTGACGTTCGCGCGAACGTGACCGTCGACCGCGACGGTGCGCGCGACGATCGATGACCGGCGCAGCACGGCGCCGAACGGGTCGTCCGCGGCGAGCGGCAGGACCGCGACCACGTCGACCCCGGCTGAGGAGACCGCCCGGGCGACGTTGATGCCCTTTCCGCCGGCATCCTCTCGAGCGGAGACCGCGCCCTGGACTCCCCCGGGGCGAAGGGGCTGGTCGAGCTCGATCGTGCGGTCGAGCGACGGGTTCACGGTGAGGGTGACGATCACGCGTGCCACACCTCCACGTCGGCGTCGGCGAGGGCGGCGGCCAGCTCGGCGTCGGGCTGGGCGTCGGTCACGAGGACGTCGATGTCGGACAGAGATGCGAAGCCGACGAGAAGCTCGGGCCCGAGCTTCTCGGCATCGGCGACCACGATCACACGACGAGCCGAGCGGACGATTGCCCGTTTGACCGCTGCTTCCTCGGGATCGGGTGTGCTGAGCCCGAAGCTCGCCGACACCCCGTTGACTCCGACGAAGGCGACGTCGGGACGCATGCCCTCGATCGCGCGGACGGTGTCGGCGCCGACGGCCGCGCCCGTCACACCGCGGACGCGCCCGCCCACGAGGGTCAGTCCCGCGCCGGGCGCCGCGCTCAGGATGTCGGCGAGGCTCAGGGCGTGGGTGACGACCTCGATCTGATCCGAGGAGAGGCGCGGCACGAGCTGGGACGCCACGGCCGCCGTGGTCGTTCCGGCATCGAAGTACACAGACCCGAGGAACCGCTCGCCCAGCACTGCGGCGGCCCGCCGGCCGATCGCGGCCTTCGCGACGCCGTGACGCTGCTGACGCTCTGAGAGGGGCGATTCGGCGGTGCTGCCGCGATCGCTGCTGACGGCGCCGCCGTGCACCCGGCGCAGTGCACCGGCCGCCTCGAGCTGGTCGAGGTCGCGGCGCACCGTCTCGGTCGTGACGTCGAACAGACCGGCCAGCTCGACGACGCTCACACGACCGTCGGTCTGCAGCAGTCGTTCGATCTGCTCCTGACGCTCCGTTGCGTACATCTGCGATCCTTCCTCGGAATTCCCACACATTACAACACATACCAACACAAAACAAGAGTCGAATCGTCCCGGTATCGTCGAACGGTGGCCCGTAAACCCCTCCCAGATGTGGTGATCGACGAGCCGCACGTGCGCCGTCTTCTGGTCGGGCAGGCACCGCCCGAGATGGCCGTGCTCCCCCTGCGTCGGGTCGCCAGCGGGTGGGACTGTGAGATCTGGCGCCTCGGCGACGAGCTCGCCGTGCGCCTCCCCCGCCGGGCCCTCGCCGCCCCACTCATCGTGCACGAGCAGCGCAGCCTCCCGCTCCTCGCGCCGGCCATCGAGGCGACCGGAGTGCGCGTGCCGACTCCCGTCGTGCTCGGCGTTCCCGGCGACGGGTTCCCGTGGTCATGGTCGGTCACGCCGTGGTTCGAGGGTGCACGCGGAATCGATGTGCCGCGCCGGGAGCGGACCGGGTGGGCCGCCCGGCTCGCCGGCGCCCTCGCCGCCCTGCATGTGGCCGCGCCGGCGGATCACCCGATCAACCCCGTGCGCGGCCGACCCCTCGCAACCCGTGCCGCCGCCTTCGAGGAGCGCGTGCACGGGCTCT
The DNA here is from genome assembly GCF_042274785.1 of Microbacterium sp. NPDC056003. Lineage (NCBI taxonomy): Bacteria > Bacillati > Actinomycetota > Actinomycetes > Micrococcales > Microbacteriaceae > Microbacterium > Microbacterium sp. NPDC056003. The sequence continues at coordinate 149,962 of NZ_JBHJXQ010000004.1, read as the reverse complement.
CTGCGTCAGGACGGCTCGACGCCGCCGCAGCGTCAGCGCTCATGGACGTCTGGCTGCGGGGCGTCGCCGAGCGACCGTGGGATGCCCCAGCGGTCTGGGTGCACGGCGACCTCCACCCGGGCAACCTGGTGGCCGATGGCGCGCGTCTTGTGGCGATCATCGACTTCGGGGACGTGACCGCCGGCGATCCGGCCTATGATCTGGCGGTCGCCTGGCTCGCCTTCGACGCCGCCGGGAGATCCGCGTTCATCGAGGCGGCCGGCGACCGGTACGACCGCTCCACCTGGATCCGCGCGCACGCCTGGGCGGCGTCGATCGCCGTGGTGCTGCTCGCCCACAGCGACGACAACCCGGACTACGCGCGGCTGGGCGCCGACGCGGCCGACGAGATATCGACCGAGGCATCCCCCGCCTGAGGGCCTCCCGGCGCGCTCACCCAAACGTCCACGTGGCCGCTTCGTCCCACGAAACGGATCACCGTGCCGATCGGGAGTGGTTCGTCGAACTCGAGCGACATGCCGTCGTACACCGTGAAGTCGAGCACAGGATCGAGACCGCCGCCGCTGCAGGTGGCACTGAGGAACCCGCCGTCATGCGACAGCAGCACGCAGCGTGACTCGTCGACCGCACGGGCGGTCCACACCTGGATCACGTCGAACTGCTCGTGCGGCACGACGCTGCCGGGGTCGACACCCCAGTAGTTGAGGTTCTCGGTGAATCCCGCGCCCCGCTCGCCGCCGCCCGGCGCGACGTCCAGCGTCAGGTCCGGTGGCGGCTCGGAGTCGGTGGGCCACGTCAGGCCCGCGGCGAGCCCGACGGCGATCCCCGCAACGGCGGTCACCGCCCACAGCGGGACGCGCTGCCACCATCTCCGTGCGGTTGCCGGCGCCGCCGCCTCGGGCGTATCGGCTGCTCCCCCGTCGACAGCACCGGGATCCGATTCGAGGGCGACGGATGCCTGCGCCCCGCTGCTTTCGCCGGCGGCAGCGTCGTCGGGGTCCGAACCCCGCCGATGGCCCTCACGGAGGCGATCGGGGCGTGACGGCGGCTCGGACGCCGAGGGGCGGGCCAGCTCCTCGAGCTCGTGAAGCCGGCGCTGCGCGGCCGGGTCCGAGTCGATGTCGGCATTCGGGCCGTACGCGCGACGGCGCAGGTCGGCGAGCTCCCTCGATCGGGCCGCAGTCAGCGATGACGCGTCCATGGGGACATTATCCGCCTGGCCGCGGCTCGCGTCTGCCGTCCCCGAGCGACATTTCACCGGGTTGATCAGCAGGAGCTTCACGACGAGCGCGATCGGGTATCCCCCGGTGGTCGAGATCTCCGACGCGATCACGGGACCAACGACCCGTCTGCGAGGGGCTGTCCTACGCAGGCTGATGGCACGACACGACATTCGCGCACGAACGTGCCTGGCCGGCGGATGCCGGGATGACATGGTGAGGAGTAGGAGATGTCCACCGACATCCAAGTCACGAACCGCGGAGACACGCCCACGGCGGGCGTGCGCGGGACGGTGTCGATGGAGGGACTGACGGAGTTCTTCTCCCACGCGTTCTCAGAGACGATGCGCGTCCTCGCGGCACAGGGAGTTCAGCCCTCCGGACCACCGTTCGGCAAGTACTACGGGATGCCGGGGGCGACCGTCGACGTCGAGGCCGGATTCCCCGTCCTCACGCCTGTGACGCCCGATGGTGAGGTGGCGCCGGGAGTGCTGCCGGGCGGTCAGGTCGTGGAGGCCGTTCACGTCGGACCCTACGACACGCTGACTCAGACGTACGCCCTCGTCGAGCAGTTCTTCGCCGCGACCGGCCGGACGGCGGGTGAGGTCATGTGGGAGAGCTACCTGAGCGATCCGGCCGAGGAACCGGACCCCGCGACGTGGCGCACGCTGATCTCGTGGCCGTCCGTCGGCGGCGAGATGGCGAGATCGACCTAGCGTCCGGGGTGCTCGATGTGCGCGTCGACTCCGGGGAACACCAGGGTGGTCCGGCCGTCCTCCTCCCACTTGACGGTGTAGGGAGGTGAGCCGTCCTCGCCATGGACCTCCTCGATGAATCCGACTCTGGGCGGCTGCTCGAGGTGACTCGACGCGATGATCAAGAAGTCCCCTGGATTCGCCCTCATCACAGTGCACCCTTCACGCTGAGGTCTCGCTCGAGAGCCGCCGCGTGACGCGACGGCCGCCCTTCGACGTGACGAACACGGTACGCATCGGTATGGCGTCCAGGCGGGACCAAAGCCCTTCCCACGCTCGCCCTGTGGCCATCGTCCCGCGGGCAGGGCGTGAGTCCCGCGAGCCCGGTGCTCACCACGGGACGAAAGTCCCGTGTTCGTGAAGACCACAGCCGTTGGCACGGTCACGGGGACATCGTCCCCCTGGCCGCGGCATTCGGCTCGGAACGCCTTTGTCGATCCTCTACAAGAAATTCAGTCTCAGTGATCGTGGTACTTGGTTCCAGCCGGAATGCTGGCCCGAAACCGCTCTCCCGGCTGTTACGTTCACTCCGCTTCACCACGGTGAGCACACCGACGCACCAAAGGCGGTGCGGCGGACGATCGACCATCCGGAGATCCACCGACGGCCGGCGACAGCATGCCGGCCGTCGTCCACACGCCTGCTCACAGGCGCGACCACCACCAGGAGTCCCTCAGTGACGAGAACGACAGTCCACGCGCACGGCCTCGGTATGCGCATAGCCGTCATCGTGCTCAGCGTGCTGCTTGCCGCGATGATCTTCCTCTACTTCGCCACGACCTCGAAGATCGCCGCCGGTGCACAGCAGCTCGCCGATGGCACGTCGCGGGCCGAGTCGGGATCGACGGAACTCGCCGCGGGAGCGGTCACGCTGTCCGACGGCGCCGCCGAGCTGAGCGCCGGCGCGGGGCAGGTCGACGACGGCGCCGCGACGGCGGCGGCGGGTGCAGAGAAGCTGGCGGCCGGTGCGACCTCAGCGGATGCGGGCGCGGCACGACTATCGGACGGCGCGCTGGAGCTCTCCTCCGGCGCCGTCGCGCTCGTGGAGGGAACGGTGAAGAACCGCAACGGCGTCGCGCGCCTCGACGCCGGCGCGTCCGAGGCGGCCGTCGGAGCGAGGGATCTCGCCTCCGGCAACGCGAGGCTGTCCGAGGGCATCGATCTCGCTGCGGCAGGTATCAGCAAGCTGGAGAGCGGCGCCGGCAAGGTGTCGAACGGACTCGGCTCGGCGTCGACCGGCGGTGCTCAACTCACCGCCGCCCTCGTGCAGGTCGACCAGGGCACAGCATCGCTCGCGGCCGCGCTCACCGCCGCCAAGAACGGCTCCGCGCAGGTCGCGGGCGGCGCGAAGCAGGTCGAAGCCGCCGCTGCCACGCTGGCCGGGGGCGCGGCGCAGATCGCCGGAGGGACCGGTCAGGCGCACGACGGCTCGACCTCGCTCGCGGCGGGAGCGGAGAGCCTCGCCGCCGGAGCCGGCCAGACCGCCGCAGGCGCCGGTCAGGTCCGCGACGGGCTCGCCACCCTCGTGGCGCAGCTGAAGGCCGCCGGTGCAGACGAGACGCTGATCGCGCAGCTCGATCAGCTCGCGGCTGCCGCGGCGTCCGTCGCGGGCGGGGCGGAGGACGTGAAAGCGGGAGCCGACACGGTCAGCGCGGGTGCGACCTCGCTGCAGGGCAGCCTCGGCCAACTGTCCGCCGGCGCCACAGGGCTCTCGACAGGCGCGGGGCAACTGGCGGCAGCCACCACGCAGGTGGCGGGCGGCACCGCGACCGTCGCCGCGGGCACGGCGCAGATCTCTGCGGCGACAGACACCCTCGCCGGCGGTGTCACCGTGATCTCCGGGAAGTCCGCCGAGCTCGCCGCAGGACTGGGTCAGCTGAGCGCGGGCGCGGCCGAGCTCTCAGGTGGTCTCGCGACGCTCGAGACGAAGTCCGCCGAGCTGGTCAGGGGTGGCGAACGTGCCGCCGCCGGCGCCGCCGAGCTGTCCGCCGGCAACACGCGCATCGCGTCGGGCACGCACGAGCTCGCCGACGGCTCGATCCGCCTCGAGGCGGGCGCGGAGAGGCTCGCCTCGGGTGCCGGCACGCTCTCCGCAGGCGCCGCGACGCTGGCGGACGGCACGTCGGACCTGTCCGACGGCGCAGCGGACCTGTCCAGCGGTCTGGGCGAGCTCTCCGCAGGAACCTCGACGCTGGCCGACGGCAGTGGCACACTCGCCGACGGGACGGTGGAGCTCGCCGCCGGCGCGGCGACGCTCAGCGACGGGAGCACCAAGATCGCAGGAGGCTCCGACGAGCTGGCAGCCGGAGCCGCCGGCGCCACGCCGATGGTGCTGCCGTGGCTGCTTCTCGCGGCGCTCGCGGGCCTCGTGGCCATCGGTTTCTGGGTCGGCCACCGCGTGAATCACCGCAGCCGCGTGGTGGGGGCGCCCGCCACCGCGTAACCGAGAAGGCGCGGGCGGAGGCATCCCTCCCCCGCGCCTTCTCAACGCCCGTTGCGCGAGCGGACGATGTGTCATGGGAAACGAAAAACCCCCGCTCAGCGGGGGTTATCTCGTTTGGCTGGGGTACCTGGACTCGAACCAAGAACAACTGAACCAGAATCAGCCGTGTTGCCAATTACACCATACCCCAAGGCGTTTCGACCGAAGTCGTGCCGAGGATCAAGTCTAGACGACCGCGGCACGTGAGCCAAACCGAGCGGCGTGACTCAGCCCTGATGCTCGACGAGGGCGCCCAACCGGCGGATCGTCTCGGACTTGCCGAGCAGCTCCATCGACTCGAACAGCGGCGGCGACACGCGGCGCCCGCTGAGGGCGACGCGCAGCGGACCGTAGGCGACGCGGGGCTTGAGCCCGAGCCCGTCGATGAGGGCGCTCGACAGCGCCTCCTGGATCGCCGCGGCCGTGAACCCGCCCTCGGGGAGGACCTCGAGCGCGTCGACCGATGCGACGAGCACCTCGCCCGCGTTCGCCGGCAGGCTCGACAGCGCGTCTTCGTCATACGCGACGTGGTCGCGCAGCAGGAACCCGAGCAGTCCGGGCGCCTCCCCCAGGAGCTGCATGCGCTCCTGCACGAGCGGTGCCGCGGACTCGATGACGGACTGCTGCTGCGCCGTCGGCGGTTCGCTGACCAGCCCCGCGGTCGCGAGGTACGGGACCAGCCGGCCGGCGAAGTCGGCGGGCTCCAGCATCCGGATGTGATCTCCGTTGATGGACTCCGCCTTCTTCTGGTCGAAGCGGGCGGGATTGGGATTCACGTCGACGATGTCGAACGCCTCGACGAGCTCCCCTAGCGAGAACACATCGCGATCCGGCGCGATCGACCAGCCGAGAAGCGAGAGGTAGTTGAGCAGGCCCTCGTGGATGAAGCCCTTCTCGCGCTGGAGGAAGAGATCCGCCTTCGGGTCGCGCTTGGAGAGCTTCTTGTTGCCGACCTCGCCGAGCACGAGCGGCATGTGGGCGAAGCGCGGGATGAACGTGGTCACGCCCGCGTCGACGAGCGCGCGGTAAAGCGCGAGCTGACGCGCGGTCGACGGCATGAGGTCTTCGCCGCGGATGACGTGCGTGATGCCCATGAGCGCGTCGTCGACCGGGTTCACGAATGGGTAGAGCGGCACGCCGCCCGCGCGAACGAGCACGAAGTCGGGGAAAGATCCGGCCGGGAAGGTGACCTCGCCGCGGATGAGGTCGACGTAGGTGAGGTCTTCGTCGGGCACGCGCAGGCGCCAGGCCGGCTCGCGACCCTCCGCGCGGAAGGCAGCCTTCTGCTCATCGGTCAGGTCGCGGTCGTGATTGTCGTACCCGAGCTGCTTCGCGCGGCCGTTGGCCTCGTTGCGCGCGTCGATCTCCTCCGCGGTGGAGTAGCTCTCGTAGACAGCTCCGGCGTCGACGAGCTTTTCGAGCACCTCGCGGTAGATGTCGTGGCGCTGCGACTGGCGGTACGGCGCGTGGGGTCCCCCGACCTCGACGCCCTCGTCCCAGTCGATCTCGAGCCACCGCAGCGCGTCCAGGAGCTGCTGGTAGCTCTCCTCGCTGTCGCGCGCGGCGTCGGTGTCTTCGATGCGGAAGACCAGCTTGCCGCCGTTGTGCCGCGCGTACGCCCAGTTGAACAGGACGGTGCGGATGAGACCGACGTGCGGAAGGCCGGTCGGCGACGGGCAGAAGCGCACGCGCACGTCGGCCCCGGTCGCGGTGGTGGTGCGGGGATCGGGTGAGGAAGACATCGCCTCCGAGTTTAGTCAGCCGATGTCGGCGCCACCGGCCGCCCCCCGCGACGCGGCCGCCTCGCCGGAGTGGTCGAGCAGGCGGGTGATCGATGCGAGCGTCATCCGAATGGCGGGCACGCGCTCGGCACCGTGCGCCGTGACGACGTGGATCGTCCGGGACTCCGTCGGCGGAAGCGGCAGCGTCACCACTCCCGGGAACTGGGGGAAGGATGCCACGGCCATGCGCGGCAGTGTCGCGACGCCGATCCCCTGCGCCACGAGGCCCTCGACCGCGACGAAGTTGTCGGTCTCGAACGCGATGTGCGGTTCGAATCCGGCGCGGGCGCAGAGCTCGAGGAGGTGTCCACGGCACCGAGGGCACCCGGCGATCCAGTTCTCCCCCGCGAGACCGGCGACGTCGACCACCGCGCTCGTGGCCGCGCGGTGGCCCGCCGGCAGCACCGCCAGGAGGTCGTCGGTGCCCACGGTGCGCACCGAGAGGCCACGAGCGCTCGGTCCGTGAGGATCGTCGCGGTCGCCCGGGTAGCTGAAGGTCAGCGCGATGTCGGCGCGGTCCTCACGTACCGCCTCGACCGCCTCCGGCGGCTCCGCCTCGAGGTACGTGACGGTGACGCCGGTGTGGCGCTCCTCGAGCTCGGCGAGCAGGCGCGGCACGACGGTGGGCGACGCGGACGGGAAGCCCACCAGTCGCACCCGCCCCGCGCGCAAACCCCGCAGTTCGGCGAGTTCGCCGGCCGCGGCATCCAGCGCCGTCGTCACCGCCGGCGCGTGACGCGCCAGGATCCGACCGGCCTCGGTCAGGCGCACGCTGCGGCCCACGCGCTCGACGAGTGGAACCCCGAGCCTCAGTTCGAGGCGCTTGAGCTGCTGGCTGATGGCGGGCTGGCTGTAGCCGAGCGCGGCAGCCGCTCCCGTGATCGAACCCTCGTCGGCGATCGCCTTCACGACGCGCAGAGCGTGAGGGTCGATGTCGACGTCATCGAACACGGTCATGCGCGAAGCATAACCTGACATCATGATTCGCATCCATCACCTCCCGTAGACGAATACGTCGCGGAGGATCACCCTGGAGTCATGCCCACTCTCGCCGCATCCTCGCACCCGACGCTCACCGCTGCACGGGCGCAGTTCGCCGGAGGCCGCGGCTATCTCGCCGCATGCACCGTCGGTCTTCCGACTCGCGCGAGTCGCGCGGCGATCATTGCAGATCTGGATGCCGCGGCCGCCGGGCGCCCGGACCCGATGGCCTACTCCGCCGCCGTGGAGCGCAGCCGGTCGCACTTCGCGACCCTCGTCGGGATCGGCGCCGATCGCGTGGCGATCGGCTCGCAGGCCTCCGTCGCGGCCGCGCTCGTGGCTGCGTCACTCCCCCACGGAGCCGAGGTGCTCATCGCCGACGGCGACTTCTCGTCGATCGTGCTCCCGTTCGTCCACTCCGGCCGCGGCCTGCGGGTGCGGACCGCGGCGCTCGACGATCTTGCCGGGGCGGTCGCTCCCGACACGTCGCTCGTGGTCTTCTCCCTCGTCCAGTCCGCGACGGGCGAGGTCGCCGACGTGGATGCGATCCTCGCCGCAGCCGCCGCACACGGCGCGCGAACGCTGTGCGATGCCACCCAGGCCGTCGGGTGGCTGCCGGTCGACGCATCGCGCTTCGACGCCCTGATCTGCCACGCGTACAAGTGGCTGTGCGCACCACGAGGCGTCTCGTTCCTCACCGTCTCACCGGCGCTGCAGCGCGACATGCCGGCCCTCTTCGCCGGCTGGTATGCCGGACCGGACCCGTGGACCTCGTGCTACGGCGCAGTGGAGCTCGCAGCCGACGCGACGCGCTACGACGTGTCACCCGCCTGGCAGGCGTTCGTCGGAGCGGAGCACGCGCTCGCGCTGTTCGCCTCACTCGACGCGCGAGCGGCGCACGAGCACACGACGGGCCTGGCGCGACGCTTCCGCCGAGGGATGGGCCTCGATGTCCCGGAGCGCGGGAGTGCGATCGTGACGTGGGCGGATGCCGACGGCACCGACCTTGCGGCGCTCACCGCGGCGGGCGTGGTCGCGTCCGGTCGCGCCGGACGCGCACGCGTCGCCTTCCACGTCTTCAACGACGAGGACGACGTGGACCTCGCGCTGCGTGCGCTCGACCGCTGAGCCCGGACCGCTCCCCTCCGCGCCTCAGTCGAAGTCCGCCGGGGTCTGGCGGGGATAGGCGCCGCCGGCGAGCTTCACCAGGCGGGCGTGCGCGTACTCGCACACCAGCGCGTGCCGGTAGACCATCTGCGGCACATCGACGTTCGAGTCCATCCAGAGGCTGAGCCCGCCGACCTTCCAGTGCCGGAAGGTGTCGTCGTCGCACACGAGGGCGAGGATCTCGAGGAACGAGTCGTCGAAGCGGATCGAGTGCACCGCCCGGCGGTACTCCTCGACGGTGAGAGCCATCGAGAACGGAATGTTCATGAAGCACAGCGCCGTCTGGATGTCGAGCCGCAGCACACGTCGGCGATACCGCTCGGCGTCGAGGGGAGGGATGTCGAGCTGGGTGAAGTCGAGACGGTCCGGTCGCGTCAGCGGTACCGGATCGAGCGCGATCAGCAGGTCGTAGACGTTGACGTCGTGCTCGACCACCGCGTTGTCCCCGAGACCCGCGAGCGTCTCGGGGCGCAGTGTCACCGGCTCCATGTCGATCGGGGTGTTGCGGATGATGAAGTTCACGAGATTCGTCTCGACGACGAAGTGGCGGATGAGTAGGTCGACGGCGTCGGGCGAGACGAAGTGCCGCAGGAACCACACGCAGAGGAAATCCATCGTCGAGAGCGGCATCCACCGGAACGGCAGCACGCGCTTGACGATCGAGATCAGTGCGACGACGAGGCGCGAGAAGAGGCGCGCCACAGGGTACAGCCATCGCCGCGACGGCCGCCGCTGGTCGTCGATGATCTGCCGGACGAGCGCACGGTCGAGCGGGATCGAAGGGTCGGCGTACACCGCCTCCCACATGCTCGGATCAGATCGCACGAACTCCGGCACGTCAGCGGTCCAGTTCCTCGAGCTGGAGGGCGTAGAGCCGCGCCACCACTTCGGCGCAGCGGACGATCTCATCGGCGGCCGCCTGGTCGATCGCCCCCGAGTTCAGGATGGCCTCGAGGTTGCCGGTGTGCTCGGCGTCGGCATCCTGGTGGTACTTCATGAAATGCACCTGGCTGTCGGCCAGCCCGAGGACCTCCTGGAACCGCGTGGCCCAGCCGGCGGCTCGCCGCGCCCCCAGCCCCTCGATGATGAACATGGCGCCGAGCAGCCCGACCGGATTCGGCCGGTCGGCGTAATGGAACATGTATCCCGACAGCGCCTCGGAGCCCAGATTCTTCCGGCCGGCACGCAGCTCGGCGAGCGAGCCTCCGACGGCGACGTAGTCCCGTTCGATCATGAGGTAGTCGCGGTGCTCCTCCTCCGCGTGGCGGATCGCCGCCGAGCGCAGATCGAAGTGCGCGATGTCGAAGGAAGCGGCCGCGCGCGAGATCCACGGCGAACCGTCCACCACTTGCTGGCGCAGGTTGAACAGCAGACGTCGATAGTCGTCGATGGTGACGGTGCCGTCGGCGAGTCGCTGCAGGATCGGCACCCCGTCGAGGCGGGTCTCGAAGTCGTCCCACACCGCGGCGAGCCGTTCGGCGAGCGTCGCGGGAGCGGTGATCGTGTCGGTCGTCATGTCGAGGCTCCTTGCTTTTCGGTCGGGGCGACCACGGTCAGATGGGCGAAGGCGAAGGCGAACCGGCCCGACTCCGGGACGGCCAGCAGGATGGTCTCGCCGGGCGAGAAGCGCCCGCTGCGCCACGCCTCTTCGAGCGCGATGAAGATGCTCGCGGCGCCGGTGTTGCCGCAGGTCTCGAGGTTCGAGAACCACCGCGAGGTGTCGAGCGTCGGGATGCGTCGGCGCAGCCCGTCGAAGGCGAGGTCGCGGAACATGTTGGTGCTGTAGTGGCACAGCACATGGTCGAGGTGGTGCACATCGACCAGGCCGATGTCGACGAGCTCCTCGAACTGGGCCAGCCCCGCCCCCGCGAGGTCGTCGAGCACGCTGACGTCCTGGCGGAGCACGAACATGCCGGCCGCTTCGGCCTCGTCGACCGGGACGTCCTGCCAGGTCTGCCCCACGACCGGGTCGATGCCGTCCATGCCTGCCCGCATGCAGACGTCGTGCTCGTGTGCGAGCGAGACGTGGCGCACCCAGTCCACGCGCAGCGACGGACGACTCGGGTGAGGCTGGAACTCGACCACGACCGCACCGGCACCGTCCGACAGCATCCAGCGCAGGAAGTGCGAATCCATGCCGGCACGGATGCCGTCGAACCGCGTCTGCCGCAGGCTGCGGCTCGCGAGCTCCGAGCCCACGACGGCGACCCGCGGATGGTCCCCGAGGCGCACCTTGCTGACTGCGGCGTCGAGCGCGGCGAGGCTCGACGCGCACACGCCCGACGCGGAGAGCAGCTGCATGGGCCCGCCGCCCAAGCGCCCGTGCACCATCGACGCGAACCCGGGGACGAGCACGTCGCCCATCGTCGTCGCGGTCGCGAGCATGCGCAGGTCTGCGGCATCCATCCCCCGGTCGTCGAGAGCGGCGCGCAGCGCCTTGACGGCCAGCTCTTCGTTCAGCTCGGTCGGCTCGCCGTCGTCGTCGAGCGCGTAGTGCCGCGTGCGGATGCCGTTCGCGTCGAGCACGCGGCGACGGATGCGCTCGGTGACCGCGTCGTCTCCGCCGAGCCGTGCCACGATCCCCGCGTTGTCGACCGGCTCGCCGGGAAGATACCGGCCGAAGCCGGTGAGATACGCAGATGCCGTCGTGCCCATGGAGCGACGCTAGGCCATGCCCGGCCGCGCGCCGCGGAACGTTGTGGCCAGGTCACAAAACTGCATTCCCGGTCGCGAATATAGCGCCGGCACGGTCGTGGCCGATGTCACTCGGCTCCCCCCGCGGACACCGGCGTGCGGCGGCCGAAGGGCGCCAGCAGCACCGTCGCGATGACGGCGACGCCGACGGCAAGCGCGAGCCCGCCGTATCCGATCCACGACAGCACCAGCCCGGCGAGGATCGCACCGCCCGCGCCGACCAGGCTCATGGTCAGGTCGCTCAGGCCCTGCCGCCGGGTGCGCTGACCTTCCGCCGACGCCTCGGTCAGCAGCGTCGATCCCGACACCGTCGTGGCGCTCCAGCCGAGACCGAGCAGCACGAGGGCGACCGTCACCGAGACGGTGGACTCCTGCCCGAAGGACGCGGTGACGAGGGATGCCGCGAGCAGACCCTGGCCGATCAGGATCGTCGGCACGCGGCCGAGCCTGTCGGCGAGGATGCCGAAGACCGGGGAGAGGGCGAACATGCCGGCGATGTGCAGGCTGATCGTGAGCCCGATGATCGACAGCGACGCCCCGTGATGGAGGAGGTGGACGGGTGTCATGGCCATGACCGACACCATCACGCCGTGCGCCGCCGCGACCGCGAAGATCGCATACCGCGCCACGACCGGCTGGTCGGGCTTGGCGATCGCCTCGCGCGCGGTGTCCTTCGCGGCCACGATCCGGTACGCCAGCAGCAGCGGGTCGGGGCGGAGCGCTGAGAGGTAGACCGCGATGGCGAGCAGCTGCGCGACGACCGTGATGAGATACGGACCGGTGAGTGCCGGCATCCCCACCGCCTGACCGAGCGCCTCGCCGGGACCGGTCAGGTTCGGGCCGAGCACCGCGCCGATCGTCGTCGCCCACACCACGATCGACAGGTCGCGTCCGCGCGTCGCGTCGGTGGCGAGGTCGGCTGCCGCGAAGCGCGTCTGCAGGTTCGCGGCCTGGCCCGCGCCGACGAGCCCGAACGCCAAGAGCAGGAGCGGGAAGAGCTGCACCGCCGCCGCCACGACGACGAGCACGACACCGACGAGTGCGACCGCCATGCCCATCGCGAGCGACGGCCGGCGACCGCGGCGGCTCGCGAATGCGGCGAGCGGCACGGCGACGGCGGCCGTGCCCAGGGTGACGGCGGCGGCCGCGAGTCCGGAGAACGCGTCATCGCCCGAGAGCTCAGCCGCCAGCACGGCGCCGAGAGAGACCGTGGCGCCGAAGGCGAGGCCGCCGAGGATCTGGCCGAGCGAGAGCACCCAGACCGTGCGTCGCTGCACGGCCGCGACGGCCGCAGGCTGAAGGGCCGCGGCATCCGCCTCGGTCATGGGTCGATCATCAGGAGTCACGCGTCACGCGCGGTGTTGCGCAGGATGCCGAGCCCGCTGATCTCGACCTCGACGGTGTCTCCCGCCGAGATCTGCCCCACTCCGGCCGGCGTGCCGGTGAGGATGACGTCGCCCGGAAGGAGCGTGAACGCGGCCGAGGCGTAGGCGATCACGTCGGCGAGCGAGAAGATCATGTCGGAGATCGGACCCTGCTGGCGCACCTCGCCGTTCAGGCGCGTGGTGATCACCGCCGGCCCGTGGATGTCGAACTCGGTCTCGATGGCGGGGCCGAGCGGGCATGACGTGTCGAAGCCCTTGGCCCGCGCCCACTGCCCGTCGGACTTCTGCCAGTCGCGCGCGGTGAGGTCGTTGCCGATCGTGTAGCCGAAGACGTAGTCGAGGGCGTTCTCGGCGGAGACGTTCTTGGCGATGCGGCCGATCACGGCGGCCAGCTCGCCCTCGAAGCTGATGAAATCGGAGCCCTTCGGCAGCACCACGGCGTCGCCGGGGCCGATCACCGACGTGTTCGGCTTGAAGAACAGCATCGGGGCGGACGGCACGTCGTTGCCCATCTCGGCGGCGTGGTCGCGGTAGTTGCGGCCGACGCACACGAGCTTGGACCGCGGGATCACCGGCGCCAGCAGTGCCACGTCGGCGAGCGGCACGCGCTCCCCCGTCGTGTCGTACCCCGCGAACATCGGGTCGCCCGCGAGGACGACCAGCTCTCCCTGGTCGACGATTCCGAACCTGATGGCGTCGTTGTGGCTGAAGCGCGCGATCCTCACCGGATCAGCCTAGCCACCCCGCCCGACTGTCAGGCGTCGAGGCGCAGCAGCCAGCCGTGCTTGTCCTCGCGCCGGCCGTACTGGATGTCGGTCAGCTCCTCGCGCAGCGAGAGCGCGAGCTCGCCGATGGGCTGCTCGTCGACGAAGTCGCGCCCCTTGAGCAGGCCGATCGGCGTGACGACGGCGGCCGTGCCGCAGGCGAACACCTCGACGATGTCGCCGGATGCCACGCCCTGGCGCCACTCCTCGAACGAGACCGCCCGGCCCTCGACCTTGTGGCCGCGATCCATTGCGAGCTGCAGGATCGAGTCGCGCGTGATGCCCTCGAGAATCGAGTCCGACTGCGGGGTCACGATCGTGCCGTCCTTGTAGACGAACACCACGTTCATGCCGCCGAGCTCCTCGACGTTGCGGTCCTGGTCGAGGAAGACGACCTGGTCGCACTCGTTCTCGTACGCCTCGGACTGCGGGAGCAGGGACGCGGCGTAGTTGCCGCCGGTCTTGGCCGCCCCGGTGCCGCCCTTGCCGGCTCGGGCGTAGTCCTCGCTGAGCCAGATCGACACGGGCCGCACGCCGCCGGTGAAGTACGCGCCCGCCGGCGATGCGATCACGTAATAGCCGACCTTGTGCGCGGGGCGCACGCCGAGGAACGCCTCCTTGGCGAACATGAACGGGCGCAGGTAGAGGCTCTGGTCGGCGCCCGACGGCACCCAGTCGCCATCCACGGCGATGAGCTCGCGGAGCGACTGGATGAAGTACGACACCGGCAGCTCGGGCAGCGCGAGTCGGCGCGCCGATCGCTGCAGACGACGGCCGTTCTGGTCGGGGCGGAAGGTGTGGATCGACCCGTCCGCGTGACGGTAGGCCTTGATGCCCTCGAAGATCTCCTGCCCGTAGTGCAGCACCGCGGCGGCCGGGTCGAGCGAGAGCGGGCCGTAGGGCTGCACGCGCGGGCGGTGCCAGCCGCCGCCGGTCGACCAGCAGATGTCGACCATGTGGTCGGTGAAGCTGGTGCCGAAGCCGGGGTTGGCGAGGATCTCGGCGCGCTGCTCTGCGGACTTCGCCTGCAGATTGCGGTTGACGGTGAACTCGAGCGGGGTGAGTCCGGTGTCGGGGTCGGAGTCGATGAGCGTCATGACGGGCCTTGCTTTCCTGCGGAGCGTTCCGCTGAGTGTGTGGTGGCGCCTGCCGGTCCCAGGTTACGCCTGGAGGCGGGCGGCGATGGAGTCGCCGATCTGCGCCGTGGTGCGGGCGGCGGTGCCCCGGTCGGCGATGTCGGCCTCGACCGCGCGGGTGACGGCCTCGGACTCGGCCCACAGCCCGAGATGATCGAGCAGCAGGGCGGTCGACAGGATCGCGGCCGTGGGGTCGGCCTTCTGCTGACCCGCGATGTCGGGCGCCGAACCGTGCACGGGCTCGAACATCGAGGGGAACGCGCCGTCGGGGTTGATGTTGCCCGATGCGGCGAGACCGATGCCACCGGTGACGGCGCCGGCCAGGTCCGTGAGGATGTCGCCGAAGAGGTTGTCGGTGACGATCACATCGAAACGGCCGGGGTTCGTGACCAGGAAGATAGTGGCCGCGTCGACGTGCAGGTAGTCTACGGCCACCTCCGGGTGCTCCGCCGACACCGCGTCGACGATGCGCTTCCAGATGCCGCCGGCGTGCACGAGCACGTTCGTCTTGTGGACGAGCGTCACCTTCTTCGAGCGGCGCTCGGCCAGGTCGAAGGCGTACCGCACGACCCGCTCCACGCCGAAGGCGGTGTTGACGGATGTCTCGTTCGCGACCTCGTGCGGCGTGCCGCGTCGGATCGAGCCGCCGTTGCCCACGTACGGCCCCTCGGTGCCCTCGCGCACGACGACGAAGTCGATGTCGCCGGGCTCGGCGAGCGGGCCGGGAACCCCCGGGTAGAGCTTGGACGGCCGCAGGTTGACGTAATGGTCGAGCTCGAAGCGCAGCTTCAGCAGCAGGCCGCGCTCGATGTTCGCGTCCTTCAGACGCGGGTCGCCGGGCACTCCGCCGACGGCGCCGAGCAGGATCGCGTCGTGCTCCTTGATCGCGTCGAGGTCGGCGTCGGTGAGCGTGTCGCCGGTGTCGAGGAACCGCGCGGCACCCAGCGAGAACCGGGTCTTCTCGAATCGGATGCCGCTGCCCGCCGTCGCCGCGTCGAGCACCTTCTCGGCCTCGGCGATGACCTCCGGGCCGATCCCGTCGCCCGGGATGACGGCCAGCTTCACGACACCTGGATCCTGCACGCGCGGCATTGCTCTCCTCGCCTGGGCGTCCGGCGGGCTCCCGGGCTCAGTGCTCGGACGCGGACGCGGTCCTCTCCAGGGTAGTGGCCGCGATGACGGCCGCCAGCACGATGAGAGCGGCGCCGATGAGCGCGGTCACGCCGACGCCGGCGTCGAAGGCGCGGGCCGCGGCATCCCGCAACTGCTCCGCCAGTCCCGGCTCGAGGCCGCGTCCGGCGGCGATCGCTCCGGCGAGCGTCTCACGCGCTGCTTCGGCGGCCTCGGCGGGAAGGCCGTCGGGCAGCACGAGGCTGCCACGATAGAGCGCGGTCAGCAGACCTCCGAGCACCGCGGTGCCGAGCACCGCGCCCAGCTCGTACGCCGTCTCCGACACGGCGCTGGCGGCGCCGGCCTTCTCCGGCGGTGCGCTCGAGAGGATCAGCTCGTTCGAGACGGTCTCGGCCATCCCGATGCCGACGCCCAGCGCCACGAACGCGAGGGCGAGCACCCACACCTCGCCGTCCTGCGCGGTCACGGCGATCGTCACGTAGGCCAGCACCGACACCGCCAGCCCCGCGGGCACGATGATCCGCGAGGAGAAGCGCTTCGCGAGCGGCACCACGATCAGACCTGCCGCGATCATGGCGACGAGCCCGGGGACGAGCGCGAGGCCGGCCTCCATGGGCGACAGGCCGACCACGAGCTGCAGGTGCTGCGCCACGAAGAACAGGAAGCCGACCAGGGCGATGACGCTCAGCAGGTTGACGAGGATCGCCCCGCTGAAGGAGCCGCGCCGGAACAGCGCCATGTCGAGCATGGGGGTCTCGAGGCGAAGCTGCCGACGTACGAAGAGGACGGCGAACAGCGCGCCGACGGCGAAGAGGACCGGCGCGGTCCCGGTGATGCCGTGCACCGCGAGCTCCTTGATCGCATACACGATCGGCACGAGCGCGGCCATCGAGAGGACGATGCTCACCGGATCGATGCGGCCGGGGCGCGGATCGCGCGACTCGGGCACGAGCAGCGGCACGAAGACGAGGAGCGGTACGAGCACCGGCACGGCCATGAGGAACACCGAGCCCCAGGAGAAGTGCTCGAGCAGGATGCCGCCCACCACGGGCCCGAGTGCGGCACCGGCCGAGAACCCGGCGGCCCAGATCGCGATCGCGAGGCGGCGCTGGTCGCGGTTCGCGAACACGGTGCGCAGCAGCGACAGCGTGGAGGGCATCAGCATCGCGCCGAAGACGCCCATGCCCGCGCGCGCCGCGATGAGCAGGGCGGCCGTGGGCGCGAACGCTGCGAGCGCCGAGACGATGCCGAACCCGGTCGCGCCGATGAGCAGCATCCGTCGCCGTCCGAAACGATCGCCCAGCACGCCCATCGTGACGAGCAGTCCGGCCAGCACGAGAGGGTACGCGTCGATGATCCACAGTTGCTGCGCGCTCGTGGGCTCGAGATCGAGCGCGATCGCGGGCAGCGCGAAGCTCAGCACGGTGTTGTCGACCGAGACGAGCAGCACGGGCAGCATCAGCACCACGAGCGCGAGCCAGCCGCGCCAGCCGACGCGCTGTCCGGCGTCGACGGGGCGTTCGGCGATGGTCGCGGTGGTCATGTCATCCTCAGTTTCTATACCGTCCGGTCGGTATAGTAACAGGATGCCGGGACATCCGTCGATAGCATCGACGACATGAGTCGCCCTCCCCTCGCCCGAGACAAGGTGCTCGACGCCTTCGAGGCGATCCTCATCGAGGAGGGCGAGCGCGCGGCCACGATGGAGGCCACCGCACGCGCCGCCGGGGTCTCGAAGGGCGGCCTGCTGTATCACTTCGGCTCGAAGGATGCGCTCGAGTCCGCGCTCCTCGAGCGGCTGCACGCCCTCGTCGAGGAGGACGTCGCGGCGATGGCCGCCTCGCCCGAAGGACCGATCGCCTACTTCCTGCGCACCTCGGTCATGGAGAACGACAGCATCGACCGGGCGATCCTCGCCACGTCGCGCCTCGCACAGGGCGGCAGCGCGCGCGCCCGCGTCGCTCTGCGCGGCATCCGCGACCAGTGGGCGGACGTCCTGCGCACGCACACCAAGGACGCCACCGCGCTCGACCTCGTCATGCTCGTCAGCGATGGGCTGTACTTCAACAACGCCCTGGAGGGCGGGTCGATCCCCGGGCCCGTCCCCCGGGGCGCGGCGCTGGACGCGCTCATCGCGATGGTTGAGCGCGCCGCGAAGGCGTGATGCCGGTCAGAGACGCCGAGTTGAGGCGCCGGGTCAGGACTCGGTGATCTCGATCTGGCGGAAGAGGTCGGCCTGGATGTCGGACCGCACCTCTTCGAGCAGGTCATCGGGCACCGGCGAGTCCACGGTGAGCACCGACAGCGCCTGACCGCCGGCCTCGCTGCGCGCGATCTGCATGCCCGCGATGTTGATGCCGGCGTCGCCGAACTTCTGACCGTAGACCGCGACGATGCCGGGGCGGTCGGTGTAGAGCATCACCACATGGTGCTTCTCGATCGGCAGCTCGATCGCGTAGTCGTTGATGCCGACGAGCTTCTCGATCTGCTTCGTTCCCGTGAGCGTGCCCGACACCGCCAGCTGCGAGCCGTCGGAGAGCGCTCCGCGGAGCGTGATGATGTTGCGGTACTCGGGGCTGTCGTCGTCGACGAGCAGGCGCACCTCGACGCCGCGCTGCTCGGCGAGCAGCGGCGCGTTCACGTACGACACCGATTCGCTGACGATGTTCGTGAAGACGCCCTTGAGCGCGGCGAGCTTCAGCACGCTGACGTCGTAGTCGTTGAGCTCGCCGTGCACCTCGACGTCGAGGCTCGTGAGCGGCGACCGCGCGAGGGCCGCGAAGATCTGGCCGAGCTTCTCGACGAGCGGAATCCCGGGGCGCACGTACGGGTCGATGACGCCACCCGCGACGTTGACGGCGTCCGGCACGAGCTCGCCGCCGAGCGCCAGGCGCACCGAGCGTGCGACCGAGACACCGGCCTTCTCCTGCGCCTCGTCGGTCGAGGCGCCGAGGTGCGGCGTCACGACGACGTTGGGGAGGTCGAGGAGCGCACGCGCCGGGCCGCCCTCGACCGGGGGCTCGGAGGTGAAGACGTCGAGGCCCGCACCGGCGATCTCGCCTGTCGTGAGGGCCGTGTACAGCGCCTCCTCATCGATGAGTCCGCCGCGCGCGACATTGACGACGAACGCGGAGGGCTTCATGAGCGCGAACTGCTCGGCGCCGATCATGCCCGTGGTCTCGGGGGTCTTCGGCATGTGGATGGTGACGAAGTCGCTCTGCTCGAGCAGCTCGTCGAGGCTCAGCAGCTGCACGCCGAGCTGCTGCGCGCGTGCGCTCGTGACGTAGGGGTCGTAGGCGACCACACGCATGTCGAAGCCCTGCAGGCGGGCGGCGATGAGTGCGCCGATGCGGCCGAGACCGATGATCCCGACCGTCTTCTCGAAGAGCTCCGTGCCGGTGTACGAACTGCGCTTCCACTGGCCATCGGCGAGCGACGCGTGGGCGGCGGGGATGCGGCGCGCGAGGCTCAGGATGTGGCCGACCGTGAGCTCGGCCGCCGAGATGATGTTCGAGGTCGGTGCATTGACGACCATGACACCCGCCGTGGTGGCGGTCTTGATGTCCACGTTGTCGAGTCCGACGCCGGCGCGGGCGACGACCTTGAGCACGGGGGCGGCCGCAATGGCCTCGGCGTCGATCCTGGTCGCCGAGCGGATCAGCACGGCGTTCGCCTCCGCGAGGGCCGAGAGCAGCGCCGGGCGGTCGGTGCCGTCGACGTTGCGCACGTCGAAGTCAGGACCCAGGGCGTCGATCGTGGCGGGAGAGAGTTCTTCGGCGATCAGAACGACAGGCTTCGTCACGGGATGGTTCCTTTGGGGCTGTGCGCGACGGGCAGAGGCCGTCCGTCAGTGCAGGGCAGAGCGGATGCCGCGCCGCACGCCAGCGGGGGCGAGGCCTGTCTCAGCCTAGCGCGGCCAGGTCGGGTCGACCGACCGTGTGACGCACCGCGTCAGCCGAGCAGCGACGCGCCGTAGACCGCCGCATACGCGATCACATTCAGCCAGAACACCGCGACCACGCACAGCCCGGTGAACAGCACGAGCGCGAACTGCCACGCTGGGCGTCGCCACGCCAGGGCGAACGCCGCACCGAAGACGCCCAGCGGGAACACGACCGCCAGCAGCAGGACGAACCAGCCGTAGCCGTTGAGCCCGAGCGGACCGCTCGCCTGCGCGATGAGGAAGGCCAGGGCGTTCCACAGCGCGTACGCGTAGAACAGCCCGAAGACGACCGAGATCGCGACGACGACCCAGACGGGAGTCCGCTTCGCGGCGGGGGTGTCGGATGCCGCGCCCGCGCCGTCTGGAGAGGGCGTGGGGACCGCCATCGAATCCGTCATCGTCCGATCGCCCCCACCATGATGAACGGCCACGGCACGAGCAGCACCACGCCCGCTGCCAGCCATGCGAACCTCAGCCACGTCTTGGAGCCGGCGGTGAGGAGGAACACCGCCGCGAACCAGACGAGCGGCGCGAGGACCGCGAGCCAGAGGCTGATCTGATACGCCACGGGTGCGACCAGGAACTGGGCGGTTCCCTGCAGCCGAAGCGCGCCGATCAGCCAACCGATCGCGTACAGCGCGGAGAACCCGCCGATCACGCCGAGCGTGATCAGCTCGGCGTTGCCCATCGGCTCGCGCACCGGGGCACCTTGCGCCTCGGACTCCATCGACCCGCGCGCGTCCACCGGGCCGTCGTCCAGGTCGGCGTCGTCGTCCGCGTCGGCGTCCGCCCCGGCGGTGACGGCCTCACTCCCCCGCCCGACCGCGCTCCAGCCTTCGGGCAGAGAAGCGGGCTGGGCGGTGGGCGTCACCGCGTGGGGTTCCGCGGCGCCGACGTCGAGAGTCGGGTCGTCGTCACCGCCCCACGAGAGGGCGTCGTCGTCGCGTCCGGGAGTCACGCCCTCAGCGTAGCGGTGCACCGGGTGAGCGCGTGGACCGCGCTTCCCCGCGTCGTCGCCGCCCCGGCGCACACGCTGAGGCTCCCGTCGCTTCGTACGGGAGCCTCAGAGCGTGATCCGCGGCGGTTGTCGTCCATCGGGGTGGTCGGCGACCACGGACGCATCCTGCGGTCACTCATGCGTGGGGACGCGGTCGGCCAGCACTCGGACCTCCGTGACCTCGGCCACCTGTGTGTCGACCCGGTCGGCCAGCACTCGGACCTGGGTGGTCCCGCGGTTCCGCTCGGGCCTGACGAGCACGTGCGAGACGCCGCTCCGGGTCTCGACCCGGTCTGCGAGGACCCGCACCGAGGTGTCGGCCTGCTGTGTGCGACCCGCCCAGTACCCGGCGAGACCTTCGTACCGCGACTGCGACGCGTCGGCGGCGCGGCTGGCGCTCTGCTGCGTCTCGGCGCGGAGCGTGTCGGCGCGCTGCGCGCGCAGCTGCCAGTACTCGGCCAGGCCTTCGTACCGTGACTGCGCCGCTACGGCCGAGCGTTCGGCCTGCTGAGCGGACTGCGGTGCGTCCTGTGCGTTCGTCCGGTTCAGGTCGGCGACCCCGGTCTGGCATCCCGCCAGTCCCAGTCCGACGACCGCGAGGATCGTTGCGGTGATGGCGGCCTTCCGGCCGCGACCTCCGCGTGTGATGGTGTTCATTTGGGGGCTCTCCCTTGGTTCCGCCGGACGGGCTTCCGGCTGCCATGAGAGAGCGGTGCGCGGGCGGGGATGATACCAAATGATCGGCCCGAGCGGGCGATTCGAATGAGACGGGCCGTCCCCTCGTGGGGGACGGCCCGAACCGCGGCGCCGGAGTACCGAGCGCGCGGAAGTCGAGGGACCGCCCCGCCTCGATCAGACGGTGCGACCCCTCGAAGTTGTCAGGTCAGCGCGCCGCGCTGCCCTCGACGTAGTCCTCGTCCTGCTGCTTCCAGGCGAACAGACCGC
This sequence comes from Microbacterium sp. NPDC056003, assembly GCF_042274785.1. Lineage (NCBI taxonomy): Bacteria > Bacillati > Actinomycetota > Actinomycetes > Micrococcales > Microbacteriaceae > Microbacterium > Microbacterium sp. NPDC056003. Next base: position 128,581 of record NZ_JBHJXQ010000004.1, on the reverse strand, counting down.
GCAGGTCGCGGCCGACCTCCTCGATCGGGTGCTGAGCGCCCTTGGCGCGCAGCTCCTGGAACTCGACGGCGCCGTTGTCCTGGTCGTCGATGAAGCGCTTCGCGAACGCGCCCGACTGGATGTCGGCGAGCACGGCCTGCATGTTCTCCTTGACGTGCGGGTCGATGACGCGCGGACCCGAGACGTAGTCGCCGTACTCGGCCGTGTCGGACACCGACCAGCGCTGCTTGGCGATGCCGCCCTCCCACATGAGGTCCACGATGAGCTTGAGCTCGTGCAGCACCTCGAAGTAGGCGATCTGCGGCTGGTAGCCGGCCTCGGTCAGGGTCTCGAACCCGTACTGGACGAGCTGTGAGACACCGCCGCACAGCACGGCCTGCTCGCCGAACAGGTCGGTCTCGGTCTCCTCGGTGAACGTCGTCTTGATGACGCCGGCGCGCGTCCCGCCGATCGCCTTCGCGTACGACTTGGCGAGGTCCCACGCGCTGCCCGAGGCATCCTGCTCCACAGCGATGATGTCCGGGATGCCGCGACCGGCGACGTACTCGCGACGCACGGTGTGGCCCGGCGCCTTGGGGGCGACGAGGATGACGTCCACGCCCTCGGGCGCCTGGATGTAGCCGAAGCGGATGTTGAACCCGTGCGCGAACGCGAGGGTCTTGCCCGGGACGAGCTTGTCCTTGATCGAGTCGTTGAAGATGCCGCGCTGGTGCTGATCCGGCGCCAGGATCATGATGACGTCCGCCCACTCGGCGGCGTCGGCGACCGTCTTGACCTCGAAGCCCTCGTCCTGGGCCTTCTCGGTGGACTTCGAGCCCTCCTTGAGGGCGATGACGACCTCGACGCCCGAGTCGCGGAGGTTCAGCGCATGGGCGTGTCCCTGCGAGCCGTAGCCGACGATCGCGACCTTCTTGCTCTGGATGAGCGACAGGTCGGCGTCGGCGTCGTAGAAGAGTTCGGCCATGGGGGTGTGTCTCCTTGTGTGAATGGTTCGTGTGGTCTGGGAAGCGGATGCCGCGGCTCAGCCGCGCAGCACGCGCTCGGTGATGCTCTTGCCGCCGCGGCCGATGGCCAGCAGACCCGACTGTGCGAGCTCCTTGATGCCGAAGGGCTCGAGGGCGCGCAGGAATGCTTCGACCTTGGCCTTGTCGCCCGTCACCTCGACGACGAGCGCATCGGTGGCGTAGTCGACGATCGACGCGCGGAAGAGGCTGACGACCTCCAGCACGTTCGACCGCGTCTGGTTATCGGCGCGCACCTTGATGAGCATGTGCTCACGCTGCACGGAGGCCGCGGCATCCAGTTCGACGATCTTGATGACGTTCACCAGCTTGTTGAGCTGCTTGGTGACCTGCTCGAGGGGCAGCTCGTCGACGTCGACCACGACGGTGATGCGCGAGAGTCCCGGGACCTCGGTCACGCCCACCGCGAGCGACTCGATGTTGAAACCGCGACGGGCGAACAGCCCCGCGACTCGGGTCAGCAGACCCGGCTTGTCCTCGACGAGGAGGCTCAGCACGTGCGTCGTCATGGCTCAGTCCTCCTGCTCGAAAGCGGGCGCGTGGTCGCGGGCGTACTGGACGTAGCTGTTGCTGACGCCCTGCGGCACCATCGGCCACACCATCGCGTCCGCACTCACCACGAAGTCGATGACGACGGGGCGATCGTTCGTCTCGAGGGCGGTCTGGATCGCGGCATCCACGTCCTCCTCCTTCTCGACGCGGATCGCAAGGCAGCCGTACGCCTCCGCCAGCTTCACGAAGTCGGGGATGCGGACGGTGTCGTGACCGGTGTTGAGATCGGTGTGCGAGTAGCGGCCGTCGTAGAACAGCGTCTGCCACTGGCGCACCATGCCGAGCGACGAGTTGTTGATGATCGCGACCTTGATCGGGATGTTGTTGATGGCGCAGGTCGCGAGCTCCTGATTGGTCATCTGGAAGCAGCCGTCGCCGTCGATCGCCCACACGTGACGGTCGGGCTCGGCGACCTTGGCGCCCATGGCCGCGGGGACGGAGTAGCCCATCGTGCCCGCACCGCCGGAATTGAGCCACGAGTTGGGGCGCTCGTACCTGATGAACTGGGCGGCCCACATCTGGTGCTGACCGACACCGGCGGCGAAGACGCCCTCCGGCCCGGTCAGCTCGCCGATGCGCGAGATGACGTACTGCGGCGACATCAGTCCGTCCGAGGGGGCCGTGTAGCCGAGCGGGAACTCGTCGCGCAGGCCGTCGAGGAAGGACCACCACTCGGTGATGTCGGGCTGGACCCCGTCGGACACCGCGCGGAATGCGACATCGAGGTCGACGAGCACGTCCTTGAGATCGCCCACGATCGGCACATCGGCGGTGCGGATCTTCGAGATCTCGGCCGGGTCGATGTCGACGTGCACCACCTGCGCGTGGGGAGCGAACAGCGCCGCCTTGCCGGTGACGCGGTCGTCGAACCGCGCGCCGAGGGACACGATCAGGTCGGCCTCCTGAAGCGCGAGCACCGCAGGCACCGTCCCGTGCATACCGGGCATGCCCAGGTGCTGCTGGTGCGAGTCGGGGAATGCACCGCGTGCCATGAGCGTCGTCACGACCGGTGCGCCGGTGGTCTCCGCGAGCGTGCGCAGCTCGGCGGCCGCCTGCGCGCGGATGACTCCGCCGCCGACGTACAGCACCGGCTTCTTGGCCTCGGCGATCAGCTGGGCCGCCGCCTGGATCTGCTTGCCGTGGGCCTTGGTCACCGGACGGTAGCCCGGCAGGTCGATCCTGGGCGGCCACACGAACGGCACCTCGGCCTGCTGCGCGTCCTTCGTGATGTCGACGAGCACCGGACCGGGACGCCCCGTGCCGGCGATCTCGAACGCCGCGGCGATGGCGCCCGGGATCTCGGACGCGTCCTTCACGAGAAAGGAGTGCTTCGTGATGGGCATCGTGATGCCGACGATGTCGGCCTCCTGGAAGGCATCCGTCCCCATGAGGTTCGAGAACACCTGGCCGGTGATGCACACGATCGGCACCGAGTCCATGTACGCGTCGGCGATAGCCGTCACGAGGTTGGTCGCGCCCGGACCCGACGTGGCGATGGCGACGCCGACCTTGTTCGACGCCGCGGCGTAGCCCTCGGCGGCGTGTCCTGCGCCCTGCTCGTGGCGGACGAGGATGTGGCGCAGGTCGCTCGAGTCCATGAGCGGGTCGTACACGGGGAGGATGGCGCCGCCCGGCAGCCCGAAGACGTCGGTGACGCCGAGCAGCTCGAGCGAGCGGACGACCGCCTGGGCGCCCGTGAGCACGGGCGCGGTGGCGGTGCGAGCGGGTGGCCGGGGAACGGCCGCAGCGGTTTCGGCGGGCATGGTGAGGATCCTCGATCGGTCGAAGGGACGTGTCGGTGGCCGAACTCAGCCGGTCGTCGCGCCCTCTGCTGCAGAGCGCACGAGACGGGAGTACTTGGCAAGGACGCCACGGGTATAGCGCGGAGGAAGCGGCTCCCAGCCAGAGCGGCGGGAGTCGAGCTCTGCATCGTCGACGAGTAGGTCGAGAGTGCGAGCCGCGATATCGACCCGTATCAGATCACCATCGCGCACGAAGGCGATGGGACCTGCGTCCACCGCTTCGGGTGCTATGTGGCCGATGCACAGGCCGGTTGTGCCGCCTGAGAATCTGCCGTCCGTCAAGAGTAGTACATCTTTTCCGAGGCCAGCGCCCTTGATGGCGGCCGTGATCGCGAGCATCTCGCGCATGCCGGGACCGCCCTTGGGGCCCTCGTAGCGGATGACGACGACGTCGCCCTTGTCGATCGCGCCGGCCTCCAGCGCGTCCATCGCGGCGCGCTCGCGCTCGAACACCCGGGCGGGGCCCTCGAACACGGCGGCGTCGAACCCTGCCGTCTTCACGACCGCGCCCTCGGGCGCCATCGAGCCGTGGAGGATCGTGATGCCGCCGGTGGCGTGGATCGGGTCGTCGAACGTGTGGATGACCGTGCCGTCGATCGGGTCGGGGTCGAGCTCGGCGAGGTTCTCGGCGAGCGTCTTGCCGGTCACGGTGAGCGCGTCGCCGTGCAGCAGGCCCTCGTCGAGCATGGCCTTCATGATGACCGGGATGCCGCCGTGGCGGTCGACGTCGTTCATGACGTACTGGCCGAAGGGCTTCATGTCGGCCACGTGCGGCACCTTGTCGCCGATGCGGTTGAAGTCGTGCAGGCTCAGTTCGACGTCGGCCTCGCGGGCGATCGCGAGCAGGTGCAGGACGACGTTGGTCGAGCCGCCGAGCGCCATCGCGAGGGCGATCGCGTTCTCGAAGGCCTCCTTGGTGAGGATGTCGCGGGTCGTGATGCCCTGGCGCAGCAGGTTGACCACCGCTTCGCCCGAGCGGTGGGCGAAGTAGTCGCGGCGGCGGTCGGCCGACGGCGGGGCAGCCGAGCCGGGGAGGCTCAGCCCGAGCGCCTCGGCGACCGAGGCCATGGTGTTCGCGGTGTACATGCCGCCGCACGCGCCCTCGCCCGGGGCGATCGCGCATTCGATGCGCTTGAGGTCGGCCTCGCTCATCTTGCCCGCGAGACACGCACCCACGGCCTCGAACGAGTCGATGATCGTGACGTCCTTCTCGGTTCCGTCGGACAGCTTCACCCAGCCGGGGGCGATCGATCCGGCGTAGAGGAAAACGCTCGACAGGTCGAGGCGGGCCGACGCCATGAGCATGCCGGGGATCGACTTGTCGCAGCCCGCGAGCAGAACGGACCCATCGAGACGCTCGGCCATCATCACCGTCTCGACGGAGTCGGCGATGACCTCGCGCGACACGAGCGAGAAGTGCATGCCCTCGTGACCCATCGAGATGCCGTCCGATACGGAGATCGTGCCGAACTGCAGCGGGTAGCCGCCGCCGGCGTGCACGCCCTCCTTGGCGCCCTGCGCGAGCCGGTCGAGGCTCAGGTTGCACGGCGTGATCTCGTTCCAGCTTGACGCGATGCCGATCTGGGGCTTGTCCCAGTCCTCGTCACCCATGCCGACCGCGCGGAGCATGCCGCGTGAGGTGGTCGCTTCGATGCCGTCGGTGACGACCCGGCTGCGGGGCTTGATGTCGATGGAGTTGTCAGGCTGAGGCATAACCCAGAGTCTATTGCCGCGCGGCGGGTCGCTCCCCGGAGGGGTTCTCTTCCCGCGCGGCGGATCGCTCGGCCGCGATGACGGCCAGCAGCTCGGCCATCGCCGGGATGTCGGCGACCGTGAGGGTGGCCGCCGTCGGCCGGCTGCCGACGTGCACGCCCAGGTCGGTCGCGCCCAGGCTCTTCAGCGCGTCCTCGTCGGTGACGTCGTCGCCCGCGAACAGGACGGCTGAGGCTCCGGTGCGCGCGCGCAGCTCCGCGACGGCGGAGTCCTTGCCCTCGTGACGGAACGCGTACTCCACGATGTTGTGCCCGGTCCGGCGGCGCCAGTGCGGCGCCTCCGCCGAGACCAGCGCGTCGACACGGAGGTTCGCCTCCGCCGCGTCGGCGGCGGTGGACTTGCGCGTGTGCACGCCGAAGCCGAACCGCTTGGGCTCGATCCACACGCCGTCGAGGTCGGCGGTCGCCTGCTCGGCGTGGGTGCGCAGCTCGTCGCGCAGGGCGGCATCAGCGGGGTCCTCGTCGTGGGTGACCACGCCCTCCCCCGGGATCCAGAATTCGGCTCCGTGCGACCCTGCCAGCAGCAGCGGCGAGTCGTCGCGGTGCTCCGCGATGACCCGCAGGTCGGACAGGCTGCGGCCCGATACCAGCGCGACGACGGTGTCAGGCGCGCCGACGGCGGCCTCGACCGCCTCGCGCGCCGCCGGGAGCATGCGGGCATCCATCGGCTCGTCCTCGAGCGGAGCCAGGGTGCCGTCGAAGTCGAGCGCGATGAGAAGGCGATCGGATGCCACGGCCCCGGCGATCGCGGAGCGGAGGCCGTCGTGGGGATCGGTGTTCGTCTCGGTGCTCATGCGGTCCTCCGGATTGCGCGGTTCGCCGTGCCCGCGGCCTCGAGCGCCGCCAGGAACGACTCCGACCACTTGGCGACATCGTTCTCGAGCACCTTGCGACGAAGGGCGCGCATGCGGCGGCCCTGCTCGGCGGGGGGCATCTCGATTGCGCGCATGATGGCGTCCTTCATCCCGTCGATGTCGTGGGGGTTGATGCGCACGGCGCTCGACAGCTCGTCGGCGGCCCCGGCGAACTCGCTCAGCAGCAGCACGCCGCGGTTGTCGGTGCGGGTGGCCACATACTCCTTGGCCACGAGGTTCATGCCGTCGCGCAGAGCCGTGACGAGCATGACGTCGGCGGCCAGGAACAGCGCCACCATCTCCTCGCGGGGGTACGCCTGGTGCAGGTAGCGGATCGCGGTGTGGCCCATCGTGTCGAAGTCGCCGTTGATGCGGCCCACCTTCAGCTCGATCTCATCGCGCAGCTGGACATACGCCTCGACGCGCTCCCTGCTGGGGCTCGCGACCTGCACGAGCGTGACGTCCTCGACCGAGATCTTGCCATCCTCGAGCAGTTCGCCGAAGGCCTTCAGGCGGTGCCTGATGCCCTTGGTGTAGTCGAGCCGGTCGACGCCCAGCAGGATCTTCTTCGGGTTGCCGAGCTCCTCGCGGATCTCGGCGGCGCGGGCACGGATCTCCGGTCGGTGCGAGAGCTCGACGTAGGACGACGCGTCGATCGAGATCGGGAAGGCCTTCGCCAGCACATTGCGGGTCGTGCCGTCGTCGTCGGGCACCGCGATGCCGGAGGCCTTGGTCGGATAGCGCAGCACGCGCCGGACCGCGCGGGCGAAGTTGCCGGCGTCGGCGACACGCTGGAACCCGACGACGTCGGCGCCGAGCAGACCCTCGAGCACCTGGCGGCGCCACGGGAGCTGGGAGTAGAGGCCATATGCCGGGAACGGGATGTGGTGGAAGTAGCCGATGATGAGGTCGGGCCGGGATTCGCGCAGCATGCGCGGAACGAGCTGCAGCTGGTAGTCCTGCACCCAGACCGTCGCGCCGGGCGCAGCGACCTCGGCGGCGGCCTCGGCGAAGCGCCGATTTACCTTCACGTAGGCGTCCCACCACACTCGGCGATAGCGCGGCTCGGCGATCACGTCGTGGTACAGCGGCCAGAACGTGTCGTTCGACATTCCTTCGTAGTAGAGCTCGATCTCGTCGGCGCTGAGCGCCACGGGCACGAGGTGGGTGCCTTCGAACTCGAAGGGCTCGAGCTGGATGCCGGGCTTGCCCGGCCAGCCGACCCACGCTCCGTCAGCGCGCCGCATCACCGGTTCGAGCGCGGTAACGAGCCCTCCTGGGGAACGGCGCCACGACTGCTCCCCCGAGCCGTCGGCCACGTGGTCGACGGGGAGGCGGTTGGCGACGACGACGAGTTCGGCCTGGGTCACTCGGGCTCCTGACGGTGGCTGGGGACGAGGCATCCTCAGGCTATCGCGCCCGTCACGACCGCCTTCCCCGCTTGACGTACGCGGCGATGGCTGTCAAGGGGCGACTGCGGACAGTTCGCCGCGATAGCGTGGGCGCATGCGCAAGTACCTCTTCGGCACGGGCCTCATGACCGCCATCACCGGAGGCCTGACGCTGCTGAGGGGAATGCGCGAGGACGCGCCCTTCACGTGGCGCACAGCCCTCGGGTGGCTCAGCTGGGCGATCTCGGTGGCCCTCGTGATCGGAGCGATCGTCGACGTCCGTCGCGCGTCGCGCGGCGAGGTCATCGACCCCGACTCACCGGTGCACGGCCAGGAGAAGAAGCTCCAGCAGAACCGCCTCAAGCGCGAGCGCCGCTAGGCTCAGGCCCCGCCCGCCGCTGATCCCGGGGCGAGTGCGATCTCGTAGTGCACGAAACCGGTCGAGACGGCGACCCTGTCGTACAGCGCGCGCGCTGCGGCGTTGTGGCTCTGCGTCAGCCAGTAGACCTTGTCTGCGCCATGCTGCGCGGCCCACTCGCGCACGTGCTCGATGAGGGCACGGCCGGTGCCGCTCCCCCGTGCCTCGGGATCGACGAAGAGGTCCTCGAGATAGCAGTAGACGCCGGTCGACCAGGTCGCCGCGTGGGTGAGCCAGTGCACCAGCCCGATCGCGCGGCCCGAGGCATCCCGCGCGATCGCTCCGTGCAGCTCGTCGTCGGCGACGACGCGCGCGAAGGTCGAGTCGGAGACGTGCGCGGGCACATCGGACTCGTAGAACGTGATGTACGCCCGCCAGAGCGCGTCCCACTCGGCGCGGTCGGCGGGGGTCGGTCGGGAGATCGTGGTCACGTCGTGACGCTATCGCCCGCCGACCCGCCGCCGCATCCTCCGCGCGTGCGGATCAGCCGCGCGCGCCTCAGCGCGTGATGATGAGGGCGTCCCCCTGTCCGCCGCCGCCGCAGAGCGCGACGGCGGCCGTGCCGCCGCCGCGGCGGATCAGCTCGTGCACGGCGTGGACGACCAGGCGGTTCCCCGACGCGCCGATGGGGTGACCGATGGCGATGCCGCCACCGTGCGGGTTCACGACGTCGTCCGACAGCCCGAGCTCAGCCTGCGACCGCACCACGACTGCGGCGAACGCCTCGTTGATCTCGACCAGGTCGAGGTCGGAGACGGCGATCCCCTGCTTGGCGACCGCCTTCTCGATCGCGCGGGCGGGCTGCGAGTGCAGCGAGTTGTCGGGACCCGCGACCTGCCCCGACGCGCCGATCACGGCGAGCACCGGCCAGCCGTTCTCGTCGGCGTGCGACCGGCTGGTCAGGATGACGGCCGAGGCGCCGTCCGAGATCTGCGACGAGTTGCCGGCCGTGATCGAGCCGCCCTCCGCGAAGGCCGGGCGAAGCCGGGCGAGCGTGTCGACGGTGGTCTCGGGCCGCACGCCCTCATCCTTCGTGACGACGATCGGGTCGCCCTTGCGCTGCGGGATCTCGACGGGGACGATCTCGGCGTCGAACAGCCCGTCCGCGTAGGCGGCGGCCGCCCGCTGGTGCGAGCGCGCCGCGACGGCATCCTGCGCCTCGCGCGTGACCTCGAGGCGGCCGTTGTGACGCTCGGTCGACGCTCCCATGCTCTCCCGGTCGTACGCATCCGTCAGACCGTCGTACGCCATGTGGTCGATCACCTCGATCGAGCCGTAGGCCCAGCCGTCGCGCGATCCCATGAGCAGGTGAGGCGCGCGGGTCATGGACTCCATGCCCGCGGCGACGACGACCTTCGCGTCGCCGACCGCGATCATGCGGGCGCCGTCGATGATGGCGGTGAGGCCCGAGAGGCAGACCTTGTTCACCGACCCGGAGTGGACGTCCCACCCGATGCCGGCGCCGACGGCGGCCTGGCGGGCGGGGTTCTGGCCCGAGCCTGCGGGGAGCACCTGACCGACGAGCACCGCATCGACGGCGGAAGCGGGGATGCCGCCCTTCTCGAGCGCGCCCCGGATGGCCGCGCTGCCGAGCTGCACCGCGGTGAGCGGGGCGAGCTGGCCCTTCAGCCGCCCCTGGGGCGTGCGGGCGGCGGCGACGATGACGACGTCGTCGTGGGTCATGATTCCTCCGTGAGTTCGTCGGCGATGAGGAGCGCCGGCTCAGTGGCGGCGATGACCTCGTCGACCGTGACGCCGGGCGCGAGCTCGACGAGCACGAGTCCATCCTCCGTCACGTCGATCACGGCGAGGTCGGTGATGATGCGGTCGACGACGCCGCGGCCGGTGAGAGGCAGCGAGCACTCGTTCACGATCTTGGCGGAGCCGTCGCGCGCGACGTGCTCCATCAGGACGATGACCGTGCCCGCGCCGTGGACCAGATCCATGGCGCCGCCCGGGCCCTTGACCATCTTCCCCGGGATCATCCAGTTCGCGAGGTCACCGGTGGCTGACACCTGCATGGCGCCGAGGATGGCGGCGTCGATCTTGCCACCGCGGATCATGCCGAAGCTCGTCGCGGAATCGAAGAAGGCCGCGCCCGCCAGGGTCGTGACGGTCTCCTTGCCCGCATTGATGAGGTCGGGGTCGACCGCGTCCTCGGTCGGGTAGGGGCCCACGCCGAGGATGCCGTTCTCGGACTGCAGGACGACGGTGACGTCATCGGGCACGTAGTTGGGGACGAGCGTCGGGAGGCCGATGCCGAGGTTGACATAGGCGCCGTCGGACAGCTCCTGGGCGGCGCGCGCGGCCATCTCGTTACGGGTGAGTGCCATGTCAGGCTCCTTCGGGGATGTCGCGGCTCAGCGCCTCGCTGACCGATACGGTGCGGCGCTCGATGCGCTTCTCGATGGCGCCGCCGACCTCGACGATGCGGTGCACGTAGATGCCGGGGAGATGGATGCCGTCGGGGTCGAGCTCGCCGGGCTCGACGAGCTCCTCCACCTGCGCGATGCACACGCGCCCGGCCATCGCCGCGAGCGGGTTGAAGTTGCGGGCCGCCTTGTTGAAGATCAGGTTGCCGTGCCGGTCGCCCTTGAGCGCGTGCACGAGGGCGAAGTCCGTGACGATGGCCTCTTCGAGCACGAAGTCGCGCGGCTCGCCCGCGATGGCGAAGCTGCGCACGTCCTTGACCGGCGAGGCCACGGCGATGCCGCCTGTGCCGTCGTACCTTCGCGGCAGCCCGCCCTCGGCGACCTGCGTCCCGACGCCCGTCTGCGTGTAGAACGCAGCAATGCCCGAGCCCCCGGCGCGCAGCTTCTCGGCCAGCGTGCCCTGCGGCGTGAGCTCCAGCTCGAGCTCGCCCGAGAGGAACTGGCGCTCGAACTCCTTGTTCTCGCCGACGTAGGACGAGGTCATCTTGCGGATGCGCTTCGCATTCAGCAGGATGCCGAGGCCCCAGTCGTCCACGCCGCAGTTGTTGCTGACGATGCTCAGTTCGCTGGTGCCCTGCGCCAGCAGGGCCTCGATGAGGGCGATGGGGTTGCCCGAGAGGCCGAACCCTCCGACGGCGAGCGATGCCCCGTCGGGGATGTCGGCGACCGCCTCGGCGGCAGACCCCCACGTCTTGTCGATCACGTGCTACTCCTTCGTTGCCGGACGACTCCATCCTGCGTCCGTCACGCGCACCCAGACGCACCGAGGTTTGCCATGTGGAAGACCACGGGCGTAGTGTCCACATCGTGGACAACTCGACGAAGAACGCGCGCTCGATCCCGGGCGCGCAGTCCGTCGCGCGGGCGGCGCAGCTGCTGCGTCTGGTCACGTCGGCGGGCGCCGAGGGCATGTCGGTGGTCGACCTCGCGCGTCACGCCGAGCTCACCCGTCCCACTGCGCACCGCCTGCTCACCGCACTGCGCCACGAGGGCCTCGTCGACCAGGACGATCGCACGGGCCGGTGGATGCCCGGACCCGAGCTCTACCTCATGGGGTCGGTCGCGGCATCCCGCTACGACATCACCGGCATCGCCCGCGACATCGTGCGGTCGCTCGCGGTGCGCACCGAAGAGAGCGCCTTCCTCTCGGTGCGGCGCGGGGACGAGACGGTGTGCCTTCTGCGCGAGGAGGGCAGCTTCCCCATCCGCTCGTTCGTGCTGTCGGAGGGCGTGCGGTTCCCGCTCGGTGTCGCCTCGGCCGGACTCGCGATCCTCGCGTTCCTGCCGCCCCACGATGTGGACGCCTACCTGGAGCGGCATCCGGAGCTCTCCCGCCGGTGGGGCGCGTCGCACGGTGAGAAGCGCCTGCGCGCGCGGCTGCGCGACACCCACGAGCGCGGCTACGCGGTCAACCCGGGCCTGATCGTCGAGGGCAGCTGGGGTCTCGGCGCGGCGGTGTTCACGCGGGAGGGCCATCCGCAGTGGGCGCTGAGCCTCACGGGCGTCGAGTTCCGCTTCGGCCCCGAGCGACTGCCGGAGCTCGGACGCACCCTCCTGGCCCACGCGCATCAGCTGACGACGCGCATCGCCGCCGCGCGCTGAGCCGCGACCCGCAGCCCGGTTCCCGTCGCCCCTATCCCGCCACCGTTTCCGCCGCCACCCCGTGGCTCACCTGTCACGACGCGCCGCGGCGGGCGGCGATACGTGACAGGCGAGCATCGGGGTCGAGCGCACCCCTCGACTCACCTGTCACGACCCGCCGCGGCGGGCGGCAATACGTGACAGGCGAACATCGAGGTCGAGCACACCCCTCGACTCAGCTGTCACGACCCGCCGCGGCGGGCGGCACTTCGTGACAGGCGAGCATCGAGGTCGAGCACACCCCTCGACTCACCTGTCACGATGTGCCGCGGCGGGCGGCGATACGTGACAGGCGAGCATCGAGGTCGAGCGCACCCCTCGAGTCACCTGTCACGATGTGCCGCGGCGGGCGGCGATACGTGACAGGCGAGCATCAGAGGGTCGGGGCCGCGGCCAACTCCTCGCGCACGGCGGCGGCGACGACATCCGCGCCGCCCGGCGACATCACGATCGTGTAGTGGTTGAATCCCTCGACCCGCTCGTGCCGCACAGACGGGTTCGCGGCGAGCACCCGTTCGAGGTGCGCCGGCGCGTAGAGGCCGGGAGGCTCGTTCTGAAGCCCGCGCGGGACGGTGATCAGGCGAGTCGGATGCCGCAGCCCGGCCAATGCGTCGGGCAGCGCGGTCCCGGTGTTCATGTCGACGGTGTCATCCGCCGTCGTCGCGTAGCTCGTGGCCGGGCGATGCGCCCCCGCTCCGTCGTCCACGAGGTCGTAGGCGAGGTAGCGCTCGAGCTCGGGCGTCCACGCGTCGGTGAACGCAGGGTGCCGGCGCCAGAAGTCGAGGTACTCCCCCGTGTCGGCGAACGTCATCGACAGGCGTGCGGCGGTCGGACCGAGGATCCCCGCGACGAGGGCGTCTGTGTCCATCCCCGCGGGCACGTCGAGCGGCAGCCCGCCGTCGACGAGGACGAGGCGCGAGACCCGCTCGGGGTGACGGGCGGCGAGCACGATCGACACGAACGCCCCCATGGAGTGGCCGACGACGACCGTGCGCTCGATGTCGAGCGCATCGAGCAGCGCGGCGAGATCGTCGGCGTGAGCAGCCATGCCCGCAGAGCCCGCGATGCCGTTGCTGCGACCACGGCCGCGGAGGTCGGGCGCCACCACGCGCACGCCCGGTAGCCGCTCGGCGACGAACGGCCACGCCAGGTGGGACGCCGTGACGCCGTGCACCGCGAGCACCGAGGGCGCGTCGGCCGCGGCATCCGTCTCCCACACCCCCGCGTGGAGCAGGCCGCCGTCGACGGGGACGTCGAGCTGCCGGTACGTGTGACTCACCGCGCGGTCCATCCGCCGTCCATCGTGTAGGACGCGCCGGTGACCATGCCCGACTTGTCCGACACGAGCCAGCCGGCGAGGGAGGCGACCTCGTCGGCCTCGACGAGACGCTTCACAGCGGTCTCGGTGAGCATGATCTTCTCGACGACCTCGCTCTCGGGGATGCCGTGCACCTTCGCCTGGTCGGTGATCTGCTTCTCGACGAGCGGCGTGCGCACGTACGCCGGGTTGATGCAGTTGCTCGTCACGCCGTGGGAGGCGCCCTCGAGCGCCGTGACCTTCGAGAGTCCCTCGAGGCCGTGCTTGGCGGCGACGTAGGCCGACTTGAACGCGCTCGCCCGCAGACCGTGCGCGCTCGAGATGTTGATGACGCGCCCCCAGCCCTTCTCGTACATGCCGGGGAGCGCCGCGCGCACCAGCAGGAAGGGCGACTCGAGCATCAGGCGCAGGAGCAGCCGGAACGCGTCGGGGTCGAACTCTGTGATCGGGCTGACCCGCTGGATGCCGGCGTTGTTGACGAGGATGTCGACATCGAGGGTCAGATCATCGAGCGCGGCCGTGTCGGAGAGGTCGACCACCCATGCCTCGCCGCCGACCTCCGCCGCCGCGGCGGCCGCGGCATCCGCATTCAGGTCCGCGATGATCACGTGCGCACCGCGCCCCGCGAACTCATGGGCGCACGCGAGCCCGATGCCGCTCGCTCCGCCGGTGACGAGGGCGCGTTTGCCCGCCAGGTCCTGCTCGGCCATCACTTCGGTCCTTCCGGCTGCGTCGTCCTCGGCGCCAGCGCGTTGTCGATGAGTCGGGTCATCCCGTCGAACACGACGGGGTCGAGCTGGGCGGGCGGCCGGCCGTCGGCGTCGCGCTCCCACAGCAGGAAGCGCATGCCGATGAGCTCGCCCATGCCCATGAGCGCCCATGCGGTGGTCTCGGGGTCGAGGGCGCGATCCACGTCGCCCACGTCCTGCGCCGCGCGCAGGCCGGCTTCGTATCCCTCGACGATCCGCGTGTAGTGCAGGCGCAGCACGTCGGGCGAGACGAACTCCGCCTCGCGCACCACCCGGTAGAGCGCGGGATGCTCCGCCGTGAAGCGGAAGAACCCCGCGAAGCCCGCGCGCTCGGCATCGAGGCGCGACGTCGCGCCTTCCATGGCCTCCGACATCGAGTGGCGCACGCGGCGGTTCAGGTCGATGACCAGCGCCTCGAAGATCGACTGCTTGCTGTCGAAGTACAGGTAGAACGTGCCGAGGCCGATTCCGGCGCGCTCGGTGATCTTGACGATGGATGCCTCGTGGTAGCCCTGCTCGGCGAACACGACCTCGGCGGCCTCGAGCAGACGTCGCCGAGTCGCCTCGCCCCGCTTGGTGAGCGGTCGGCCCGTCGCGGGAGAGACGAGCTCGGCGTCGTCCTCGATCATTCCTTCGGGAAGCGTCATGACCCCACCCCTTCCGTCTCATGATCGGGCGTCGCCGCCCGATCCCCCTCGATGAGCCGTCGTGCCCGTTCGCGCAGCCGCGAGCGGGCGAGCTTCTCGATCGTCGCGCGCGGCAGCGCGTCGACGAACTCCACGCGCGTCGGCACCTTGAACCCCGCGAGATTGCGCCGCGCGTGCGCGATCACCTCGTCGGTCGACAATGCCGCGCCGGGGGCCGTCACCACGAACGCCACGCCCCGCTCGCCCCATACCGGATCGGGCACGCCGACGACGGCGGCCACCTCGATGAGGGGATGCAGCGTCAGCGCGTGCTCGACCTCGGCGGGAGCGACGTTCTCGCCGCCCGAGATGAAGATGTCCTTGATCCGATCGACGATGCGGAACACCCCGTCGGCGTCGCGGTGCACGAGGTCACCCGTGCGCAGCCACTCGCCGCTCATCGTGCGCGCCGTCGCCGCGTCGTCGCCGAGGTAGCCCGCGAACACGCTGGGTCCGCGCACCCACAGCTCGCCGGTGGCCTCGCCGTCGAGCGGCAACCCGCTCTCGGGGTCGACGACCCGCACGGAGACGTGCGGGTACGGGCGCCCGACCGCGCCCCGGTGAGCCGGAGCCTCGTCCGCGGGAAGGTGCAGCACGTTCGGAGCGGCCTCGGTCAGCCCGTAGCCCTGGGTGAGCACCACTCCCCGGTGCGTCCACTGCTCCTGCAGCGGGGCCGGCATCGTGGCGCCTCCCACGAGCGCGAGCCGGAGGGACGAGACATCCGTCGTCTTCCACTCCTTGGTGCCCGCGAGGAGGGCATACTGCGTCGGCACGCCCATCATCGCCGTCACCCCGCGCTCGGCGATGAGCTGCAGGACCCGTGCGGGCTGGAACGAGCGCTCCAGCACGACGGTCGCACCGACCCACCACGCGAGCAGCGGCTGGCAGTTCCATGCCGCGACGTGGAACTGCGGCAGCATCGCGAGCACGACGTCGTCTTGCGTCAGGGGCAGTGCCTGAGCGAGCGCGAGGTTGTTCCAGAAGCAGTTGGCGTGCGTGAGCACGACCCCCTTCGGCGCCGCCTCGCTGCCCGAGGTGAAGACCACCAGGAGGGGGTCGTCGTCCCGCACGGGCCGCCACGGCTTCGGCGAGCCGGTCGCGCCGACCGCGGCCTCGACGCCGGTGGTGCCGAGGAGGGCGACGGGAAGCGCCCGGCCGAGCCCGCGCAGCGCCTCGCCCGCAAGCGCCGCGTGCTCGTCCTCGACGAGCAGCAGCACCGGGTCCGCCCGGTCGAGCTGGGCCCCGAGCTCGCGCGGCGTCAGCCGCCACGACAGCGGCACGAACGCGATGCCCGCGAGCGCGCACGCGAAGAACGCGACGACGTGGTCGGTCCCGTTGCCCGACACCGTGGCGATGCGGTCGCCGGCGCCGTAGCCGGCGCGCCGCAGCGCGTCGGCGAGGGCGACCGAGCGTTCGGCCAGCGTGGCGTAGTCGGTCGTCACGCCGCGGTCGTCGACGGCGATGCGATGCGGCGAGCGAGACGCCCGGTCGGTCAGCCAGCGCCCGATCGTGTGGGAGCCGTCCTCGAACTCGGCCGGCCAGGTCACGCGCGCACCTCCGCCGGCGCCTCGGCCGCCTCGTCGTCGAGGGTCTGCAGGGTGCCGCGGGCCTTCTCGCCGCGGCGGCGACGCACGGCGCCGTCGATCGTGCCGGCGATGCCGCCCGGCAGGAACATCACCACGAGGATGAACAGCACGCCGAGGATGAACAGCGGCTCCGACAGCGGCACGCGCAGCACGTCGGGCAGTCCGGCGATGGCCTCCGATCCGGCGAGGACCGTCAGGCGCTGGTCGAGAAGCGTGTACAGCACACCGCCAACGATGGCACCCCACCGGAACCCGACGCCACCGAGCACGACCATCACGAGGATCGTGATCGTGAGGTCGGCCGACACCGCACGCGGCACGGTGCCCGACTGCAGCAGCATGTACGCCACGCCGGCGAGGCTCGCGAGCACCGCGGCGATCACGAACACGAGCAGGCGCACGCGGTAGGGCGAGAGGCCGAGCACGCGCACGCGCTGCTCGTTCTCGCGCGTCGCGCGGGCGAGGTGACCGAGGCGCGAGGTGTCGACCCACAGGGTGACGAGGTAGACGACGACCAGCACCGCCAGAGCGAACCAGTAGAGGTTGCGGGTGTTGATCACGCCGATGAGGAAGTCGGGAACGAGGTCGGTCTCGAGCCCGAGTCCCTCTTCGCCGCCGGTGATCTGGGAGTTGCGCCGGACCAGCACCGACCCGGCCTGGGCGAACGCGAGGGTCACCATCGCGAACGGGATGCCCGACACGCGCATCGAGACCGCTCCCGTCACGAGGGCGATGAGCATGCCCCCGATCAGAGCGATGAACACGCCCGGCCACAGCGGCACGCCGAAGTGCTCGAGTGCGATGCCGAGCCCGTACGCGCCGGCGCCGAAATACAGGGCGTGGCCGAATGACAGCATCCCGCCCGATCCGAGCAGCAGGTTGTATGACAGTGCCAGCGCCGCGAACACCATGCACAGCGACAGCAGCGCCAGGGTGCCCGGCATATACGTCGGAGTCGGAAGGATGCCGGGAAGCGACAGGTTCAGCATCGGCAGCAGCGCCATGAACCCGACGAGGGCGACGCCGACGATGGCGGGCACGAGGCGGCGGACGCCGCCGGTGGTGGTGCGCGAGTCGGCGCTCATGCCTTCCTCCCGAGGAGTCCGGCCGGGCGCACCAGCAGCACCACGGCGAGGAGGATGACGACGATGAAGTCGCCGGTTCCTCCGAGATAGAAGTTCGCGAACTGCTGCAGGACGGCGACGAGGACGGATGCCACGGCCGCACCGGTCAGCGAGCCGAGACCGCCGACGACCGTGACGATGAACGCGAAGATCAGCAGCGTCGCGCCCAGGTGCGCGGACACGAAGGTGGAGTAGTGCATCGCGAGGACTCCCCCGATGCCGGCGGCGGCCCCGCCGATCGCGAAGACGAGGGTGAACGACCGTCGCACGTCGATCCCGAGGGCGGTGACCATCGAGCGGTTCTCCACCCCGGCGCGGATGATCATGCCGTAGCGCGTGCGCTTGAGGAACAGCACCAGGGCGGCGAGCACGAGGGCCGCGGCGATCATCAGCACCCAGTAGGTGTTAGGAATGCGGGCGCCCAGCACGTCGGTCGTCTGACGCAGCCACGCCGGCCCCGAGATGTGGATCGGGTCGGTGCCCCAGATGCCCTCGAAGAGGGCGACGGCGGCGAAGGAGAGTCCGACCGTCACGAGCACCTGCTCGATGTGCCGCTCGTACAGCGGACGGATCAGCACCAGCTCGGTGAGGGTCGCGAACGCTGCACCCACGCCCGCTCCGACGAGCACCGACAGCAGGAACGAGCCCCACGACGCGGTGCCGAGCGCCTGCGCCACCATCCAGCCCACGAATGCGCTGAGGGTGAGGAAGGCGCCATGCGCGAAGTTGAGCACGTGCATGAGCCCGTAGATGAGGCTCAGCCCGCTCGCGACGAGGAAGTAGAGGGCGCCGAGGCCGACGCCGGTGATGAGGGTGAGGACGAGGGTGCTCATGCGCGGCCGTCTTCCGTCCCGTGTGCGTGAGTGGGCTCTGCGTGCACACCCAGCAGCCGCCGGGTGAGGTCGTCGTCGTCGAGGATCTCGCGGGCCTTTCCGATGTGCACGACGCGGCCGCCGCCGATGACGACGGCCGTGTCGGCGAGGCGGCGGACCACCTCGAGGTTCTGTTCGACGAGGAGGATGGGCACGGTCTTGGCCGCCTCCTCGAGCGCGTCCGCCACCTCGCCGACGATCTTGGGCGCGAGGCCCTTGGTCGGTTCGTCGACGAGCAGGAGGCGGTTGTCGTTGATGAGAGCCCGGGCGACGGAGACCATCTGCTGCTGGCCGCCCGAGAGCGTGCCCGCGAGTTGATCGCGCCGCGCGACCAGGTCGGGGAACAGCTCGGCGACGAACTCGCGGCGCGGGGCGCGCTGGCGCTCTGCCAGCGCCAGGTTCTCGGCGACGGTCAGCGACGAGAAGATCTCGCGATCCTCGGGTACGTAGCCGACGCCCTTGCGGACGATCCTGTGCGTGGGCAGACCGTCGATGCGCTCGCCGGCGAGACGGACCTCCCCGCGGCGCTGGATGAGACCCAGGATGCCGCGCAGCGTCGAGGTCTTGCCCACTCCGTTGCGGCCCAGGACCGCCGTGATGCCGGTGGGAGGCATCTCGAACGTGACGTCCTCGACGACCTGCTGCCCGGCGATCGAGCACCGCAGGCCGGCGACGGTCAGGATGGCGTCCATCAGGCGGCCCCCGTCCCCAGATAGGCGCTCTGCACGAGCGGGTTGTCCATGACGGCCTGCGGAGTGTCGTAGGCGATGATCGTGCCGAAGTACATGACGGCGACCTTGTCGACGAGGCCCATCAGCACGTCGATGTGGTGCTCGACCATGAGGACGGTGCAGCCCTTCTCGCGGTGGAGGTCGCGGATGTTGCCGACGAGTCCGTCGACGTCGCCCGAGCCGACGCCGGCCATGGGCTCGTCGAGGAGCACGATGCTCGTCTCGGTCGCCAGCAGCACCGCGATCTCGAGCTTGCGCTTGTCGCCGTGCGAGATGTCTCCCGCAGCCGAGTCGCGCTTGTGGCTCAGCCCGACGGCCTCGAGCTTCTCGAGGGCGAGCGCGGTCGCGGCATCCGATCGCCTCGGGAACCGCACCAGCGACCCCGAGCCGCCCAGTGACACCTGGGCGGCGAGACGCACGTTCTCGAGCACGGACAGCCTCGGGAAGAGACTCGACGTCTGGAAGGTGCGCCCCAGTCCCGCCCGCGCCCGAGCGGGCACGGACGCCGCGGTGATGTCGTCGCCGTCGAGCAGCACGCGCCCGGCGGTGGGCTTCAGGAGGCCGGAGACCGCGTTGAACAGCGTGGTCTTGCCGGCTCCGTTCGGCCCGATGACGCCCACGAGCGAGCCCGCAGCGACATCGAGGTCGACATCTTTCAGGATCGTCGCGCCGCCGATCTGCAGGCCGAGGCCATCGACCTGCAGCCGGGAGCCGCGTGTGGCGGCCTGGGCGGACGGGACTGGGATGCTCATCGTTCGGTGCTGCTCCCGGTCACTCGGCGGCTTCGGCCGGCGCGACGTCGTCGGCCGAGACCGTGTCGACGAGCTCGGGCACGAACGCGCCGCCGTCGGCGACGAGCTTGACCTGGTACATCTCCTGGATGAGGGCGTGGTCGCCGGCGCGCACGGTCATCGTTCCCTTCGGACCCTCGAACTCGAAGCCCTCGAGCGCCTCGACCATCGCGTCGACGTCGCCGGCGCCCTCCTTGATCGCCTGGACGATCATGATGGCGGCGTTGAAGCCGTCGGGGCTGAACAGGTCGGGCGTGCCGCCCGCCGACTCGATGGCCTCGACCATCGCGTCGTTCACGTCGTTGTCGGGCGCCCCCGGGAAGTAGTGGTTCAGGAAGTTGATCTTCTCGGATGCCTCGCCGTACGCCCCGAAGGTGGCGGCGTCGCCGAGACCGGTGACGACGGGGATCTCATCGAGCACCCCCTGCTGGCTCAGCGCCTGCCACATCGCGCCCGACGTCGCACCGGCCCACGCCACGAAGACGAGGTCGGGTGCGCCCGTGAGGATCTGCTGCGCGAACGGCGTGAACTCGGTCGCGTCCTCGGCGACGAGCACCGAGGTGACCGTTGCGCCCTGACCGCCCAGGATCGCGTCGACCGCGGCGACGTTGCCCTGCCCGAAGGCGTTGTCCTGGGCGAACACGGTGACCGTCTTGCCCTCGATGTCGTCGAGGAACGTCCCGGCAGTGGCGACGTCCTGAGCGCTCTGGCGGCCGGAGCGGAACGTGTAGTCGTTCAGGCCGGTCAGCGCGTCGGCGGCTGCCGGGCCCGAGATGTAGAGGACCTTGTTCTGCTCTGCCTGCTCGGCGACGGCCAGCGCGACGCCTGAGGACGCCGTACCCGCGATGATGTTCACACCCTCGCCGATGAGCTCCTTGACGACCGTGACCGCCTTGTCGGGGTCGCCGGCGTCGTCCTTGTACTCGACCTCGATCGTCGTGCCGTCGACCTCGCCGGTGCCGTCGGTGGCGTAGTCGAGCCCCGCCTTGAACGCGTCGAGGTACTGCTTGCCGTAGCCGGCGAGAGGGCCGGACTCGCTCGTGACGACGCCGACCTTGATCTCGGCCGGGCGGTCGTCGCCGTCGGCCGGCGCGCCTCCGGGCTGAGCCTGCGGCGCGCAGGCCGCCAGGAAGATCGCGGCCGTGGCGACCACGGACCCCAGGAGCAACTTCTTCGAAACCCGCATGTGCGTGCCTTTCGCCGTTGGAAGGTTCGGGTGCCCGGATCGGGCATACCTGAAATCCGATTCAGGTATTCGCAAATGTAGGAAGTCCAGACCGTTCGGTCAAGTCGAGACGGCATTCGGACGGTCGTCGTTACCGAATCGCGATGGAGTGCGCGGTCGTCGAGCGGCAAGGCCAGACGACACGCGCTCAGATGAGATACGCGTCGACGAGCAGCGACCCGCGGATATCGCGCAGCACGTCGATGAGCCGGTCGACGCCTCGGCGCCCGATCGACGAAAGCTGCATGTCGTAGGGGCCGATCGGCTCGAGCCGCCCGGTGCGGATCCGCACGACCTCCCAGCCTGTCGCGCGCAGCGTGCGGTCTTTGCGACGATCGGCGTCTTCTCGCTTGCCCACGTGCTCGAGCCCGTGGCGACCGGTGCTGTCGTACTCGATCGCGAGGCGCAGCTCGGGCAGGAGGATGTCTGGCCACACCTCGACGTGATCGAAGAACGGACGCGACACCCGGACGGCGTTCATCCCCGGCGTCACCCCGAGCCGCGCGAACACGTCGGCTCGCAGCTGCGCCTCGACGGCGGACGCCGGGCGCGGCGCGCACGCGCTGACGAACGCCTCGCCTGGCGGAAGGTCGGGCGTCTTCGGACAGAGCGTGCGCGCAGGGCGGGCCGGCTTCGGCCGTGCGAGCCTCGGCCGCGCGACGGGTTCGCCCAGGATCGCGACCGGGGCGCGCGCCGACGTCGAGCACTCGGGGCACCACGCCGACCGCCGGCGCTCCCGCCCCGGGCGATGGCGTTGCTCGGCCGGTGTCGCGGCGAAAGAGTGCCCCGCCTCGCACTGCCACAGCAGCAGGACGTCTGCCGCCGGCGGGATCTGGGTGAGCGTGATGCCGGCGTTCAGTTCGGGGTGGTACTGCCGGATGAGCGCGGGGTACGGCGCCCAGGCCTCGCGATAGGTGCCCACCGGGTACGGCACGTCGGCGCCGCGAGAGAACTGGCGCCTCGCCCACCACAGTTCGACCCGCTCCGGCATGCGGGGCACGATAGCGCGGACCTCCCCCACCGACGTGGCGATGGCCGCGCGCACGAAGAAGAGCGGCCCTGTCCGGGACCGCTCTTCTGTGTTGTGCACCCCCAGGGACTTGAACCCTGAACCCACTGATTAAGAGTCAGTTGCTCTGCCGATTGAGCTAGAGGTGCGTGATTCGCAAGAGGCGAACCGAGGGTCAACATTAGCATCACGATTGCGTCACCGGAAATCGAGGCCGGGAGGAGGCCGTTAGTCTGGTCGACGTGACCTCCCCCACCACGCCGACGCGCTTCGACGCGCCCTTCGAGGGCGACCTGGGGGCTGATCTCGCGCTCGCTCTCCGGCTCGCGGATGCTGCGGACGCGGCATCCATGAGCCGTTTCGACGCCGCCGATCTCGAGGTGAGCCTGAAGGCCGACGCCAGCCACGTGACCGAAGCCGACCTCGCCACCGAGCGCGCGATCCGCACGATGCTCGAGACCGAACGGCCGGCCGACGGCGTCTTCGGCGAGGAGTACGGGGTCACCGGCGGCACGCGCCGACAGTGGATCATCGACCCGATCGACGGCACCGCCAACTACCTCAAGGGCATCCCCATGTGGACGACGCTGATCGCCCTCGCGATCGACGGCGTCCCGCGCGTGGGCGTCGCCAGTCAGCCTGCCATCGGCCGGCGCTGGTGGGCCGCGACCCGGCACGGCGCGTGGACCAACGTGCCGGGCGGCGAGCCGCGTCGCCTCGCGGTCTCCTCCGTCGACTCGATCGCCGCATCGAGCGTCAGCTTCCAGAGCATCGGACAGTGGCGGGATGCCGGCGAGCTCGACGCGCTCGAACGACTCACCTCTGCGGTGTGGCGCGACCGCGGCTACGGCGACGCGTGGCCGTACATGCTCCTCGCCGAGGGGCGGCTCGAGTTCGTGGCCGAGTTCGGCGTCAAGGAGTACGACATCGCCGCGCTCGTGCCCATCGTGACCGAGGCCGGCGGCCGCTTCACCTCGTTCCACGGCGACGACTCGCTCTCCGAACGGTCCTCGCTCGCGACCAATCGCGTGCTCCACGACGACTTCCTCCAGCTCCTGCACTCCCCCTGATCCTTCTCCCGCCCGATCCCCTCCCCCGGAGACCGCACGATGATCCCCCCACGTCACCGTTCCGCCGCCGGCGCGGCCGTCGCCCTCGCGGTCACGGTGCTGCTCGCCTCGTGCTCGGCGAGCCCTCCATCCGCCGGCCCCGACGCCACGCCGACCCCCGTGGCGACCGCACCCGCGCCGGAACCCTCGGCGACGCCCGAGCCCGAGCCGTCGGCCGCTGACGAGCCGACGTGCGAGACGCTGATCGGGGAATCCGTCATCGCCGACTTCGAGAGTCTGGGGTGGACGTCGCAGACCGAGCCGTTCTACATCGGCAGCTTCGAGGTCATCGAGGGCATCCAGTGCGTCTGGGCCGACTTCGACGGACCGGCGGGCGACCACGGTCAGATGTTCGGCTGGGCCCGCATCTCCGACGACGATGCGGCGGCGACGCAGGCCGAGCTCGTCTCGCAGGGATGGATCCGCGAGGAAGGGCCGGAGGGCGTGTACATCACCGAGAGTCCTGACACGACGATCTCCACCGACGACGAGGGCTACGGCATGACCTACCTCTACGCGCCCGGCTGGGTGAAGCTCGCCGACACCAAGCAGGGACTGCTGCTCATCGAGTGGCCGAAGTCCTGACCGCCGAAGCGGTGGTGGGCCGGTCCGGCAATCACCCTCACGCCGCGCGCCGACCGGTACGCGCTGCGCCGGCTCAGCGGCCTGCGGCGCGCAGCACGTCGCGCCAGTCCCGTGGCACCCGACCCTCCGGACCCGGCACCGGCTGCGCGTCGGGCCGACTGGTGGGGGGAGCCAACGCGGGCCCCTCCGCCCAGGCACCCGCCTCGTAGTCCCACCACCAGTCCTCGCCCGGCTCGAAGCTCTGCACGAGTCGGTGGCCCGTCTCGCGGGCATGAGCCGAGGCGTGCTGCGCGAGCGACGAGTCGCAGCATCCGATGTGCCCGCACGCGGCGCAGCGTCGCAGGTGGAACCACCAGCCGCCCGCCTCGTCGCACTCGGCGCATCCGCTGCCGCTCGGCGGGGCGGTCTCGTCGATGTCATCGGTCACGGCGTCTCCCGAACTCGATGCGGTGCCACCAGGCGGATCATTAGGCCAGCGCCCGATGGACGGAGGCGACGGCGCTCGACCCCTCGCCGACGGCCGCCGCCACGCGCTTCATCGACCCGCGCCGCACATCGCCGGCGGCGAACACCCGCGGCACGGACGTCTCGAAGGGCAGCGGCTCGCGGCCGAGACGCTGCCACTGCGCCAGCGACTGCGCGGCGATGTCGGTGCCGGTGCGCAGGAACCCGTCGGCGTCGCGGTCGAGCGACGGCAGCCAGCCGGTCGCCGGGTCCGCGCCGATGAAGCAGAACAGCCCGCGCGCCTCCACGTCGCCGAAGCTGTCGATGCGCACCCGCTCGAGCCCTGCTCCCCCGTCGAGTCCGACGACGTTCGCACCCGTGTGCACCTGTACGCGCGGATCCTCCATCAGCCGGTCGACGAGGTAGGACGACATTCGGGTGCCGAGCTCCGAGCCCCGCACGACGAGGTGGACGGGGCATCCGTTGGCTGCCAGATAGAGGGATGCCTGGCCGGCCGAGTTCGCTCCGCCGACGACCACCACCGGCGCATCCCTCACCTGGCGGAGTTCGAGCTGCGTCGCCGCGTAGTAGATGCCGGAGCGCTCGAAGTCGGTCCAGCGCTCGAGGCTCAGCCGGCGGTACGCGGCGCCCGACGTGACGATCGCGCTGCGCGCCCGGATGATGCGTCCGTCGGCGAGTGTGACGTCGAGCTGACGCTCCTCGACCGGATCGAGCCTCACCGCCTCGCACGGCGCGTAGACCCGCACCCCGAACTTCAGCGCCTGAAGGCTCGCCTGGCCGATGAGGTCGCCGCCGCTCACCCCGAACGGGAACCCGAGGAAGTTCTCGATGCGCGAGGTCGACGCCGCCTGGCCGCCGGGCGCGACGGCGTCGAGCAGCACGGTGCTGAGTCCCTCGGACGCACCGTAGATCGCCGCCGCGAGTCCGGCCGGACCGCCGCCGATCACGACGAGGTCGACCACCTCGTCGCTGTCGGCCTGGTAGCTCAGGCCGAGTCGCTCGGCCACCATCCCGGGCGTCGCGTTCGAGAGCGGCTCGCCCTGGATGTACGCGATCGGAAGGTCGTCCTCCGAGACACCGAGCTTCTCGTGGGTGCCGAGCTCGCCCGGGGCGAGCGCGACGGTCTTGTGCACGAGGTCGAGGCGCTCGGCGAAGCGCTGCAGGGCGAGGAAGTCGCTCGACGTGCTCGAGCCGACGAACTTGAGGGTCAGCGCGGCCGGCCCCCGCCGCAGAGACTCCCGGCGCGCCCAGAGCGCATGCAGGATGATGTCGCACAGCTCGTCGTCCTCTGCCATCAGCCGCCGCAGCTCGGGTCGCGACACCCGCAGCACGCGGGTCGGCGCAGTCGCCCGGGCCGAAAGGAAGGCGCCCTGCCCGTTGAGCAGGCCGAGCTCGCCGACGAACGTGCGCGGCCCCGAGTGCGCGATCACGGCCTCTTCGATCCAGAACAGTGAATCGCGCACGATCTCGATCTCGCCCTCGTCCACGAGGATCAGGTCGTACTCGCGATCGCCTGAGCGGAAGACGTAGTCTCCCGCCTCCACCTGTTCGGGCACGCCGAACCCGCGCAGACGCTCCCACTGGGCGTCCGTCAGTGTGGGCTGCTGCACCGGATCGACGTCTGCCATCGTCACCTTCCTGGGCGCTCGGGATCGGGGGCCGCCCCCGTCGCGCCTTCCGACAGCGCACGGATGAGCGACTGCGCGTCGTACGGACCGGTGTGACGACGGCCGTTGATGAAGAGCGTCGGCACCGACGTGATGCCCATGGCCTCGGCATCCAGCATGTCGTCCTGCACTCGACCGGTCACCTCCGGCGCCGTGAGATCCCGCTCGAACCTGTCGACGTCGACGCCGAGGTCGCGAGCGAGACGCACGATGTCGGAAGGCCGCTGATTCTCCTGGTCGGCGAACAGCCCGCGCTCGAACTCGAAGAACTTCCCCTGCAACGCCGCCGCCTCCGAGGCCTCGGCTCCGGCGAGGGCGTTCGGGTGGTACTGCGTGAGCGGGGCATGTCGCCACACGTAGCGCAGGCGGTCACCGAGCTCCTCGTACACCTCGTGGATCGACCCCGACGCCTTGAGGCAGAACCCGCACTGGAAATCGCCGTACTCGACGATCGTGAAGGGCGCGTCGGGCGAGCCGAAGATGTGGTCGCGCTTCGGGTCCACCGGACGCAGCAGCGTCTGGCCTGGGTCTACGTCGGTGCGCAGGGCGTCGGAGATGCGGAAGATGATCGTCGCGAGGATGAAGGCGATGACGGATGCCGCGAGCACGCCGACCCGCGCCTCGTTCTGCGCAACCGGGTCGTCGATCGCGAGGTCGACGATGAAGAGCGAGATGGTGAAGCCGATGCCGCACAGCGCCGCGCCGCCGGCGAGCCGGTCGAGCGTGAGCCCCGGGCCGAACTCGCCCATCCCGGTGATCTTCATCAGCGCCGTTGATCCGAAGACCCCGATGAGCTTGCCGGCGACGAGGCCCGCCACGATGCCCCACGTGAGTGACGAGGTGACCGCGCCCTGGAGGATCTCGGGGCTGAGCACGACGCCGGCGTTCGCGAGCGCGAACAGCGGCAGGATGACGTACGCGACGTACGGGGCGTACGCGGACTGCAGGCGTTCGTTGATCGAGATGGACTCCCGCAGGCTGTTGGCCGCCGCGCGGGCGTACTCGCTGTTCGGCGACTGCCGGAAGGTGCGGGCCAGCTCGAGCGCATGCTCCACATCGCGTCGGTCGGGGCGGTAGACGGGCACCAGCAGCGCGATCGCCACGCCGGCCAGCGTCGGGTGAACGCCCGATGCCAGGAAGGCGAGCCACACGATGATCGACAGTGTCGCGTAGACCGGCCCGCGACCGCTGGGCAGGTACCGCGTGAAGTACACGCCCACGAGGCCGACCGCGGCGATCGCGAGAGGCAGCGGCGTGAAGTTCGCCGTGTAGACGATCGCGATGATCGACAGCGCCCCGATGTCGTCCACGACAGCCAAGGCGAGCAGGAAGACGCGCAGTCGCCCGGGTACCCGCGGGCCGATGAGCGCGAGCGCGCCCACGAGGAACGCGGTATCGGTCGAGATCACGATCCCCCACGCGTTCTCGTACCCGGATCCCATCGCGACCAGTACGAACAGCAGCGCGGGCAGGGCAAGGCCCGCGACCGCGGCGATCACCGGCACCATGGCGCGGGACCAGCTCGTCAGCTCGCCGATCGCGAACTCCCGCCGCACCTCGAGTCCGACGGTGAAGAAGAAGATCGCCATGAGCGCGTCGTTCACGATGGCGTGCAATGTGAAGTCGAGCTGCAGATCGCCGACGCCGACCGTCAGATGGGTCTCCCAGAACGCCGCGTACGACGCCGTGGCGAGGTTCGCCCAGAGGATCGCTACGACCGTGGCGAGCAGGAGGAGGAGAGCCCCGATGCGGTTCTGACCTATGCCGCGGATCTTGTCCGCGATCGAACGGCGCGTGCGCGAATGCTCCGCGTCCTGTTCGGGATCGGGCGACTGCTGGATGACCGTCAGATTCGACATCGGACGTGATTCTTGCACGTCCGCTCGGACGGGAGGGCCGGAAAGCGGATGCCGCAGCCTCGGCCTCCCCGCGATGCCACAGCATCGCCGGGCTTCGCGAGCCCCGAGAGTGAAGTCGTCGCTGACGGTCAGCCGTCGACGCCGGTGTCCTCCCCGCCTTCGAGCGGCGGGTCGATGTCGGGATCCTGGTCGGGGTCCTCCGCGACGATGACGTCGTTGAGAAGGCCCGCATTGGCTTCCCGGATGCCGCGCTCCGCGGCATCCCGAACCGGTCCCATGTCGATCGACACGTTCTGCACGGAAGTGAGCTGGTCGATGATCTCCTGCAGCGCGGCGATCTGACCGGCCTGCTTCGCGATCAGCTTCTGGTTGTGGGCCACGATCGGCAGCGCCCCGTAGCGGAACTCCTGAACGATGCCGTCGATGCGCACCTTCCCGCCTGTCCAGACTCCGGCCTTGGTGTTGAGCAGTTCGTTCTTGATCTGCAAGAGAAGCGCGCGGTCCTGCTCGGTGAACAAGGGGTCCTCCTCGGAGGTGGTGGATGTGGTGAGTGTGGTGAGGCTGGGGTTGGCGACGAAGACTTCGAAGTCGTCTGTGGGGGTGAGGCCGGGGATCGGCACCGCGTTGCCGCGGTCGAACCAGAACGACCAGTGCAGGTGCTGGCCGACGCCGTGCTCGCTGCCGCGAGCCGAGGCGCCGGAACGTGCGATGAGCTGGCCCTGCCGCACGCGCTGACCGGGTTCGACGAGGATCTCGGACAGGTGGAGGCCGCGGTGCCAGTCGCGGCCCGTGCGCAGCATGATCGCGCGGCCGGAGGCGCCGGCCGTCGAGCGCTTGACCTCGTGGACGACCCCGTCGGCCGGTGCGACGACGTCGTCGCCGATGAAGCAGTTGTAGTCGATTCCGGGTTCCACGGAGGGCGGTCTGCGTCTGCGGTGACCGCCCCAGCTGTCGTTGATCCCCGGTTTGGACGGACGGATGTAGGCCATGAGCATCCTCCTCCGCCGGTGGGTCGGCCGCCGGCGGCCCGCCGACGCACCCCACCGCGCCGGCAGTCGCGATTATGCTCCTGACGGCGGCCTGGCGACAGAGTGGCGGTGAGGATCCCGATTCACGCACTCGATAGCGTCAGAGGGCGGCCCCGCGCCGCCGGGAGGGAAGGTCACCGATGGACGAGTTCGACACGATCGTGATCGGCGCCGGCGTCTGCGGACTGACCGCCGCGCGGCTGCTGAAGTCTGAGGGGCGGCGGGTCGTCGTGCTGGAGGCGCGCGACCGCGTCGGCGGCCGGGTCGTCTCCGATCATCGCTACGGCTTCGCCACCGATCTGGGCGCCTCGTGGATCCACGGGATCACCGACTCCCCCGTCGCCGCGGCCGCCGAAGCGTTCGGCATGCGCACGGTCGAGTTCACCGTCGGCAGCTACCAGGCCGACAGCCGGCCGATCGCGTACTACGGGCCGGATGGCCGAAGACTCTCCGACGCGGACACGCGCCGATTCGTCGCCGACATCGAGACGGTCGACGAGACCTTGCTCGGTGTGGTCGCCGAGTCGGCTCCGGATGCCTCGTACCGGGACGTGACCGAGGCGGCCCTCGCAGCTCAAGGCTGGGACGACGAGCGAACACAGCGCGTGCGCGAGTTCCTCGAGCACCGGTCGGAGGAGCAGTACGGCGTGTGGATCGAGGATCTCGCCGCTCACGGCCTCGACGACGACGTCGTGGTGGGCGACGAGGTGGTGTTCCCCGACGGGTACGACCGGCTCCCGCGCCGTCTGGCTGAGGGACTCGACATCCGGCTGATCCATGTCGTGTCGCACGTGCGATGGAGTGCCGACGGCGTCGTGGTCTCGACCGACTACGGCGCTTTCCGGGCGGCGAGCGTCGTCGTGACCGTGCCGGTCGGCGTGCTGCAGTCCGACGACTTCGTCATCGAGCCGGCGTTGCCCGGCTCGCACGCCGCCCCGCTCAGCCGGCTTCGCATGAACGCGTTCGAGAAGGTCGTGCTCGGCTTCCCGACGAAGTTCTGGGAGGACGACGTCTACGCCATTCGTCAGCAGGGTCCCGAGTCGCGGTGGTGGCACTCCTGGTACGACCTCACCGCTCTCCACGATCGACCCACGCTGCTCACGTTCGCCGCCGGCCCGGCCGCGATCGCGACGCTCGACTGGAGCGAGGACGAGATCGTCGAGTCCGTGCTCGCGCAGCTGCGCCGCCTCTACGGCGATCGCGTGCCGAAGCCGAATACTGTGCATGTGACGGACTGGCAGGACGACCCCTTCGCCTACGGCTCGTACGCGTACATGCGGGTCGGCTCGACGACATCCGACCACGACGACCTCGCCGTCCCGATCGGAGGAGTCCTGCATCTTGCGGGCGAGGCGACCTGGACCGATGACCCGGCCACGGTGCCGGCCGCCATGCTGTCGGGCCATCGGGCCGCGGAGAACGTGCTCGGACGGCCCGTCGCGATCGAGGCCGCCTGGGCCTAGAGTCGCGCGTATGCCGATCAAGCTCGAGAACGTCGCGATCGCGGTGCGCGACCTGGACGCAGCGGTCGCGTTCTTCACGGATCTCGGACTCACCGTGCTGGGCCGCGACACCGTCAGCGGCGAGTGGGCCGACACCGCCGTGGGTCTCGACGGCAACCACGTCAAGCTCGCCATGCTCGGGACGCCCGACGGCCACGGCCGGCTCGAACTGTTCGAGTACATCCACCCCGACGCGATCGAGACGGAGCCGACGCTCCCCCACGAGATCGGGATGCACCGCGTCGCCTTCTCGGTCGACGACATCGACGAGGCGCTGGCCATCGCGGCGCGCCACGGCTGCCGGCCGCTGCGCGGCGTCGCGACGTACGAGGACGTCTACAAGCTGACGTACGTCCGCGGCCCGAGCGGGATCCTCGTGATGCTCGCCCAGGAGCTGGCTGCGAGAGACCGATCGGATCGATGAGATCGCAGACGCACGCCGTGTAGAGCGCGCTCGACTCGACGATGTACCCCGTTCGGTGAGGCCCGCCGTGAGGATGTGACCTCGGCAGCACCGGTCACTGGGAGGTGAGTCCAAGGGCGGCGAAGTGGTCGCGACCCCGAGGGGTGATCGTCAACGCGCGATCGTCGCGGCGGCGGCGCAGCCATCCGGCGTGAAGCATGCCGGCGAGGATGGCGGCACCGAGCTGCCCTGCGACGTGCGGGCGCCTCTCCGTCCAGTCCATGCACGGGCGCACGAGCGGGCGGGACGGGGACGTGAGCGTGACGGGTATGCCGAGCGCGGAGCCGACCGTGCCGGCCTCCGTGGCGAACGTCCATGAGCCGTCGTGGTCGACGATCCACCCGTCCGAGATCGCACGGTCAGCGATCGCGATCCCCAGGTCGCCGGCGAGATGGTCGTAGCAACGGCGCGCCCTGCGCAGTGCCGTGCGCCGGTCGTGGGCGGAGAGCGAGGAGACGGGATCCTCGCTCGAGAGCCGGAGGAGGCTCTCGATGGCGTCCGCCACGGTCGGATCGGCCAGTCGCGCTTCACGCGTGCGGCCCACCGTCTCGATCTGGATCAACCCGGCGCCAGCGAGTCGTGCCAGGTGGGAGCTCACGGTCGACGGGGCGACGCCGATGCGTACCGCCAGTGCACCCGCAGGCAGCGGTGTGCCGCCGAGCAGCTCGCGCAGTACACGCAGCCGCATGGGTTCGGCGAGTACCCGGCCGAGCTCGTCGAGCGACGGCCGCACACGGTCGGTCATGCCAGCGCCCTTCGTGCACCCTCGATGTCGTCCACGACGAACACTTTGCGGTTGTCATGGTCACTGTACTGAGCATGGACGTGGATCCGCGCCGTTGCCAGGGCGGTCATCATCGTCCCCAATGCCCCCGGTCGGTCAGCCGGCAGCGCAGCGAGCACGACCCCGCGGCACTCCGCCCCGGGGATGCCCGCTATCGTCAGCGCCCGGAGCGCCGCTTCGCCATCCTCGACGAGGTAGTGGGCGGCGTCTCCCCACACTCCGCCGCCTTCCAGCCCCACGCCGGCAGACCCGAGGACCCGGCCGATGCGGGCGACGTCGGCGGCGATGTCCCGGACGGGGATGCCGATGTCGTTCACGCGGCGACCTCCACGGTGATGTCCACCTCGAGTGACGCCGTGAGCGAGTGTGCGATGAAGCATCCGGCATGGGCTTCGCGCATCAGCCGGACGACCGTCTCAGGGTCGCTCCCGCGGACGGTGACGGTCGGGCTGAGGACGATGTGCGTGATGCGTGCCGGACGCGCGTCCGCGGGCATGATCGCCGTCGCGTCGTCGCAGTAGCCGACCACGTTCACGCCGGCGCGCGCAGCGACGGCGAGGAACGAGAGCAGCTGGCAGGAGCTGGCGGCCGCCAAGAGCAGCTGCTCCGGGTTGGGGAGCGCGGCGTCCCCGAGGAACGCCCGATCGGCGCTGACGGCCAGACCGGCGTCACCGGCGGTCACCTGGTGCTGACGGCTGTAGGCGGCGTACCCGGCACCGGTCGACCCGGACCACCTGACTGATGACTCGTAGAGGTGAGCGTTCATTCTGCCAAGCTACGACCGGAACACTTCGGCGGCGACCGAAACGTCCCTCCACCGCCGACAGACGAAGAAGGGCCCGGGAACCGCGCGTTCGCGCGATTCCCGGGCCCTCTTCCGTGACAGCGGCGTTGGTGGAGATGGGGGGAATCGAACCCCCGTCCATCGCTGAGATACTGCGTCTTCTCCGGGCGCAGTCTGTGAAGACGTTCTGCTCGGCTCCGACCTTTGTCACAGACACCTAAGTCGACAAGCCCAGCCTGGGAAGAGTCCCACGTGACGTCCAGACGCCATCACGCAGCAAGTCCCCTAGATGACGCGAGGGTCCGTAGCGGGAACGCCTACGGTCTCACGGAGTTCAGGCTCGCTTAGGCAGCGAGGGCGAACTCATTGCGATTTGCATCGGCAATTATTGGTTTGCAGAGGTCGTTTACGAGATAACCCTGCATCCTCGGCCCGCTTCCCGCAGAGTCACAGGCGATGTCGAAACCGATCATCCCCATGAGCCTTCGTGCGAAGGGCCGCTGTCACGCTGTGGAGTTTCCAAGTGCTCGGCGCCGAGGCATCCGAGCACATCAGTCTACAACGTCCGCACGTCACGGGCCATTCCGCGGGGTCGCGATGACGACGACGTTGTCGGCGTACCGGCCGGTGCGCGCATCGAACTCTCCGCCGCAGGTGATCAGCACCAGGTTGCGCGCGCCGTCGCGGGCGAACAGCTCGTCCACGGGAAGCTCGCTCTTCGGGTAATACGTGACACTCTCCACCGTGTAGCGATGCAGCGCGTCCGAGGCATCCGTCACGTCGATCGAGGCACCCGCCGGCAGCTCGCGCAGCCGGCTGAACGGCCCGATCGGGTACTGCGGCGCGTCGACATGGGCGGAGATCACGATGTTTCCGTCGGCGCTGGACGGATCGGCGCCGTAGCGGTACCAGCCCGCGACGGCCGGGTCGACGGGCAGCTCCATGAATCCGCCGGTTTCGACCCCCACGGCAATCACCGGGACATCGGCACCGATGGTCGTGACGACCACCCGCACCGGCGGCGCAGACCGGCGCGCCGGCGGCGGGGTGGCCGTCACGATCGGCACCTCGACGACGGGCGTCGGGAGCGCGTTCGTCGTCGGTGTCGGTGCCGTCGCCGACGGGGCTGCCCCTGGGGGTGAGCTGCATCCCGCCAGCACGACGACGACCGCGAGCAGGGCGGTCGCAAGGCCCGCGGTCGTCCTCGTCATGGGGTCCGCCCTCAGCGCTGAGCCCGCGCCCGCGCCACAGCGACGGCGGATGTGGCGACCGCGGCGGCGATGGCGATGCCACCGAGAAGCAGCAGCATCTGCATCGTCATGTCACGCTGAGCGAGCTGGCCACCGGTGCCCGAGTTGACCCCGTCCGGCGCGGAGTGCAGGCCGGTGATCGTCTGCACGGCGAGGTCGAGGTTGCCGTCCTCGAGGCTGCCCCACGCGTACACGATGGTGAGCACGCCCTCCTGGACCTCGACGGGCGCCGGGCCGATCACCGGGTCGGTCGTCCCCGCGGCGGCGACGGATGCCTCGATCGTGCCTGCCGGCAGATCCAGGGAGGCTTCGTCCGGATTGGCGAGGCCCTCGATCACCGGCGTCCCGCCCGCGAGCACGTCGACGGCCGGCGCCGCGGCGTCGTGGCGCACCGTGAGCCGGCCCTCGCCCGCGGCTGTGGGCGACGTGTCATTGACGTACGGGGTCACCGTCGGCGCGCCCGCCTCGTCGAGGTGGGCCACGGCGGTGTAGTTGGTGTCGGCCTCCAGCGTGACGGTCACCGGCCCGAGAACCGGTGCGCTGTCGTCGGTCGCGTCCGGCGCGGTGAGGGCCACCTCGTAGTCGCCCGCCGGCAGATCGAGCGGTCCGGCGAGGTCGCCCGGCTGGAAGTCGTCGAGAGTGAGTTCGCCGTTGACATACACGTCCACAGGCGTGTCGGGGATGCCGTGCAGCACCGAGAGAGCCGCATTGCCGGCGGTGGCGGCGCTGGCGGGGGCGAGCAGGCTGACTGCGGCGATGGCGCCGACGGCGATGCCCGCGAAGATCCTCGTTCGCATGATGGTCCTCCTTCGTCAGGGGCGATCGTCCGTCGCCCGTCGAGAAGTCATTCCCCGCGATGGGTCCGATTTGGATGCACTCGAATGAAAATTCGTCCGTCGCCACGCAGTAGGCTCTGCCGCATGAGCGACGTCGTCATCACAGTCCGGGGCGAGCACGAGGCGCGCATCGCGCCCGAGCGGGCGGTGGCCCATCTCACGATCCGGGCCGAGGGTGCGGAGCGGGGGGCCGTCGTCGAGCGCATGGCCGCGTTCAGCGAGCCGGTGCGGGAGGACCTCGCTTCACGCACCGCCGCGGGCACGGTCGTCGAATGGACGAGCCAGCGCGTCTCGGTCTGGTCGGAGCGCCCGTGGAATCCCGAAGGGCGACGGCTGGCCCCCGTGCACTACGCCACCGTCGATTTCAGCGCGACGTTCACCGACTTCGCCGTGCTGTCGTTCTGGGCCGGCGAGGTCGTCGAGCGCGAAGGGGTCCAGCTCGGCTGGATCGAGTGGCAGCTCACCCCCGAGACGCGAGCCGCGATGGAGCGCGACGTCGCGGCGAGCGCGGTCGGCGTCGCCGTCGCCCGGGCGAACGCCTACGCCGGTGCCATAGGTCTGTCGACGGTGACGCCGCTCGAGATCGCCGATCTCGGACTGCTCACGCGCAACGAGTCCCCCGCCGCCCCGCGGCAGGAGCGCATGCTGATGGCCAAAGCATCCTTCGCCGCAGATGCCGGCGGTGGAGCGCCCACCGTCCAGCTCCAGCCGGAGGACATCGTCCTCACGGCCGGCGTCGAGGCGCGGTTCAGCGCTCGCTGACCGGCCCCGAACGAGGCGGTCGCGGCATCCGCTCTACTCGCCCAGACGGTTACGGCTGCGCATGGCCCGCTCGGCCTCGCGCTTGTCTTCGCGCTCGCGGATGGTCTGCCGCTTCTCGTACTCGCGCTTGCCCTTCGCCACGGCGATCTCGACCTTGGCGCGGCCGTCCGAGAAGTACAGCTTGAGCGGCACCAGCGTGTAGCCTCCGGCGCTGATCGCGTGCGAGAGCTTGATGATCTCGTCCTTGTGGAGGAGCAGCTTGCGCACGCGCTTGGACGCGTGGTTCGTCCAGTGCCCCTGCGAGTACTCGGGGATGTGCACCGCGTCGAGGAACGCCTCACCGTTGTTGATGTAGGCGTAGCCGTCGGAGATGTTGGCACGGCCTTGACGCAGCGACTTGACCTCGGTGCCGGTGAGCACCAGACCCGCCTCGTACGTCTTCTCGATGGTGTACTCGTGGCGCGCGCGACGATTGGTCGCGACGACCGTCTCCCCGCGTTCCCTGGGCATGGTGACTCCTCGATTCACGCCGTGCGGGCGCACGGCAGCCGTTCAGTCTACCCCCGGACGACTCGCCCGAGAGTCAGGCCCGCAGCCAGCGACGGATCGCGAAGCTCGCCGACAGCGCCGCGAGCACGATGCCGATGAGGATCAGCACCGGCACGACGATCCACGCGTCGTCCAGCCCGACCCACGTGGTCACGAACTCGACGCGTCCGCGCAGATACTGGTCGACGCCGAAGTGCACGCCCGCGATGACGGCACCGCTGGCCAGCAGCGACCCGATGAGCGCCGCGAACACGCCTTCCAGGACGAAGGGGGTCTGGATGAAGCGATTGGATGCTCCGACCAGGCGCATGATGCCGAGTTCGCGCCGTCGGGCGTAGGCCGAGAGCCTGATCGTCGTGGCGATCAGCAGCACGGCGGCGACCAGCATCAGCGCGGCGACGCCGACTGCGATGTACGTCGCGACGGTGAGGGCGGAGAACAGCGGCTCGAGGTACTGCAGCTGATCCTGCACCTCCTCGACGCCCTCGGTGCCGCCGAACGCCTCGATGATGACGTCGGACTGGTTCTGGTCGACCAGGTTGATCCAGAACGTCTCGTTGAGCTGGTCCGGCGTGATGACGCTGGCGTAGTCCTCACCGAGGAGATCGATGACGTTCTGGTACGCCTCGTCGCTGTCCTCGAACCGCACATCGCGGATGAGCGGCGAGAGGGCGGGCCCGTCGAGCTTCTCCTCCACCGCCGCGAGCTGCTCGTCGGTGGCCACGCCGCCGGTGCAGGTGGGGGCTTGCGAGATCGCGGTGCACATGTAGATCGCCACCTGGGCGCGGTCGACCCAGAAGTCCTTCATGATGCCGATCTGCATCTGCATGAGCATCGCCGCTCCGACGAACGTCAGCGACACGAACGTGACCAGCACGACGGAGATCACCATCGAGGCGTTGCGGCGCAGGCCCGTGAACGCCTCGCCGAGGATGAGACCGACCCTCATGACGTGGGCCCCACTTCGTCGTCGGGAGCTTTCTCGCCCAGACCGAGCCGGTCGGCGAGGCCGAGCTCGGCGACGTCCACCTCGGGGATGTCGGCCACCGGGATGGGCGCGGTCTGCGGCGCGCGCGCAGCCGGAGAGCCCGGGCGGGCGGGAGTGGGCTCCTCGACCGTGTCGGACTCGGAGGCCGCGGCTTGCTCGGCGGCCGATGCCGGAGCGGATGCGGCAGGCGCAGGCTCGGCCGCGGGTGCCGGCGCTTCGTGCTTCGGGCCGCGCGCCGTCGACGGCGACGCCGGCTGGGGCGCGGCATCCGTCGCCTCATCCTCGTTCGCCAGGGTCGGATCCAGCCCGGCCTCGGCAGCCGCGGCGGCTTCGCGCTGCACCTCGAGCACGGCGGTCAGGGCAGCGACAGCGGCTGCGCCGCGCTCCTGCTCCGGGGCGAGGCTAGGCAGGCTCGACGTGTCGCCGTAGCCACCGTGCCGCTCGTCTCGCACGATCTCGCCGTGCACGAGCTCGATCACGCGCCGCTGCATCTGGTCGACGAATCCGGCCTCGTGCGTCGCCATGACGACGGTGGTTCCGCCGGCGTTGATGCGCGCGAGAAGCTGCATGATGTCGACGGATGTCGCGGGGTCGAGGTTTCCGGTGGGCTCGTCGGCCAGCAGCACCTGCGGGCGGTTCACCAGCGCACGGGCGATCGCGACGCGCTGCTGCTCGCCACCCGACAGCTCGTGCGGGAACCGCTTCTCCTTGCCGGAGAGTCCCACGAGCGCGAGTACTTCGGGAACGGTCTGCTGGATGAATCCACGCGACGACCCGATGACCTGCAGCGTGAAGGCGACGTTCTGGAAGACCGTCTTGGTCGGCAGCAGGCGGAAGTCCTGGAAGACCGCTCCGATGTGGCGCCGGAAGTACGGCACCTTGCGGTTCGACAGCGTTCGCAGGTCGCGCCCGAGCACGACCACGCGGCCGTCGGTGGGCGTCTCTTCGCGGAGGATCATGCGCAGACACGAGGACTTGCCCGAGCCGGATGCGCCGACGAGGAACACGAACTCGCCGCGCAGCACCTCGAAGTCGACATTGCTCAAGGCAGGCTTCGACGTGCCCTTGTAGCGCTTCGTGACGTTCTCGAACCGGATCATGGCCTATCGAGCCTAAGCGGATGCCTCCGCGCCGGCCTCCGCGACACCCTCAGGCGCCGCATCGGTTCGCGGCGTCGCCCGCGTGCGCGCTGACTGCTGTCCTCGCCGCCGAATCGGATGTCGTAGGTATGTTCTAATGTCGACGTATGGCCGATGACGACCCCTTCGCCTCCCCCGATGAGCGTGATGTGTGGGACGAACCGTGCGACGGGTTCGAGGCTCCAGATGACGTCGACCGCGTCACCGAGGTCGCCGCCATGATGTCGGTCTTCGCCGCGCAGCGTGTGATGCGGGTGGATCAGCTGCGCCGCAACGCGTTGGCTGATGCCGCCTCCTACGGCGGGGCCGTCGCGGCGGTCGTGGAGCGATCCGTGCGGTTGGAGTTGGCGGCCGCTCTGCGGATCACCGAGCACGCCGCCGCCGGACTGCTCGGATTCGCGCAGGCGCTTGTGCACCGGTACCCGGCCGCGTTGGACGCGCTCGGACGAGCCGCGATCACCGAGCGGCATGCCGAGATCCTGGTCGACCTGCTGGATGCGGTCGAGCCCGAGGTGCGGGAACGGGTCACCACGACGGCGGTGGACTTGGCGGTGCGGCTCCCGGTCGGCGCGTTCCGCCGGCAGCTGCGGGCACTCCTCGAACGTGAGCGGGCGGCGAGCCTGGCGGAGCGGCATGACTGGGCGGTGCGGCATCGTCGGGTGATCGTGGAGCCCGCCGACGACGGCATGGCCTGGCTGCATGCGTTCCTGCCCGCTGTGGAAGCCCGCGCCATTCAGGGGCGGCTCACCGCGATCGCCAAGACCCTCGACCGCAGCGTTGCGAGTGGCGGAGATCGAGACGCCTCAGCCGGAGAAGACGCGCGGACGATGGATCAGCGGCGCGCCGACGTGCTCGGCGACCTGCTCATCGACGGCGAGACCGCCGCCCTGCCACCCGAAGCGGCGGGCGTCCGTGCCACCGTGATGGTGACCGTCCCTGTGCTCACCCTCCTCGATGACGACGGGGCGGGCGCCGGGCCGGCGACGGCGGATGGGGTCGGTCCGATGTCCGCCGAGCGGGCGCGGGAGTTGGCCGCCGGTGCGGACGGGTGGACGAGGATTCTCACTCACCCTGAGACCGGCATGGTGCTCTCCGTCGGCCGCGACCACTACCGGCCACCGCCCGCCCTCCGGAAACTGGTCAGGTGGCGGGCCGACCGATGCATGGCACCGGGATGCGGCATCCCCGCGAGCCGGTGCGAGATCGACCACACCGTGGCCTGGGAACATGGCGGTACCACCAGCCTCGACAACCTCGCACCGCTCTGCAAGGGCCACCACACCATCAAGCACCACGGCGGCTGGCAGGTCGAACACGTTCCCGACGCCGGCGGCGCCCTGCAGTGGACCTCACCTAACGGGCGCCGCTATCGCGTCGAACCCGAACGCCCGGTACCCGCCTTCCGGCCGACCGCCAGAGGAACCACCCCCGCACCGTTCTGATCGCCCGCGGGCAGGCCGGCACTGGACGCGTGCACCGCCGACAACCACGATGGACGAATGACCTCATCCCCCATCCCCGCGTCCGAACTGCTCATCGGCGCGTCACGAACCATGCGCTTCGAAGGTGAGCCGTACGGCTCGGGCATCTCGTTCTTCTACGTCGACAATGATCCCGGGATGGGTCCGGATCTGCACCGCCACCCGTACACCGAGACATGGCTCGTGATCGAGGGCGAGGCAACGATCCGGATGGGCGACGAGACCGTCATCGCGCATACGGGCGACACCGCGGTGGTCGCCGCCGACACGTGGCATGGCTTCACGAACACAGGTCAGGGCCGGCTGCGGATCGTGTGCATCCACGCGTCCCCGGTCATGATCCAGGAGAACCTCGACGAGGCGTGAGACGCCCGAGGGGCCTCGCTGAGAACGACGTCAGTCGTCGTCGTCCTTGCGCTTGCGCCAGCGGATGCCGGCCGAGATGAACCCGTCGAGGTCGCCGTCGAACACGACCGCCGGGTTGCCGACCTCGTGCCCGGTGCGGAGGTCCTTCACGAGCTGCTGACCGTAGAGGAAGTACGACCGCATCTGGTCACCCCAGCTGGCGGTGATGACGCCGGCCAGCTCCTTCTTCTTCGCGGCTTCCTCTTCCCGTTGCAGCAGCATCAGGCGTGTCTGGAGCACCCGCATCGCCGCGGCGCGGTTCTGGATCTGGGACTTCTCGTTCTGCATCGAAACGACCAGGCCCGTCGGGAGGTGCGTGATGCGGACGGCGGAGT
This sequence comes from Microbacterium sp. NPDC056003, assembly GCF_042274785.1. Taxonomy (NCBI): domain Bacteria; kingdom Bacillati; phylum Actinomycetota; class Actinomycetes; order Micrococcales; family Microbacteriaceae; genus Microbacterium; species Microbacterium sp. NPDC056003. The sequence goes on along the minus strand of NZ_JBHJXQ010000004.1, from coordinate 88,615 downwards.
CGGTGGTGTTGACCGACTGCCCGCCGGGGCCCGACGAGCGGAAGACGTCGACGCGGATGTCGCTCTCCGGCACCTCGACCTCCTGGGCCTCCTCCATCACGGGGATGACCTCCACCGCGGCGAAGGACGTCTGGCGCTTGTCGGCCGACCCGAAGGGGCTGATGCGCGCGAGGCGGTGCGTGCCGGCCTCGACCGAGAGAGTGCCGTAGGCGTACGGTGCGTCGACCTCGAACGTCGCCGACTTGATGCCGGCGCCCTCGGCGTAGGACGTGTCCATGACCTTGACGGGGTACTTGTGGCGCTCGGCCCAGCGCAGGTACATGCGCAGCAGCATCTCGGCGAAGTCGGTGGCGTCGTCGCCGCCCGCGCCGGAACGGATCGTCACGACGGCCGCACGGTCGTCGTACTCACCGTCGAGGAGCGTCTGCACTTCGAGCTGGCCGATGATGTCTTCCAGCTCCGCGATCTCGTGGCGAGCCTCCTCCGCGGAGTCCTCGTCGTCCATCTCGTTGGCGAGCTCGACGAGCACCTCGAGGTCGTCGAGTCGCTGCTCGACGTCGGTGACGCGCTTGAGCTCCGCCTGACGGTGACTCAGGGCGCTCGTCACCTTCTGCGCCTGCTCGACGTCGTCCCACAGGTCGGGTGCCCCGGCGGCCTCGCTCAGCCGCGCGATCTCCGCCGTGAGCGCGTCGACGTCGACCACTGCCTTGATGTCGGAGAACGTGGAGCGCAGGGCCTGGATGTCGGCGGAGGGATCGAAGTCGAGCATGACAGTCCAGACTAACGTGGATGCACGTGAGCGATCGCCCGCGGGATGTTCTCGTCCGGTTCGCGCCGATGATCTACGGCCCGACCGTGCTCTTCGCGCTGGGCGAGGGCGCCGTCATCCCGCTGATCCCGGTGATCGCGGCACAGCTCGGGGCCGACCTCGCCACCGCCGCGCTCGTCGCCTCGGCGCTGGTGGTCGGCCAGCTGTGCGGCAACATCCCCGCGGGCTGGGCGGTCGCCCGCATCGGGGAGCGCTTCACCATGGTCGTCGCCGGCGCGCTCTGTCTCGCCGCGGTGGTCGGCCTCGCGCTCGCCCCGTCGCTCGGCGTCTTCGCTCTCGCGGTGTTCGTCATCGGCTTCTGCGCTGCGGCGTTCGGCCTCGCCCGCCACTCGTTCATGACGACGCGCGTGCCGCTCGCGTTCCGCGCCCGCGCGCTCTCCCTGCTCGGCGGCACCTTCCGCCTGGGCATGTTCATCGGGCCGTTCGTGGCCGCCGCGCTACTCGCCCTCTTCGGCGACGAGCACGCCACCATCTGGTTCTTCGGCGCGTGCCTCGTCGCGACCATCCTGCTGGTGCTCCTGGGTCCCGATCCGGAGCACGCCGTCGCGGCGCCCACACCCGCGCGCGGCGACTCGGCACTGGCCGAAGACACCGGCGAGCCCGTCACCGGCTCGATCCCCATCGCCGAGCGCAGCGGCGTCTTCCGCACGATGTGGGCGTATCGACGCGTGCTGTCGCGCCTGGGCCTGGCCGCGGCATCCCTCTCCGCCGTCCGCTCCGCCCGGCAGGTCGTCCTGCCGCTGTGGGGCGTGTCGCTCGGGCTCGACGCGCAGACCATCGCGCTCGTCGTCGGAATCTCGGGTGCCATCGACTTCGCGCTCTTCTACGCGAGCGGACAGGTCATGGACCGCTTCGGGCGCCTGTGGGCCGCCCTCCCCGCCATGCTCCTGATGGGTCTCGGCTTCCTCGCGCTCTCGTTCACCCACGATCTCGAGCAGTCGGCGATGTGGTTCGCGATGTTCGCCGCCGTCCTCGGAGTCGGCAACGGTCTGTCGAGCGGCATCCTGCTCACACTCGGCGCCGATATCGCCCCCAAGGACGATCCGGCACCGTTCCTCGGATCCTGGCGCACCCTGACCGACGCCGGAGGTGCCGTCTCGCCGCTGCTCGTGTCGGCGATCGCGGCCGCCTCCACGCTCGCCCTGGCGACGGGCGTCGTCGGCGTCATCGGCCTCGTCGGCGCCGCCGCGTTCGTCCGCTGGGTTCCGCGGTTCGTGCCGAGGCCGAAGCCGTGACGGTGCGGTTCTGCACGAGCCGCAACCAGGGTCGTCGCTGCACGCGCCACCTGGACCATCCGGGGCTGCACCGCCACCGGACGATCATGTGGGCGGATGCCGCGGCCGACCTTCCGCGATGCTCCGGCTCGGGTGCGCCCGGCGCACCCGCCGCGACGCTCCCCGATGGATTCCCCGAGGGCCGAGCGCTGTGCCCGACGTGCCTGCGGTTCGTGCCCCTCGACGAGGACGGTCGGCTCGTCGAGCACGACACGTCCGACCCGGCCGAGAACGACAGCGAGATCGCACAGCGCCGGAGCTGGTTCAACACGCACGCGGACTGACGCGCACGACGGGCCCCGCCCGCGCGGCGCTCAGACCCACGACCTGCGCACGGCCGCCGCGCCGAGCTGCATGCGGGTGGTCACACCGGCGATCTCCATGAGGTCGGCCACCCGGCGCTGGACCGTGCGCAGCGAGATCCCCAGCTGCGTCGCGGCCGCGGCATCCGTCACCCCCAACAGCAGCAGCCGCAGCAGGTCTCGGTCGACCTCCTCGGTGGTGGGCACCTCGGCGACGGGGAGGAACGCGGTGGCGTGACTCCAGTACTCCTCGAAGATCGCGATCACGAGGTCGAGGAGGCCGCTCGGATGGATGAGCAGAGCGCCGAAGCCCTCGTCATCGCCCTGCGCATGCATGGGCACGAGGGCCATCTGGTCGTCAGCGATGAACATGCGGGTCGGAAGGGCGGGGAGCACCCGGATCTCCTCGCCGATCTGCGCCATCTCGCGTGCGGCGGTGAGGAACCCGGGTCGCTCGAGCACGGCGCTCTCGACGATCACGCGATAGCGCACACCCCGCGCGAGGGCGCGATCCTCCTCGATGTTCTCCTCGCCGCTGACGAGCGCGACCTCGTGCAGGACGAGCACACGCACCTGCTCGGTCGACGCCGCCTGCAGCTGCGCGATGCGCTGCCGCACGGCGTCGTCGCCGATCACGACGTCGACGACATCGGCGACGCTGCGCTGCTCGGCCGAGCGCCGGTACAGGTCACTCAGCTCGACGAGCGCTTCGTGCGCGCGCGTCAGCCCGCGCTCGCGCTCGAGCAGCAGCGGGCGCAGCGCCGTCGTCGGGGGCGAGGCGACATACCGGTCGCTGCGTGCGGCTTTGCGTGCCACCAGGCCGAGTCGCTCGAGCTGGGCCACGATCGGACGAACGCGCGGCAGCGACATGCTCAGCGCCTCGGCGACCTCGGACGCCGACACCGACGTCTGCTGAAGGATCCACCGGTACACGGCGGTGTGCTCCTCATCGAGACCCAGTGCATCGAGCACGGTGACCTTCTCCACACCGGCCATCTTCACCCACCGGATGTGGCGGATGGTGGCCATGGCATTTCTCCGCCACCACTGTACGCGCAACGCATGAGAGCTTCGTAGCAGATCCCCTACCCCCCGAGAGGTTCCCGCATGTCCAATCCCCCACCCATCGGCCGCCGTCTGCGTCCGATCGTCGCCGCCACAAGCGGTCTGGCGATCGGCATCGCCGGCATCGGCCTCACGACTCTGCCGGCGACCGCGACCTCGAACGTCGACGGTCCCCCCACCCCCGACGCGGTCGCCGGCAGCTCCTCCACCGTCACGCTGATCACCGGCGATCGCGTGACCGTGACCGACCTCAGCGACGGCACGCACACCGTCAGCATCGACACCGCCGTCGATGGTGCGGGTGTGCGCACGTACGACGCGGGCGGAGAGCTCCACGTCGTCCCCGACGCCGCACTCCCGTACCTGGCCTCGGGCGCGCTCGACCAGGATCTCTTCAACGTCACGAAGCTGATCGAGTTCGGCTACGACGACGCCTCGGTCGACGCGACCCCGATCATCGTGGAACAGGATGCCGCGGCCGCGCGCACCTTCGCCGCACCGCTCCCCGGGCTGGAGGTGCAGACCGAGCTCGCCAGCATCGGGGGCGCCGCCGCCACGCTCGGCCACGAGTCCAGCGCCGCGGCGTGGGAGACGCTGACGGCACCGACCGCGCGCGCGTTCTCCGCGACTCCCGAGCTCGCGGGCGGCATCGAGGCGATCCACCTCGACGGCAAGGTCGAGGCGACGCTCGACTCGAGCGTGCCGTTCGTCGGCGCACCGTCCGCGTGGGCTGCCGGTCACACCGGCGAGGGCGCCACGGTGGCCGTGCTCGACACCGGCTACGACGACACTCACCCCGACCTTCAGGGACGCGTGCTCTCCGGCTCGCGGAGCTTCGTGCCGGGCGAGGAGGTCGACAGCGACCCGAACGGCCACGGCACGCATGTCGCGTCGACGATCGCCGGCACGGGCGCCGCGAGCGACGGGCTGCACCGCGGCGTCGCCGACCGCGCGGACCTGCTCGTGGGCAAGGTGCTCGGCGCCGACGGCTACGGCCAGGACTCCTGGATCATCGAGGCGATGGAGTGGGCCGGTCAGAACGCCCCGATCGTCTCGATGAGCCTCGGCTCGATGGAGGCGTCCGACGGCAAAGACCTCATGGCCGAGTCGCTCAACCGGATCGCGGACGAGACCGGCGCGCTGTTCGTGGTCGCGGCGGGCAACAACGGCGCCCCCGAGACGATCGGCGCGCCCGGCTCGGCCGAGCAGGCGTTCACCGTCGGTTCGGTCGACGACCCGAGCGGCGGAATGTCGTACTTCTCGAGCCAGGGTCCGCTCTCCCGCTCGGGGGCGCTCAAGCCCAACGTGTCCGGACCGGGCGCCGACGTCACGGCCGCTCGCTCGGCCGACAGCGGCGGAGAAGGCTCGTACATCTCGATGAGCGGCACCTCGATGGCGACGCCGCACGTCGCCGGTGCCGCGGCGATCCTGCTCGGCGCGCACCCGGAGTACACGACCGAGCAGCTCAAGGCGGCGCTCGCGAGCACCGCACGCGACTTCGGGTTCTCGGCGTACGCCGGCGGCTCGGGCGTCATCGACATCGACGCCGCGCTCAACGCGCCGGTCGTCGCCTCCGGCTCGGGCGACTTCGGGATGCTCGCCTGGGGCGAGGAGCCGACTCCGGTCGAGCGCACAGTCGAGTACACCAACCGCACCGCCGCGGAGATCACCGTGACGCTCGAGCCGACGCTCGCCGACACCACGCCCGGCGGCGAGGTGGGCCCCGGCCCGTTGTCGGCCCGCGCCGCCCTCGACGCGCTCACGATCGACGCCCAGACGCTCACCATCCCCGCCGGTGGCACAGCATCGGTCACGATGACCGTCGACCCCGCGAAGGTGCCGGCGGGCCGGCAGCTGTCCGGGGCGCTCATCGGCTCGGTGGACGGCGAACCCGTCGTGCGCACCGCCCTGGGCACGATCGCCGAGGCTGAGCGGTACGACCTCACACTGAGGGCGACGGACTTCGACGGCAATCCGATCGACACGTACGCGTACCTGTGGAACGCGCAGACGAAGTTCGCCGAGCCGATCTTCGTGGGCGGTGAGACCACCCTGCGCCTGATGAAGGGCGACTACTCGGTCGTCTCGTACCTCGACATCCAGCGCACACCCGACACGCTCGCCACGGTGATGGTGGGCGAGCCGACTCTCGAGCTCGATCAGGACACGACCGTCACCCTCGACGCCCGCACGGCGGAGAAGGTCTCGGTGCACGTCGGCGCGAAGGGCGTGGAACCGGTGTTCCAGCGCTTGGAGATGAAGGTCGACGACTTCTTCGTCAGCGCGATGATGCCGGTGTGGACCGACGAGATGTGGGCCCAGCCCATGAAGGTCGACGACGCCGACTTCGACTTCACGGTCCGCTGGCGCCTGCAGACCCCTCTGCTCACGCTGAGGGAGGGCAAGAAGCCCCTCGATCTCATCGTGCTGGGCGGCTCGAAGCTCCTCGACGGCTCGTTCACAGCGACCGCCGTCGACGCGGGAGCGGGCACGCCGGGCGAGCTCGCCGCGGCGGGCGTGAAGGGCAAGATCGCCGTCGTGACCCGCGGGAACGATCTGTCCGTGTCGCAGCAGGTGGCCAACGCGGCCCAGGCCGGAGCGAAGCTCGTCATCGTCGCGAACAACGAGGACCGCGAGTTCAACGCGTGGGCCGGTTCCGAGATCGACTATTCGGATGCCACGATCCCCGTCGCGGGCATCAGTGGCGTCGAGGGGCGCAAGCTCATCGGACAGCTCGGCGGCAAGAAGAAGATCACTCTCTCGGCGGTTGGCGTGCCCGACACCGACGTGGTCTACGACATCGCCGAGTGGGGCGACGGAGAGATCCCCGCGGACCTCGCCTACACGCACTCGTCGAAGGACCTCGCCCGCATCGACACCCGCTACCACGGCCAGGAGGAGGAGGTCGCGGAGTTCCGCTACGACTTCGTCCCCGGTGCCGAGTACGGCAACGGGTTCCCGTTCCGCGCCAAGCGCGGCATGGACCGCGCCGAGTGGATCAACACCGATAACCTGCGGTGGAACCAGTGGGTCGCCGTGACGTCGGTGATGTGGGAGATCCGCGACAAGCTGCGCACGTACGAGCGTGGCCAGCGTTCGAGCGAGGAGTACTTCGGCGGGATCGTCCGCCCGTACGTCGCCACCGGCTTCTGGGTCCCCTACCGGGTGTCGGACTACGTGCAGATCAACGTGCCGAGCTGGGCCGACGGCGGCAACGCCGATCACACCGGCACGTTCGACACCTGGATGCCCGACTCGACGGTCCAGCAGCTCACTGACGTCTACATCGACGGCGAGCTGATCAGGCAGACCGAGCACCAGGGAGCGAACCTGTTCGACCTGCCCGACGGTGAGCAGGAGTGGCGCGTGGTGAGCACCGCGACCCACCCCGGCACCCACCTCGCCGGTTCCACCAAGACGGTCAGCGACTGGACGTTCCGCTCCGCAGGAAAGCTGGGCGACTGGAACTACCGCCTGCTGCCGATGATCCAGGCGTTCTACGACGTCGACGTCAACAAGGACAACATGGTGGGCGAAGGGCGGCGCAAGGGAACGGGCGTCTCGCTCGGTCTCGAACTCGGTCATGTCGCGGGCAGCGCTCCCTCGGGTGCGATCACCACGGCGACGCTCGAGTACCGCGCCGCAGGCGGTGAGTGGAAGTCCGTCGCGCTGAAGCCGGCCAAGACCGAAGCCCCCACGGGTGCGGTCGAGCACAGCGGCGACATCTTCGTCGAGTCGCGCGCGTGGGTCCGCGGTTATGCCGCGCAGGTCCCCGTGTCCGACAAGGGCGGCTGGGTCGATCTCCGGGTCAGGGCGACGGATGCCGCGGGCAACACCTTCTCGCAGGAGATCGTGAAGGCGTTCCAGGCCACGCCCGCCAAGGGCGGAGGCCACGGAGGAGGCCACCGGCACTGACGCTCCTGACGATCGACCGCAGGGTCCTGTCCGCTTCGGCGGGTGGGACCCTGTGTCGTACGCCACACGGCGTGCTGTGCCGCCGCCGCCGTGTGGCGTACGGTCGAGGCATGCCTTCGCCCACAGGGCCGTCGCCGGGGGCCGCTGATCTCCTGGCGCGCGCCGTCGACATCGCGACCGCCAACGCCGGCGAGTCCGGGGGTCCGTTCGGAGCCGTCGTCGTCACGCGCGACGGACAGGTCTTCGAAGGCGTCAACCGGGTGACCGCCGACCTCGACCCGTCGGCGCATGCCGAGGTCGTCGCGATCCGCCGTGCGTGCCAGGCGGTCGGCACGTTCGACCTCTCCGGAGCCACCTTGTACGCGAGCTGCGAGCCCTGCCCGATGTGCCTCGCGACGTCACTGTGGGCGCGCATCGACCGGGTGTACTTCGCCGCCGACCGCGACGACGCCGCTGCGGCAGGGTTCGACGACGCCCGCTTCTACCGGTACTTCGACGGCATGCCCGAAGACCGCGCGATCCTCCCCGTCGAGCGCATCGGGCTACCCGCGGACGGGCACACCGCACCCTTCGTCGCATGGGGCCGCAACGACCGGCGCGTCGAGTACTGACGACCCACGCTCACTCGTGCGCGGTCACCGCCGCAGCCTCGATGAGCTGCAGGGTGCGCGCCGCGACACTGACGGCGATCGACGCGGGTGCCTTGCCGCGGATCTCGGGGATGCCGATCGGGGTCGTCACCCGGGCAAGTCCGCTCTCTGTGTGTCCGAGCTCGGTGAGCCTGCTGCGGAAGCGCGCCCACTTGGACGACGAGCCGATCAGCCCGATCGATCCGAGGTCGTCGCGTCGCAGCGCCTGATCGGTGATGGCGAGGTCTTCCCCGTGGTCGTGGGTCATGACGAGCACGTGCGCGCCCGGCGGCACGTCGGCGATGACCGTTTCCGGCACCGGCGCGTGCCGCACATGAACGGTCGCGACGGCATCGGCCAGGATGCCCGACGCGCCGGGCACGCCCAGCCGTGCCGGAGCCAGCATCTCGGCGCGCGCGTCGACGAGCACGAGCTCCAGTTCGTGCCGACCGAGGATACGCGCCAGCTCGATCCCGACGTGGCCGAGACCGAAGACCACCACCGTCGGCATGGCTCGGACCGGTTCGAGCAGCATGGTCACCTCTCCCCCGCAGCACTGGATGCCGTACTCAGTCGTCGACTTGTCGCTCAGCGTCAGCGTGAGCAGGCGCGGCTCGTCGGTGCCGGTCACGAGCATCTCGCGCGCCTGCGCGATGGCCGTGGCCTCCAGATTCCCACCGCCGACCGTGCCGAACAGGGCATCGGGCGACACGACGAGCTTCGCGCCGCCGTTGCGGGGCGCGTGCCCACGGACCATCGCGAGCGTCACGATGACCGCCGGCGTGCGCGCCTCACGCAGCCGTTGCAGCGCGTCGACCCAGTCCATGGCGGAGTGCCTCAGCGCCGTGCATCGGCGAAGACCGACGCCGCGCCGGGCTCCACGGCGTCGCCTGCCGCCTGCGCGGACCGGATGGCCCAGAACACCGCCTCAGGAGTCGCCGGCGACGCGAGCTCCACACTGTGGCCTGCCGGCCCGAACGCCTGGACGGCCGCGCGGATCGCCTCCCGCACGCTGAACGCCAGCATCAGCGGCGGCTCCCCCACCGCCTTCGAGCCGTACACGGCTCCGTCTTCACGCGCGTCGTCGAAGAGCCGCACGTGGAACTCCTCGGGCATCTCCGAGAAGCTCGGAAGCTTGTACGTGCTCGCGGCCTGCGTCTGCAGCCGCCCGCGGCTCGGACCGTCGCCGGTGTCCCACCGCAGCTCCTCGAGAGTCAGCCATCCGACGCCCTGCACGAAGCCGCCCTCGATCTGACCGATGTCGATCAGGGGCGAGAGCGAGTCGCCGACGTCGTGCACGATGTCCACCCTGCGCAGCAGCGTCGCTCCCGTGAACCCGTCCACCTCGACCTCGGCGGCGGCCGCACCGTACGCGAAGTACTTGAACGGCGATCCCTGCATGCGCACGCCGTCCCAGTGGAGTCCTTCGGTGCGGTAGTAGCCCGCGGCGAACAGCTGAACCCGCTGCAGGTAGGCCTCGCGGGCGACCTCGGCGAAGGTGAGCCGCGTATCGACGCCCGCTGCCGAGACCCATCCCTGCGCGAAGCGCACGGCGCCGGCATCCGCTCCCAGCATTCCCGCCGCGACCGACGCCATTCGCACCCGCAGCTGGTCGCACGCGTTCTTGACGGCACCGCCGTTGAGGTCCGCTCCGGCCGACGCCGCCGTCGCAGACGTGTTCGGCACCTTGTCGGTGCGCGTGGGTGCCAGGCGCACCTGGTCCAGTCGCAGGCCCAGCGTGGTCGCGGCCACCTGCAGCATCTTCGTGTGGAGGCCCTGGCCCATCTCGGTGCCGCCGTGGTTCACGAGAACGGAGCCGTCCTTGTAGACGTGCACGAGAGCACCCGCCTGGTTGAACGCGGTGAAGTTGAACGAGATGCCGAACTTGATCGGCGTCATCGCGATCGCCCTCTTGACGTGCTCGTGCGACGCGTTGAACGCCCGCACCTGCTCTCGGCGGACGTCGACATCGCTCTCCGCGCGCAGCTGGTCCCAGATGGCAGGCATGCGCGCGGCATCCTTCACCGGCTGCCCGTAGGGCGTGAGCTGTCCCTCGCCGTAGAGGTTCTGCCGCCGGAGGTCGATCGGGTCCTTCCCGAGAAGGGGCGCGACGCGGCCGAGGATGTCTTCGATGAGGAAGACGCCCTGGGGGCCGCCGAAGCCGCGGAAGGCGGTGTTCGACGGCTTGTTCGTCCGGACGATGCGTCCGAGCGCGCGCACGTGCGGAATCCAGTAGGCGTTGTCGATGTGGCAGAGCGCCCGGCTCATGACCGGTTCCGACAGGTCGAGGCACCACCCGCCGTCGGACGTGAGCGTCGCGTCGAGCGCCAGCAGTCCGCCGCCTTCGTCGAATCCGGCGCGCCACGAGATGTGGAACGGGTGCCGCTTCCCGGTCATCGTGATGTCCTGCGTGCGGTTCAGCCGCAGCCGCACCGGGCGACCGGTGAGCTTCGCGCCGAGCGCGGCGATCGCGGCGAGACCGTGCGGCTGCATCTCCTTGCCGCCGAACCCGCCGCCCATCCGCAGCGTCTGCACCGTCACCTGACTCGACAGCACGCCCAGCACATGCGCGACGATCTCCTGCGTCTCGCTGGGGTGCTGCGTCGACGACTGCACGAAGTACTGGCCCTCGGAGTCGCGCACCGCGAGCGCGGCCTGCGTCTCGAGGTAGAAGTGCTCCTGGCCGCCGAGCTCGGTCACGCCCTCGAATACGAACCGCGCCCGAGCGAGCGCGGCGACCGCGTCCCCACGCTCGACCGTGCGCTGCACACCCTGGAACGCGCCCGCGGCGATCGCCTCGGTGAGGGTGAGGATGCTCGGCAGCGGCTGGTACCGGACCACCACGGCGGCGGCGCCCAGGCGCGCTGCCTCGGGTGTCTCGCCGAGCACCCAGGCGACCGCGTGCCCGTGGTACATCGCCTCGCGCGGGAAGAGCGGCTCGTCCTCCTTGACGCCGGCGTCGTTGATTCCCGGCACGTCCTCCGCGGTGAGCACGCGCACGACACCCGGAACCCGGTAGGCGCCCGAGGGGTCGACGTCGACGTAGGCGTGAGCAGCGGTGGACTGCACAGGCCAGGCCGTGAGCACGCCCGCTGCCGAGACCGCGAGGTCGTCGGTGTAGGCGGCGGCGCCGGTGACGTGCAGCGTCGCACTCTCGTGCGGAACCGGGATGCCGACGACGGCGTCGTCGGGACGTTCGGAGAGCTCACTCATGCCGTGACCCCCGCCCGCTCGACGTCTCCCGCCGTGGCACCGTGGAGCTTCAGGAGCGAGTTGCTCAGCATCAGGGCCCGGTAGTCCGCGCTCGCGCGGTGGTCCGACATCGGTGTGCCCTCCGACCCGAGCACGGCCGAGGCTGCGCGCACCGTGGCGATGTCCCAGGGCTCGCCGGCGAGCCGCTGCTCCGTCGCACGCGCGCGCAGCGGCGTCGCGGCGACCCCGCCCAGGCCGATGCGGGCAGCTGTGACGACTCCGCCGTCGAGATCGAGGGCGAATGCGATCGCCACGCTGGAGATGTCGTCGAACCGCCGCTTCGCGATCTTGTGGAACGCGGTCACCGACGCGAGCGGGAGGGGGATGCGCACGTCGCGGATGAGCTCGTCCGGGCGCCGCACCGTTTCGCGATAGCCCGTGAAGTAGTCGGCCAGCTCGACCTCGCGATCACCGTCGAGCGAAGCCAGCACCACACGCGCATCGAGGGCGAGCAGTGCGGGTGCCGCGTCGCCGATCGGTGATGCCGTGCCGAGATTCCCGCCGAGCGTGGCGCTGTTGCGGATGAGGCGCGAGGCGAACTGCGGGATGAGCTCGGCCAGCAGCGGGACCCGCCCGCCGAGCCCGCGTTCGATCTCGGACAGCGTCAGCGCGGCGCCGATCTCGATGACGTCCTCGCTGACCGCGAGTGCGCGGAGTTCGGGAATCCGGTCGATTGCGACGGCGAGCGCGGCCCGTCGGCCCCGAAGGCTGACCTCGACGCCCCAGTCCGTCGCCCCGGCGACGACGGTCGCCTCCGGCTCGTCGCGCAGCAGCCGCAGCGTCTCGTCGAGCCCGGCGGGACGCACGAAGCGCGCGCCGTCGACGACGCGATCGGCGGGCGCGGCTTCCGGCGCAGGCCGCGAGCGGCGCTCGGCGAGCGCATCGCCGGGGTCCGGCATCCCGAGCGCGTAGGCAGCGTCACGGATGGGCCGGTATCCCGTGCAGCGGCACAGGTTGCCACTCAGGGCGTGCAGGTCGAAGCCGTTCGGGCCGCGCTCGCGATGCCCGGTGTCGCGTTCCTCCGGCGGTGTCCGGTCGGCGCGATAGAACTCAGCCGCCATGCTGCACACGAACCCGGGTGTGCAGTAGCCGCACTGCGATCCGCCCGCCTCGGCAAGGCGCGCCTGCACGGGGTGCAGCGCCTCCGGCGAACCGAGCCCCTCGGCAGTCACGACCTCTTGGCCCTCCAGCGAGTGGACGGGCATGAGGCACGAGTTGACGGGTACCCACGCCGACGCACCGTCGCCGTCCGGGCCGAGCACCAGCATCGCGCACGCGCCGCACTCGCCCTCGGCGCAGCCTTCCTTGCTCCCCGTCAATCCGACGGACCGCAGCCAATCGAGCGCGTTCGCGTTCACCGGCACGCCGTCCAGCGGCCGGCGGATCCCATTCACGGTAACGACGTTGTCAGCCAAGTGAGCTCCTCTTGCGCGATTGTACGTCGGCACTGTCGTTCGCCGGCACCGTTGTCGGTCGGCAGTGTGGCGATCGCTCCGCGCGTGCGCCACGATGAGGGAACCACGAAGGTCGGCCGCCAAAGGAGGCACCGCCGATGAGCCCATCCGGCCGCGCGCTCACGCCTGCGGTGCTCGATCACGTCGACGCCTCGCTGCGCGAAACCGACGACCTGCTGCGCACCGCCTACCCGGGAGACGACGGCTCACGGCAGCCCGTGCACACCGTGTACGTCCCGGCGGACCGCATGGCCCCGGCTCTGGCTGCGCAGTGGGGCGCCGCAGCGCTGGACGCCGCCGTCGACGCCGGCGGGCTGACCGTGCTGGCGGAACGCATCGGCCTGCAGCCGTCGCTCGCCCACGAGGTCGCCCGGCGAGCACAGGCGAAGCTGACGCGCGAGCCGATAGAAGACCTGCGACTGGACTTCGAGGACGGCTACGGCGACCGCGGCGACGACGTGGAAGACGCCCATGCCGTCGAGGCCGCCCGTCTCGTCGCCGAGGCGCTCGAAGCCGGCGCGGCACCGCCGTTCATCGGCATCCGCGTCAAGAGTCTCGAGCAGTCGACCCGGGCGCGCAGCCTGCGCACACTCGATCTGTTCCTCGGCACCCTCCTCGAGCGGCGCGGACTGCCCGCCGCGCTGATGCTGACGCTTCCCAAGGTGTCGACGCTCGCGCAGGTCGAGGCGATGGTGGTGGTCGGCGACGCGCTCGAGCGCGCGCACGAGCTGCCTGAGCGCGCCGTGCGATTCGAGGTGCAGATCGAGACACCGCAGATCGTCCTCGGCCGAGACGGCCGGGTGCCGCTCGCGCAGCTGGCCGCCGCCGGCGACGGGCGGGTCACCTCGCTGCACTTCGGCACCTACGACTACACCGCGGCGATCGGGATCTCCGCCCGCCACCAGTCGCTCGAGCACCCCGCCGCCGACCTGGCGAAAGATCTCATGCAGCTCGCGGTCGCGGGCACCGGCATCCGGCTCTCCGACGGCTCGACCCACATCCTGCCGGTCGGCGACGGCGCCCTCGACGCGTGGGTCCTGCATGCCCGGCTCGTGCGTCGTGCCCTCGAGCGCGGGATCTTCCAGGGCTGGGACCTCCACCCCCACCAGCTGCTGACCCGGTATCTCGCCACATACGCGTTCTTCCGGGAGGGATATCCGGATGCCGCGGCCCGCCTCACCGGGTATCTGCAGAGCCGGGTCGGCACCGTGCTCGACGAGCCCGCGACCGCACGGGCGCTGGCGTGGTTCCTGCAGCGCGGTGTGCAGTGCGGCGCGATCGACGCAGAAGAGGTCATCGCCGACGTGGGCGTCGGCGTCGACACGCTCACCGCGCTCGCGCATCCCGCCCGTCCTGGTCCCCCGGCTGAGGAGTCCGCATGACCTATTTCACCCCGTCGGGCGGACTGCCCGCCCAGACCGAGCTGCTGACCGATCGCGCCCTCGTGACGGAGGCCTACACGGTCATCCCGAAGGGGGTGCTGCGCGACATCGTCACGAGCAGCCTGCCCGGCTTCACCTCGACGCGCGCCTGGATCCTCGCCCGGCCGATCGCGGGCTTCTCGACCACGTTCTCGCAGCTCATCGTCGAGATCGGCGCGGGAGGCGGCGCCGAACGCCCCGAGCGGGAGGCGGGCGTGGAGGGCGTGGTGTTCGTCACGTCGGGCGCGCTGACACTCCTGCTCGCCGGCGAGCGGCACGTGCTCGAACCCGGCGGTTACGCGTACCTGGCAGCGGGCGAGACGTGGTCGCTCGTGAACGAGAGCGCTGAGCCGACGAGCTTCCACTGGATCCGCAAAGCGTACGAGCCGGTCGAAGGCCATGCCGCGGCATCCTTCGTCACCCGGGATCAGGACGTCGCACCCGAGCCCATGCCCGACACGGACGGCGCGTGGGCGACGACCCGGTTCGTCGACCCCGACGACGTCGCGCACGACATGCACGTCAACATCGTGACGTTCCAGCCGGGCGGATCGATCCCCTTCGCCGAGACGCACGTGATGGAGCACGGCCTGTTCGTGCTCGAGGGCACGGGCGTGTACCGGCTCAACGGCGACTGGGTCGAGGTCGAGGCGGGCGACTTCCTGTGGCTGCGCGCCTTCTGCCCGCAGGCCTGCTACGCGGGCGGACCGGGGCCGTTCCGCTACCTGCTGTACAAGGACGTGAACCGCCAGATCCGCCTGACCGGGGCCTGACGTGGCGTTCGACACCGTCTTCCGCGCGGCACGCGTGCTCATCGACGGCGCCTTCCGTCCGGCCGACGTGGGCGTCCGCGATGGCGTGGTGACGCATATCGGTGAGATCGGAACGGGACGGGATGCCGAGTCCCTCGTCGAACTGCGCGACGGCGAGGTGCTGCTGCCCGGGCTCGTCGACACGCACGTGCACGTGAATGAGCCGGGCCGCACCGAGTGGGAGGGCTTCGAGTCGGCCACCCGCGCCGCAGCCGCCGGCGGCGTGACGACGATCGTCGACATGCCGCTCAACAGCATCCCGCCCACGGTCTCGGTCGCAGCCCTCGCCGAGAAGCGCTCTGCGGCCGCGGGTCGCGTCCACGTCGATGTCGGCTTCTGGGGCGGCGTCGTGCCCGGCAACCTCGCCCAGTTGGGTCCGCTCACCGAGGCCGGCGTGTTCGGCTTCAAATGCTTCCTGGCTCCGTCGGGCGTCGACGAGTTCCCCGCCGTCACCACTGAAGAGATGGGCGAGGCGATGGCGGTCGTCGCCGCGCTCGGATCCTTGCTGATCGTGCACGCCGAAGACGCGCACACGATCGAGGCGGCACCGCACCGGGGTGGTCGCGAGTACGCCGACTTCCTCGCCTCGAGGCCGGGCGAAGCCGAAGACGCCGCGATCGCCGACGTCATCCGGTTCGCCGAGGCGACCGGGGCGGCAGCCCACATCCTGCACCTGAGCAACGCAGGCTCGCTCGACCGCATCGCGGAGGCGCGGCGGCGCGGCGTCGATCTGACCGTGGAGACCTGCCCGCACTACCTCACCCTCACCGCGGAGGAGATCGCGACCGGGGCCACCGTGTGCAAATGCTGCCCGCCGATCCGCGACGCCGCCAACCGGGATGCGCTGTGGCGGGGTCTGGCGGACGGGACGATCGGCGTCATCGTGTCGGACCACTCCCCCAGCACGCCCGACCTGAAGAACGCCGGTGACGGGGACTTCGAGGTCGCGTGGGGCGGGATCGCCTCGCTGCAGCTCGGGCTGCCGCTCGTGTGGACGGAGGCGCGCAAGCGCGGGCTCCGACTGGAACGCGTCGTCGACCTCATGGCCGCGAAGCCTGCTGCGCGCGCGGGCCTGGCCGACAAGGGCCGGATCGCGGCCGGCGCCGCGGCGGACTTCGCGGTGTTCGCGCCGGAGGAGACGTTCGTCGTCGATGCGCGGTCGCTCGAGCACCGGCATCCGATCTGCCCATACGACGGCCGCGAGCTGACCGGCGTCGTGCGGGCCGCCTACCTCGCCGGCGCCCGTATCGACCGCGAGGTCCCGCGCGGACGCCTGCTCACGCGGCGGATGGAGGTGGCGCATGCGGCGTGAGGAGTTCAACGGCGCCGACCGGGCCGAGGCGATCGCCGCGCTGCGGACGTGCGCCGATGTGACGCGCTGGTGCGAGCAGCTGGCCGATCGCCGGCCGTACGCGTCGATCCGCGAACTGCTCGCGGAGGCGGCGAGCGCAGCCGACCCGTTCACGCCGGACGAGGTCGACGCGGCGCTCGCACACCATCCGCGCATCGGCGAGCGCGCACGGGGCGACAGTCGCGAGGCGACGCTGTCGCGGGCGGAGCAGGCGGCGGTCGACCCCGCCGACGCCGACGTGCAACGCGCGCTGCGCGACGGCAATCGCGCGTACGAGGAGCGGTTCGGGCGGGTGTTCCTCATCCGCGCCGCCGGCAGGGACGCGCCCGAGATCCTGGCCGCGCTGCGCACGCGACTGGAGAACGACCCCGACACCGAAGCCCGGGTCGTGGGAGAACAGCTGCGCGAGATCGCGCTGCTGCGACTGGAGGGGATGGTGCAGCCATGAGCGTGTCGCACATCACGACGCACGTGCTCGACGCGGCCCGTGGCAGGCCGGCGAGCGGCGTGGCAGTGCAGCTGCTCACCCGCGACGGCGACGCCTGGCAGCCGATCGCAGAAGCGGTGACGGATGCCGACGGCCGGGCGTCGCAGCTCGGGCCCGAGAGACTCGCCCCCGGCGACTACCGGCTGCAGTTCGACACCGGTGCGTACTTCGACGCGCAGGGCACACCGACGTTCTATCCCGAGGCGGTGCTGACCTTCCGCGTCGACGAGTCGCACTGCCACGTGCCGCTGCTGCTGAGCCCCTTCGCCTACTCCACCTACCGAGGAAGCTGAGCATCGATGAGCATCATCCTGGGAGCGAATCAGTACGGAAAGGCCGAGGTGCGGGTCGTCAAGGTGACGCGCGACGACCCCCGTCACGAGATCGAGGACCTGAGCGTCACCTCACAGTTGCGCGGTGACTTCACCGCCGCCCACCTCACCGGCGACAACCGTCACGTCGTTCCGACCGACACGCAGAAGAACACCGTGTTCGCCTTCGCGCGTGACGGGATCGGGTCGCCCGAGGAGTTCCTGCTCCGCCTGGCCGACCACTTCACCGGCTCGTTCGAGTGGGTCACGGGCGGCCGGTGGACCGCCGAGAGCTACGCATGGCAGCGGATCCACGTCGACGGCGACCCGCACGACCACGCGTTCGTGCGGGCGGGCCAGGAGACTCGCACCGCCGTGGTCGTCGCCGACGGGGACCAGCGGCATGTGCTCGGCGGACTGCACGGCCTGACTCTGCTGAAGACCACCGCATCGGGGTTCGAGGGCTACCCCAAGGACCGCTACACGACGCTCGCCGAGACCCGCGACCGGATCCTCGCGACCGACGTCGCGACCCGCTGGCGGTACCTCCCCGGCGCGGAGGTCGACTACAACGCCGTATACGC
The DNA here is from genome assembly GCF_042274785.1 of Microbacterium sp. NPDC056003. Lineage (NCBI taxonomy): Bacteria > Bacillati > Actinomycetota > Actinomycetes > Micrococcales > Microbacteriaceae > Microbacterium > Microbacterium sp. NPDC056003. Next base: position 70,929 of record NZ_JBHJXQ010000004.1, on the reverse strand, counting down.
CGACGTGAAGCGCACTCTGCTGGAGGAGTTCACGCGGCGATTCTCGGCGGCGCTGCAGACGACGATGTTCGAACTGGGCACCGCGGTGCTCGAGGCGCACGACGAGATCGCCGAGATGCGGTTCTCCCTCCCGAACAAGCACCACTTCGCCGTCGACCTCGCGCCGTTCGGCCTCGACAACCCCAACGAGGTGTTCTACGCCGCCGACCGCCCCTATGGTCTGATCGAGGCGCAGGTCACGCGGGAGGGCGTCGAGCCGGCCGGCGCCGCATGGGAGGGCGCGACGCCCTTCTGCTGAAGCGTGCTCGATCGTCAGCGCAGCGCGGTGCGGCTCGTCGCCGTGGCCTCCAGCGCCACGCCATCGGGCACGAAGAGCGTCAGGACAGGCGGCCGCCACGTCGCGGCGACCGTCACCCGGGCTGAGAGCCCATCGGGCGTGCCGGCCGACAGCAGCGTCGCGCCGGCACCGAGCTCATCCACCATCGTCTGCGCCTGGTCGCGGACGTGCGCCGTCGTCAGCTCGGCGACCGGCTCGCCGTCGTCAACGGACAGCACGAAGCCGTCGGCGGCCGCGAGGGCCGCGGCATCCGCCAGCGAGTCCAGCCGTTTCTGCGCCAGATAGAGACTGGTGGCATCGGCGCACACCAGGATGGCGACGAGCGCGAGAACGCCGTAGCCGAGGGTCAGCAGCAGCACGCTGCCCTCGTCATCCGATCCCCGGCGCCGTGCACGAGCGTCGCAGGACGGGCGGGCCCTCATCGCGATCCCCAGAAGCGCGACACCTTCTGCGCGGCGGACGCCTCGAGCGGAATGCTCGCGAGGCGATCGAGCCCGAACACGGGCGGTACGAGCGGAAGTGCCACCCGCGTCCGCAGGGTCACGACCAGCGTCGCGCCGGCGCGCGGGCACGCGGCCCCGGCCGGTCGGCAGGCGAACGCCACGTCGACGGATGCGGGATCGAGCCCGTACTCGCGGGTGATGGAGTCGAGCACGAGGTCGGCACGTTGCGCGGCGTCGGCGTCATCCGTGGCCGTCGCAACGGCACGCGCGATATGGCGCGCACCCGCTTCGGCGCCCAGCGACTGCCCCTGGACGAGGCCGAGCGCACCGACGAGGTAGACGAGCGGCACGAGGAGCAGCAGACCGACGAGGATGAACTCCAGCGCGGCGGATCCCCGCTCGCCGTCGTCGGGCAGAGCGGACAGCGGATCAGCCGAAGGACTCGACCGGCGCACGGGCTGTCACCTCCATCGTGCGCGGAGCGCCCAGCAGTCCGACCAGCGGCAGCATCGCACGCACCGTCACCTCGACGGACATGTGGCCCAGCGCATCCGTCTCGCGCACATCGATGTCGGTGGCGTACTCCTCGCCGACCGTGCGCGACACGATCTCGCGGGTGCGCCGCGCCCCGTCGTCGAGCGAGGTGTCGGCGAGGGCCGCGTGGTACGCCCCCTCGACGGCGGCATCGTGCACGACGTTGCGCACGTAGACCGCCACGCCGAACTGGAGCACCCCCAGCGTCAGCACGGTGAGCAGCGCTCCGACGAGCACGAACTCGACCGGGCTGGAGCCCTCCTCATCGAGGGGACGATGGACCCGCACGGATCAGAAGCCGGAGACGCGCGAGATCGCCTGCTCGAACAGTCCGGCGAGCGCCGGGCCCGCGAGCGCCCAGATGACGACGACCAGTCCCGCGGTCATCAGCGTGATGAGCACCCAGCCGGGCACATCGCCGCGGTCATCGTGGACGATGTCGGCGAACGACGCCCGCAGGCGCGACGTCAGATTCTGGAGCTGGTGGCGGATCATGTCTCTCCTTCGAGGGGGTCAGGTGGAGCGTGACTGAGGTGGAGGGCGACTCAGCCGAGGCCGAGCCGGAGCATGAACACTCCCGGGAACACGGCGAACAGCACGCTGAGCGGGAGGATGAGGAAGACCAGCGGCACGAGCATGTAGATCTCTTTGCGCCCCGCGCGTTCGATGAGGTCGCGCTTGGCGTCATCCCGGGCGTCGAGCGCCTGGGCGTGCAGCACCTGCGCGAGGGGCGCCCCGCGGTCGATTGCGGCGACGAGCTGGTCGACCGAGCGCGACAGGGCGGGGATCTGCAGAGCGTCCGACATCCGTGCCAGCGCCTCCGGGAGCGGCGAACCGGTGCCGACGGCCACCACCGCTCCGCGCAGCTCCGCCGTGAGCTCGCCGGCCCCGACCTCGCTCACACGTCGCAGCGAGTCGAGGATCCCCTCGCCCGCCGAGAGGCAGAGTGCGACGAACTCGAGCACCGTCGGGAGCTCTTCGCGGATGCGGGCGACGCGCGCCCTCGCCGAGTGCGACAGCCACGCGTCGTACCCGAGGATCCCTCCCACCGCGAACAGCGGGGGCAGCACCACGAGCGAGGGCGAGCCGCGGCCGAGCAGCACGGCCGCGACCACGAGCGCGCCGCCCGTCGCCAGTCCCGCGATCGACCACGCCAGCTGCCGGCCGCGGAAGGCCGCGGCATCCGTCGACCACCCCGCCTGGTGAAGCCGGCGGGCCAGCGCCGCGTCGCCGCCCAGGAATCGCGCGAAGCGCTGCTGCAATGCCTGCCACGCGAGGGACGGGGCTGGCACCGGACCGGCCGCGCCGATGACGTCCCCGACGCCGCGCGGATCGGTCACGTCGCGTATGTACGGAGCGATGCGCCGCGCGAGGCTCGGCGCGCCGACGCGCGGGGCGAGCGACAGCAGCAGGCAGACGCCGACTCCGAGCGCCGTTCCGAGCACGATCGAGAACGCGACGTCGTCCATCGGGAAGAGGCTCACCCGAACCACCTCCGCGGCTCGGGCAGACGTCCGAGCCGGATCATCACGCGGAACGCGACGAACGACACCGCAGCGCCGGCGAGGATGAGAGCGACCCCTTCGGGACTGCCGTACGCCTCAGCGCCCTCGGGCCGCATCGCGAGCAGGCACAGGATGACCCAGGGGGCGGCGACGCCGAGCACGGCGGCGCCGCGGATCCATGACTGGCGCGACTCGACCTCGGCGCGCAGCGCGCTGTCGGCGCGCACCGAGGCGGACAGCGCACGCAGCACCGGCGTCAGCTCGGTGCCGCCCACCTGGCGCGCCATGCGCAGCGTCTCGATGATGCGATCGGCGACCGGATCGGCCAGCGCCACCTTCAGGCGCTGCGCGCTGGAGTCGAAGTGACCGGATGCCGCAACGTCGCGTGCGAACCCCGCGAAGGCCGGCCGCAGCTCGACGGGCGCGGACCGCGCGAGACTCGCGACGGCGTCGGGCAGCGACATCCCGGCGCGCACCGATGCGATGAGCAGGTCGCACACGTCGGGCCAGAGGCCGCGACGCACGCGCACGAGCCGGGACCGCCGAGCGCGCAGCCACGCGAACGGCGCGACGGCGCACGCGACGGCAGCGACGAGGCTCAGCGCCGGCACCTGCGCGACGATCCACGACACGGCCGCGCCGACCACCCCGGCGCAGGCGGCCACGACGATCACCGAGCCGGGCGACAGGCGCGCCAGCCCGGCGCCCTCGAGGAGTCGCGCGATGCGTCCGTGCGACGCCTCGGGCGCCGGCCGCTCGCGCAGCGGCCACAGCCAGGGCGAGATGGTGAGCAGCGCCCCGGCGGCGAGCACGGCGCCCCAGACGAACGTCATGCGTCGTCGCCTCGATACAGCGTCCGCGCGGAGATCACGCCCTCGTCGACACCGACCGGCTCGACGATCTCGGCGACGCGGCGCCGGCCTGCGGCATCCCGCTCGCAATGCACGACCAGATCGACGGATGCCGCGACCGCCGGCAGCACGAATGCGGCGTCGATGTTGCGCCCGGCCAGCAGCGGCAGCGCCGCGAGCTTTCCCAGCGCTTCGCGCCCCGAGTTGGCGTGGATCGTCGCAGCGCCGGGCACGCCGGTGTTGAGCGCCAGCACGAGGTCGAGTGCCTCGGCGTCGCGCACCTCGCCGACGACGAGACGGTCGGGGCGCATGCGCAGCGCCTCCTTCACGAGGCGCCGCAGCGTGACTTCGCCGGTGCCCTCGAGACTCGGCTGCCGACCCTGGAGCGCGACGATGTCGGTGGCGGCGACGGCGAGCTCGAAGGTCTCCTCGACGGTGACGATGCGATGCTCGGCCGGACAGGCGGCGATCATGGCGCCGAGGAGTGTGGTCTTTCCCGCGTGCGTGGCGCCCGACACGATCACAGAGGCTCCGCGATGCATCGCGGACCGGAGCAGGTCCGCGCCGTCGGCGGTGATCGAACGTGCAGCCACGAGCCGGTCGAGGTCGCGGAAGGCGGGCAGGAACTTGCGGACGTTGACCGCCCAGTGCCGCCGGGTGATGTCGGGGATCACGACGTGCAGTCGGGATCCGTCGGGCAGCGACGCGTCGACGAAGGGCTGGCTGAGGTCGACGCGTCGACCCGAGGATTGCAGCATCCGCTCGACGAGATCGCGCACCGCCGAGTCGGTCAGCGCGAGCGGTGTGCGCTCCGGCACCCCACCCCGGGCGACGAAGATGCGGTCGGGGGCATTGATCCACAGCTCCTCGACGGTCGGGTCGTCGAGATACGGCTGCAGCGGACCGAAGCCGGCGACCGCGGCGAGCACCTCGCGCACGCACGCCGTCTCGTCGTCGACCGGCGCGAGCCCGCGGGCGAGGGCGAAGTCGTTGTGGCGTCGTACCTCCGCTCGCGCGATGTGCGCGGCGAACTCCGGATCGCGCGACGGGTCGGTCCGCTCGGCGCGCAGCCGTTCCCGCACCCGCTCGGCGACGAGGGTCGCCGTCGGCGGGGAGGCGGTGGACGAAAGCACCACTGCATCCTCGCAAGGGAGGAAAGCGGCATCCCGAAGTTATCCACAGGTGCCGAAGGCGGCGCGCCGCGCTCGCCGGACCGAACGGACTCTCGCCGGACCGGTGGCGCCGGGGCCGATGGACCGGATCACGCTCGTGCCGTGACGCGTCACGGTGCAGGATGGAGGTGACACCGACGAACGATTCGGAGGCACGACGATGACCAAGAGCCGGCAAGAGATGGCACCGATCGGCCGAGCCGTCCTCGGCCTCGTGGGCCTCGTGCAGGTCGTGTTCGCCTTCCTGGCCTTCTGGGATCTCGCACATCGCGACGCGTCCGAGGTGCGCGGCCCGAAGCCCGCGTGGATCCCCGCGATCCTGGTCAATTGGATCGGCCCGGCGAGCTACTTCCTCTTCGGCATCCGTCGCTGAGAGCCCCCGCGGAACCCGGGGGCCTGCCCCACAGCCCGCGTCCAGGCGTCTCAGTAGACTGAACCTGCTCGCGGGAGTGGTGGAATTGGCAGACACGCAGGATTTAGGTTCCTGTGCCTCCGGGCGTGTGGGTTCAAGTCCCACCTTCCGCACGCAGCTGCTTCGCTGACCGCGCTGCACCGCCGACCGCCTCGACCGACGGGAATCCCACATCGTGCACGCCGTGCCCACTGCTCTCATCCCCTGGCTCGATCCCGCCGCGATCATCGATTGGGCGGGCCCGTGGGCGCTCGTGGTCGTGTGCTTCATCGTGTTCGCCGAGACCGGTCTGCTGGTCGGCTTCCTGCTGCCGGGCGACACGCTCCTCGTCATCGCCGGCCTGCTCTCGCACCCCCAGGACTACGCACCGAACGGCGTGTTCGGCCTCAGCGTCTGGTGGGTGGCCCTGCTGATCGGACTGGCCGCCTTCGTCGGCGGCGAGGTCGGCTACTACATCGGCCACAAGGGCGGGCCCTCGGTCTTCGAGAAGAAGGAGTCCGGGCTCTTCAGCGTCAAGAACGTGGAGCGCACCAACGCGTTCTTCGAGCGCTTCGGCGGGCTCACGATCATCCTCGCCCGCTTCGTGCCGATCGTGCGCACCTTCGCGCCCGTCGCCGCCGGCGTCGGCCACATGAACAAGTGGAAGTACACGCTCTACAACTTCATCGGCGCCGTGATCTGGGGGTTCGGCCTGACGATGTTCGGCTACCTGATCGGCTTCATCCCGCCGGTGGCGACCTTTGTCGAGAACTACATCGACCTCATCCTGCTCGCCGCCGTCGGCGGCACCGCCGTGGTGACGCTGTGGCACTACTTCCGCGAGCGCAGCAAGGCCAAGAAGGCCGCGGCGGCGGGTGAGGATGTCGTGACCGACCACGAGGAGGCCGAGGCGCTCGTGCTCGACGCCGACATCTTCGACCGCGGCCCCGAGCACGGACAGCACGGGGGCGAGGCGCCGCGGGCCTGACGCCGTCGTCGGTCAGGAGGCCTTCGCGGTCTTCTTCGCCGCCGGCTTCTTCGCAGTGGACTTCTTCGCGTCGCCCTTCGACGAGCTCGCCGCCGCGGACGACTTCGCCATCGGCTTCTTGGCGGCGGGCTTCTTCGCGGGTGCGTCGTCCTTCTTCACCGACGCCGCGCCGCCCTCGCGCGCAGCGCGCGACTTCTCGACGCTCGCGCGCAGCGCCTCCATGAGGTCGATGACCTCTCCCCCGGTGTCCTCCTCCTCGTGGTCGCCGAAGGTCTCGGAGGTGTCGAGCGCATCGCCCTTCTCGAGCTTCGCATCGATCAGCGTGCGCAGCTCCTCCTGGTACTCGTCCGTGAACTCTGACGGGTCGAAATCGCTCGCGAAGCTCTCGACGAGGGATGCCGACAGCTCGAGCTCCTTCGCCGAGATGCGCACCGTCTCGTCCAGCGCCGGGAAGGCCGCCTCGCGCACCTCGTCGGCCCACAGCAGGGTCTGGAGCACCAGAACGTCACCGCGCACCCGCAGCGCGGCCAGCCGCGTCTTCTGGCGCAGCGAGAACCGCACGATCGCGGTCCGGTCCGTCTGCTCGAGCGTCTTGCGCAGCAGCACGTACGCCTTCGGCGAAGCGCTGTCGGGCTCGAGGTAGTACGCCTTGTCCAGCGTGAGGAGGTCGACCTGGTCGCTCGGCACGAACTCGACGACGTCGATCTCGCGGCTCTTCTCGGCCGGCAGCGCCGCGAAGTCCTCCTTCGTGAGCACGACGGTCTTGTCGCCGTCGTCGTAGGCCTTGTCGATGTCCTGGTAGGGCACGACCTCGCCGTCGATCTCGCAGATGCGCTGGTAGCGGATGCGGCCGCCGTCCTTGCTGTGCACCTGGTGCAGCGACACGTCGTGGTCCTCGGTCGCCGAATACACCTTGACCGGCACATTGACCAGACCGAAGGTCAGCGCACCCTTCCAGATCGCCCTCATCCCCCCAGTGAACACCGGTCACACCTGCCACGGCTAGCCCATATGCAGGTGTTGACATGTCGCAGCTAGCCTGAACGCATGCCGGGCGCGTCCAACATGGTGAGCATCGGCGGCCGGCGACTGCGCGTCACGAACCTCGACAAGGTGCTCTACCCCGAGACGGGCACCACCAAGGGCGAGGTCATCGACTACTACACGCGCATCGCCCCGCTGCTCATTCCGCACGTCGTCGGGCGCCCCGTGACCCGCAAGCGCTGGCCGGACGGCGTCGGAACCGACGACGACCCAGGCATGGTCTTCTTCGCGAAGGACCTCGAGCGCGGTGCGCCGTCCTGGGTGAGGCGGATGCCGATCCCCCACTCCACAGGGACGAAGGACTACCCCCTGATCGGCGACGTGCCCACCCTCGTCTACCTCGCCCAGGTGGCGAGCCTCGAACTGCACGTGCCGCAGTGGCGCTTCACACCCGATGGCGAGCGCGGATTCGCCGACCGCCTCGTGCTCGACCTCGACCCCGGACCGGGCGCAGGGCTGCCGGAGTGCGCCGTCGTCGCCGGCTGGGCACGCGGCATCCTGTCGGGAATGGGACTCGACCCCTACCCCGTGACCAGCGGCAGCAAAGGCATCCACCTGTACACGTCGCTGCCCGACGGGCAGACGACCGAGCAGGCGTCGATGATCGCCAAGGAGCTCGCTCGCGCGATCGAGGCCGACCACCCCGACCTCGTCGTCAGTTCGATGAAGAAGACCGAGCGGCCTGGCAAGGTGCTCATCGACTGGAGCCAGAACAACGGCTCCAAGACGACGATCGCCCCGTACTCGCTGCGCGGCCGCATGCACCCCACGGTCGCGGCCCCGCGCACGTGGGATGAGCTCGACGACCCGGGGCTGCGGCATTTGCTGTTCGAGGAGGTGCTCGAGCGCATGCAGACGATCGGCGACCCGATGGCGGCGCTCGGCTTCCACGCGGGCGGACGAGAGGCCGAGACCGGGCCGCTGTCGGCGTACATGTCCAAGCGCAGCGCATCGCGCACTCCCGAACCGGTGCCCGGCAACCCCCTGGGCGCGACTCCGCACGGCGAGAAGCCGATCTTCGTCATCCAGGAGCATCACGCGACGGCGCTGCACTGGGACTTCCGCCTCGAACACGACGGCGTGCTCGTCAGCTGGGCGGTGCCCCGCGGCGTCCCGCACTCGTACAAGCGGAACAATCTCGCCATCATGACCGAGGACCACCCGATGGAGTATGCGAGCTTCGAGGGCACCATTCCGGCCGGCGAGTACGGCGGCGGCAGCGTCACGATCTGGGACGACGGCCGCTACGACCTCGAGAAGTGGCGCGACGACGAGGTGATCGCGACACTCGAGGGTCGCCCGGGCGGCCCGCTCGGGCGCGTGCGCCTCGCACTCATCCGCACCGAGGGCGAGGGTGAGAAGTCGAGCTGGCTGCTGCATCGGATGAAGACGGATGCCGCGGGCCGGCCACAGCCGGACGGCATCCCCGTCGAACCCAGCGCGCAGGCCGACGCACGACCTCCCGCACGGCGCGCGGGTCCTGACGAGGACTCACCGTCCGCCCCGTCCGCGCCGGCGGCGATGCTCGCGACGAACGCGACCCCCGGCATCGCCCGTCAGTCCGCGGCCCGCTGGGGCGGCGAGCCGTGGGTGGAGGGAAAGTGGGACGGCATCCGCGCGCTCGGCGTGTGGGACGGCTCGCGGCTGAGGCTGTACGCCCGCAGCGGCAACGACATCACCCATCGCTACCCCGAGCTGACCGACGTGGACGCGGGGCTCGGCGGCGCCCCGGCGATCGTCGACGGCGAGCTCGTCGCGCTCGAGCCCGACGGCCGGCCGAGCTTCCCGCTGCTGCAGGGTCGCATGAACCTCGAGCGTCCCGCCGAGATCGCCCGCGAATCCCGACGCGCCCCGGTGCGGTACTACCTGTTCGACGTGCAGTCCGCCGACGGCGACGACGTGACCGGCGAGCCTCTGCGCGTCCGTCGGCGTCTGCTCGAAGACCTCGCCGCCGACGCGATCCCGCTCATCTCGGTCCCGCCCGTCTTCGACGACGTCGACGCCGCGCTCGACGCCAGCCGCGCGCTGCGACTCGAGGGCATCGTCGTGAAGGATCCGCGATCCCGCTACACCGGCGGCGTCCGCTCGGAGTCCTGGCTCAAGGTGAAGCACACGAGCACCCAGGAAGTGGTGATCGCCGGCATCCGTCCGGGCAAGGGCGGGCGCAGCGGCACGTTCGGCTCGCTCCTGCTCGGCATCCCCGGCCCGGACGGCCTGCAGTACGCGGGGCGCGTCGGCACCGGATTCAGTGACAGCATGCTCACCCAGCTCCTGCGCACGCTCACGCCGCTGCGCACCGACGACAACCCGCTGGTGGGGGTGCCGCCGCTCGATGCCCGCGACGCGCTGTGGGTGCGGCCCGAGCTGGTCGGCGAGGTGGAGTACGGCGAGTTCACTCCGGGCGGCATCCTGCGCCACCCGCGCTGGCGCGGACTGCGGCCCGACAAGAGCCCCGGCGAGGTGCGCCGCGAGGACGTGCCCTAAGCGTGGGCGTCGTGCTCGACGTGGCCGGCGGGCTCGAGCTGGAACGTCGAGTGCTCCACGTCGAAGTGCTCCGACAGGCAGGACTGGAGAGTGCTCAGGATGCCGGAGGCCCGCCCATCGCGCATGGCGGCGTCGTCGACCACGACGTGCGCGCTGAACACCGGCGCTCCGCGCGTGAGCTGCCACACGTGCACGTCGTGCACGTCGACGACGCCCGGGGTCGACAGGATGTGATCGCGGATGTCACGCACGTGCGTGCCCGCGGGCGCCGACTCCGCCAGCACCGACACGACCTCCCGCAGCAGCCCGATCGCACGCGGGATGATCATGGCGGCGATGACCAGCGACGCGATCGCGTCGGCTTGCACCCAGCCCGTCGTCACGATCACGATCGCGGCGACGATCACCATCGCCGAGCCGATCAGGTCGCCGAGGACCTCGAGGTAGGCCCCGCGCACGTTGATGCTGCGGCGCTGCGCGGAGCTGAGCAGCCACATCGCCCCTGCATTGGCGATCAGACCCGCCACGGCGACGGCGAGCATGAGCCCGCCCGCCAGCTCGACCTCGCCCGGATCCAGCAGTCGCTGCACGCCCTCGACGGCGACCCATGCCGACAGCACGAGGAGGATGACGCCGTTCACGAGCGCGCCGAACACCTCGGCGCGCTGGTACCCGAATGTGCGGCGGTCGTTCGCCGGACGCGCCGCGACCGACGTCGCCACCAGCGCGATGACCAGCGCCGCGGCATCCGTGAACATGTGCGCCGCGTCGGCCAGGAGCGCCAGCGATCCCGACAGTGCCGCTCCGACGACCTGCACCACCATCACGACGCTCGTGATCGCGAGTGAGATCGCGAGCAATCGGCGGTTGCTCGCCCCGCGGATGCCGCCCTCCGAGGCGCTCGCGTGATCGTGCATGTGCCCAGGCTAAGCCCGGGGGCGACCCGCCGTGTGCCGATCCGCGCAGTCGGGAATGATCGTGATTCTCACTCCCGCGAGCGCGTCACAGCTGCTCGAGAAGCGGAGCCAGCTCGGCGAAGGCACGGGCACGATGCGACGCGCGGTTCTTCTCGAGCGACGACCATTCGCCGACGGTGCGCTCGCTGTCGGCGGGCTGCCCGTCGGGGATGAAGACCGGGTCGTAGCCGAAGCCGCCCTCGCCGGATGCGGCGGTGGCCAGGCGGCCCGGCCAGCGCCCTTCGACGACCTGCTCGCTCGACGCATCGCCGGGCACCACGAGGGCGATGGTCGATACGAACTGCGCCGTCCGGTGCGGGTCGGCGATGTCGGCGAGCTGGTCGAGCAGCAGCTCGAGGTTGGCCGTGGCGTCCTTCGCATGCCCCGCCCAGTAGGCCGAGAACACGCCGGGCGCGCCGCCGAGCACGTCCACGCAGATCCCCGAGTCGTCGGCGAGCGCCGGCAGTCCGGTGTGCTCGGCGGCGGCGCGTGCCTTGATGAGCGCGTTCGCGGCAAAGGTCACGCCGTCTTCGACGGGCTCGGGCCCGTCGTACGCGACGACCTGCAGGTCGGGGCGGGTCTCGGCGACGATCGCCTGGAACTCCTCGACCTTGTGCCGGTTGTGGGTGGCGAGCACGACCTGACGGAGCGACGGAGACTGCGCGGCGACGTCGGCGACGGCATCCGACATCTCCTCGGGCAGCGCGCTCATGTCAGGACCCCTCGACCAGGCCGAGCGCGGCGAGCTGGTGGTCGCGCAACGACGCGCACCCATCGACGCCGAGCCCCAGGAGGGCGTCGAGCTCGCGCTTGTCGAACGGCGCGCCCTCGGCGGTGCCCTGCACCTCGACGAACAGCCCGCGCCCGGTGACGACGACGTTCATGTCGGTCTCGGCGCGCACATCCTCGACGTAGGCGAGGTCGAGCATCGGCTCGCCGTCGATGATGCCGACCGACACGGCCGACACCGAGTCGATGAGCACCTGCGACCTCTGGGCGATGAACTTCTTGCCGCGGCCCCACTCGATCGCGTCGGCGAGCGCCACATAGGCACCGGTGATCGCTGCGGTGCGCGTGCCGCCGTCGGCCTGCAGCACGTCGCAGTCGATCACGATGGTGTTCTCGCCGAGCGCCTTGGTGTCGACGACCGCGCGCAGCGCGCGGCCGATGAGACGCGAGATCTCGTGCGTGCGTCCACCGACGCGGCCCTTCACGCTCTCGCGGTCGTTGCGGCTGTTCGTCGCGCGCGGCAGCATCGCGTACTCCGCGGTCACCCAGCCCTTGCCCTTGCCCGTCAGCCAGCGCGGCACGCCGTTCGTGAACGACGCCGTGCAGAGCACCTTGGTCCCGCCGAACGAGATGAGCGCCGATCCTTCGGCGTTCGCGCTCCAGCCCCGCTCGATCGTGATGGGTCGCAGCTGGTCGACGGCGCGGCCGTCCGCGCGGACGAGATCGGTCATCGGGTTCTCCTCGGGTGGGACGGGGGATCAGTTCGAACGATGCGGGAGGTCGATGGCGCCGGTCTGCACGAGCTGCACCTCGCGCACCTCGCGGCCCATCAGCCGGTGGGCGAGTTGGAGGAACTCGTCGGCCGACGCGCCGGTGGCCTCGTAGACGTGGCGGGGCGCGGCATCCGGACCCGCGAGCAGATCGCGGGAGACCAACTGGCGGTAGACGTCCTTCGCGGTCTCCGTGTCGCTCGACACGAGCGACACATCGGGTCCCATGACGTAGCTGATGGCGCCCTCGAGGAAGGGATAGTGGGTGCACCCGAGCACCAGCGTGTCGACGCCGGCGTGGCGCAGCGGCGCGAGGTACTCCTCGGCGGTCGCGAGCACCTCGGGCGAGTCGGTCACGCCCGCCTCGACGAACTCCACGAACCGGGGGCACGCCTCGGCGAAGACGGTGAGGCGCTCGTTGACCTCGAGCATGTCCTGGTAGGCGCCCGAGCCGATCGTGCCGGCCGTGCCGATCACCCCGATGCGTCCGTTCCGGGTGGTCGACATCGCGGTGCGCACCGCGGGACCGATCACCTCGACGACCGGGACGTCGTAGCGTTCGCGGGCATCGCGCAGCATGGCGGCCGACGCGGTGTTGCACGCGATCACGAGCATCTTCACTCCCTCGTCGACGAGGGTGTCGAGGATCTCGAGCGAATAGCGCCGTACGTCGGCGATGGGCTTGGGGCCGTACGGCGAGTGCGCCGTGTCGCCCAGATACAGGATCGACTCGCGCGGCAGGAGGGCCGATACGGCTCGTGCCACCGTGAGTCCGCCGACACCGGAGTCGAAGATTCCGATGGGTGCGTCCTTCACGATGATCCAGCCTACGCCAGGCCGTGTCATCGAGATCGCTAGAGTGACCCGCATGACCGCCTCGCGCAGCACAGCCCTGCACACCGATCGCTACGAGCTCACGATGCTCGACGCGGCTCTGCGCGACGGCACCGCCGGCCGACGATGCGTCTTCGAGCTGTTCGGCCGGCGCCTGTCCGGCGGTCGCCGCTTCGGCGTCGTCGCCGGCACCGGCCGTCTGCTCAGCCTCATTCGAGACTTCCGCTTCGGCGATGACGAACTGCGGTTCCTGCGTGACGAGCGGGTGGTGGATGCCGCGACCCTCGACTTCCTCGAGGGCTACCGCTTCACCGGCTCGATCACGGGCTACCGAGAGGGCGAGCTGTACTTCCCCGGCTCCCCCATCCTCACCGTCGAGGGGACGTTCGCCGAGGCCGTCGTGCTCGAGACCCTCGCGCTGAGCGTGCTGAACCACGACTCGGCCGTCGCGACCGCCGCCGCGCGCATGAGCGTCGCCGCCGGCGACCGCCCCCTCTCCGAGATGGGCTCACGGCGCGCCGGCGAGGCGTCCGCCGTCGCGGCCGCCCGCGCCGCCTACATCGCGGGCTTCGGCGCGACGTCGAACCTCGAAGCGGGGCGCGCCTGGGGCATCCCGACCATGGGCACCGCAGCCCACGCGTGGACGCTGCTGCACGACACCGAAGAGGAGGCGTTCCGCTCGCAGATCGAGGCGCTCGGCACCGACACCACGCTGCTCGTGGACACCTATGACACGCGCGAGGGCGTCGCCACGGCGGTGCGAGTCGCCGGCACGCACCTCGGCGGGGTGCGCATCGACTCCGGCGATCTGCCTCTCGTCGCCGCCGAGGTGCGTGCCCAGCTCGACGAACTCGGCGCGACCGGCACCCGCATCACCGTGACGAGCGACCTCGACGAGTACGCGATCGCCGCGCTCGCGGCATCCCCCGTCGACTCCTACGGCGTGGGCACGTCGGTCGTCACCGGTTCGGGCACGCCCACCGCCGGCATGGTCTACAAGCTCGTCGCCCGCCAGGACTCCGCTGGGGGCTGGGTGGCCGTCGCGAAGGCGTCGACCGACAAGGCGTCGAAGGGCGGTCGCAAGGCCGCGTTCCGCACCCTCCACCGCGGCACGGCCACGAGTGAGCTCATCGTCGTGTCGGACGGGTTCGAAGACGTCGCGGCCGCGGCATCCCATCCCGATGCCCGCCCGCTGCAGGTGGCCCTGATGACGGACGGTGAGCCGGATGCGGCGTTCGAGGGCCACGAGGGAGTGGAGGCGGCACGCGAGCACCATGCGTTCGCCCGCGAGGAGCTGCCGGTGCGCGGGCTCGCGCTCAGCAAGTCCGACCCGGCGATCCCGACGGTCTACGCCGACGCGGCGGACTCAGCTCACTTGGCCAGCGACTCGTAGATCTCTTTGCAGGTCGGGCACACCGGGAACTTCTCGGGGTCGCGCCCCGGCGTCCACTTCTTGCCGCACAGCGCCCGTACCGGCTTGCCGGTGATGGCGGACTCGAGGATCTTGTCCTTCTTCACGTAGTGCGAGAAGCGCTCGTGGTCTCCGGGCTCGATGTTCTCTTCGCGGATGAGCTCTTCGAGCTCTCGGTCGAGGGTGGCCAGACCGCCCTGGTCCGGGCCTTCGAGAGGGGTGCTCATGGTCAGCCAGTGTAGTCCGGCCCGCCGGAGTCGGGACCCGCTCAGGTCGACTCGGCGAACTCCATGAGGCGCCCTCCGCGCCGCGAGAAGACCATCGAACCGGCGGTCACGCCGATGATCAGCACCCCGAGTCCCGTCGCCAGTCCGGCCCACAGGGCGAGCATCGCGGACTCGATGTCGTCGGTCAGAGCGACCCATGCGCACCAGAGCGCCGGGACGGTGACGATCACGGCGCCCAGCATGACCAGGCTCTGCGAGACAGCACCCGTCGCGCCCGTGCGCTGCGGCTGCTGGAACGGGCTCTCACCGGGCCGCGAGACGGCATAGGGCGCCACGACGGAGGAGACGCTCGACAGCCCGAGCCCCGCGAAGAAGAGGGAGGCGCAGACACCGACCATGGCCGGGAGGAGCGCCCAGCGCCCGTGGATCGAGATCACCACGGGGATCGCGACGGCGAGGACCGGGATGCCGAGGAGCAGCACCGGCACGAGGCGGCCCAGGCGGTCCGAGACCCCGCGCATGCCGCTGGCGATGTGCATCCACACCGCGGTGGAGTCGTAGGCCACGTCGTTGTGCGGAAGCCATCCGAGCAGCAGGGCGGCGAACGGCACGGGCACGAGGATCGCCAGCTCGAGCGGCACCCCCGCGACGAGCAGGGGCAGGACCGTCACGGCCGCCGCCACCGGGATGACCAGCATGTTGACGACGTAGCGGCGATCGCGGAACCAGTACAGGAGACTGCGCGCGGCGACCGCACCGCCGGGCGTGCCAGGGGCCACGGCGAACCACCCGAGGCCTGCGCGCTCGCGACTCGTGACCGGGCGCTCGGTCGTGGTGAGGAGCCGGTGCACCGCCCAGGCCCACAGCAGCGCGAGGACGCCGAGCGTCGCCACGGCGATCGCCACCGACAGCCACGCCCCCGCGGGGTCGAGGTCGGCCACTCCCGGGAACGCCCAGGCCGCGCCGAGCGGCGTCAGCGCGAGCGCGTTCACGGCTTCGGTCAGCTGGGTGGGTACGGTTCCGCGCCACTCGAGCGACGCGAGGAAGACGCCGACGGGCACCACCACGACCACGATCGCGAGGAGGAACAGGCCCGAGAGCTCGCGCGAGCGGCGCTCCCGCAGGTAGAGAGCGGCAACCGCCATGCACACGCGGGCGAAGAGGGCGCACGTGAGGACACCGAGGACGACGCTCGCCGCAGCGACGGGCCACGCCACACCGTGCTCGACCCACACGATGGCGGCGCACGCCGCGATCGCCGCGAGGGCGAGGACGGGGACGCTCACCAGCCCGACCAGCGCGAGGACCAGCGCAAGGCGTCCGCGAGGCACCGCGAGCAGCGCGAAGCGTCGCGGGTCGAGGGGGTCCTCCACCGCACCGATGAGCGGGGCCAGACCGAAGCCCAACGTGACGGCCGAGCCGCCGAGCACGATCACCGTCTGGGCGACGTCGGCGTCGGCATCCCGCAGCGTGAGCATCGCCCAGCAGGCGGCGACCGTCGCCGCGATCAGGATCAGCACCGCCGCGATCACGCGTGCAGCGTGAGCGCGGCCGCCACGAAGCGTGCCGAAGAGCAGTGCGAGCCTCAGTCGGAGAACGTGTGCAGCCACTCCAGGCCCTCCACGTCGCTGAGCCCGCCGGCCAGCTCGATGAACCGCTGCTCGAGGCTGAGCTCGCCGCGCACCTCGTCGACGGTGCCTTCCGCGAGCACCTGGCCGGCCACGATCACCGCGACGCGCGAACACACGCGCTCCACGAGTTCCATGCCATGGCTGGACAGGATCACCGTGCCGCCGTGGGCGACGTAGGTGGAGAGGATGTCGAGGATGATCGCGCTCGAGACCGGATCGACCGCTTCGAACGGCTCGTCGAGGACCAGCAGCCGAGGCGAGTGGATGAGGGCTCCCGCGAGCATGACCTTCTTGAGCATGCCGGCGGAGTAGTCCGAAACGACGCGCCCGAGCGCATCGCTCAGATCGAAGGCGCGCGCGAGGTCGGCCGTTCGGCTTTCCACCACCGCCGCCGGGAGCCCCCGGAGCACGCCGTAGTAGTGGAGGAGCTGCCGACCGGTGAGCCGGTCGAAGGTGCGCAGGCGGTCGGGCAGGACGCCCATGACGCGCTTCGCGGCGAGTCGGTCGGATGCCGCATCCGCACCGCCGACCGTGATCGTGCCGCGGTCGGGCTCGAGGAGGCCGGCGATCAGCGACAGCGTCGTGGTCTTGCCGGCGCCGTTCGGACCCACGAGGCCGTAGAAGGTGCCGGCGGGCACGGTGAGGTCGATGCCGTCGACGGCGAGGGTGTCGCCGAACCGCTTGGACACGCCACGCAGGACGAGGACGTCTTCCGCGGGGGCCGGCGCGGCGACCTCGACCACGGGTTCGGGCTCGATGACCGGCTCCGGCTCCGCCTCGACGACCCCCTCGGCCTCGGGCTCGGCCTCGACCGCAGGCTCGGGGAGCGGCGGCTTCGGCGGGATGACGATGTCGGCGGCGGCGAGTTCCGCGAGCTTCGCGGAAGGGGCTGCCGGAGCGGCGTCGCCGGATGCCGACTCATCAGGAAGGCCCTCCTCGGCGGGCGGCCCTTCGGTCGGCGGCCCTTCGGCCGGCGGCTCTTCGGCGGGCGGCTCTTCGGCGACCGGCGCGGGCTTGGTGGGGCGCTTGCCCTTCGCGGCCTTCTTGCGGGGCGCTTTGCGCTCGACTGACGGAGCCTTGGGGCTCGACGGCAGCGACACGATGGGCGCACTGTCGTGACCGTCCGGCTCTTCCGGATCGATGTCGTTCGGCACCGGGAGGGAGGCTGACACCGATCCAAGGTATCAAGCGGTTCTCTGAGAGCGGTCACTGAGTGACGCCGAGTCTCACGAACACGGATTTGTCACGAATCGACAACGGCGGCCGATCATTCTGCACGTTCACAGGTGCCATCGCTACCATGGACGCGGCACGAAGGGGTGTCGAGTCGGTGTACCGACAGTGAATCTCACACTCAGGAGCAGACCTTTGACCCTTCAGACCGTCATTCTCGCAGCCGGAATGGGCTCGCGCCTCGGCCGGAGCCTTCCGAAGCCGCTGACCGAGCTCAACGACGGCCGCAGCATCATGCAGCAGCAGCACGACAACATCCGCGCGGCGTTCGGCGCCGCGGCGAAGATCACCACGGTCGTCGGCTACCGCGCAGAGACCATCGTCGAGGCCTTCCCGTCGGTCGACTACGTCTACAACGACCGCTACGACCAGACCAACACCTCCAAGAGCCTGCTGCGCGCCCTGGCCAAGACCGGCAAGGGCGGCGTGCTCTGGATGAACGGCGACGTCGTCTTCGACCCCATGGTCCTCGGCCGCGCGATCGAGCTGATCGAGCGCGACCAGTCGTTCGTGACGGTCAACACCTCGAAGGTGAGTGACGAAGAGGTCAAGTACACGGTCAACGGCGCAGGCTTCATCAAGGAGCTCTCCAAGACCGTCGAAGGCGGTATCGGTGAGGCCGTCGGCATCAACTACATCTCGAGCGGCGACAAGAAGGCGTTCATCCGCCAGCTGACGCGCGTCGATGACCAGGACTACTTCGAGCGCGGCCTGGAGCTGGCGATCGCCGAGGACGGGGTGCTGCTGCAGCCGCTCGACATCTCCGACCTGTACGCCGTCGAGGTCGACTTCGCCGAGGACCTCGAGCGCGCCAACCTCTTCGTCTGACCCATCCGGCGGAGCCTGTCAACCCGCAGGCCGCGCTCAGGCTCGGCCGCATAGGATCGGCCCGATGGTCGAAAAGGTGCACACGATCCACTCCCTGCCCGGGGACTCTCCGTGGCAGGGCGGTCTGCCGCCCGTCGGCTCGGAGGAGCACCCGCGCACCATCCGCGCCCTCGACCGCGTGCTCGCTATCCAGCGCCCGGTGGTGCTGGCTCATCTGCGCAGCATCCGTCTCCGCCATCCACACGCGTCGACGGCCGACCTCGTTCGCATCCTGGAGCGGCGGTACCTCGCAGCGGTGACGGCGGGCGGCGCCGCGGTGGGAGCCACGGCCGTCGTGCCGGGCATCGGCACCGGTGTGACGCTCGCGCTCAGCGGCGTCGAGACCGTGGGGTTCATCGAGGCGACCGCGCTGTTCGCCCAGTCGGTGGCCGAGGTTCATGGCATCCCGGTCGCCGATCCGGATCGTGCGCGCGCCCTCGTGCTCACGCTCATGCTCGGCAAGGAGGGCGTCGATCTCGTTTCGCAGCTCGCCGGGCAGGCCATGGGCCGGGGTCCGTCCCGCGACAAGTACTGGGGCGAGTTGATCACGAAGACGATCCCCCGCGCCGCCATGGGCCCGATCGTCGATCGGCTCAAGACGACGTTCATCCACCAGTTCGCCGTGCGCGGCGGCGCCTCGTGGATCGGCAAAGCCCTGCCGTTCGGCATCGGCGCCGCGATCGGCGGCACCGGCAATCACCTTCTCGGCCGGCGCGTGCTCGTGAACGCACGTCGTGCCTTCGGGCAGGCCCCCGCGATCCTCCCGCCCGACCTCGAGCCCAGACCGGGGGCGACGCCGTTCGAGCGCGCGGCGACCCGCACGATCCGCCACGCCGGCGAGGCCGTCGTGAACGGCGCCAGGCGTCTTCGCCCCGGCTCCCGCAAGGCCATCCCGCAGAGCCCGGCCGATCCGGAGGATCTCGCCGACGTCGCGCAGCCTGCCATGACGGACGGTGACGCGGAGGACTGACCGGCTGGCTCCCCGAGCGCGTTCGGGCATACCCTCGGAGACATGGACAGCACGCTGGCGTGCCTGGCGGCATGGATGCCCAGGCAGCGGTGGTACGCGGCCAAGGGCCGCCCGCCGAGTCTTCGCCTGATCTCGTGGTGGGATCTCGCGCCGACCGTCGCCGAGGACGCGGGCGCGCGCATCCGCACGTATCTCGTCGCCGACGAAGGCGCCTTCCCCGCCGTGCTGTACCAGCTGCCCGTCGTCTCACGCGCGACCGAGACCGTGGACGCGTCCCCGGACCACGTCATCGGCAGCCCCGAACCCGGCACGACGTTCATCGACGGACCGTTCGACCCGGCGTACGCGCGTGCCCTGATCCGGCTCGTCACCCTCGGCGGCACCGCCGAGGGCCCGCGCACAGTGGCGACCGGCCACCCCGCGCCCGATGCGCCCCCCGACGAGCCGCGCAGCGCGAGCGTCGTCTCGGGCGAGCAGTCGAACACATCGCTCATCTTCCGCTCGCACGGGATGCCCATCATCTGCAAGATCTACCGTCAGCTGCACCCCGGTCTCAATCCGGACATCGAGCTGCCGACGGCGCTGGCCGCAGCCGGGTCATCGCACGTGCCGCGAGCGATCGGCTGGGTGGAGGGCGCGTGGCCCGACCCGGCGACCGCACAGGGCACCGTGACCGGATCGCTCGCCACGGCCCAGGAGTTCCTGCCCAACGTCGAGGATGCGTGGCGTGTCGCACTGCGCGCGGCCGCGCGCGGCGACGACTTCCGCGGACCGGCGCGCGCGCTGGGCGCGGCGACTGCCGACGTCCACGTGTCGCTGGCGGAGCTCTTCCCGACTCGTCAGACGCTGCCCGAGGACCGTGCGACCACGGCCGAGTCGTGGCACCGGCGGCTGACGATCGCGATCGCGGAGGTCCCGGAGATCGCGGAGCGGCGCGAGGCCATCGAGTCGGTGTACGAGCGGGCGGCAGCCGGGGACTGGCCCGATCATCAGCGCATCCACGGCGACTATCACCTCGGGCAGGTGCTGCACGTCCCTGGGCGGGGCTGGGTGCTGCTCGACTTCGAGGGCGAACCGCTGCGGCCGATGTCGGAGCGCACCCGCGCGGATCTGGCGCTGCGGGACGTCGCCGGCATGCTGCGCTCGTTCGACTACGTCGCCGGGTCCATCCGCCTGGACGACCCCGACCGCTCCCCCGCCGCCGCCCGCGAGTGGGCCCGCGCCGCGCGGGAGGCGTTCCTCGAGGGGTACGCGCTCGCGTCGGGCGCCGACCTGGAGGCCGACAGCGCGCTGCTGGCGGCGCTCGAGCTCGACAAGGCCGTATACGAGGCGATCTACGAGGCGCGCAACCGCCCGACGTGGGTCACGATCCCGCTCCGCGCGATCGCGCGGCTGGTCGAGCGACCGGCGCCCGTCGGCTGATCAGCTCTCGCCCGCGTCGTCGAGCTCTGCTTCGTCGGGGTCGGGCTCGTCGTCCTCGCTCTCGACCACGGACCGCGCGTACCAGTCATCCCATTCGTCCATGAGCCGGCGGACGGCATCGTGGAAACGCTCGGTCGCCGCCCCGGGCGACGTGTCGCCGAAGTAGTGCCGCACCCACCGTTCGAGGCGCTCGACGGCTTCCGGGTCGTTCAGCACCCGGTCCGTCTCCGCGATGATCGACGGCGCGTCCGCGGCATCCAGCCACTCGCAGGCCGACAGGTAGCCGTGCGTGTCGATCGCGGCGGCGGGGTCGACGGGGCGCGTGATCATGAGCGGCTTGTCCGCCGCGAGCCGGTCGTAGACCATCGCCGAGATGTCGACGATCGCGACATCGGCGGCCGAAAGCTGCCAGCCCAGATCGGGCCCGTTGTCGTAGACGTGCTGGGCCGACGGGTCGGCGGCATTGGCCGCCGCGATCGCCGCGATGATCCGCTTGTCGGCGTCGCCGTACTCGGGCACCACGACCCCCGATCGCGGATGCGGTCGGTAGATCACACGGTGGCGCTTGCTCGCCAGCAGCGCGCCGATGAGCGCCTCGCCGTGCGTCACGATCGAGCCGTAGTGCGCGGAGGGCCGGTCGCCCTCCCACGTGGGTGCGTAGAGAACGACGGTGCGGTCGTCGGGCGTGTACGCCAGCCTGCCCGAGTAGTGGTCGGCCTGCGGCCTGCCGATCGCGATCGCGCGGCGGTCGACGTCGTAGTCCCACAGCACCCGCGACAGCCGCTCGCGGGCGGCATCGCCGGCGATGAGCGCGTAGTCGTACGCCTTGTACTGGTTCGTGGTCATGTACATCTTGTCGGACTCGCCGTGGTTGATGAACACGTGCCACCGGCGGCCGTACCGGAACATCTGGAAGTTGCGGGTGTTCTGGTTGACGTACAGCACGACACGGATGTCCTGCTCGGCGACGAACCGCTCCAGGTCGCGCACGGTCGGCACGAACGCCACCGGCGGGGCGTCCTCGGCCAGCAGCGCCTGGGCCCCCGTGGTCGCCCGGCTGAGCACCACGACCGGCCAGATCTTCGCCAGCTCGGCGAGCGGCTTGTACCACTGCCGCATCTGGTACATGTTGACCGCGCCGTCGGCGAAGTAGACCGCGACCCGGTAGTGGAATCGCGGATGCTGCGGGCGAGCGGCCAGCGTGCGGCGGACGTCCTTCACCGCCGACCGGCTGCGCACCGCCTTGCGGACGAGCGCGACGGCCTTCTTCGCATCCGAGACCAGACTCACTCGTCCAGCCTACTCAGGCGACCCGTGACATGATCGACGCGTGCAGGACGAGCAGCGCGGACGCAAGGACGCTCCAGAGGTCCCCCGCGACGCCGGCGTGACGTTCGTCATGCCCGTCCTCAACGAGCGCGACTACCTGCGGCGCGCGGTCGAGACGGTTCTCGCCCAGGACGTGGACGGCCCCTCCGAGCTGATCCTCGCCCTCGCGCCGTCCACCGACGGCACGACCGAGCTCGCGCGCGAGATCGCGGCCGGTGACGAGCGCGTCGTTCTCGTCGACAATCCCGCCGCCGACATCCCCGTCGGACTCAATCGCGCGATCGCGGCCGGGCGCTATCCGACCATCGTCCGCGTGGACGCGCACTCCGAGCTCGAGAGCGACTACACCCGACGCGCACTGGCGACCCTCGACCGCGTGCGCGCCGCGAACGTCGGCGGAGTCATGCGCGCCGACGGCCGTACGCCGTTCCAGCGTGCGGTCGCCCGCGCGTACAACTCGCCGATCGGCCTCGGTGGTGGCGCGTACCACGGCGGCACACAGGAGGGCGAGGCGGAGTCCGCGTACCTCGGGGTGATGCGGCGGGCCGTGCTCGACGAGGTGGGCCTGTTCGACGAGACCATCCGCCGCGGCGAGGATTGGGAGCTCAACCTCCGCATCCGGCGAGCCGGCTACCGCGTGTGGTTCGATCCGGCGCTGTCGGTGACGTACTGGCCGCGCGAGAGCTGGTCGCGCCTGGCACGGCAGTTCTCCGCGACCGGTCGCTGGCGCGGCGAGCTCGTGCGCCGCTTCGGGCGCGGCAACTCGCTCCGCTTCTTCGCTCCCCCGGCGCTCGTCGCCACGATCGTGCTCGCGGTCGTCGTGGGCGTGCTGCAGCTGACGGGTGCACTCGCCGGCTGGTGGTCGGCCGCGGCATCCCTCGTCTACCTTCCCGTGCTCGTGTACGCGGCGCTCGTCGTGATCGTCGCGCTGGGACCGGGTGGCGGTCGCGGATGGCGCGACAAGCTCTGGACGATGGCCGTCCTGCCGACCATGCATCTCTCCTGGGGATGGGGGTTCATCGTCGGCGTGCTGCGCGGGGCGCACGACACCGTCGACACGTCCCGCCTCGGCTCGCGCAACACTCCGCTGCCGTAGCCCCTCGGGTCAGCCGGCGTCGACGAAGCCCTGATCCAGGATGCGGGCCACGACGCGCTCCGCGGCATGCCCGTCGTCGCGGGAGTTGAACTTCTCCCGCCACCGCGCATAGCGCATGGTGTGCGCGACGTCGGGGGCGCTCGTCAGTGCCGCGACGAGCTCCTCCTGCGAACGGACGACCGGGCCCGGCGCGTGCGCGGCGAGATCGAAGTAGAAGCCGCGGAGTTCGCCGCGGTAGTGCTCCATGTCGGGCACCAGGAAGTACATCGGCTTGCCCGTGACGGAGAAGTCGAACATCACCGAGGAGTAGTCGGTGATCAGCGCATCCGCCGCCAGCAGCAACAGCGAGGTGTCGGGGAAGCCCGTCACGTCGACGACCCGAGGGCCCTCGGCATCCTTCCCCTGCTGCAGGGTGCGGGAGTGGCCGCGCACCAGCACGACGGCGTCGGCGGCGGCGGCCAGCGCCACCGGGTCGACGAAGTCGACGATCTCGTCGCGGTCGTCGCGCCACGTCGGCGCGTACAGCAGCACGCGCTCTCCCTCGCGGATGCCGAGCGACGCGCGTGTGGCCGCGCCGTCGCCGGTCACGAGCACGTCGTTGCGCGGGTACCCCTCGACCCAGACGGGCCGCGAGAGGAAGGCGTAGGCCTTGCCGAGGATCCGCGCCGCATACGGGTTCTGCGCCAGCAGCACGTTCCACCGGCGCGACTCGCGCAGCACGGCGATGGCGCGCCGCGGGTCGAACCCGGGGCGATGGAGTGCGAGCCGCTTGAGCGGAGTGCCGTGCCAGGTCTGCAGGACGATCTGCCCCTTGCGCCGCGAGAAGCGCCTCCGCAGCCAGTCGTTCACCACGAGCAGACGCGCGGACCCGCGGGCGCGCCACCACTCGGGACTGCCCTCGACGACGGCGACTGCGCCCTCGGGAACGGCGACCGACAGGTCGACCACGCTCCAGTAGCGCGTCACGCCCGGCGCTCGCCGTGCGAGCTCTCGGTCGATCGCGAGGGGGTTGCAGCTGGCGTTGCGGCCGTAGAAGCTCTCGAAGAAGACGGCATTCTCGAGCCGCGCGGCGCGATGCGCGTAGCGGCGCTCGAGGGCGTCCTGCCCCTCGCCCGAGTCGTACGCGGGATCGACGGGCGGCCCGACGCGGAGCGTCCAGCCGTCCAGCGACGCCCGCACCGTGCCCAGCTGCGCCAGCGCCAGGGCCGCGGGCTCGGAGACGGCGGCGCCCTCGGCAGCGGTCACCTGCACGTCGTAGTCACCGGTCGGCAGCGGCAGCTCCGGCCCGCCCCAGCGGCGCGCGCGCAGCGGCAGCACGGCGCGCCACGTCTTCCCGCGGCCCGTGAGCGCTGCCGGGACGCGCGCGCGACGGCCGACGAGCTCCACCGCGGCGGGGCGAGGGCCTTCGCCCGACAGGACGAGCGCAGGACCGCCGTCGGTCGTGAAGCGGGCGTCCGTCATCGTGGTCCTCTCTCGCCGGCGTCTCGGCGCGATCCGGCCAGGATGGCACGGTACACCCTTTCGGCATTGGCACCGTCCCGGAAGGCGTGCACGCGGGCGCTCAGCGCCCGTGCCCGCCCGCGTCGCCGCTCCGCCTCGTCGTCGCGTGCGAGCACGGCATCGAGCTGCGCGCGCGCGGCCTGCCAGTCGCGCGCCCAGTCGTCACCCGCGACGTCGGCGTACCGTCCGTAGAAGCCACGGCGACGGCCGTACTCCTCGACATCCGGCGCGAGGAACACGACCGGCAGAGGCACGAGCGCGCTGTCGAACACGAGGGACGAGTAGTCGGTGACCAGGACGTCGGCGCCGGGGAGCACCGGGGTCACGTCGGCGACGAGGTCGCTTCCGAGCAGCCGGACCCGGTCGGTGCCCTGCGGCGGGCGGTACTCCCCCGCGCCGAGCGGATGGGACCGCACCAGCAGCACCGCATCGTGCTGCTCGAGCAGGGCCACGAGCGCGCGCCACTCGTCGGTCGACGGCACCGCCGGGTCGGCAGCACCGTCGCGCCACGTCGGCGCGTACAGCACGACCCGCGACGCGTCGTCGATCGGACCGACAGCCTCGGCGATGGCCTGCCGGGCGGACGCGCGCCGCTCGTCGGCGGTGCCGCGGGACAGCACATCGACGCGTGGCTCGCCCGTCACGGGCACGCGCTCGTCGGGGAGCGCGAAGGCGGACTCCAGACGGCCGCGCACGGTGTGCGACGCGGCCGGGAGGATCCGGATGCGGCGGGCTGCTCCGCGGTACATGGCGCCGAGCAGGCGGCGCAGAACGCGGCCCAGCCGCAGGCGCGCGACGGCGCTGGGGACGCGCAGCGTCTCGGGAGAGTCCAGCCCGATCCGCTTGAGCGGGATGCCGTGCCACAGCTGCACCACGAAGGCTCCCGAGACCGCATAGCGATTCACGTCGCCGAAGCCGTGCGTGACGACGATCACGCGGGCGCGCGCCGTGCGCCATAGGCCGCGCAGCGAGGACTTCCTCAGTGTCGGGATGCCGCGGGCCGCGGCATCCGTCTCCTCCCGGTCGCTCCCCACGAGCCATACGGCCCGCCGACCGCCGACAGCCGCGACATCCCACAGCGCAAGAGCTCCGTCGCCGATGCCGCCCCCGCAGCCGAACACCCACTCGTCCCGCGAGCGCGGAACGACGAGGGTCAGCATGCGTCCCGCGGCATACAGCGGGATCGTCGCGAGCTTTCGCGCATTCCCCGCGCCGAACGAGAAGGACGCCATCCCGCGAGCCTAGCGTCCGCGCCGGCGGACAGGCTTCGCAGGACGGCGTCCTGAGCGTCGGGTGCTACTGCTGCAGCTCGCCGAGGGTGACGTCGACCGTCTTGGTCTCGCCGTCGCGAACGTACGTGACCGTCGCCTCGCTGCCGGCCGCGGCCGCACGCACCTGGGCGGTGAGATCGACCGCGTCGGTGACGGGGACGCCGTTGAACGAGGTCACGACGTCGCCCTTGCGCAGACCCGCCTCCGCAGCGGCACCCCCCTGGACGGCCTCATCGATGTACGCACCGGTGGTGGTGGCGCCTTCGACGGATGCCGCGGGCAGGACGTTCGCTCCGAGGAGACCGTGCGTCGCCTCGCCGTTCTCGATGATCTCGTCGGTGATGCGCTGGGCGATGTCGGAGGGGATGGAGAAGCCCACGCCGATCGAGCCGGAGCCCTCCGACGATCCGCCGGCCGTCGCGATGGCGACGTTGATGCCGATCAGACGTCCTTCGTCGTCGACGAGCGCGCCGCCGGAGTTGCCCGGGTTGATCGCCGCATCGGTCTGGATGACCGCGATGGAGATGGACCGGCCCGGCGTGCGCTGCTGCTGGCCCTGGCCGAAGTCGAACTGGAACGGGCTGCCCTGCTCAGGCGCCTGCTCGCCTTCCTCACCCTCGTTCGCGTCGCCCGAGTCGGGCGCCGCCGACGAGGCGATCTCGATCGAGCGGTTCAGCGCGCTGACGATGCCGGTGGTGACGGTGTTGGCGAGGCCGAGCGGCGCGCCGACGGCGATCGCCGTGTCCCCCACGTTGAGGTCGGAGGACGAGGCGAACTCGATCGGCGTCAGGTCCTTCGCGTCCTCGAGCTTGATGACGGCGAGGTCGTAGGTCGGGTCGGTCCCGACCACCGTGGCGTCGTAGACGCGGCCGTCCGATGTGGTCACGCGGATCGCCGCGTCACCCGTGGCGCCGTCGAGGGTGACGACATGCGTGTTCGTGACGACGTAGCCGTCCTCGGTCAGCACGACACCGGACCCGGTGCCGCCGCCGCCGCTGCTCGTGGCCTGGATCGTGACGACGCTCGGCACGACCTTGGCGGCGATCGCGGTGGTCTGATTGACCGCGTCGGAGTCGTTGACGGTCACCGTGGCCGGGCCGGCCGCGGGAACGGTGCCGTCGGGGGCGAAGAGGTTCACGCCGGCGTACGCCCCGCCGAGGCCCGCGGCACCGCCGACGATGGCCGCCGCAGCGATCAGGCCGACGATCCTGCCGGCGCCGGTGGGCTTCTTCGGTCCGGTCGGAGCCGGCTTGCCGAGCGGGACGGTCGGCTGGGTGCCGGTCGCCGCCTGGCCGAACGCCGCGCCCTGCGGCTGCTGGCCGGCGTACGCCTGCGGGTACGGGGCGGGCTGGCCGGCGTAGCCCTGGGGGCGAGCATAGGCCTGCTGGTGCACCGGGTACGCGGTGGGCGCCTGCTGCGCGGCCTGCCAGGCCGCCGTCGTCGGCGGGGCGGGCGCGACCGGGGGCTGCGGAGTCGCGGCGGGCGCAGGCGTCGCGGGTGTGGTCTCGGCCGAGGGGGCAGCGGGCGAGGGCTCGCCGGCCGCGTCGGCGGGGGTCTGGTCTGCGGGGGCGTTGCCCTGGTTGTCGCTCATGATTGCTCCTTCTGGTGCCAAGCAAGGACCACATTGCCCACCGATGCTGTGCGTTTCTTATGCCGCCGATGGGACGGAACTATGCAATCGACCTGAGCAGGTCGAGTACCGTGAGTCCGATGCGACACATCCCCGGGGCATGGCACCGCGCGGCGACGGGCGCCGGACTCGTCAGTGCGGACGGATCCCTCCACCCCACCATCTTCGCCGAGATGTCGGCACTGGCGGCCCGTTCAGGCGCGATCAATCTCGGCCAGGGCTTCCCCGACGAGGACGGCCCGGCAGAAGTCCTCGAGGCGGCGCGTGCGGCCATCAGCGGTGGCCTGAACCAGTACCCGCCGGGACGCGGCATCCCGGACCTCCTCTCTGCCGTCTCCGAGCACCAGAGCCGCTTCTACGGTCTGGAACTCGATCCTGCGGCCGAGGTCCTCGTGACGGCCGGCGCGACCGAGGCGCTCGCCGCGACGCTGCTCGCCCTCATCGACGGGCCCGACGACGAGATCGTGGTCTTCGAGCCCTATTACGACTCGTACGCGGCCGTCGTCGCACTCGCCGGCGCGCGCCTGGTGACGGTGCCCCTGCGGTGGCCGGACTTCCAGCCCGACCTCGACGACCTGCGCCGGGCGGTCAGCGACCGCACGCGCGTGGTCCTCGTCAACGACCCCCACAACCCGACGGGGGCGGTGTTCACCGCCGAGGTGCGCGACGAAGTCGTGCGCCTGGCAGAGCGCCACGACGCGCTCATCGTCACCGACGAGGTGTACGAGCACCTCGTGTTCGATGAGCCGCACGTGCCGATCGCCACGCTCCCGGGGGCCCACGAGCGCACCCTCACGATCTCGTCCGGCGGCAAGACGTTCTCGACGACGGGCTGGAAGATCGGCTGGGTCACGGGGCCGGCCGATCTGATCTCGGCGGTGCTCGCGGTCAAGCAGTTCCTCACCTACGTGAACGGCAGTGCGTTCCAGCCCGCGATCGCCGTCGGTCTCCGGCTCGGCGACGAG
Source organism: Microbacterium sp. NPDC056003 (assembly GCF_042274785.1). Classification (NCBI taxonomy): domain Bacteria; kingdom Bacillati; phylum Actinomycetota; class Actinomycetes; order Micrococcales; family Microbacteriaceae; genus Microbacterium; species Microbacterium sp. NPDC056003. Next base: position 42,339 of record NZ_JBHJXQ010000004.1, on the reverse strand, counting down.
TTCTTCCGCGGGATCGCCCGCGACCTGCGCGACAAGCGCGACGTGCTCGGCTCCGGTCTGCGCGCGGCCGGCTTCGAGGTGTCGATCCCCGCCGGGTCGTACTTCACCGTCGCCGACGCCCGCGTTCTCGGCACGACGGATGCCGCGGAGTTCTGTCGTGAGCTGCCGGAGCGCGCCGGCGTCGTCGCCATCCCGCTCACCGCGTTCGCCACACCGCAGCACCGCAGCGACTATGCGACGCTCGTGCGATTCGCGGCGTGCAAGCGCGTGGAGGTGCTGAAGGAGGCGGCATCCCGTCTCGCCGTCCTCCGCTGACGGCGGAGGTCAGCCGTCGCGCGGCGTCACCGCGAGGCGACGCAGACGGAGCGCCGGGTTGACGCGGCGCACGCGTTCGACCGCGACCGGATCGAGGTGTGCGACGGCGACGTCGGTCGCCGTGCCGACCGCGGCGAGTTCCACGCCCTGCGGGTCGACGATCATCGAGTTGCCCACGCCGAGCGGCGGTGGGTGATCGGCTGCGGCGACGAACACCGTGTTCTCGATCGCCCGCGCATGCAGCAGGGTGCGCCAGTGGTGCTCCTTGAGCGGGCCGCGCACCCACTCCGCGGGAACGAGGAAGACGTCGGCTCCCGCGTCGACGAGCAGCCGGCCCACCTCGGGGAAGCGCAGGTCGTAGCAGGTCATGAGACCGAAACGCAGGCCGCCCAGGTCGAACGTCTCGGGCGTGCCGACCACGCCGGGCTCGACCCAGTCCGACTCGCGCTGGCCGAACGCGTCGTAGAGGTGCAGCTTGCGATAGCTCGCCAGGAGCCCGCCGCCGTCCACCGCGACGACGGTGTTTCGCACGCGACGTTCGTCGTCGGCTCGCTCGAGGAGTCCCGCGACGAGGTGCACACCGTGTTGGGCGGCGATCTCGGTGAGCCGGCGGACGAACGGCCCGTCGACGTCTTGCGCGTGCTCGGCCAGCGAGGCGTCGAAGGGGTCGACGAAGTAGCTGGAGTACTCGGGGAAGACCACGACCCGAGCGCCGCGGGCTGCCGCCGTGGCGGTGAGTTGAGCGATGACGGCGAGGTTCGCCTCGGTGTCGGCGGCCGGGGAGAACTGGGCGACCGCGATGCCCAGATCGTCGGCGGCGGTCATGAACGCCACCTCCGGCCGACGCCGTCGCCGTCACCGACGCGCGCGCGGATGATCGCGGGCGCGATGAGCCACAGCAGGATGATCAGCACGCTCAGGATCGCGAGCGCCGTCCACGCGGCGGCATCCCCGACGACGACGTCGAACACGAAGGCCACCACCCCGACGACGAGGATCGACACCGTGAACAGGGCGGTGATGAGGGCGGCATGGCCGTACGTGACCACCGCCGCCTTGGCCCGCTGCTGGAAGAGCACCCGGTGGAGCGCGACCGGTGCGAGCGCGATGATGGCGCTCAGTGCCGAGATCACGACGAGCGTCAGATAGATGGTGCGCTGCCCCTCCGTCAGATCGGCGAACGCCGGCTGGAAGGCGAGGGCGAGCAGGAAGCCGGTGAGGATCTGGGTGCCCGTCTGCAGAACGCGCAGTTCCTGCAGCACTTCGTTCCAGTTGCGATCGGCCCGTTCCGTCGGGGTCTCGTCACGGCCGTCGTCGAAGTCGTCGTGCGTGTCGTCGTCGCGCGGCGGTGGCATGCGTTCATCCTCCCGCCCCACCGCGTCCGGCGGCAAGCGAACCGGCCCCGCGTCGCGACCCTCTCCGAAACCGTGCTAGGCTTTCTTCTTGTGCCGCGGGGTGGAGCAGCTCGGTAGCTCGCTGGGCTCATAACCCAGAGGTCGCAGGTTCAAATCCTGTCCCCGCAACAAGAAGAAGAAGGACTCTCCGGTTTCGGAGAGTCCTTCTTCGTTTCTCCGCCGGCGCTCACTCCCGTTGCAGAACGGCGCCGAGCTCGTCCAGGAACCGCGCGATGACGGCCAGTTCTTCGTCCGAGTACGTGGTCACCACGCTCCTCATCGCCTGCAGTCGCTCGCCGAAGTGCCGGAAGAACGTCCGGCGGGACTCGTCCGTGAGCACGATCACCCGCGCCCGCCGGTCGCTCGGGTGCGGACGGCGCTCGACATGCCCGGAGACCGTCAGCCGATCGAGCAGCTTCGTCGTCGACGCGGTGGAGATCTTCAGGTGCGCGGCCACGTCGTGCGGACTGACGGACTCTCCTCGCTGCTCGCGCATGATGAGCATGCGCAGCGCCGAGAGGTCGGACGCATTCATCTCCATGTCGTCCTTCATCCCGCCGTGCATGCGGTCCATCGCGTCGCTGAAGGCGCGCACAGCCTGCAGAACCTCGAGAACGGCCCTATCGTGCGGGGACTGCGGATACCACTCGTGCGCCATGTGGACACCCCTTCCCTACCCTTGTATCATCGGGACACGACAATCGCTAGCTAAACTAGCGAATTCCAAGGAGGATCCCATGACCGATGCCGACCACGTGGTTCTTCTCGATGACGAGGGCAGGGCGATCGGCACGGCTCCCAAGAGCAGCGTTCACGGGACCGACACGGCCCTCCACCTCGCATTCTCGTGCCACGTCGTCAATCCCGACGGCCTGGTGCTGGTGACGCGCCGGGCGCTCGACAAGCAAGCCTGGCCGGGCGTCTGGAGCAACTCGTTCTGCGGCCACCCGAAGCCGGCCGAGCCCGTGCTCGCCGCGGTGCACCGCCGTGCCGAGTTCGAACTGGGCATCAGCCTCACCGACATCGAGCTCGCCCTGCCGCTCTTCCGCTACCGCGCGACCGATGCCAACGGCATCGTGGAGCACGAGGTGTGCCCGGTGTACACCGCGCTGACGTACGACGAGCCGGTCCTCAACCCCCTCGAGGTGGTGGACGCCCGCTGGGTGGAGCCCGCCGAGCTCGCGGCATCCCTGCAGACGACTCCCTGGGCGTTCAGCCCCTGGCTCGTGCTGCAGGCCGAGCAGCTGCACCTCTTCGACACCGTCGCCCAGCGTCGCCGCGCATCATGATCACCCTGTCCCCCGATCCCCGTGTGGATGCGGCGATCGACGCCTCGCTCGACCGCATCGTCACCCGCGCGAGGACGCTGGGCGCGGGCTTCGGCGCCCTGGGCGACGCCGTGGCGCGGGCCTCGCGCGGAGGCAAACGATTCCGCCCCGCGCTCGTCGCCGCCTCTTTCGGCGCGTTCGGCGGCGATCCGGATGCGACACCGAGCCTGTACCCCGTCGCCGCCGCGTTCGAGCTGCTGCACGCCGCTTTCGTCGTGCACGACGACGTGATCGACCACGACACCGAACGCCGCGGCATCCTGAATGTGGCCGGCGAGTTCCGCGAGCACGCCCGCGTGCAGGGAGCGGATGCCGCGGGCGCGGCGGTTCTCGGGGACGCGGCCGCCATCCTCGCCGGCGATCTCCTGCTGCACGAGGCCTTCCGCCTCGTCGCGTTCGCCGAGGTGGATCCGGTCGCGCGCGAGCAGCTTCACGGGCTCCTCGATGACGCGGTCTACGTGTCGGCGGCGGGAGAGCTGGCCGACGTGACGCACGCCGTGGTGCCTGAGCACGCATCGCAGGACGACATCCTCGACGCCGCGTTCAACAAGACGGCGGTGTACTCGTTCCAGGCGCCGCTGCAGGCCGGGGCCGTGCTCGCCGGCGTCGGCGACGAGGCACGCAGCGTGCTGTCCACCGCGGGCGGGTCGCTCGGTCTCGCGTTCCAGCTCGTGGACGACCTCATCGGCGCCTTCGGCTCGGCCGAGCAGGCCGGCCGGGAGACGGGCGGTGATCTGCGCGAGTCCAAGCGCACGCCGCTCGTCGCCCTCGCGCGCGAATCATCGTCGTGGCCGAAGGTGAACGAAGCACTCGCCGTCGCGCACACCGGCCCCATCGCCGTGCGCGACGCGCAGGTCGCCCTGCTCGAGAGCGGCGCCCCCGTGCGTCTGCGCAGCCTGATCTCCGACACCCTCGATCGGGTGCGCACCGCGTCGCGCGAGCCGGCCCTTCCGGCCGCGGTCGGGTCGCTGCTCCGGGATCTGGCAGACGGCGTCGAAGGGCGCATGCCGTGACCGCGCGTGAGACGGGCCTCGACCTGTACGACCGCACGGCTCGGGATGCCGCGGCCACCGTCATCTCGCGGTATTCGACGTCGTTCAGCCTGGCGTGCCGCCTGCTCGGACCGCGGCCGCGGCCGCACGTGCGCACCGTCTACGCCCTCGTGCGCGTCGCCGACGAGATCGTGGACGGCCCCGCTGAGGCCGCCGGGCTCTCCCCCGCACAGGCAGGAGCCGTCCTCGACGACCTGGAGGCCGAGACGCTCGCCGCCGTCGAGCGCGGATTCAGCGCGAACCTGGTCGTGCACGCGTTCGCCCGGACGGCGCGTGAGTGCGGCATCGACGGCGAACTGATCCGTCCCTTCTTCGCCTCGATGCGCACCGACCTCTCGACGAGCCGTCACGACGACGCGTCGCACGACGCCTATGTGTACGGCTCCGCGGAGGTCGTCGGCCTGATGTGCCTGCACGTGTTCGTGAACGCGGGGGCACCGCATCCGGTCACCCCCTCTCCGGAGCTGGTCGACGGTGCACGACGCCTGGGCGCCGCGTTCCAGGACGTCAACTTCCTGCGCGACCTCGACCACGACGCGTCCGCGCTCGGTCGCGACTACCTCGGCCTGGAGACCGGCGGAGTATCGCGCGCCGCAGTCCTCGACCGGATCGATGCCGACCTCGCGGTCGCCGCGGCCGTCATCCCGAAGCTTCCCGCCGACTGCCGCCGGGCGGTGACCGCCGCGCACGATCTGTTCGCCGAGCTCTCGACGCGGCTCCGCCGCTCCGCCGCGGCAGGAGGGCGGGTACGCGTGCCCGACCCGGTCAAGGCCCGTCTCGCCGCACGCGCCTGGCTCGGCTTCGCTCCGCGCGAGGTGCGCGCATGAGCGGCGGAGCCGGGCCCTTCGCGCGCCGACGCGCGGTGGTCGTGGGTGGCGGCATCGCCGGACTCGCCACCGCGGCCCTCCTCGGCGTGGAAGGGTGGGACGTCACGGTCTTCGAGGCGCGCGACGTCGTGGGCGGCCGCGCCGGATCGTGGGACCAGGACGGATTCCGGTTCGACACCGGGCCGAGCTGGTACCTCATGCCCGAGGTCTTCGACCACTTCTTCCGCCTGCTCGGCACGACCGCCGAGCGCGAGCTCGACCTCGTGCCGCTCGACCCCGCGTACCGCGTCTACTCCGACCCCGCCACCGGGCGGGCACCGCTGGACGTGCGCTCGGGGCGCGAGGCCGCGACCGCGCTCTTCGAGAGCGTCGAGCCCGGCGCCGGCGCGAAGCTGAGCGCGTACCTCGACTCGGCCGGCGATGCGTATGATCTCGCCGTCACCCGCTTCCTCTACGACACGTACGAGACCACGGCAGGTCTGCGCGACCCCGCGCTGCTCCGCCGCGTGCCGCAGCTCGCGCCGCTCCTCACCAGAAGCCTCGCCTCGCACGTGGACCGCCGGTTCGCCGACCCGCGGCTGCGCCAGATCCTCGGGTACCCGGCCGTGTTCCTGGGCGGGTCGCCATACGGCGTGCCGAGCCTGTACCACCTGATGAGCCACCTCGACCTCGACGAGGGCGTGCTCTACCCGCGCGGCGGCTTCATCGAGATCATCCGCGCGATCGAGCGCCTGGCCGTGGCATCCGGAGCCGTCATCGAGACCGGCGCGCGCGTCGTCTCGATCGACACGACCGGTGCCACCGCGACCGGCGTCATGCTCGCCGACGGGCGCCGCGTCGAGGCCGACCTCGTCGTGTCGGCGGCCGACCTGCACCACACCGAGACCGCCCTCGTCGCGCCCGGGCTGCAGAGCTACCCCGAATCGTGGTGGGCCAAGAAGGAACCCAGCCCCGGGGCACTCCTCCTGCTGCTCGGCGTGGAGGGCTCGCTCCCCCAGCTCGCGCACCACACCCTCCTCTTCACCGACGACTGGCGTTCGAACTTCGACGACATCTTCGGCGCGCACCCGAAGATCTCCGACCCGGCGTCGCTGTACGTCTGCCGCCCGAGCGCCACCGATCCGACCGTCGCACCCGCCGGGCACGAGAACCTCTTCGTCCTCGTCCCCGTGCCGGCCGACCCGTCGCTCGGCCGCGGCGGAGAGAGTGGTGACGGCGACGCACGCATCGAGACGGCGGCCGACCGCGTGATAGAGCAGCTGGCGTCGTGGTGCGACATCCCCGACCTGGCGGACCGCATCGTCGTGCGCCGCACCATCGCGCCGGGAGACTTCGCGGACGACCTCAACGCGTGGCGCGGCAACGCGCTCGGCCTCGCGCACACGCTCGGGCAGAGTGCGTTGTTCCGTCCGCGCAACGCGTCGCGCAAGGTCGCGGGGCTCTCCTATGCGGGCGGCTCGGCCCTGCCCGGCATCGGCCTGCCGATGTGCCTCATCTCGGCGGAGCTCGTCGTGAAGCGGCTGCGGGGCGATCGCACCCCGGGACCAATCGCCGAACCCGCGAGGGTGTGACGTGCCGGGACTGTACCTGGCCGCGATCCTCGTCTCGGCCGCCGGCGTCGCGCTCCTGGATCGCCGCTGGCGACTCGCCGCGTGGGCGACCCCCGGTCGCGCCGCCGCCGCCGTCGCCATCGGCACGGCGTTCTTCGTCGCGTGGGACGCCGTCGGGATCGCCACGGGCGTGTTCGTGAAGGGGGACAGTCCGCTGCTGATCGGGATCGATCTCGCGCCGCATCTCCCCCTCGAGGAGCCGTTCTTCCTCGCCTTCCTCTGCTACCTGGCGCTCGTCCTGCACGCGGGCGCCGTGCGTGTGCTCTCTCGTCGCGCGCAGCGCCTGGACCGGCAGGAGGCGACATGACCTATGCGCTGATCGTCCTGCCGTTCACCGTCGTCACGGCGGCGGTCGTGGGCGCCACCGCCCGACGGCCGCGCTTCGCGAGGCGCATGGCGGCGTCGGGGCTGGCCGCCGCCGCGCTCGTCCTGCTCACCGCGGTGTTCGACAACCTGATGATCGCGGCGGGGCTGTTCACATACCCTCCCGAGCACCTCAGCGGACTGCGGATCGGGCTGGCGCCCATCGAGGACTTCTCGTACGCGGTGTGCGCGGCCTTCCTCATTCCCGCCGTCTTCACGCTGCTGACGCCGAAGGAGCGGGCATGACCGATGCACCACCTCTGCGCACGGGCACGGTGATCCGCGAGCTGTTCGTCTCGTCGCGACCGGTGAGCTGGATCAACACCGCGTACCCGTTCGCGGCGGCGTACCTGCTCACCACGCGCGATATCGACGTCACGCTGGTGATCGGCACGATCTTCTTCCTCATCCCGTACAACCTCGCGATGTACGGGATCAACGACGTGTTCGACTACGAGTCCGACCTGCGCAATCCGCGCAAGGGCGGCGCGCACGGCGCCGTCCTCGACCGGCGCATGCATCCGATCACGCTGTGGGCGGCCGGCCTGTCGTGCCTGCCGTTCGTCGTCTACCTCGTCATCGTGGGCTCCCCTGCGTCGTGGGCGGTGCTCGCGGCGAGCCTCTTCTTCGTCGTGTTCTACAGTGCGCCGCCGCTGCGGCTGAAGGAGGTCCCCTTCGCGGACTCGCTGACGAGCAGCATCCACTTCTTCTCCCCCGCCGTGTACGGGCTCGTGCTCGCCGGAGCCGAGTGGACCTGGCAGCTCGCCGCGGTCATCGTCGCGTTCGCACTGTGGGGCGTTGCCTCGCATGCGTTCGGGGCGGTGCAGGATGTCGAAGCCGACCGCGCGGCCGGGATCTCCTCGATCGCGACGGCTCGGGGTGCGCGCTGGACCGTCTGGTTCGCCCTCGCCTGCTACGCGGCGTCGGGCCTCGTCATGCTGCTCACGGCCTGGCCCGGGCCGCTCGCCGCCCTCGTCGCGGTGCCGTATCTCGTCACCGTGTGGCCCTACCGCGATGTGACCGACGAGACCGCCGACACCGCCACGCGCGGCTGGGGCCGCTTCCTGTGGCTCAACCAGTTCGCCGGGTTCGTCGTCACGCTGCTGCTCATCTGGTTCTGGCTGCTGACCGACTGACCGCGGGGTCTGGGCGAGCTGCTCACCTGTCACGATGTGCGCCATCCGACGGCGTGTCGTGAGAGGTGAGCGACAGACGGTCTACGGCTCGAGCGCGCCGAGCTCGATGAGCTTCTCGACGGCCGCCGTGAGCTTCTCATCGGCCTCGGCGAAGGCGGCAAGATCGCCGGCCTTCAGGGCCGCCTCACGGGCCAGCATCGCCTCCTGCGCGTCCTGGAGCGCCGCCTGGTACTCGTCGGACGGCACCTCGGGCGTCTCCGGCTCGGGGGTGGCGCCCGGCGTCGGGGTCGTCCCCGGCGTCGGCGTTGCCCCCGGCGTCGGCGCGACGTCGTCATCGCCGGCGGCCGCTCCGGAATCGCCGCCGAACAGGGCGTCCAGCGCCTCGTTGAGGGTGTCCTCGAAGGCGATGTCATTGCCGAACGACACCAGCACCTTCTGCAGGGTGGGGAGCTTGGTGGCACCCGACGACTGGACGAAGACCGGCTGCACGTAGAGCAGTCCGCCGCCGACCGGAAGGGTCAGCAGGTTTCCGTTGAGCACGTCGGACTGACCCTGCTTCAGCAGGTTGATCTGCGACGACACCAGCGGATCGGCGTTGAAGGTGTTCTGCACCTGGCCGGGACCGGGCACCGTCGTGTCGGCGTCGATCACCAGCATCCGCAGCTTGCCGTAGTCGGCGGCCTTCTTGCCCGCCTCGGCTCCGGCGTTCGAGTCGACCGCGAGGTAGCCCATCAGGACGTTGCGCGCGTTCCCGCCCGTCGACGACGGGATGAATGACGTGAACATCGAGTACGTCGGGTTGTCCTGCCCCGGCATCTGCATCGTCAGGTAGTACGGCGGCTGCAGCTGCGAGTCGGCCTGCGGGTCGTTCGGCGTCTGCCAGCGGTTGTCGCTCTGGTAGAACGAGCGGGCGTCGTCGACGTGGTAGATGCCGAGCACTGTGCGCTGCACCTTGAACAGGTCGGTCGGATAGCGCACGTGGCTCATGAGCTCGGCCGACATCTCGCTGATGGGCTCGACCGTGGTCGGGTACACGTTCTGCCACGACTGCAGGACCGGGTCCTCCTCGTCCCACGCGTAGAGCGTGACCGAGCCGTCGTAGGCGTCGACCGTGGCCTTCACCGAGTTGCGGATGTAGTTGATGTCGTCGAGCGCGAAGCGCGGCGCCGGGTTCGACGAGTCGGAGATCGCCGAGGCGAGGCTCACGGTCGACGAGTACGGGTAGTTGGCGCTCAGCGTGTAGCCGTCGATGATCCACACGATCCGGCCGTCGACCACGCTCGGGTACGGGTCGCTGTCGAGCGTCAGGTAGGGCGCGACCTTCTGCACGCGGGTCAGCGGGTCGCGATCGTAGAGGATCTGCGAGTCCTCGTTCACATAGTCCGAGAAGAGGATCTGCTCCGCCTGGAACTTGAGGGCGTAGATCAGCCGGTTGAAGACGCTGCCGATGCTCGGCCCGCCGTCGCCCACGAACGTCGTCTTGACCTCGCCGCCGCCGTCACCGCCGGTCGGGTAGTCGAGTTCGACCGGTTCGGCCCCTTCGGGCGCTCCGACGATCGAGTACGTCGGCGAGTACTCGCCGAAGTACACGCGCGGCTGGAAGTCCTCCTGATCCGACAGGAAGCCGGAGGCCGGGATGCCGCGCTCGAGGAAGACCGGGTCGCCGTCGCCCGTGCGGTCGTTGCCCTTCGCCGCCACGAGACCGTAGCCGTGCGTGTAGACGACCGCGGAGTTCTGCCAGTCGGCCGCGGCGCCGAGCTCTGCGAGATCGAGCTCACGCACCGAGACCACGGTGTCCTGCGAGACGCCGTCGATGTCGTAGCGGTCGACGTCGAGCGGGTTCTGGAACTGGTAGTACCCGCGATACTGCTCGAGCTGACGCACCGTCGGCGAGATGATCGCCGGGTCCATGATGCGGATCTGGGCGGTCGTGGCCGCATCCTCGCGCAGCTGGCCGGCCTCGGCATCCGTCACCGCCTGGAAGTCCTGCTTCTCCAGACCGTCCACGCCGTACGCCGCGTGGGTCATGTCGACGTTCCGCTGGTAGTACTCCTGCTCGAGGGCGAAGCGGTTGGGCTGCACCTGGAACGTGTTGACGACCCACGGGTAGCCGATGCCCAGCACGATCGCCGAGACCACGAGGAGGGCCGTGGCGATGAGCGGGTAGCGCCAGCGACCGATGATCGCCGTGACGAAGAAGAGGAGGGCGACGATGACCGCGGCGAACGCGAGGATCGTCTGGCCGGGGATGATCGCGTTCACGCCGGTGTAGCCCGGGCCGGTGATGCGGTCGCCCGGCTCGACGAGCGTCTTGTAGCGGTCGAGCCACAGGCTCGCGCCCTGCACCAGCAGGTAGAGGCCCGCGATCACCGCGAGCTGGATGCGCGCCGACTTCGAGATGCGCAGCTCGCGCTGACCGACCCGCACCGAGCCGTACAGGTACGACACCAGCGCGGTGACGAGGAGGCACACCAGCAGCACGGCCGACACGAAGCCGACGAGCGCGCTGTAGAACGGCATGGCGAAGAGGTAGAAGCCCGTGTCGAGGCCGAACTCGGGGTCGACGACATCGGTGGCGACGCCGTTGAACCACAGCCAGGTCGTCTCCCACTGTGCGGATGCCGCGAACCCGGCGAAGAAGCCGAAGAAGACGGGAATCCCCCACATGGCGAGGCGACGCAGCGGCTCGACGACCTCCTGGTAGCGGTCCAGCTGAGAGCTCAGCCGCGCGTAGACCGGCCGGAGTCGGTAGGCCAGCTGGATGGCGAGCCACACGGGCACCGCCATGCCGAGGAAGCCGACGACGAACATCACGACGCGCGCGACCCACTGGGTGATCAGGACCGAGTCGAATCCGAGCTGGTCGTACCAGAGGAAGTCGGCGTACAGGTTGGCGAACGCGAAGAAGGCCACCACGAGGGCGGCGATGATCGCGAGCGAGATCGCGATGACACGTCGGGAGCGGGAGGGTGTGGCCGGGGTCGGCGCCGAGGTCGTGGTCACCGTCCCATCCTAGGCGCGCGGATCTGGGCGGCCGCCGAGTCCGCCCTGGGCGTACTCCCCGAACATCCGCTCGCGGTCATGCGATCCGGATCAGCCCGCCGCGCAGGTCGGCAGCGCATCGACGTCGCCGCCGGCGCGCACGGCCTCCAGAGCGTCCAGCGCGTCGTCGAGGGTCTCGACGGCGAAGACTTGCAGACCGTCGGGGACGTGACCCACGACCTCGTCGCAGTTCGCCTCCGGTGCGAGGAACCACTCGGCGCCCGCATCCTTCGCACCGAACAGCTTCTGGCGGATGCCGCCGATCGGCCCCACCTCGCCGTCGGCCGTGATCGTCCCGGTGCCCGCGACGTTCTGACCGCCGTTGAGCTGGTCGGGCGTGAGCGTGTCGATGATGCCGAGCGCGAACATCATGCCGGCGCTCGGGCCGCCCACGTTGTTGAGCTGGATCGTGACGTCGATCGGGAAGTCGTAGTCGGTGATGAGGTTGACGCCGAGCAGCAGCGTCGTCTCGCCGTCGACCTCGGTCTCCTTCGGCGTGATGGAGACGGTCTGCTCTTCGCCGTCGCGGTCGATGAGCAGCTCGACCGGAGCCCCGCCGGCGTCGTTCACGATCTTCCGCAGGGCCGCGGCATCCGTCGCCGGCTCGCCGTCCGCGGCGACGATCACGTCCTCCTCCTCGAGCACGCCCTCGGCGGCCGAGTCCTCGAGGATGGAGTGCACCGAGATCCGGGCGCCGACGTCGTAGCCGAGCTCGGTCAGGGCGGCGGCGGTGGCCTCCTGCTGCGAGTCGACCATCATCTGCGCGCTCTCGGCGTTGCGGTCCTCGGTGGTCGTGCCCTCGGGGAACACGGCGTCGAGGGGCAGCACGGCCTTGCTCGGGTCGAACCACGCGAGCGCGAGCTCGAACCACGACGGCGTGCGCTCGCGGTTGCCCACGACCTGCACGGTCAGGAGGTCGAGCGCGCCGTCCGTCTCGAAGGTCTCGGCACCCTCGACGGAGATGAGCGGTACCTCGTCGCCGTCGGCCGACTCGGCCGTGCCGAGGGTGTTGTACACCGGGCCGGGGCGCTGGATCACATACGACGTGGGAAGGAACGTGATGACCAGCAGGACGACGAGCGCGATGGCCAGCGCCCAGACGCCGACCAGCGTGCCGCGCGACATGCGACGCCGCGGTGCGGGCGTGATCGTGACGTTGTCGTCGAACAGGGCCACGCGGGACCTCTCTCTGCCTGGTCGTTCGCGACCGGCGTAAGGCGTTCGAGGCTCTGCCGGGGAGTGCGATGGATGCTGCGACTAGCGTAGAGCGCGACGTCATGAACCGGCTGAAAGGCGGCTGAAGTGGCAGACGACGATCGCAGTCCCGAGGAAGAGTTCCAAGAGCTGATCCGCCAGCTGTTCGGCGGATCCGGTGGGCTCGACCCCGAGCAGCTCTCCGCCCTGTCGGGGATGAACATCGACCCGGCGATGATGCAGACCGTGATGCAGCACCTCCAGGGTGCGTTCACGGGCGGCGGCGAGACCGGCATCTCATGGGACCTCGCGCAGCGCCAGGCACTTCACATCGCCAACCAGGACGGTCTCGGGGTGACCACCGGTCAGCGGACCGACCTCGATCAGGCCTTCGCGCTCGCGTCGCTGTGGCTGAGCGAGGCGACCACGATCTCGGAGCTCGCCGAGCAGCCACAGACCCTCACCCGCGGCGGCTGGGTCGAGGCGACCATGCCGGTGTGGCAGCAGCTCGCCGAACCGGTCGCCACGAGCATCGCCGATGCGCTGACGTCCGCGCTCGGCCAGAACGCCCCCGAAGACATGCAGGGCCTCGTGCAAGGCGCCGGTCGCCTCATGCGCACCGTCGGCGGGTCGCTCTTCGCGTCGCAGTTTGGGCAGGTCGTGGGCAACCTCTCGAAGGAGGTGGTGAGCGGCGGCGACGTGGGCATCCCGCTCATGCCCGACGGCCAGGCTGCGATCCTCCCCCAGAACTTCGCCGACTTCGGGCGCGACCTCGAGGTGCCCGACGACCAGCTGGCGCTCTACGTCGCCACGCGCGAGCTCGCGCACGCGCGGCTGTTCCGCCACGCCCGGTGGCTGCGCCTGCACGTCATCTCGCAGGTGACCGACTTCGCGCGCGGCGTCCACGTCGACACCGACGCACTCGAAGACCTGGCGTCCCGCTTCGACCCGTCGGAGCCCGACGAGCTGCGCCGCGCGCTCGAGAGCGGCGCCCTGCTGCCCGCGCGCTCCGAGGCCCAGAACGCGGCGCTCACACGCCTCGAGAACCTCCTCGCCACCATCGAGGGCTGGGTCGAGGTCGTCACCGAGCAGGCGACGTCACGCCTCCCCTCGGCCGACCGCATCGCCGAGGCGGTTCGCCGCCGGCGTGCCGTCGGCGGCCCGGCCGAGCGCGCGCTCGGCTCGCTGGTGGGGCTCGAGCTGCGTCCGCGCCGGATGCGTGAGGCTGCTGCGATGTGGCGAGCGGTGACGGATGCCGTCGGCCCGGCCGCCCGCGATGCACTGTGGGATTACCCCGACCTCATGCCCGGCGCGGCCGACATCGACGATCCCGCGGGCCTCGTGGCGCGCCTGGAGGCGCGTGCACGCGGCGAGCAGCCGGCACCCGACGAGCTGGACGACGCGCTCGCGCGGCTTCTGGCCGGCGAGATCCCCCCGGTCGAGGGCGAATCCGGAACGGCCGGTGACACGGGGGCCGAGGCCGACGACACCCGGGACGACGGCGACGACGACCAGGGCGCCGCGCCGGACGACCACCGGCCGGTGTGAGCACGGGCGCCCGTTCCTCCCCAGAAGCCGTGTGACCGGGCTGTCGCGGCCGCGGCTGTGGAAACCTCCCGGCGGCGGCGCGGCGTCATCAGAATCAGGGGATGCTCCGGATCGATCCCGCCCATCCCCCGCTGTGGCGCACACCGACGACCCTTCAGTTCGGGCGCGAGCCGGTGCTCGTGCTGGATGACCCCGCGCCCTGGCAGCAACGGCTCGTACGCGAGTTCGAGCGTGGCATCCCCGATCAGGCCGCGGTCCCGTTCGCCGTCGCGCTCGGTGCCGATCCCCGCGCCGCCGAGGAGTTCGTCTCGCACATGGGCGACGTGTTCGCGTCGGCCGATCCCCCGCACCCGCGCGTGATCGTGCAGGCGGCCGGCCACGTCCCGCGCGCGCATGTCGACGCGGTGGCGGCTGCGCTCAGCCTGGCGGGGTGCGAGGTCGAGACCGCAGATCCGTTCGATCCGCCGGGAGCGCCCACGGGCGCTGCGCCCGTGGTCGTCGTGGCACATCATCTCGTCGCCCCGTCGTTCGCCGCGGCGCTCATGGCCGACGACCGTCCGCATCTCCCCGTCGTCCTCACCGCCACCGGCGCCGAGGTCGGCCCCTACGTGACGCCGGGGGCCACCGCGTGCCTGGCGTGCGTCGCCGCACACCGACGCGACGACGACCCGGCGTGGCCGGTCATCGCAGCGCAGCTTCTCGGGCGGCCGCTGCCCGCCGTCGACGCCTCGACCCTGTGGGAAGCGGGGATCGTGGCCGCGCGGTTGATCACCGGCGCCGAGTCGTGTCCGCCCCGCCGGAGGACGCGCTCCCTGACGCTCCACGCCGGGTCGCTGCGGCGGGGCGTCCGGAAGCACCGACCGCACGAAGAGTGCCGTTGCCGATCTCTCGCAGAAAGCGCGACGGCTGGCGATCCCGCACGCCTCGAGCCCACGACACCGAGAGCGTACGCGCGGCCCGCGTGATTCCGACGTAGGCGAGACGCCGCTCCTCGTCGACCTGCTCGAACGTCGTCGCGTAGGCGATGGGCAGCAGTCCCTCGGCCATGCCGACGAGGTGCACGTGATCCCACTCCAGACCCTTGGAGGCATGGATCGTGGCGAGTGTCACGGTGCGCAGCGCGGGCTCGTCGTGGCTGCGCGCCCGAGCCGTCAGCTCGTCGGTGAACTCGCGCAGCGTGGTTCCCGGCGGCGCCTCCTCGGCGAGCCGCAGCAGCGCGGCTCGCAGCTCCCACGCATCGCGGAGGGCACCACCCGCCTGCGGCGGCTCGTCGGTCAGACCGAGCGAGCGCAGCACGTCGCGCACGGTGTCGACGAACCCGCCCTCGATCGGCGCGACGGAGGCCCCGCGCAGCGCCATGATCCCCTGCCGCACTTCGGGCAGGTCGAAGAACCGGCGACCGCCGAGCACCGTCGACGCGATGCCCGCGTCGGCGAGCGCCCGCACGAGTTCCGCCGACTGGGCGTGCGCCCGGTACAGCACCGCGATCTGCCGCGGATCGATCCCCGACGCGATCTGGGCCGAGATGCGCGCGGCGACGGCGCGCGCCTCCTCCTCGTCGTCGACGAACGCGGCGACCGTGGGGGCCTCGGCTCCCGCGGGCCGTCCCGGTGCCGCGACCAGGTGCAGGGCGCCAGGGCGGTCGCGCATGAGCTCGTTGGCGACGCCGAGGATCGCGGCATCCGATCGGTAGTTCGTCTCGAGACGCACGATGCGTGCATCGTCATGCCGTGCAGAGAACTCGAGCAGGAAGCGCGCGTCGGCACCGGCGAACGAGTAGATCGTCTGACTCGCGTCGCCCACGACGCACAGGTCGCGGCGGTCGCCGAGCCACAGCGCGAGCAGGCGATGCTGCAGCGGCGAGACATCCTGGAACTCGTCGACCGTGAAATGGCGATACTGCTCGCGCACCGCGCGCGCGACGTGGGGCTCGGCCTCGAGCATGCCGGCGCACGCGAGCAGGACGTCCTCGAAGTCGAGCTGTCGCCGCTCGTCCTTGAGCTTCTCGTACGCCCGCTGGAGTGCGACGACCTGGTCGACCGACATGCGGCCGATGCCCTGCGGCCGGGCTGCCGCGTAATCGTCGATGCTCAGCATCGACACCTTGCGCCACTCGATCGCGCTGGCGGCGTCGCGCAGCGTCGCGGTATCGGGGTTCAATCCGATGCCGTCGGCCGCATGCGCGAGCAGCCGCACCTTGTTGTCGACGATGCCGGGTGCGGTGTCGCCGGCGAGCGTCGGCCAGAAGTAGTTCAGCTGTGCAAGGGCGGCCGCGTGGAACGTGCGCGCGGCGACGCCCTCGACACCGAGCGCGCGCAGGCGGCCCCGCATCTCGCCCGCGGCCTTGGCGGTGAAGGTCACCGCCATGACACGTCCGGGCGAGTAGGCGCCGGTGTCGACGCCGTGCGCGATCCGGTGCGTGATCACACGGGTCTTTCCGGTTCCGGCTCCGGCCAGCACGACGAGCGGTCCGCGCAGCGAGCGCACCGCTTCGAGTTGGCTCTCATCGAGACCCGCGAGCGCCCGGCTCATGCCACCCCCGCGTGCCAGTCGCTGATCAGCCGGTGGGCGATCGAGGCGCGGCCCGGAAGAACCACGTCACCCTCACCCGCGAGCGCCGCCCCGATGGCGTCGCGCGTGAACCACCGCACCGCGGCGATCTCCTCGCCGTCGGCACGTGCGGCGTCGTCATCGGAAGCCGTCGCGAGGAACCCGAGCATGAGCGACCGCGGATACGGCCACGCCTGCGAGCCGCGGTACTCCACGGCCGCGACCTGGATGCCGGACTCCTCGGCGACCTCTCGCTGAACCGCCGCCTCGAGCGACTCCCCCGCCTCGACGAAACCCGCGAAGCACGAGAAGCGCTCCGCCCCCCAGAGGGCGTTCGACCCGAGCAGCAGCAGGTCGGGATCCTGCGCGCTGGTGATCGCGACGATGACCGCGGGATCCGTGCGGGGGAAGTGCTGTCGGCCGCACGAGGGGCAGCGGCGCGACCACCCGGCGTCGGCGAGCATCGTCAGGGCGCCGCAGGCGGGGCAGAACCGGGCATCGAGCAGCCAGCGCCCCAGGCTCAGCGCCTCGACGAACGCCCCCGCGTCGTGCGGCGCCAGAGCGCCGCCGATCGCGCGCAGGCCGGCCCATCCACCCGGGTTCTCGAACGGCTTCGCCTCGGCCTTCTCGAACACGGCGGTCAGCAGCGCGCCGCCGGCCTCGTCGCGGCCCAGGAACGCCCACTCCGCGCCGGGCGGGACCGCCTCGGGTGCGACCCAGCGCAGGTCGGCGGGTCCGTTGAGCGGGGCGGCGTCGCCCGCGAGCACGAGCACCCGGGTCGCGGCATCTGCTCGAGCGGTCTCGATCAGACCGGGCGTCGCGCGCTCATCGGGCGCGCGGTCGACCGCTGCGGCGGCGAGCGGCGGGAGCCGCGTGCTGTCGGACGCCGTCATCGAGGAACTCCAGCAAGGGCGTGGCGCGGGGATGGACGAGCGTGACCGACCTACCCTGGGCACATGGCACGCTCACCCTTCACTCTAGCCGCGTCCGTGACATCGGCTCTGCCCCGGGTCGGCGTCGTCGGGGTCGGCGAACTGACCGAGGGCACCGTCGGGCGCTACGACTCCGCCGTCGCCGAGCTCGACGACGGCCGCCGCGTCGTCGTCCGTGTCCCCGCAGACGCAGCCGTCTCTCCGGAGCTCGCGGCCGAGGTGCGCGCTCTGCGCGCCCTCACGCCCGGCGTGCGGGGCCTTCTGCCTTTCCGCGCTCCCGAGCTGCTCGGCGAGACCGGCCTCGGTGACACACGTGCCGTGGTCGTCGACTTCCTGCCGGGGTACCGCGTCGACGCCGCCCACCTGCCGCCCGGCCGCGGTGCCGCCACGTCGCTCGGCGCTGCACTGGCGGCGCTGCACGCCCTCCCGCTGTCGATCGTCCGCACCGAGGGCCTGCCCGTGCGCACTCCGCAGCAGGTCCGCACCGACACCGGCCGTCTGGTGGACCGCGCCCAGGCGACTCGCCGTCTGCCGGTGGCGCTCGCCGATCGCTGGCAGCGCGCGATCGACAACGACGAGCTGTGGCGCTTCGAGTCCGCCGTCGTGCTCGGCGGAGCGGGCGCGGCGTCGTTCCTCTTCGAGGACGTCGACGGCGTGCCGCAGGTGACCGGTCTGCTCGAGTGGCACGGCCTCTCGGTCGGCGACCCGGCGACCGACCTGCAGTGGCTGGCCTCCGCGCCTGCGGCGGCCGACGACGTCTACGCGGCGTACGTCGCCGGCAGCGGGCGCGCCCCCGACGCCCGCGCGCGTGAGCGCGCCCGCCTGTATGCCGAGCTGGAGTTCGCGTCGTGGCTGGTTCACGGCCACGAGTCCGGACGCGACGAGGTCGTGGACGACGCGGTCGAGCTGCTCGAGACGCTGGCGACGGGGGTGGCCGGCGACGACATCGTGACGGATGCCGCGCTCGGCGTCGACGATGCCATCGCCCTTCTCGACCGCATGCCCGAGGCGTCGGCGGCGGCGGTCGACACGTCGATGCACACCGATGCCTACGACCCGGAGGAGCTATCGCTGTGGGTCTCGACCGACGGTGATCCCGCTGACCGCGAGCCCGAGGACACCGCCGAGATCGATCTCGGGGACGCCGGGCCGGGGCGGGATCCCGAGCAGCGCGCGGCCGCCGAGGCATGGCACGCCGATGACCTCTCGACCTCGCCGATCGACATCGTGACCGGCGACCCCGTGCGCACCGCCGACATCGCCGACACCCGTGACACCCACGACGCGAGCCACGACGGCGACGCCGCGGCGGAGGCCGAGCGAGCGTCCGAGGCCGCGCTGCGACGGTGGCTCGCGCCGTAGCCTGTCGGCGGGGTCAGCCCCGGAGCACGAGGTCGGCCGCGACGTAGTACAGCGCCACGTCGATCTCCTCCAGAGGCACGCCGTGCTTGGCGTGGTACGCCTGCCGGTAGAGCTCGAGCTGCAGCATCCGCTCCTCCTTCTCGGCATCGGTGCGCGGAGCCGCGCCCGTCTTCCAGTCGACGATCTCGATCCGGCCGCCGCGGTCGTCGCGACGGTAGACGGCGTCGAGCTTGCAGATCACGACGTGCGGACGGCCGTCGAGGCCGGTCATGGTGAAGTCGATCTCGGTCTCGACCTCGAGCGGGCGCAGGGTCGCCCACTCCGAGGCGAGGAATCGCGCCTGCAGCGCGTCGAGCGCCGCGGCGTCTTCGGCGGAGGATTCGGTGCCGGGCAGATCGTCGTCGGACTCCCACAGCGCATCGTCGATCGACCCGCCGAGGCCCGGCGTGCCGGCGCGCTGCTCGACCCATGCGTGGAAGAGGGTGCCGAGGCGCGTCTGCCGGAACGGGCGCTCGGGCAGCGGCCGGGCGATCGCAGCGACGGTGCCCTCGTAGTCGGAGACGAACTCCTTGTACCGGGATGCTGCGATGCGCGTCGGCGCGTCCCGCGTCGCAGGTGCTCGCCGGGCGTCCCGCTCGGCGAGCAGCAGCGCCACGTCGGAATCGGGCATCGGTCGCGGAGCGGACAACGCGGCCTCGACCGCCGAGGCGGCGCGCTCGACCACCGCGCGACGAGAGCCGAGCGGATCGATCGGCCACTGGAGCATGCGACGCTCGCCGAGGTACGGGTTCTCCCCCGGCTCGTCACTCGGCAGCTCGTGCTCCAGCGCTGCGGCGATCTCAGTGAAGAACGTGCTCCGCTCACGCGGGCGCTTCGTGCCGGACCACGTCGACCCGGTCAGCAGCAGATGGTCGCGGGCACGGGTGACCGCGACGTAGGCGAGCCTGCGATCCTCTTCGAGCTGCCGCGCGCGGTTCGCCGCGACGAAGTCCTCGACGGCCGTCTTGAGTTCCTGCTGCGTGCCGGCGCCGCGCCACGCGAGGGCGGGGAGCCACGCCGCATCGCCGCGGAACGCATACGGCAGCACCCCGAATCCGAGCCAGCCCTTGGTGTCGCGGGGCGCGCTCGGCAGCTCGTCCTTCACCAGGCGCACGACGGCGACGGCATCCCACTCCAGTCCCTTGGATCCGTGGATCGTCAGAAGCTGCACGACGTCGTCTTCAGGCGGCTCGGTGCGCGGAGCGAACTCGTCGAGCTGCTCAGCGTGATCCAGCCAGGCGAGCAGGCTCGACAGCGAGCCCGACTCGTCCGCCGCGAGGAAGGCGTGCAGCTCGTCGACGAACGCGCGCAGCTGGGCGCTCGCGATGCGCGCCGGGCCGCGGGCCTCGTTCGCCGCGAGCTCGACGTCGAGCCGCAGCTCGATCTCGATCAGCCGCACGAGTTCGGGGATCGGCATGCCGGCAGCCTGTCGCAGACCCGCGAAGACGGCGCCGGCCTCGCGGAGGCGCTCGCGCGCCGCGGCGGTGAAGCCGGCCAGCCAGCCGTGGTCGGCGGGATGCCGGAGCACGAAGTCGAGCGCGTCGACGAGAGAGCCGTCGTCGTCGCCCGCACCGGAGCGGATGCGCTCCACGACCTCGGGAGCGAGCGGCTGCAGCGCCGCGTCGTGGCGTGCGATGCGCCGGGCGAGCGCCGCGAGCTCTCGCAGGTCGGGCAGTCCGATGGACCACCGCGGCCCCGACAGCAGACGGATGAGCGCGGAGCCCGCACTCGGGTCACTGACCACCCGCAGCGCGCTCACGACGTCGACCACCTCGGGCGTGGACAGCAGTCCGCCGAGGCCGAGGATCCGATGAGGGATGCCGCGCCGCCCCAGCGCGTCACCGAAGCGCACCATGTGCTTCTTGCTGCGGAAGAGCACGGCGCCGGTGGTCGCCAGTCCGGCCCGGGCGCGGTCGGCTCGGACGCGTGCGAACCACTCTGCGACGCGATCGGCCTCGGAGTCGAGATCGGCATCGAACGCGGTCTCGACCGCTCCGGCGGGGGCGCCGGGCCGCGCACGCAGCTCCTGGACGCGCACGGCGGCCGAGGCGGCGAGCGGGGCCAGCACGGCGTTCGCGGCGGTGAGCACGTCGGCGCTGTTGCGCCAGCTCGTGAGCAGCGAGTACTCCGCGCACTCCCCCGACGGCGAGAACGCCGCGGCGAATCCGCCGAGATTGCCCGCACTCGCACCGCGCCACCCGTATATCGCCTGATGGGGGTCGCCGACCGCCATGACCCCCGTACCCGCGAACAGCGAGGACAGCAGGTCTGTCTGCACCACCGACGTGTCTTGGTACTCGTCGAGCAGCACCACGCGATAGCGGTCGCGCAGCTCGTCGGCGACGGCGCGGTGGCCGGCGACCACCTCGAGCGCGCCGGCGACCTGGTCCGAGAAGTCGATCACGCCGATGCGCCGCTTCTCGGCTGCGTAGTCGCGTGCGAGATCGGCCAGCATCGACAGCGCCGCGACTTTCTCGTTCGCCTCGGCCACCTCGGCGTAGACGACGGTGCGCGCGTTCGTCGAGGGCAGATCCATCACTCGCCGGAAGCTCTCGGGGAACGCGGCGAGGTCATCGAGGTCGACGAGGTTGTCGACGCCGTCACGCGCGATGCGCAGTGCGCCGTCGATGATGCTCCGCACCGCCTCGCCACGGGTCTCGAGCCGCGGATCGTCGGAAGCGAACACCACCCGCCGCATCAGCAGCCACGCCGCCGACTCCGACATGACGGCGGCCTCGGCATCCCGCCCGATCCGCACCGCGTGCTCGCGCACGATCTGGTCGGCGAAGCTGTTGTAGGTCGACACCGTCGGCCGGTGCAGGAGCGCGTCGTCTTCAGCCTCCTGCGGCTCCGCGCCGACGAGCCGGGCGAGCGCGTCCATGGCCTCGTGGCGGGCCGCCGTGGCCCGTGCTCCATCGCCGGCTGCGCGCTCGAGCTCGGCGAAGACGTCGAGGCGCCCCGCCTCGTGAAGCGCGGGAAGGAAGCCCACGAGTCCGCGTCGCTCGAACTCGCTCAGGCGCGCCAGCCGACGCTGGATGCGCTCCGCGAGCTCACCGGCCGCCTTTCGTGTGAACGTGAGCCCGAGCACCTCGTCGCGGCGCACGAGCCGGTTCGCGACGAGCCACACGACCCGCGAGGCCATGGTCTCGGTCTTGCCGCTGCCGGCACCCGCAACGACCAGCGCCGGGGAGAGCGGCGCCTCGATCACCGCGGTCTGCTCGTCGGTCGGCGGGAACTGGCCCAGTGCGGCGGCGATCACCCGAGCGGGCAGCGGCGCGGTCGCGGGGTCTGCCGTCGCGGGCGGAGACACGGACTGGTCGGTGATCACGACGCGCTCACCGCCCCGATCGTGTGGATGCGGCACAGCCCGTACGAATGGTCGTCACGGCAGTGCTCCTCGTACGGCGCGGCGAACGACACACCGCGCATGGTCGTGACCGCGTGCCTGATGCGGGTGAGGAAGGCCTCGCGCCGCTCGTCGTCGAAGGGCGGCTGCCACGGCTCGGCGTAGTCGGATCGGGTGGCCGTCGGCCGCAGCACCAGCAGCTTCGCACCGCCCGGCGCATGTCCGGCGGCCGCCGGGATCGCACCTGCCTCGAACGCCAGCTGATAGGCGCCGAGCTGCGGGTTGTCGACGACCTTCGCATTCGTCTGCGGCTCGCGCTTGCCCGTCTTGAGGTCCATGATCACCACCGTGCCCTCGGGCGTGAGCTCGACGCGGTCGATGTAGCCCGACAGGATCGCACCGTGCTCGAACGCCTCGGCATCGTCGAGCGGGATCGCCACCTCGAAGTGGGGTTCGGCGCCGATGAGCGTTCCGCCCGACGCCTCGAACCGCCGCAGGTAGAGGTGCAGGCGTCGCACCAGGTCCCTCGCCCGTGTCTTCTCGGACCGGTCGCGCCAGTCCGCCTCGAACGCGAGTTCGCTCCAGCGCGCCTCCACCTCGGCCCACAGGCTCTCCTCGGTCGAGTCGGCCGCGTGCTCGAGCGCCGCGTGGATGATCGTGCCGAGTCCGGCCGTCGTGCCGCCCGGATCACCGCCGAGGTCTCCGATCACCCAGTTGAGCTCGCACTCCTCGAGCGTGTGGAGGCGCGAGGGCGAGACCCGCACGTCTTCCTTCTCGAGGTCGCGCAGCGGACCGGTCGATGTCGGCCGCGGAACGCCGAACCACTCGCCCGGCGCGGCGCCGGGCACGCCCGCGTCGGCGAGCAGCGCCAGCTGCCCGGCTGCGTGCGCCGCGCTTCCGCGGCTCGCCCCATCGGTGAGCACACGCCGATGGCGGGCGACGAGCCCGCGCAGCGACAGCGGGTGATCGACGCTGTGACGCTCAGGGTCGGGGAAGAACTCGAAGAACACACTCGGTCCGGTGTCGTCGTCGTCGACGGCAGTCACGACCACACGCTGCGTCGCACGCGACAGTGCGCGCACGAGCAGCCGCAGCTCTTCGTGCATCGCGGAGCGGCGCCGGTCGAAGACGCCCGCTGCCGCATCGCCGGTGCGGGTCGCGGCATCCGCCAGCCGCCACGTCTCGAGCAGGCTGCCGCGCAGGCGCGTGTTCGGCCAGATGCCGTCCTGCACGCCGGCGACGACGACGGTGTCGAACTCCAGCCCCAGCGCGCCCGCGGGCGTCAGCAGCTGCACGGTGTCGTCACGGACGGGCGCGGCGAGCCGGTCTTCGGCCACGTCGGAGTCGAGGATGCCGCGCACGAACACCCGCGGGTCGGCGTCGAGCGACCGCTCGACGAAGCGCTTGGCGACCTGGAACAGCGCCACCACGGCATCGAGATCGCGATTCGCCTGTTCAGCGAGGGGACCGTGGCCGCGGGCCAGCTCCGACCACACGCGCTGCAGTCCGCTGCGATCCCATGCCGCCCAGAGCAGCTCGTGCGCGGTCGCGCCGCGGTCGAGCTCTTCGCGCAGGAAGGCGAGCGTGCGGGCGAGGGCCGCCGCCCGGCGGGCCTCGCGGGTGTCGACCAGGTCGAACTCGAGCGGCTGGGACATCGCCGACACGAGCAGGTCGCGGCCGGACCGCTCTCCGCCCGCAGCGAGCTCGGCGTGTCGCAGCGCGGAGCGGAGACGGCGCAGCTCGATCGGGTCGAGACGCCCGTAGGTGCCCAGCAGCGCAGCCGACACGTCGTCGAAGGTGCGGTCGTCACCGGCGGCGAGCTCGATCAGCCGCAGCAGGTCGTTCACCGGTGTGAGCGCACCGAGGGCACGGCCGGGGCCGCTCGAACGGGCGGGAACCTCGCGCGCCGACAGCTCGGCCTCGAGCGCCGCGACCTGCCGGGTGTCGTGGGCGATCACGGCGCAGCGCCCCCACGGCACGCCGTCGTGCACGTGGCGCTCGCGCAGCAGCCGGGCGATCGCGTCGTACTCCTCGGCCGGCGACCGCAGCAGCAGAGCACGCACGGAATCGTCGGGCTCGGCGCCGGTGCCTGCGCCGCGGTGCGCCACGACGCCGACGGCGCCGATGCGCTGCGTGATCCGCCGCACGAGGTCGCCCTGCCAGGGCGTGCCGCGGTGGCGCGTGTCGAGGACGGACACCGCCCCGAGACTCGCCGCGAGCCGCGCGAAGTTCTCAGGCGTGGCGCCGCGGAACGATCCGGCGCCGACGTCGGGATCGCCGAACGCGACCACCGGGATCCCGCGGCCGCGCGCTGCCTCGAGCAGTTCGACGCCGCCGAGGGTGAGCTCCTGCGCGTCGTCGACGAGGATCACCCGCAGCCGGTCGATGGCAGGGATGCCGTCGCCCGCCGTGCGCAGGAGTCCGACTGCTTCCCGCACGAGGCCGGCCGCATCGCGGTGCGCGCCCCGCATGCCCGCGCGCACCTCGTGGTACTCGCCCGCGAAGGACGCGAGCGAGACCCAGACCGCCAGGTCGTGCTGCTCGCCGAGCGCCCGCAGCCGCCCCGGTTCGATGCCGAGCGTCGTGCACTCCGCGAGGAAGGTGCGCACCTCGGTGCGGAACCCCGGAGTGGAGCGGATGCCTGCGCCCAGCCACTCCGGCCAGCGCGACCTGCCGGTCTCCCGCTCGTCCTCGGCATCGCCGTCGAGCAGGTCGCCGATGAGCTGGTCTTCGTCGCCCCCGGTCAGCAGTTGCGGCGGGTCGGCGTCGATCGCCACCGCGTTCGCGCGCACGAGCTGGAAGGCGAACGACGCCACCGACCGGGCCAGCGGGCCGGACGTGGCGCGCCCGACGGCGAGCGCGAGCCGGTCGCGGAGTGCGGTGGCCGTCTGCCGCGTGGGCGTCAGCACGAGGATCGCGTCGGGGTCGACGCCTCGGGCGACGAGGGCGGCCACGCGGGCGACGAGGGCTGTCGTCTTGCCGGTGCCGGGCGCCCCTACGACGACGCAGGAGGCCTCGCCCGCCAGCTCGACGACGACGCGCTGGGGATCGTCCAGCGCGGCCGTCGCACCGGATCCGTCCCGCAACACCATGCCCTCGACCGTAGCGCGGACTCACGACACCCCCGTTCGCCGACAGCGAGCGGACGGACGACCTGGGCGCGTGCGGCCGTGTCGTAGAGTTGCCATGCGCCGGGGAACCCGGCCGCGCAGTGGGAGAGAGGCAGTCACGTGGAGATCCGCATCGGCATCGCGAACACCGGACGCGAGCTCAACTTCGAGACGAACGAGGCTGCGGCCGACGTGAAGAAGTCCGTGGCCGCGGCGCTCGACGCCGGTGCCACGCACCTCACGCTCGCCGACAACAAGGGGAACAGCTACATCGTCCCCACCGCGAGCCTGGCGTACATCGAGCTCGGGACCGAGGAGTCCCGCCGCGTCGGCTTCGTCGCCTGACCCGCCGATGCAGATCATCCTCGCGATCATCGTCGGCGCCGTGCTCGGCATAGCCGTGCACTTCCTCGTCGCCCACCGCTCGACGCGCGGCGTTGTGATCGGCCCCGCACTCGGCGCGTTCGCGGCCGGACTGGTGTGGACGATCCTCACGTGGGCGGGCGTCGGCATCGACAGCGTATGGCTGTGGCTGTCGATGTTCGTCGCGCCGGTGGTCGTGACCTACCCCGTTCTGGTGGTGCTCTCGCGCATGCGCGTGGCGCACGATGCCAGCGAGCGCGCGCGCCTCCGGATCGGCTGACTTCCCGCGCACCCCGCGGAGGGCGCCGTGGAGCGCCTCAGGCCGCGAGGCCCATCGCGTCCATGCGCCGCGAGTGCGCTGCCATGAGCTCGGTGAACACCGGCTCGACCTTCGCTTCGTCCGCCACGCGCAGCGTCACCGGCCGCAGCGCGGCCCGGGCGATGAGCAGCGTGTCCCCCACGAGCCGCCGCCCCCACAGCGCGAGCAGCGACTTCCACTCCGGATCACTCTCGATCGTCCGGCCGATGATGTCGACGATCGCCTCGCGATCGTCGTCGGCGCGCAGGATGCGGGCGACCCGTCGTCCGGTGTCGGCATAGCTCGCCGACAGCGCCAGGTAGAAGTCGTCCAGCATGCCCGCCGTGATGTGCACCGACAGCATCGTCTCGGGTGCACGCACACCGTGCGTCGCCCCACGGAACGCGTCCAGCGGCTCGCGGAACGGCAGCATCAGGTCGGTGGGGTCGTCCCCGCGCTCGCGGATGAGCGCCACGAGTTCCTCGTGCTTGGTCAGCGCGGCGCCCGCGGCGCGTGAGAGCGACTCCTTGTCGGACAGCTCCGGCGTCAGCGCGATGAGCTCGCTCAGCGTCTCGAAGTAGCCGAGCTGCAGATAGGCGGCCTGGCCGAGGAACGTGTCGATGTCGGGCGCGAGCTCCTCGAAGTCGACGCGCGTCGCGTCGCCGAGGTCTTCCCTCGAGCGGAGCTGCAGCTTCCGCCCGGGTTCCCGACGCTGCCAGAACCACTTCACCACGGGCTACAGCC
Organism: Microbacterium sp. NPDC056003; assembly: GCF_042274785.1. Classification (NCBI taxonomy): domain Bacteria; kingdom Bacillati; phylum Actinomycetota; class Actinomycetes; order Micrococcales; family Microbacteriaceae; genus Microbacterium; species Microbacterium sp. NPDC056003. The sequence goes on along the minus strand of NZ_JBHJXQ010000004.1, from coordinate 15,786 downwards.
TAGGGTCGCACGGCGCCGGGCGCGGCATCCGCTCTCCTCCGAACCGTCCGAAATGCCCTCCGGCGCCCTCCTCCGGTATCGTGGTGACGTCCCCGGCATCGGATCGGGGGCTCCCGCGCCTGTGGCTGAGAGAGGGCGTGGACCGCACTTCCGCCCGCGCGGCGTCGATGATCACCGCGCCAGGGCACGGACCAGGCAGCATCTCACTGCCGGACAGGCTCATATCGTGACGACCTTCGCCGAACTCGGCGTCGACCAGGACATCGTCGATGTCCTCGCAAACAAGGGCATCGTCGATGCCTTCCCCATCCAGGAGCAGACGATCCCCCTCGGCCTCCCCGGCCAGGACATCATCGGGCAGGCCAAGACCGGCACCGGCAAGACGTTCGGCTTCGGCATCCCCGTGGTGCAGCGCCTCGGCCGCAACCCCGAGCCGGGCGTCAAGGCCCTCATCGTGGTCCCCACCCGCGAGCTGTGCGTACAGGTCTACGAAGACATGGACATGCTGACCTCGGGTCGTGCGACGAGCGTCGTCGCGATCTACGGCGGCAAGGCCTACGAGGGCCAGATCGACCAGCTCAAGGCCGGCGCGCAGATCGTCGTCGGCACTCCCGGTCGCCTCATCGACCTGAACAACCAGCGTCTGCTCGATCTCTCGCACGCGACCGAGGTCGTGCTCGACGAGGCGGACAAGATGCTCGACCTGGGCTTCCTGCCCGACATCGAGAAGATCTTCTCGAAGGTGCCCGCCGTGCGTCACACGCAGCTCTTCTCGGCCACCATGCCCGGTCCGATCGTCGCCCTCGCGCGCCGGTTCATGTCGAACCCGATCCACATCCGCGCGACCGACCCCGACGAAGGACTCACGCAGGCGAACATCAAGCACCTCGTCTACCGCGCGCACTCGCTCGACAAGGACGAGGTCATCGCCCGCATCCTGCAGGCCGACGGTCGCGGCAAGACGGTCATCTTCACGCGAACCAAGCGCGCCGCGCAGAAGCTCGTCGACGAGCTCGGCGACCGCGGCTTCAACGCCGCCGCCGTGCACGGCGACATGAGCCAGGAGGCGCGCGAGCGCTCGATGGCCGGATTCAAGGCCGGCAAGCGCGACGTGCTCATCGCCACCGACGTCGCCGCGCGCGGCATCGACGTCGACGACGTCACGCACGTCATCAACCACACGATCCCCGACGACGAGAAGACGTACCTGCACCGCGCCGGCCGCACGGGCCGCGCCGGCAAGACCGGCATCGCGGTGACGTTCGTCGACTGGGACGACCTGCACAAGTGGGCGCTCATCAACCGCGCGCTGGAGTTCGGGCAGCCCGAGCCGGTCGAGACCTACTCGTCCAGCCCCCACCTCTACTCCGACCTCGACATCCCTGCGGGCACCAAGGGCCGCATCGCCACGGCGCCCAAGACGCAGACCGTCAAGACGCAGGATGCCGCACCCCGTGACGGCGCCGACGGCGACGGCACCACGCGTCGGCGCAGCCGTCGCCGGTCCGGCGGATCTGCGGGCGCCCAGGGTGCCGGCCAGGCCTCTGCCGCCCAGGGCGAGCGCCCTGCCGAAGGCGGCGGAACGCACGACGGAGGCGGCAAGGAGCACCACGACGGCAAGCCCGCTCCGCGCCGGCGTCGACGTCGCCGCGGCGGCTCGTCCGCGTCGGGCGGTGGCGCCCCCGTCAGCGCCTGACCTGGGGACCGACGCACGGCGACATCCGCGTCCAATCGCGTGATTCCGACGCGGCCGGGCGCTATCGTGAGCGCAAGCGGCGCACTTCGCGCCGCACCTCGCATTCAGAAAGGCACTCATCGTGCGATTCATCGACGCGGTCACGACCGGCTACGAGTACCAGGGGTTCTGGGGTTCCCTCGGGGACCTCATCTGGTGGTTCCTCTGGGTCTTCGTGTTCGTCGCCTACCTCTTCGCGCTGTTCGCCGTGATCGGCGACCTCTTCCGCGATCACGAGCTCAGCGGGTGGTGGAAGGCCCTGTGGATCATCTTCCTGATCTTCGTCCCGTTCCTCACGCTGCTCGTCTACCTGATCGCCCGCGGCAACGGCATGGCCCGTCGCGGAGCGGCCGAGGCGAAGCAGCTTCAGGCGGCGCAGGACTCCTACATCAAGTCCGTGGCCGGCGGCACGAGCGCGACCGACGAGATCGCCAAGGCCAAGGCGCTCCTCGACGCGGGCACGATCACCCAGGCCGAGTTCGACGCCCTCAAAGCGAAGGCGCTCGGCTGAGGCATCCGCTCTCCACGGTGAGCGCCCTCGTCTGCCTCACGGGTAGACGGGGGCGCTTCCCGTTGCGGCCTCGATGATCCGCGCGACCATGGCGTCGTCGGTGGTGTACTCGCCCGGCTGGTTCGGCTTGCCGAGCCCGTGGTAGTCGCTGGATCCGGTGACGATGAGATCGCGCTCCTCGCACAGCTCGCGCAGCGAGCGGATGCCGGACGCACGGTTCTCGCGATGGCCCAGCTCGAAGCCCGCGAGACCCGCGCCGAGCATGCGATCGGTCAGATGTGCGGGCAGCAGGCCGGCGCGACCCGCCGGGTGCGCGATGATCGGGACTCCCCCGGCGCCGGCGACGAGCCCGACCGCAGTGACCGGATCCGGCGCGTACAACGCGACGTAGTAGTCCCCGCCGGGGCTCAGGATGCTCGAGAACGCCTCGGCGCGGTCGCGCACCAGACCTCGCGCGACGAGCGCATCGGCGATGTGCGGACGCCCCACGGTGGCGCCGTCGGTCGTCTGCGCGAGGATGTCGTCCCACACCAGGTCGTAGTCGCGCGCGATCCGGTCGGCCATGATCCGCGCGCGGTCGAGCCGCGAGGAACGGATCTTGTCGGTCATCGCGCGCAGCGCCTCGTCGTCCGGATCGACGAGGTACGCGAGCACGTGCACGCTGCGCCACTCGTGGCGCGCGGAGAGCTCCATCCCGGGGATGAAGGTCATGCCGAGGGATGCCGCGGCCTCGGCCGCCTCCGCCCATCCCGACGTGGTGTCGTGGTCGGTGAGCGCGGCGGTGCGCAGCCCGTGCCGGTGCGCGGCCGCCATCACCTGCGCGGGCGATTCGGTGCCGTCGGAGAGGACCGAGTGCAGGTGCAGATCGCTCGGGCCCTCGAAGCGCAACCGTCCCGGCATCCTCCGAGCGTAGCGCGCCGACATGCGGGCGGGCGCTGACCGATCTCCCAGCCTGCTCGCATAGAGTCGCCGACGTGCTTCGCCTGTTCGGGATCCTCGTGACCGTGCTCTGCGCGATCACGGCGGCCGTGCTGACCTGGCCCGGCTTCTTCCGGGTGGAGCGGTTCTATCCGGTGGCTCAGATCGTCTCGTTCCGGGGTCTCCTCGCCGTCGCGTTCGCGCTGATCGCGGTCCTGGCCCTGCTGGTCGCCATCGTGCGGCCGATCCGCGCCTTCTCCCTGTCGATCGCGATCGTCGCCGCCCTGGCCGCGGTCGCGAACGGGGTCATCCTGATGGGCCGGGGCGGCATGGGCACCGAGGCCCTGCCTGCCAAGACCGACACGGCGATCCGCGTGATGACGTGGAACACGGCCGGGCCGGCGACCCCGCCCGACACGATCGCGAAGATCGCCGTCGCGATGGACGCCGACATCGTCGCGCTCCCCGAGACGACCATCGAGACGGGCGAGCAGGTCGCCATCGCGATGCGCGAGCTCGGGCACCGCATGTGGGCCCACCATGCCGAAGACCCTTCGACCGAGTGGGATGCCGGCTCCACGACGCTGCTCATCTCCCCCGAGCTCGGCGACTACGCCGTCATCGAGTCGTCGATCGACGGCACGAGCAACACGTCGACGGTGCCGAGCGCCGTGGCGATGCCCACCGACGGCCAGGGACCCATCGTCGTCGCCGCGCACGCGGTCGCGCCGCGCCCCAGCTACATGCAGGACTGGCGCGACGACCTGCAGTGGCTCGCCGATCAATGCACCGACGCCAACGTCATCATGGCCGGCGACTTCAACGCGACCGTCGACCACATGTCGGCCCTCGGGGTGGACGACCGCACTCTGGGCCTGTGCGATGACGCCGCGATCGTGACGGGGAACGGCGCCATCGGGACATGGTCGGCGGAGATGCCGTCGGTGCTCGGCACGCCGATCGACCACGTCATGACGTCTGCTCACTGGGAGGCCACCGGCTCGCTCGTGCTGCGCTCGATGGACGGCTCCGGATCGGACCACCGCCCCCTCATCGTGCAGCTGGAGCCTGTGGACTGAGCTCTCCGTCGCGCGGCGGTCGCGTGACAGACTGGACGCATGAGCACCACAGGCGACAGCGACACGATCGCGCAGACGGACGCCGAGACCCCCGCCTCGACGACCACGAACCGGCGTCAGCCCTACGGCCAGGGCTTCCTCGACACCATCTCCGAGGGGTGGGCGGAGCGGCCCGACTCGATGCCCCCGACCCGCGAGCAGGCGGCGTACACGGCCGCGCGGCGCGACGCGGTGTCGGCGGCGTTCCCGGGCAAGCGCCTCATCATCCCGGCGGGCGAGCTCAAGCAGCGCAGCAACGACACCGACTATCCGTTCCGCGCGCACTCCGCGTTCTCGCACCTCACCGGCTGGGCGTCCGACGCCGAGCCCGGCTCGGTGCTCGTGTTCGAGCCGCGCGAGGGCGGCGGTCACGACGTGACCCTGTACTTCCGAGAGCGCGCCGACCGCACGACGGCGGAGTTCTACTCGGATGCCTCGATCGGCGAGTTCTGGATCGGGCCGCGTCCCGCGCTGGCGGGTGTCGCCGCCGACCTGGGTGTCGCGACCGCCCACATCGACGAGTTCGCGTCTCGCGACGGCGAGCTCCAGCTCGACGAGGACGAGGACCTCACCCGCTTCGTGTCGGAGCTGCGCCTGGTCAAGGACGAGTACGAGGTGGCGCAGATGAAGCTCGCCGTCGAGGTCACCGCCCGCGGATTCGACGACATCGTCGCCAACATCCCGGCGATCGTCGCCCATCCCCGCGGCGAGCGCATCGTCGAGGGCGTCTTCCACCAGCGCGCCCGCAGCGACGGCAACGCCGTCGGGTACGACACCATCGCGGCGGCCGGCCCGCACGCGTGCTACCTGCACTGGACGCGGAACGACGGCGCCGTCGTTCCGGGCGACCTCATCCTGATCGACGCCGGCGCCGAGGTCGACAGCCTCTACACCGCCGACATCACGCGCACTCTCCCGGTCAGCGGCACTTTCACCGACATCCAGCGCCGCATCTACGAGACGGTCCGCGAGGCCGCCGACGCCGCGTTCGCGGCGGCGAAGCCGGGCGTCAAGTTCCGCACCGTGCACGAGGCGGCGATGCAGGTCATCGCGACCCGCGTGGCCGAGTGGGGTCTGCTGCCGGTGACGGCGGAGGAGGCGCTCGACGCCGACAAGGGCGGCCACCACCGCCGGTACATGGTCCACGGCACGAGCCACCACCTCGGCATCGACGTGCACGACTGCGCGCAGGCGCGGCGCGACATGTACTACGACGGTCTCCTGGAGCCCGGCATGATCTTCACGATCGAGCCCGGCCTCTACTTCCAGATCGACGACGTCACGGTGCCCGAGGAGTACCGCGGCATCGGCGTGCGGATCGAGGACGACATCCTCATGACCGCCGACGGGCCGGTCAACCTCTCCGCCGGCATCCCGCGCACCGCCGACGAGGTCGAGGCCTGGATCGCGCGACTCTCCGGCTGAGCGTGGCCTACACCCCGCCGCCCGCGTTCACCACGCGCCCGACCCTGTCGGGCACGTTCGGCATGTCCGCCTCGACGCACTGGCTCGCGACCGCGACCGCGCAGTCGGTGCTCGAGCGCGGCGGCAACGCGTTCGACGCGACGGTCGCGGCCGCGTTCGTGCTTCACGTCGTGGAACCGCATCTGAACGGGCCCGGTGGCGACCTCGTCGGGATCTTCCAGACAGCGGATGCCGCGTCCCCCACAGTCCTGATGGGCCAGGGACCGGCGCCCGCCGCCGCCACGATCGAGCACTACCGCGCCGAGGGACTCGATCTCGTCCCCGGCTCCGGCGCCCTGGCCGCGGCCGTGCCGGGCGCGGTGGACGCGTGGCTGCTGCTGCTGCGCGACCACGGCACGTGGGAGCTCGGCGACGTGCTGTCGTACGCGATCGGCTACGCGCGCGACGGTCATCCGATCGTGCGGCAGGCCGCTGCGACCATCGCCCGCGTCGCGGAGCTCTTCGCCGAGGACTGGACGACCTCGCGCGACCTGTGGATGCCCGGCGGCGCGCCGCCGGCGCCGGGCGACGTCGTGCGGAATCCGGCGTATGCCGACGTGCTCGACGGGCTCGTGCATGCCTCCTGCACGGTGCGCGACGACGGACCGGTCGGCCGCGCTGCGCGCATCGATGCCGCCCGCCACGAGTGGAAGACCGGCCAGGTCGCGCAGGAGGCCGCGGCGTTCGCCGCCGATCCGCACCGTCACTCGGCGGGCGGAGTCCACGCCGGCGTCATCACGGCCGACGACTTCGCGGCGTTCGACGCCGGGTACGAGTCCGCGGTCACCCGGGACTTCCGTGGGCACACGATCGCGAAGGCCGGCGTCTGGACGCAGGGTCCGGCGCTGCTGCAGACCCTCGCGCTCCTCGAGCCCCTCGACGACGACCTGCTCGACCCGTCGCAGGAGCCCGGCGCCCACACGATCCTCGAGGCGCAGAAGCTCGCGCTCGCCGACCGCGACGCGTGGTTCGGCGACGCCGACGTCGAGCTCGACGCCCTCCTCTCCCCCGACTACCTGGACGAGCGGCGCTCGCTGATCGCCTCGTCGGCGTCGACGGAGTTCCGGCCCGGCGCGCTCGGCGGGCGCTCCGGCTTCCGCCCGCCGCTGCGCACGTCGTACGACGCGGCGGGCGTCGGGACGGGCGAGCCCACTGTCGCGAAGACCGGCGAGACGCGAGGCGATACGTGCCACCTCGACGTCGTCGACCGCTGGGGCAACATCGTGTCGGCGACGCCGTCGGGCGGCTGGCTGCAGTCGTCTCCGGCCATTCCCGCCCTGGGATTCTGCCTCGGCACCCGCCTTCAGATGACGTGGCTCGAGCCGGGGCATCCGTCCTCCCTCGTCCCCGGACGCCGTCCGCGCACGACGCTCACGCCGACGCTCGTGCTGCGCGACAGCGCACCCGAGTTCGCGATCGGCTCACCCGGCGGCGATCAGCAGGACCAGTGGCAGCTGCTGGCGCTGCTGCGCATGATCGTCGGCGGCTACTCCCCGCAGGAGGCGATCGACGCACCGTCGCTGCACACGACGGCGATGCCGGAGTCGTTCTGGCCGCGCACCTGGACGCCTGCGGGCGCCGTCGTCGAAGACCGTCTGGGCGAGTCGGTCGTCGCGGGCCTCGAGCGCCGGGGGCATGCGGTCACCCGCGCAGGCGACTGGTCGCTGGGTCGTGTCTCTGCGGTGGGGAGGGACGCCGAGACCGGCGTCCTGTGGGCGGCTGCCAACCCGCGCGGCATGCAGGGGTACGCGGCCGGGCGCTGACGCTACTCCGACCGACGACGCATCCAGTGAGCGACGGCCGGGGCCAGTTCGGCGCCGACCTCGTCGGCCGGGCGCTTGCGGCCCTTGATCTCGAACGAGTGCCCACCGCCGTCGATCCAGAGGATCTCGGCATCCTGGCACGACGCGACCGCCGCTTCCAGCTGCTCGACGGGCTGGATGAACGGGTCGTTCGTGCCTTCGAGGAAGAGCTGCGGCGGCGCGACGTCGGGAAGGTGCGCGGTCCGCGCGTTACCGGGGTCGCCGGGCGGGTGCAGCGGGTAGCCCAGGTAGATGAGGCCGCGCGGGGCGATGCGCCCCTCCGCCGCCGCCATCGAGGCCATGCGTCCGCCGTAGGACTTGCCCGATGCCCAGAGCGGCAGGTCCGGGGCGTGCTCCGTCGCCGCCGCCTCGACCGCGGCCCACGTCGTGACGGCGTGGGCGGCCGGGCCCGGCATCCGTCGTCCTGCTTCGAGGTAGGGGAAGGTGAACCGCAGGGTCGCGACGCCGCTGTCGTGGAGAGCATGCGCGAGTCCGGTGAGGAACGGATGCCGCATCCCTGCGCCAGCGCCGTGCGCGATGCCGAGCAGCGCCCATGCGTCGTCGGGTCGACCGAGCAGGCCCGACACCTCGACCTGGCCGTTGGGGAGCACGACCCCGATGCGCAGGTCGGTCTCGGTCGTCGCCATCAGCGGTCGGAGCCCGCCTCGGACCCGGTGGCGTCGCCTTCCGAAGGCTCACCAGGCGCAGCGGGAGCAGCAGGGGCGGGCCCCGCCGCACCGTCGTCCGCCGCGGCGGTCGCGGCCGGCGACACCCGCTCGCCGTAGCGCGGCGGCTCGGGGTCGTCCTCGGGCGCCGCAGGGACCGCCGGCGGCGTCGAACTCTGCGCGGGAGGCTCGGGCGCCGCCTGCGGTCCGAGCACCTGACGGGCGCGATGGATGCTGGTCGCCGCGACGGTGACCTCGTAGTGGTCCGCGACCACCTGCATCACCGACGCGTAGTCTCGACGACGGCGCACGAACGAGTACGTGATGATGCTCAGGAGCATGCCGATCGCGATGCCGACGAACAGCACGCCGACGAAGGCCTGGATCGGCACCGTGGGCGAGCCGATCACGAGGATGGCGGAGAAGAGCAGGCCGAGCAGCAGGCCGTTGATCGCGCCGGAGCGGGCGGCGGAGGCGTAGCCGAGCCGGCCGGTCACCTTCTCGATGGACCGCAGGCCCTGCCCCACGATCGCGATGTCACGGGCGGGCACCTCGCCGGCGATGAGTGACGACACGGCCTTCTGCGCGGCGTCGTACGTGGGGAAGCTGGCGACGGTCTGACCGACCTCCTCAGACCCCTGGGGAAAGCGTCCGCCCATCATGGTCATCTCCCCATCCTCCCACGGTGTCCGGACTACGCTGGAACGCGTGAGCACGCAGAGGGTATTCGTGGCGCGCCTGTCCGGGTGCTCCGTCTTCGACCCCGCAGGCGACCGCCTCGGGCGGGTGCGCGACGTCGTGGTCATCTACCGCAAGGATGATCCGCCGCGGGTCATCGGGCTGGTGGTCGAGATCCCCGGCCGCCGTCACGTGTTCGTCTCGATCGGCCGTGTCACGTCGATCGCCACCGGCCAGGTCATCACGACCGGCCTCATCAACGTGCGGCGGTTCCAGCAGCGCGGCGGCGAGGTGCGTGTCATGGCCGAGCTCCTCGGGCGCAAGGTGTACCTCAACGACGGCTCGGGCACCGCGGTCATCGAAGACGTCGCGATCGAGCGCAACCGTCTCGGTGAATGGGACATCGGCCAGCTCTTCCTGCGCCGGCCGCGCACGAGCGCGTCGCCGTTCGCGAAGGGCCCGACGACCTTCGCGTCGTGGCAGGACGTGCGCGAGCAGCAGAACCCCGGCGAGGCGCAGTCGGCCGAGCAGCTCGTGGCGACCTACTCCGACCTCAAGCCGGCCGACCTCGCCAACACCCTGCTCGACCTCCCCGACGAGCGGCTCATCGAGGTCGCCGAGGAACTGCCCGACGACCGGCTCGCCGACGCGCTCGAAGAGATGCCCGAAGAGGAGCAGGTCCACATCCTCGAGGCTCTCGGCGATGAGCGCGCGGCCGACATCCTCGATGCGATGGAGCCGGATGACGCGGCCGACCTGCTCGGCCAGCTGCCGGAATCACGGTCCGAGGAACTGCTCGAGCTCATGGAGCCCGAAGAGGCCGAAGACGTGCGTGCGCTGCTGAAGTACGGCCCCGACACCGCGGGCGGTCTCATGACCAGCGAGCCCATCGTGCTGTCCGCCGACGCGACCGTCGCCGAGGCCCTCGCCCTGATCCGCCGGCACGAGCTGCACCCCGCCCTGGCCGCCGCCGTCTTCGTCACCCTCCCGCCGTACGAGACCCCGACGGGCCGGCTGCTGGGCACCGTGCACTTCCAGCGGATGCTGCGCTATCCGCCGCACGAGCGGCTCGGCGCCATCATCGACGACACGCTCGATCCGCTGCCGGCCTCGGCATCGGCCGCCGAGGTCGCCCGTCTCCTCGCGAGCTACAACCTCGTGTCGGTGCCGGTCGTCGACCAGGCGCACCGGCTCGTCGGCGCCGTCAGCATCGACGACGTGCTCGACTACCTGCTCCCCGACGACTGGCGCTCGCACGGCGAGGCGCCACCGGCGGTCCCCGTCTCGACCGCGACGATTCCGAGGCGCTCGTGATGGCGCGCCGGCAGACGCGCCAGGTGGCGCTCGACGCACCGCGCGGGCGCTCCGGGATGCTCCAGCGCACGCCGCAGCCGTCGCAGGACCGGTTCGGCCGCTTCTCCGAGGCATTCGCCCGCGGCATGGGCACCTCGGGATTCCTCATCGGCATGACGGTCTTCGTCGTCGTGTGGCTCGCGTGGAACACCTTCGCGCCCGTCCCGCTGCAGTTCGATCCGCGGGCGCAGAACTTCACGCTGCTCACGCTGATCCTCTCGTTGCAGGCCTCGTACGCCGCACCGCTCATCCTCCTCGCGCAGAACCGTCAGGACGACCGCGACCGCGTGCAGATCGAGCAGGATCGCCAGCGCGCTGAGCGCAACCTCGCCGACACCGAGTACCTGGCCCGCGAGGTGGTGGCGCTGCGCATGGCGGTGACCGACTTCTCCGACGAGGTCGTCACGCGCGAGGTGCTCCGCGCCGAGCTGCGTGCGCTCCTCGAGAAGATCGAGCTGCGCGACGACACGCCGGACGGCACGGGCAGATGAGCGAACCCACCGCGGACGCCGTCCGCCGGGCGGTCGACGCCGTGCTCGACCCGGAACTGCGCCGCCCCATCGGCGAGCTCGACATGGTGCGCGACATCGCCGTCAGCGACGGAATCGCCGAGGTCGGCATCGTGCTCACGATCGTCGGGTGCCCGGCCGCCGAGCGCATCGCAGCCGATGTGCGCCGGGCCGCGGCATCCGTTCCCGGAATCTCGGAGGTCGCGCTCGACGTGGGGGTGATGACGCCTCAGGAGCGCCAGGCGCTCACCGATCGGCTGCGCGGCGGTCGCACCCGGGAGATGCCCTTCGGTCCCGGCACCCTCACCCGGGTGATCGCCGTGACGAGCGGCAAGGGCGGCGTGGGCAAGTCGACCGTCACCGCCAATCTCGCCGTCGCGCTGGCCGCCCGCGGCCTGGCCGTCGGGCTGATCGACGCCGATGTGCACGGCTTCTCCATCCCCGGGCAGTTGGGCCTCGTCGGACCCGACGGCGCAGTGCCGCAGCCGACGCGCATCGACGACCTCATGCTTCCGCCGGTCGCCCACGGAGTGAAGGTCATCTCGATCGGCATGTTCCTGCGCCGCGGGCCCGGCACCGAGCCGCTCGGCGCGGTGGCGTGGCGCGGACCGATGCTGCACCGCACCGTGCAGCAGTTCCTCACCGACGTGTACTTCGGAGACCTCGACGTGCTGCTGCTCGACATGCCACCCGGCACGGGCGACGTCGCGATCTCCGTCGGTCAGCTGCTGCCGAACGCCGATGTGCTGGTGGTGACCACGCCCCAGGCGGCTGCCTCCGACGTCGCCGTGCGCAGCGGACTCGTCGCCCGCCAGACCGGGCAGCGCGTGATCGGCGTCGTCGAGAACATGGCCGCCATGACCCTGCCCGACGGCACAACGCTCGACCTCTTCGGATCCGGCGGCGGGACGGCGGTCGCGTCAGCCCTGTCGAGCGATGGGCTGAAGGTGCCGTTGATCGGCTCGGTGCCCCTCAGTCCCGTTCTGCGAGGGGACGCGGATGCCGGCATCCCAGCCGTCCTCGCCCACCCCGAGGATCCGGCGGCGCGCGAGATCGAGCGCATCGCGCAGGCTCTCATGGCCGAGCCGCGGGGTCTCGCGGGTCGTTCGCTGCCGCTGCGCCCGCGGTGATCGGGACGCGTCAGGTCGCTTCGGTGTCGTACGGCGTCGGTCCGTCCTCCGGGCCGCGGAAGGGCGACCGCACGGGGGGTGGCGGCGGAGTCCCCGTGGACGCGACGGCTGCACCGGCCTGAGCCGCCCGCACCGTGGGAACCGGCGCGTCGTCGAGCAGCGCTTCCCGGATGATCCGCCGCGGATCGTACTGCCGCGGGTCGAGTGTACGCCAGTCGACGTCGTCGAAGTCCTCCCCCATCTCGTCGCGCACGCGGGTGCGCGCCGTCGAGAGCCAGTCCCGTGCGCGACGGGTGAAGCTGCCGAGCGACTCCGCATACCGGGGAAGTCGTTCGGGACCGACGATGAGCGCGGCGACGAGGCCGATCAGCAGCAGCTTCTCGATCGTGAGGCCGAAGAACATGAGATCAGGTTACCGCCGCGCCTGAGGCGTGAGCGCACGCGTTCCCCGTAGGCTTTGCGCGGAGGATGTCGATGGGAGAGCAGAACGCGAATCAGCGATTCGCCGCCGAGGCGACGGTCGAGCCGGACCACATCGCGCGGGCGCGTGCCCACGCGCTCGAGCTCGGTGCCGCGCCGATCAGCGCGCCCGTCGGCGCTCAGTGCGCCCTCATCGCCGCAGCATCCCAAGCCCTCAACATCGTCGAGATCGGGACCGGTGCCGGCGTCTCGGGTCTGTGGCTGCTGCGCGGCTCGCCCCGCGCCACACTGACGACGATCGACAAGGAGCCGGAGCACCTCGGCGCCGCACGGCAGGCGTTCGCCGAGGCGAAGATCCCGCCGGCGCGGGCGCGCTTCATCACCGGGCGCGCCGCCGAAGTCCTCCCCCGGATGAACGAGGCGTCGTACGACATCGTGCTCGTCGACGCCGACCCCGAGGGAGTCATCGAGTATGTCGAGCACGGCCTGCGGCTGGTGCGCGCGGGAGGCACGGTGCTCGTCCCGCGGGTGATGGCCGGCGGCGCGGTCGCCGACCCGGTGCGCCGCGATCCCGTGACGACCGCCTACCGCTCGCTCATCCAGGAGACGCAGGCCTCGCCCGCTGTCATCGGCGCACTGTCGATCGTCGGTGAGGGACTCCTGCAGCTGACGACCGTTCCGACCGACTGAGCCGCATCGTCCGCGGACGCGAAAACGGCCGGTCCGAAGACCGGCCGTTCCGTGGAACGGGTGTGACTCAGGCGGGGCTGACGACTCCGCCCAGAACGTCGTAGAGCTCCTTGGCCTCAGCGTCGTTGACGGAGACGACGAGACGACCGCCACCTTCGAGCGGCACGCGCACGATGATGAGGCGACCCTCCTTCACGGCCTCCATTGGCCCGTCTCCGGTTCTCGGCTTCATGGCTGCCATTGCGGCTCCCTTTCATCGATGGTCTGCACGTCAAGTTTATCGTGACCCTGCGACCCTCGGGCGACACTTGTGGACATGGAGTCCCAAACTGCGATACTTCACGGCACCTGCCAGATCACATTCCCGAGCGCGTACATGTTGTAGATCCACCACCACTGCCCGATGAGGCAGGCGACGAGCACGCTGCCTCGCCAGACGTTCGAACGCGGCACGGCGACCGCCCCCCACAGCGGCGACAGCGGGACGAGCAGGCGGAACAGGCTCGACTGCGGGAAGAAGACCAGCAGGAGGTACACGACGTAGCTCGCGCTCCACAGCCGCACCTCGACGCCGAGTCGCTTGACCTGCGGCACGAACAGGAGAACGGCCCCGATGGCGAGGACGGCTGCCCCGACCACGACGTAGCCGAGCTCGATGGGCAGGCGCCACACGGTGCCGAACCAGAAGGCGGTCGCGGTGAGGAATCCCTCGAGCGGGAAGAACACCGCCTCCCCCAGAATCCAGTTGCGCCGCCATGCGAGCTCCGTCGCGAGGTACGCACCGCTGTCGCCGGTGAGCAGTCCGGCGATGACCTGCCACGCGAACCCGACGACGGCAGCAAGCAGGCCGAGGGCGACGATGTGCACGATCTCGCGGGCAGGCAACGGCTCGCGGCGACGCCTGAACCAGCGCCAGATGCCGAACAGGCCGAGGAAGAGAGCGAACGCCAGCACCCCGGGGCGGGTGAATCCCATGACCGGAATGAGCCCGTAGAGCCATACGTACCGGCGACGCATCACGCACCACAGGGCGAGGAAGAGCCAGAGCAGGTACAGCGCCTCGGCGTAGCCCACCTGGAAGAGCGCGGCGAGCGGGCCGGCGGCGAAGAACGTGACCGCCCACAGCGCCGCGGTGTCGTCGATCCGGCTGCGCAGCAGGTGGAAGAGGACGAGGGATGCCGCGTACCCGGCCAACAACGAGACGACGAACGCGCCTGCGGCGAAGGTGCCGAACGGCAACGCGACGATCTTCGCCAGCTGCGGGTAGATGGGCATGAAGGCCCAGGCATTCTCGGCCACCGCCCCGGAGTCCGTGAGTGGCAGCTCGGTGGGGTAGCCCCCTACGGCGACGAGCCAGTACCACTGCGCGTCCCAGCCCAGAACGAAGTCGGCCAGCGTCGGGTCCGGACCGAATCGCGACTCGAAGCCCGAGAGCTCCGCGGCGAGCAGCAGGAACGCCGTGGTCACCACGCGAGCCGCGAGGTAGATCGCACCGACCCGGACCGCCGCGCTCCCCGCGCTCAGACGCGGGTGGACCGCGGAGGTCAGCTGCCGGTCAGCCACGCGCGCAGGCCCCGCTCCACCGCGTCGATCTGGCCGACGGGCACGCGTTCCTCGTCGTGGTGAGCGAGGTGGGGGTCGCCAGGACCGTAGTTGACCGCCGGCACGCCCAGAGCACTGAAACGCGCGACATCCGTCCAGCCGTACTTCGGGCGCGGCTCGGCCCCGACTGCGGCGACGAACTCCTGCGCGAGCGGCGCATCGAGTCCCGGTCGCGCGCCGACGGCCAGGTCGACGATCTCGACGTCGAATCCGGCGAACACGTCGCGCACGTGCTGCTCCGCCTCGGCGGCGTCGCGACTCGGTGCGAAGCGGTAGTTGACCTCGATCTCGCACAGATCCGGGATCACGTTGCCCGCGACCCCGCCGCTGATGCGGACGGCGTTGAGGCCCTCGCGGTAGACGAGTCCCTCCACCGGCACGTCACGCGGGCGGTACTCGGCGAGGCGGGCGAGCACAGGGGCGGCGCTGTGGATGGCGTTCTGGCCGATCCAGGCCCGCGCGCTGTGGGAGCGGACGCCGTGGGTCCGGACGATGGCGCGGAGGTTGCCGTTGCAGCCGCCCTCGACCTCGCCGTTCGACGGCTCGCCGAGGATCGCGAAGTCGGCCGCGAACAGGTCGGGGCGCGTCCGGGCGAGCCGGGTGAGGCCGTTGAGGTCGGCGTCGACCTCCTCGTGGTCATACCACATCCAGGTGATGTCCACTCGAGGCGCGACCAGCTCGGCGGCGAGCTTGAGCTGGACGGCGACACCGCCCTTCATGTCGACGGTGCCGCGACCCCAGATGAACGGCTCGCCGTCGATCTCGATGTCACGCGTCGGCACGTTGCCGTTGATCGGCACCGTGTCGATGTGACCGGCGATCGCGACCCGCTGGGCTCTGCCCTGCGTGGTGCGCGCGACGATCGTGTCGCCGTCACGATAGACCTCGAGATGAGGGAGCGCGGACACCGCCGCGAAGATGAGGTCAGCCAGCGTGGTCTCGTCACCCGAGACGCTCGGGATGTCGCAGATCGTGCGGGTGAGGTCGGCAGAGGTCGCGGTGAGATCGAGCGCCGGCATCCCCCGAGTCTACCGATGCAGCCGTTGACGCGTTCCATCGCGGGGCGGCTCTATCTGCACTCCGGAGCGACGGTTATCGCGAAATGGCCACCCTGCGTTGGGTGGCCATTTCGGTAATGGAAGTCCGGCGGTGTCCTACTCTCCCACAGGGTCCCCCCTGCAGTACCATCGG
>NZ_JBHJXQ010000003.1:463619-503826 GCF_042274785.1 Microbacterium sp. NPDC056003 | reverse complement strand
CGATCACCCGATGCTTTGACATGCAACGGACTGTGACCTATGTCCCGACTCACCAGCGGCGTATCACCTGCGACATATGTCGTGAACTTGTACACCTCACTCGCCACCATCGCAACGGAAGAAGCCCCCTTCATGGGGGCTTCTTCCGTTTGACGGATCGGCGGCATGCCAGGATAAGCGTGCGGACGCCGTGCCCCGCGACAGAGAGGACCGTCATGACCGTGCCCGATCCCCACGCCCCGGTTCACCCGCAGGCGGCTGACGCGCCCGTGTCATCCCTGCTTCGCGCAGCGATCTGGGTCGCCATCGGCGCGCTCATCGCGTCGGCGATCGTCTGTGTCGTGTGGGTGCTCGTCGGCGACCAGAGCGACATCATCGGCAAGGCGTTCCTCACGATCCTCCTGCTCGTCGCCTTCGCGGGCGTCACGATCCTCGACGCCCACCTCGCGCCGCGGCGCCCGGCCTGGTTCGCGCTCGCGAGCATGGGCACCTCGATCCTCACGCTCCTGATCGGTGCCGTGCTCATCTGGATGCCGGAGCGCTATTCGTGGGACGGCTTCACCCGCTTCGTCCAGTTCCTCTTCATCGTGCTGATCCTGCAGCTCGCGCTGCTGCACGTGAGGCTCTACACGAAGGCGCTGCAGCGCTACGACACTCCGTTCACCCGCACGGTCGCGGTGATCACGATCGTGCTCGTGGCCGCGCTCGTCGTGCTGCTGATCCTGCCGCTGATGTTCGACGAGTACCTCCGGTTCCCCGACATCTACTGGCGCATCGTGGTCGCCGTGGCGATCCTGGCCGCCGTCGGCACGGCGCTCATCCCGCTGGTGAACGTGCTCTTCGCGCCGAAGAAGCCGCGCGCAGCCGCGTACCCTGCGTACGGCGCGATGCCGGCCGCCGCACCCGCACCTGCTCCCGGCGCGCAGCAGGAGCTGCTGCCCTGGCCGAACTACGTCGACGGGGTCACTCCGCTGCCGATGCTGCCCGACGGCTCGCCGGATTGGAACGCCTACTACACGGGCTACCCGAGCCCGGGCGCGCACGTTTTCGGCGCCCCGCAGGCAGCGCCGCAGGGCGGCGGTACCCAGAGCGCCTCCGCGCATGACAACGCCACGCCCCCGCCGCACCCCGGCTACGAGGGCTACCCGCCCCCGCCGCCACTGCCGCCCCAGCCGTAAGGGAACGAGCCGGGCGCCGCGCCGCGCGTCGGATCCCGCGTCAGCCGCGAAGCAGTTCGGCCGCGGCCATGGCGGCGTTGTGCCCGCCGATCCCGCTGACCGCGCCACCGCGCCGCGCACCCGACCCGCACAGCAGAATGCGGTCGTGCGCAGTCGCCACTCCCCAGCGCTGCGCCGGAGTGTCGAGCGGCTCGTCGTCGCTCGCCCACGGCCACGACAGCGGGCCGTGGAAGATGTCGCCGGCCGTCATGCCGAGCGAATCCTCGAGGTCGGCCGTCGTCCGCGCCTCGATGCACGGCGTGCCGTCCGGAGCTGCGAACACGACGTCGGCGATCGGCTCGGCCAGCACCGTGTCGAGCGACGCCTGCGCCGCTGCGAGGAGCGCGGCGCGCGCAGCATCCCGATCCTGCCCTGCCACGAGACGGTGCGGCACCTGCAGGCCGAAGAGCGTCAGGGTCTGCACACCCGAGGCCTGAAGCTCGGGACCGAGGATCGAAGGATCGGTGAGCGAGTGGCAGTAGATCTCGGCCGGAAGCGGGTTCGGGATGCCGCCGCCGACCGCCGTGCGGTGGGCCTCGTCGAGCTGGGTCATCGTCTCGTTGATGTGGAACGTCCCCGCGAAGGCGGCCTCGGGATCGACCGACTGGTCGCGCAGCCGGGGGAGGCGCCGCAGCAGCATGTTGACCTTGACCTGGGCGCCCTCGGGGGCATCGGCTGCCGAGCCCGATCCGCCGAGCAGCCGGTCGAGCACAGCGGGCCCGACGCCGCTGAGCACGACGCGTCCGCGCAGCACCTCGGTGCGCCCGCCGTCGTATGCGACCTCGACCTCGCCGTCGGGAGCGATCGAGGTCACGTCGGCGCCGGTGCGCAGGTCTGCTCCGGCCTCGCGGGCGGCGCGCTCGAGCTCGCCGCTGACCCGGCCCATGCCGCCGACCGGCACGTCCCAGTCGCCCGTTCCGCCGCCGATCACGTGGTACAGGAAGCACCGGTTCTGGCGGAGGCTCTCGTCGTCGGCGTTCGCGAACGTGCCGATGAGTCCGTCGGTCAGGGTGATGCCGCGGGCGATGTCGGTCGCGAACGAGGAGCGCAGCACCTCGCCGAGCGGACGCTCGACGAGGTCGGTCCACACGTCGCCCATCAGCTGCCGAACCGCCGCCGCACGGGGGAGGGGGTCGGTCACGGTCGGGAACAGCCGCTCCGCGACCGGCGCGAGGCGCGCGTAGAACGCGGCGAAGCGCTCGGCTTCGCTCGTGGCGCCGGTGACGCGGGCGAATGAGGCGGCGGTGGCCGCGGCATCCGCTGTATCGATCAGGATGCCGCGAGACGGATCGGCGGGGTCCGGCGTATAGGAGGAGTACCGCCGCCGTTTGAGGGCGATCTCGAGGCCGAGGTCGTCGATGATGCGCTGCGGCAGCAGGCTGACGAGGTAGGAGTAGCGCGACAGCCGGGCGTCGACGCCGGTCCACGGGCGCTCCGAGACGGCGGCGCCGCCGACGTGGTCGAGACGCTCGAGCACGACGACCGAGTGGCCGGCGCGAGCGAGGTAGGCGGCGGCGACGAGGCCGTTGTGACCTCCGCCGACGATGACGACGTCGTGGGTGTGTGCGCGGGCGTCCATGACCATCCCTCCACGCTAGCCGGGGGCAGGGGGCGCTCCGTGCCTGTCCCCAGGACGGCGAGCGGATGCCGCACCCGGCGATCCTCAGACGTACACCCCCACCCCCTCATTCTCCGAACGCGGACCCTCAAACACCGGCCCACGCGTTGACCGCCGCGTGCGGTCGGAGGACGGTCGAAACGCGGGGAGATCAGCGCGGTCGTGCGAGGCCAGGAGGGCTCTCATGGGTATCAGGAGAAGGATCGTGACGGGTGCCGTGGTCGCGGCGCTCACCGTGGCGTCGCTGCTCGGCGTCGCGACGGGCGGAGCGGCGGTAGCGGGTGAGGGAGGGAAGCCCGGCGGGAAGCCCGTCGCATCGCTTCTCGCTTCCGGACTGCAGGGCGCCAGCGGGAGCACCATCGGACCGGACGGCGCCCTGTACGTCACCGAGGGGAGGATCGGTCAGGTCACGCGGATCGATCCGCGGACAGGAGCGAAGGCGCCGTACGTGACGGGCCTGCCGCCGGCGATCCTGCCGCTCGGCGGCGCGATCGACGTGGCCTTCATCGGCAAGACCGCCTACGTGCTGGTCACATTGGTCGGCGACGGCGTGCCCGGCGGCACGGCCGGCGACATCGCCGGCATCTACCGCGTCGACGGCCCACACAGCTCCACGGCGATCGCCGACCTCGGCTCGTGGACGGTCGAGAATCCGCCGCCGCCCGAGATCGACTTTTTCGTGGCCGCCGGGCTCCAATTCGCGATGCAGCCGATCCCCGGGGGATTCCTCGTCACCGACGGGCACATGAACCGCCTGCTCAAGGTCTCGCTGTCGGGTGACATCACGCTCGTCGCGCAGTACGACAACATCGTGCCGACGGGTCTGGACGTCAAAGGATCCCAGATCTACATGACCGAGGCGGGGCCCGTGCCGCATCTGCCGGCGACCGGCAAGGTGGTGTCGCTCAGTCTGCGCCACCCGCAGTCGCGACAGGTGGCGTCGGGGGCCAGCCTTCTCGTCGATGTGGAGTGGGGTGCCTGCGGTCTGTACGCCCTGTCGCAGGGCGACTCTCCAGGTGAGGTCGAGCCCGGCTCGCCCGCGCTGCCCGACAGCGGCGAACTGCTGAGAGTGAACAGCAACGGCACGTTCTCCGTGATCGCCGCAGGGCTGGACCTGCCGACCTCCGTGGACTTCTCGCGCCGCTCCGCCTTCATCGTGACGGTCGACGGCGAGGTGTGGAAGGTCGACCTGACCGGCGCAGGCAGGCACGGCAAGGCGTGCGGGCACGGCGCCTGGTGAGAGCGGGGAGCGGATTCCGCGTCCTGCAGCGCTGTCGGATTCCGCGTCCTGCAGCGCTATCGGGCGTCGCGTCTCGCGGCGCCCGATAGCGTGAGGGGATGACGCTCGCGAAGGAACTCGAGTCCCTGGCCGTCGACATCGCCCGCGAAGCCGGTGAGCTGGCGCGGGTGCGTCGGACGGCCGGGGTCGCCATCGCCGCGACGAAGTCGGCGCTCGCCGACATCGTCACCGAAGCGGACCGCGAGGTGGAAGAGCTCATCCGGGCCCGCCTCGCAGGTGCCCGACCCGACGACGGGTTCCTCGGCGAGGAGACCGGAGCCGAGCGTGGCAGGGCCGACGTGACCTGGGTCGTCGACCCGATCGACGGAACCGTCAACTACGCATACGGCATCCCGGCCTACGCCGTCAGCATCGCTGCCGTCATCGGCGAACCGACACCGGGGGAGTGGGAGACCGTCGCTGGAGCCGTCTACGCGCCGGCGTCGGGCGAGATGTTCCGGGCCGCGCGGGGGGAGGGCGCCTGGCTCGGCGACCAGTCGCTGACCGTGAACGCCGACGTGTCGGCCGCAGGTGCGCTGCTGGCGACGGGCTTCGGTTACGACCCGACGACGCATGCCGGCGACCTCGCCCGCGTCGGCCGGGTGATGCCGATGGCCCGCGACATCCGCCGTGGCGGCGCAGCGTCGCTCGACTTCGCGTGGGTCGCCTCTGGCCGGCTGGACGGCTACTTCGAGCGTGGCCTCGCGCCGTGGGATCACGCCGCGGGCTCGCTGCTGGTCACGGAGGCGGGCGGGTCCTTCACGTTCCTCCGGGATGCCTCTGAGCGGGCGCGGCACCTGATCGTGGCGTCGACTCCGGTGATCTTCGAGCGGCTGGTCGATGCGGCGCTCGCCGACGAAGCCTGAGTGTTTCGCAAGGATCCCCGCGAAACGCGGTGAGTTGTCCACACCGCTCATGGCATTCCCAGGTCTCCCCATGTAGTGTTTATGCGATCGTTACTTTCGTCGCCCGAACGGCGGAAGTCGTCATCTGCCCGAAGACCGTACCGTTGCCCCCCGAGCGACACGAACCGAGAGCCCCCCGCTTGCCCTTTGACGCCCCGATGGCTGAGCCCGCGCGCACGCGCCGTTCCAGCCGCACCTCCTCGACGCCTGTCCAGGCGACCTCGGAGACCCTCGGGACGTCGCGTGCGGAACTCCGTCGCCGGGCCGCCGGTTCGGCTTCCGAGCGTCCCGCCGTCGTGTGGGGCCGCCCGATCGAAGAGAAGCAGAAGGATGCCGCGCCCTCGGCGACGACCGACACTCCGGTGATCGCGGCCGAGGTCGAGGACCGCGCGCACGTGCAGCCCCTCACCGATCTGCCTGCCGCTCCCGTCGCCCCCGCCCCCGCGCCGTTTGCGATCGAGCTTCCGGCAGCGCCCATCCACATCGCCGACCCGATCGCGGCAGCGGTTCCGGTCACCGCCGCACCGCAGCCGGTCGTCGCACCGATGAGCCGTCGCGCTCGCCGCGCTCCGCGCACCGGCGAGCAGCCCGCCGTCGTCGTGCCGCCGATCGCGCTCACCGCCCCGGCTGAGGTCGAGCGTCCCGCACCCGTCTTCCACGCGGACCTTCCGTCGGCCGAGACTCCGGCACCGCTGCTCGAGGCCGTCCTCGCACCCGCCGAGCCCTTCCAGCTGCTCGAGCCGACCGTCGCGCCGGTGACCGAAGAGGTCGCCGTGCTCGAAGTCGTTTCCGCCGAGACCCCGGTCGGCGAGCCGACGATCGCCGCCGCGGCGGTCACCGACCCGTCGGACGAGCCGCGGGCCGCGGCATCCGCTTCCGATGAGTTCGAAGCCGCCGCCCGCCTGTTCTCGTTCACCGGTGAGCTGCCCGTCCAGGACGAGCAGACCACGACGGTCGAAGACGGCGAGCCCGCCGCGGAGCCCGAGCCCGCCCAGGCCGCGCACACCGCGCCGCGCAAGGCGCGCGTGAACCGCGGTGCGTCCTTCAAGCGTCTGACCGCAGCGTCGTTCTCGGTGGGTGTGATGGGCATCGTCGGTCTGATGACCGTCGGCATGACCACCCCCGCCGAGGCCGTCGCAGCCGCCGGCGGTGCCGAGACGTCGATGTCGATCCTCGCCCCCGGCGCGACCACCGTCACCGAGGTCGACGCCGACGAGATCCAGGCGTACGTCGCCCCGGCCGGTATCGCGGCCGACACGCTCGACCGCACCGAGAACTACGGCACCACGACGGTCGCCGAGCTCGCGTCCGAGGCGGGCATCCGCAACTTCTCCAACCTCTTCGTCAACGACCCGAACGCCGCGATCCAGTGGCCGTTCGCCGTCGGCGTCACCATGTCGTACGGCTTCGGCATGCGCTCCGGCCGCATGCACGAGGGCATCGACTTCACGCCCGGCGCGGGTGCTCCGATCCAGGCGATCGCCGACGGCACCGTGCGCGTGGCATCAGAGGCCGGCGGCGCCTACGGCGTGCACGTGATCATCGACCACGTGATCGACGGCCAGCTCATCTCGAGCCACTACGCGCACATGGAGTACGGCTCGATCCAGGTGTCGCAGGGTCAGCACGTCACGGTCGGCACGGTGCTCGGCCGCACGGGCAACACCGGCCGCTCCTACGGGGCCCACACGCACTTCGAGCTCCTCCTCAACGGCAAGACCGCGATCGACCCGCTGCCCTGGCTGCGGGAGCACACCGGAGGCTGACCTCGATTCAAGAGTGGTGCCGTTGCTCTGGTATCCTCTTCTAGTTGCCCGCACGCGGGCAGCACGCCCCGATAGCTCAGTGGCAGAGCACTTCCATGGTAAGGAAGGGGTCGTCAGTTCAATCCTGACTCGGGGCTCGGAACATCGTGAGATGTGACGCGGCAGGGTAGCTCAGTTGGTGAGAGCGCACGACTCATAATCGTGAGGTCGCGGGTTCAAGCCCCGCTCCTGCTACAGATCGAAACCCCCGGATTTCCGGGGGTCTTGTCGTTGTTGCGCTCGTCTGCCGGGCGTTGCTTTGATTCTCATCAGACGTGAAAGAGGGTGCGGATTCCCTCGCCGGAACCCGCACCGCTGCTGCGACGATAGCGCTGCGTGAGCCCGATCGTCGTGCCTTATCCGCAACCCGCAACGAGGATGACGCCCGGCGAACAGTTCGTGTCCGGCGCGCCGAACGCGGGCGTCGCGCACCGCGGCGCGGAGCTCGCCGGGGCGCTCACCGCCGGCCGTCCTGGGCACGGGACCTTCGACCCCCGCGCCCGTGCGGCCTTGGCGCAGTGTGAGGGGTGAAGGAGGATGCCATGTCCACCAACACAGCCCCGCCCCACGTGCCGGCAGGCGTGGGCGCTCCGCCGCAGACTGCGATGTCGGACAGGTCGTTCATCGCCACGTGGATGTTCGCCTGGCTGCTCGGGTTCCTCGGCGTCGACCGCTTCTACCTCGGCAAGATCGGCACCGGGATCCTCAAGTTGCTGACCGTCGGAGGGTTCGGCGTCTGGTGGCTCATCGACCTGATCCTCACGCTGGCCGGTGTGCAGCGTGACAAGGAGGGTCGCCTGCTCCCCGACTTCGAGGAGCACAAGATGATCGCCTGGATCATCACCGCCGCAGGGTTCGGACTCTGGCTCTTCACGGCGGCGATCTCGCGGGTGATGGCCTACATCCCCGACGTCTGGCCGATGATGCCCTGGTGGCAGCTGCAGTGATCTCACGGCCCCGCATTTGGCAATCGAGCAGGGGAGCCGGGATGCTGGGCAGGTGAAGCTGGTTCGCACCGTCCGGCGGTACCCGGTGATCACGGTGTCGGTCGTGATCCTCGCCGTCGTCCTGGGTCTGCAGCTCTCGGGCGCGGTCACCGCGGCGCGGTGGATTGCGACCGCGTACGTCGGGCTGTTCATCGCGTGGACGATCGTCGGCATGGTGCGCGACGTCCTCCGGGGGCACGTCGGTCTCGACATCCTCGCCGTCGTGGCGATGATCGCCACGCTCGCCGTCGGCGAGTACCTCGCTTCACTGATCGTCGTGCTGATGCTGTCGGGCGGCGAAGCGCTCGAAGAGTTCGCGGGTCGGCGCGCCAGGCGCGATCTGACCGCGCTGCTGGACCGGTCGCCACGCACGGCCCACGTCATCCGTTCCGGTGCCGGCGAGCGTGACGAGGTGGAGGATCGCGCCGTGGAGGAAGTCGCCATCGGCGACGTCCTCCTCGTGCGCCCCTCCGAGATCGTGCCCGTCGACGGCATCCTGATCACCGCCACCGGCTCGTTCGACGAGTCCTCGCTCACCGGCGAGAGCATGCCGGTGGCCCGCGACGCAGGAAGCGAGGTGATGTCGGGATCGATCAACGGGCCGCGCGCGGTGCGCATTCGTGCCTCGCGCCTGAGCGCAGACAGCCAGTACCAGCAGATCGTCGCACTCGTCCAGGAGGCGCAGGACTCGCGGGCGCCAGTCGTCCGGCTGGCGGATCGATTCGCGATCCCGTTCACCGCGGTGTCCCTCGTCCTGGCGGGCACCGCATGGGCGCTGTCAGGAGATCCCACGCGGTTCGCCGAAGTGCTCGTGCTCGCCACGCCGTGCCCGCTCCTGATCGCAGCACCGGTGGCGTTCCTGGGCGGGCTGTCGCGCGCCGCGAAGGCCGGTGTGATCATGAAGAGCGGGGCGGTCATCGAACAGCTGGCCCGCGTGCGCTCGGTCGCGTTCGACAAGACGGGCACGCTCACCGAGGGCCGCCCCGACCTCGTCGCGGTCCGCCCTGCCGAGGGATTCAGCGCCGACGAGGTGCTGCAGCTCGCAGCATCCGCTGAGCAGTACTCCTCTCACGTGCTCGCCGCCGGCATCCGCCGCGCCGCCGTGGAGCAGGGCCTCGCGCTGCTGACGACGGACGACGCCAGCGAAGTCGCCACCAACGGCGTCGAGGCGACCTTCGGCGACCGCCGGGTCGTGGTCGGCAAGCCGGCGTACGTCGCCACCCTCGCCCCCGACACGACACGGGCCGAGCTCGGCCCGGGAGAGGCCGCAGCGTACGTCGCCATCGACGGGCGCTTCGCCGGCACTCTCGTGCTCGCCGACGATCCGAGACCCGAGTCCGCCGACGTCGTGACGTGGCTCGGCGAGAACGGCGTCGAGCGCATCGCGATGCTCACGGGCGACACGCTGCCGACCGCGACCTCGATCGCGCGGGACGTGGGAATCGAGGAGGTGCACGCCGAGATCCTTCCCGGCGCGAAGGTCGAGCTGGCGCATGGAATGGCGCCCCGCCCCGTGATGATGGTCGGCGACGGCGTCAACGACGCGCCCGTCCTCGCGGCATCCGACGTCGGAGTCGCCATGGGGGCCAAGGGCGCGACCGCGGCGGGTGACGCCGCCGACGTGGTGATCCTGGTGGACTCGCTGGCTGGGATCGTCGACGCGGTCGCCGTCGGCCGCCATACCCTGCGCGTCGCGCTCACCGCGATCTGGATCGGCATCGCGCTGAGCATCGGGCTGATGCTCGTGGCGATGACCGGGGTCATCCCCGCCGTGGCGGGGGCGCTGACGCAGGAGCTCGTCGACCTCGCGACGATCCTCTATGCACTGAGAGCGCTCGGCGGCCCGCCCCTCGGGTTGGGCGAACACGCAGCGGCGAGCCGGAGGCACGACGCCGTGCGGCGGTGAGCAATGCCGTCGTCCGCGGTCAGCGCACGACGGCGACGACGGTCGGAGGCTCCTCGAGGAGCAGCTGCGTCGTCGATCCGAGCAGGAAGCGGCGGAGCGCGCCTCGCCCGTGGCTGCCGACGACGACCATCCGCGCACCGGCCCCTGTGCGGCGCAGGAGAGCCGCCGGGTAC
Source organism: Microbacterium sp. NPDC056003 (assembly GCF_042274785.1). Taxonomy (NCBI): domain Bacteria; kingdom Bacillati; phylum Actinomycetota; class Actinomycetes; order Micrococcales; family Microbacteriaceae; genus Microbacterium; species Microbacterium sp. NPDC056003. Next base: position 493,937 of record NZ_JBHJXQ010000003.1, on the reverse strand, counting down.
TCGGGTTCGACCACCGTGCGCATCCTCAGATCGGGCAGATCCTGCCGGAGGCCCGCCAGTGAGATCGCCAGCTCCTCCTCCGCGAGTTGCTGGGCGGCGGCGAGATACTCGCCGGGGAGGGTGCCGATCTGCATCGGCATCGGCATCGGCGACCAGCTCTTCACGGCGATGAGCTCTTCGTCATAGCGCCCCGCCTCATCCGCGGCGAACCGGATGGCGCGCTCGCTGATCTCGGATCCGTCCACGCCCACCACGACGCCGGAGTTCCCCTCCACATCACGATCGGGCACCACCACGACGGGGCAGTGCGCTTCGCCGCTGACCCGCATCGCGAGTGGACCGCGTCGCCGGCGGCTTCCGGTGAACCGGTCACTGCCGACCACCAGCAGCGCCGCGCGTTCCGACGCGGCCACGAGTCGCGCGAGCGGATCGCCCCGGTCGACCACCGCTTCGGCGGTCAGCCCCTGCTCGGATGCTCGGCGAGTGATCTGATCGAGGAGGAGCTCCGCTCCCGCAAGCGCACGCTCCACGACCGCGCGTTCGCCCGCGGCGCCGGAGTCGCCGCCGACGACCGCGCGTTCGCCCGCGGCGCCGGAGTCGCCGCCGACGACCGAGATCAGTCGCAACTGCGCGCTCGAGCGCGCGGCTCGATGGATCGCCCACTCGACCGCCCTCCGAGAGGCGCTGCTGTCCGTCACCCCGACCACGATGGCGTCGCCCACCGATTGCTCCTCTCGCGTGCCTGGCCCGCTTCTCAGTGTCGGTGGCCCTGCGAGCGCACACCGGGACGTTGGTCCCGCAGCCGCAGCCGGTGTTCTCGTCGTCCCGACGCGCGCGCGATAGGATCTGGCGACGCCAGGATGCGTCGTGCTGTGGCTCCACACGCGGGAGGCGACGATGACCGGTCCGGAGCAGCTGTCCTTCGCGGACGGCCCCCGCCTCGACCTCGACGAGGCGCTCTCCGCACTGGTCGCGCAGGCCGAGCGGGTGCGCTCCACGCAGGGCCGACTTCGCGCGCTCCTCAGCGCGACCCAGGTGGTCGTGGAGGAGAGCGACCTGTCCACGGTGCTCCGGCGCATCGCGCAGGCGGCCACGACACTCGCCAACGCGGAGTTCGGTGCGCTGGGGGTTGTCTCTCCCGAGCGGGACGCCCTCGAGGAGTTCATCTACGTCGGGTTGACCGACGAGGAGGCCGCGAAGATCGGACACCTCCCGACGGGCCACGGGCTGCTCGGCGCACTGATCGACGACCCGCGGCCCATCAGGATTCCGCGGATGTCGGACGATCCGCGTGCTTCGGGGTTTCCCGCCCACCATCCCCGGATGGACTCTTTCCTGGGCGTGCCCGTTCGAGTCCGGGGCGAAGTGTTCGGAAACCTCTATCTCACGAACAGCCGCGAGGGCGCGTTCACGGAGGAGGACGAGCGGCTCGTCGAGGCTCTCGCCACCACCGCCGGGTTCGCCGTCGAGAACGCGCGTCTCCTCGAGCAGGCGCGCACGCGCGAGCGGTTCGTGACGACCGCGGCCGAACTCTCCGCGGCGCTCCTGTCGTCGTCGACCGGCACGGCGTTCGACCTGATCGCCGGGCGGATCCTGGACCTCCCCGACATCGACAAGGTCACGGTGCTGCTCCCGGACGAACCGGGGGGCGCGATGCGGGTCGCCGCGGCGCGCGGGCCGGAGGAAGCCGAGCTTCGCGGCAGCCTGTTCCCTGCGGCCGGCACGTGCGCGGGCGATGCGCTGGCCACCGGCCGCGTTGCGGCTCGCCCTCGTGAGACGGAGTCGGGCGACCCCGCGCGCGTCATGGCCGACGGGGCCGCCGGGGCGGTGATCGCTGCGCCGCTCGAGACGCGTGGACGGCTCTTCGGGCTGCTGTGTGCGGCGCGCAACCCGGACCGGACCCGCTTCACCGCGACGGAGGCCGAGAGCTTCTCCGATCTCGCCTCTCGCGCGGCGATCGCGCTCGAGCTCGCGCACGCGCGCGAAGAGAGCCAGCGGGCACTTCTCGCCGATGATCGCCGCCGGATCGCCCGCGATCTGCACGACCACGTCATCCAGCAGCTCTTCGGCACCGGCCTCACGCTGCAGGCCGTGGCGAGCAGCGTGTCCGGCGAATCCGAAGCCCAGCGGATTCGCGAGTCGATCGATCACCTCGACGACGCCATCTCCCAGATCCGCACCGTCGTCTTCGCGCTGTCTCAGCGGGAGGGATCTCTGCGTCACCGGATCATCGACGTCGTCGCCGAGCTGTGCGGGACGCTCACGCGCCCCCCGGCGATCCGCTTCAGCGGGCCCGTCGACCATGCGATCACCGGACCCCTCGCCGAGGAGGTCGTCGGGGTCACCCGTGAGCTCCTGAGCAACGCGATCCGCCATGCGAAGGCCGACCGGATGAGCGTCGAAGTGTCCGTCGGCGAGGACTCCCTCACGGTCGTGGTGACCGATGACGGGATCGGAGTGGGCGAACCAGGCCACCGCAGCGGCCTGCGCAACCTCGATGAGAAGGCGAGCACGCGCGGCGGCACCTTCGTCGTGGAGTCGAAGCCCGGGGCCACCGCTGCGCGGTGGAGCGTGCCGGTCCCGCGCGACGGAGGGGGGTGAGGCGATGATCACGGTGTTACTCGTCGACGATCACGAGATCGTCCGCCGGGGGATCGCGGACCTGATCGGAACGCAGGACGACCTGCAGGTCGTCGGCGAAGCGGGCACGGTCCGGCAGGCCTTCGGCCGGATCGCCGCCACGATGCCGGACGTGGCGGTGCTCGACGTCCGGCTTCCGGACGGCAGCGGCGTCGACCTCTGCCGCGAGATCCGCTCGCGGCTGCCCTCCGTGGCGTGTCTCATCCTCACCGCGTACGACGACGACTCCGCAGTGAGCGCCGCGGTCCTGGCGGGAGCGGCCGGCTACATCCTCAAGGACGTCGGCGGCCCGCGTCTCGTGGACGTCATCCGGTCCGTCGCCGCCGGGCGACGGCTTGTGGATGAGGCCGTCGTCCGCCGTGCGACCGAGCAGATCCGGAGGCGGGCGGACGATACCGACCCGCGTCTCGGCTCGCTCGGCCTCCGCGAGCGCCAGATCCTCCGCCTGATCGCCGACGGACTGACCAACCGCCAGATCGGCGAGCATCTCGGGCTCGCGGAGAAGACGGTGAAGAACTACGTGTCGTCGCTGCTGAGCAAGCTCGGGCTCGAACGCCGCACTCAGGCCGCGGTCTTCCAGGTCGAGCACCAGACCGACGGGCCGGGGTAGCGGTCGAGGGCCAGGGACGATGGTCCCGATGCGACGGCGCCCGCGCTCCCTAGCCTGAGTCGATCAGCACCGCGAAGGAGTCCGCGCATGGAACGAGTCGTCGTCGGATATGACGGGAGCCCGGCTGCGGACTCTGCACTGGAATGGGTGTCCGACCGGGCGCTGCGCGGGGATCGTCGCGTCGAGGTGGTGCTGGTCGCGCGCCGGCTCAGCTTCGGTCCGGCAGATGAGGACCGCACGCTGGACCGGGCGGAGACCCTGCTCGCCTCGCGCGTCCCCGGGCTCCCGGTGGAGACCCGGCGATTGGGCGGCTCCATGCCGGACACCCTCGTCGACGCCGCGGACGGCGCCGGTCTCCTCGTGGTCGGCGTCGACCGGGGCCACCCGATCCGCGCCGCCCTCCACGGCTGGCAGTCCCAGCGACTGAGTGTCCGGTCTCCCGTACCGACCTGCGTCGTCCCGCGGGGCTGGCAGTCCAACGGGGGGCCGGTGATCGTCGGGCTGGGGGAGGACGGGTCGTCGGACGGCGCGCTGGAGTTCGCGGCGGCAGAAGCGGAAGCGTCCTCGGCGGCACTCGTGGTCGTCCACGCCTGGCCCCCGTCCGGCATGCCGCGCGGCGGGGGCGAGTCGGCGATGGAAGAGAGCCGCGTGATGCACCGCCGGCATGCCGACGACGCGGCCGCGAGAGCTCGGCGCGCGCACCCCGGCCTGACCGTCCGCGTCGAAGTGGCCGAGCACGACGCGGCCAGCGCACTCGAGCGCGCGGCGGACGGCAGCGCGATGGTCGTGATCGGCACGCACGGCCGCGGCATCCTCACCGGCGGGCTGGTGGGTTCCGTCGCACTCGATCTGATCGGTCAGGCGTCCGCTCCCGTGTGCGTCGTCCCGCTCACCCCCGTCGCGTCCCCGGATGCGCGGGGCGGGCGGGCACGAACGTCGACCGGTGGTGATGGAGGACGGGATGCAGGATCCCCAGAGCCAGCAGCGTGAGGCCGAGTTCGAGGCATCCCACCCCGACGTAGACCGCCTGCAGAAGGCTGAACGGGATGTAGACCATCTGAACGAAGATCCAGACGATGCAGACGAAACCTCCTGTCGCTGCGGCGAGCAGCTGCCAGGGTGAGTCGGCGATCGTCGCGAAGAAGCCGGCGGCGTGGACGCCTGCGACGACGACGATGAGCAGCAGACCCGGGATCAGGTACGACCTGAAGGGTGATCCGTCCAGGTAGCTCATCGGCGGGGTCAGCACGGATGCCCACGCGGGATCCACGCTCCCCGCGATGAGTGCGATCCCGCCGGCCAGTCCGGTGATGGCGACGAACGCCTGTGTGATCAGCAGAGCCACTCGGGTCGGACGACTCATGATCAGACCTCCTTCGGTTGAGCGAGCGCCGCGTCGTGCGGCACGATGACGACGGGACACTCGGCGTCCCAGAGCACGCCGGCGGCGACGGAATCCCGCAGACCGGGCGCGACGGGACTGCTCCGCCGGCCGCCGATGACGACCATCGAGCTGCGCGGCGCGAACCGGAGAAGAGCGGCTGCTCGGCTGTCGCGGACCAGCTCGCGTTCGATTCGGACCGTCGGATGCTGCGCGGCGACCCAGGCTGCGGCGGTGTCGAGGACCGCGCCATGCTGCGCCATCACATCGGCCTGGGCCGCGACGAGGACGGCCGTCCCCTCGAACGAGGGCGTCGGCATGAGCCACGAGTGCACGAGGCGAAGGGAGACCGACGAGGCGGCGGCCTCGCGCGCGGCGAATGCCAGCGCAGCGGCGGACGAGTCGTCGTCGGCGATCCCGACGGTGATCGGGTCGTCGACGTCGATCCATCCCGCAGGCACCAGGACCACCGGCACCTGCGCGATCGTCCTGACGCGTAACGAGGATGTGGCGGTCACGGCGGTGCGGATCGGATGCCCGGGATCGATGCCTGCAACGTAGAGCTCGGCGTCGAGGCCGGCATCGTCGCCGTGGGATGGTCGCCCGGCCACGGCGCGATGGCGCCGCACGACAGCACCGGGGGCGCGGTCTCGGAGGAGCGCTTCTGCGTCGTCGAACGGATCGGCCGCGTCGGCACCGACGCCACCGAACGCCGAGACGATCTCGACCAGATCGACCGTCGTGGCGCCTCGCGCCGCGCGCGTCGCCACCCACGACAGGGCGGACGCAGCGGCGGGGCTCCCGTCGAAGCCGAGGACAATGCGCTCCATGGCGACTCCTTCACACCGGCCGGATCGCCGGCCGTCTCGCTGACGGTATGCCGCATCGGCGGGCCTGCTCAGGCCGAAGGTCCCCCTGAGGCGAGCGTCGGCGGGACCTTCGGCCCGGCGCGGCACCGCGGGAAGCGCTCGACTGGGTGGAACGACGAGCAGGGAGACGATGATGACCCCGAACCCCGGCGCGCACGGGACGGCGACGCTGCGCTTCCTCGGCGCGGCCGACACCGTCACCGGCTCTCGGTATCTGGTGACCGTCGGCGATCGACGCGTCCTCGTGGACTGCGGTCTCTTCCAGGGATACAAGGTGCTCCGGCTGCGCAACCGCGCGCCGTTCCCGATCCCGCCGTCCTCGATCGACGCCGTCGTGGTCTCACACGCGCATCTCGACCACTCCGGCTATCTGCCGGCGCTCGTCCGCGACGGGTTCCGCGGAGTCGTCCACTCGACCGAAGGCACCGCCGAGCTCAGCCGGATCATCCTCCCCGACAGCGCGCACCTGCTGGAGGAGGAGGCCCGCTACGCGGCGAAGGGCAAATGGTCGAAGCATCCGCATCCCGAGCCTCTTTACCGCCTGCGCGACGCCCAGGCCGCCCTCGAGCGGTTCCGCCCGCTGCCCACGGGCGAGGTGCAGACGATCACGGACGGCGTCGAACTGGAGCTCGTGCCGGCCGGTCACATCCTCGGCGCCGCGCAGGTGCGACTGCGCGTCGCCGGGCGCACGCTCCACTTCACCGGAGACCTCGGCCGGCCGGACGATCCATTGATGCGGCCCCCCGCCGCACTCCCGCCCGCCGACGTCCTCGTCACCGAATCCACCTACGGGGACCGCGAGCATGCCCCCGACAGCCCCGAGGTCGTGCTCGGTGACGTCGTGCGCAGGATCGCAGGGCGTGGCGGTGTCGTGCTGATCCCCGCGTTCGCAGTCGGGCGGACCGAGACCGTGCTGCTGCATCTTTCGCGGCTGCGGGACCGCGGTGAGATTCCCGACGTCCCCATCTTCGTCAACAGTCCGATGGCGGTCAGTGCTCTGGAGGTTTACCGTCGTCACCCCGACGAGCATCGACTGGACACCGACGAACTCCAGCGGATGTACCGGATGCCGAGCATGGTGACGACCGTCGACGACTCGAAGCTCCTCAATCTGCGCGGCGGGCCGATGGTGATCATCTCCGCCAGTGGGATGCTCGCGGGAGGTCGGGTGCTCCATCACCTCGCTGCGTACGGTCCGGATCGGCGGAATGCGATCGTGCTCACCGGCTACCAGGCCGGCGGCACGCGGGGCGCTGCGCTCCTCGCCGGCGCGCGTACGCTGCGCATCTTCGGACGGGATGTGCCTATTCGCGCCGAGGTCGTGAGCGTGGACTCCATGTCGGCGCACGCCGATGCCGACGATCTCATCGAGTGGATGAAGTCGTCGTCGGCGACGCCGTCCGCCGTCTACGTGACGCACGGAGAACCGGCTGCCGCCGACACCCTTCGGGCCCGCATCACCCACGAGCTGGGATGGCCGGCGCGCGTGCCGGAGCACCTGGAGACCGTCCGCATCGCGTAGCGAGCGAGACGCCCGCGCCGCGTCGTGGCGTCATCCGGCGAGTCGCTCGGTGAGCGAGTGCCCCCAGTCGCGAGCTCGCGCGAGCTCGCCGTCGACCAGCGGCCCCTCATATCCCTCGACGAGGAAGCTGGAGGGTTCGAGAACGCGGAAGCCGAGTCCACGCGCCGCACGGGTGGCGCTGCGCGATGCGGCGCCGGGGAGCAGCGGCATGTCCACGCGCGTGTCGAAGGCCGCGAACTCCCGGTGCGCCGGCTGCGCCGGCAGGGCATGCAGCCACTCTCGTATCCCTCTGGGCACGTCCTTCGGATCGCCGCCCTGACGCACCGCATCCTCTCGGGTGCGGTGTCTCGACATCGAGAAGGCATGCGTGGGGCCTCCGACGACGAGCAGCTCGATGTCGTCGGGGAGCTCGGTGGGGGCATCGACGACATTCGTCACGACCACCTCTGCGCCGTCTCCCATTCCGTCTGCGATCGCATCCGCGATCCGATGCGTGTTGCCGAACATCGACTCGAAAACCACCATTGCGCGCATCATGACGCCCCTTCACGACTCCTCTGCGGCGGTCCGCGGGTGCACGATCACCACGGGGCAGTGGGCGTGTTCCGCGCAGGCGGCGCTCACCGACCCGAGGAGCAGGCCGAGGAAACCGCCTCTTCCGCGGCTGCCGAGAACGAGCATCCCGCAGCTCTTGCTCACTTCGATCAGCGTCCGCGCGGCCGGCCCGCCCAGCACCCTGCGGGTGAGCCCGTCAGGCGGCGACTGGCCGAAGGCGCGTCTGATCGCCTCATCGAGATCATCGGCCGCGATCTGCTCGGGGTACCACCCCTCCATGGGCGGCATTCCGCCGGCGAGGGGGAACGTCCAGGTGATGAGCGCTTCGAGAGGGGCATCGAAAGCCTCCGCCAGCCGCGCGGCATAGCGCAGCGCGTCGACGGAGGAATCCGAACCGTCGACGCCTACGACGATGCGGTCCACGTCAAGGGTGTCATCCATGGAGCCAGCGTTGCGGGGATCAGGCCGTCACGAGGGGACGAAAGTCACACGGGCACGTCCGTGGAGATGCGGCAGTCTCGCGTTCCCGACGATAATTGCCGGATGCCGAAGATCTCCGCTCCGACGGTCGCCGAGCACCGCGCTGCCCAGCGCGCGGGCCTCCTCCGCGCGGGCGAGGCCGTGCTGCTCGAGTCAGGACTCGCCGGCGTGTCACCGCGGACGGTCAGTGAGCGTGCCGGCCTCGCGCGGTCGAGCTTCTACGACTACTTCGCCACGAAGGACGACCTGCTGGTGGCGATCGCGATCGCTGCGATCGAGCAGTGGGATGCCGAGATCGAGGTGGCTTTGTCGAATGTCGAGCCGGGCGTGGCGCAGCTGCGCGCATTCGTCGACGCGACGATGACGATGACCGCGGACGGCAAGCACGCGATCGCGGGCGCTCTCCGTGAAGCGGACCTCAGCCCGAGTCGCTACGAAGACCTGATGACGCTCCACGCCGTGCTTCTGCGGCCTCTCGTGACGGTGCTGACCGATCTGGGGATCGAGCGGCCGGACTCCGCCGCGATGCTCGTCCAGGGAGTGCTGGGCGCCGGCGTCCAGCTCGTCTCGCACGGGATGGACCATCGTGTCGTCGCCGACGATGTCTTCCGGCTGCTGACCGAAGGCCTGCCCGGCTGAGGCCGACTCGACCGCGGGCCGCCCCGCGGGTGCGTCAGACCGCGACGTTCGCCGCGATGATGCGGGCCGCGGCGGCCGCGCCGTCCTCCTTCTCGTACGCGACCTTCACCTCGTCGGCGGCCCGGCGGATCGCGGGGTCGGACAGCACGCGTTCGACCGCCTGCACGAAAGCCGGCCGCGACACGTGCGCAGGGGGAACGGCGATGGCGTTGCCCCGCTCCTCGCAGAGCCGCACGTGCCAGGTCTGCTCCGGCTGGAGGCCCATGCCCACGAACGGCACGCCGGTCGCGCACGCCGTCTGCACCGTGCCCTGACCGCCGTGCAGGACGGCGGCGTCCAGCATCCCGCCCATCAGGTGAACCGGCAGCAGGTCGGTCACGTGCACGTTCGCGGGCACAGGATCGTCGGCGCCGAGGTAGTGGCTGATGGGGGCGATGACGTTGATCGGCAGGGGGCCGAGGGCACGCGCTGCCACGAGCGCGAGGTCGCGGTTTCCGGAGGAGCCGAGGCCGAGGTAGACGAGCGGCTCGGCCGCGGCCGCGAGCTCGGTGGCGAGCGACGGGATGGGCGCGTCGATGTGGGCGAAGATCGGCCCGATGCGCTGGTAGTTCGGCGGAAGCTCGAACCCGTTGAGCTCCCACGGCATCTCGGTCAGCAGGTTGTGGTCGGCGGTGATCAGCGAGGCGACGGTGCGCAGCGGGGCCACGCCGTTCGCCTTCGCGACGGCCGTGAACGCCCGCGGGGCAAGGGGGAGGGAGGTGTACACCCACCGGAACGCCCACGTCGCCACTCGATCCGCCGCGCGCGCGAACCGCCCGCGTCCGCGCACGAGCTGCTGGTGCGGCGCCTGCGCCACCTGCGGTTCCGTGAGGGCGAAGGGCACGGGGAAGAAGAGCGGGACGGACTCGGCGCGCGCCGAGATGAACGACGTCAGGTTCGATCCCGTGACCACGGCCCTCGCGTTCAGGCGCTGGATGAGCTCGCGCTCCACGTCGACGCGCGTCCGCACGAGTCCCTCGGTGAAGGGGCTCTTCATGCTGCGGCCCTGGTCGAAGGCGATCGCCTGGTCCTTCTCCGCCGTGCTCCACGCCGGTTCGCACGCGCGGTAGTCGAAGCCCGCCGCGGTGATGAGGTCGACGTAGTCGTGCTCGTAGCCCATGAAGACGGGCTCGAAGCGACGGTCGAGGGCGCGGGCGACCTGGATCATGCGGGTGGTCTCGGCCAGGTTGAACGTCACCGGGCAGAAGAGGACGACGGTCACGGGACCACTCCTTCGGGGGCGCGTTGGTCCGAGTGTGGCACCCGCGCGACCGCCTCGCCACCCGCCGCGGAGTACCGGTCCCACGGCCCCGCCGGCGCGCTACGTCGCGCGGTCGGGAGCATCGAGCAGTGATCGGGCGAGCACCGTTGAGCCGGCGACGGCGGCGGGCATCGTGGCGACGGCGCCGAGCGGGACCATGAAGCACAGCTGCGTCGCGACGCCGAAGCCGAGCATGCGCGCACGGTGCGCGCGACGGAGCGAGTGGCGTTGGGCCGGAGGCATCCCCCGCGCGGTGAGTGAGCGCGAGACGAGCTCTTCGGCGACCAGCCATCCTGTCGCCAGGATGCCGAACACGGTGCCGACGACGCCGCCGACCACCGGAATCAGTCCCAGCAGGCCGGCGACGATCGCGACACCGACACCGCGGGCGACGAGGATCAGACCGTCGAGCGCGCCGCGCCAGAAGCCGTAGGCGGAGTCCGCCGGTGAGCCGCCCAGCTCCCGCTCGACGGCGATCCAGATCCGCTCGTAGAAGGGCTCGCCGACGAGCAGGGTCAGCGCCGTGAACGAGACGGCGACGATCACCAGCGCCGCGCCGAACACCGCGGTGCCGACGGCGACGCGCATCACGGTCGCCCACAGCCCCGGCCAGCCGTCCGCGAACGGGGTGGCGGCCTCGGCGATCGCCGGCAGGTAGACACCGAGGGCGATGAGACCCCCGAGCAGCACCAGCGCGACGATGGCGGCGGGCACGAGGCCGAGCGCCATCAGCCCCGGCCGGCGACGCCAGTAGCCGAATCCTCGGCCCAGCATCCCGACGCCCCGCGCGAACTCCCGCATCCTGCCCAGCCTAGATGCGGCGAGCGGATGCCTCGCCCACGCACGCAACGACATCGGGCCGCACCCCGTCGGGGTGCGGCCCGATGAGCGCGCGTGGTCAACGGGTGCGGCGCCGGTAGATCGCCATCGCCCAGAAGTAGGCGACGACGAGGATGCCGACGCACCAGGCCAGCGCGACCCAGATCTGCGTACCCACGGGCTGCTGGGTGAAGATGTCGCGGATGGAGTTGACGATCGGCGTCACCGGCTGGTTGTCGGCGAACCACGCCACCGGTGCCGGCATGGTGTCGGTGGGCACGAACGCCGAGCTCAGGAACGGCAGGAAGATCAGCGGGTACGAGAACGCGCTCGCCCCGTCGACCGTCTTCGCCGACAGCCCCGCCACGACGGCCAGCCAGGTCAGGGCCAGCGTGAACAGCACGAGGATTCCGAGCACGGCGAGCCACCCCAGCACTCCGGCGCCGGTGCGGAACCCGATGGCGAACGCCACTCCCACCACGATGACGAGCGAGATGACGTTCGCCACCAGCGACGTCAGGACGTGCGCCCACAGCGCGCTCGAGCGTGCGATGGGCATCGACTGGAATCGCTCGAAGATGCCGCCCTGCATGTCCATGAACAGCCGGTACGCCGTATAGGCGATGCCCGACGCGATCGTGATCAGCAGGATGCCGGGGAGCATGTAGTCGATGTACGAGTACGACCCGGTGTCGATCGCCCCGCCGAAGACGAACACGAACAGGAGCATGATGGCCACCGGGGTGACCGCCGTCGTGATGATGGTGTCGGGACTGCGGAGGATGTGGCGCAGCGACCGCCCGGTGAGGACGGCGGTGTCGCCGACGAAGTGCGAGGTCATCGCGGTTCTCCCTTCTCCGCCGCCGCGGCCTCGCCGGCGGCGGGGGCTCCGTCTTCGCCGATGATCGCGAGGAAGACCTCCTCGAGCGTCGGCTGCTTCTCGACGTACTCCACGGTGGTGGGGGGCAGCAGCTGCTTCAGCTCGGCGAGCGTGCCGTTCGCGATGATGCGGCCCTGATGAAGGATCGCGATGCGATCAGCCAGCTGCTCGGCCTCGTCGAGGTACTGCGTCGTGAGGAGGACCGTCGTGCCGTTCGCGGCGAGTTCCTTGACGGCGTCCCACACCTCGATGCGCGCCTGCGGATCGAGGCCCGTCGTGGGCTCGTCGAGGAACACGATCGGCGGGTCGCCGATGAGACTCATGGCGATGTCGAGGCGGCGCCGCATGCCGCCCGAGTACGTGCCCGCCCGGCGCCCGCCGGCGTCGGTCAGTGAGAACCGGGCGAGCAGCGCATCGGCGACCCCGCCGGCGTCGGCGATGTGCCGCAGCTGCGCCACGAGCACGAGGTTCTCACGGCCGGTGAGCACTTCGTCGACGGCGGCGAACTGCCCGGTGAGGCTGATCGACTCGCGCACCCGCGCGGCCTCGGCGACGACGTCGTGACCGTGCACGGTGGCGGTGCCCGCATCGCCCTTCAGCAGGGTCGACAGGATGCGGACGACCGTGGTCTTGCCCGCGCCGTTCGAGCCCAGGAGGGCGAAGATGCTCCCCTCGGCGACGTCGAAGTCGACGCCGGTGAGCACGTCGAGGTCGGCGAAGGACTTCTCGAGCCCCTCGACCTTGATCGCGGCAGAGGTGTTCATTGCTCCCCGTCCTCTCGTCGTGCGTCATCCATCGCCTTCGTGAGGCGTGCGCGCTCCTTGTCGATCCAGCGGGTGCCGGCGTAGGCCTGGGCGAAGGTCTCGGCGAACTCGACGGGGTCGTCGCCGACGATGTCGCCCACCGGTGTGCCGTCGACTGCGGCACGCTCCCAGAGGTCGGCCAGGTCGGTGAACATCTGGGTCATGGTGTCGCCGTCGGTGACACCGCCGTAGTACATGAGGTACCGGTGCATCGCCTTCGCCGCGGTGGCGTAGGGCTCGGGAAGCCCGTCGATGCGCGCCTTGTCCTGTCTGTACTGCTTCTTCTGCTCGAGTGAGCCGGTCAAGAATTCGATCCACTTCGCGGCCATGTCACCGTTCTCCTTCGGTCTGAACTGCCTGATCGGGGTCTGTGCTTCGGTGGAGCTGTTCGATGCGCTCTGCGAGGAAGCTCCAGGTCCTCCAGAACTCGGCGAGCTGCTCGCGGCCCTGCGCGTTGAGCGAGTAGACCTTGCGCGGTGGGCCCTTCTCGGACGGCACCTTCTCGACATCGACGAGACCGCGCTGCTCGATGCGCACGAGGAGGGCGTACACGGTTCCCTCGACGAGATCCGAGAACCCCTCGTCGCGCAGGCGGGCCGTGATCTCGTAGCCGTACGCCGGCCGGACCGACAGCGTGGCGAGCACGATGCCCTCCAGCGTGCCCTTGAGCAGCTCCGTCATCTGATTGCCCATCGCGCATCGCCTCCATCTACTCAGCGTTGCTGAGTACCACTAGACGGTAACACTAGGTACTACTAGATAGCAACACTGAATACTGCACCCCGTGCGGATGCCGGAGCGCGACGACGTGGCGGTCAGTCCTCCGGAGCGGGCGACGCCGGGAGGGTGGCGTCGCCGGTGGCGACGGACTCGGGGATCTCGCCCGGACGGAAGCGCGGCAGCCGGCTCGCGGGCACGATGGCGATGGCGCTGACCCCGGCGAGCAGCAGCAGCCCGAGCTTGAGTGCGCTGAGACGGGCCTCTTCGTTGAGGGCGACTGCCGCGTCGACCTGAGACTCCGAGGCATCCGTCTGCTCCTCCAGGACGGTCTTCAGGCGGTCGTTGCTGACGAAGTTGACGCTGTCGAGGTCGATCTGCGACACGAGCTCGGGGGAGAGCTCGGGGTGGTCGGCGAGCGATGAGAGCACGTTGAAGCTCAGGATGCCCACGAGCAGCGCGCCGGCCACGGCCGTGCCGACCGCCGAGGCCAGGTTCTGCGTCGTGCCGCGCACGGATCCGACGTCGCCGGCGAGGGTCTTCGGCGACGCTGTCACCAGCACGTTGAAGACCAGCGTCACCAGGGCGCCCTGACCCACGCCGAACACGAAGAGGCCCAGGATGGTGGGCAGTGTCTCCCAGTTGTTGGTGACGACGAACGCCAGCCACACGAGCGCGATCGTGGTCAAGCCGAAGGCGAACATGCCGATCGTGCGCGGCGGGAACCGCCGGTAGAAGCGGACGACCACCATTGCTGCGAAGAAGACCGTGAGGTTGAACGGCAGCATCGCCAGCGACGTGTCGAACGGGGTGCGCCCCTGCACGATCTGGATGTAGAGCGGGATCGTGAAGTTCAGCGCCGCCTCGAGCCCGACGACGATGAACATCGCGTAGACCGCCGCCCGCTCACGCGACGAGCCGAACACCGAGAGGCTCACGAGCGGCACTTTGCCGGCGCGCGTGCGGCGCCGGGTCCACAGGAAGAACAGCTGCACCAGCACGACGCCGATCACGATGAGCAGGGGCGCCGGCGACAGCCCGAGGATCTCGAAGGGCGCCGCGTCGCGCGCCGACAGGATGCCCCAGCTGTTGAGGTTGTTGACACCCAGCGTGAGCGCGACGATGCCGAGTCCGATCAGCACCGCGGCGACGGCGTCGATCTTCACGACCTTGTTGCCGGGCGCGCCCCGCAGCCGGAAGCTCAGCACGAACACCGCGACGGCCAGCACCAGCACCACGACGAACACCTGCCGCCAGCCGACGAGGGTGGCCAAGGTGCCGCCGATGAGGAAGGCGCTGACGCCGGCGAGTGCGCGTGCCGAGCCGAGTGAGCCGATCGCGGTCTCCTGCTGGCGGCCGTGATAGTTCTCGGCGATGAGGGCGACGAGCGAGGGGACGATGATGGCGGCGGATGCTCCGGCCAGCGCCTGCGCGGTGATCACGTAGCCCACCGAGGGCGCGAGGATCATGAGCACCGCCGAGGCGGCGAAGACGGCCACCACGACGCGGAAGACGATCACCCACCCCACCCGCTGGCCGATTTTCGCGCCGACCATGACGAGGGCCGCCACGACGAGGCCGTACGTCACGATGGCGGTGCTGACGTCGGTGGGCGGCACGCCGAAGGTCTCGACCATCCCGCCCAGCGACACCGGCAGCGCCGAGACGTTGTACGACATCAGCACTTGCGCGAGGAACAGTCCCACGAGCGGTGCCCAGGAGGCGCGGGATGCCGCAGCCTCGGTGCGGACATTCGATTCGGTGTTCATGCGCATCCTGCCTGTCTGCGAGTACCGGCCGTGCATCGCCCGTACGGACACCTCGCCCGCTCGAACAGTGCCAGCGTAGGGCGGTCTGTGCGTGCGTGGGGGAAGGGCCTCAGTCCGACGTCAAGCGAGGCGTGCGCGGGGGCTCGGTGCGGCGGTGTGCGGTGGCCTCGAACGCGGCTGCCAGCTGCAGCAGCGCCGAGTCGGAGTAGGCGCGTCCGCAGAAGGTGAGGCCCACCGGCATCCCGATGTCGTCCATGAGTCCCATCGGCACCGTGACCGAGGGGATGCCGAGATGGCGCATCGCGAGGTTGCCGTTGGCGATCCAGACGCCGTTGCGCCAGCCGAGGTCGGCCGAAGCCGGATTGACGTCCATGTCGGCCGGGCCGACGTCGGCGACCGCGGGGAACACGACGGCGTCGAGCCCGAGGGCGTCCATCCAGTCCTCCAGGTCGACCTTGCGCGTGCGCTCCAGGCCATGGAGGCCCGCCTCCAGTTCGGGGATGTCGGTCATCGACGACACCGGGTGGTCGCGCACCTGCGCCGGGTACTCGGCGATGTCGTCGTCGAAGCCGGTGTAGCGGTCGGGCAGGGCGCCGTCGGGGTGGGGGAAGATCTGTGCTCCGTCGACGTCGGCCAGCGACGAGAGGCGGGGGTCGCCGTTCGCGTCGAGGAAGTCGTCCCACGCCCACGCCGACAGGTCGACGATCTCGCGCTGCAGATAGGAAGGCGTGACGTAGCCGCGGGTGCGGACGGTGGGGGCGCCCGGGCGGTCGCCCTCGTAGTTCGACACGACGGGGAAGTCGACCTCGACGACGGTCGCGCCATGCGCTTCGAGGTCGCGGCGCGCGGCCTCCCACAGGGCGATGACCGACGGACGCGTCTCGATGCGGGTGCCGGTGGGGCCGCCGATGCCGGGAGAGTCGGCGGTTCCCGCGGCGTGGTCGGCGTTGATGTACATCCGCGGGATGCCGATGCGGCATCCGTCGAGCACGTCGCGGGGCTCGGCGGCGATGCGGCCGAGCGCGGCGTAGGAGTGCGGCCGGACGTCCGACGCGGCCGGCAGCGGGATCCACGGCTGTGCGCGCCAGAAGTCGCCGCGCGTCTCGGGATCGTCGGCGACGACGACGTCGAGCACGTCGAGCAGGTCGCCCATCGTGCGCGTGTGCGGCACGACGACGTCCATCGTCGGCACCAGCGGCCAGTTGCCGCGCACCGAGATCACACCGCGCGACGGCGTGTAGGCGCACAGGGCGTTGTTCGAGGCCGGCCCGCGGCCGCTCGACCAGGTCTCCTCACCCAGCCCGAACGCCGCGAAGCTCGCCGCGGTCGCGGTGCCCGAGCCGTTGGAGGAGCCCGACGCGAAGGGCGCCGTCAGGTAGTCCGCGTTGTAGGGGCTCTCGGCGCGGCCGTAGAGCCCCCGCTGCATGCCGCCGTTGGCCATGGGCGGCATGTTGGTCAGGCCGAGGCAGACCGCGCCGGCCGCGCGCAGGCGCTCGATGGTGAACGCGTCGCGCTGAGCGACGAGGTGGGCGAACGCGGGGCTGCCGGCGGCGGCGGTGAGCCCGGCCACGAGGTAGCTGTCCTTGGCGGTGTAGGGGATGCCGTCGAGCGGCCCGAGGGTCTCGCCCGCGGCCCGGCGGGCATCGGCCGCCTGGGCCTCGGCCGGTGCGTCGGGGTTGCGCACGACCACGGCGTTCAGCGCTGTTTCCGTGTCGCCGCCGTCATACGCGTCGATGCGCGCGAGGTAGGCGCCGACGAGGTCGACGCTGGTGACCTGGCCGCTCTCGAGCGCCGCCCGCAGTTCGGCGATGGTGGCCTCGACGACGTCGAACATCACACGACCGCCGGCTGCTGCTGGGTGATGCAGTGGATGCCGCCGCCACGGGCGAAGATCGGCCGCGCGTCGACGCTCACCACCCTGCGTCCCGGGTACGCCTCCGACAGGATGCTGCGGGCCGCGGCATCCGCTTCCTCCTCGCCGAATCCGCACGCGATGACGCCGCCGTTCACGACGAGGTGGTTGATGTAGCTCCAGTCGACGAAGCCCTCGTGATCGCGGAGCGTCGCCGGAGCGGGGACGTCGACGACGTCCCACCGGCGGCCGGCCGCGTCGGTCTCGTTCTCGAACAGCGCGCGCAGGTCTCGCGTGACGGCGTGGTCCGGGTGCCCCGGGTCGCCCTGATGGTGCAGCAGGACTCGCCCCGGGGACGGGATGGTCGCGACGATGTCGACGTGGCCGTTCGTGCCGAAGTCGTCGTAATCGCGGGTGAGGCCGCGTGGCAGCCAGATGGCGTGGGAGGTGCCGATCGTGCGGGCCAGTTCGGCCTCGACCCGGGCGCGGTCTGCGTAGGGATTGCGACGAGGATCGAGTTGCACGGTCTCGGTCAGCAGCACCGTGCCCTCGCCGTCGACGTGGATGCCGCCGCCTTCGTTCACGAGCACCGAGCTGATGAGCTCGGCACCGACGAGATCGGTCACGAACCGCCCGATCTGGGCGGAGAGCCCCCACTCCGCCCACTCGGGTGCGCCCCAGCCGTTGAAGATCCAGTCCACCGCGCCGAGCACGCCAGGTCGCTCGTCATCCACGACGAAGGTGGGGCCGAAGTCGCGCATCCAGAACTCGTCGAGCGGTGCCTCGACGACCTCGATCCCGCTCGACAGCATGCGCCGGGCGCGGTCGATCTCGGACGGATCGACGACCATCGTCACCGGCTCGAACTCGGCGATGGCATGCGCGGCCGCCGTCCACGCGGCGTAGCACTCCTCCTGCTCGGCAGGGGAGGCGCCAAGTGTCTGCCCTTCGCGGGGGAAGGCCATCCACGTGCGCTCGTGCGGTGTCGTCTCGGAGGGCATCCGCCAGGCCATGAGTCGTCCTCCCGGGTTATTGATCACTTGATCAATTCGGGATCACGGTACAGAATCGTCCCTGATGCCGTCAACACCCACCCGAAGATCCGCAGCCGAGCGCGTCGCCCAGATCGCCGACGCCGCCCGCGCCATCGCGCTCGAATCGGGTCTCGGCGCCGTGACGCTGCGGGCGGTGGCGACCGGAGTGGGCGTCGCCCCCGCACTCGTCGCGCACTACGTGCCGAGTATGGACGAACTCGTCGCCGACACGTTCTCGGCCATCGTCGGCGACGAACTCGCCGAGGTGATCGCGCTCGCCGGAAACCACCGCTCCGCGGCCGATGCGCTGTCCGCGGTGCTGGCGAGCCTGCTCGACGACGGCAGGGGCGAGGTGACGCTGATCTGGGTGCAGAGCTGGTCGCTCGGCCGGCGCAACGATCTGCTCGCCGAGCGCGTGCGCGAGCAGATGGACGCGTGGCGTCGCTTCCTCGGCGGCGTCCTCGAGCGGGGCCGGACCGCGGGGGAGTTCCGCTGCGACGACCCGGACGCGATCGCTGCCCAGACGCTCGGCATGGTCGACGGCCTCAACGCGCATTCTC
Organism: Microbacterium sp. NPDC056003; assembly: GCF_042274785.1. Taxonomy (NCBI): domain Bacteria; kingdom Bacillati; phylum Actinomycetota; class Actinomycetes; order Micrococcales; family Microbacteriaceae; genus Microbacterium; species Microbacterium sp. NPDC056003. The sequence goes on along the minus strand of NZ_JBHJXQ010000003.1, from coordinate 475,507 downwards.
TCGTGGCGTGGCAGGATGCCTCGGAGCGCGTGCGTCTGCTGCTGCGCTCGGTCGAGGCGATGCTCGACCTGCCGTCCGGGGCGCTCACCTCGTCCGGCGCGACCGCCACTGCACCGTACGCTCCGGAAGGCGCCCCATGACTCGGATCCTCGTGATCGTGGATATCCAGCGGGACTACTTCCCGGGCGGCGCGTACCCGCTGGTGGGAGCGGATGCCGCCGCCGAGCGCGCCGCGGTGCTGCTGGCCGATCAGCGCGCGGCAGGAGCGCCGGTGATCCATGTGCGGCACGAGAGCCGGGAGCCGGGAGCCGGGATGCTCGTACCCGGCACCCCCGGCGGCGAGATCGACTCGCGCGTCGCGCCACTGGCCGGCGAGACCGTCGTGCCGAAGGCGCATCCGAACGCCTTCCTCGAGACGCCGCTGAACGACCTGCTGCGCGGGGCTGCCGCATCCGAGGTCCTCGTCATCGGCATGCAGAGCAGCATGTGCGTCGACGCGACGGTGCGCGCGGCGTCCGACCTCGGCTTCGCCGTGACCGTCGCCGCGGACGCGTGCGCCGCGCCCGATCTCGCGTTCGGCGGCACCCGCATCGGCGGCGGCGACGTGCACGCGGCGTTCATGGCGGCGCTCGCCGCGGGGTACGCGAAGGTCGCCCTCGTCGATGACCTCGTGGCCTGACCGCGGCCGCGCGAGACCCACGTCCCACTCGCCCCGCGAGGCGAACACCGCCCGGATAGACGCCGGTGCCGCGCGCTGTCAACCCCGTCGCGCCCGTCACAGGGCGTCGCGCAGGCTCGTCACATGGCCGCGCGCAGTCGCGTCGCGGCCGAGACGAATGAGGAGCGGCGACGAGCATGGTGCGATTCGGCTACACCCTGATGACCGAGCAGAGCGGGCCGAGGGAGCTCGTGCGCTACGCCCAGGCGGCCGAGGAGGCCGGTTTCGACTTCGAGGTGTCGAGCGACCACTACTCGCCCTGGCTCACCACACAGGGTCACTCGCCGTACGCGTGGAGCGTGCTCGGCGCCGTCGCGCAGGCCACCTCGCGGGTCGAGCTCATGACCTACGTCACGTGCCCGACGATGCGGTACCACCCGGCGGTCGTGGCGCAGAAGTCCGCGACGATGCAGCTGCTTTCGGAGGGGCGGTTCATGCTCGGCCTGGGCTCGGGCGAGAGCCTCAACGAGCACGTCGTCGGCGAGGGCTGGCCGGGCGTCGACACACGCCAGAGCATGCTCGAGGAGGCGGTGGAGATCATCCGCGAGCTGCACTCGGGCGAGCTCGTGACCTTCGACGGCGAGTACTTCCGGGTCGACTCGGCTCGCGTGTGGGACGCGCCTGAGGACGGCGTGCCGATCGGCATCGCGGTCTCGGGCGGCGACTCGATCGAGCGCTTCGCTCCGCTGGCCGACCACATGATCGCGGTGACGCCCGAGAAGGACCTGGTGGCGGGATGGGATGCCGCGCACCCGGGCCCGTCGCGCAAGATCGGCCAGGTGCCGATCTCCTGGGACCCCGACCTGGAGACGGCGGTCGAGCGGGCGCACGACCAGTTCCGCTGGTTCGGCGGCGGGTGGCAGGTCAACGCCGACCTTCCGACGCCCGCGGGCTTCGCTGCCGCGAGCCAGTTCGTGCGGACCGACGACGTCGCCGAGGCGATCGCGTGCGGGCCCGACCTCGATGAGCTCACCGAGAGCGTGCGGCCGTTCATCGACGCGGGGTTCACCGACATCGCCGTCGTCCAGATCGGCGACGAGCAGCAGGAGCGCTTCGTGACCGAGATCGCCGAGCCCTTGCTCGAGCGCCTGCGAGCGCTCGCCTGACCCGGGAGCTGCAGTGAGCGCTCCCGCCAGGACAGCCGTCAGAGTCTCGGTCGTCATCCCGGCGAAGAACGATGCCGAGCGGCTCGCCTCCTGCCTGGCCGCGCTGGCCGCCCAGAGCCTCCAGGCCCACGAAGTCATCGTCGTCGACAACGGCTCGTCCGACGGCACCGCTCGAGTGGCCCGCGCCGCCGGGGCGCGGATCGTCCCGTGCGCAGAGCCGGGCATTCCCGCGGCCTCCTCGGCCGGGTACGACGCCGCCACGGGAGACCTCGTGCTGCGGCTCGACGCCGACTGCCTTCCGCAGCCCGAGTGGGTCGAGCGGGTCGTCGCCGCCTTCGCGGACGCGCCCGACGTCGGCGCGATCACCGGAGGCGCGACGTTCGCGGACGGGCCGCGGTGGCTGCGGACACCGCTGGCCGCCGTCTACCTCGGGGCGTACGTCGCGGCCAGCGCACCGGCGCTCGGGCACCTGCCGCTGTTCGGATCGAACCTCGCGATGCGGCGTCGAGTGTGGCACGACGTCCGGGCCCACGTGCACCGGCACGATGCCGAGGTTCACGACGACCTCGACCTCGCCTTCCACGTCGGCGAGCGGCACGTCATCCGCTACCGCCGGGGCTTGGGCATGCGCATGTCGATGCGCCCGTTCGGCGACGACGTCGGCTCGTTCGGCGTGCGCCTCACGCGAGGGTTCCGGTCAGTGCTCGTGCACTGGCCGCGCGACTTCCCGCCGCTGCGCTGGGCCCGGCTGATCGTGCGGCGAGCGGCGGGTTCGCAGACGGATCGGATGCCGCGACCGCACCGCCGAGCGGATCTAGCCTGACCGCGGCGCGGCGTCAACCCCTCCGGTTCGCGGGTCTCGCCTGAGAGAGTCGAAGCGATCGCCGCGGCAGCCCGCGGTCGCGCCATCAGGAGGACCCATGACGATCGCCGACATCGAATCCACAGCCCTTCACGCATTCGGCCCGCGCGGTCCGCTCAGCGCGACGACGCTCGCGATCCTCATGCACGACGACTTCGCGCACCGCCGCGACGCGATGGTGGGTGCGTGCCGTGCGGCGGTGCTCTCCAGCGACGACGTCACGACCGACGAGGACATCCAGTTCACGCTGTTCCTGCTGTACGCGAGCTCGTACGGGTCGCTCGAGTGGATCGACGCCGGCTGGGAGTGGCATCCTGCGCTGATCGAGGCGCGCGGCATCCTGGAGTCGGCTTTCGAGGCGGCGCTGCGCCGTCGCGTCGACGTCCCCGACAGCCCTGAACCGAAGGCATCCGCGATCGCGCAGGCCTTGTTCGACCTGACGGCGCCGTCACCGGGACCCTCTCTGTCCCGCTTCCTCGCCAAGGAGGCGACGCTCGAGCAGGCGCGCGAGTTCCTGATCCACCGCAGCATCTACACGCTCCGCGAGGCCGACCCGCACTCGTGGGCCATTCCGCGCCTGACCGGCCGCCCGAAGGCCGCGCTGGTCGAGATCCAGTCCGACGAGTACGGCGGGGGCCGCCCCGAGCGGGTTCACGCCGAGATCTTCGCCCGCACGATGCGCGGGGCCGGGCTGGAGTCCACGTACGGTGCCTATGCCGACGTGGTGCCGGCGGTGACCTTCGCGGCGCAGAACGCCATGTCGATGTTCGGGCTCAACCGCCGCCTGGTCGGCGCGATCGTGGGCCACCTGGCGGCGTTCGAGATGACGTCGTCGCTGCCGAACCGGTCGTACGGCGACGCCTTCCGGCGGCTGGGCTTCGACTCCGCGGTGACGGACTACTTCGACGAGCACGTCGAGGCGGACGCGGTGCACGAGCAGATCGCCGCGCACGACCTCGCGGGTGCACTGGGCGAGCAGCGTCCCGAGCTGGTGCCCGACATCATGTTCGGCGCCGCCGCGTGCCTGGCGCTCGACGACCTCGGGGCCGAGCACCTGCGCACGGCCTTCGAAGCCGGCCGGTCGTCGCTGCGGGCCGAGGAGGGGTTCGCGTCGTGACCGGGCGGACGCCGGTCATCACCGCCTGCGCGAACGGGCCGCTGCTGGTGCGCGGCGACGTCGAGATCCTCGGCGACGACGGTGAACCGCTGCGCAATCCCCGGCGCACGGTCGCCCTGTGCAGGTGCGGAGCCTCGGCGATCAAGCCGTGGTGCGACGGCACCCACAAGCTGACGCGCTTCTCGACGGAGCCCCCGCCTTCGACGACGTGACCCGAGTGGAGGCGCGGTCCCGGCAATGGAGCGGATGCTGCGGCCGCGTCATCCACTCGGTCATATCTCGTGGTCCGTCAAGCCCCTCCCCGCGCACGCGGACGGTTCCTACCGTCGATGTCATGGAAAGGACCGCAGCGATGACCGATACGAACACCGACACCCAGACCGACCCGCGCGACAAGCACCCGGAGGGCGGCTTCCCCGCCCAGGCGCAGGAGCAGCCGGGCCTCACCGACGAGACGCGCCCCGAACCCGACCACGGCGAGGACTCCTATGTCGGCGCCGGTCGTCTGAAGGGTCGGAAGGCGCTCATCACCGGCGGTGATTCGGGCATCGGGCGGGCCGTCGCGATCGCGTTCGCGCGCGAAGGGGCCGACGTGGCGATCGTCCACATGCCGGAGGAGCAGGAGGACGCCGACACGACGATCGCACTCGTGAAGGATGCCGGGCGCACCGGCGCCGCTTTCGCCGGCGACATCCGCGACGAGGGCTTCGCGACGTCGATCGTCGATGATGCGGTGAAGGCGCTCGGCGGGCTGGACATCGTGGTGCTCAACGCGGCATACCAGAAGGATCGCGACGGCCTCGAGACGCTCGAGTCCGCGGAGTTCGACCGCGTCTTCCGCACCAACCTGTACGGGATGCTCTACACCGCTCGTCAGGCCGTGCCGCAGCTGACGGCGGGCAGCTCGATCATCGTGACGTCGTCGGTGCAGGCGTTCAACCCCTCGCCGGGGCTCATCGATTACGCGATGACCAAAGCAGCTCAGGTCGCCTTCGTGAAGGCGCTCGCCGAGGAGCTCGGTGAGAAGGGCATCCGCGTGAACGCGGTGGCGCCCGGTCCGATCTGGACCCCCCTGATTCCTGCGACGGGATGGGACGCCGAGCGCATCGCCACCTTCGGCACCGATACGCCGCTCGGCCGGCCGGGCCAGCCCGCCGAACTCGCCGGCGCCTACGTCTACCTCGCCTCCGAGGCCGCGTCGTACGTGTCGGGAGCCGTGCTCCCGGTCACCGGGGGCAAGCCGCTGTGATCGGCCGCCGCTCTCGAGAGGCTCGTCGCACGGCGGCGGGCCTCTCGCGAGCGGCACGGGCTGCGCTCGCGGTTTCCCTCGCCGCGAGTGTCACGACGCTCACGGGGTGCGGGCTGGAGATCCCGAGCGACCCCGATGGCACGCTCGAGCGCATCACCGGCGGCGAACTGCGTGTCGGCGCCTCCCCGAGCGGAGACCTCGTCGTCGTGGACGGCACCGACGTCGACGGGGCGCTCGCCGACCTCATCGAGGGCTTCGCACGCGAGCACGATGCGACCGTGGAGTGGTCAGTGGACAGCGAGGAGGACCTCGTCGCCGATCTGGAGGAAGGATCCCTGGATCTCGCGATCGGAGGCATCACCGCCGCGACGCCGTGGACGGACCGCGTGTCGGTGACCCGCGGGTATCCGGGCATCCCCGGTTCCGGTGGCGCCGACGTCGCCGTGCTGCTGCCGCTCGGCGAGAACGGACTGCAGGCGGCCCTGGAGACCTACCTCGACGGGAAGGTGTCGCGATGAAGTCGATGGGCCGCACCGATCTTCCTGCCGAGCAGCAGGAGGCGCTGCGCAAGGCCATTCGCTGGGAGTGGTTCACGATCGGCTACACGATCGTCACGATCGCGATCATCGCGCTCGTCGTCAGCGGATCTCAGGCGATGAAGACCGCGTGGATCGAAGACATGCTGTCGCTCATCCCGCAGATCTCGTTCCTCGTCGCGCTCCTCGTCATCCGGCGACGGCCGACCCGCAAGTATCCGTACGGCCTGCACCGCGCGATGGGCGTCGGGCACCTGGTCGCCGGCGTCGCCCTCCTGGCCGTCGGCGGCAATCTCGCCGTCGAGGCGGTCCTCGGCCTCCTCCGGCAGGAGCACCCCGCGATCGGCACCGTCCAGGTGTTCGGCCAGACGGTGTGGCTCGGGTGGTTCATGGTGGGCGCGATGGCGCTCATCACCGTCGGGCCCTTCATCTACGGCCCGGCGAAGGCCGAGCTCGCTCCGGTCCTCCACAACAAGGTGCTCTACACCGATGCCGACATGGCGAAGGCCGACTGGACGACGACGGTCGCCGCGATCGTCGGTGTGCTCGGCATCGGGATCGGACTCTGGTGGCTCGACGGCGTGGCCGCACTGTTCATCTCGGTCGGCATCGTGCACGACGGCTGGCGGAACTCCAAGTCCGCCGTGCTCGACCTCATCGATCAGCGGGCACGTACGCACGACGACGAGGGGCGGCATCCGCTCCACGGCCGCATCGTGGCGGCACTGGAGACCCAGCCGTGGGTGCGCGAGGCGGCGGTGCGCATCCGCGACATGGGCCAGGTGTTCCACGTCGAGGCGTTCGTGGTCCCGAACCGGGCGAAGGTCTCGCTCGCTCACATCGAGGCGGCGCGCAGCGCTCTCGCCGACCTCGACTGGAAGATGCAGGACGTCGTGGTGATCCCCGTGACCGAGCTGCCCGACGAGGCGTCACGCGGCGACGCCGACGAGGCAGTCGTCGATACGTCTCCGCCTGCTAGGCGGAGACCAGCGAGCTGAGGGTCTCGGGCGAGAGCGCGTGCTCGATCGCGAGCACGCTCGCCCCGAGCACGCCCGCGTTCTGAGCGGCCACGGACTGCACGATCGAGAGGTGCTCGGTCGCAAGGGGGATCGACCGCGTGTAGACGACCTCGCGCACGCCGGCGATGAGGTGCTCGCCGACGCGGGCCATCGACCCGCCGATCGCGATCACCGACGGATTCACGAGGCTCACGCAGGTCGTCAGCACCTCGCCGATGTCGCGGCCGGCCTGGCGCACGGCCTGGATGGCGTCGATGTTGCCGCGCTTGACCAGGTCGATGACGTCGTTGCCGTTCTCGGCGGGCACGCCCTGCGCGCGCAGGGCCCGGGCGATCGCGGGGCCGGAGGCCAGCGCCTCGAGGCAGCCCTGGTTGCCGCAGTGGCACGGCACGCCGGCGCCTCGGGCCACGCGCACGTGCCCGATATCGCCCGCGATGCCCTGGGCCCCGCGCTGCAGCGCGCCGCCTGAGATCAGGCCCGCGCCGATTCCGGTTGCGACCTTCACGAACATGAGATGCTCGACCCCGGGGTAGGCGGCTGCGCGCTCACCGAGCGCCATGATGTTCACGTCGTTGTCGACGAGGACGGGAACATCGAGGTGCTGCTGCACCCAGCCGGGCACGTCGAAGCGGTCCCAGCCCGGCATGATGGGCGGGTTCACCGGCTGGCCGGTCGAGTGCTCGACCGGCCCGGGAATGCCGACGCCGATGGCGGCGACGTCGTCGGTGGAGCGGCCGATGCGCTCGAGCAGCGCCACGGCGTTGTCGACGAGCCACGTGAGCACCGGCACCGGGCCGAGCGAGACGTCGAGGGGCTCGCCGTGCTCGGCGACGATACTGCCCGCGAGGTCGGTCACCGCGAGCGTGGCGTGCGAGGCGCCGATGTCGGCGGCGAGCACGAGACGGGCGCTGGGGTTCAGAGCGAACTGCGAGGGCGGCCGACCGCCGGTCGACACCGACTCGGCGATTGGTGTGATGAGGCCCATCCGCATGAGCTCGTCGACGCGCGCTGCGATGGTCGAGCGAGCGAGACCGGTCGACTTCGCCAGCTCGGCACGCGTGCGAGGGACCCCATCGCGCAGAAGCTGGAAGAGCTGACTGACCCCCGATACGTTTGAGGCCGTTTCGATGCTCATTTTCGCCACATTTCAGTTTATCGGCGGCCGAGAAGGCGCCGAAGTCCGATGACTTTCACCGGGATGCCGCGGCCCGGCGCGACGCAATCGTCCGAAGTGGACGGCGCCGGGCCGCGGCATCCGCTCAGGTGGCTCGTCCGGTCGGCTTCGCGAACCGCTGCTGCAGCAGCACGGCGACGACGATGATGATGCCCTTCACGACGGCCTGCGCAGACGAGTTCAGGTTGTTCTGCACGAACACGTTCGTCAGTGTCGCGAAGATGAGCACGCCGAAGACGGTGCCGGTGATGGTTCCTCGTCCGCCCACGAGGAGGGTGCCGCCGACGACGACGGCTGCGATGGCGTCGAGCTCGAGGAGTGTGCCGTGCGTCGAGGTGCCGGCGGTGGTGCGCCCGAGGTACATCACGGCGGCGATGCCGGCGCACAGGCCCGCGATGGCGTACAGCCACATGGTGTGCCGCTTGACGTTGATGCCCGCGAGGCGCGCGGCCTCGCGGTTGCCACCGATGGCGACGGTGCGACGGCCGAACGTGGTGCGGTTGAGGATGACCCAGCCGAGAGCGGCCACGATCGCGAAGATCCAGATCAGCATGTCGACGCCGATGAGGTCGGCGTTGAGGAAGTTGATGAGGTCGCGGTCGCCGACCTGCAGCGTGCGCCGCTCGGCGAGGATCTCGGCGAGACCGCGTGCCGCCACCAGCATCGCGAGGGTCGCCATGAAGGCGACCACCTTGCCGTAGGCGATGATGATTCCGTTGATGAGACCCGCGCCCAGGCCGACCAGCAGCGCGAGCAGGATCATCAGCACCCAGTGGATCTGATCGGCGAGGTCCTGCACGGCGGCGAGGGTCGCCACGACGGACGCGAGGCCGATCACCGACCCGACCGACAGGTCGATGCCGCCCGAGATGATCACCAGCGTCATGCCGATGCTGACGACGCCGATGATGGACGCCTGGCGCAGGATCGTCAGCGTGTTGCTCACCGTCAGGAAGGTGTCGGGCGCGGTGACGGCGCCGACGATGATGAGCACCAGAAGGGCGGCGACGAGGCCGAGGTTGCGGCCCACGGAGCCGGACAGGAGGCGCTGGAGGGCCGACTTGTCGGACTTCTCGGGTGCTCCGGCAGGGGGCGGTGCCTCGCTCGACGTCGGCACGGCGTCGGTGCCGAGCGGCCGTGCGTGTGCGCCGGGGGTGCGGGGCGGAGCCCCATTGAGTTCTGCGGACTCGCTCACGCGGCGGTTCCTTTCATAACGAGATCGAGCACACCGTGCTCGTCGATCTGGGAGGCGGGAAGGGTCTGGAGCACGCGGCCCTCGGCGATCACCAGGACGGTGTCGGCGAGGCCGAGCACCTCCTCGATCTCGCTGGAGACGATCACCACGGCGTTGCCGGCTGCGGCGAGGCGCCGGATGAGGGTGTAGATCTCGGCCCGGGCACCGACGTCGACGCCGCGGGTGGGCTCGTCGAGCAGCAGCACGCGGGTGCCGTGCACAAGCCAGCGGGCGAGCAGGATCTTCTGCTGATTGCCGCCCGACAGAGTCATCGCCGGGCGGTCGGGGTCGGCGGGCCGCAGCTCCAGCGCGTCGATCTGCTCGCGCGTGATCCTGCGCTCGCTGCGCTCGTCGAGGAAGCCGGCCTTGGCGAAGCGCGACATCGACGAGAGCGTGACGTTCACGAAGATCGGCTCGTCGAGCACCAGTCCCTGGCTCTTGCGCTCCTCGGGGGAGAGTCCGACGCCGGCGCGGACGGCGTGCACCACCGAGCCGCGGCGGAGCGTCTTGCCTCCCACGGCGACCGAGCCCGACGTGGCGCGGCGGGCGCCGTACACCGTCTCGAGGATCTCGGAACGGCCCGAGCCGACGAGCCCGGCCAGGCCGACGACCTCTCCGGCGCGCACCGTGAAGGACACGTCGTCGAAGAGGCCCGTCACGCCCAATCCCCGAACGTCGAGCACCGTCGGCGCGTCGCCGGGCACGGGGACGGCGGGCGGGAAGACGTTGGCGATCTCGCGCCCCGTCATCAGGCGGATGAGCTCGGAGGTGGGGGTCTCCGAGACCGGCAGCCCGACCGCGGTGGTGCGACCGTCCTTCAGCACCGTGATGCGGTCGCCGATCTGGCGGATCTCTTCGAGCCGGTGCGTGATGTAGACCACGGCGATGCCCTCGGACGTCAGCTCTTTGACGACATGGAAGAGGTTCTTGACCTCTTCGGTGTCGAGCACGGCGGACGGCTCGTCCATGATGATGAGCTTGATGTCGTGCGACAGTGCGCGCGCCATGCTCACGATCTGCTTGTTGGCGGCGCTGAGGCTGCCCACTTCAGTGTGCGGCGAGAGCCCCGGGTGCCCGAGTCGGCGGAGCAGCTCACGGGTCTGCTTCGCCGCCTCGGAGCGCTTCGTGAACCCCCCGCGCGCGAGCTCGTGCCCCAGGAAGATGTTCTCGGCGATCGTGAGCCCGTCGACGACATCGAGCTCCTGGTACATCGTCGCGATGCCCAGTTCGATCGCGGACTCCGGATTCGGGATCTCGACGGAAGCGCCGAGCCACGAGATCTCGCCGTCGTCGGGCCGGTGCACACCCGCCAGGACCTTGATGAGGGTCGACTTGCCGGCGCCGTTCTGGCCGAGGATGCAGTGGACCTCACCCGGACGGACCTCGAGGTCGACCCCGCGGAGGGCGCGGACACCGGCGAAGGACTTCGTCACGCCTCGGACGTCGAGTAATGCCGATTCATGGTCAACTTTGATCACTCGCAGAACATAACACGTCGACCGGCTCGTTGCCGAGACCTGCATGGGAAAGCGTCTGACCGCCGGAGGAGATCGACACGGCGGTGAGTATGCCGATCTTCTGCTGATCACAGGGCTTTCGCGCACTTCTGCCGTACGAAAAACAAAAGATGCCAATCGAGTTCGCACTTCTGCTACGGTGTGATTCGTCAGCGTGGACTCCTCGAGTGCGGGCAGCTTCCCCCTCGGCCCCACGCTGGTGAAGCTGCATCACATTTCAAGGAGGAAACAATGCGCTCACACCTGAAGGCGCGCACCCGGCTGGTGCTGACCGGCACCGCGGTCGTGGCAGCCATCGGTCTTCTCGCGGGCTGCACGGGCGGCGGAGCCGACGAGGACAACGTCGTCGACCAGGGCACCACCACCGAGGAGAACGCCGAATCGGGCGACACCGTCGTCATCGGCTTCTCGGGGCCTGCCGCCGACCACGGCTGGCTCGGCGCCATCAACTCGGGCGCGCAGGCCGCGGCCGACAGCTTCGACGACGTCGAGCTGCGGGTGGCGGAGGGGACCAACGACCCGATCGCGCAGATCGCCGCCGTCGAGACCTTCGTCAACGACGGCGTCGACGCCATCGTGCTGCTGCCCACCGACGGTGCGGCGCTCACCGAAGCGGCGATCGCAGCGATGGAGGCGGGCATCCCGGTCATCAACGTCGACCGCGAGTTCTCGAGCCCGTTCGCCGCACGCACCACGATCCTCGGCGACAACTACGGCATGGGCGTCAGCGCCGGAACCTACATCTGCGAGCAGCTCGGCGGAGAAGGCTTCGTCGCCGAGATCGCCGGCATCGACTCGCTGCCCCTGACCCAGGACCGCTCGCAGGGCTTCGCCGACGCCCTCGAGGACTGCGGTCTCCAGGTCGACGCCCGCGTCGCGGCCGACTTCACGGTGGCCGGCGGTGAGGCCGCGGCGTCGCAGCTGCTCTCGGCCAACCCGCAGATCGACGCCATCTGGAACCACGACGACGACCAGGGCATCGGCGTGCTCGCCGCGATCGACGCCGCGGGCCGTGACGAGTTCTTCATGATGGGCGGCGCCGGCAGCCGCTCGGCGATGGAGGCCATCGAAGCCGACGACACGGTGCTCAAGGCGACGGTCATCTACCCGTCGACGCAGGCCGCCGACGGCATCGCGCTCGCGCGCCTGATCGCCCAGCAGAAGACGCTCGGCGACATCATCACCCCCAGCGTGCCGAACCGCATCGTGCTCGACGCGCCTGTCGTCACGAAGGACAACGTCGACGAGTTCATCGACCTCTCGTTCGAGTAAGCAAGACGACCGATCCGCGGGGGGGCCCCCCGGCGGCGGGGGCCCCGCCCCCCCCCCCCCCAGGGAGGGGACCCCGGTGTCGGA
>NZ_JBHJXQ010000003.1:461238-463609 GCF_042274785.1 Microbacterium sp. NPDC056003 | reverse complement strand
CCCACCACGACCCCGCCCTCGTTTTACACCCCCCTGCGTTCCGTTACCCAACCCCCCCCCCGCCGGGGGGCCCCCGCCGCCGGGGGGCCCCCCCGCGCCTCACCTCCCGAGAGAGGACACCGCGTTGACTGAGACGCTCCGCATCGCCATGATCGGCCACGGCTTCATGGGCGCCGCACACTCACAGGGCTGGCGCGTCGCCCCCCGTTTCTTCGATCTTCCGCTCGAGCCCGAGATGAGCGTCGTCGTGGGCCGCAATGCAGCCACGGTCGAGGCATCCGCCCGCAAATGGGGCTGGGCCGAGTCAGCCACCGACTGGCGCGAGGTCATCGCCCGCGACGACATCGACGTCGTCGACGTGGTGACCCCGGGCAACACGCACGCCGAGATCGCCATCGCGGCGCTGGAAGCCGGCAAGCACGTCCTGTGCGAGAAGCCGCTCGCCAACTCCGTCGCCGAGGCCGAGGCGATGGCCGCGGCCGCCACCGCTGCGTCGGCCCGCGGCATCCGCTCGATGGTCGGCTTCACCTACCGGCGGGTTCCGGCGACCACGTTCGCCCGCGACCTCGTCGCCGCCGGACGCATCGGCGAGATCCGCCAGGTGCGCGCGGAGTACCTGCAGGACTGGCTCATGGATCCCGAGGGGCCGATGACGTGGCGCCTCGACAAGGACCTCGCCGGTTCAGGTGCTCTGGGCGACATCGGCGCCCACGCGATCGACCTCACCGAGTACATCACCGGACAACGGGTGACCTCGGTGTCGGGCATCGTCGAGACGCTGGTCTCGGAGCGCCCGCTGCTCGGCGAGGGGATCGGCCTGTCGGGAACGGCCTCGGCCGAGCGCGGCACGGTCACGGTCGACGACGTCGCACTGTTCACCGGCCGCCTGGAGTCGGGTGCGCTCGCCTCGTTCGAGGCGACCCGCTTCCGCACGGGGCGCAAGAACGCCCTGCGCATCGAGATCTCGGGCTCGAAGGGGGCGATCGCCTTCGACCTCGAGCGTCTCAACGAGCTCGAGTTCTACGACGCGACGCTGCCCGAGACCGGTCTCGGATTCCAGCGCATCCTCGTCACCGAGCACGATCACCCCTACCTCGCCCCCTGGTGGCCGACCGGTCATATGCTCGGCTACGAGCACGGCTTCTCGCACCAGGTGTACGACTTCGTCACCGCCATCGGCGAAGGAACGCAGCCGCGGCCGTCGTTCGACGACGGACTGCACGTCCAGCGCGTGCTCGACGCGGTCGAGCGCAGCTCGGCGGCCGGGAGCACCTGGGTTCGCGCCGACGACTGAACCCCAACACCGAGAACCGGAGGAACCGCAATGTCGCGACCGATCACCTTGTTCACAGGCCAGTGGGCCGACCTTCCCTTCGAGGAGGTCGCGCGGCTGGCCGGCGAGTGGGGCTATGACGGCCTCGAGATCGCCTGCTGGGGCGATCACCTCGACCCGTGGCGATGGGATGACGACGCCTACGTGCAGTCCCGCCTCGACATCCTCGAGCGCAACGGGCTCAAGGTCTGGGCGATCTCGAACCACCTCAAGGGTCAGGCGGTGTGCGACGACCCGATCGACCAGCGCCACCGCGACATCCTCTCCGACCGGGTGTGGGGCGACGGCGATCCGGAGGGCGTGCGTCAGCGCGCGGCCGAGGAGATGAAGAACACCGCACGCATCGCCGCGAAACTGGGCGTGAAGACCGTCGTGGGGTTCACGGGGTCGTCGATCTGGAAGTACGTGGCGATGTTCCCGCCGGTCTCGCAGGAGGCCGTCGACGCGGGCTACCAGGACTTCGCCGACCGGTGGAACCCGATCCTCGACGTGTTCGACGAGGTCGGCGTGCGTTTCGCGCACGAGGTGCATCCGTCCGAGATCGCCTACGACTACTGGACGACCGTGCGCACGCTCGAGGCGATCGGCCATCGCGAGGCGTTCGGGCTCAACTGGGACCCGTCGCACTTCATCTGGCAGCAGCTCAACCCTGTCGACTTCATCCTCGAGTTCGCCGACCGGATCTACCACGTCGACTGCAAGGACGTGAAGCTCAACCTCGGCAACGGCCGCAACGGGCGGCTCGGATCGCACCTCGCGTGGGCAGACCTGCGCCGTGGCTGGGACTTCGTGTCGACCGGCCGAGGCGACGTGCCCTGGGAGGCCGCGTTCCGCGCCCTCAACCAGATCGGGTACGACGGTCCGATCTCGGTCGAGTGGGAGGACGCCGGCATGGACCGGCTCATCGGCGCCCCGGAGGCGCTCGAGTTCGTCACGCGCAACGCGTTCGCCGCTCCCGAGGCGGCGTTCGACGCGGCTTTCAGCAGCCGCTGACACCAGTAGGCGGGGGTGGGATGCCTCGGCCCGAGGCATCCCACC
>NZ_JBHJXQ010000003.1:0-461228 GCF_042274785.1 Microbacterium sp. NPDC056003 | reverse complement strand
ACGCCTTCCAGCGCGCGATCACCAACGCGCAGAGAACAGAGGAGCGGGGGGCGCGGGCGGGGGGGGCGGGCGGCGCCCCGGGGCCCCGGGGGGCCGGGGCCCGGCGCCGCGGGGGGGGGGGGGGCGCCCGCGCCCCGCGCCCCCCCACCCCCGCTGTCCGGATCGGGCGGCGCCGACGGCGCCGGGATAGGGTTTCAGCATGGCGACGACACCCCCCGGCTGGTACGACGACGGACACGGTGCGCTGCGCTGGTGGGACGGTGCGCAGTGGACGGAGCACGTCGCGGAGCCGGACCCCGAGACGGCCGACGGCGACGTCGCGCCGACCGAGGCCGAGATCGTCGCCGCCGCCGAAGCCGAGTCCGAGCGGGAGGCGGCGGAGGTCGATGCCGCGACGGCGCTGGGCTTCGGCATCCCGCCCGTCGGAGCCTCGCCCGAGTACCCGGCAGCTGCTACGCAGCAGACCCCGTACCCCGGCACGCATCCGGGGGTGGAGGCCAACGGCGGCGCGTTCACCGCGGCGACCGAGCCGCGCAAGTCGAACCTGTGGATCCTGTGGGTCGTGCTGGGCGTCGTGATGCTCGGGATCGTCATCGCCGCGGCCGTCGTGATCCCGCTCATCTTCCTCAGCCTCACCACGGGTTCGCAGCAGTCGGTCGCGCCGTCGGGGGCGGACGAAGAGGCCGCCGTCGCCGCGGTCGAGCTGTACGACGAGGCGTGGCAGACGGGAGACTGCGACGCCTACACCGAGGCGACGACTGAGGAGTTCCGTGCAGCCACGTCCTTCGCGGACTGCGCCGCCTTCACCGAGCGCGCGGCCGGATTCGCGGCCTCTCTCGAAGACTACGAGCTGACGGTGACGGGCATCGCGACCGGCGCCGATGCGATCCTGATCACGACGACCGAGACCTTCGACGCCCTGCTCGACGAGGCCGGCGAGCCTCTCGCCGAGCCGCAGGCCCAGCGGGCGCTGTACGAGTACACCGTCGTGCCGGTCGACGGAGGCTGGGCCATCGACGACCTCGACGACCTCGCCGACTGAGCGTGGCCGAGAGCTCCACCGCGCGCCCGAGAAGTGCGCGTTTCATCCTCACGTGCATCGGCATCGGGTTGCTCGCAGGCCTGCTGTCGGGGCTTTTCGGCGTCGGCGGCGGTACGGTCATCGTCCCGCTGCTGGTGCTCATTCTCGGCTTCGACCAGCGCCTCGCCGCCGGAACGTCGCTCGCCGCGATCGTGCCCACGGCCACCGTCGGCGTGATCTCCTACGCCATCCACGACTCGGTCGCCTGGATCCCGGCGCTCCTGCTCGCCGCCGGTGCCGTCGTCGGCGCGCAGATCGGCACCTGGCTGCTGCCGCGGCTGTCGCAGACCATCCTGCGCTGGGCGTTCGTCGGCTTCCTCGTGCTCGTGATCGTCAGTCTCTTCCTCGTCGTGCCCTCCCGCGAGGCGGAGCTCGCGCTGACGCTCCCCTCGGGCGCCGGGCTCGTCGCGTTGGGCGTCGTGACCGGCATCACGGCGGGCCTGATCGGCGTGGGCGGCGGCATCATCGTCGTGCCCGCGCTCATGATGCTCTTCGGCACGAGCGACCTCGCGGCGAAGGGCACGTCGCTGCTCATGATGATCCCGACGGCCGTCTCGGGCACGATCGGGAACGTGCGACGCCGCAACGTCGATCTGGTCGCCGCCGCGATCATCGGCGTCGCCGCGTGCACGACGACCGCGCTCGGCGCGTGGATCGCCACGGTGCTCGACCCGTTCACGGGCAACATCCTCTTCGCCGGCTTCCTGGTCGTGATCGCCGTGCAGATGGCGCTGCGGGCCATCCGGGGCCGGCGGACGTAGAGCCCGGCGAGTGCGCAGGGGCTGCTCGGTAGGATGTCCTGGTGCCAGTGAACCCCGAGATCGTCGGCCGGGAATTCCCCCCGACGGCCCCCTACCTCGTCGGTCGCGAGAAGGTGCGCGAGTTCGCCCGCGCCGTCTTCGCCACCGACCCCCAGCACACCGACCCCGCAGCCGCGCAGGCGCTGGGGTATCCCGACGTGGTGGCGCCGCCGACCTTCGCGATGGTCGTACAGGATCTCACGCTGCAACAGCTGCTCGCCGAGCCCGACTCGGGAATCGTGCTGCAGAACGTGCTGCACGCCGAGCAGCGCTTCCGCTATTCGCGGCACGTCGTCGCCGGCGACGAGCTGACTGCGCGCCTGACCGTCACCGGCATCCGCACGCTCGGCGGCAACGCCATGGTCACGAGCGATGCCGAGATCACGGATGCCGAGGGTGCGCACGTCGTCACGGCGACGTCCGTCCTGCTCGTGGGGGAGGGAGACCAGTGAGCGCCGCCCTGCAGGTCGCCGTGGGCGACGTCGTCGCCGAGCGCACCGTCCACCTGACCCGGGAGTCCCTCGTGCGCTATGCCGGGGCATCCGGCGATTTCAATCCCATCCACTACCGCGACGACATCGCCGCCTCGGTCGGGCTTCCCGGCGTGCTGGCCCACGGCATGCTGACGATGGGTCTCGCCGTCGATACGATCGTGCCCTGGCTCGGCGACGCCGGTCGCATCCTCGAGTACGGCGTCCGCTTCACACGCCCCGTCGTCGTCGACCCCGAGGCCGGTGCCGAGGTCACGATCGTCGCGAAGGCCGGTGCCGTCGACGACGACACCGCGCGCATCGACCTGACCGTGACGTCGGGCGGAACGACCGTGCTGGGCAAGGCGCAGGTGCGCGTCCGCACGGCATGACCGAGGTCACTCCCGTTCCGCTCTCCGCGCTGACGACGCTGCGCACCGGCGGCGCGCCGGCGCGGATGTTCGAGGCGTCCACGCCCCACGAGCTCGTCGGCGTGCTCCGCGACGTGTGGGCCGACGGCGAGCCGTGGTTCGTGCTGGGCGGCGGATCGAACCTGTTCGTCGGCGATGAGCCCTACGACGGCACCGTCGTGCGCATCCTCACGCAGGGCATCGAGCGACTGCCGTCGCCGCGACCGGGCTTCACGCGGCTGCGCGTGCAGGCCGGGCACGACTGGGACGCCCTCGTCGGACACGCGGTGGACGAGGGCCTCGCCGGCATCGAGGCGATGTCGGGCATCCCCGGCTCGGTCGGCGCGGCGCCGGTCCAGAACATCGGCGCGTACGGCCAGGAGATCGTGCAGACGCTCGTCGAGGTCGACCTGATCGACGAGGCCACCGGCGACGTGTCGACCGTGCCGGCGTCGGATCTCGGTCTCGGCTTCCGCACATCGGTGCTCAAGCACCACTACGGTTCCGTGCCGGAGCGGCGCGCCGTGATCCTGTCGGTGACGCTCGAGCTGGCGGAGGTCGGCCACGACGAGCGCCCTATCCCCGGTGAGCAGCTGCGCACCGCCCTCGGCCTCGGGCCCGGCGACGCGGTGTCGGTCGCCTGGGTGCGCGACCACGTCCTCACCACACGCGCTCGCAAGGGCATGGTTCTCGACGCCGACGACCCCGACACGTACAGCGCCGGGTCGTTCTTCCAGAACGCGATCGTGTCACCCTCGTTCGCACGCACCCTTCCGCCGGAGTGCCCGCGCTGGCCGGTCGCGCCCGACGTCGACGCCGTTGTCGTCATCCCGCTCGCGACGTACGACGGGTACGTGCCGCCGACCGAGACCGTGGAGTCCGACGTCAAGGTGAGCGCGGCCTGGCTCATCGAGCACAGCGGTCTGCGCAAGGGTTTCAAGCTGCCGCGCTCGCGCGCGGCGCTGTCGAGCAAGCACGCCCTCGCCCTGACCAATCGCGGAGGCGCGCGGGCGGCGGAGCTCGCCGAGCTCGCACGCTACATCCAGGGGCGTGTCCAGGCCGAGTTCGGGCTGCTGCTGCAGCCCGAGCCCGTGCTCGTCGGGGTCGAGCTCTAGCGGGGCTCCGCTCGCGTCCGCGCGACGTGCTCCGGCGGAGCACGTCGGGCGAGTTGCCGGTTCTGGTGGGCTCGACGGCCGCCTACCCACCGCGGGTGGCAACTCGTCGGGCGCAGGTCGCGCTTCAGGCGCGATTCAGGTCGGATGGGACACGATGGACCCATGCGCGTGCTGGTGGTCGACGACGAAGTGCGTCTGGCCGACGGCCTGCGTCGAGGTCTGGAGGCGGAGGGCTTCTCCGTCGACGTCGCGCACAACGGCGTGGACGGGCTGTGGCTCGCGCGCGAGAACGAGTACGCGGTGATCCTGCTCGACGTCATGCTGCCGGGCATGAGCGGCTACTCCGTGTGCCGTGCGCTACGTGATGAGGAGAACTGGACGCCGGTGATCATGCTCACCGCCAAGGACGGGGTGTGGGATCAGGTCGAGGGCCTCGACACCGGCGCCGACGACTACCTGACGAAGCCCTTCTCGTTCGCGGTGCTGCTGGCCCGGCTGCGCGCTCTCACTCGCCGCGGATCGACGCCCCGGCCCGTGGTCCTCACCGTCGGCGATCTCGCGCTCGATCCCGTGTCACGCGACGTGTCGCGCGACGGCACGCGCGTCGAGCTGACCAGCCGCGAGTTCGCGGTGCTCTCGTTCCTCATGCGCCGCGCCGGCGAGGTCGTCTCGAAGGCGCAGATCATCGAGGCGGTGTGGGACTTCTCGTTCGACGGCGACCCGAACATCGTCGAGGTCTACATCGGACATCTGCGGGCCAAGGTCGACCGCCCCTTCGGCCGCACCTCCATCCGCACCGTCCGCGGGGCCGGCTACCGGATCGACGCCGATGGCTGAGCCGCGGCGCCGGCTCGGCATCCGGGCGCGGATCACGTCGGTCGCCGTCGCGGTGGTCGCCGTCGCGCTCATCGCCGGCGCGGTCGGCTTCTGGCTGACCCTGCGCACGTCGCTGCTCGGTCAGCTCGAGCTCGCCGCGGCGCAGGATGCCACGGCGTGGGCCGAGCAGGTCGACGAGTCCGGGGTCGACTCCCTCCCCGACGTCGACGACGACCGGTTCTGGCAGGTGCTGGACCGCGACACGGGAGCGGTCGTGGCGGCCGGCGATGTCGCCGAAGACCTCGGACCGCTCGCCGATCGGCAGGGGGTGCTCCCGGGTGCGATCGACATCCCCGGCGCGGGCGTGTTCGTCGTCGCCGCCGACCGCGATGGCGGCGACTGGATCGTCGTCGCCGGGCGCAGCACCGCGGAGTCCGATGCGACGCTGGCGTCGGTGGCGGCGCTCCTCGCGGTGTCGGTGCCGATCATCGTGCTGGTCGTCGGGGGCACCACCTGGATCGCCGTGGGTCGCGCGCTCGCGCCCGTCGACCGCCTCCGCCGTCAGGTGGACGCCGTGACGGCGAGCGACCTCTCGCGCCGGGTCGACGACCCGCACACCACCGACGAGGTCGGCCGTCTCGCCCGGACCATGAACGGCATGCTCGCTCGGCTCGAGACCGCTCAGCACAGTCAGCGACGGTTCATCTCGGATGCCTCGCACGAGCTCAAGTCGCCCCTCGCGGTGCTGCGGCAGTATGCCGAGGTCGCCCTCGCCCACCCCGAACGCGTCTCGCCGCGACTGCTCGCCGACACGGTGCTCGGCGAGGGCGCGCGACTGGAGCGGCTGGTGCAGGGGATGCTGGTGCTCGCGAAGGCCGACGAGAATGCGCTCGTGCTCGACGCGGTCGAGGTCGACCTCGACGACGTGCTCTTCTCGGAGGCGCAGCGCGTGCGCGCCACCACCGCGGTCGAGGTCGACGGGTCGGGCATCCGTCCGGTCCGTGCGCGCGCCGACGCCGGGCTCGTGGCCCAGGCGGTCCGCAACCTCGTCGACAATGCCGTCCGCCACGCCTCGGGTCGCATCACGCTGTCGACGGCGCTGGCCGACGGGATGGCTGCGGTCGTGGTCGAGGACGACGGGCCCGGCGTGCCGCCGGCCGAGCGGGAGCGCGTGTGGGAGCGGTTCGTGCGACTCGACGAGGCGCGGTCGCGGGATGCCGGCGGAAGTGGCCTCGGGCTGGCGATAGTGGCGGAGATCGCGCGGGCGCACGGCGGGAGCGTGCGGCTCGACGACGCCGCCCTCGGCGGCGCGCGGTTCACGCTCAGCCTGCCGGCATGATCTTCGCCGGCTTCAGGCTGGCTTCAGCATCCACTCGCGAAGGTGGAGTCCTACCCAGGAGGACACCATGCGAAAGAGCGCCATCATCATCACGTCCGCGGCGGTCGTCGCCTCGCTGGCCGGCGGAGCAGCGGCATTCGCCGCGAGCACCGCGCCGCGGGCGACTCTCGCCACCACCAGTGCGGCGACTCCCGGCGCCACCCCCGACACCGACCCGCTCGGGGGCGCGACCCCGGGCAGCGGATCCGTCGGCGTGACATCGGGCGACCCGGCTGATCTCGACGCCGCCATCGCGGCCGCTCTCGAAGAGACCGGCCCCGGGACGGTCGTCGAGGCCGACATCGACGACGACCCGACCCACGCCTACGAGATCGACATCCGCCTCGACGCCGGCGGGTTCGTCGAGGTCAAGCTCGACGCTGACTTCGGCATCGTCTCCGTGATGTCCGACCACGGCTCCTCCGGCGACGGCTCCTCCGACCACGGCTCCTCGGACGACGGCTCCTCGGACGACGCGTCGGGCGACGCGTCGGGCGAGTCGACGGGCGACGACCAGCCGGTCACGGACGAGGCGGTCCGCACGAAGGCGGCCGACGCGGCACTCGCCGCAGTCGGCACCGGAACCGTCACCAGCGTCGAGTTCAGCGACGACGCCGACCACGAGTACGAGGTCGAGATCGACCTCGGCAACGGCGAGGACGCCGACGTCGAGCTCGACGCGGCCTTCGTCGTCGTGAAGGTCGACTGACTCTCCCCGGGGAGTCGGAACCGCCCACCGCCCCGATGCGGCGGGCGGTTCCCTCTTGCGGGCGCTCACTCGCGGGCGGCGAGTTGCCGGTTGTGGTGGGGACAACTGCTGCAGACCCGCCACCAGTGGCAACTCGTCGGGTTACGGCGCGGAACCGCCCCGGGCAGCGGGGTGCCTCGGCCTACGAGGCGAAGAGCTGCTGCAGGCGCTGGACGCCCTCGAGCAGGGCATCGTCGCCGAGGGCGTACGACAGCCGGAGATAGCCGCTCGGGCCGAACGCTTCGCCCGGGACGACCGCGACCTCGGCTTCTTCGAGGATCAGATCTGCGAGCTCGAGCGTCGTCGTCGGAGTCTTGCCCCGCCATTCACGGCCGAGCAGCCCGCGCACGTCGGGGTATACGTAGAACGCGCCGAGCGGGTTCGGCACCGTGACGCCCTGGATCTTCGACAGCTCGGCGACGATCAGGCGACGCCGGCGGTCGAACGCGAGACGCATCTGCTCCGCCTCGTCCTGCGGCCCAGACAGCGCCGCGAGCGCCGCGCGCTGCGCGATGTTGTTGACGTTGCTGCACAGGTGCGACTGAAGGTTCGCCGCGACCTTGATGGCGTCCTTCGGCCCGACCATCCAGCCGAGACGCCAGCCGGTCATGGCGTAGGTCTTGGCCACGCCGTTCACGAGGATCGTCTGGGCCGCGGCATCCGGAACCGCCTCCACGATCGAGACGGCGCGCACGCCTTCGTAGACGAGGTTCTGGTAGATCTCGTCGGTGATGATCCAGATGCCGTTCTCGACGGCCCACTCGCCGATCGCCCGGGTCTCTTCGGGCGTGTAGACCGAGCCGGTCGGGTTCGAGGGCGACACGAAGACGAGCGCCGTCGTCCTGTCGGTGCGCGCAGCCTCGAGCTGGTCGACCGTGACCTTGTAGTCCTGCTCCGCGGGCGCGAAGACCTCGACGGGGACGCCGTCGGCGAGGGCGATCGCCTCGGGGTAGGTCGTCCAGTAGGGAGCGGGCAGCAGCACCTCGTCACCGGGGTTCACGACGGCTTGGAAGGCCTGATACACGGCCTGCTTGCCGCCGTTCGTGACGATGATCTGCGACGGGTCGACCTCGAGACCCGAATCGCGCAGCGTCTTGGCCGCGATCGCCTCGCGCAGCACGGGAAGGCCGACGGCGGGCGTGTAGCGGTAGTTCGCGGGGTCGTGCAGCGCCGCGGCGGCGGCGTCGACGATGAACTGCGGCGTGGCGAAGTCCGGTTCGCCCGCCGCGTACGAGATCACGGGGCGGCCGGCGGCCTGCAGTGCTTTCGCCTTCGCGTCGACCTTGAGGGTCGCGGACTCGGCGATGGCGGAGAGCTTGCGGGAGAGCGGGGCGCGGTCTGTCACGCCTACGAGCGTAGTGCGAGCCGGCGTTCTGCACTGTCCGGAATCGGTGGGCCGCCCGACAGTCCGTGGACCGCACGACGGTGTGTGGACGCCGGTCTGCCGGTCGACGCCGGCCTCCACCGAATGGGGGATGCCTCCTCCTGCGGACGACGGCTGGGGCGGCCTCCTCGCCGGCGCGAGGCTGGAGGCATGAGAACTCCAGCAGTGCAGGTGCGCAACCTGCGGAAGACGTATGACGGCCGTGCCGTCGTCGACGGCGTGAGCTTCGACATCGAGCGCGGCGAGACGTTCGCCCTGCTCGGCCCCAACGGCGCCGGCAAGTCCACGACCGTCGAGATCCTCGAGGGCTACCGCCGTCGCGGCGGCGGCGAGGTGAGCGTGCTGGGGGTCGACCCTGAGCAGGGCGGCCTCGAGTGGAAGGCGCGCCTGGGCATCGTGCTGCAGACGTGCGGTCAGAGCGGCCTGCTCACCGTGCGCGAGCAGCTCAAGCAGTACGCCGGGTTCTACCCCGATGCGCGCGATGTGGACGAGGTGATCGCCGCCGTGGGCCTGACGGCGCAGGCGAAGATGCGCACCTCGAAGCTGTCGGGCGGGCAGCAGCGCCGGGTCGACGTCGCCATGGGCATCATCGGACGACCCGAGCTGCTGTTCCTCGACGAGCCGACGACCGGTTTCGACCCCGAGGCGCGGCGCGAGTTCTGGGAGCTGATCCGCGGACTCAAGGCGGAGGGCACGACGATCCTCCTCACGACCCACTACCTCGACGAGGCGGCGCAGCTCGCCGACCGGGTCGCGGTCATCGCCGACGGCCGGCTGCAGGCGCTCGGTCCGGTCGACACCTTCGGCGGCCCGGATGCGCGCGTGCCCGTTGTGCGCTGGTACGAGGGCGGCGTGCAGCGCGAGGAGCGCTCCACCACGCCTCTCGCTCTCGCGGGCGAGTTGAGCGCTCGGCTGGGCGGTGAGCCGGAGCGGCTCGAGATCGTCCGGCCCAGCCTCGAGGACATCTATCTGGAACTGGTCGCGCGCGCATCGGGCGCGGCGGCCGAGCTGGCGAAGGAGACCGTGCGATGAGCATGACAGCGATCAAGGTGCCCGGCATCGTCCCCACCGGGCTGTGGCGGGCGCGTTTCGAGCTGACGCAGTACTTCCGCTCGGGCGACACGCTCTTCTTCACCTTCCTGTTCCCGGTCTTCATGCTGGGGCTGTTCAGCGTCGCCTTCGGCGCGGACGGTGATGTGCAGATGGCACCCGGTCTGCCGGCACTGCCGATGGCGCAGCTCTATCTGCCGGGAATGATGGCCGCCGGACTCCTGCTGTCGGGCTTCCAGAACCTGGCGATCGACATCGCGCTGGAGCGCGCGGACGGCACCCTCAAGCGACTCGGCGGGTCGCCGCTCTCGCCGGTGAGCTACTTCCTCGGCAAGATCGCGCAGGTGCTGGTCACCGGCGTGCTGCAGGCGGCGCTGCTGCTCGCCGTGGCCGGGCTCGCCCTGGGAGTGCCGCTGCCCACCGAGCCGTCGCAGTGGTTCACCTTCGCGTGGGTCTTCGTGTTCGGCATCGCGACCTCGGCGCTGCTCGGCATCGCCCTGTCGGCCCTGCCCCGCAGCGCGAAGAGCGCCACGGCCGTCGTGATCCCGATCGGGCTCGTGCTGCAGTTCATCTCGGGGGTGTACTTGATGTTCTGGCAGCTCCCGGAGTGGCTGCAGAACGTCGCCTCGCTGTTCCCGCTCAAGTGGATGGCGCAGGGGATGCGCGCGGTGTTCCTCCCCGAGGAGTACGCGGCGCTCGAGCCGGGCGGCGAGTGGAACCTGGTCGGCGTGGCGGCGGCCCTCGGCATCTGGCTCGTCGTGGGGCTGATCATGTCGCTCGTCACCTTCCGGTGGATCCGCCGCAACGCGTAGCCTCACCAGGAGGACCAGGAGGATCATGCTCGACAAGCGCTGGTGGGACATCGCGGTCGTCGCCGGATCGGCGTCGATCGCGATGGCCATCGCGTTCGGCCTCGGACCAGGAGGCGCAGCCGAGCGCGCGGTCGCGTATGCCGCGATCACGGCGTTCGCTCTGGCGTACTTCCTGATCGCGCGGCCGGCGCTCGGGACCGCGTCGACTGTGCGGTTCGCGACGTTCCTGACGATCACCGCCGTCATCCTGGCGATCGGGACCGCGTCGACCGAGTTCCTCGCCACCCTGCAGGTGCTCGCGTACCCGCTGGCGTGGGTGCTCGGCGACACGCGCCGTCGTGGGGTCATCGGATCAGCCGTCATCGCCCTCGCGGTGATGGTCGGCTACACCTTCGGCGGGGGCTTCAGCATCGGCGCGTTCGTGGCCGGGGTGACGACCGCCGGGTTCTCGTTCGCGTTCGCCACCGCGTTCGGGCTCTGGATCTCGGGGATCGCAGAGTACGGGGAGGAACGGGCGCGTCTGCTCGATGAACTGACGGCGGCCCAGGCCGAGGTGCGCGCGCTGAGTCATGAGCGCGGCGCCTCGGAGGAGCGTGAGCGACTGGCGCGCGACATCCACGACACCCTCGCCCAGAGTCTCGCCGGCCTCGTGATCCTCGCGGAGCGCGCCGGGCGGCAGTCGCGGGAGGGGGCAGCGGATGCTGCGACCGCGACCCTGGCGACCGTCGAGCAGGTCGCGCGCGACGCGCTGGACGAAGCCCGTGCCCTCGTCGCGCGCACGGCAGCCGTGCCCGACGAGGCGGCGCTCGGCGCGGCGATCGAGCGGTTGGCCGAGCGCTTCCGCGCCCAGTCGGGAGCCGCCATCGACGTCTCCGTCGATGCGACCGCCGAGGCGCTCGACCGCGACCGTCAGGTCGTGCTGCTGCGCTGCGCGCAGGAGGGGCTGTCCAACGTCGCCCGGCACGCGCAGGCGACGCTCGCCACGGTGGCGGTGCGCGTGGCCGATGGAGCCGCGACGCTGGAGATCACCGACGATGGGCGTGGGTTCGACCCCGCAGCCAGCGGCACCGGGTTCGGCATCGACGGCATGGGAGATCGCGTCGCGCTCGCGGGCGGCACGTTCGAAGTCGACTCGGCGCCGGGCGCCGGCACGACCGTGCGGGTGCGGCTTCCGCTGAGCTCGGGTGCGGTCGCGGGCGCGGTCGCCGGCAGCGCGCCGGCGGACGAGGCGCGCACGGAGGTCACGCCATGATCCGGCTGCTCATCGCCGACGACCATCCCGTCGTGCGCGCGGGTCTCGCCGGACTGCTGTCCGACGAACCCGGCTTCGAGGTCGTGGCCGAGGCATCCGACGGCGACGAAGCGGTCACGCTGGCGCGGGCGACCTCGCCCGACGTCGTGCTCATGGACCTGCGCATGCCCCGGGTCGACGGCGTCTCGGCGACCGCGCGGATCGCCGGGGGCGAGGCGGGCAGCCCGCCGCCGCGGGTGCTGATCCTCACGACGTACGAGTCGGACGACCAGATCCTCGCCGCGATCGAGGCGGGAGCCTCGGGCTACCTGCTCAAGGCGGCGCCGCAGGCTGAGATCGTGGCGGGCATCCGCTCGGTCGCCGCCGGTCAGTCGGCGCTCTCGCCGCAGGTCGCCGTGCGCCTCGTCGAGCGGATGCGGCGGCCCGGACCCGACGCGGTCGCGCTCACGGCGCGCGAGCTCGACGTGCTGCGGCTGGTCGCCACCGGACACAGCAACAAGCAGATCGCGGTGACGCTCGGCATCGGCGAGTCGACGGTCAAGACGCACCTGCTCAAGGTCTTCGACAAGCTCGGCGTCGCCGACCGCACCAGGGCGGTCACCCTCGCCATGGAGCGCGGCCTGCTGCCCTGACGCCGGATGCCGAAGACGACGGATGCGCGGACCGTGCGGCCCGCGCATCCGTCGTCATAGAGATCAGCCGAACTGGTTCATCGTGTTGTCCTTGCCGCCGGCCTTCAGGGCCGCGTCGCCGGCGAAGTACTCCTTGTGGTTGTCGCCGATGTCGCTGCCGGCCATGTTCTGGTGCTTCACCGTCGCGATGCCCTCGCGGATCTCGCGGCGCTGGACGCCCTTCACGTAGGCGAGCATGCCCTCGTCGCCGAAGTAGCCCTTGGCGAGGGTGTCGGTCGACAGCGCCGCCGTGTGATACGTCGGCAGGGTGATCAGGTGGTGGAAGATGCCGGCGCGCGCCGAGCCGTCGGCCTGGAACGTGCGGATCTTCTCGTCGGCCAGCTGCGCCAGCTCGGTGTCGTCGTACTCCACGCTCATCAGACTGCTGCGGTCGTATGCCGAGACGTCCGCGCCCTCGGCTGCGAGCTGGTCGTAGGCCTGCTGGCGGAAGTTGAGCGTCCAGTTGAACGACGGGCTGTTGTTGTAGACCAGCTTCGCGTTCGGGACGGCCTCGCGGATGCGGTCGACCATGCCGGCGATCTGCTCGACGTGCGGCTTCTCGGTCTCGATCCACAGCAGGTCGGCGCCGTTCTGCAGCGACGTGACGCAGTCCAGCACGACGCGATCCTCGCCGGTGCCGGGACGGAACTGGTACAGGTTGCTGGCGAGGCGCTTCGGGCGCAGCAGCCGACCCTCGCGACGGATCACCACGTCGCCGTCGCTGAGCTCGGACTCGGAGATCGTCTCGACGTCGAGGAACGCGTTGTACTGGTCGCCCAGGTCGCCCGGCTCGCTCGAGACGGCCAGCTTCTGCGTCAGTCCGGCGCCGAGCGAGTCGGTGCGGGCGACGATGACGCCGTTGTCGATGCCGAGCTCGAGGAACGCGTAGCGCACCGCGTTGATCTTCGCGAGGAAGTCCTCGTGCGGCACCGTGACCTTGCCGTCCTGGTGGCCGCACTGCTTCTCGTCGGAGACCTGGTTCTCGATCTGGATCGCGCAGGCGCCCGCTTCGATCATCTTCTTCGCCAGGAGATACGTCGCCTCGGGGTTGCCGAAGCCGGCGTCGATGTCGGCGATGATCGGCACGACGTGCGTCTCGTGGTTGTCGATCTGCGACTGGATGAACTCGACGGCGGTCTCGTCACCCGCGCGGCGCGCGTCGTCGAGCTGGGTGAAGAGCAGATCGAGCTCACGGGCGTCGGCCTGGCGGAGGAACGTGTACAGCTCTTCGATGAGGGCCGGCACCGCCGTCTTCTCGTGCATCGACTGGTCGGGCAGCGGGCCGAACTCCGAGCGGAGCGCCGCGACCATCCAGCCCGAGAGGTACAGGTACCGCTTGTTCGTGCTCTTCAGGTGCTTCTTGATCGAGATCAGCTTCTGCTGCCCGATGAAGCCGTGCCAGACGCCGAGCGACTGGGTGTACAGCGACGAGTCGCCGTCGTACTCGGCCATGTCGCGACGCATGATGTCGGCCGTGTACTGCGCGATCTCGAGTCCGGTCCTGAACCGGTTCTGCGCGCGCATCCGGGCGACGTACTCGGGGTTGACGGCATCCCAGGGAGATCCGTACTGCTTCTTCAGGGCCTCGACGGCCTCGATGTCATCGGTGTAGGTGGTCATGTCGTTGTCCTTCGGTGGAGATGCGTCAGTCGGTCTCGACGAGGAAGCGCGCGTAGGCGGGCAGGGTGAGGAAGGCCGGGAAGTCGGTGCCGAGGGCGACCTCGCGGAACACCTCGGCCGCGTCGTCGAACCGGTCGCCGTCGCGCCGCTCGACCTCGTCGAGCACCTGCGCGATGAGCCTCTCGACGTAGTCGCGCGTGATCGGCGTGCCGTCCTCGGTGGAGCGGTCCTGGTGGATCCACTGCCACACCTGCGAGCGCGAGATCTCGGCGGTCGCGGCATCCTCCATGAGGTTGTCGATCGCCACGGCGCCGAGGCCCCGCAGCCAGGCTTCGATGTAGCGGATCGCCACCGACACGTTGCCGTGGACGCCCGCAGCCGTGATCGGACGCCCGATGTGCACGTCGATCAGGTCGGCCGCCTTCACGTCGACCTCGGGGCGCTGGCGGTCCAGCTGGTTCGGCCGGTCGCCGAGCACTGCGTCGAACTCGGCGCGGGCGACGGGGATCAGGTCGGGGTGGGCCACCCACGTGCCGTCGAAGCCGTCGCCGGCCTCGCGCTTCTTGTCGGCGGCGACCTTCTCGAACGCGCGCTGGGTCACCTCGGGGTCGCGTCGGTTCGGGATGAAGGCGCTCATGCCGCCGATCGCGAAGGCGCCGCGCTTGTGACACGTCTGCACGAGCAGTTCGGTGTAGGCCCGCATGAACGGCACGGTCATCGTGACCTCGCTGCGGTCGGGGAGCACGAAGCGAGCCCCGCGGCCGCGGTAGTTCTTGATGATGGAGAAGATGTAGTCCCAGCGGCCGGCGTTGAGGCCGGCGCAGTGGTCGCGCAGTTCGAAGAGGATCTCCTCCATCTCGAACGCCGCAGGCAGCGTCTCGATGAGCACGGTCGCGCGGATCGTGCCGTGGGGGATGCCCACGTACTGCTCGCTGAACGAGAAGACGTCGTCCCACAGCTTCGCCTCTTCGCTCGACTCGAGCTTGGCGATGTAGAAGTACGGTCCGCGCCCGTTCGCGATGAGCTGCTGGGCGTTGTGGAAGAAGTACAGGCCGAAGTCGACGAGCGAGCCGGATGCCGCCATCGTGCGGCCGGTGCGGTCGGTGAAGCGGATGTGGTGCTCGGTGAGGTGCCAGCCGCGGGGTCGCATCACGATCGTGGGCGTCTCGGTCGCCGTCACCTCGTACCGCTTGCCCTCGGGGCTCGTGAACGAGAGCTCGCCGCGGATCGCGTCGCGCAGCGACAGCTGGCCCTCGATGACGTTCCTCCAGGTGGGGCTGGTGGCATCCTCCTGGTCGGCCAGCCACACCTTCGCGCCGGAGTTCAGCGCGTTGATGGTCATCTTCGGGTCGGTCGGACCGGTGATCTCGACACGGCGGTCCTCGAGGCCCGGGCCTGCACCGGCGACGCGCCACTCCGCGTCCTCCCGGATGTGGCGCGTGTCGTCGCGGAATTGCGGGTCGTGCCCGTTGCCGACCTGGAACCGCCGGCGCATGCGGTCGGCCAGGCGGTCGTGACGGCGGGCACCGAACCGGTGGTGCAGCTCGGTGAGGAAGGCGAGCGCCTCCGGAGTGAGGATCTCGTCGTAGCGAGGGGCGAGGCGTCCGGCGACCTCGATCGCCGGCTCGTGGATCTGCGTGGGGATGGGGCCGGTGCGCGTGCGCATCGGGGTGGCGGTTGCAGGTGTCATATCCCTGTCTTCCTGTGAACGAATGTGAAGTGCCTCTGGGGGATGCTCCGACCCGACGTGTGCGTCGGTTCCGGCATCCCGAGATCTGCGTTCTGGATCAACCGGTGGTGGTCGTGTGTCCACTCTGGGGTGAAGATCACCCCTTCGCCTGACCAATTCGACTGTGAAGTTTTCGCTTATTTCTGCTTTCGTGACAGAATCGCGCCATGACGACGTCCTTCACCCACGATTCCGTCGCAGAAGTCTCCGACCATGAAGACGTGGACTCCCTGACCATCGGCCGCCGCATCCGGCAGCTGCGCGCCGAGCGCGGCATGACGCTGGAAGAGCTCGCGGCGGCGGTCGATCGGGCGCCGAGCCAGCTGTCGATGATCGAGAACGGCCGGCGCGAGCCGAAGCTCACGCTGTTGCAGGCGATCGCCCGCGCGCTGGGCTCCTCCCTCGACGCGATCCTCGAGTCCGAGCCGCTCGACGAGCGTGCGACCCTCGAGATCTCGCTCGAGCGGGCGATGCGCGGGCAGACGTTCCAGGCGCTCGGCATCCCGCCGTTCCGGATCGGCAAGACCATCCCCGATGAAGCGCTCAAGACGATGCTGGCGCTGCAGTCCGAGATCGAGCGGCTGCGCGACGAGCGGGCGGCGACGCCGGAAGAGGCGCGTCGCGCCAACGTTGCGCTGCGCCGGCTCATGCGCACGCAGAACAACTACTTCGCCGAGCTCGAGGAGCACGCGCGTGCGGTGCTCGACGCGGTCGACCACCCGGGCGGCCCGCTCACGCAGCGCACCGCATCCGACATCGCCGCCCATCTCGGATTCACGCTGCACTACGTGCCAGACCTGCCCCAGACCACCCGCAGCGTCGCCGACCTCAAGCACGGGCGCCTCTACCTGTCGAGCCGCGTCACGGCCAAGGGCGACCCGCGCGCGGCGGTGCTGCAGGCGCTGTCGAGCCGCATCCTCGGGCACCGCGAGCCCACGTCTTACGCGGAGTTCCTGCGCCAGCGCGTCGAGACGAACTACCTCACCGGTGCGCTGCTCATCCCCGAGCAGCACGTCGTGCCGTTCCTGCAGGAGGCCAAGAAGGACCGTGCGATCTCGATCGAAGACCTCCGCGACGCGTACTCGGTCTCGTACGAGACGGCCGCGCACCGCTTCACCAACCTGGCGACCGTGCACCTGGGCATCCCGGTCCACTTCCTCAAGGTGCACGAGTCGGGCACGATCACGAAGGCGTACGAGAACGACGACGTGAACTTCCCGACCGACCGCATCGGCTCGATCGAGGGCCAGATGTGCTGCCGCAAGTGGACCTCGCGCGCGGTCTTCGACGTCGACGACCACTTCAACCCTTACTACCAGTACACCGACACCGGCAACGGCACCTACTGGTGCACGGCCCGCGTCGAGCAGTCGAGCGAGGGCGCGCACTCGGTGAGCGTGGGTGTTCGCTTCGATGACACCAAGTGGTTCCTCGGGCGCGACACCCCGCACCGCGGCGTCTCGACGCACTCCGTGGAAGCGTGCTGCCGGCGCGCGCCGGCCGATCTCGAGGCCGCCTGGCGCGACAATTCCTGGCCGAACGTCCGCACGCCGCGCACGCTGCTCGCGACCCTGCCGACCGGTGCCTTCCCCGGCGTCGACACGACCGACGTGTACGAGTTCCTCGCCGCGCACGCCCCGCGCTGACGGCTGAGCCGCCCGCTCGTCGCCGGCGGTGCCGGGGCCGCTGGCCGGCTCCGGTCGCCGGGCGTCCCCGGCTCGCCGGCCGCGGGTCTCTGGGTCGCAATCCGGGCGTCCCCGGGTCCAAGCCGGGCGTCCCTGGGGCCAAGCCGGGCGTCCCTGGCTCGTCGGCCTCCTGCTCGCCTGTCACGAAGTGCTGGGGCGGGCGGCGTGTCGTGACAGGTGAGCGTTCCCCGGTGTTGAGCCCTCCTGCTCGCCGGTCACGAAGCGCTGGGGTGAGGGGCGTGTCGTGACAGGTGAGCGTTCCTCGGTGTTGAGGCATCCTGCGTTCCTCGGGGTCGCCGGCCTCCTGCTCGCCTGTCGCGAAGTGCTGGGGCGGGCGGCGTGTCGTGACAGGTGAGCGTTCCTCGGGGTTGAGGCCTCCTGCTCGCCTGTCACGAAGTGCTGGGGCGGGCGGCGTGTCGTGACAGGTGAGCGTGGGTGCGTGAGAGACGCGTGAGAGAGCGGATGCCGGGGTTCCGCCAATACCTGGCAGGTGTTAGGTTTTCCGGACCGACGGCTCCGCCCGCGGAGCCGCTTTCGACGAGGAGAGCGCGATGAGACGATGGCTGAGCACGGCGACCGTGGCGGGATTGATAGCGGCAGGAGTGGCGCTGGCGCCACCGGCGGCGGCGACCGTCGGTCCGGGTCACGGCAAGCCCGGCAACGAGACCCTGCAGCGCTACGCCGAAGACACCTGGGCGTCGCTGGACGCGATGACCGATGAAGCGACGGGCCTGCCGTCCGACAACGTCACCGGCGACCTGGTCACCGCTGGCGCGTACACGTCCCCGACGAACATCGGCGGCTACCTCTGGTCGACGGTCACGGCGCGCGATCTGGGCATCATCTCGAAGGGCGATGCCCGCGATCGCATGGCGACGACGCTCGACACCCTCGAGGATCTCGAGCGCAACGATGCGAGCGGCATGTACTACAACTGGTACGACCCGGCCACGGGAGCGCAGCTGACGACCTGGCCGGACTCCGGCGACCCGGTGTACCCGTTCCTCAGCACGGTCGACAACGGCTGGCTCGCAGCATCCCTCCGCATCGTCCGCGAGGCGGAGCCGAGCCTTGCCGAGCAGGCGGACGCCCTGTACGACTCGATGGAGTTCTCGGCGTTCTTCAACCCGGAGGGCGCGCCCGGTCTGCCGGCCGGAACGAATCGCGGCGGGTTCTGGGAGGCGCCGCCGCCGGACTGCAGCGTCGAGGCGCCGATGTACAACGGATCGGGTGAGACGGCGTTCTACACCTGTCACCACTACGACACGACCGTGAGCGAGAGCCGGATCGCGACCTACCTGGGCATCTCGAACGGCGAGATCCCGGCGACCGCGCTGTACGGCACGCACCGCACCATGCCGCCCGGCTGCGACTGGGCGTGGCAGGAGCAGCTGCCGACCGGCACCTACCGCACGTACCAGGGCTTCGAGGTGTGGGAGGGCGTCTACACCTACGCCGGCATGAGCTTCGTGCCGAGTTGGGGCGGCAGCATGTTCGAGGCGCTCATGCCCGACCTGCTGGTGCCCGAGACGACGTGGGGGCCGCGGTCGTGGCGGCTGAACCATCCGATCACCGTCGCGGTGCAGAAGCACCACGGGCTCGAGGACGCCGGCTACGGTGCCTGGGGCTTTTCGCCGGCGAGCAACCCGTTCGGCGGCTACGCCGAGTACGGCGTCGACCTCGCGGGTATGCGCTCCGACGGGTACACGTCGGACGTCGAGAAGACGGATGTCGACATCGACCGGCCCGGATGCAGCGAGGGCACGAACCCCGATCCCGAGTTCGGCGACGGGGTCGTGACGCCGCACGCGAGCTTCCTCGCCCTGCCCTACGACCGCCGCGGCGTGCTCGAGAACCTCGCCCACCTCGAGGACGATCTCGGCGCTTACGGACCCGGTGGATTCTACGACTCGGTGGCGGTCGGCAGCGGCACCGTCGCCGAGCGCTACCTCTCGCTGGACCAGTCGATGATCATGGCGGCCATCGGCAATGAGCTGACCGGCGATACGCTGAAGCGGTACTTCGTCGACAAGGAGATGGAGAAGCGCCTGCGGCCGGCGATGAAGGCGCAGGTGTTCAGCTCCGAGGAGAAAGCGCGCGAGTGAGCAGCGAAGCCGCCGAGACCGCAGCCGGGGCACCCACGTCGGGTGCCCCGGCTCGCGGTGCACGCGCGCGGCGCGGCAGCTACGCCAAGGGCCAGGCGCGCCGCCAGGCGATCGTCGATGAGGCGCTCATCGTCTTCGGCCGCAGCGGCTACCACAGCGGGTCGCTGCGCGAGATCGCGAAGCGCGTCGGGCTCACCCCCACGGGACTCATGCACCACTTCGCCAACAAGGAGGAGCTCTTCACCGAGGTGCTCCGCCAGCGCGACGAGGCGATCCGCGCGGCCGCAGGCGACCCTGCCGAGCACACGCTGATCGAGCAGGCGACCAAGGTCGTCGCCTACAACCAGGAGTCCCGCGGCCTCACGTCGCTGTACGCCACGGTGTCGGCCGAGGCGACCGATTCGGAGCACCCCGCGCATGCGGAGTTCGCGCGGCGGTACCGCGACGGCGCCGAGAGCGCGACGCCGATCCTCGTCGCCGCACAAGCCGACGGCGAGGTGCGGGCCGACATCGACCCCGCGCTCGCCGCACGTCTCATCAGCGCGGTGATGGACGGGATCCAGCAGCAGTGGCTGCTCGACGACACCGTCGACATGAACGCGCTGTTCGCCGAGTTCGTGCGCGGGTACCTGCTGCCCCGCGACGACGCGTAGGGCGGCGCTGCGACGACGCGTAGGTCGGCGCTGGGACGACGCGTAGGGCGCCGCCCCGCGACGACGCGTAGGGCGGCGCTGGGACGACGCGTAGGGCGCCGCCCCGCGACGACGCGTAAGGCGGCGGGCGCGGGTCGCACCGCCCGATCTCGGCCCAGAGTCAGGAGACACTCCGTCGCAGCCGCCCCGAGGCGCCCGGTGCGCGACGTGTCTCCTGACTGTGGCGCGTCCGGCGTCAGAGGGCGTTCGCGCGGGCCACGTCGCCGAGCCAGGCCAGGCTGGGCTTCGGGCGGCGTTCGAACGTCTCACGGTCCCATGCGATGAGTCCGAAGGTCGGCCGGTAGCTGCCCCACTCGTAGTTGTCGAGCAGGCTCCAGTGCAGGTAGCCCCGCACGTCCACGCCCTCGGCGATGCACGCGTGCACCGCCTCGAGCGCCCCGCGCGTGTAGTCGATGCGCCGGGGGTCGTCGGCCGTGGCCATGCCGTTCTCGGTGATGTAGACCGGCGCGCCGGCCCGGGCCCAGGCGTTGCGGATGCCGTCGCCCACGGCGGGCGGGTAGTACTCCCACCCGGTCAGCGTGCGCTCGGCGTCGTCCGGGATGGGCAGCGGGCCGTCGGGGCCGATCTTCGTGCGCGTGTACGCCTGCACGCCCACCCAGTCGTCGCCGGTCGCGGCGTCGAGGAACACGTCCTCGCGCGAGGCGCCGTACTCGGCCGCGACGGTCTCGCCGCCGTCGACCGGCTGGTACGCCTGGGTCGCCACCGACCACCCGGCGCGCCCGCCTGCGCCGCGCACGAGCTCGACCGCGCGCTTGTGCGCGTCGACCAGCCGGTCGGTGACCGCCGGGACCCCCGGAGGCAGCCCGATCGACGGGAACCCGACCTCGGGGTCGGCGAGCACCGACACCATGTTCGGCTCGTTGATCGTGCACACGAGGTCGACACCCTCGAGCACCGGCAGGGCGGCTTCGACGTACCGGGCGAACCGGTCGGCCGCGGCATCCGAGTGCCATCCTCCCTCACGGGCGAACCACACCGGATTCGTGAAGTGGTGCAGGGTGATCATCGGCTGCAGCCCGAGTTCGCGGGCGGTCGACACCATCCGGCGGTAGTGGTCGATCGCCGCGCGCGAGACGAAGCCTTCCTCCGGTTCGATGCGCGCCCACTCGATGCTGAAGCGGTAGGTGTCGAGCCCTGCATCGGCGAGGAGCGCCATGTCCTCGCCGTAGCGGTGATAGCTGTCGGCGGCATCGCCGGACGGTGTCTCGACGGGGGCACCGGGCAGGTGCCCCCACTCGCGCTGCCACCAGTCCGAGTTGACGTTGCCGCCCTCGATCTGGTGCGCCGCCGTCGACGCACCCCACAGGAAGCCTTCGGGGAAGTCCATCGTTCGATGGTCCTTTCTGTCGGAGGATCGGATGCCGCGGCATCCGCTCAGGTCATTTGATGCCGGTGAGCGCGATGCCCTGCACGAAGTAGCGCTGCAGGAAGAGGAACAGCAGCAGCATCGGCAGCACGACGACCACGGCGCCGGCCATCATCAGGCCGTACCGTGCCGCGTTCTGGCCCACCGAGTACAGAGCGAGCGCCACCGGGAGGGTGTACATGTCCTCGGTCGTGGCGACCACGAGGGGCCACAGGAAGTTGTTCCAGCTCGCGAGGAACGTGAGGATCGTGAGCGTCGCGACCGCCGGACCGCACAGCGGCATGATGACGCGCAGGAAGATGCGCCACTCGCTCGCACCGTCGATGCGGGCCGCTTCGATCAGCTCGTCGGGCAGGCTCAGCATGAACTGCCGCATCAGGAAGACGCCCAGCGGCGAAATGAGGAACGGCAGGATGAGACCCGGATACGAGTTGACGAGGCCGAGGTTGGCGGTCAGCACGAACAGGGGCACGAACGTCACGACGCCCGGCACCA
This sequence comes from Microbacterium sp. NPDC056003, assembly GCF_042274785.1. Taxonomy (NCBI): domain Bacteria; kingdom Bacillati; phylum Actinomycetota; class Actinomycetes; order Micrococcales; family Microbacteriaceae; genus Microbacterium; species Microbacterium sp. NPDC056003. The sequence goes on along the minus strand of NZ_JBHJXQ010000003.1, from coordinate 439,528 downwards.
TGAGCGTGCCGATCACGATGACGAACAGCAGCTTCTTGCCGCGGAACTGCAGCTTCGCCAGTGCATAGCCGATCATCGAGCAGAACACGATGTTGCCGAGCGTCACGAAGACCGCGACCACGATGCTGTTGATGAAGAACGTGGTGAAGTCGAGCCGGCCGAACAGCGTCTCGAAGTTCTCGATCGTCGGCTGCTCCGGCAGGAAGCCCGTCGGGTTGCGGCGGATCTCCGCGTCGGTCTTGAAGGCGCCGAGGATCATCCACACGAAAGGCATGATCATGGCGACCAGGCCCACCGTCAGGACGATGTACAGCCACCAGCGGGGGCGCTCGCCGCGGCCTCGGCGACCGGCGGGGTGAGGGTCCCGCTCGATCACGTCGGTGTCGGCGACCGACGCCGAGGCGAGCACGGGTCCGAGGCGCCGCGGCGGTTCGCCGGGTGCGTCCGCGGTGCGCGGGGGAGTGACGGTCATGTCAGTCCCTCCTTCCGAGGAACCGGAACTGGATGAGCGACAGCACCACGATCGCGAGGAACAGCACGTAGCTCGCCGCCGACGCGTAGGCGTAGTTGCCGAAGCCGAACTGGTCGTAGGTGTACATCGCCGTCGACAGGGTGGCGTCGAGCGGTCCGCCCTGAGTCATGACGTACGGCTCCTCGAAGAACTGCAGGAACCCGATGCCGGTGATGACCGCGGCGAACAGGATCGCCGGGCGCATCGCCGGCACGGTGATGTTCCAGAAGCGCTGCCAGGCGTTCGCGCCGTCGACCATCGCGGCCTCGTGGTGCTCGCGGGGCACACCCTGGAGCGCGGCGAGGAAGATCACCATGATGGTGCCGATGTTGCGCCAGACCGCCATGACGATGAGCGACGGCAGTGCCCAGGTCGTGGACTGCAGCCAGTCCGGACCCTGGATGCCGAAGATCGCGAGGAACCCGTTGAGCAGGCCGTCCGGCTGCAGGATGAACCTCCACACCAGCGCGATCGCGACGATGCTCGTCACGACCGGGGCGTAGTACCCGACGCGGTACACCGTGCGGAAGCGACGGATGCCCTTGTCCAGTGCCAGCGCGACCGCCAGGGCGAGCGCGATCGTCAGCGGCACCGCGACGATCACGAAGGTGAAGGTGTTCAGGAGCGATCGCAGGAAGCGGGGATCCTGGAACAGCCGGAGGTAGTTGTCGAACCCGACGACGTTCACCTGGAACGGCGTCTGCAGGTCGCGGGTCGTCATGTCGGTGAAGCTCATGAGCAGTGACCCGATGATCGGGCCGGCCATGAAGATCACCCACAGGATCACGAACGGCGCGGCGAAGAGCCAGGCGTTGCGTGTCATGCGGCGCTCCCGCCGCGTCGCCTTCACACGGGGTGCGGGGCGACGCGGCGGGGCCGCGGGAGCGATGGCGGTCATCGGAGGGTCGCTTACTGACCCGTGCCGATCGACGCGGCCTGCTGCTGGATCGTGGCGATCGCGTCTGCCGGCGTCGTGTCGCCGCGCGTGGCCTTCTCCAGCTCCTGGTCGATCACGGCGGACACCTGCGCCCACGTGGGGATCGCGGGCGGCGCCTTCGAGTCCTGCAGCTGCTCGCCGAACACGCTCAGGTACGGGTCGTCGCTGAAGGTCGGGTCGTCCCACGCTTCCTGCACGCTCGGCAGGTCGGTCGAGATCTCGTACCAGGCCAGCTGCGTCTCGGGCTGGCTCAGCCAGCGCACGAACTTCCACGACGCGTCGCGGTTCTCGGCGTCGTCGAACACGGCGAGGTTGCCACCGCCGGTGAAGCTGGTGCGGCTGTCGGCACCCGGCACCATTGCGACTCCGAACTTGTCGGCGAACTCCTCGCCGCCCTGGTCGAGGAGCAGCCCGACGTGGAACGGGCCGCTGTAGAACGCGCCGACCTCACCCGTGATGAAGGCCTGCTCGATCTCGCCGCCCTCCAGGCGCCGGGGCTCGGCGATGCCGTCCTCGAAGAAGCTGGTGTAGAAGGAGAACGCCTCCTCCCACTCCGGGGTGTCGAAGGTGAACTCGGTGCCCTCCTCGTTGAGGATGTCGCCGCCCTGCTGCCAGGCGAGCGGGGTGACGTACTGCCACGAGTCGAAGCCGCCCGGCGGGAGCGAGACGCCCCACTCGGCGCCGGCCTCCTGAAGGCCCTTCGTGAACGCGGTGTACTCCTCCCACGTCGCGGGCGGCTCGAGGCCGGCCTGCTCGGCGAGGTCGGTGCGGTAGTAGAGGACGCGGGTGTCGACGTACCACGGCACGCCGTAGGCGACCCCGTCGACGACGGCGGTCTCCCACGAGCCCTCGAAGAACGAGGACTCGTCGACGAGGCCGTCGGGGGTGGGCTCGAACGCGCCGGTCGCGGCGAACTCGCCGACCCACGTGGTGCCGAGCATCGTGACATCCGGCGTCTGGCCGCCTGCGATCGCCGTGGCGATGCGGTCGTGGGCGCTCTCCCACGGCACGGCGGTCACCTCGATCGAGACGTCGGGGTTCTCCTCCTCGAACTGGGCGGCGAGCTCGTCGAGGACTTCGCCCTCGTTGCCCATCGCCCATACCTCGACCGTGCCGCTGGCGGGCGAGTCGTCGATGGCGTCGCCGCCTCCGCCGTCGCCGCCGCCGCCCGTGGGCGCGTCGCTGCGCCCGCAGCCGGCGAGCACGAGCGCGCCGACGAGCGTCAGCGCTCCGGCCGCAGCCCATCGGGAGGTTCTGCGTGTGAATGTTCTGGTCATCGGTCTGACGCCTCCATCGGTCGTCGCCGCCTCCGTGGCGGCCCTGCCTCGGCTGTGTTCGCGACGCGGGGGCGTCGCGGTCCTCGACTGTACGCCAAAAACCTGACACATGAAAGGTATTGGCGATGAGAGTCATCTCATCGACGGCAGGATGCCTCTCGACAGGAGTGCAGCCAATGACCTGGCGCGGGCCTCGTCGAAGTGCTACCCGAGGAGTGCGGAAGCGGCGGCACGGCGCGCGGAAGCGGCCGGCACGGCCCCGCGGAAGCGGCGACACGGCGCGCGGACCGCCGCTCCGGGCCAGCAGGCGAGCGGCGCCGGGCGGGGAGCGGATGGAGCGCGTCAGTGTCGCCCGGCGACGAAGTCGGCGACGTGCGCGGGCCACGCCGTGCCGCTGCCCGACCCGGATGCCTCGAACCGATCCGCCGTGCGGTACGCGGCATAAATCGCGTTCACCGCGAGCCAGCGCAGCGGTTCGGGCTCCCACTTCTTGGCCCGATGACCCACCCAGGGCAGACGCACCAGGTCGGTGTCGCGCCCGAGCACGAGGTCGGCCAGCGTCCGGCCCGCGAGGTTGGTCGCGGTGACGCCGGTGCCGACATATCCGCCCGCCCAGCCGAGTCCGGTGGCGCGGTCGAGGCCGACGGTCGCGGCCCAGTCGCGCGGAACGCCGAGCACGCCCGCCCAGGCGTGCGCGATCGGCACGTCCGCCGCATCCGGGAAGAAGCTCCGCAGCAGGTCCGTCAGCGACGCGATCGTGCGTTCCTGCGTCGTGCCGTCGGCGTCGACGCGCGAGGCGTAGCGGTACGGCACTCCGCGCCCGCCGAAGGCGATGCGGTCGTCGGCGGTGCGCTGGGCGTACATGTACACGTGGGCGAAGTCGCCGAGCGTCTCGCGGCCCTCCCAGCCGATCGACGCCCAGGCCGCCGCGGGCAGCGGGTCCGTGACGATCATCGACGAGTTCATGGGCAGCCACGTGCGGTGCTCGCCCCGCAGGTCGGCGGTGAATCCCTCGGTCGCGCGCAGCACGTGCGTCGCGCGCACCGTCCCGCGGTCGGTGAGTGCGCGACCCGGCGCGATCTCGGAGACGTGCGTCTGCTCGTAGATCGTCGCGCCCGCGCGCTCGACGGCGGCGGCGAGTCCTGCGACGAGCTTGGCGGGGTGCAACCGGGCGCAGTGCGGATGCCACATGCCCCCGAGTGCGCCGTCCACGGCGATGCGGGATGCCGCGGCCGAGGCATCCAACTCCTCCACATCGGTGTGCGGCCAGGACTTCTCATCCGCCACAGCGGCACGCAGCCGCGCGAGCTGCGACGGTGTGCGGGCGACGCCGAACTCGCCCCCCTTGACGATGTCGGCCTTGATGCCTTCGCGGGCGGCGACGGCGATGACCTCGTCGACCGTCTCATTGAGGGCGCGCTGCTGCGCGATCGCCGCGTCGCGGCCGTGGGATGCCGCGTACCTGTCGCGTCCGCCGGTGACGGTGTTCGTCAGCCAGCCGCCGTTGCGACCCGACGCGCCGAATCCGGCGAACCGCTGCTCGAGCACCGCCACGCGCAGATCGGGCTGCAGGGTCGTCAGGTAGTACGCCGCCCACAGTCCGGTGTAGCCGCCGCCGACGATGGCGACGTCCACGTCGAGGTCGCGGTCGAGCGGCGGACGCGGCGACGGCGTGCCGCCGAGCTGCCTCCACCACCATGAGACGTCTCCGTTGGGCACGCGCGCATCCGCCATGCGTCCATCCTCCCGGTGACGGGTTGGAGGCGGTGCGGGCGATCTGTCCCGAACCTGGTCGCGCCCCGGCGGATTCGCCCGGGCGCTGCGGCGCAGCGACGGAGATCGTGCGCGACGCGCGGGGAGCGGATGCTGCGGCTCGGCGTGTCGCCGGAGATCTCCGATTCTGCGACGCGAGGCCGCCCCCGACGTCGGTCGAGGGTGCTCAGCGGCGGCGCGGGGCTCTTCGCCCGGGCGCCGCGGCGCAGTGTCGGAGATCGTGTGCGACGCGCGGGGAACCGGATGCTGCGGCTCGGCGTGTCGCCGATGATCTCCGATTCTGCGACGCGAGGCCGCCCCGAGGCGTCGGTCGAGGGCGCTCAGCGCCGGCCCGGAGCTCTTCGCCCGGCTGCCCCGGTGCAGTGTCGGAGATCGTGGGCGACGCGCGGGGAGCGGATGCTGCGGCTCGGCGTGTCGCCGATGATCTCCGATTCTGCGACGCGACGCCGGCCCCAGACGCCGGTCGAGGGTGCGCAGCGCCGGCTTGGGGCTCTTCGCCCGGCCGCTGCGGTGCAGTGTCGGAGATCGTGTGCGACGCGCGGGGAGCGGATGCTGCGGCTCGGCGTGGCGCTGCGGCGCAGTGTCGGAGATCGTGTGCGACGCGCGGGGTGCGGATGCTGCGGCTCGGCGTGTCGCCGAAGATCTCCGATTCTGCGACGCGACGCCGGCCCCCGAGGCGTCGGTCGAGGGCGCGCAGCGCGGCCCAGGGCGACGCCACCCGCCCCCGGACGGTCAGTCGAGGGCGCGCAGCGCGGCCCAGAGCTCGGCGCGCGTGGCGAACGACGACAGGTCGCGCCCGAGCACGCGCTCGGCCTGAGCCAGCCGCGTGCGCACGGTATGCCGGTGCACGCCGAGAGAGCGAGCGGATGCCTCGTGCGAGCAGTCGTTCTCGAGCCACGCGCGAAGCGTCTCGACGAGCCGCGTGCCCTCATCGGCGTCGTGCGTCGCGAGCGGCGCGAGCTCCGCCCGGGCCAGGGTGCGCGCTTCGTCCGTCAGCGCCGAGAGCACGCCCGAGCGGGCGATTTCGGCGAACGCCGTGACGGGTCCGGCGCCACGGTCGCGTGCGACACGCGCCTGGCCGATGGCCGCGGCGAAGCCGTCGTAGCCGGTCGGGTCGGACACCCCGATCCTCACTCCGAAGCGCTCGGCGAGCTCGTCGACGGGCGCGTGCTCGCCCGCCGGCACCACGAGCACGAGCCCGTCATCGCCGCGTCCGAAGAACAGCGAGCCGCGCCGCTCGTCGACGCGCAGCTCGAGGACCTCGGCGATCGCGTCGACGCGCGACGCCGCGGCATCCGTCACCGCCACCTGGATCGGTGCCGCCGGAAGCGGCCCCCAGACCTCCCGCGCGATGCGGCGCGCGAGCGACGGCTCATCGGTCATCAGGGTGTGGAGCAGCCCGGCCCGCAGCGCCCCGCGGGCACGGCCGAGGCCCTGCTGCTGCTCGAGCGCGAGCCCGGCCATCGCGATCACCGAGGTCACGACGCCCCGGCCCTCCTGGTCGAGGTCGCCCGCCGCGATGGCGATCACCCCGCGAAGGTGCCCGCCGCGGCCGAGGGTCTGCAGAGTGAACGGGGTCTCGTCGATCCGCAGCGACGATCCGGCGCGCGCCCCGCGGTTGAGCACTCCGGTGACCTCGTGGCGCAGGGCGGCGGCCGTCGCCGCGCCGAGTCCGCCGACGGGATGCTCGCGCGACAGCTCGCCCGCCGCGTCGAACATCCCGACCCAGGTGTCGAGCTGCTTCGCGAGCTCCGAGACGGTGGCGCCCAGGCCGTCCGGGCGCAGTGCCGCGAGCGCGATCGCGCGCTGCGCCGCGAGGGCCCAGCTCCGCCGCGCGTAGGCCTGCGCGGCGATGGCCTCGGCGTTCGCCCGCGCCACGGCGATGAACGGCGTGCGGTACGGCACCTCGAACAGCGGCATCCGCTCGTCCCGGCAGGCCTGGGCAAGCGCCGGCGGCAGACCCGCGCGCACCACCTCGGTGCCGAACCCGAGCCCGACCACCCCGCGGGCCGCGAGGCGGTGCACGTACGCCCGGTACGGCGCGACGTCGTCGCTCGTGTCGGTGAACTGCGTGCCGGTGGTCAGCAGCACCAGGCCCTCCGAGAGGAATGGGGTGGGGTCCGACAGATCCGAGCTGTGCACCCAGCGCACCGCGCGGTCGAGCGCCGCGGGGTCGAGACCGTCGTCTTCGGCGAGCGTCAGGCGGAGGTCGCCGCGGGTGAGGAGCGCGCGCAGGGTCGGGGCGTCGGCGGGAGCGTTCACGGGTCCTCCGGGATATACCACCTGTACAGCGGGCTAGGGAGAATGTACAGCGAGGAGGGTGCGGGCGCGCGAAGCCAGCGCCTACGCTCACCCCATGATCCCCGTCGACACCGTTGCCACCACGCCCCTGGGCGGTCCGTCCCTGCCGCAGGAGCGGCGCCTGGTCACCAGCATCCCGGGTCCCCGCTCGCAGGAGCTCATCGATCGCAAGGCGTCGGCCGTCGCCGCGGGGGTGGGCCACACGGCTCCGGTCCACGCTGTCGCCGCGGGCGGCGGTGTGATCGTCGACGCCGACGGCAACTCGCTCATCGATCTGGGCTCGGGGATCGCCGTCACGACGATCGGCAACGCGCACCCCAAGGTGGTCGCCGCGGTGCAGGAGCAGGTCGCGCAGTTCACCCACACGTGCTTCATGATCGCCCCGTACGAGTCGTACGTCGGCGTGGCCGAGGCGCTCAACCGGATCACGCCCGGCGACCACGCCAAGAAGAGCGCGCTGTTCAACTCCGGCGCCGAGGCCGTCGAGAACGCGGTCAAGATCGCCCGCAAGTTCACCGGCAAGCAGGCGGTCGTCGCGTTCGACCACGGCTACCACGGCCGCACCAACCTCACGATGGCGCTCACCGCCAAGTCGATGCCGTACAAGAGCGGCTTCGGCCCGTTCGCGTCCGAGGTCTACCGCGCGCCGCTGTCGTACCCGTTCCGCGACGGGCTGAGCGGAGCGGATGCCGCCAAGAAGGCCATCTCGGTCATCGAGAAGCAGGTCGGCGCCGACAACCTCGCAGCGGTCATCATCGAGCCCATTCAGGGCGAGGGCGGGTTCATCGTGCCCGCCGACGGCTTCCTGCCGGCGCTCGTCGAGTGGTGCCGCGCCAACGACGTGGTCTTCATCGCCGACGAGATCCAGACCGGTTTCGCACGGACCGGCGAGATGTTCGCGAGCGATATCTTCGGCATCGTTCCCGACCTGATCACGACCGCCAAGGGCATCGCGGGGGGCCTGCCCTTGGCGGCCGTCACCGGGCGTGCCGAGATCATGGACGCGTCGCACGCCGGCGGTCTCGGCGGCACGTACGGGGGCAATCCCATCGCCTGCGCTGCCGCGCTCGCCGCGATCGACGTGTTCGAGAACGACGGCATGGTCGAGCGCGCCCGCGCGATCGGCGCGGTCCTGAAGGACCGTCTCGGCGCGCTGCAGGCGTCCGACCCCCGCGTCGGCGACGTCCGCGGGCACGGCGCGATGATCGCAGCCGAGTTCGTCGACGCCGAGACCGGGGAGCCGGATGCCGCGCTCACCGCCGCCGTGGCGAAGGCATGCATCGCCGAGGGCGTCATCGTGCTCACCTGCGGCACCTACGGAAACGTGATCCGCTTCCTCCCGCCGCTGTCCATCACCGACGATCTGCTCCACGAGGGCCTCGACGTCGTCGCCGCCGCGCTCGCGGCTCACTGACCGCGTTCCGTCGCGCTCCGTCCGGTCGAGACCGAGAAGTCGCCGACCGGGCGAGGACGAGCGAGACGAAAACGCCCCGAAACCTGACGCGATCGCGCGACGCGCGCGGAGCGAACGAGACGAAGGAGTCCCATGACCGAGCTGACCCGTGACGTCGTCATCGTCGGCGCCGGCGCTGCCGGCCTGACTGCGGCGAACGAGCTCAAGAAGGCGGGGCTGTCGGTCGTCGTGCTCGAAGCCCGCGACCGCGTGGGCGGGCGCCTGTGGACCGATGTGGTCGACGGCGCGATGCTCGAGATCGGCGGACAGTGGGTCTCGCCCGACCAGGAGGCGCTCAAGGAGACGATCGCCGAGCTCGGGCTCGAGACGTACAGCCGCTACCGCGAGGGGGAATCGGTCTACATCAACCGCGACGGCGATCTCACCCGCTTCACGGGCGAGATCTTCCCGGTGCCGCCGGCCACCGAAAAGGTGATGGTCGAGCTGATCGAGAAGCTCGACGCGATGGTCGCCGAGGTGGATCCCGACCGGCCGTGGGAGCACCCCGACGCCGAGGCGCTCGACCGGATCTCGTTCGAGGCATGGCTCGAGCAGCAGACCGACGACCAGGAGGCCCGCGACAACATCGCGCTCTTCATCGCCGGCGCGATGCTCACCAAGCCCGCGTACGCGTTCTCCGCACTCCAGGCGCTTCTCATGGCCGCGAGCGCCGGCAGCTTCTCGAATCTCGTCGACGCCGACTACATCCTCGACGAGCGCGTCGTGGGCGGGCTGCAGCAGGTTCCACTGCTCCTCGCCGAGCGGCTCGGCGACGACGTGCTGCTCGGGCAGCCGGTCATCGAGGTGCGCACCGACGACGACGGCGTGACGGTCGTCACCGACGACGGGGTCACCGTGCGGGCCCGGTTCGTCATCCTGGCGCACGCTCCGATCCTCTACCCGTGGATCGACTTCGACCCGCCGCTGCCCCGCCTCAAGCAGCAGATGCACCAGCACCTCTCGATGGGCTTCGTCATCAAGGTGCACGCCGTGTACGACCGCCCGTTCTGGCGTGAGCACGGGCTCTCGGGCACGGCGTTCAGCCCGTACGAGATCTCGCACGAGGCGTACGACAACACCAACCACGGCGACGAGCGCGGCACCCTCGTCGGCTTCGTGTCCGACCGCAACGCCGATGACCTCTTCCGCGTCTCCGCGGAGGAGCGCAAGGCCCGCATCCTCGAGTCGCTGTCGCACTACTACGGGCCCGAGGCGCTCCACCCGATCGTGTACTTCGAGAGCGACTGGGGCGCCGAGGAATGGACGCGGGGCGCCTACGCGGCGAGCTTCGATCTCGGCGGCCTCGCCCGCTACGGCGCAGACCTGCGCACCCCCGTCGGCCCGATCCACTTCGCGTGCAGCGACATGGCGGGTGCGGGCTATCAGCACGTCGACGGCGCGATCCGCATGGGTCGCCTCGTCGCTGCGAACATCGTCGAGGAGACCCGCGCATGAGCTCTCGCATCGTCGTCGGCTACACCGCGACCGACGCCGGGGCCGACGCCCTGGCACTCGGAGCGCGTCTGGCGCTGGCATCCGATTCCTCCCTCCACGTCGTCGTGGTGCTGCCCGGGGAGGAACGCAGCGTCATCACGCCGCCCGACGCCGGCTATGACCGCTACCTGCGCGAGCAGGCCGAGGAATGGCTGGCGCAGGCCGCGGCCGCCGTCCCCGACGCGGTGCGCGTGCGCACCCACGTGCGCTTCGGCGAGTCGTTCGCCGCCGGCCTCCTCGACACCGCGCACGACGTCACCGCCTCGCACATCGTCGTCGGCGCCGCCAACGGCGGCCGGCGCGGGCGTCACCGCCTCGGCACGGTCGCGAGCGAGCTGCTCCACTCGGCCGACGTGCCGGTCGTTCTCGCTCCGGAAGGGGCGCGACGCATCGACCCGACCAGCGGAATCACGCGCATCACCGCGGCGATCGGCCTGCGCCCGGGCGCCGACCTGCTGCTCGAGGAGAGCGTCGCGCTGGCGGCTGCCACCGGAGCGGAGCTGCGCCTCGTCTCGCTCGTGGCCATCGACCTTCCGGCAGGCATCGCCGGCAACGAGTCGGCCGCGTCGCACGCCGACGAGGTGTTCGTGCATGCCCGCCGCAGCCTGCCGAAGGGTGTGGACGCCGAGGCGGTGGTCGGACTGGGCGACAGCGTCGAGGACGCCGTCGCCCACCTCAGCTGGGAGCCGGGCGAGATCGCGGTCGTCGGCTCGAGCCGGCTCGCGCGGCCGCGGCGACTGTTCCTCGGGTCGACGGCGGCGAAGATGTTGCACGAGCTGCCCGTTCCCATGATCGTCGTGCCGCGCACGCGGAAGAAGAAGAAGGGGGCAGAAGCATGAGCGAGCAGGATCGTGACGCCGCTGTCTTGACCGGCGAGCCTCTGACGGGTGGCCTGTCCAAGAAGGGCCTGAGCGCCGGCACCATCGGCCTGATCGGTGCGGTGGTCATCGGGATCTCGTGCATCGCCCCCGCCTACACCTTCACGGCGGCGATCGGACCGACGGCCTCCGTCGTCGGGCAGCAGATCCCCGCGATCATCCTCATCGGGTTCATCCCGATGCTCCTGGTCGCCTTCGGCTATCGGGAGCTCAACAACCGGATGCCCGACGCCGGCACATCGTTCACATGGGCCAGTCGCGCGTTCGGCCCCTGGGTCGGCTGGATGGCGGGCTGGGGACTCATCGTCGCGACGATCCTCGTGCTCTCGAACCTCGCCGGCGTGGCCGTGGACTTCCTCTTCCTGCTCATCGCGCAGATCACGGGCAACGAGGGCATCGCGGATCTCGCCGCGGTCACCTGGATCAACATCGCGGTCTGCCTCCTGTTCGTGCTCGGTGCCACCTACATCTCGTATCGCGACATGCAGACGACCCAGAAGCTGCAGTACGTGCTGGTGACCTTCCAGGTCGCGGTGCTGCTGTTCTTCGCCGTCGCGGCGATCGTCCAGGCACTGAACGGCCAGGCGTTCGATTTCATGCCGTTCGACTGGTCCTGGTTCAACCCCTTCGCGGTCACCTCGTTCGGAGCGGTCGCCGCAGGGCTCTCGCTCTCGATCTTCATCTTCTGGGGATGGGACGTCACCCTCACGATGAACGAGGAGACGAAGGATCCCGAGCGCACGCCCGGTCGGGCGGCGACGCTCACGGTGCTGACGATCGTGTCGCTGTACCTCCTCCTCGCCGTGGCGATGATCATGTTCGCCGGCGTCGGCACGGGCGAGCTCGGTCTCGGCAACGAGGACATCCAGGCGAACGTGTTCTTCTTCCTCTCCGGGCCGATCCTCGGACCGCTGGCGTTCCTGGTCTCCCTCGCGGTGCTCACCAGCTCCGCCTCGTCGCTGCAGTCCACGTTCGTCGGTCCCGCGCGCACGCTTCTCTCGATGGGTCACTACGGGGCGCTCCCGCCCGCCTTCGCCAAGGTCAGCCCCCGCTTCTTCACCCCCGGGTTCGCGACGATCGTCTCGGCGATCGTGGCCTCCGCGTTCTATGCGGTGATGCGCGTGGTGAGCGAAGACACCCTGTGGGACACGATCCTCACCCTCGGCATGATGATCTGCTTCTACTACGGCATCACCGCGTTCGCCTGCGTGTGGTACTTCCGCCGGCAGTGGTTCGACTCGGTGCGCACTGTGTTCTTCACGTTCCTCTTCCCGCTGGTGGGCGGCGTGATCCTGGCGGTCCTGTTCTTCACCACCCTCATCGACTCGATGGACCCGGCTTACGGCAGCGGCTCGCAGATCGGCGGCGTCGGCATCGTCTTCATCCTGGGGATGCTGATCATCGTCGTGGGCGTGGTGATCATGGTCTGGCAGGCGATCAAACGTCCGGCATTCTTCCGCGGCGAGACACTCGGGATGGATGCGCCGGAAAGCCTTCGACGTAAGCGCCGCTGAGCGGCAGACTGTCACCACCACCCGATCGGAGAGAACACCATGAGTGAGTACGCCGTCGTCAACCCCGCCACGGGCGAGACCCTGGCCACCTACCCGACGATCACCGACGACGCCCTCGAGGCGGTCGTCGCCGGAGCGGATGCCGCGTTCCGCACGTGGCGCACGACGCCCGTCGCCGAGCGCGCCGCGCGCATCCGGAAGGTCGCCGAACTGCACCGTGAGCGCCGCGACGAGCTCGCCGCCATCATCGTGCGCGAGATGGGCAAGCCGCTGGAGGCAGCCCTCGGCGAGGTCGACTTCGCCGCCGACATCACCGAGTACTACGCCGATCACGCCGACAAGATCACCGGCGACCAGCCGATCGACATCGAGGGAGAAGGCACCGCGGTCATCCGCCGCTCGGCGCTCGGGCCGCTCCTGGGCATCATGCCGTGGAACTTCCCGTACTACCAGGTCGCCCGCTTCGCGGCGCCGAACATCGTGATCGGGAACACGATCATCCTCAAGCACGCCGGTCAGTGTCCCGAATCCGCCGCGGCGATCGAGAAGATGTACGCGGATGCCGGACTCGGTGACGGCGTCTACACCAACGTCTACGCGTCCAACGAGCAGGCTGCGACGGTCATCGCCGACCGCCGCGTGCAGGGCGTCTCGGTCACCGGATCGGAGCGCGCGGGTGCCGCCGTGGCCGAGGTCGCGGGTCGCAACCTGAAGAAGGTCGCGCTCGAGCTCGGCGGTTCCGACCCGTTCATCCTGCTGTCGACGGACGACCTCGACGCGGCCGTGCAGGCCGCCGTCGACGCCCGCCTCGACAACACCGGCCAGTCGTGCAACGCGGCGAAGCGGTTCATCGTGGTCGACGGACTCTACGACGCGTTCGTCGAGAAGTTCACCGCGAAGATGACCGAGGCCAAGGTCGGCGACCCGTTCGCCGAAGACACGGTCCTCGGCCCGCTGTCGTCACTCACGGCGGCCGAGCGCCTCGCCGAGCAGGTCGACAAGGCCGTCGCGCAGGGCGCGACGCTCGTCGCCGGCGGCACGCGCGACGGCGCGTTCTACCCCGGCACCGTCCTCACCGACGTGACGCCGGAGATGGACGCCTACGGCGAAGAGTTCTTCGGGCCGGTCGGCATCGTCTTCAAGGTGGCCGACGAGGACGAAGCGGTGAAGATCGCCAACGACACGAGCTTCGGTCTCGGGTCGTACGTCTTCACGACCGACGAGGACCAGGCCGCCCGCGTAGCCGACAAGATCGACGCCGGCATGGTCTACGTCAACGTCGTGCTCGCCGACGAGCCGGGTCTGCCGTTCGGCGGCGTGAAGCGCTCCGGCACGTCGCGCGAGATGGGCCTGCTGGCCGCCGACGAGTTCGTGAACAAGAAGCTGATCCGCATCGGCGCCTGATCGTCCCTCGCCGGGACCGGGGATTCCCGTCGAGACCGGGGCACCGCCCCGGGTTCTCGCTGGGAATCCCCGGTTGCGCGTCCGTGCGCCGGCGTCAGCCCGCCGTGCGCCGGCGTCAGCCCGCCGGGCGCACTTCGGCGAGCGCCTCGTCGGCCCACCGGACCTGCTGCGGCGTGCCCCAGCGGATTGCGGCATCCCGAGCCTTCTCGAACTCCGATACGGCCTCGTCGGTGCGCCCCGCCTCGTGGTGAGCCCACCCGGCGTTGTTGTGCAGCGACACGGTCCACCGCAGGGTGCGCGGGTCGGTCGTGCCCTCGAGGACGTCCAGCGCACACGCGGTCCACTCCGCGGAGCGCGCGGGATCGGCGATCGCGAGCATGTGGAGCGCGTCGACGTGGAGGAACGTGAGATGAGCGGATGCCGCGGCCTCCGCAGCCAGCTCGAACAGTCCGACTGCGGCACCGGCGTCGCCGGCTGAGTTGCGCAGGCGCCCGCGTTCGAGCGTGACACGCACCGCGGCCTCGGCCGACGTGATCGGTGTCGTGCTGAGCACGGCCTCCGCGTCGGCGTACCGCTCCTGCAGGCCCAGGGCCCGCGCGACCTGCGTGGCGAGCTCGGCGCGGGTCGCGGCATCCGTCTCCGCCTCTGCCGCCGTCCGCAGGCGTGCCTCCGATCCGGCCGGATCGCCGAAGTCCCACAGCTCGTCGAGCAGCGCCTGCGAGAGTGCCATGACCGCATGGTAGACCCGGCATGCGGGGGTGTCGCCGGGCGGCCCGGCGCGAGAGGATGGAGGCATGGCAGACACACCGGATCCCGTCGTCGCACTGAGCGACGAACAGTGCTGGGAACGCCTGCGCACGCAGGAGCTCGGCAGGCTCGTGACCCACGTCGGCAACGTGCTCGACGTCTTCCCCGTGAACTACGTGGTGGACGACGAGACTCTGCTGTTCCGCACCGCGCAGGGCAGCAAGCTGTTCGAGCTGACGGTGAACGACGAAGTGCTCTTCGAGGTCGACGACCACACCGACACCGACGCCTGGAGCGTCATCGTGCGGGGCCGCGCGCACGCGCTCGACACGTCCGCCGAGGTCGAACGCGCCGATGGGCTGGGCCTTCGCCCGTGGATCCCCACGCTGAAGTACACCTACGTGCGCGTAGAGCCGACGTCGCTCTCGGGCCGCGCGTTCCAGCGTGCTCCGGAACCCGACCGCTACGGCGTGCAGCCGTACTGACCGATTCGCGGGGCTTCAGACCATGCCGTACACTGGAACGTGCAGTTGAAGTCTGCATTCTTTCGCCGTGCCCATCGTCGGTGCGGCTCCCTTTCGCTCAGGTGACGGGGGAGTGTGCGGGCATCCGAGGTCTCCGGACCTCTAGGGCGGTAGCTCAATTGGCAGAGCAGCGGTCTCCAAAACCGCAGGTTGCAGGTTCGATTCCTGTCCGCCCTGCGCGTCAGCGCAACGTCGACAAGCCAAGGTCGACGGTTGACAACACAGTGAGTCGGCCCACGCCGGCGCACGGAAGGTAAATCAGGTGGCATCGATGGTTCAGGACGAGCCGGGCGAGGTCGTCCCCGCGGGCGGCCCCCGCGAGAAGAAGCCCAACGTCTTCGCGCGGATCGCCATGTTCATCCGTCAGGTCTTCGCCGAGCTCCGCAAGGTCGTCACTCCGACGCGCCAGGAGCTGCTGAAGTACACGGCTGTCGTCCTCGGGTTCGTCGTCATCATGATGGCGATCGTCTACGGCCTCGACGTGCTGTTCGTGTGGATCACGGCGTACGTCTTCGGAGTGCCCGGCGCAGCCTGAGCCGCCTGACGGCCCCGATCAAGCTGGGGTCCCGCGGATGGGGTCTCAACCCACCGCACACGGAACGGAAGAGAACGCAGTGTCTGAAAGATTCATCGACGACGCCGACTGGGCGACGGCGGCTGAGCAGTCGTCCGAGGACGACGAAGCCCAGGAGGGCAACGTCCTCGCAGAAGAGGATGCCGCCAACACTCCCGCCGAGCACGTCGCGATCCACATCGTGGACGACGCTGCCGAGGACGACGCCGACCTGGACGACATCGACATCGACGACCCGGAGGCAGACGCCATCGTGAACGACGCCCTGAACCTGGACGAGGCCGCTGAGACCGAGGCTGCCGCCGAGGTCATCAACGACTCGATCGCCGAGGAGGTCGCCGAGCTCGAGGCCGAGGCCGCCGAGGAGGTCACCCCCTACGACGGCCCCGACGTGAACGGCGACGACGACGAGGCGTCCGACGACGACTCCGACGACGAAGAGGAAGACCCGTACGAGGCGTTCCGAGCCGAGCTGCGGTCGCTCCCCGGCAAGTGGTACGTCATCCACTCCTACGCCGGCTTCGAGCGCAAGGTGAAGGCCAACATCGAGCAGCGCAAGTCGACGCTCGAGGTGGAGGACGACATCTTCCAGGTCGAGGTCCCGATGGAGGACGTCGTCGAGATCAAGAACGGCCAGCGCAAGATGGTCACGCGCGTCCGGATCCCCGGCTACGTGCTCGTGCGCATGGACCTCAACGAGGACACCTGGTCGGTCGTGCGTCACACGCCGGGCGTGACCGGCTTCGTCGGCAACGCCCACAACCCCACCCCCCTCCGCTTCGAGGAGGCCTTCAACATGCTGAAGAGCCTCGTCGAGATCAAGGAGACGGCGCCCGCCAAGGCCGGTGCCGCGAAGAAGGGTGCTGCGGCTGCCGCGCGCGTCATCCCCGCCGAGGTCGACTTCGAGGTCGGCGAGACCATCACGATCAAGGAGGGCTCGTTCGCGGGTCTTCCCGGCACGATCAGCGAGATCAAGCCCGAGAGCGGCAAGCTCACGGTCCTCGTGTCGCTGTTCGAGCGCGAGACTCCGGTCGAGCTCAGCTTCGACCAGGTCACCAAGCTTTAAGACTTCCCGGGTCCGTCCCGGGGGAACCGCTGTCCGGAGATGCCGGATGTGCGGGAGAACGGATGCCTCGCGGCATCCGCTCGATTGAGAGGAAACAAGAATGGCACCGAAGAAGAAGGTGACCGGCCTGATCAAGCTTCAGATCAACGCCGGTGCAGCCAACCCGGCGCCGCCGATCGGCCCCGCGCTCGGTCAGCATGGCGTCAACATCATGGAGTTCTGCAAGGCGTACAACGCCGCGACCGAGTCGCAGCGCGGCAACGTCATCCCCGTGGAGATCACCGTCTACGAGGACCGCAGCTTCACCTTCATCCTGAAGACCCCGCCGGCCGCTGAGCTCATCAAGAAGGCCGCGGGCGTGCAGAAGGGCTCGTCGACTCCGCACACGACCAAGGTGGCCAAGCTCACCAAGGAGCAGGTGCGACAGATCGCCGAGACGAAGCAGCCCGACCTGAACGCGAATGACATCGAGGCCGCCTCGAAGATCATCGCCGGCACCGCCCGTTCCATGGGCATCACGGTCGAGGACTGAGGGGGAGAGTAACCATGGCAACCAAGTCCAAGGCCTTCCGGGCCGCTGCCGCCAAGATCGAGGCGGACAAGTTCTACACTCCCACCGAGGCTGTCGCGCTCGCGAAGCAGACCGGTTCGGCGAAGTTCGACTCGACCGTCGAGGTCGCGCTGAAGCTCGCCGTCGACCCGCGCAAGGCGGACCAGATGGTGCGCGGCACCGTCATCCTCCCGCACGGCACCGGCAAGACCGCCCGCGTCATCGTGTTCGCGACCGGTCCGGCCGCTGAGGCCGCGATCGCCGCGGGTGCGGACGAGGTCGGCGGCGCCGAGCTCATCGAGAAGGTCGCCGGCGGCTGGACCGCGTTCGACGCGGCCGTCTCGACGCCCGAGCTCATGGGCCAGGTCGGTCGCCTGGGTAAGGTGCTGGGTCCCCGTGGCCTCATGCCCAACCCCAAGACCGGCACCGTGACCCCCAACCCGGCCAAGGCCGTCGAGGAGATCAAGGGCGGCAAGATCGAGTTCCGCGTCGACAAGCACGCCAACGTGCACTTCGTCGTCGGCAAGGCGTCGTTCTCGGCCGAGCAGCTCGACGAGAACCTCAAGGCCGCGCTCGAGGAGATCGTGCGCCTCAAGCCGTCGAGCTCGAAGGGCCGTTACATCCAGAAGGGCGCCGTGTCGACCACGTTCGGCCCCGGCATCCCGCTGGACGTCAACTCCATCTGATCCACGGATCAGCACGAACGGGGCTCCACCTTCGGGTGGGGCCCCGTTTCCTGTGTGCGGCGCGGCGCGCGGCGCGCGGGCGGTTCGGTCGCAACGGCGGAGATCGTGGGGGACGCGCCGGTGTGGGATGCCGTGCCCCGGCGTGTTGCGGAGGATCTCCGATTCTGCGGCGCGGGCGCGCGCCAGCGCCTGGCGCGCCAGCGGCCAGCGGTCAGGGCCCCCGCCCGCACAGCGCCCGCGGCCTGCATCTGCATGGTTCTGCCCATGCCGGTCGCGGGGGAAGTTGGGCCATTCGGTCGACGCGACGGCTCGGCACCCGTTCGTAACGTGGGATGCATGGACGTCCCCCTGCTGGCGGGCACGATCGCGACGGTGGTCTTCGCGATCAGCAACCTGCCGATGCTGCGCAAGGCGCTGCGCACGCGGGACGTCTCGTCGTACAGCCTCCCGAGCATCGTCATGATCAACTCGGCGAACGCCGTGTACTCGCTCTACGTGTTCACCCTGCCGTTCGGGCCCATCTGGGTGCTGCACACGTTCTACGTCGTCTCCTGCGGGATCATGCTGGCGCTGTGCGTGCGGCAGCGTCGGAGCGCCGCGTCCCCGCCGAAAGCCGGCCCCGACCAGTCTCGACTCATCGGCGCCCGGCGGGCGTCCGGTGCGTAGCGTAGGAGCATGTCGCTCACACAGATGCTCGGGATCGATGCGCCGATCGTCCTCGGGCCCTTCGGCGGACTGTCCTCGGTCGAGCTCACCGCCGCGGTGAGCAACCGCGGCGGGCTCGGCTCATATGGGCTCTACGGGTACTCCGCTGAGCGCATCCACGACACGATCGGGGCGCTGCATGCCGCCACCGGCAAGCCGTTCGCGGTCAACGTGTGGCTGCCGACCGGCGACGAGGTCACTCCGTCCGACGTCGACCTCGAGCCCGCCCGTCACGTGCTGGCGCCGCTGTTCGAGGCTGCGGGCGTCGCCCTCCCCGAGGCGCCGGCCCGGTTCCTGCCCGATCCGGCCGAGCAGCTGGAGGCGATCATGGATGCTGCGCCCGCCGTGCTGAGCCTCGTGTTCGGCGCGCCCGACCCGCGCCTGGTCGAGACCGCCCACCACCGCGGCATCCGCGTCATCGGCACGGCCACGACGGTCGCCGAAGCGGTCGAACTCGAGCGCGCAGGGGTGGATGCCGTCGTGGCGAGCGGAGCGGAGGCCGGCGGACACCGCATCTCGTTCCTCGAGTCGGCCGAGCGGTCGCTCATCGGCACGTTCGCTCTGGTGCCGCAGGTCGTGGACGCGGTGAGGGTGCCGGTGATCGCCGCGGGCGGGATCGCCGACCGTCGCGGCGTCGCGGCCGCCTTCGCGCTGGGCGGCGCCGGAGTGCAGGTCGGGACGGCCTTCCTCCGCACGAACGAGTCGGCCGCCACCGAGGCTCACCGGCGCGCGATCGCCGGTGCGACCGACACCGACACCGTGCTGACCCGGGCGATGAGCGGGAGGCTGGCACGCGGCATCCCGAATCGTGCCCTCCGCGCGATCGAGGAGGCGGGAGTGATCCTGCCGTTCCCGGCGCAGAACTGGCTCACCGGGGTCTTCCGGGCCGCGGCGGCGAAGAACGGCGACGGCGACCTCGTCTCGCTGTGGGCGGGGCAGGCGGCCGGTCTCGCGACGAGGGATGCCGCGGCCGACGTGTTCGACGAGCTCGCCGCCGGACTGCCCGAGGGCTCAGGAGGCAATGCGGCGTAACGCGATGAAATTCCTGGCGGCGCTCCGTGTTGTACTGGGGAGTCCTTCCCGGGACCGCGGCGAACCCGCCGCTTCGTCCCCCGCACCGACCCACCAGGAACGCACCATGTCACGCCGCAGTCTCACCGCCATCGCCCTCGCCGCCACCGCCGCCCTCACCCTCGCGGCGTGCAGCTCCGCCGCGCCCGAGTCTTCCGAGCCGGCGGGCGGCGACGAGTTCGGGCTCGTCAGCGAGGGCACGCTGACCGTCGCGACCGAGGGCACCTACCGGCCGTTCAGCTTCCACGACGAGACCGGTGAGCTCGTCGGCTTCGACGTCGAGATCGCCGAGGCGGTCGCCGAGAAGCTCGGACTCGAGGTCGCCTTCGAGGAGACCCAGTGGGACGCCATCTTCGCCGGGCTCGACGCCGGCCGATTCGACGTCATCGCCAACCAGGTCTCGATCAACCCGGAGCGTGAGGCGAAGTACCTCTTCAGCGAGCCGTACACCGTCTCGCCGGGCGTCATCGTCGTGCCCGAGGAAGACGACTCGATCACGAGCTTCGACGACCTCGCCGGCAAGACGACCGCGCAGTCGCTGACGAGCAACTGGTACGAGCTCGCGCAGTCCAGCGGCGCCACGGTCGAGGCCGTCGAGGGCTGGGCCCAGGCGGTCGCCCTCCTGCAGCAGGGCCGCGTCGACGCCACCATCAACGACAACCTCACCTTCCTCGACTACGAGAAGACCGACGGCCCCACCGGCCTCAAGATCGCGGCCGAGACCGATGACCCCGGCTACAGCGCGCTCACGTTCACCCAGGACAAGGAGGAGCTCGTCGCCGCCGTCGACCAGGCCCTCGCCGAGCTGCGCGACGAGGGCGTCCTCGCTGAGATCAGCGAGAAGTACTTCGGCGCGGACGTCACGGAGTAGAACTTCCGACCAGCCCGCCATAGCGTGGGCGGGCGGCGGCGTGCGCCGCCGCCCGGTCGGAAGGATCATCCATGGATGATGTCTTGTCTCACCTGACGAGTGCGCTCGCCCTCGTGCCGGCCGGCGTCGGCGACGGCGGCGACGACACGTGGACGCTCATCGTCGACTCGTTCTGGCCGCTCCTGCTGGCAGGGCTCACGGCGACGATCCCGCTCGCGCTGCTGTCGTTCGTCCTCGGGCTCGTCATCGCGCTGGGTGTGGCGCTGCTGCGCCTGTCGCCCAATCCGGTGCTGTCTGGGATCGCGAGGTTCTACATCTCCGTGATCCGCGGAACGCCCTTGCTGGTGCAGCTGTTCGTGATCTTCTACGGCCTGCCGTCGATCGGCCTGGTCATCGATCCGTGGCCCGCGGCGATCATCGCGTTCTCGCTGAACGTGGGCGGCTACGCGGCCGAGATCATCCGCGCGGCGATCCTCTCGGTGCCGAAGGGCCAGTGGGAGGCCGGGCACACCGTCGGGTTCTCCCAGGCGCAGACCCTGACGCGCATCGTCCTGCCGCAGGCGACACGCGTCTCGGTGCCGCCCCTGTCCAACACGTTCATCTCGCTCGTGAAGGACACCTCGCTCGCGTCGCTCATCCTCGTGACGGAGCTCTTCCGGCGCGCCCAGCAGATCGCCGCGTTCACGTACGAGTTCATGATCATCTACCTCGAGGCGGCTCTGATCTACTGGATGTTCTGCCTCGTGCTGTCGGCCGGGCAGAACGCGCTGGAGAGGAGGCTCGACCGCTATGTCGCCCACTGACGTACCCGACGGCGATGCGCTCGCTCCGCCGGCTCCGGCCGACGACCTGCCGCTGCTGCAGGTCAGCGGCCTCACCAAGAGCTTCGGCACGAACACGGTGCTGCACGGCGTGGACTTCGAGGTGCGCCGCGGCGAGGTCGTCGCCCTCATCGGGCCCAGCGGCTCGGGCAAGACGACGGTGCTGCGCTGCCTGAACGGACTCGAGACCCCTGACAGCGGAACGCTCGAGTTCGAGGGCGGGCCGTCGATCGACTTCTCCCAGCCGGTGCCGAAGGCGACCCGCACTCAGCTGCGCGACCGCTCGGCGATGGTGTTCCAGCACCACAATCTGTTCCCGCATCGCACGGTGCTGCAGAACGTGATCGAGGGGCCGGTGCATGCGCACAAGGTCCCGAAGACCGAGGCGATCGCGCGGGCCGAGGCGCTCCTCGACCGAGTGGGGCTCAGCGAGAAACGCGACGCGTACCCGTTCGAGCTCTCGGGCGGCCAGCAGCAGCGGGTGGGGATCGTCCGCGCCCTCGCACTGCAGCCGTCGCTGCTGCTGTTCGACGAGCCGACGAGCGCGCTCGACTCGGAGCTGGTGGGCGAGGTGCTCTTGGTTCTGAAGGAGCTCGCAGAGGAGGGCTGGACGATGGTCATCGTCACCCACGAGCTCGCCTTCGCCCGGCAGGTCGCCGACGAGGTGCTGTTCTTCGACGACGGCGTGATCCTCGAGCGCGGCGCTCCGAAGGACCTCTTCACCCGACCGCAGCACGAGCGCACGCGCCGCTTCATAGACAGGATCCTGCGCCCCTTCGACGACTGACCCCGGCCTCCTGGGTTCGGTGTCCACAGATGCCGGGTGGGGACGGCTGCCGAACCCGCGTCCGTGGACACCGAACCAAGCGGGCGAAGGGAGATGAACCGGGTCAGCCGGTCGGGCGGACCTCGAAGGTCCCGCCACCGGAGGGTGCGGCATCCGTCACCGTCGCGTCCGCCACCCGCGACCCTGGTGGGCCTTCGGCCATCCATGCGAGCACCTCGTCGATCTGGTCGTCGGTGCCCTCGACCTCCGCCTCGACGGAGCCGTCGGCGCGGTTGCGCACCCAGCCGGTGACGCCCGACTCGCGCGCGATCATGCGCAGCGTGTAGCGATAGCCGACCCCCTGGACCTCGCCGCGCACGACGACGTGAACGCGCTTCATGCCCTCCATCGTGCCGTGGACGGGGTGCCGATCGCGAGCGGTCGATGACAGGATGCCTGCATGGGAACCGTCGACGACCTGCTGGCCGAGCTCGAACCCGCCGACCGGCGAGCGATCGCGCACGTGTACGACCTTGCGCGTGACGTGGTGCCCGACGCAGAGCAGGGCCTCGGCTACGGCATGCCTGCGCTCGTCTACCGGGGCAAGCCGCTCATCTCGATCATGCGCGCGAAGAAGCACATCGGCGTCTACCCGTTCAGCCCCGATGCCGTGAGCGCGGTCTCGGGCGCGCTCGCCGATCACCCTGGCATCGGACTCGACAAGGGCACCATCCGGTTCCAGCCCGAGCACCCGCTTCCCGACGACGTCGTGCGAGTGCTCGTCGCCGCCCGACGGGATCAGATCGACGGCTGACCTCGTCGAGGTCAGTGGGGGAGGACGAGGCTCACCCCCAGCCCGATCATGACGACCGCGATCACGGCATCGAGGATCCGCCACGCGCGCGGCGTGGAGAGCCAGCGCCCGAGGAAGCGTGCGCCGAGGGCGAGCCCGAAGAACCAGACGACGCTCGCGGCCATGGCACCGGCCGCGAAGAGCCAGCGCTGATCGCCGTGGGTGCTCGCGACGGTGCCCAGCAGGAAGACCGTATCGAGGTAGACGTGGGGGTTCAGCCACGTCAGCGCGAGGCAGGTGAGCACCACCGGCAGCAGACGGGTGCGGGTGGCGAGGCCGGCCCGGGTGCTGCCGGGAGCCGGGACGGAGTCGGCATCGTCGGACGCGTCGAGGCCCTGGTCGGATCCGCGCCACGCGCGTCGCGCGGCGAGCAGTCCGTACACGACCAGGAATGCGGCGCCGGCCCAGCGGACCACGTCGACGAGCCACGGCACCGCCTGCAGCACGAGCCCGACGCCCGAGACGCCCAGTGCGATGAGGAGCGCATCGGATGCCGCGCAGATCGCCGCGACGGCGACGACGTGCTCACGCCGGAGCCCCTGGCGCAGCACGAAGAGGTTCTGCGCGCCGATCGCGATGATGAGCGAGAGGCCGAGGCCGAAGCCTGAGAGGACGGAGGAGAGCACTCTTCGACGCTAGGCGTGCGCGCATCTTCAGTCCAGCTCACTATTCTTCAGGTGCATTAGCCTGGCTGATGTGAAGATCCCGTTCGAGCTGGCCGAGACCGTCGCAGCGGTCGTGGACGAGGGCACGCTCGATGCCGCCGCCCGACGACTGCACATCACTCCGTCCGCGGTGAGCCAGCGGATCAAGGCCCTGGAGGAGCAGCTGGGGCGCGTCGTGCTCGTGCGGTCCAAGCCGGTGCGCGCGACCGAGGCGGGCGCGGCGGTCATCCGCCTGGCCCGTCAGGCGGCGCTGCTCGAGCATGACACGCTCGCCGCGCTCGGTGCCGACCCGGATGCCGGCGGCCGCACGTCGGTCCCGCTCGCGGTGAACGCGGACTCCCTGGCCACCTGGTTCCTCGAGCCGCTCGCGCGGCTGTCGCAGCGGCATCCCGTCGTCTTCGAACTGCATCGCGACGACCAGGACTTCACGGCCGGACTCCTCGAGTCGGGCACCGTGATGGGGGCTGTCACGTCGCGGGCGACGCCGGTGGCGGGATGCCGCGTGAGCAGCCTCGGTGCGATGCGGTACGAAGCGGTGGCGACCCCCGCGTTCGTCGAGCGCTGGCTGGGCGGCGACCGGCGGACCTCTCTCGAGACGGCGCCGATCGTGGACTTCGACCGACGCGACGACCTGCAGAAGGAGTGGCTGGCGGCGGAGGGGATCGATCCGGCGCTGCCGCCGCGCCACTACGTGCCCGCGTCGAACGATTTCGCCACCGCTGTGCGCCTCGGCCTCGGCTGGGCGCTGCTGCCCACCTTCCAGTCCCACGCACCGCTCGCGAGCGGTGAGCTCGTGCGTCTCGGCGGGCGCCCCGTGGATGTGGCACTGCACTGGCAGCAGTGGAATCTGCGCTCGCCGCTCCTCGACGCCATCGCGGACGACATCGTCACCGAGGGCAGGCGGGTGCTCCGCCGGGCGTGAGCCCGCCGGGACTGCGCCGGCCACGCACCCTCAGTCGTCGCTGACGCGCAGCACGATCTTGCCGCGGGTATGGCCCTCCTCGAGCATGCGGTGCGCCGCGGCGGCCTCGTCGAGCGGGAAGACCCTATCGATGTAGACCTGCACCGCCCCGGAGTCGAGCAGCCGGGCGATCGTGGAGAGTGAGCCGCCGTCGGGGATGACCTTGTAGCTCGTGGCCCGCACGCCCGCCGCTGCGGCGGCCGCGGCATACTCCGGCCATGAGTCGGTCGCGACGACGACGTACAGGCCGCCGGGCCGCAGCACGTCGAGCGACCGACTGCCGGTGCTCGCGTGCACGTTGCCGATCAGGTCGATCACCACGTCGACGTCGGCGATGACCTCTTCGAATCGGGTGGTGGTGTGGTCGATGACGACAGCCGCGCCGAGCTCGCGCAGCCACGCGGCGTTGCGTCCCGACGCGGTCGCGGTCACGTGCGCCCCGAAGTGCGCGGCGAACTGCACGGCGAAGTGCCCCACGCCGCCGCCGCCGGCATGGATCAGGATGCGCTGTCCCTCGTGTGCATGGGCCGTCTCGACGATGAGCCCCCACGCCGTGAGGGCGGCCAGCGGCACCCCGGCCGCCTCGACGTGCGAGAGCGAGGCCGGCTTGCGCGCAACGGAGAGGGAGGGCACGACGGCGTACTCGCCGTAGGTCCCGCCGGACCGCGGGAAGGCGGTCATGCCGAAGACGGGCGTGCCCGGTGCGAGCGGGTGCGCCTCGTAGGGGCTCTTCACCACCACGCCGCTGAAATCGAAGCCGAGGGTCGATGGGTAGCCGGGGATCTGGGCCGACACCCCGGCACCGCGCCGCGACTTCGCATCGATGGGGTTGACCCCGGCGGCGACGATGCGCACGAGCAGCTCGCTGATCACCGGTGAGGGGACGGGAGCCTGCGCGAGGCGCAGCGCCTCCGGCTCGCCGGGAGAATCGAACACGACGGCGTTCATCGTGGTGGGCGGGGCGGTGACGGCCACCCGTTCGACATCGGAGGCAGAGGCTGATCGCAGCGGCCGGAATCTCATCGGACGCCCCCTTCGGCGCTACATCATCGTCGTCGGCACTCGCGGCCGCAGTCACGCCAGTCAAGCGCGAGATTGTCTCGCCCGTGTTACGCGGGTGCTACCACGCCGAGAAACCCCGCCGGGCGGATGTCAGGAGGTGGACGACTCGTCGGGCGTCACGCCCGCCGTGAGCGCGTGCAGCAAACGCGACAGATTGCGGATGTCGTCGAGGTCCCACTCCTCGAGCGCGGCCACGAGCGATCGCTCCTGCGGCGCCCGCGCCTCGGCGAGCCGCGTCAGACCCTCGGCGGTCGGCGAGAGCAGACTCGAGCGCCCGTCGTCGGGGTCGGGCGTGCGCTGGATGAGCCCGAGCTGCTCGAGCTCGCGGACGGTGCGGCTGATCTGGCCTTTGTCGGCCATGAGGCTGTCGGCGAGAGCGGACAGCGTGATCGACTCGCGGCGCACGATCGTCGTGAAGACCTTGTATGCCCCGGGAAGCATGCCGGGGCTGACACGGCTCGCGTTCTCGGAGATGACGCGCCGGAAACGGTTGATCAGCTCGCCGAACTCCGCCTCGAGGGCGCGCACCGCTTCGGTGCGCGCCTCTCGGGTCTCGTCATCCGTCATCGTGATCGACATTAGCGCCGGTGGGCGGATGCCTCGTCCGCGTGCGCCTCGGCGGTCTCGGCGGAGCCGCGCGGTGCGGCATCCGTCCTCTCCTCTGCTCCCGTCGCCTCGAGAGCCGACATGCCCTCGGCCGTCGTGATCGTGGCGAGGTCGGCCTCGCTCGCGGCCGCGCGCTCGCTGGTCGTCATGCGGTTCAGCGGGATGTTCGGCAGGAAGACGATCGCGATGAGGCTGATCACGGCCAGCGGCACGGCGATGAGGAACGAGTGGGCGATCGCCTGCGCGTAGATGTCCTCGACGATCACGCGGATCGACTCGGGCAGCTTCGACACCTGCGGGATGGTGCCCGACTGGAGCTGCTCCGCGATGGCCGCCCCCTTCTCGCCGAGCTTCGCGATGGCGGAGCCGATGTCTTCCTTCCGCACGCCGAACAGGTCGGTGGCCGACGTCGCGAGGGCCGCGCCCATGACCGAGACGCCGACTGTGCCGCCGAGGCTGCGGAAGAACGCGACACCGGAGCTGGCGACGCCGATCTCACTGGGCTTCGAGGTGTTCTGCACGATGAGCACCAGGTTCTGCATCGTCATTCCGACGCCCGAGCCGAGCAGGAACATGTACAGCGACACGAGCACGAAGTGGGTGTCGTAGTGGATCGTCGACAGCAGGTACGAGCCGGCGATGAGCAGGACGCCGCCGACGCTGAGGTACGGCTTCCAGTGGCCGTGACGGGTGACGAGGCCGCCGATGACGATGGAGGCGATCAGCAGGCCCGCGATCATCGGAATGGTCATGAGGCCGGCCTCGGTGGGGGTCGCGCCGCGCGCGAGCTGCATGTACTGGCTGAGGTAGACCGACGTGCCGAACATCGCGATGCCGATGGAGATCGATGCGATCACGGCGAGCGTGAACGTGCGGTCGCGGAACAGGGTGAGCGGGATGAGCGGCTCCGTCGAGCGCAGCTCGACGATGACGAAGGCGACCGCGGCCAGCAGCGCGCCGCCGACCATGAGGATCGTCTCGGTGCTCCACCAGTCGTAGTCCGAGCCGGCGTTGGTGACCCAGATGAGCACCAGTGAGACGGCGGTCGACAGCAGCACGATACCGAGGTAGTCGATGCGCGCCTTGGTCTTCGGGCGTACGGGCAGGTGAAGTGTGCGCTGGAGCATGATGAGCGCGGCGACGGCGAACGGCACGGCGATGTAGAAGTTCCAGCGCCAGTCGATCGTGTCGGTGATGAAGCCGCCGAGCAGGGGCCCACCGACGGTCGCGACCGCCATGACGGCGCCGAAGAGGCCCATGTACCGGCCGCGCTCACGCGGGCTGATGATGTCGGCCATGATGATCTGGCTGAGCGCCGCGAGACCGCCCGCGCCGATACCCTGCACCGCGCGGAACGCGATGAGCGTGCCCGGGTCCTGCGAGAATCCGGCGGCCGCCGTGGCGACGACGAAGATCACGATCGAGAGCTGGATGAGCAGCTTGCGATTGAAGAGGTCGGCGAGCTTTCCCCAGATCGGGGTCGAGATCGCCGTGGTCAGCAGAGTGGCGGTGACGACCCAGGTGAACGCCGCCTGGTCGCCGCCGAGGTCGTGGACGATGACGGGGAGCGAGGTCGAGACCACGGTCGATGCGAGCATCGACACGAACATGCCGAGCAGCAGGCCCGTGAGCGCCTGCAGGATGCGGCGGTGCCGGCGCACGTCGTCGGCGCCGGGTGCGCCGGGGGCGGTGTCGACCGATCCGGTCGCGGCAGGAGATGCCATGGAGAGTCCTTTTGTGCAGCGGAAGAAAGGGAGGTGTACGCGGCGCGCGACCGCGAATGGTTGACGGAAGTCAAAAGTTGATAAGAGTCAACTATACGCTTAATCGTTGATATCAGTCAACTATTCCCTGACGTGTGAGCCGAGACGGGGAGGATGGGGCCATGTTCAGTGTCGAACTGGTGCCGGATGCCGTGATCGAGGCCGCCGTCCGCGATGACTGGGCGCGGCTCCAGCATGCAGACCTGCCGAACTCGGGTCGCAACCCGTCCCCGAGCAACCGTCCTCACGTCACGCTCGCGGTCCGCGACGAGCTCGCAGCCGAGATCGTCCGCGGGGCGGAGGAGCACCTGCCGCTGCCGCTCGAACTGAGCGGGATCCTGCTCTTCCCGCGGCGGCGCGGAGTCGTCGTGGCGCGCCACGTGGTCGTCTCCGCTGCGCTCCTGGCGCTTCATCGAGACATCGCAGGGCGGCTGGGCGCCCCGCCCCCGCGCTACGCCAACACGGCGATCGGACGCTGGACCCCGCATGTCACCCTCGCACGCAGCGTGCCGCCCGCCGAGGTCGCGTCGGTGCTCGCCACGATCGAGGCCGAGCACGTCGTCGGCGAGGCGGTCGGTCTGCGCGTATGGGATGCCACGGCCAAGACGATCACGACCCTGCGCTGAGGCGTGGGCGGAGCCCCGGCGGCGCTAGTCGGCCAGGGCCAGCGCGCGGAAGGGCTGACGCGGAGCCGCGGGCTGCGGCATCCGCTCTCCCACCGGAGGGCGCGTCCTGGTCGTGCGGTGGTAGAGCTCGTCGATGAGAGCGGTCGCCAGCGTCACCAGCTTGGCGATCTCGGCCTCATCGCGGTCGACCCAGGCGCACCGCGGCTCATCGTCGACGGGGACGAAGCCGTCGTGCTGCTCCCACGCGACGAGGGTGCGCTCTGCGCCGAGCACATGCTGCTGCCACCACACCTGACGAAGATACGAGCGGGGGATGCTGCGCCAGGGCTTGTTCGTCGTCTTGATCTCGCTGAGGGTGACGCGCCCGCCGGCGTCGACGCCGATGCCGTCGGGCGTCGCGAGGTGGCGCTTCTCGACCACCGCGTGGAACAGCGCCGACGACGGCCGGATGCCGTGCGTCGCGGCGACCCACGCCGCGATCTCGGGCTCGCGCGCGCGCCCGTGGGCGGTGTAGGCGTTGCCCGAGAACCCCGACCCCATCAGCTTGGCGTCGGCGGCGCGGGCGATGGCCCGCTCGGATGTCAGGGCCGCGACATCGGTCGCCGTGATTCCGCGTGATCGCGCCCGCACCCAGGCCACCCGGTCGCGGGAGTCCGCGACGATGCGGGCGGCGAGTTCCGGGGTCACCACACGAGGCTACGCCGCCGGCGCGACATCCGCCGCCACGACCCGCGTCTGCGGCGAGGCTGGTCAGGCGTGGCGTTCGAGGAACGCGTAGACCTCGTTGTCGTCGACGCCGGGGAACGTGCCGCGGGGGAGCGGCGAGAACATCTGCATGTGCACGCGGGCGCTCGGCCAGGCCTTGCCCGCCCAGCGCTCGGCGACGTCGGCGGCGGGACGGCGGCAGCACGACTCGTCGGGGCAGGTCGACGTCGCGCGCTTTTGCGTCTCGCGGCCGCGGAACCACCGCGCGTCATCGAACGGGACGCCGACGGTGATCGAGAACTCGCCCTCGGACGTGGTGCCCGTCTGCGTGGAGCACCAGTACGTCCCTGCCGGGGTGTCGGTGTACTGGTAGTGCTCGGTCGTGCGGTTCTGCTCCGAGAACGCCGCCCGTGCCGAGAACTTGCGGCACGCGATCTGGCCGTCGACGGCCCCCGTGACGTCGGCCGGAAGCGGCAGGTCGTCGTTCTCGTACACGCGCGTGATGGCGCCTGAACCGTCGACGCGGAGGAAGTGCAGCCGGATGCCGAGGTGCTGCGTCGCGAGGTTGGTCAGGCGCATGCCCGCCGCCTCGTGCGTCACGCCGAACGCGTCGCGGAAGTCCTCGACCGCGAGGTTGCGGTCCTTCTTCGCCTGCTGAAGGAACGCGACCGACGCGGTCTCGGGCATGAGACAGCACGCCGCGTAGTAGTTGATCTCGAGGCGCTGCTGCAGGAAGTCGGCGTAGTCGGTGGGGCGCTTGTGGCCGAGCAGGCGGTGTGCCATCGCCTGCAGTGCCATCGAGCGCAGACCGTGGCCGCCCGGGATGGACGCCGGCGGAAGGTAGATGCGGCCGTGCTCGAGGTCGGTGACCGAGCGCGCCGAGTGGGGGAGGTCGTTCACGTAGATCAGCTCGAAGCCGAGCTTCTCGGCCATGATGCTGACGGTGCGATGCGTCAGGGCGCCCGACACGTGCCCCGCGGCCTTGAGCTGCTTCTCGGCCAGCTTCTCGATGTCAGGGAGGTAGTTGTCGAGGTCGCGCATCTTGAGGCGGAGCTCGGTGTTCGCGCGACGCGCCTCCTCGGGGGTCGCGATGGCTTCGCGCTCGCGGCGCTGCAGCTCGCGGTGGAGGCCGAGGATCGACTCGATGGTGTCGTCGGCCATGCCCTTGGTGACCTTCACGGGCGCGATGCCGAGCTGACGGAACACCGAGCTCGCCTGTGCGCGCTCCAGCTCGATCTCGAGCGCGGCCCGTCGGTTCGGGGGCTCGGACGACAGCAGATCACCGACCTCGACGCCGGTCGCCGTGGCGATCGCCTGAAGCAGGGAGAGCTTGGGCTCGCGCTTGCCGTTCTCGATCAAGCTGAGCTGACTGCCGGCGACGCCGACGCGCTCGCCCAGCTCATCGAGGGTGAAGCCGTGCGAGATGCGCTGATGCCGGATGCGGTGGCCCAGGGTCGACAGTTCGAGAGCGGTAGGGGGCATTCCTTGATGATAGCGAAAGAATCGAAAGTCTTGACATGCCTGACGCTGCGAAGACGTCATGTATTGCAACGAAAGTAGAGGAAGACCTCAGTTCTGAACGTCTCATCGAAGAGGAGCGACCCATGGCCCTTGCGGACATCTTCACCCGGCCCGAAGGTTCGAGCGCGACACGCCCTGATGCCGTGAGCCGCAGCTACGGTCAGCTGCCCACGATCCAGGGGCCCGGAATGGCCGAGCTGGCGGCGTGGGTCGACGAGATCACTGCGCTGACCAAGCCCGACCGGGTGCACTGGGTCGACGGCAGCCGCGCCGAGAACGACGCGCTCCTGCGCGAGATGGTCGACGAGGGCAAGCTGATCAAGCTCAACCCCGAGTGGCGTCCGGGCTCGTACCTCGCGAGGTCGCACCCCAGTGACGTCGCCCGCACCGAGGCGCGCACCTACATCGCCTCGGAGCGCGAGGAGGACGCGGGTCCCACGAACAACTGGGCCGCCCCCGACGAGATCCGCGCGACCATCACCCCGCTCTTCGACGGGTCGATGCGCGGTCGCACGATGTACGTGGTCCCCTTCTCGATGGGCGCCGTCGGCGGCCCGCTCTCGCACATCGGCGTGCAGATCACCGACAGCGCGTACGCCGTCGCCTCGATCGAGATCATGACGCGCGTGGGCACCGAGGTGCTGCGCGAGATCGCCGGAGGGGCCCCCTGGGTCAAGACGGTCCACTCGGTCGGCGCCCCGCTCGAACCCGGCGAGGCCGACGTCGCGTGGCCGTGCAACGACGAGAAGTACATCGTCCACTTCCCCGACACGCTCGAGGTGTGGTCGTACGGCTCCGGCTACGGCGGCAACGCGATCCTTGCCAAGAAGTGCTTCGCGCTGCGCATCGCCTCGGTGATCGGCCGCAACGAGGGCTGGCTCGCCGAGCACATGCTGCTCATCCGCGTCATCGATCCGGCCGGCCGTGCTTACCACCTGGCCGCGGCGTTCCCGTCGGCGTGCGGCAAGACCAACCTCGCGATGCTGCGTCCGACGATCCCCGGCTGGCGCGTCGAGACGCTCGGCGACGACATCGCGTGGCTGCGCCCCGGCGAGGACGGCCGCCTGTGGGCCATCAACCCCGAGGCTGGCTTCTTCGGCGTCGCGCCGGGCACCGGCGAGTCGACGAATGTCACCGCGGTCGAGACGCTGTGGGGCAACACGATCTTCACCAACGTCGCGCTCCGTCCGGACGGCGACGTGTGGTGGGAAGGGCTCACCGACGAGGCGCCGGCCGAGCTCATCGACTGGGAGGGCAACCCGTGGACGCCGGCATCCGGTCGACCCGCCGCCCACCCCAACTCGCGCTTCACGGTCGCTGCGGCCCAGTGCCCGCAGATCGCGCCCGATTGGGACGCGCCCGAGGGCGTGCCGCTCGACGCGATCCTCTTCGGCGGTCGCCGCGCCACGAACGTGCCGCTCGTCGTCGAGGCCACGGACTGGACGCACGGCGTCTTCCTCGGCTCGAACATCTCGTCTGAGCGCACCGCGGCCGCGGAAGGCACCGTCGGCGAGCTGCGCCGCGACCCGTTCGCGATGCTGCCCTTCTGCGGCTACAACATGGCGGACTACTTCGGCCACTGGCTGAAGGTCGGGCAGAAGCTGCGCTTCGACCGTGCTCCGCGGATCTTCCAGGTCAACTGGTTCCGCAAGGGCACGGACGGCCGGTTCCTGTGGCCGGGCTTCGGCGACAACTCGCGCGTCATCGACTGGATCATCCGTCGCCTCGACAACGAGGTGGGCGCCGTCGAGAGCCCGATCGGCCGCCTGCCCCGTTCCGAGGACCTCGACCTCGACGGCATCGAGGTGTCGCAGGCCGACCTCGACGAGCTGTTCGCGATCGACCCTGCACTGTGGCTCCACGAGGCAGATCTGACCGAGGAGTTCTACCGCACGTTCGACGGCCGTGTGCCGGCGCCGCTGTGGGCCGAGCTCGCCGCACTGCGGTACCGCCTGCAACGCGCCTGAGCGGTCTTGGAGGATGCCCCGGCCCCGCACCTGTGCGGCGGGTCCGGGGCATCCGCCTGTCCCGTGTCCGCTCCGGGGTGATCCCCACACTCAGCCGACCGCTCGAGGCGGGCGCAGTCGACCGAGACAGGTCACACCAGGAGCTGGTGCTTCGCGAGGTCGCGGTAGAGCGGCGTCGACGCGACGAGCTCGGAATGCGTGCCCTCTCCCACCACGCGGCCGTGCTCCATCACGACGATGTGGTCGCTGTCCACGACGGTCGACAGGCGGTGCGCGATCACGATGAGCGTTCGGCCGGTGGCCACAGCGTCGATCGCCTCGCGCATGCGCTGCTCGTTCAGGCCGTCGAGCGACGAGGTCGACTCGTCGAGCAGCAGGATCGGCGGCGCGGCCAGCAGCGCTCGCGCGATCGCGAGGCGCTGGCGCTCGCCGCCCGACAGCATCACTCCGCTCTCGCCGACCGGAGCGTCCAGGCCCAGGGGATTGCGGTCGAGCACCTCGCCGAGGTTCACCGCACGCAGCACCGCGTCGCATTCCTCGTCCGTCGCGTCGGGCGAGGCGAGGCGCAGGTTGTCGCCGATGGTTCCGGCGAGGGTCGGAGCGTCCTGCTCCACATAGCCGAGCCGGGCCCGCAGGTCCGTTCGGTCGAGGGCGCGCACGTCCGTCCCCTCGAGGAGGATCGCCCCACCGGTCGGGTCGTAGAAGCGCTCGATGAGCGCCAGCGTCGTGCTCTTGCCCGCGCCCGACGGCCCGACGAGAGCCACCCGGGCGCCGCGGGGCACCGAGAACGAGACGCCGCGCAGCACCTCGGCCGCGGCATCCGATTCCCGCCCTCCGTCGAGGGATGCGTCGTCGCGCACGATCGCGCGCGTGTCGACGTGCGCGTTCTCGAGCACCGCGAGGGCCTCGGTCTCGGCCTTGCGGCGGGCCGCCACGACGGCCTCGGGGTAGCGGAAGCGCACATCACGGAACTCGATCGCGGGGGTGTCGGCCGGGGACGCGGCATCCGTCGATCGCTCGATGGCGCGGGCGATCGCCGCGTCGTCCTGCGACTCGGTCGGGAGGTCGAGCACCTCCTGGATGCGCCCGAGCGCGCCGAGGGCCTGGTTGACCGAGGTGATCGCGCCGAAGAACGAGCCGAGCGGCGCGATCAGCATGAAGAGGAACATGATGAAGGTCACGAGGCTGGCGATGCCGATGGCGCCGGACGCGACGCGGTAGCCACCGAGCCCGATGACGACCAAGAGGGACACCTGCAGGGCGATGCCGGCGATCGGCACGACCAGCGCCGATACCTTCGCGATGCGCACGCCGACCCCGTAGGCCTCGGTCGCGCGCTCGGTGACCGCTGCGACCTCGCGCTCCGTCGCGCCCGAGGCGCGGACGGTGCGGATCGAGCCGACGGCGCGCTCCACGCCGGACGCCAGTTCGCCGACTTTCTCCTGCTGCTCGGTGGAGGCGGTGCGGATGCGTCCGCTCAGCGCCGTGACCGCGAGCACCGAGATCCCGATCACGAGCACGATCAGGGCGAGCAGCACCCAGTCGATGAGGGCCATCGCGATGAGGGCGCCGACGAAGAGCAGCGCGTTGCCGATCGCGTCGGCCAGCCCCTGGGTGAGCACTGCGTAGAGCAGTGTGGTGTCGCTCCCGACGCGCGACACGAGGTCGCCGGTGCGACGGGCGTCGAACTCGCTGACGGGCAGGTGGAAGATGCGCGCGATGAGCTTGCGCCGGCTCGAGTAGACGACGGCGGTGCCGGTGCGCTGCAACAGGTAGTGCTGCCAGCCCGAGATGAGCGAGGCGGCGATGACGAATCCGACGAGCGCCCACAGCAGCATCCCGAGCGGGAGGCTATTCTGCACCCGCTCGATCACGAGGCCGACGAGCAGCGGCTGCGCGAGCATGGCCACCGCGCTCAGCACGCTGAGCACCGCGACCACGACGAGCGTGCGCTTGTGCTCGAAGAGGAACGGCAGCAGCTGGCCGAAGGTCGCGCGCGGGCCGTCGTCCTTCGCGCGGCGGCGGCCGCGTCCGGGGCGGCCGCGGGTCGGCGCGGCCGAGGGTGCGGGCGCGGGCGCGTCGTCGAGTTCGGCGGAGGGCATGGCGGTACCTCGTTCGTGCGTGGGGGTCACCTTCGACCGTACTTCCTGTGGACGGCCTGCTTCGTCACGCCCAGGGCGCCGGCGATGGCCTGCCAGGAGTACCCGAGGTTGCGCGCCTTGCGCACCTGCACCTCTTCGGCGCGGGCCAGTTCACGGCGCACATCGGCGAGCCGGTGCAGCTCGGCGATGGGTTCGCGCTCGGGGGCCGAGCCGATGAGGATGCGCAGGTCGTCGCCGCTCACGGGTCTCCTTCGATGAGGGATGCCTCGGGGCGGGCGTCCCGCGTCAACAATAGTTGACAAGTTCCCGGGATGTCAACATACGTTGACGTCGGTGGGCGAGTGCGGCCGGGTCGCCCGTTCCACCATCAGGAGACACGCCGCGCGGGACCTTCGGGTGGCGCGCGAAGGTCGGCGAGTCGCCTGACTGCGGACCCGTGTGTGGGTGTCCGCGCGCGGGGTTAGGGTTGTCCGGTGCCTGCCCCCGTGATCGATGCGAAGAACCTCGTCAAGGCCTACAAGGTCAAAGGAAAGCCCGACTTCCTGGCTGTCGACGGCCTGTCGTTCGAGGTGGCTCCGGGCGAATCGTTCGGCCTCCTCGGGCCCAACGGAGCGGGCAAGTCCACGACGATGAAGATGATCGGCGCGGTGTCGACGCGCACCGACGGCGACCTGTCGATCCTCGGGCTCGACCCCGACCGCTACGGGCCCGAGATCCGGTCCCGGCTCGGCGTCGTGCCGCAGCAGGACAACCTCGACGGCGAGCTCAACGCCCGCGAGAACCTCTACATCTACGGCCGGTACTTCGGCCTGCCCGGAAAGGTCTGCGCACAGAAGGCCGACGAGCTGCTCGCGTTCGCCGCGCTCGAAGACAAGGCAAAGAGCAAGGTCGACGCACTCTCGGGCGGTATGAAGCGACGCCTGACGATCGCGCGCGGCCTGATCAACGACCCGCGCATCCTGCTGCTCGACGAGCCGACCACGGGCCTCGACCCGCAGGCCCGCCACGTGCTGTGGGACCGCCTGTTCCGGCTCAAGGAGCGCGGCACCACGCTCGTGCTCACGACGCACTACATGGACGAGGCCGAGCAGCTCTGCGACCGACTGATCGTGGTCGACAAGGGACGCATCATGGCCGAGGGCACGCCGGCCTCGCTCATCCGCGACCACTCCAGCCGCGAAGTGCTCGAGGTGCGCTTCGGCTCCGATCGCAACGAGCAGGTCGCCCCGCAGCTGCAGGGCATCGGGGATCGCGTCGAGGTGCTGCCCGACCGGGTGCTCGTCTACGCCGGCGACGGCGAGGCGGCACTCGAGCAGGTGACCCAGCGCGGACTGCATCCCGTCACGAGCCTCGTGCGCCGCTCGAGCCTCGAAGACGTCTTCCTGCGCCTCACCGGACGGTCGCTGATCGAATGAGCGGCGCACTTCCTCCGGATGACGGCGAGCGGATGCCGCAGCCGACGCACGCCGCTGTCACCACCGACGCGAGCCTCGACGAGCTTCG
Source organism: Microbacterium sp. NPDC056003 (assembly GCF_042274785.1). Taxonomy (NCBI): domain Bacteria; kingdom Bacillati; phylum Actinomycetota; class Actinomycetes; order Micrococcales; family Microbacteriaceae; genus Microbacterium; species Microbacterium sp. NPDC056003. The sequence goes on along the minus strand of NZ_JBHJXQ010000003.1, from coordinate 403,271 downwards.
CGCCGAGGCGATGGAGTGGGGTCGCAAGCCCCGCGGCCTCGGCACGTTCTACGTCACCGAGCACATGGTGCGCGCGATGCGCGCCTACGGCTGGACGATCATCATCGGCGCGCTCGGGCAGCCCGTGCTGTATCTCCTCGGGCTCGCGGTCGGGCTCGCGGCACTGATCGATGCGCCCATCGACGTGGGAGGACAGCAGGTTCCCTACCTCGTGTTCGTGGCGCCGGCCCTGCTCATGACGTCCGCCGTCGCGGTGGCCTCCGAGGAATTCACGTATCCGGTCATGGCCGGGTTCAAGTGGCGCCGGTACTTCTACGGCTTCAACGCCTCGCCGCTGTCGTCGGGGCAGATCGCCAACGGCGTCGTCGCCGGCGCCGCCGCCCGCATGGGCGTGACGGTGGTGCTCTACTTCCTCTTCATCGTGTTGTTCTTCGCGTGGCTGCAGCCCGACGCGACGCGCCCCGGCACGGCGTGGCTGGCGATCTTCATCGCGCTGCTCGGCGGGCTCTCGTTCGGCACGCCGCTGTTGGCGTACGCCGCATCGATCGAAGACGACAAGGGTCAGTTCGCCCTCGTGCAGCGGTTCGTCTTCATGCCGATGTTCCTGTTCTCGGGCACGTTCTACCCGTTGAGCGCGCTGCCCGACTGGCTCGAGTGGATCGGCTGGGTATCGCCGCTGTGGCACGCGACCGAGCTCGGCCGCGTCGTGACCTACGGCCAGCCGTCGCCGCCGATCCTGATCGTCGCGCACGTGGGCTACCTGCTGGCCCTGGCGATCGGCGGACTCGTCGTCGGCCGCCGGCTGTTCGAACGGAGGCTCGCGAAGTGAGCGTGGCGACGGCGACCGAAGCGCCCATCCGAGCCGGCGGCGTGCGCGCGTTGTGGGCGGGCAACCCCCACTCCGTGGTCCAGCGGGGGCTCATCGCGGCGCGTTCGTCGAGCTGGATCGTCGTCCTCTCGGGCTTCTTCGAGCCGGTGTTCTACCTCGCGTCGATGGGGATCGGGCTGGGCTCGATCATCGGAGCCGTCGAGACGTCGAGCGGCGCCCAGGTCTCGTATGCGGCGTTCATCGCACCGGCGCTGCTGGCCGTCTCGGCCATGAACGGCGCGATCTACGACTCCACGTGGAACGTGTTCTTCAAGCTGAACTACGGCAAGCTCTACGAGGGCATGCTGGCGACGTCGCTCGGCCCGCTCGATGTGGCGCTCGGCGAGATCATGTACGCCTTGCTGCGCGGCCTGCTCTACGCGACGGGCTTCATGATCATCATGCAGATCCTCGGGCTGAACCTCGCGTGGACGGCCATCCTGGCGATCCCCGCGGTGCTCCTCATCGCGTTCGGCTTCGCGAGTCTCGGCATGGCGGTGACGAGCTACATGAAGACCTTCCAGCACATGGACTGGATCAACTTCGTGCTGCTGCCGATGTTCCTGTTCTCGGCGACGCTGTACCCGATCTCGGTCTACCCCGAGTGGATCCAGCACGTCATCATGGCGTTCCCGCTCTGGCACGGCGTCGAGCTCGTGCGCGGTCTCACGACCGGCATCCTCGCGCCCGAGATGTGGTGGCACGTGCTGTACTTCGTCGTCATGATCGGCATCGGCTTGGTCTTCACCACGAAGCGCCTGCGCGCCCTCTTCCTGGACTGACAGACGCGAGCGGATGCCGCGCCCGCGCGACTCGATCGAGTGAGAGAGGGATGCCGCGGGCCAGGCCCGCGGCATCCCTCCTTCACGAATCGTGGTGGACGAACGCCGCCTACAGCGAGCCGGTCTCGCCGAGCCCGAGGTTGTCGTCGTAGTCGACGTCCTTGGTCTCCTTCGACAGCGCCAGCGCGATGATCGTCAGCACGGCGGAGCCGGTGAGATAGACGCCGACCAGCCATGGCTGGCCGCCGGTCGCCGCCCACAGGGCGACCGCGACGATCGGTGCGAGCGCGGCGCCGAGGATGGACGACACGTTGTACGAGATCGCCGATCCGGTGTAGCGGACGTTCGTCGGGAAGAGCTCGGGCAGGATCGCCCCCATCGGGCCGAAGGTGGCGCCCATGAGCATGAAGCCGAAGATCAGGAACGCCTGCACGAGCGCGCCCGTGAACATCGGATCGAGCTGCGGCAGCAGGAAGACGTTGAACGTCAGGCCGAACACCGCGATCGCGGCCGTCACCCAGAGCAGGAGCTTGCGGCGCCCGATCGCGTCGGCGACGGGGCCGGACAGCAGCGTGAAGATGCCGAAGAACACCACGCCGACGATCTGCATGATGACGAAGTCGGTGTAGCCGAAGCCGAGTCCGGGAATGTACGTCGCGGCGTCGAACGGTGTGCCGGCGGCCTCGGCGGCTGCCCGGGCTGTCTCGGTCGCCGCCTTCGTGCCGTACGACAGCGTGAAGCTCGTCATCAGGTAGAAGAGCACGTACGTCGCCAGCATGATGAACGTGCCGAGGATGAGCTGCCACCAGTGCTTGCGGATGGTCTCGCCCAGCGGGAACTTGCGGATCGCGCCCTTCGCCTCGGCCTTCGTGAACGTCTCGGACTCGACCAGGCGCAGACGCACCCAGAGGCCGATGATCACCATGACGGCGGAGAACAGGAACGGCACGCGCCATCCCCACGCGAGGAAGGCCTCGGAGCGCTGCGCGGCGCCCTCGGGGTGCGGGAGGGCGAAGTTGATCAGCAGGAAGATCGTGTTGGCGATGATGAAGCCGAGCGGGGCGCCGAGCTGGGGGAACGTGCCGTACCAGGCGCGCTTGCCGGCCGGCGCGTTCTCGGTGGCGACCAGCGCCGCTCCCGACCATTCGCCGCCGAGCGCGAAGCCCTGCGCGAGGCGGAGGATGAGCAGGAGGAGCGCGGCCCAGAGGCCGATCTCGTTGAACGTGGGCAGAAATCCGATGAGGAAGGTCGCGATGCCCATCGTGAGCAGCGAGGCGACGAGCGTCGCCTTGCGGCCGAACTTGTCGCCGAAGTGCCCGAAGACGACAGCGCCCAGTGGGCGGGCGACCATGGCCGCACCGAACACGCCGAACGAGGCGAGCAGCGCGGTGGTCTCGTTACCGGTGGGGAAGAAGAGGATCGGGAAGACCAGCACGGCGGCGGTCGCGTAGACGTAGAAGTCGTAGAACTCGATCGTCGTGCCGACCAGGCTTGCGGTGATGACCCTCGAACGGGGATTCGCGGGGGTGGTCGTGGGGGAGGGTGCGGGTGCAGTGGGGGAAGACATTCAATACCTGTGGAGCGCGAAGCGGAGCATCCTCGTGGGACGAGTGGTGGGCAGGCGCTCGACGCAGGGTGACGCATCAGGCGGCTCTGCACTGGGTCACCGGGAGCAGGGACTGATCACCCGACTCCGAAGAACAACCCTAACCCGCGTGCATCGATACGAGGGGGCGGCTGCCACCGGAAGACAGCGATCGGATGCCGCGGCCGGGCCGCGACATCCGATCGATGGGTGTCTGCTTCCGGTTCAGCGCCAGAGCACGGCGATCGCGGCGTTGACGAGCGTGAGCAGGCCGATCGACCAGAAGATCACCGGCGGCACGGAGCCGCTCTTGCGCTGGCGGCCGGCACCGATGCCGAGCAGGGCGCCGATGATCAGCAGGATGACGAGCTTCACGCCGATCTTGGTGTAGTTCAGGTCGTAATCGATGCCCCACGGCGCGGCCAGGATGAGTCCGGCGACGCCGGCGATCGCAAGGCCCCAGTGCATCAGGCGCGTGATGCCCCGGTGCCCGTTGACGAGTTCGACGACCCACGCTCCGAAGAGGATCGCGAACCCGACGAGGTGGAACAGCAGGACGAGGTGGCGAAGGAACTCCATGGACGTCACGGTATGCCCGTCCTGCCCCGACCGCCAGCAAGGCGCGCCTCACCGGGGCTCACCGGTGCGGCATCCGAGCAGATCGATGCGCGACGGTGGTCGCCGGTCGACGGGCCGGTCAGCCCGCGCGCAGCTCGCGGAGCACCAGAGCCGTGCGGATCGCCGCATCCGCTGCTTCGTGGCCCTTGTCCTCCTCGGAGTCGGCGAAGCCGGCGCGCGCGATGCCCTGGGCCTCGTCGTCGAGCGTGAGCACGCCGAACCCGACCGGCTTGCCGGTGTCGAGCGCGACGCGGGTCAGGCCGTCGGTCGCCGCCGACGACACGAACTCGAAGTGGGGCGTGCCGCCGCGGATGATCACGCCGAGCGCGACGACCGCGTCGGCCCCCGCCTCGAGCGCGGTCTTCGCGGCGACGGGCAGCTCGAACGATCCGGGGACGCGCACGAGGCGCCACGTCGCCCCGGCGGCATCGAGAGCGCGCTTCGCGCCGGCGATGAGCCCGTCGGTGATCACGTCGTGCCACATGCCGGCGATCACGACGACGTCGAGACCGGAGGCGTCGACGGTCTCGACAGCCTGGGGAGCGCCCTTGCCGCTCATCGCTCTGCTCCTTCGTGCATCTGCGCCAGCGCGTCGGCGAGGTCGCCCTCGTCGATGAGGTGGCCCATCCGGTCGCGCTTGGTCTCGAGGTACTGGTGGTTGTTCGGTCCGACACCCACGAGCAGCGGCACCTGCTCGACGATGTCGAGTCCGAACTCGCGCAGCTGCTTCACCTTGTCGGCGTTGTTCGTGAGGAGGCGCACCTTGTCGACCCCCAGGTCGGCGAGGATCCCGGCGGCGGCCGCGTAGTCGCGCGCGTCGGCGGGCAGGCCGAGCGCGAGGTTCGCGTCGACGGTGTCGAGGCCGCGCTCCTGCAGCGAGTAGGCACGCAGCTTGTTGATGAGGCCGATGCCGCGCCCTTCGTGGCCGCGCATGTAGACGACCACGCCGCCGTCCTGCTCGATCGCGTCGAGCGCGGCGTCCAGCTGGGGGCCGCACTCGCACTTGAGCGAGCCGAATGCCTCACCCGTCAGGCACTCCGAGTGCACGCGCACGAGCGGTGCCTCGCTCAGCTCGCCCGACACGACGGCGAGGTGGTCGGTGCCGGTGATCCGATCCTTGTAGGCGAGGAAGCGGAACTCGCCGTGCGAGGTCGGCACGAGGGCCTCGGCGCGCAGGCTCACGCGCCGCTTGTGGGCGGCGTGCGCCGAGGTGGCGGAATCGCGCGGCTCGTGCTCGTTCAGGTAGGCGATGAGCTGCTCGATCGTGATGACGGGCACGCCGTCGCGTGCGCCGAGCTCCTGAAGCCCGGGCAGCCGCATCATCGAGCCGTCCTCAGCCACGACCTCGGCGATCGCGCCCACCGGCTGCACCCCGGCGAGGCGCATGAGCTCGACGGCCGCCTCGGTGTGGCCGCCGCGCTCGCGCACGCCGCCGTCCACCGCGCGCAGCGGCAGGATGTGGCCGGGACGGATGACGCTCGTCGGACCCGACTCCGGGTTCGCGAGCACGTTCAGCGTGTGGGCGCGGTCGGAGGCGCTGATGCCGGTCGACACGCGATCGGCGGCGTCGACGCTCACGGTGTAGGCCGTCGAGCGGGCGTCCTGGTTGACCTCGACCATCGGCGGCAGGTCCAGCCGGTCCGCCCAGTCGGCCGGCATCGGCGCGCAGATGAAGCCGCTGGACCAGCGCACGGTCCACGCCAGCCACTCGGGCGTCGCGAGCTCGGCGGAGAGGACGACGTCGCCCTCGTTCTCCCGGTTCTCGTCGTCGGCGACGATGACGGGCTTGCCGGCGCGGATCGCGTCCAGCGCCTCGGGGATGGTGGAAAGGCTCACTTCGAGCCTCCTTCCGTGGGTGCGGCGGCGGCCGCAGGGTACTCGGGGACGGCGGGAGCGGCCGGAGCCGCGGAGGCGAACGCGTGGAGACGCTGCACGTGGCGGGCGAGGATGTCGGTCTCGAGGTTGATGCGGTCGCCGGCGACCCGGCGGCCGAGCGTCGTCGCCTCGAGCGTCTCGGGGATGAGCGAGACCTCGAACCAGTGGATGCCGTCGGCCGGCGCCGCCGGGCTGGCCGCGCTCACGGTCAGCGAGACACCGTCCACGGCGATCGAGCCCTTGTCGACGACGAGCGGGGCGAGGTCGGCGGGGAGCGCGATGCGCAGGACACGCCACTGCGCACCCGGACGCACCTCGAGCACCTCGCCGGTGCCGTCGATGTGGCCCTGCACGATGTGGCCGCCGAGGCGGCCGTGCGCGACGGTCGCACGCTCGAGGTTGACGGGGCGCCCGGCCTCGACCGCGAGCAGCGTCGACATGTCGAGCGTCTGGCGCATGACGTCCGCGGTGAACCAGTCGGCTCCCTGGTCGACGACGGTGAGGCACACGCCGCTGACCGAGATGGAGTCGCCGTGCGCGGCATCCGACACCGCCTTCGGCGCGCGGACCGTGAGGCGCACCCCGTCGCCGGAGGCCTCGACCGCGGTGACCTCGCCGATCTCCTCGACGATTCCGGTGAACATCAACTGACTCCTTCTGTGGCAGGGGCGGCGACGACCAGCAGATCGTCGCCGAGCTTCTCGACGTCGCGCACGGCGAGGCGGCGCGCTTCGCCGATGGTCGTGACGCCGACGTCGCGCAGGGCGAGCATGTCGCCGCCGATCAGCGCGGGCGCGATGTAGACGAGGAACTCGTCGGCGAAGCCGGCGCGCACGAACGAGGCCGCGACGGCGGGGCCGCCTTCGACGAAGACGCGGTGCACGCCGCGCTTGCGCAGGTCGTCGAGCGCGGCGGCGAGGTCTCCCGGGTACTGCACGAAGGGGAGTGGATGCTGTCGCACGGCCGCGCCCTCGGGCACGGAGCGCTCGCCGAGCACGACCGGCAGGGGCTGATGCGCCAGCAGGGAGCCGTCGACGTCGCGCGCGGTGAGGGCGGGATCGTCGGCGAGGAGCGTGCCCATGCCGACGACGATGGCGTCGGCGGCCGCGCGACGCCGGTGGACATCCGCGCGCGCAACGGGTCCGGTGATCCACTTGCTCGTGCCGTCTGCCGCCGCAGCGCGGCCGTCGAGGCTCTGCGCCCACTTGACCGTGACGTGCGGTCGACCGAGGCGCTGGACGGTGAGCCATGAGTCGAGCAGTGCGTGCGCGTCGTCGGCGAGCACTCCCGACTCGACCGCGACGCCGGCGTCGCGCAGGCGCCGCGCGCCGCCGGATGAGATGTCGTTGGGGTCGTCGATGGCATAGACCACGCGTGCGACGCCCGCGGCGATGAGCGCCTCGGCGCAGGGGCCGGTGCGGCCGGTGTGGTTGCAGGGCTCGAGGGTGACGATCGCGGTCGCCCCGGCGGCGTCGCCCGGGGAGAGGTGCGAGAGCGCATCGACCTCGGCGTGCGGAGTGCCGGCGCCACGGTGCCAGCCCTCGGCGAGGATCTCGCCGGCGGGGGAGAGGATCACGGCACCGACCTGCGGGTTGATCCCGCGCGGGCCGCGGCGGGCGGCGTCGAGCGCCCGACGCATCGCGTCGTGCTCAGCCGGTGTCGCCGTCATCCGTGTCCTCCGTGTCGGTCGCGGTGATCCGGGGCACGGGAGACCGGCGACGCGCATGGCGTCGCCCGTGCTGCCTCCCATCCGGACTAGCGACAGATACCTGTCGCATCACCGTCGGTTCCGGATTTCCACCGGATCAGCCGTGGCGGCACCCGTTCGGGTGCTGATGCCGCGGCTCGCGGACTGTCACCGCCGGTTCGGATTCTCACCGACCCCGGAGCACGTTGATGCTCTCGAGTCTACTCAACGTCCCCGACGCGAGTTCATTCCATGTGTTCGCATGAAACGCTCCGTCACGCAGCAGGCAGGTCACTCGGTCAGCGCGCGTGCGACCGCCTCGTCGACGACGAGCTCGGTCGCAAGGCCGGCCGCGAGGGCTCCCCGCAGGCTGGCGAGCTTGGAGACCCCCGACACGACGCAGAGTCGTCGCGGCACCGCGCGCAGCACATCGAACCGCGGTCCGGTGGCGCGTTCGTTGAGCGGGATGCCGTCGCTCGAGCCGTCGGCACGGAAGAAGACCGTCGCCACGTCGCCGACGACGCCCTCGGCCTCGAGCGACGCGAGCTCCTGCGCCTCGAGGTATCCGCCCGAGTAGACGTGGCTGGGCACACGCGAGTCGGCGGAGCCGGTGCTGAACACCACGAGGTCCATGGCCGCCTGCATCGCGAGAATGCGCCGCGTGCTGCGCTCCCGCCACATCGCGCTCTTCGTGCGCGGGTCGTCGAAGAACGCGGGCACCGGGAACTGCTGCGCACTGCCGCCGTAGGCCGCGGCGAACCGGCTCAGGATCTCGCTCGCGTAGAGAAGGCCCGTCGTGTGCGTGTTGCCCGATCCGTTCAACTGCACGAACGTCGTGCCGTGCGCCGGCTTCGGCGCGAGCCGCCGGCTGATCGCTGCCGTCGTCGACCCCCAGGCGACGCCGATCGTCATACCCTCGCCGACGAGGTCTCCCAGCAGGTGGGCCGCGGCGACCGAGACGCGTTCGAGGCGCTCCACCTCGTTCGCGTCGTCCGGGACGGGAACGACGTGGGCGGCCACGCCGAAGCGCTCGGCCAGGTGCTCCTCGAGCAGCTGTGGCGCCGCGAACGGGGAGCGGATGCGGATGTCGACGATGCCGGTGGCGCGCGCCTGCGTGAGCAGCCGCGAGACCGTCGATCGCGACGTGCCCAGTTCGCGCGCGATCGCCTCCATGGTGCGGTCCTGCACGTAATAGAGGTGCGCGGCGGTCAGTGCCCGCTGAACCGTGCGGGCGTCGAGGATCTCTTCCACGTACCCATCGTTGCACATATGTGCATTCGACCTGCAAGGACGTCCAGCGATGCCATCATGGATGGACAGCCGGACGAACACGACGGGGGACGACGATGGGCTCACGCACCGCACCAGGATTCGACGCACTGGCCGAGCGCCCCTACGCCGACGTCCTGATCGTCGGCGGGGGCATCAACGGGCTCGCCACGTTCCGTGACCTCGCGATGCAAGGCGTAGACGTCGCCCTCGTCGAGCGCGACGACTTCATCAGCGGGGCGTCGGCGGCGTCATCCCACATGATCCACGGCGGCATCCGCTACCTCGAGAACGGCGAGTTCCGGCTGGTGCACGAGGCCGTCACCGAGCGCAACGCACTGCTGCGCATCGCCCCGCATTACGTGCGTCCGCTGCAGACCACCATCCCGATCTTCTCGACATTCTCGGGTGTGCTGAGCGCGCCGCTGCGGTTCCTGCGGCACGGCGGCGGGAAGCACACCGAACGCGGGGCGGCGCTGATCAAGATCGGCCTCGTGATCTACGACTCGTTCTCGCGCGGCGGCGGTCGCGTGCCGCGGCACGCCTTCCGCGGCCGCAAGCGCTCGCTGCAGGAGCTTCCCGCACTGAACCCCGACGTGAAGTACACCGCGACCTACTGGGACGCCTCGCTCCACGACCCCGAGCGGCTCGCGATCGACGTGCTCCGCGACGGCCGCCGGGCGGGTGGCGACCAGGCGCGCGCCGCGAACTACACAGCCGCGGTCGGGGTCCAGGACGGCCGCGTCGTGCTGCGCGACATGGTGTCGGGTGAGGAGCTGCCGTTCGCGGCATCCGTCGTCATCAACGCGTCCGGGCCGTGGACCGACCTCACCAACCTCGCCCTCGGCGACCCCACGAGCTACATGGGCGGCACCAAGGGCTCGCACATCGTGCTGGACAACCCCGAACTGCTCGCGGCGACCGGCGGGCGCGAGCTGTTCTTCGAGAACGCCGACGGCCGGATCGTGCTGATCTACCCGCTCAAGGGTCGCGTGCTCGTCGGCACCACCGACCTCGAGCACCGCATGGGCGACCCGATCGTGTGCACCGAGGACGAGGTGGACTACTTCATCGACCTCATCGGGCAGGTGCTGCCGGCGATCGGGGTGGACCGCTCGCAGATCGTCTACCGCTTCTCGGGCGTGCGCCCCCTGCCCGGCCACGGCGACCTCGCACCCGGATTCGTGTCGCGCGACTACCGCGTCGAGGCTGCGCCGCTGGTGGGAGGGGATGCCACGGTGCTGAGCCTCGTCGGCGGCAAGTGGACCACGTTCCGTGCGTCGGCCGAGCACCTCGCGGACCGCGCTCTCGAGTTGCTCGCGCGTCCGCGCCGGCGGTCGACCAAGGGCGTCGCCATCGGCGGCGGCAGCGGCTTCCCGACCACCGAGCGTGCCCGGCAGCAGTGGATCGCCGGGCATGCCGACGGGCTGCCCCCCGCTCGCGTCGCCACGCTGCTCGACCGGTACGGCACGGTGGCGGCGGACCTCGTCGCGGCGATCATCGACGACGCGGACGACACGGCGCTCGTGCACACCCCCGGCTACAGCAGCGCCGAGCTGCGCCACCTCGCGCTGACGGAGGACGCTGTGCACCTCGACGACCTGCTCATGCGGCGCACGAGCATCGCCTTCGTGGGCGGCGCGACCGAGGACGCCGTCGGCGAGATCGCTGCGGTCGTCGCGCCGGTGCTCGGGTGGGATGCCGCGCACACGGCGGCAGAGGTCGAGCGCGCGATCGCGAAGGTGCACGCGGCCGATCCGTCGTGGGCCGAGGCATCCGCCACCCCGCGATAACCTGACCGCAGCCGGACGCACGCGAGCACGCGCCGGCGATGCACGCGGGCGGTGCCGCCCGTGAGGAAGGAGCCGGCGTTGGCCGACCACGTTCTGGCGATCGATCAGGGCACGACCTCGACCCGGGCCATCGTGTTCGACTCGTCGGGGGCCGTCGTGTCGGTCGCCCAGCGAGAGCACGAGCAGATCTTCCCCCGCGCGGGGTGGGTCGAGCACGACCCCGTCGAGATCTGGACCAACACCGAATGGGTGATCGCTTCGTGCCTGTCGCGGGCGCGGGTCGCGGCATCCGATATCGCCGCCGTCGGCGTGACCAACCAGCGCGAGACTGCGATCGTGTGGGACCGCCGCACCGGACGCCCCGTGCACAACGCCCTGGTGTGGCAGGACACCCGCACGCAGCCTCGCATCGACGAGCTCATCCGGACGGGCGACGCGGGCGCTGCGGGTTCGAGTTCGGGCGAGGCTTCGGGCGAGGGCTCGGGCGAGGGCGCTTACCGCTTCGCCGAGACCACCGGGCTGCCGCTCGCGACGTACTTCTCGGCCTCGAAGGTCGCATGGATCCTCGACCACGTGCCGGGTGCGCGTGAAGACGCGGAGGCCGGTCACCTCGTGTTCGGCACGCCCGACACGTGGGTCATCTGGAACCTGACGGGCGGGGCTCGTGGCGGCATCCATGTGACCGATGTCACGAACGCCTCGCGCACGCTGCTGATGGACCTGCGCACGCTCGGCTGGTCCGACGATCTGCTCGCGGTATGGGGCATCCCGCGCTCGATGATGCCCGAGATCCGCTCGTCGTCCGAGGTCGTCGGCACCTCACAGCTGCCCGACGTCCTGCACGGCACGCCGATCGCCGGCATCCTGGGCGATCAGCAGGCCGCGACATTCGGGCAGGCGGCCTTCGATGCAGGCGAGTCGAAGAACACCTACGGCACCGGCAACTTCCTGCTGGTCAACACCGGTACCGAGATCGTGCGCTCCGGCAGCGGGCTGATCACGACCGTCGCGTACCGCTGCGGCGACGAACCGGCGCGGTACGCGCTCGAGGGGTCGATCGCCGTGACCGGATCGCTCGTGCAGTGGCTGCGCGACAACCTCGGCATCATCCAGCGCTCGGAAGACGTCGAATCGCTGGCCGCCACCGTCGACGACAACGGCGGCGCGTACTTCGTGCCCGCGTTCTCGGGTCTGTACGCGCCGTATTGGCGCCCCGACGCGCGCGGCGCACTCGTGGGCATGACCCGCTACGTCAACAAAGGCCATATCGCCCGCGCCGCCCTCGAGTCGACCGCGTTCCAGACGCGCGACGTCATCGAGGCGGTGGTCGCCGACACCGGCCGGGGGCTCGACGAACTGCGCGTCGACGGCGGTATGACGCGGAACGACGCGCTCATGCAGTTCCAGGCGGACATCCTCGGCATCCCGGTCGTGCGCCCGAAGGTCGTCGAGACCACGGCGCTCGGCGCGGCGTACGCGGCCGGGCTGGCGACGGGCGTGTGGAACACGCGCGACTCGCTGCGCGCCCACTGGCAGGAGGACGTGCGCTTCGAGCCCCGGATGACCGAAGACGAGCGCGAGCGCCGCTACCGCCTGTGGAAGAAGGCGGTGTCGAAGTCGCTCGACTGGGTCGACGACGACGCCCGCACGCTCATGGGCACGACCAACGGCTGATCACTTGAGCAGGCGCGACAGGCGACAGACGGTGCGCGTTCCCTGCCCGGCTACTTGAGCAGGCGCGACAGCCGCCGGTCCGCGAGGATCTTTCCGCCGGTCTGACACGTCGGGCAGTACTCGAGCGAGTTGTCGGCGAAGAACACGCTGCGCACCTCGTCACCGCACACCGGGCACGTCTCACCCCGTCGTCCGTGTACCTTCATGCCGCGACGCTTGGCATCCTTCAGCTCGGCAGGGGGCTTGCCGGAGGCCTCGGCCACCGCCTCGGCGAGGGTGTCGGTCATCGCCTGGAACAGGCGGTCGATGTCTGCGTCGTCGAGGCTCGACGCCAGGGCGTACGGCGACATCTTCGCGGCGTGCAGGATCTCGTCGGAGTAGGCGTTTCCGACGCCGGCGATCGTGGCCTGGTCGCGCAGCACGCCTTTGATCTGCGTGCGGCGGCCAGCGAGCAGGCCGGCGAGCGTCTCGCGCGTGAATGAGGGGTCGAGCGGGTCGGGCCCCAGCCGGGCGACGCCGGGGACGTCGGCCGGGTCGCGCACGACGTAGACGGCGAGCGACTTCTTCGTGCCCGCCTCGGTGAGGTCGAAGCCCGAGCCGTCGGAGAGGGCGACGCGCAGGGCGATCGGCGTCTTGCCGGGGCGGATGAGCGTCGTCGGCAGCTGGTCGTAGAACCTCAGCCACCCCGCCTTGGCGAGGTGGAAGACGAGATGGGGTGCGGCATCCGTCCCCGTCGTCGCCAGGTCGACGAACTTGCCGTGGCGCGCGACCCCGGCGATGCGGGCGCCGGTGAGGGCGTCGACCGGGGGGTCGTAGGTCTTCAGCGCCGCGATGTTCGCCACCGAGACGCGCGTGACCTCGAGTCCGGTCACGCGTCCGCGAAGGAACTCGACGAGACCCTGCACCTCGGGCATCTCGGGCATGGGGACATCCTGCCACGGGCGGCCGACGGGCGGGCCGGGGCTTGACGCCGACGCGCGGGGCTCGACGCTCGTCGCCGAGGAACGGCGTGGGTGATCGGCGCCACTCGTCTCGGACCGGCGTGCGTGCTCGGCGCTACTCGTCGAGGACCGGCCAGGGCTGCGGCATCCGCTCGTCCGTTCTGAGCAGTGCGGCGATCCAGCCGTCGTCGCGGTACTTCGCGTTCGCGAGCGCCTGGCGCAGCAGTCCCTCGTAGCGGAAGCCGAGGGTGCGGGCGACCCGCGCAGAGGCGATGTTGCCGACCACCGCGCGCCATTCGATGCGCGTCAGATCGAGGCCATCGGCGGCGAAGCCCCAGTCGATCACCGCGTTCGCGGCCTCGGCCAGCCGCCCGCCGCCGCGCGCCCACGGCGCCATCCAGAACCCGATCTCGCCGCTGCCGATGCCGTCGACGCGGTACATGCCGATCGTGCCGACGAGGGCGCCCTGCTCGCGCACGGCCCACGTCAGGTTCTTGCCCGCCTCCCAGTCCCGGGGCACCTGCGCGACGAAGCCCTCGGCGTGCGCGCGCTCATAGGGCACCGGCACGGGCGTGTAGCGCTGGATGCCGGCGTCCTGACAGGCCTCGAGGATGGCGTCGACGTCGGCCCCGGTCGGCAGCGACAGCTCGAGCCGCGCCGTGCGCAGCGTCACCGGTTCCATTGGCTCAGGCTACCCGCGGGCGGGGGTGACCGGTGTCTGTACGGGGACGGCGAGCTCCCACTCCGCCTGGATTGCGTCCCGGAGCCGGTTTCGAGGTCGATCGCGGCATCCGGCGCGATCGAGGCGGAGTTGCGGCACGGTGAGGTCGTCGCCGTTCCTCCCCAGCGACCCGCAGCGGCTGTCGGCGCACAGTACAGCGCTGGGTGACCGACGTTGCCGGCGCGGAGCCTCAGAGTCGCGACATGCTGAAGGAGCACGAGGTTGCCACCCGAGCCGAGCTGGCTGCACGGGGGATAACCCGTCGGAAGCTGTCTCGCGCCCTTGCCTCAGGCGAGATCGTTCGTGTGCGGCGCGACCGGTACGTGGCGGCCACCATGCCGGCGGACGCTGTGCAGGCGATCCGCGTCGGGGGCCGGCTCGCATGCCTGTCGGTTCTGCGCATGCTCGACGTGTTCGTGTTCCGGTGCGACCGCGTGCATCTTCATGTGCTGCGCGGCGCAAGCCGGCTACGCTCGCCGCTCGACCGGGCCGAGTGTCTGCCGTGCCGGTCGGAGCGAACCGTGCGCCTGCACTGGATGCCCCTCATACGTCCCGAGTCGGCATCGACCTCGCGTGTCGGAATCGTCGATGCGCTCGCGCAGTCGGTGCTGTGCCAGCTGCCCCGGCACGCGGTGGCGACGCTCGACAGCGCGCTGAACAAGCGGCTGATCGCACCGCGGCAGCTGGCGGAGGTGTTCGCTGCGCTGCCCCCTCGCTTCGCGGCGCTTCTGCCGATGGTGGACGGACGCGCGGAGTCGGGGCCGGAGACACTGGTGCGGCTCATGCTGCTCGCGCTCGGGTGCATCGTGGACCTGCAGGTGACGTTCGACGGGATCGGCCGGGTCGACATGGTCGTGGATGGATGGCTCGTCGTCGAGTGCGACAGCAAAGCGTTTCACGCGGGCTGGAAGCAGCAGCTGAATGACCGTCGACGGGATGCCGCGCTCGCGGCTCTCGGCTTCGTCACCCTCCGGCTGACCGCCGAGGACATCATGTACAACCCCCAGTTCGTGCTCGCCGCCGTGAAGGGGCTGCTGGCGTCGCGGTTGGCCCGACACGCGGTGCTGTAACTCCGCCCGCAGGGCGAAGTGTGCCGCAACCCCACCGGCAGGGCGAGGTGCGCCGTAACTCCGCCCGCCCGCCGCCGGAGCCGGGGCATCGGCCTGCAGCTCCGGGCTGCGCGTTCCAAGTCACGGCGGCGCAGGCGGAACTGAGGGACGCGACCGCGCTATCCCACCCGGACGCGGCGGGCCGGGGATCGGTGCGGCGGGAAGCCCGACACGACGTACAGGCGGAGTTACCGCACGCTCCGAGGCCGCACAGCCCGAAACCGGAGCCCGAGCCGCCCTCAGACCCGGCGGAGGAGGCCGACTCTGTCGTAGACGTCGCCGAGCGTGCGGTCGGCGACCTCGTCGGCCTTCGCGGCGTTCGAAGCGAGCACCCGGTCGAGCTCCGCCGGATCGTCGAGCATGTCGAGGGCGCGCTGGCGTACCGGACCGAACTCCTCGACCACGACCTCGGCGAGGCCCTTCTTGAAGTCGCCGTAGCCGCGGCCCGCGTACTCGTCCTCGAGGGCCGGGATCTGGCGCCCGGTGAGGGCGGCGTAGATCACGAGCAGGTTCGAGACGCCCGGCTTGTTCTCGCGGTCGTAGCGGACGGTGCCCTCACTGTCGGTGACGGCGCGCATGATCTTCTTCGCGTTCTTCGCCGGGTCGTCGAGCAGCCACAGCACGCCCGCGTCGGTCTCGGCCGACTTCGACATCTTGGCGGTCGGGTTCTGCAGGTCGTAGATGCGCGCGGTCTCCTTCTGAATCACGGGCATCGGCACCGTGAACGTCTCGCCGAAGCGGCTGTTGAACCGCTCGGCCAGATCGCGCGTCAGCTCGACGTGCTGCTTCTGGTCGTCGCCGACCGGCACGATGTCGGTCTGGTACAGCAGGATGTCGGCTGCCATCAGCACCGGGTAGGTGAAGAGGCCGACCGATGTGGCGTCGGCGCCGTAGCGCTGCGACTTGTCCTTGAACTGCGTCATGCGGCCGGCTTCGCCGAAACCGGTGATCGTCGAGAGGATCCAGGCGAGCTCGGCGTGTGCGCGCACGTGCGACTGCACGTACAGCGTCGACTTCGACGGCTCGATGCCGGCGGCGATGTACTGCGCGGCGGTGCGGCGCGTCTTCTCACGGAGGTGCTCCGGATCCTGCGCGACCGTGATCGCGTGGAGGTCGACAACGGAGAAGAACGCGTCGTACGCGAGCTGCAGGTCACGCCACTGCATGAGCGCCCCGATGTAGTTGCCGATCTGGAGGGAGTCGGCTGAGGGCTGCATGCCGGAGTACAGACGGGGTTTGCTCACCAGACAATCCTAGGGGCCGTCGTCGGCGGGCTTCCGGCAGCCGTCGGCGGAGCCGGCGAGCCACGACGACGGATGCCGCGGCCTGCGCCTCGTCAGACCCCGAGCGTGTAGTCGGCGACGACGGGGGAGTGGTCGCTCCACCGGGTGTCCCAGGAGGGCGCCCGGACGACCTGATAGTTCGTCGCGCGAGCTGCCAGCGCGGGGGTGGCGAGGTGGTAGTCGATCCGCCAGCCGCTGTCGTTGTCGAACGCGCGTCCGCGCATCGACCACCACGTGTACGGACCGTCGACGTCGCCGTGCGCGACGCGTCCGACGTCGACCCAGCCGAGGCCGGTACCCGTGGTTCCGTCCACGGCCGTGACCTGCTCGCCCGCGGCGCCGAGGAACCGGTCGAAGTACGCACGCTCGCGGGGGAGGAAGCCGGCCTTCTTGACGTTGCCCTTCCAATTGCGGATGTCGAGCTCGCGGTGGCCGACGTTGAGGTCGCCCATGATGAGCGCGAACGGGGACGCCTGCTCGAGCTGCGGCATCCGCTTCTCCATCGCATCGAGGAAGGCCCACTTGGCATCCTGCCGGGGCGTGTCGGCCTCGCCGGTGTGGACATACGCGCTCACGACCGTCAGGCGCTCGCCGTCGATGTCGAAGTCGGCCTCGATCCAGCGCCCGGCGGAGTCCAGCGGCTCGGGGCCGAGCACTCGGCGCACCTCGACGGCGGGCATGCGGGTCGCGACGGCGACACCCGCGCGTCCCTTGGCCAGCGCCTCGTCGTTGACGATCTCCCAGCCCGGAAGCACGGCCTGCATCTCATCGAGGGTCGCCCGCACCTCCTGCAGTGCGAGGACATCGACGTCGGCGGCGTCGAGCCACTCGATCATGCCCTTCCGGGTGGCGGCGCGAATGCCGTTGACGTTGACGGAGGCGATGCGAACTCGGCGGGGCACGCCCGCCAGCCTATCCGCGACCGCAGACACGATCGGCCGCGAAGCGACCCGTCCGGATCCGCGCTCAGGGAGGGCCCGGCTTCTCACCCTTCGCCGCGTCCGATGCCTTCGGAGAGCGCCTCGACGGCTTGCGCGGAACCTTCGGCGGCGGGGACGTCAGAGCCCTCGCCGCGTGTGGAGGAGGAGGTGGAGCGGATGCCTCGACCTGCCGCAGCTCCTCCGCCGCTTCGCGGACGGCACGGTCGGCGAAGGGACGGCGGAACCAGGATGCCTGCGCTCGCGCGTCCTTCGCGGTGCGCAGCCGCACGCGCGCCGCGAGGAGCAGCGCGGCATGCTCGGCCGCGATGCGCTCGGCTTCGGTCTGCGGAAGGATCGCGACGTCGCGGTCGCGGGCGGCGACGGCGACCCACGACGCGGCGACCAGCATGACGATGCCCATGAGCCGGAACCACAGCAGCATCCCGACGAAGAAGGCGAATCCTGCGAGCAGCGGATTCGACGGCGTGTAGCTCAGCAGCAGGCCCGCGCCGAGCTGCAGCAGCGAGAGCCCGATGCCGCCGATGATCGCGCCCGGCCAGATGCGCCGCCACGGCAGCTTCGTGCCGGTCAGGAACCGGAAGAGGCCGGCCAGCGCGGCCGACGTCACGGTGAATCCGATCAGCAGGGACCCGGCGCTGACGGTCAGCTCGGTGGCTCTGGTCGCCACCCCCCAGCCGATGAGCGACACCAGCCACTCGACAGCGTAGGCGCCGATCGTGCTCAGCGCGGCGCCGAGGATCAGCACGGCGCCGAACAGCAGCGCGGCGAGCAGATCGCGCGCTTTCAGCAGGAAGTAGCTGCGGCGGTCGGGCGGGATCGCGAACAGCTCGCGCACGGCGCGCCGCGTGTAGGTCACCCAGTCGATGGCCGTCCAGATGAGGACGCCGAGCGCGATGACGCCCGTCCAGCCGAGCACACCCGAGTTCTGGGAGGCGATCGCCTGCACCTGCTCCGGCGTCGCGAATGCGCTGTCCGGCGAGATGAGGTCGGGGATGTAGCTGTTGATCAGCGTGATGAGGGCGTTCACCGCCTCGGGGTTGCCGCCGAGCCACAGCCCCGTGATCGCGAACGCGAGGTAGATCGCGGCGAAGCACGCGAACAGCGCGACGTAGCTGACTCCGGCCGAGAGCAGGAAGCCGTTCTCGATGAGGAAGTTGCGCCAGACGCGCACGGGGAACCATGCCAGCGTCGCCTCGGTCAGCTGCGTAGCGCGACTGAGGGGAACATCGAACCGCTGCCGCAGGTGGGCTTCGGTCACCTCCCACCGCTCGCGCAGCGATTCCTCCTCGCGCTGGGCGGCGTCGGCCGCCGACTGCGCGTCCGGCGAGGGCGTCTGCGTCACGGTGTCAGATTAGCGACTGAGGCCGGTGCCGGTCGCCTGGGTGCCCGGCGATGCGACCTCTGCGACGTGCGAGGGGGAACGGAACCGCCGCACGGCCAGCAGGATCGCCGCGAGGGCGACGGCGGGGATCAGGAACGCAGGGCCGTAGCCGGTGACGTCGGCGAGCAGCCCCACGACGACCGCGCCCAGGATCGCGCCGGCGTAGTTGAACAGGTTCACGCGGGCGATGACCTGGTCGCTGTGTGCGGGGGAGAGCTCGCCGGCTGCGCCGAACGTCACCGGGATCAGCACGCCCGCGCTCACGCCCGCGAGCGCGAAGCCGATGATCGCCGCGACCGGGAGCGGCACCAGCGCGACCACGGCGCAGCCGATCGCCGACGTCACGGCGGCGATCGCGACGAGTCGCGGACGCCCGAGCGCCGGGATCAGGCGGTCGGTCACCAGCCGGGTGACCAGCACGACCGCCTGGTATGCCGCGTAGCCGAGCGGCGCGATCCACGCGAGCGTCTCGAGGTCGAGCTGGAGGTACTGGGTGCTCCAGGTGCTGACCGCCGAGTCGGCGATGAAGACCGCGAGGATGACCAGGCCGAAGATCCAGATCCCGGCGCGCGGCAGGTTCGCGCGCTCGCCGGGCGGCAGCGCCTCGTCGATCGGGACCTCACGGAGGAGGAATCGGATGCCGATCACGGCCGCGCCGAGGGCGATCACGGCCGCGCACATCAGCGCGATGCCGGCGGCCGTCGCGGTGAGGGCGACGGCGGAGACGAGGAGCGCGCCGGCGATCGCGGCGGCCGTCGCCGCGGCGAAGAACGAGCCGAGCAGGTGGCGCCCGTACGCGCGCTGCACCGCCACGCCCTGCATGGCGGCGGCGGCGTCGACGCAACCCAGGCCGACGCCGAACACGCCGAAGGCGCCGGCGAACACCGCGAACGGCGTCGGGAGAGCGATCACCGGCAGCGCGACGGCTTGGATGATCAGGCCGAGGGTCAGCGCGGTGCGGCTGCCCCACCGCACGGCGACCGCGTTGGCGATCACCGAGCCGAGGGCGGCCGCGACGGCCACGCCCAACACGAGGAGCGACACGATCGCGGCATCCCGGATGTCCTGTCGCTGCTGCAGCGCGGGCAGGGAGGTCACGATCACCGCGTAACCCAGGCCCTGCGCCACGTAGGCGGCCGTCACCGCACCGCGGGCGCGCCGGAGCGAAGGGTCGAGCGGAGCGGTCGGCGCGTCGTCGCGCAGGGGCTCTGTCACACAGGGAAGCCTAGGGGCGTCCGCGCAGAACCGCCTGCTTGACTTCGGCGATCGCCTTCGTCACCTCGATGCCACGCGGGCACGCCTCGGTGCAGTTGAAGGTCGTGCGGCAGCGCCACACACCCTCTTTGTCGTTGAGGATGTCGAGGCGGACGTCGCCGGCATCGTCGCGCGAGTCGAAGATGAACCGGTGCGCGTTGACGATCGCGGCCGGGCCGAAGTACTGGCCGTCGGTCCAGAAGACCGGGCACGACGAGGTGCACGCGGCGCACAGGATGCACTTGGTCGTGTCGTCGAAGACCTCGCGGTCGACGATCGACTGGATGCGCTCCTTGCCCGGCTCGGGCGTCGAGTTCGCGATGAGGAACGGCTGCACCTCGCGGTAGGAGGCGAAGAACGGCTCCATGTCGACGACGAGGTCCTTCTCGAGAGGCAGCCCCTTGATCGCCTCGACGTAGATCGGCTGCGAGATGTCGAGATCCTTGATCAGCGTCTTGCAGGCCAGGCGGTTGCGGCCGTTGATGCGCATCGCGTCGGAGCCGCAGATGCCGTGCGCGCACGAACGGCGGAAGGTCAGCGAGCCGTCGACCTCCCACTTGATCTTGTGCAGCGCGTCGAGGACGCGGTCGGTGGAGTACAGCTCGACGTCGTAGTCGACCCAGCGCGGCTCCTCGTCGACTTCGGGGTCGAAGCGACGGATGATGAACGTGACGAGGAACGACTGGATGCCGGTGTCTGCCGGTGTCTCGACCTGGGTGGGGGCGTCGGTGGACGCGTCCGCAGCGATGACGGTGGTCATCAGTACTTCCTCTCCATCGGCGGGTAGTTCAACTCGCCCTTGTCGTTCCGCGTGAAGACGACCGGTTTCCAGTCCAGCTCGATGTGGTCCTCGGCGTGGGACGAGTGCGGGTCGCCGGTGAGGTACGCCATCGTGTGCTGCATGTAGTTCTCGTCGTCGCGGTGCGGGAAGTCGTCGCGCATGTGGCCGCCGCGGCTCTCCTTGCGGTTGCGGGCGGTGACGACGACGACCTCGGCGATGTCGAGGAGGAACCCGAGCTCGACCGCCTCGAGCAGGTCGGTGTTGTACCGCTTGCCCTTGTCGTCGACGTGCACGTTCTTGAACCGCTCGCGCAGCTCTTCGATGACCTCGAGCACCTCGCCGAGAGACTCCTCGGTGCGGAACACCTGAGCCTTGCGGTCCATCTCATCCTGCAGCTGCTTGCGCAGGACGGCGATGCGCTCGGTGCCCTGGTTGTCGCGCAGCCCCTCGATGAGCCCGCGCACCTCGGCGGCGGGGTCGTCGGGCAGCGGGACGAAGTCGGCCGTCTTGACGTACTCGACGGCGTTGCGGCCGGCGCGCTTGCCGAAGACGTTGATGTCGAGCAGCGAGTTCGTGCCGAGGCGGTTCGACCCGTGCACCGACACGCACGCGCACTCCCCGGCGGCGTAGAGGCCGGGGACGACGGTCGTGTTGTCGCTCAGCACCTGTGCGTCGTTGTTCGTCGGGATGCCGCCCATGGCGTAGTGCGCCGTCGGCATGACCGGAACCGGCTCGACGACCGGGTCGACGCCCAGGTACGTGCGGGCGAACTCGGTGATGTCGGGGAGCTTCGTCTCGAGCACCTCGGCGCCGAGGTGCGTGCAGTCGAGCAGCACGTAGTCGCGATGCGGCCCTGCGCCACGGCCCTCGGCGACCTCCTGGACCATGCAGCGACTCACGATGTCGCGCGGGGCGAGGTCCTTGATCGTCGGGGCATAGCGCTCCATGAAGCGCTCACCCGAGGCGTTGCGCAGGATCGCGCCCTCACCGCGGGCGCCTTCGGTGAGCAGGATGCCGAGGCCGGCGAGACCGGTCGGGTGGAACTGGAAGAACTCCATGTCCTCGAGCGGCAGGCCCTTGCGCCAGATGATCCCGACGCCGTCGCCCGTGAGCGTGTGGGCGTTCGACGTCGTCTTGAAGATCTTGCCGAACCCGCCGGTGGCGAAGATGACGGCCTTCGAGTGGAAGACGTGCAGGTCACCGGTGGCCAGCTCGTAGGCGACCACGCCCGCGATCTCCGTCTTGCCGTCGGCATCCTTCACCGTGATCAGGTCGAGCACGTAGAACTCGTTGAAGAAGTTGATGCCGAGCTTGACGCAGTTCTGGAACAGCGTCTGGAGGATCATGTGTCCCGTGCGGTCGGCGGCGTAGCACGCGCGGCGCACCGGCGTCTTGCCGTGGTCGGCCGTGTGACCGCCGAAGCGGCGCTGGTCGATCTTGCCCTCGGGAGTGCGGTTGAACGGCAGACCCATGTTCTCGAGGTCGATGACCGCGTCGATCGCCTCTTTCGCGAGGATCTCGGCGGCGTCCTGGTCGACGAGGTAGTCGCCGCCCTTGACGGTGTCGAACGTGTGCCACTCCCACGAGTCCTCTTCGACGTTGGCGAGTGCGGCGGCCATGCCGCCCTGCGCCGCACCCGTGTGGGAACGCGTCGGATAGAGCTTCGAGATGACCGCCGTCCGGGCGCCCGGCCCTGCCTCGATCGCGGCTCGCATGCCGGCGCCGCCGGCGCCCACGATGACGATGTCGAACTGGTGGTAGTGGACGCCGTCCTTGACGTAGCTGTCCGGGGTCTGAGTGCTCACGTAAGAGTGCTTTCGTTCTCTGTCGGTCAGTTGGCGACGCTCTGGCACATCTCCCACAGCGAGCTGTCGGAGGTCACGCCCAGGCAGGGATCGAATGTGAAGACCACGAGCGTGCCGAGGACGATGAGGAAGCCCGCCGACAGCCACAGCGCCCACACCAGCACCTTGCGGGTGGTCTCGTGGCCGACGTAGTCGTTGACGATCGTGCGCATGCCGTTCGCGCCGTGGATGAGCGCGAGCCAGAGCATGATCACGTCCCACCACTGCCAGAACGGCGTGGCGAACTTCCCGGCGACGAAGGCGAAGTCGATCTGGTGGATCCCTGTGTTCGTCAGCAGGTTGATGAAGAGGTGCCCGAAGATCAGCACGATCAGCAGCACGCCCGAGACGCGCATGTAGATCCAGCCCCACTTTTCGAGGTTGGGCCCCTTGCGGCGGACGGTGGCGCGCGGGGCGCGCGGTTCGGCGATGGTGGTCATCAGTGTCCGCCTCCGATCTCGGCGAAGACGTTCATGAGGTGACGCGGAGCGAAGCCGAGCATCGTCACGGCCCAGAGTCCGAGCACGCCCCACCACAGCTGGCGCTGGTGGCGGGTGGCCCACGACCACATGTCGACCAGGATGATGCGCAGCCCGTTGTAGGCGTGGTAGGCGACCGCGCCGACCAGCGCGACCTCGCCGATACCCATCACCGGGTTCTTGTACGTGCCGATCACCGCGTCGTACGCCTCGGGGGAGACCCGGATGAGTGCCGTATCGAGGACGTGGACCAGCAGGAAGAAGAAGATCGCAATGCCGGTGATGCGGTGCAGCACCCACGACCACATGCCTTCGTTCCCGCGGTACAGAGTTCCGCGGGGGACTCGGGACGTGGTCTCGGATACCGACGGTGTGACGCGTGCTGGTGCAGACACGGCCGTCCTCCCTGAATCGAACATGGCGGGGCGGGAAACGTTGCCCCTGAGGTGGTCCGGCACTGGAGGCTCGGGCCATCGGCGTCACGCGGGCGCTTCTCCCATCCTATTGCCGGTTTGAACAGGGCGGCGACGAAGGGGAGCCTTACCGGCCGCCTTCCCGTGAGGTCCTTCCCAGGAAGAAAGAACCAAAGTTCTTTCGGACGCGCACAGCCGTCGCGGATACGCTGTTCGTCATGCCTGAACCCATCGAGGACTTCTACGCTGTGATCCCCGCGGGGGGCATCGGCAGTCGGCTGTGGCCCCTCTCGCGCGCCGATGCGCCGAAGTTCCTCCACGACCTGACCGGGTCCGGTCAGACCCTGCTGCGCGACACGTGGGATCGGCTGGAGCCGCTCGCCGGGCCCGACCGCATCGCGGTGGTGACCGGCCGCGCGCATCGCGCCGCCGTCGAGGGCGAGCTGCCGGGCATCCCCGATCTCAACGTCTTCCTGGAGTCGGAACCGCGCGACTCGACCGCTGCCATCGGTCTCGCCGCCGCGGTCCTCCTCCGCCGCGAGCCGGACGTCATCATCGGATCGTTCGCCGCCGACCATGTGATCCGCGTGCCCCACCTCTTCGACTGGGCGGTGCGCCAGGCCGTGGCCACAGCGCGCGCCGGCTACATCTGCACCATCGGCATCCAGCCGTCCGAGCCGTCAGTCGGATTCGGCTACATCCGCAAGGGGGCCGAGCTGGTCGTGGACGGCGCGCCCGAGGCGGCGCTCGTCGACAGCTTCGTCGAGAAGCCCGACCTCGACACGGCGAAGGAGTACTTCGCCGACCGCTCCTACCTGTGGAACGCCGGCATGTTCATCAGCCGGGCGGACGTGCTGCTCGGCGAGATCGCGGCGAACGAGCCCGAGCTGCACGCCGGGCTCATGGAGCTCGCCGAGGCCTGGGACGACCGCGAGCGCCGCGGTCCCGTCGTCGACCGGGTCTGGCCGGAGCTCAAGAAGATCGCGATCGACTACGCGGTGGCGGAGCCCGCCGCGGCGCGCGGCCGGCTCACCGTCATCCCGGGCCACTTCGACTGGGACGACGTGGGGGACTTCGCCAGCCTCGCCAAGCTCAACTCGCACGGACGCAAGAACGACCTGGCGATCCTCGGCGAGAATGCGCGAGTGCTGTCGGATGCCGCGAGCGGCATCGTCGTCAGTCAGACCTCGCGCGTCATCAGCCTGATCGGGGTGCGCGACATCGTCGTGGTCGACACCGACGACGCGCTGCTGGTCACCACGAGCGAGCACGCGCAGCGGGTGAAAGGCGTCGTCGACGCCCTGAAGCTCAACGGCCGCGGCGACGTCCTCTGAATCCCGCGGCGATCACGCCTCCGTCTCGCCACATTGCGTCTTTGTAACCATTCGGCACCGACCCCCCGCCGCGACTGCAAGCATCGCGTCACAGTGGGTAACTTTGTGCAGTCCCCGTGAAGGACGCGGGGCGATACAAGTGGAGGCTGAGTTGACCATCTCACGCACCAAGAAGCTCGTCGGCGTCGTCGCTGCCGCGGGCCTTCTCGTCGCCCTCGCGGGCTGTGGCTCCGCCCCGGAGGCGACCCCGACGAACTCCGAGTCCGAAGGACCCGTCGCGGTCGAGGGCTTCAAGCCCTGCCTCGTCTCGGACGACGGCGGCTTCAACGACAAGTCGTTCAACCAGTCCGCTCTGATGGGCATGGAGAAGGCCTCGGACGAGCTCGGCGTCGAGTTCATCGAGGTCGAGTCGGCTTCGGCGAACGACTACGCGCCGAACCTCGAGAACCTCGTCGCCGAAGGCTGCACGTTCATCGTGGCCGTCGGCTTCAAGCTCTCGGCCGACACGATCGCCTCGGCGACCGCGAACCCCGACATCGACTACGCGATCATCGACGACATCGCCGACGCCGACGGCGACGGCGCCCCTGACGCGGAGAACATCAAGCCGCTCCAGTTCGACACGGTCCAGGCCGCGTACCTCGGCGGCTACGCCGCGGCCGCCTGGTCGGCCGAGCAGGGCGTCAACAAGATCGGCACGTTCGGCGGCATCCCGATCCCGCCCGTCACGATCTTCATGGACGGCTTCGTCGACGGCGCCGCCAAGTACAACGAGGACAAGGGCGCCGCAGTCGAGACGTTCGGCTGGGACGTCGAGGCTCAGGAGGGCTCGTTCACCGGTGGCTTCGCCGCGAACGACACCGCCAAGCAGACCGCGCAGGGCATCCTCGACCAGGGCGTCGACGTCGTCCTGCCCGTCGGCGGCCCGATCTACCAGAGCGCCGCTGCGGCGATCACCGACGCCAGCTCGGACTCGCTGCTCATCGGCGTGGACTCCGACCTCGCCGTCGTCGACCCGTCGGTCGCCGACCTGGTGCTCTTCTCGATCATGAAGCGCATCGATGCGGCCGTGTACGACGCCACCATGCAGGCCGCGACCGGTGAGTTCGACGCGTCGCCGTACGTCGGCACGCTCGAGAACGAGGGCGTCGGCCTCTCCGGCTTCGGCGCGTTCGAGTCGGAGCTGCCCGAGGGCCTGACCGACGAGCTCGCTGCGCTGCAGGAGCAGATCATCTCGGGTGAGCTCGAGGTGACCTCGCCCAGCTCGCCCCAGCAGTGATCTCGGCGTAGTCGAACGACTGCTGACCGCGGCCGGGTGGATGAGTCCACCCGGCCGCGGTTCTTCCAGCCCGATGGAGACAGTGGATAAGGTGCACATATGAAGCTCGAGCTCCGTGGGATCACGAAGCGTTTCGGGTCCCTCGTCGCGAACGACCACATCGATCTGGTGGTCCAGCCGGGAGAGATCCACGCCCTCCTGGGCGAGAACGGCGCAGGCAAATCAACGCTGATGAACGTCCTCTACGGCCTGTACCAGGCCGATGAGGGGGAGATCCTCCTCGACGACGTCGTGCAGCACTTCCGTGGCCCCGGTGACGCGATGGCCGCCGGCATCGGCATGGTGCACCAGCACTTCATGCTCATCCCCGTCTTCACCGTCGCCGAGAACGTCATGCTCGGCCATGAGGACACCAAGGGCCTCGGCGCGCTCGATCTGCCCAAAGCCCGCCAGCACGTGCGCGACGTCGCGCAGCGCTTCGGCTTCCAGGTCGACCCCGACGCGATCGTCGGCGACCTGCCGGTCGGTGTCCAGCAGCGCGTCGAGATCATCAAGGCCCTCTCGCGCGACGCCAAGGTGCTCGTGTTCGACGAGCCGACCGCGGTGCTGACGCCGCAGGAGACCGACGAGCTCATGGCGATCATGCGCCAGCTGCGCGACGAGGGCACCTCCATCGTCTTCATCACCCACAAGCTCCGTGAGGTCCGCGCCGTCGCCGACCGCATCACCGTCATCCGGCTCGGCAAGGTCGTGGGCGAAGCGGCCCCCACGGCCACCAACGCCGAGCTGGCCTCTCTCATGGTGGGACGCGCGGTCGAGCTGACCGTGCACAAGGGCCCGCCGAAGGTCGGCGACGCCGGCGGTCTCGAGGTCAAGGACCTCCGCGTCCTCACGCCGACCGGCGCGGTCGTCGTCGACAACGTGAGCTTCGACGTCAAGCCCGGTGAGGTGGTCGCCCTCGCCGGCGTGCAGGGCAACGGTCAGACCGAACTCGTGGAGGCCATCGTCGGCCTCGCCGACCGCGCCTCCGGTTCGGTCACGCTCGACGGCGTCGAACTCATCGGCAAGAGCGTGCGCGGCATCCTCGATGAAGGCGTGGGCTTCGTGCCCGAGGACCGCACCGAGGACGGTCTCGTCGGCGGGTTCACGGTTGCTGAGAACCTGATCCTCGACCGCTCGGGCGACTCGGAGTTCGTGCGAGGCGGCACGGTCATGCGGGGCGTGCTGCACGAGTTCGCACAGGCACGCATCGCCGAGTACGACATCCGCACCCAGGGCCCTGACGTGCCCGCCGGCACGCTCTCGGGCGGCAACCAGCAGAAGGTGGTGATCGCGCGCGAGATGAGCCGCGATCTCAAGCTGCTGGTGGCTGCCCAGCCGACCCGCGGTGTGGACGTGGGCTCCATCGAGTTCATCCACACGCGCATCGTCGAGACGCGCGACTCGGGGGTGCCGGTGCTCGTGGTCTCGACCGAACTCGACGAGGTCGCCGCCCTCGCCGACCGCATCGCCGTGATGTACCGCGGCGCGATCGTCGGAATCGTACCGGGTGACACCCCGCGCGATGTTCTGGGACTGATGATGGCCGGCGAGACGCCGGGAGACGGGGTGGCCGCGTGAACGACGACGCCAAGGGGACGACGCCGGGTGCGCCGGACCCCACCAGCGGGCTTCCGCCCGAGCAGCTCCCGCCGATCTCCGGCCCGCTGACCGGGACTCCGGTCACCGCTGCCGCGCCCGTGACACCCGCGGAGTCCGCGACCCCCGCCACGGCCGACGGCGATGTTCCGCCGCCGCCGCGCCAGAACGCGTTCATCAAGGACCTGCTGCGCAGCAACTGGGTGACGACCGTCCTCGCGATCGTCGCGGCGATGATCGTCGGCGGCATTCTCATGGCCGTGACCGACGAGGACGTCCGCGCGGCATCCGCCTACTTCTTCGCCCGCCCCGGCGACACGCTCATCGCGATCTGGAACTCGGTGTACGGCGGCTATGAGGCTCTGTTCCGCGGTGCGGTGTTCAATCCGCGCGCCCCCGACTTCCTGACGCAGATCCGCCCCATCACGAACACGCTCGGCTTCGCGGCGCCGCTCATCGCCGCCGGCCTCGGTGTGGCTCTCGCGTTCCGCGTCGGCCTGTTCAACATCGGTGGTCGCGGCCAGATGCTCATCGCCGCCGCGGTGGCCGGTCTCGTGACCTTCAACCTCGACCTGCCGATGTTCATCCACCTCCCGCTCACCCTGGCCGCCGGCATCGCGGGTGGCGCGATCTGGGGTGGCATCGTCGGCGTGCTGAAGGCCCGCACCGGCGCGCACGAGGTGATCCTCACGATCATGCTCAACTACGTCGCGTTCTACCTGGTGACGTGGATGGTCCGCACTCCCGGGCTGCTGCAGCGCGCCGCCGAGGATCAGCCGATCTCGGATCCGACGCCGCCCACCGCGCAGTTCCCCGACCTCTTCGGGCCTCGCTTCCCGCTGCTCGACTGGGGCTTCCTCATCGTCATCGCCGCGACGGTGTTCGTGTGGTGGCTCGTCGAGCGGTCCAGCCTCGGCTTCCGCCTGCGTGCCGTGGGTGAGAACCCCCACGCGGCGCGCGCGGCCGGCATCTCGGTGCAGCGCATGTACATCTACGCGATGCTCTTCGCCGGAGGTCTCGCGGGTCTGGCCGCCATGAACCAGATCCAGGGCTCGGTGGTCAGCGGCTTCGACGGGTTCATCGACGCCGGCATCGGGTTCGACGCGATCACCGTCGCTCTCCTCGGTCGCAGTCGCGCGTGGGGCGTCTTCGCCGCCGGCATCCTCTTCGGCGCCCTGAAGGCGGGTTCGTTCACCATGCAGGCCTCGCAGGGCATCCCCGTCGACATCGTCCTCGTCGTGCAGTCGCTCATCGTGCTCTTCATCGCGGCCCCGCCGCTGGTG
The DNA here is from genome assembly GCF_042274785.1 of Microbacterium sp. NPDC056003. NCBI lineage: Bacteria > Bacillati > Actinomycetota > Actinomycetes > Micrococcales > Microbacteriaceae > Microbacterium > Microbacterium sp. NPDC056003. Next base: position 374,439 of record NZ_JBHJXQ010000003.1, on the reverse strand, counting down.
CGCGCGATCTTCTTCCTGCCGAAGACCGACGCCGAGAAGGCCGCCAAGGCGAGAGCCAAGGCCGCGAAGAAGGCGGTGGCCGCATGACCACGCTCGCCCCCGCCACCGCTGCCGACGGCACGATCCAGCTCGCGACCGTCAAGGTGCGCCACTGGAAGATGGCCATCAGCCTCGGCATCACCACGGTCCTGCTGTTCCTGCTGTTCCTCCTCGTGCCGCGCGACGGTGTGAGCACCTTCCGCCTGAGCGACCGGTCCTCGTCGCTGGAGATCCCCAACGTCAGCGTGCCGACGGCCGCCACCAGCTGGGGAGTGCTGGTGGTGCTCGTGCTGCTCACACTGTGGGCGGTCTGGAACGCCTGGTCCTACCGCCGGACGGGCGTGTGGCTGCCGATCGTCTACGGCGTCCTGGCGATCTTCGCCTTCCTCACCTGGGCTGCGGCCGGTGGTCTCGTGCCCGTCACCGGCCTGCTGTTCGGCGCCGTGTCGCTCTCGGTGCCGCTGATCTTCGGCGCGCTGGGCGGTGTCATCGGCGAGCGGGTAGGTGTGGTCAACGTCGCGATCGAGGGTCAGTTCCTTCTCGGCGCGTTCAGCGCGGCGCTGATCTCGAGCATCACGGGCAACCCGTTCGTGGGCCTCCTCGGTGCGATGGTCGGCGGTGTGCTGGTGGCGTTCGTGCTCGCCGCCTTCTCGATCAAGTACCTGGTCGACCAGGTGATCGTCGGTGTGGTGCTCAACGTGCTCGTGACCGGTCTCACCGGGTTCCTCTACGGCGCACTGCTCGTGCCGAACGAGGCGACGCTCAACCGCCCGATCCGGTTCACGCGCATGGAGATCCCGCTCCTGGGCGACATCCCGATCATCGGACCCGTGCTGTTCAACCAGACGTTCATCGTCTACCTGATGTACATCACGGTCGGTGTGGTGGCATGGGGCCTGTACCGCACCCGGTGGGGCCTGCGCCTCCGTGCCGTCGGCGAGCACCCGCAGGCCGCCGACACCGTCGGCATCAAGGTGAACACGAGCCGGTTCTGGAACGTCTCGCTCGCGGGTGCGATCGCCGGCATCGGCGGCGCGTTCTTCACCCTCGTGTCGGTCGGCCAGTTCACGAAGGAGATGACCGCCGGACTCGGCTTCATCGCCCTCGCCGCTGTCATCTTCGGTCGCTGGGATCCGATCCGTGCCACCCTCGCGGCGCTCCTCTTCGGATTCGCGACGAACCTGCAGAACCTGCTCACGGTCCTCAAGACGCCGATCCCGAGCGAGTTCATGCTGATGCTGCCGTACCTGGTGACCATCATCGCGGTGGCCGGATTCGCCGGGCAGATCCGCGGTCCCGCTGCGGCGGGCAAGCCCTACATCAAGGGCTGACCGAGGATGCAGGCATCCGACCCTCCTGATACCGCTGTAGAGAAAGGCCGTCCGTGACCGACATCGACTGGGATGAGCTGCGGGCGGCCGCGACCGACGCCATGAAGCGCGCCTACGCGCCGTACTCGCGCTACAAGGTGGGCGCCGCCGCGCTGGTGACCGACGGACGCATCGTGACCGGCTGCAACGTCGAGAATGCGTCGTACGGCGTGACGCTGTGCGCCGAGTGCGGGCTCGTGAGCGAGCTCGCGATGTCGGGCGGAGGCAGCCTGGTCGCGTTCGTGTGCGTGAACGGCGAAGGCCACACGATCATGCCGTGCGGGCGCTGCCGTCAGCTGCTGTACGAGTTCGCGATCCCCGGGATGCTGCTCGAGACGGTGTCGGGCATCCGCACGATCGACGAGGTGCTGCCCGACGCGTTCGGACCGCGCGATCTGGAGGAGGCCGCGCGATGAGCACGGTGGAGCCGTTCGACGCCGTCGATGTCATCCGGGCGAAGCGCGACGGGGGAGCAGTCCCCGGCGACGCGCTGCGCTGGATGGTCGATGCCTACACCCGCGGCTACGTGGCCGACTCGCAGATGGCCTCGTTCGCGATGGCGGTGCTCCTCAACGGCATGACGCGCGAGGAGATCCGCGTCATGACCGACGCGATGATCGCCTCGGGCGAGCGCATGAGCTTCGCCGGACTCGGCAAGCCCACGGTCGACAAGCACTCCACCGGCGGGGTCGGCGACAAGATCACGCTGCCCCTCGCTCCGCTCGTCGCGGCCTTCGGCGTCGCCGTGCCCCAGCTCTCGGGCCGCGGGCTCGGCCACACCGGTGGCACGCTCGACAAGCTGGAGTCCATCCCCGGCTGGACGGCCGCCCTTTCGAACGATGAGCTGTTCGCACAGCTGCGCGACGTCGGCGCCGTCATCTGCGCCGCCGGATCAGGGCTCGCCCCCGCCGACAAGAAGCTCTACGCGCTGCGCGACGTGACCGGCACCGTGGAGGCGATCCCGCTGATCGCGTCGAGCATCATGTCGAAGAAGATCGCCGAGGGCACCGACTCGCTCGTGCTCGACGTGAAGTTCGGCTCCGGCGCCTTCATGCGCGACGTCGACAAGGCGCGCGAACTCGCCCGCACGATGGTGGCCCTGGGCACGGACTCGGGCGTGGCCACCACCGCGCTGCTCACCGACATGAACACTCCGCTCGGCCTCGCGATCGGCAATGCGAACGAGGTGCGCGAGTCGGTGGAGGTGCTCGCCGGCGGCGGGCCGGCCGATGTCGTCGAACTCACCGTGGCCCTCGCGCGCGAGATGCTCGCGCTCGCCGGCCAGCCCGACGCCGACGTCGAGGCCGCGCTCAAGGACGGCCGTGCGATGGACGTCTGGCGCCGGATGATCCGTGCGCAGGATGGGGATCCGGATGCCGCGCTCCCCGCGCCGGCCGACACGCACACCGTCACCGCCTCCGAGGCCGGGTTCGTCACCGAGATGCATGCGCTGCCCTTGGGGATCGCCGCCTGGCGCCTCGGCGCCGGCCGCGCGCGGGCCGAGGATCCGGTCATGCACGCAGCGGGCATCGACCTGCACGTCAAGCCGGGCGACGCCGTGACCGTCGGCCAGCCGCTGTTCACGCTGCTGGGCCACGACGACACCCGGTTCGAGCGGGCGCTCGACGCGCTCGACGGCGCGTGGCAGGTAGGCGCCGAAGCCCCGGACGCGACCCCGCTCGTGCTCGAGCGCATCACCGCCTGAGCCGAGGCATCGGCCCCGACGCCCCACCCAGCCGCCCATTCCCGAGGAGACACACATGCCCATCGACCAGCACGGAGATGCCCTCCTCGACGGAGCCTCGATCCGCGACCTGCCGAAGGTCTCGCTGCACGACCACCTCGACGGCGGCGTGCGGCCGGCGACGATCATCGAACTCGCCGATGCGGCCGGGGTCGAGGTGCCCGAGTCCGACGCCGACGACCTCGCGGACTGGTTCGCCGAGAAGAGCGACTCCGGATCCCTGGTCGAGTACCTCAAGACCTTCGACCTCACGACGGCCGTGATGCAGACGCGCGAGGGGCTCACGCGCGTCGCGCGCGAGTTCGTCGAGGATCTCGCCGCCGACGGCGTGATCTACGGCGAGGTGCGCTGGGCCCCCGAGCAGCACCTGTCGCGCGGACTGTCGCTCGACGAGGTGGTCGCGGCCGTGCAGGAGGGGATCGAAGAGGGTGAGGATGCCGCGGAGCGCGCGGGTCGCGACATCCGCGTCGGCCAGCTCATCACTGCGATGCGCCACACCGACCGGTCGCTCGAGATCGCGAAGCTCGCCGTCGACTGGCGCACGCGCGGCGCCGTCGGCTTCGACATCGCCGGACCTGAGGACGGCTTCCCCGCCTCGAACCACCGCGAGGCGTTCGACTACCTCGCGTCGCAGTTCTTCCCGTCGACCGTGCACGCCGGTGAGGCTGCCGGGCTCGACTCGATCCGCTCGGCGCTGCTCGACGGTCGTGCCCTGCGCCTCGGTCACGGCGTGCGCATCGCCGAGGACCTCGAGGTCGTCTCGCGGGCCGGTGAAGAGGTGCTCGTGCAGTTCGGCGACCTGGCCCGCTGGGTGCGCGATCGCGAGATCACCCTCGAGCTGTCGCCGTCGTCGAACCTGCAGACCGGCGCGATCTCGGCGTGGGGCACGACGATGGAGGACCACCCCTTCGACCTGCTCTATCAGTTGGGGTTCTCCGTGACGGTGAACGTGGACAACCGCACGATGAGCCGCACCTCGCTCACGCGGGAGCTGGCCCTGCTGGCGGAGACCTTCGACTACGGCCTCGACGACCTCGAATCGTTCCAGCTCAACGCGGCCGCAGGCGCGTTCCTGCCGGTCGAGGAGCGCGAGGAGCTCATCGAACTCATCGCCGAGGGCTTCGGAGACTAGATGCCCTGACCCGCGGGCGGTTCGCCTGCCGCCGCCGCGCGCGGCTGCCGCCGCCGCGCGCCCGCCGCCGGCGCGGCGCGCGGCGTCGCGCGGCGTCGCGGTGCCGCGGGCCCTGGCCTGCCTTCGCCCAGATCAGGAGATCTGACGTACGCAGGACGTTCTGACGCGAAACGTCCTGTCTCCGCCAGATCTCCTGATTTCAGCGACAGCCGAGGGAAGGGATGCCGCAGCCCGGCGCCGGCCGCCCGGCGCCTGCCGCCGTCGCGCGCGGCGGCGCGCGGCGGTTGTGGCCCTCGCGGCCCTGGCCTGCCTTCGCCCAGATCAGGAGATCTCGCGTACGCAGGACGTTCTGACGCGAAACGTCCTGTCTCCGCCAGATCTCCTGATTTCAGCGACAGCCGAGGGGAGGGATGCCGCAGCCCGGCGCCCGGCGCCTGGCGCCTGCCGCGGCCCGTCGCGGTCGCCGCCGCCGCGGGCGGCGCCTGCCCCCGCGGGCGCCGCGGGCCCCGCCTGCCTTCGCCCAGATCAGGAGATCTGGCGTACGCAGGACGTTCTGACGCGAATCGTCCTGTCTCCGCCAGATCTCCTGATCTCAGCGACGGAGGAGGGGAAGGATGCCGCGGCCCGAGGCTCAGCGCCGCGCGACGCCGGGGTGCGTCTCGAGGTAGGCCTCGAAGGCCTCGGCCGAGGTCTTCGTCGGGGTGAAGCCGAAGTCGCGCTTGAGCGCTTCGTTGGCGAGCACCGGGCGGTAGCGGAGGAAGCCGACCTGTTCGGGTCCGTGGACGGTGAGGCGCAGCATCCGTCCCACGCGCAGCGCGAAGGCGAGGACGCCCGCCGGCACGGTGAGCAGCGGCTTGCCGAGTCGCCGGGCGATCTCGTGCACGGTGAGCTTCCCGTCGCCGGCGACGTTGTAGATGCCGGCGGGCCCGTCCGTCGCGGCGCGCACCATGGCGGCGGCGACGTCGTCGACCCACACGAACACGAAGGGCGAGTCCGAGCCGCGCACCGCGAGGACGCGCGGGCCGTCCCAGAGCGCCGTGATCTGGTTCTGCACGGTCGGGCCGAGGATCGTGCCGATGCGGAACACGACCTGCTCGAGCTCGGGAGCGATGCGCCGGCGCTCGGCGAGCATCTCCTCGACCAGGCGCTTGTGCTTCGAGTACGGGAACTCGTCGTTGCCGCGGATCGCGTCGGTCTCACGCAGCCACTCCGGGTTGTCGGGGTGGTAGCCGTACGCCGCGCCCGACGACGAGACGACGACGCGGCGAACGCCCGCCGCGACGCATGCGTCGAGCACGTGCTGCGATCCCTCGACGTCCACGCGGTATTCGAGGTCGTGGTCGCGGCCCGGGTTCACGATCGCGGCGAGGTGCACGACCACGTCGATGCCGTGGCGCTCCAGCAACGGCACGAGGCCCGACGCCCGGGTGACGTCGCAGTCGTCGTAGACGACTCCCTCCAGCGGATGCTCCGGCCGGCGCACGTCGCCGGCGACGACGAGCTCGACATCGGGGTGCGCCACGAGGGCGGCGGCGACGTTGGATCCGAGGAAGCCCGCTCCGCCGGTGACGAGGACGCGAACGCTCACGATGCCGGTCCCGCGGCGGCGTCGGGCGCGGCTGCGACGTTGGATCCGAGGAAGCCCGCTCCGCCGGTGACGAGCACGCGAACGCTCACGATGCCGGTCCCGCGGCGGCATCGGGCGCGGCGGCGTCACCCGCGGCGGCGTCACCGGCGGCGGCGTCACCGGCAGCGCCGTCACGCGCGGCGGCGTCACCCGCCGCGGTGCCCGCAGCGCCGTAACCCGCGGCGTGGTGAGCCGAGGCATCCCGGCCCACCGCGTGCCGGGTCGCGTCGCCCTTCGAGCTGCCGGTGCGCTTCCTCGTGTGCCGCGCCCACAGGGCGGCGACGATCAGGCCGGCGATGATGTCCCAGATGCCCCACCAGCCGGCCACGATGGCCATGCCGCCGAGTCCGCCGAAGAAGGCGAAGACGAGGCCGAGCCCGAGGCCGGCGTTGCGGATGCCGACCTCGAACGTCATCGCCTTGCGCTCGCGGGTGCCGAGCCCGCCCACGACCGCGGTGCTGTAGCCGATGGCGAGGGCGACGGCGTCGTGGATCGTCACGACGAGCACGATGATGCCGAGGAAGGCTACGAAATAGGCCCAGTTGCCGGCCAGCGCAGCGACGATGAAGCCGACGAGTGCGAGAAGCGAGAACCACTTGACGAACGGCTGCACGCGCACGGCGAAGCGCTCGAACCGGTTGCGGATGAGCAGGCCCGCCGCGAAGGGCAGCCCGATGATGAGGAAGATGTCGAGCAGCATCGCCCACGCGTTGAGCTCGACCGCCTCGAGCAGCGTCGAGGCGGTCGGGTGCAGCGAGCCCCAGAACGCGACACTGAGCGGCAGCGCGAAGATGTAGATCACGTTCGACACGGCCGTCATCGACACCGACAGGGCGACGTTGCCGCCCGAGCGGTGGGTGAGCACCTGCGAGATGTTGCCGGGCGGGCAGCACGCCACGAGGATCATGCCCAGCGCCATGGAGGGCGTCACCGGAAGGATCAGCGTCAACCCGAACGTGACGGCCGGCAGCACGAGCAGCTGCGCGAGGATCGCGATGACGAACGGCTTCGGCTTGCGGGCGACGACCTTGAAATCGTCGACCGTGGTGTCGAGCGCGATGCCGAACATGATCAGTCCGAGGACCACGTTCAGGATGACGAGGGTCCCGGGATTGAAGTTCAGGACGATGTCGTCGGGATTCATGCGGGCACCTTCTTCGACCGGCGACGAGATGAGCGGATGCCGCGCCCCGGCGCCGCGTCGCGTGCGTCGCCGCGGAGCGCGGTGGTCGCCGCGCGCACGGCGCGGCGGTAGGCGTCCTTGTTCACGTAGTACGACATGCGCTCGAGTCCGAGGTACTTGTAGCCGCCGGTGAGGTCGGGCCACGGCTCGCTCGTCGCGCGGCGGCGGAACTCTGCCGCGCGACCGGGGTCGCGCTCCAGCGCGGCGAGGTACTCCGCGATCAGCTCGGCCTGCTCGTAGCGGCCCTGCCAGCCGATGCCCGAGGCCTCGATCATGCCCATGACGTACAGCCCGTTGAACGACGGCGGGAAGACGTTGAGGAAGAGCTCGGGCGACCACCCGGTCCAGTGCAGCGCCCCGCGGTCGACGAAGGGGTAGTCGAGCGTGTAGCCGGTCGCGAGGAGCACGAGGTCGTACTCGCCGCTGGAGCCGTCGCGGAAGTGCACGGTGCGGCCGTCGAAGCGGTCGACGTCGGGGCGGATCCGCAGGTCGCCCTGGCCGAGGTGGTTGAGGATCAGCGTGTTGACGATCGGATGCGATTCGTAGAGCCGGTAATCGGGCTTCGGGAAGCCGAACCGCACCGGGTCGCCGGTGAACGCCTGCAGCACCCTCTTGTCCACGAACTGCTTGATCCGCGCGGGGAGGGGTCGCCCCTGATTGAGGGTGTCGCTCGGCTTGCCGAACAGGTACCGCGGCACGAAGTAGTACCCCCGGCGCACGCTCATGTCGACGGATGCCGCGTGGTGCACGGCGTCGACCGCGATGTCGCAGCCGGAGTTGCCCGCCCCGATGATGAGCACGCGCTTGCCGGTGAGCTGGCTCGCGGTCTTGTACGCGCTGGTGTGCAGCAGCTCGCCGGTGAACTCGCCGCGGAAGGTCGGGACGTTGGGCTCGGCGAGGGTGCCGTTCGCGAGGATCACGCCGTCGTAGCGCTCGGCGACAGGGCCGTGGGGGGAGTCGGCGCGCAGCATCCATTCGCCGTCATCGTCGCGCGTGAGCGAGGTGACCTTCGTCTCGAACCGGAACCGCTCGGTGAGGCGGAATCGGTCCGCGAAGTCGCGGAAGTAGCGGATGAGCGTGCGATGGCTCGGGTAGTCGGCGTCGGTGTCCATCGGGAACTCGGCGAACTCCGTGGTGGTGCGCGACGAGATGAGGTGCGCGGACTCGTACATGGTCGAGCGCGGGTTCTCGATGTCCCACAGGCCCCCGACGCCGCGGGATGCCTCGTATCCGTCGAACTCGATGCCCGCCTTCTGGAGGGCGCGCGCGGCGGACAGTCCCGATGGACCGGCGCCGATGATGGCATAGCGAAGCTCGCTCATTCGTCTCCCACACGTCATTGTGTCGGCGTGACGACGCCGACCCCAGCGAAGAAACACTAAACGTTAGTCGGCATTAACCGAAATCGGATCCGATCAGGGGCGATGCCGTCAGGACAACAGTGCCAGGATGCCGCGCACGAGCACCACCGTGGCGCCCGCCCACGCGATGGCGAGCATCGCCGTCCGTGCGATGCCCGGCGCGACGTGGCGACTCAGAATCGTTCCGATCGCGATCCCGCCGGCCGTGGCGGCCACGAGTGTCCAGACATCGGGAACGGGGGATGCCGGCAGCCCGCGCAGTGCGACCGAGACGACGCTGAACACGGCGAAGATCACCTGCACGCTCGCGGCGAACCGGCGTTGAGGCCACCCGTCGCCGACCGCGTATGCGGCGAGCGGAGGGCCGGACAGCCCGCTCGCGACGTGCATGAACCCCGCCGCCGAACCCGCGACGACGGCGCCCGTCCGGCCGCGCAGTGGGGCGGACAGCGCCGGCATCCGGCCGGCGAGCAGGGCGAAGTACGCCATGGCGGCGATGAGCAGGAGCAGTGCCGGCTCGGGCAGGACGCGCACGAGCAGGGCGCCGAATGGAGCGGCGAGCAGCCCCGGCCAGATGAGCCACCAGGCGCGACGCCATTCGATCTGCTTCCACACCAGAGGGATGGCCGTGAGCGACGCGACGAGCGCGAGCAGCACGCCGATCGTCACGCCCTCGAGTGGGCCGTAGAGCAGCACGATCGGCCCGACCAGCACCAGGACGAAGCCCAGCCCGGTGATGCGCTGGATGACGGCCGAGACGAACGCGGCGGCGCACGCGAGGACGAGCGTCACTGCGCGAACTCCTCCGCGAACGACACCAGCAGCGCCGACAGCGCGGCATCCATCTCTGCGTCCGAGATCGTGGGCGTGCCGTCTCCTGCCTGCGGGCCGTAGTCGCCGAAGGACGCGTGGCTGGCGCCGTCGATCACCTCCATGCGTGCGTCCTCGGGCAGGAGCGGCCGGGCGTCGGCGATCTTCTCTGGAGTGGAGAGGCCGTCCTCGCTTCCTGCGATGCTGATCACGGGCAGCCCGGAGTCGGACAGGTCGTTCGCGCAGTACGAGCCGAACAGAACGAGGGCCTCGGCATCGGTCGCGAGCTGGCAGGCGCGCACGCCGCCGAGCGAATGGCCCCCCACCGCCCACGTGTCGATCCCGGGCACGAGCTCGGTGAACGCCGACAGTGGCCGCAGGTCGAAGAACGCGAGGTTCAGCCACGGCTTCGTGATCACCACGGTGACGTTCGCCTCCTCGACCACGCCCGCGAGGTTGTTCGCGTACGCCCACGGATCGACCTTCGCGCCCGGCACGAAGACGAGCCCCGTGTCGGACGCGCCGGCGGCGGGCTCCATCACGATCGCGCCCGACGTGTCGGTGATCTCGATCGCGGCGTTCGCTTTCACTTCTGCGAGCGGCTCCGGCTCGGCCGCCATGACTCCGACCTGACTCCAGATCAGGATGCCGACGACGGCGAGCAGGAGCAGGGCGCCGACCGACCCGAGGATCCACCACAGCACTCGCAGCCCGCGCCGGCGCGAGCGTGGTGTCCCGGAGGGGGCGGCGGAGGAGTCGGGCGAGGACGAAGCGGTCACCAGAAGAGCGTAATCGCGCGCGGGGATCCCTCCGCGCTGCGCGGGCAGACGTGCGTCGGCGCGCCTCCTCAGCCCGCGCCGATCTCCGCCTGTCGAGCTTCGACGACGGCGACGACCTTCGCGAAGAGCGGATGCTGCGGCTCGAGGCCGGTCGCGGCCGCGGTGAAGCTCGCGGCATCCTGCTCGCGCAGCATCCGCTGCAGATCCACCGCCTGCGGATCCTCACTGTCGTCGAACGCCAGCAGCGCGCCGATCGCCGCGACGAGGGCGTCCACCGACAGGCCGCGCTCTGCCGCCTCCGCGGCGGGTCCGACGAAGCGCTCATGCCGGGAGAGCTTGCGCAGCGGCTGGCGTCCGACCCGCCACACCGTGTCGGGCAGCGCCGCGTTGCGGAAGCGGCCCAGGATGGTCACGCGGTAGCTCGCCAGGTCGGCGGCGTCGAGGCCGTGCTTTGCCGCGAGGAGCGCCGACGTCTCCTCCAGGGTCGCAGCGACGCGCGCGGCGATGGCCTCGTCGGACAATGCCGCCGCGATCGTGTCGATGCCCGACTGGGCGCCGAAGTACGCGGTCGCGGCGTGCCCGGTGTTCACCGTGAAGAGCTTCCGCTCGATGTACGGCGCGAGGTCGTCGACGAAGTGCGCGCCGGGAATGACGGGCGGTTCGTCGCCGAAGGGCAGGCGCTCGATGGCCCACTCGTAGAAGGGCTCGACGGTGACGTCGACGCCGGCGCCCTCCGGCTGGGCGGGGACGATGCGGTCGACCGCGGTGTTCGCGAACACCGCGCGGGCGGTGAGGGCCTCCCACGCGTCGCCGGCCGACTCCTTCATGAGGTCGCGCAGCACGTCGGTGGCGTTGATCGCGTTCTCGCACGCCATGATCTGCAACGGCGGAGACGAGGGGTCGCGCAGGGCGAGCCCGGCCACGATGTGGGGGGCGACGAACTTCAGGATCGTCGGCCCGACCGCCGTCGTGACGACGTTCGCCGAGGCGATCTCCTCGATCACCTCGTCGGGATGATCGGCGCTGTTGATCGCCCGGAAGCCGGTGACGACCGTGTCGCGGCCGCGATCGCCCACTTCGTGGACGGTGTAGGAGTCGACGGCGTTGATGGCGTCGACGAGCGGGGCTGCGACGTCGGAGAAGACGAGTTCGTAGCCGCCCTCGTGCAGCAGCAGCCCGACGAACCCGCGGCCGATGTTGCCGGCTCCGAAGTGGACGGCCTTCATCACACGCCCGCGGCGGAGACCAGCGCGAAGAGCTCCTCGGGCGTCTGCGCCTGCTTGAGCTTCTGCACCTCGTCTTCGTCGGAGAAGAGGATCGCGATCTGCGACAGGATCTCGAGGTGCTCGTCGCCCTTGCCGGCGATGCCGATCACGAACGTCACCGGCTCGCCGTCCCAGTCGACTCCGCCGTCGTAGCGGACGACCGACAGCGCCGAGTCGAGGATCGTGTGCTTGGTCTCGTTCGTGCCGTGCGGGATCGCGAGCTCGTTGCCCATGTAGGTCGACACGGTCTGCTCCCGCTGCTGCATCGCGTCGAAGTAGGCGCTGGTGACGGCACCGGCGGACTCGAGGATGTCGGCGGCCTCCTTCATCGCCTCTTCGCGCGTCGCGCTCCCGCTGTGGATCCGGACCTGTCCGATGCTCAGTACGTCACGTGCCATTTCGTTGCCTTTCGTGGTGGTGCGGATGCTTCTCACCGAAGACCACGGAGCCGGGGGCATCCCGCCGCCCGGCTCCGCAGCCGCCTATGCGCCTTAAGCCCCATCCTGGTGCTGGTCACGCACGAGGTCCACGACCTCGTCGTACTTCGGCGAGTTCATGAAGTTGTCCACCGACACGTGCACCGCGTCGGGCGTCTGCTTGCGCGCGCGGTCGGTGAGCTGGTTCTGCGTGATGACCAGGTCCGCCGAGGCATCCAGGTTGGCGATCGCCTTGTTGACGACCGTGACGTCCTCGATGCCCGCCTTCTTGATCTTGTTGCGCAGGACGCTCGCACCCATTGCCGACGAGCCCATGCCCGCGTCGCACGCGAACACGATGTTGCGCACGCGCTTGGTGGTGAGCACACCGCCGTCTGCGATGCCCGCCGTCTCGGCCTCGGTCTCGAGCTTGTCGACGGCCTCCTCGGCCTCGCGCACCGCTTCGCGGTCCTTTCCGTCCGAGGCACGCAGGGCGTCGAGCGCCGCCGACGACTTGCCCTTGTTCGCCTCGGTCTGGCTGATCGCGGCGCCGAACGTGTCGGCCTCGGCGAGGAGGTCGCGCTTGCGCGACGCCCGCAGGATGACGCCGGCGACCAGGAAGGTCACCGTGGCCGCGAGGGCGACCGAGAGGTAGACCACCAGGAGGTTGCCGATGCCGGGGCCGATCGCCGCGGCGGTCACCGCGATGATGCTGCCCGGAGCCGCGGGGAACGCGAGTCCACCGCCCAGCAGCATGTTCGTCGTGACGCCGGTCGCGCCGCCCGCGATCAGGGCGAGGATCGTCATCGGCTTGCTCAGCGCGTACGGGAAGTAGATCTCGTGGATGCCGCCGAAGAACTGGATGATGATCGCGCCGGGAGCGGACGCCTTCGCTGCGCCCACTCCGAAGAAGGTGAACGCGAGCAGCAGGCCGAGGCCGGGCCCGGGGTTCGCCTCGATGAGGAAGAGGATCGACTTGCCGGTCTCCGCCGCCTGCTCGATGCCGAGCGGAGTGAACACGCCGTGGTTGATGGCGTTGTTGAGGAACAGCACCTTCGCCGGCTCGACGATGATCGAGACGAGCGGCAGCAGGTTGAACTCGACCAGCCAGCCGACGGCGCCGCCCAGGACGGCGCTGATGCCGAGCATCACCGGGCCGAACGCGAAGAACCCGACGATCGCGAGGAGCATGCCGAGGATGCCCGCCGAGAAGTTGTTCACGAGCATCTCGAAGCCGGGCTTGATCTTGCCGTCCCAGATGCGGTCCATCCACTTCGTGACCAGCGCCGCGAACGGCCCCATGATCATCGCGCCGAGGAACATCGGGATGTTGGTTCCGACGATGACGCCGACGGTTGCGATCGTGGCGACGACGCCGCCGCGCTCGCCGTAGACCATGCGGCCGCCGGTGTTGGCGATGAGGAGCGGCAGCAGGTAGGTGACCATGGGCCCGACGAGACCCACGTAGGCCAGGAACGTCGCTCCGTCGGCCTCGGCGAGGGCCACCATGGAGCCCTGCCAGCCGATGATCGCCTGGTCGCCACCGCCGCCGATGATCTCCGAGACCGGATACCAGTGCCAGCCGAACGGGCTGTCCACGCCGAAGAACCCGGCGGGGATGAAGAGCATGGTGATGAATCCCCATGCGATGAAGGCCGCGATGTTGGGCATGATCATGCCGGAGAGGAAGGTGCCGAAGCGCTGGACTCCCACTCTCGCCTTGCTCATGCCCGATGCGGGCGCTGACGTCGTCGTCATTGCTGTGTCTCCCTTGTCGTTCAGGCGACCGCGCGTGCGGCCTATCGGGTGGCCGCGGCCTGCGCCGCGGTTCGGGCGGATGCCGCATCGTTCGCGGCGAGGGCGGCCTCGGCGATGACACGCGCATCGTCGAGGGTGTGCTGGAGCAAGGTGGCCCGCACGTCGGCGAGCGCCGTGGGGGCCATCGAGAGGCTGGTCGCGCCGAGGCCGACGAGCACGACCGCGAGGAGCGGGTCGGCGGCGGCCTCGCCGCAGATACCGACGGGCTTTCCGTGGACACGACCGGCGTCGCCCACCTCGCGGATCAGTCGCAGCACGGCAGGGTGCCACGGATCCTGCAGCGAGGCGACCGAGCCGAGCAGCCGGTCGGCGGCCATCGTGTACTGCGTGAGGTCGTTGGTGCCGATCGAGGCGAAGTCGGCGTGGGCGAGGATCCGGTCGGCGAGGAGAGCCGAGGACGGGACCTCGACCATCACGCCCGCCGTCCTGATGCCATAGTCGCGCGCGAGGTCGGTGAAGTACACGGCCTCCTCGAACGTAGCCACCATGGGGGCCATGACCCACAGATCGGCCGGCCCTGCGGGCGACTGCCGGGTCGCGGCATCCGCTTCCGCCAGCGCTGTCAGCTGCTCCCGCAGGATGTCTTCGCTCGCGCGCAGCGCACGGATGCCGCGGAGGCCCAACGCGGGGTTCTCCTCGTGCGCGTCGTTGAGGAAGGCGAGCGGCTTGTCGGCGCCGGCGTCGAGAACGCGCACGACGACCTTCTTGCCCGGGAAGGCGGAGAGGAGCTGCATGTAAGCCTCGCGCTGCTGCTCCACGGTCGGCGCCTGCGCCGAGCTGAGGAACAGGAACTCGGTGCGGAACAGGCCGACTCCCTCGGCGCCGAGGGCGACCGCGTCGGCCGCGGCTTCCGGCTTGCCGAGGTTGGCCAGCAGCGGGATCGGGGTGCCGTCCGACAGAGCGCCGTCGGTGACGGGCGCCGATGACGTAGCCGCGCGGTCCTCGGCGCGGCGCAGCGCGCGCTCGAGCTCATCGGAGGTCGGGTCGGTCGTGACGACGCCGGCCGCGGCATCCACGATCACCGTCTCGCCCTCGCGCAGGCCGCTCGCGTCGACCGCGCCGACCACGGCGACGATCGACTTCTCGCGCGCCAGGATCGCGGTGTGCGAGGTCGGGCCGCCTTCGCTCGTGACGAGCGCGAGCACCTTGTCGAGGTCGAGGAGGGCGGTGTCGGCGGGGGCGAGATCCTTGGCGACGAGGACGAACGGATGCCCCGGATCGGGCACTCCCGGAGCCGGTTCCCCGCGCAGCCGCGCGATCACGCGCTGGGCGACGTCGTCGAGATCGGCCGCGCGCTCGCCGAGGTAGCCGCCGAGCGCCGTGAGCTGGTCGCGGAACGAGGCGAAGGCGTCGAAGACCGCGAACTCGGCGGTCTTGCCTTGGTCGATCCGCGAGGCGACCTCGTCGGCGAGACTGGGGTCCTCGGCCATCATGGCCTGCGCCTCGAGCACGTCCTGCGCGGCGCCGCCGGCCTGCGCACCGCGCTGCTCCAGTTCGCGGGCGACCGCGGCGACCGCCTCGGTCACGCGCGCCCTCTCGTCGTCGGCGGTCATCGTGCTCGGCGCATCGCTCGGCGCCGGCAGCGGCTCGGCCATGCGGGCCACCGGTCCTTGGGCGACGCCGAGGCCGATTCCCACTCCACGCAGCTCGGTCATGGTTCAGGCCGCGTCGTGGTCGGTGGTCAGGAGCTCGGCGAGGGTGTCGAGCGCAGTCTCCGCGGTGTCGCCGTCGGCCGTCAGCGTGACGTAGTCGCCCTGCTCGACGCCGAGCGCGATGACCCCGAGGATGCTCGCCGCATTGACGGGCGTGCCGGAGTCCTTGGCGACCGTGATCGGGATGCCCGCCTCCTTCGCCGCCTGCGCGAAGAGCTTCGCCGGCCGGGCGTGCAGGCCGTGGGACGAGCCGATGCGGACGGTCCGTGAGATGGATGGCATGGTGTGACCTCTCTGTCGTCAGTCGCGGGTGGGGATCTGGTCGGCGGCCGGGGGCGCTGCGGTCGGCCCGGGCGTGCCGCCCGCGGTCGGAGCCGGCCCCCCGGCGGGTCCGACCGCGTCGCGGACGAGAGCGAGCGTCCGTGTGCCGTCCAGATCCGTGAAGATGTCGGGCGGCAGCAGCACCACCGTCGTGCCCCGGGCCGCGGCATCCCGCTCGATGCGTTCCACCGCATGGGCCAGATGCGGACCGACGAGCACGACATCCGCGGCGTCGAGGTCGATCGGAAGCGACTGCTCGGTGCCGGCGAAGGCGGAGTAGGGGAACCCGGCATCATGGGCCGCATGGCGCACGCGCTGGGCGACGAAGGTGCTCGACGCACCCGCTCCGCAGACCACGAGGATCCTCATCGACCCGCCTCCTCATGGCCATTCTTGTGAGTTCCCTGGGAGCGGACAACCAGTCCTTCTTCCGGTGGGGCGGAAAGAACGAGCGGATGCGGGCGCCGCGGCTCGCCTGCGCGCGACGCGTGGTTGACTGGCAGAACCCGGGCGTCGAGGCCCGCCGTCGAAGCAAGGACCCCCCCGTGACGAGAGCGCGACAGGACAGGCTGCTCGGCCTGCTCCTGCGCGACGGAGAGTGGGCGACGGCCGCGACCCTCGCCGACGCGCTCGGCGTCACGCCGCGCAGCATCCGCTCGTATGTGACCGCGGTGAACGCGCGCGTCGCACCCGGCACGGCGATCGAATCGGGGTCGCTCGGCTATCGTGCGGGAGCGGATGCGGCGGCTGCACAGCGGACGGCGGGGACGGATGCCGGCACCCCGCGTGATCGCCTGCACACCCTCGTGCGCGCACTGCTCGACGACCCCGAGGGCATCGACACGTTCGAGTTCGCCGACCGGCTGCACGTCAGCCCGGCCACGCTCGACGCCGACCTCGCGCGCGTGCGCGGCCTGCTCGGCGGAACCGAGCTGACCCTCGAGCGCTCCGCGTCGCGCGCGCGGCTGCGCGGCACCGAGATGGCGCAGCGGCGGCTGCTCAGCCGCCTGGCCCATGACGAGATGGACGCCGGGTCGTTCGACATCGTCGCCCTGCGCCGCACACTCGGTGAGGATTCCGTGGGTGCGGCGGCCTTCGGGCCGTTCAAGGCCGACCTCGTCGCCGAGCTCGGCGCCCAGGGCTACTTCGTGAACGAGTTCGGGATCGCCGACGTCGTGATGCACATCGCCATCGCCGCCGACCGGGTGTCGCAGGACCGCGGCCTCGAGCGCCCGACAGCCGGATCGAAGCCCGCGCAGGAGGAGGTCGCCGCGCTGCTCGGCCGGCTCGCCGAGAAGCATCTCGGCGTCGAGCTCGGGTCGGGCGACCTGCAGCATCTCGCGACGCTGGTCCTCACGCGCGTCGTCGCGCCCGGGGCCGAGGCTCCCGCGGATCACGCCCGATCACGACTGGACCCCGAGGTCGAGGCGGCGGTGCGCGATGTCGTCGGCACCGCGTCGGCCGAGTTCCTCGTCGACATCGCCCACGAGGACTTCATCCTGCGGCTCGCGCTGCACGTGCAGAACCTGCAGCACCGGGCGCGGGAGCAGGCGTGGTCGCGCAACCCGCTCACCCGGTCGCTCAAGTCGACGTACCCGATGATCTTCGAGGTGGCGGTGTTCATCGCGAGCCGCCTGCAGGAGCGCCTGGGCATCCCGCTGCCCGACGACGAGATCGCCTACATCGCGATGCACGTCGGCGGCCGCCTCGAGCGCAGCCGGCGCGCAGACCAGCTCCTCACCGCGACGATCGTGTGCCCCGGGTACTACGACCTGCACGAGCTGCTGCGGTCGAGCGTCGACCGGTCCCTCGGGCAGGCGATCGAGGTCGTCGGCGTCGAGACCCGCGTCGATCCCGACTGGGCGTCGATCGACACGGACCTCGTGCTCACGACGATCGACCCGGCGGTGCCGGGCGAGCGGATCGTCAAGATCCAGCCGTTCCTCACGGACGCCGACATCGAGCGCGTGCAGGCGGCTGCGGGCCGCATCCGTCGCAGCCGGCGACTCGCCCGGCTGCGCACCGAGCTCGAGCGCTACTTCGCACCCTCGGCCTTCGTGCGCGGGCTGGGGGAGGCCGGAGGCGAAGAGGCCGTCATCCGTCTGCTGGGTGACGCGCTCATCGCGCAGGGCGTGATCGACGAAGACTATGTCGCGCGCACGATCGAGCGCGAGAAGCTGTCCTCGACGGCGTTCACCGACGCGCTGGCCGTGCCCCATGCGCTCGGGATGACGGCGACCCGCACCTCCATCGCCATCGGCATCGCCGACCCGTCGATTCCGTGGGGCGAAGGGCGCGTGCAGGTCGTGGCGCTGGTGGCGTTCTCCGAAACCGACCGCGAGGCGTTCCAGACGGTGTTCGAGCAGTTCGTCGAGGTGTTCTCCGAGCGCGACAGCGTGCAGCGGATCGTCCGGCGCTCCGCCGACTTCGGCGGCTTCCTCGACGAGCTCGTCGCCGTCATCGACGGCTGAGCCGCGGCATCCACTCGTCGCGGCGCGGCCGTCACCCGCGGCGCGGCGTTTCCGCTGGCACTCCGAGTCTTCCCGGGGTTGCCCAGAACAGGTGATCTGGCGCAGACAGGACGTGATGCCGAGAATCGTCCTGTCTGCGCCAGAACAGGTGATCCGGCGCACACAGGACGCTATGCCGAGAATCGTCCTGTCTGCGCCAGACCTCCTGTTCTCGGTCGAAGGGACGGGCCCGAAGGGCCGGGACGCAAAGTTCACGGGCGACGCGGCGCTTGCCGCTGGCATCCCGAGTCCTCCCGGGTTGCCCAGAACAGGTGATCTGGCGCACACAGGACGTTATGCCGTGAATCGTCCTGTCTCGGCCAGAACTCCTGTTCTCGGCGAAGGCCCGGGCGCGAAGGCCGGGGCGCGAAGGGCGGGTGCCAAGGGCGGGGCGCGAGGGCTGGGGCGGAAACGTCACCCGCGGCGCAGGCGCTCCCGGAGACCGAGGCGCACCGCGGGCCACTCGGTCGGCAGGATCGAGAAGACCACGGTGTCGCGCAGCGTGCCGTCGGGGCCGAGACGGTGATTGCGCAGCACGCCGTCCTGTTTGGCGCCCAGGCGCGCGATCGCCGCGCGCGACTGCCGGTTGTGCCAGTGCGTGCGGAACTCGACGGCGATCGCGTCGCACGCCTCGAACGCGTGCCCGAGCAGCAGCAGCTTCGACGCCGTGTTCACGAACGTGCGCTGGGCCTCGAGGCCGATCCACGTGTGGCCGATCTCGACGTGCCGGTTGGCCTGGTCGATGTTGCAGAACGTCGTCTCGCCGATCACACGGCCGGTGTCGAGCCTGCGCACGGCCCACGCCGTCATGTGCCCCTCGTCCTGCCACCGCAAGCGCTGGGCCACGTCAGCCGCAACATCGTCCGGCTGGGGCACCGACGTGTACCACGCGTGCTCGTGCCCGACCGCCGAGGCGGCGAGGTCCGTGACGTGATCAGCGCTGAGCGGCTCCAGGCGGACGTGGTCGTTCTCGAGCGTGGTCGGCTGCGTGAGGAGCATCCTCCGAGCCTAGGACGCGGGGCGGGATGCCGCGGCTCACGGCTCCTTGCTGTGCATCGCCTCTTCGACCGCGGCCGCGGCCACCGCGGGGTCGCCCCCGGCGACTTGCGACGCCGCGCGTGCCGCCGCGATCGCGCGCTGCCCGGCCGGCAGCCATACCGCGAGCCCGATCACGACGAACGTCAGGATGCCTGCCGCGACCAGCAGCAGCTCGATCGGCAGGACGTCGGCGAGGGGCCCGAAGACGACCATGCCCAGCGGCATCGCGACCGCCATGACGATGCCCATGAACCCGAACACGCGCCCCTGCCGCTCGGGCTCGACCGTCTCCTGCAGGAGGGTCATCGACGGCGTCGAGAAGAACGGCACGGCGAGCCCCACGAGGAACATGAAGCCGAAGAAGATCCACACGTTGGGCGCGAGCCCGAGGCCGATCGACAGCACGCCGAACACGAGCGACGAAACGACGATGAGCCCGATCCGGCTGCGCTTGGCGAAGAACGACGCGACGAGGATGCCGCCGAGCATCATGCCGACGCTGAACGCGATCTCGAGCACCGCGAGGTTGACGACGTCCTGTTCGGCCCCCGCGGGGAACGAGCGCACGAGCATGAGCGGCGTGAGGTTCGAGGGCGCCACCGTGAGCACGAAGATGATCGCGAAGACGATCAGCAGCCACCGCACGAAGGCGTGGTGCACGACGTAGCGCACGCCGTCGACGAGGTCGGCGAAGTAGCCGGTCTGCACCTCGGACGCCTTGCGCACCGTGCCCACCGGGATGAAGGCGAGGATGCCGATGCCGATCACAGCGGTCGCCACGTCGATGAAGAAGATCGGGATGAGGGATGCCGCGGTCCCGCCCGTCGACGCTGACGACCACGCATAGATCGCGCCGGCCGCAGCCGGGGCGAGGAGCGCCATCGCCGACTGGATCGACCCGTTCACGCCGTTCACCCGGATCAGGTTGCGCGTGGGCGTGATCTGGGGGAGCAGGGCAGCGACCGCGGGCATCTGGATGCCGGCACCCGCCGAGCGCACCGCCATCACCGCGAACAGCAGCCATACGGCGTCGAACCCGGTCATCATGATGAGAGCCAGCGCGAGCGTCGACAGGGCGATCGCGGCGTCGGCGCCCATGATGAGGTACTTGCGGTTGTGCCGATCGGCCCACACCCCGCCGAAGATCGACACCACCGCCTGCGGCAGAAACCCGAACAGCGCCGCGAGCATCATGTAGACGCCCGACCGGTACTCGATCGTGAGGTACCAGAACACGGCGTACTGCACGAGCATCGAGCCCAGCAGGCTGATCGTCTGGCCGCTCAGGAACAGGACGACTTTGCGGAGCCAGTGAGGGGGATCGGATGCCTCGGCCGCGGCATCCGCTTCGTACTCGCCGTTCGCCACGGCCATCACCCGTCCTTGTATCGGTGTCGATCCCCCGGCGATAGCACGCACGCGCCGCGAAATGACGCGTTCACGATATATCGCGACCTGCACTTTAGCACGGGGTCCGGACACGCGCGGACCGGGAATGGATCGCCATCGCGGGCCCGCGCGGACCCGCGGACGGATCGTAACTGCCGCCCGCGGACCGCGAGGCTCGCGCCTCAGGCGCCGAGGTCGTCGAGCAGTCTCCGCGCGCCCGCGGCGAGTGCCGCGATGCGCTCGGCCGCGTCGCCCGACGAGTCTCCGCGCACGTCGAGGTACAGCTTCAGCTTGGGCTCCGTACCGCTCGGCCGCACGATCACGCGTGATCCGTCCACGAGCCACAGTCGCAGGACATCGCCTGGGGGGAGATCGTCGACGCCCTCGAGCAGGTCGTCGATCCGCTCGACCGCGACGTCGCCGATGGCGGACGGTTGTTGCGCACGCAGCGCCGCCATGATGCGCCCGATGGCGGACACGTCGTCGACGCGCACCGAGATCTGGTCGCTGGCGAAGGCGCCGAAGGTCTCGTCGAACTCGGCGAGCAGATCGGCGAGCGAGGCACCCCGCCCGCGGGCCTCCGACACCATGCCGAGCATGGCCACCGCGGCGGAGATGCCGTCCTTGTCGCGCACCGTCTCAGGGTTCACGAGGTAGCCGAGCGCCTCCTCGAACCCGAACACGATGCCGGGCGCGCGCGAGATCCATTTGAACCCGGTGAGGGTCGAGTGGAAGTCCAGACCGTAGTGCCGGGCGACGACCTCGAGGCCGGGAGACGACACGAGCGAGCACGCCAGAGAGGCGCCCTCGGTGGCCCCCGACTCGGCCGTGAGACGCGCCGCGCGCCAGCCCAGGAGCAGCCCGATCTGGTTGCCGGTCAGCCGGCGCCAGCCGTCGGGGGAGGAGGCGTCGGGCAGCGCGACCGCGAGGCGGTCGGCGTCGGGGTCGTTGGCGATGATCAGCTCGGCGCCGACCTCGCGGGCGCGCTCGAACGCGAGGTCCATCGCGCCGGGTTCCTCGGGGTTCGGGAACGCCACGGTGGGGAACGCGCCGTCGGGCTCGATCTGCGCGGTGACCGGCTCGGGCGCCGGGTAGCCGGCCGTCTCGAGGATGCGCGAGAACGTCTCCCAGCCGACGCCGTGCATGGCGGTGTAGACCCACGAGAGACCCGACGCGCCGGCGGGGGCGGGGGCGACGGCGGCGGTCGCCGCGACATAGTCCTCGACGATCGACTCGGGGGCGATCTCGTACCCGAGCGAGCGGGGCAGGGTGGAGATGTCTCCGAGCTCGGCCACGCGCTCGATGTGCGCGGCGATCTCGGCGTCGGCGGGCGCGACGATCTGCGACCCGTCGTCGGGACCGCCGAGGTAGACCTTGTAGCCGTTGTCGTTCGGCGGATTGTGGCTCGCGGTGACCATCACGCCGGCGGCGGCGCCGAGGTGGCGCACCGCATAGGCGAGCACGGGCGTGGGCAGCAGGCGCGGGAGGAGGATGGCGCGAAGGCCGGCCCCGGCGAAGATCTCGGCGGAGTCCTGGGCGAACACGTGCGAGTTGCGTCGCCCGTCGTAGCCGACGACGATCGTGGGGCTCTCGACGTCGCCCGCCCTCTCGCGCACGTACGCCGCGAGACCGGCGGCGGCCTGCGCGACCAGCACGCGGTTCATGCGGTTGCTGCCCGCACCCAGCTCGCCGCGCAGACCTGCCGTGCCGAACGCGAGCCGCGCGCCGAAGCGGTCGTCGAGGTCGGCAGCCGCAGCCGCGTCGCCGGAATCGGCCGCCGCGATCAGCGTGCGCAGCTCGGCGCGGGTCTCGCCGTCCGGGTCCTGCGCGAGCCACGCGCGAGCACGGTCGAGGACCGACGCCCCGTCCGCCACGCCGGCGGGCACCGATGCGGGCGCGGGCTCCTGGCGGTCTGGTGCGGCCGCCGGAACCTCCCTGTCGCTCACAGCGCGCCCACCACTCGGGCGAGGAGCGACGAGATCACCGGCTCCGCCTCTCGGCCGGCGTCGATGACCTCCTGGTGGCTGAGTGGGGTGGTCTGGATGCCGGCCGCCATGTTCGTGATGAGAGACATGCCCAGCAGCTCCATGCCCGCCTGCCGCGCGGCGATCGCCTCGAGTGCCGTGGACATGCCGACGATGTGGCCGCCGATCGTCTTGGCCATGCGCACTTCGGCGGGAGTCTCGTACTGCGGCCCGCGGAACTGGCAGTACACGCCCTCGTCGAGCGACGGATCGATCGACCGTGCGAGATCACGCAGTCGCAGCGAGTACAGGTCCGTCAGGTCGATGAATGTGGCGCCCTCGAGCGGCGAGTCCCCGGTGAGGTTGATGTGGTCGCTGATGAGCACCGGAGTGCCGGGCTTCCATGTGTGCTTGATGCCGCCGGCGCCGTTCGTGAGCACCATCGTGCGTGCGCCCGTCGCGGCGGCGGTGCGCACGCTGTGGACGACACGGCGCACGCCGTGGCCTTCGTAATAGTGGGTGCGCGCGCCGATCACCAGCACGCGGCGTCCCTTCGGGGTGACGACGCTGCGGAGAGTGCCGACGTGGCCCTCGAGGGCCGGCCGAGAGAAACCGGTGACCTCGGTCGCGGGGAAGGTCGCGGTGGTCTCTCCGATGAGGTCCGCTGCCTTGCCCCAGCCGCTGCCGAGGGTGAGGGCGATGTCGTGATGCTCGACGCCGGTGATGCGGGCGATGTCGGCCGCTGCGGCGGCTGCGACCTGGAACGGGTCGGCCGCGGGATCGTCGAGGGGATTGCCGGTGGTGTCAGACATGCCGACACTCTAGGAGCGCGGCGGGGGCGAGGGCCAGCCGGGGGCGGCCGTCGGGGTGTCGTGCCGACGCCGTCGCGCGGGAGAGAATGGATGCCATGTCCTTGAGCTTCGAGCGCACTCAGAGCGTCGCGATCATCGGTGGCGGCCCCGGCGGCTACGAAGCGGCGCTGGCCGCCGCCCAGCTCGGAGCCGAGGTGACCGTGGTCGAACGGGCGGGCATCGGCGGGTCGGCGGTGATCACCGACGTCGTTCCGTCGAAGACGCTGATCGCCACCGCCGACGCGGCCGTGGCGATCGCGGGAGCGAGCGACCTCGGCGTGCAGCTTTTCGCGAAGGGCAAGGACGGCAAGCCGCTCAAGCCGGAGATCGCGATCAACCTCGCCGCGGTCAACCGGCGCCTCCTGTCGCTCGCGCGGCAGCAGTCCGACGACATGCGCGCCTCGCTCGCCGAAGCGGGGGTGCGGATCATCTCCGGGCACGGCCGCCTCGAGGGCGAGAACGCCGTCGTCGTCTCGACGGGCGCCGGCGGCACCGACTTCGACCGCATCGAGGCCGACACCCTCCTGGTGTCGACCGGCTCGTCCCCGCGCGAGCTGCCGACGGCGAAGCCCGACGGCGTGCGCATCCTGACGTGGACCCAGCTCTACGACATGAAGGCCATCCCGGAGCACCTGATCGTCGTCGGCTCGGGCGTGACGGGCGCCGAGTTCGCCGGCGCCTACATGAACCTCGGCGCCAAGGTGACGCTCGTCTCGAGCCGCGACCAGGTGCTTCCGGGCGAGGATTCGGATGCCGCGGCCGTGCTCGAGCGCGTGTTCAAGCGCGGCGGCATGACGCTGCTGTCGAAGTCGCGCGCCGACAAGGTCGAGAACCTCGGCGACAGCGTGCTGGTGACCCTCAGCGACGGACGCACCGTCGAGGGCAGCCACTGCCTCGTCGCGGTCGGCTCGATCCCCAACACCGCGGGCATCGGCCTCGAGCAGGCGGGTGTGCAGATGACCGAGTCGGGTCACATCCAGGTCAACCGCGTCGCCCGCACGTCGGTGCCGAACATCTACGCCGCCGGCGACTGCACGACCTTCGTGCCGCTCGCATCGGTCGCGTCGATGCAGGGGCGCACCGCGATCTTCCACGCGCTCGGCGACGTGGTGATCCCGCTCGAGCGCCGCCGCATCACCTCGAACATCTTCACCGCCCCCGAGATCGCGACGATCGGCTGGCAGGAGAAGGACATCGCCGAAGGCCTGATCGACGCCGTGGTGCACAAGCTGCCCCTCGCCGCCAACCCGCGCGCGAAGATGATGGGCATCAAGGACGGCTTCGTGAAGCTCATCGCCCGCGAGGGCAGCGGCACCGTGGTGGGCGGCGTGATCGTCGGGCCGCGCGCATCCGAACTGATCTACCCGATCGCGATCGCCGTCGAGCGTCGCCTCACGGTCGACCAGGTGTCCCGGGTCTTCGCCGTCTACCCGTCGCTGTCGGGCAGCATCACCGACGCCGCCCGCGCGATGCACGTCGTCGACCACAACGTGTACGGCGGCTGATCGCCCGGATCGGGGGCTCGAGCGGGCGGCGGGCGGTCGCGACGGCACGCAGGCGTGGCGGCCGCGGCATCCGCTGCCCTTTGCTGCACTCGCGGTCCGCGCGAGCGTGCGCGACTGCAGGTTTCTACAGCGCGAGCGCAGCGGAACGCGCGATCGCGTTCAAGGAGACCGCGCGGCTGCCGGGTTCGACAGCGCGAGCGCGTCGACGTCGCGCGAGAAGCGTCAGGAGATGGTGAGCAGCTGGTGCCCGGCCGACACGGTGGTGCCGGCGTCAGCGTTGATCGCGCCGACGGTGCCGTCCTTGTGCGCCTGGATCGGCTGCTCCATCTTCATGGCCTCGAGCACGATGACGAGGTCGCCCTTGACGACCTGCTGGCCCTCCTCGACGGCGACCTTGACGATCGTCGCCTGCATCGGCGCCTTCACGGCGTCGCCCGAGGCGCCCGCGACCACGGTCGGCGCGTGCGACCGGCGCGACGGCGGAACCGCGGCAGGACGCCCCGCGACACCGGGCGCGGCGACCACGCGGTCGGGCAGGCTCACCTCGAGACGCTTGCCCGCGACCTCGACCACGACCGTGTGGCGGTGCTCGCTGGGCTTCGGGGCCTCGAGCTCGCCGTCCCACGGCGCGATGTCGTTGACGAACTCGGTCTCGATCCAGCGCGTGAAGACGCCGAACTCGCCGTCCTCGGCGGTGAAGGCGGGGTCGCGCACGACCTTGCGGTGGAAGGGCAGCACGGTCGGCATGCCCGCGACCTCGAACTCGTCGAGCGCCCGGCGGGAGCGCTCGAGAGCCTCGGCGCGGTCGCGGCCGGTCACGATGATCTTCGCCAGGAGCGAGTCGAACGAGCCGGAGATGGTGTCTCCGGCGGTGACGCCGGAGTCGAGGCGGATGCCGGGACCGCCGAACGTCTTGAAGACGTGGATCGGTCCGGGCTGGGGGAGGAAGCCGCGACCGGGGTCCTCGCCGTTGATGCGGAACTCGATCGAGTGCCCCTCGGGCGTCGGGTCGTCGTAGCCGAGCTCCTGGCCCTCGGCGAGGCGGAACTGCTCGCGCACCAGGTCGATGCCGGTGACCTCCTCCGACACGGGGTGCTCCACCTGCAGGCGGGTGTTCACCTCGAGGAACGAGATGGTGCCGTCGGCGCCGATGAGGAACTCGCACGTTCCCGCGCCGACGTAGCCGACCTCCTTGAGGATGGCCTTCGACGCGTCGTAGAGGGTCTTGTTCTGCTCGTCGGTGAGGAACGGCGCGGGCGCCTCTTCCACGAGCTTCTGGTGGCGGCGCTGCAGCGAGCAGTCGCGCGTCGAGATCACCACGACGTTGCCCGCGGCGTCCGCGAGGCACTGGGTCTCGACGTGACGCGGCTTGTCGAGGTACTTCTCGACGAAGCACTCGCCGCGGCCGAAGGCGGTGATCGCCTCGCGGGTGGCGGACTCGAAGAGCTCGGGCACCTCGTCGATGGTGCGGGCGACCTTGAGGCCGCGACCGCCGCCGCCGTAGGCGGCCTTGATGGCGATGGGGAGGCCGACCTGCTCGGCGAACGCGACGACCTCGTCGGCGCCGGCGACAGGACCGGGGGTGCCGGGGGCCAGCGGCGCGCCGACCTTCTCGGCGACGGCACGTGCGGTGACCTTGTCGCCGAGCGCCTCGATGGCCTCGGGACTCGGGCCGATCCAGATCAGCCCGGCGCTGATGACGGCGCGCGCGAAGTCGGCGTTCTCGGCGAGGAAGCCGTAGCCGGGATGCACCGCATCGGCGCCCGAGCGGCGGGCGACCGAGAGGATCTTGTCGATCGAGAGGTAGGTCTCTGCGCTGGTGGTGCCGTCGAGGGCGTACGCCTCGTCGGCGAGGCGGGCGTGCATGGCGTCGCGGTCCTGCTCGGCATAGACGGCGACGGAGGCCTTCCCGGCGTCACGGGCGGCACGGATGACGCGGACGGCGATCTCGCCGCGGTTGGCAACGAGAACCTTGGCGATCTGAGGCATGCGTGCCAGCCTACCCACGCACCGCGGTGGGGATTTGACTGGTTCGCACAAGAACACCGCCGAAACATGGGACGCCTCCCACAATGACGGTCAGGGCGCGGAATGCAGGTCCTGATCGGTGTGCTCGCCCAGATCGGCGTGCTCGAGAGAGGGGTCCGTGGTGCCCCACAGGGCGGTCCATTCGACGCCCAGCTCGCGCACGAGTCGTCGCAGCGTCGAGAGCGACATCCCCACGACCGTCGAGGGATCGCCCTCCACCCGCCTGATGAACGCGCCGCCGAGGCTGTCGACGGTGAAGGCGCCGGCGACGTGCAGAGGCTCGCCGGACGCGACGTACGCGTCGATCTCGGCATCCGACAGATCATCGGCGAAGGTGACGGACGCCTCGGCCACGGCGTGCACCTCGCGCGCCGGCTCGCCGGGGACCATGCGCACCACGGCATGGCCGGAGTGCAGCACGCCCGTCTGCCCGCGCATCGCGTGCCAGCGCGCGACCGCGGTGTCGGCCGTGTAGGGCTTGCCGAGCACCTCGCCGCCCAGCTCGAACATCGAGTCGCCGCCGATCACGATGCCGTCGAAGCCCGGGATGTCATCGGCCAGCCGAGCCGCGACGTCGGCGGCCTTGCGGCGCGCCAGCAGGAGGACATGCTCGTCCGGCGCGAGCGTGCGGCCCTCGGAGGCTTCGACGGCCGCGACGACGGCGTCCTCATCGACGTCGGGGGCGACGGTGAGGGGACGGATGCCGAACTGCTGCAGCAGCATGAGGCGGGCAGGCGAGGTCGAGGCGAGGCACACGCGCATAGGTCCACCGTAGGCTCTCCTTCGTGACCGACTCGACTGGCGACCGCGGCCCGATCCTCGAACTCGAGATCGGAGACGTGGCCCACGGCGGCGTGTTCGTCGCCCGGCACGAGGGGCGCGTGGTGTTCGTGCCCGACGTCCTGCCCGGCGAACGCGTGCTCGCGCGGGTCACCGACGCGAGCAAGAGCTCCTTCTGGCGCGCCGAGGCGATCGAGGTGCGGGATGCCTCACCCCACCGCCGCCCGCACGTGTGGCGCGAGGCCGACATCGCCGTCGCGCCCGAGAACCGGCCCGGCGGCGCCGACTTCGGGCACATCGCGCTCGAGCACCAGCGCGAGCTGAAGCTCACCGTGCTGCGCGACGCGCTGAAGCGATTCGGCGGGATGCCGGACCCCGACGTCTCCATCGCCCCCGCCGGCTCCGGATCCGACGCGGAGAGCGCGGACGGCACCGGCTGGCGCACGCGGGTCAGTCTCCACGTCGACGACGATGGCCGGATCGGCCCCTACGCCGCCCGCAGCCACCGCGTGATCGCGGTGGAGAGCCTGCCGCTGGCCACCCCCGACATCGAGCGGATCGCACTGAGCCTGGCGTCCGGCGAGCCCGGGCGCATCGATCTGGTGCAGCCGGCCGACGGGCGCGTGCGCGTGCTCCCGCGGCCCGAGACCGAGCGCGGTCGTCGACGAGGCGGACGGGGTCGCGGCGCCGGCGGCGCGGGGAGGAGCGGTGCCGGCGGCAAGGCGAGCAGCGGCGGCGCGGGCACGGGCGGTCCTCGCCCGGCGGCGCCCGAGGTGGTCGTCGAGCGCGTCGGCGACCGGGAGTTCCGGGTCGACGCCGGCGGGTTCTGGCAGGTGCACCGGCTCGCGGCATCCACCCTCGCATCGACCGTCGAGCGGACGCTGCGTGGTCTCGGCGACGCCGTCGGGTGGGATGCCGACGCGTGGCACCTCGATCTGTACGGCGGCGTGGGACTGTTCGCCGCCACGCTGGGCGAGGTCGGCGGCCCCGCCACGCGTGTGACGAGCGTGGAGTCCGACCCTCGCGCGACCGAGCACGCCGGCGAGAACCTCGCCGAGTGGGTCGGCGCGCGAGCCGAGACCGGCCGTGTCGACCGCTGGCTGGCCCGGCTCGCCGCCGAGGCGTCCACAGCCGAGCGCGAGCGGCTCTCGCGCGGCGTCGTGCTGCTCGACCCGCCGCGGGCCGGCGCCGGCCGGGCAGTGGTGGAGTCGGTGGCGTCGCTGTCACCGGCGGCCGTCGTGTACGTCGCGTGCGATCCGGTGGCCCTGGCCCGCGACCTCGCGACCTTCCGCGAGGCGGGCTACGACACGACGGGAGCGCAGGCCCTCGACCTGTTCCCGCACTCGCACCACGTCGAGGCCGTGGCGGCTCTCACTCCCGTCACGGGTCGGCGTTAGGCTGGCGGAATGACCCGGGTTGCGCTCATCGACGACCATGAGTCCGTCAGACTCGGACTCGAGGCCGCGTGCGCACGCGTCGGCACGAAGGACGTCGTCTTCTCGGGCAGCACCGTCACCGACTACCTCAAGTGGCGCACCGCCTCGGCGGCCGCGCCGGCCGACGTCGTGGTGCTCGACCTCACGCTGGGCGACGGCACGACGGTGACCGAGAACGTGCGCCGCCTCGTGCTCGACGGGTCGAGCGTGATCATCCACAGCGTCGCCGATCGGCCCGCTGCCGTGCGCGAGGCGCTCGCCGCGGGCGCCGCCGGCGTGGTCAGCAAGTCATCGCGCATCGACGACGTGATCGCCGCGGTGACCACGGTCGCCAAGGGCGAGCCGCTCAACAACGTCGAATGGGCGAGCGCCGTCGAAGGCGACCGCGAGTTCGCCGACGCGCAGCTGTCCGCGCGCGAGCGCGAGGTGCTGCGGCTCTACGCGGCCGGCCTGCCTCTCAAGGTCGTCGCCGACCGGCTCGGCGTCGCCTACTCGACCGCGAAGGAGAACATCACGCGGGTGCGGGTCAAGTACGTCGAGGTCGGGCGCCCCGCGCCGACCAAGGTCGACCTGCTGCGGCGGGCGATGGAGGACGGAATCGTCGAACCCGCCGACCAGGAGGACATCGCGCGTGGCGTCTGACGCACCGGCGGTCCTCGACAGCGCCTGGGGGCACATTCCGCATTCGCGGGAGGCCACCGCGGGCATCGGGTCGTTCACACGCACGCGCGTCGAGCGCATCATCTCGATCGTCGCCGGCTTCGGTTCGCTCGTGCTCGGGCTGCAGGCGTTCCTGAGCGCGATCGGACCGTCCGACGAGCAGCCGGGCTGGCACGAGCCGCTCGTGGTCGTCGTGTTCGCGCCGCTCGCCGTGATGATCATCGCGTGCTTCGTCGGGCGCGGCGTCCGGATCGCGGCGGGCGTCTTCGCGTTCGTCTACATGCTCGCGCTCATCGCGTGGCCGATCGCCACGGCCGGCAGCGACCCGCCTGCCACCCCGCAACCGTGGATCTGGTACCTCGTCAACATCGCCACCCTCGCGGCGGTGCTCGCCTTCCCCTTCCCGCTCCAGATCGTCTGGACGATCCTCGCGCCGCTGCTGTTCGGCCTGGTGCGCCTCATCCAGGGCGGATTCGCCACCGAGTTCTGGTTCGCGAACGGCCTCGACGTCTCGTTCGCGCTGATCCTCGGCGGCGTCATCCTCACGCTGGGCTGGGTGTTCCGGTCGGTCGCGGCGAACGTCGACGAGACCCGCGCCCGCGCGGTGTCGTCGTACGCGCAGGCGGCCGCGGCGGATGCTGCGGAGCAGGAGCGCATCGCGGTCGCAGCGCTCATGCACGACAGCGTGCTCGCAGCGCTCATCGCGGCCGAACGCGCCGACACGCCGCGCGCCCAGACGCTGGCCGTCGCGATGGCGCGTGAGGCCCTCACCCGCCTCGCGAACACCGAACAGGATGCGCACGAGGGGCCCGACGAACCGCGCGACGCCCATTCGATCGCCGATGACATCGATGCCGCGTCGCGCGAGCTCGGCGCCGACCTGCTGGTCGATCGCGACATCGTGGCCGACGGTCCGCAGATCCCCGGCCGGGTCGCACGGGCGCTCGTGCTCGCGGCGACCCAGGCCATCGCGAACGCGCTGCAGCACGCGGGCGGGGCAGGCCTGAGGGTGTCGGTCGAGGCATCCGGCGACATCGTCCACGTCGAGGTGCGCGACCTCGGAGAGGGATTCGACCTCGACGACGTGCCCGACGACCGCCTCGGCATCCGCGCCTCGATCTTCGCGCGGGTCGCCGCCGTCGGCGGATCCGCCGACATCGACACCGGCCGACACGGCACCACCGTGCGCCTCGACTGGGAGGGGAAGCCGGAGTGATCAGCGTCAAGAACGTCCTGGTCGCGCTCGCCGTCGCCTTCACGGCCTACCTCGCCGCCCGTGGCCTGTGGTGGACCGAAGCGGCCGTGCCCTACCCCCTCATCGTCGTCGCGACGCTCGGGATGTACCTCGCGACGACCTGGCTCTGCATCTTCTGGGACCCGGCACCGTCGAACGCGGCGCCGGGAGAGGAGCACATCGGCGATGTGCACCGCACGCGCGGCCGGCTCCCCGTGCCCGCGATGATCCTCGCGCTGGCCGCCGCGGTGGTGGTCCCGAGCGCGATCTCGTTCGCGGTGGGCCCGGGGTCGGTGACGTCCGGCTTCGCCACGTGGTACCTCGGCGGCATCGGTGCGCTCATGACGATCGTGATGGTGCGACGCCGGCCGTGGGCCGCGTGGACGGGCATCGTGATCCTCGCCGTCGGCTCGATGGCCTGGATGGGCCCCGCCAACGCGCTCGCTCTCGGGCTCGTCGGCTCGATCGTGTGGGTGACGTGTGCCCAGCTGCTGGTCGGATCCCTTGACCGCGCCGCGCGCGACACGTCGAGGCTGGCCCAGCTGCAGCGCGCTGCGTCGGCCTGGCAGGCATCTCAGGTCGGCCGCCAGCGCGAGCGCCGCGTGCAGGTGCAGCAGGCGCTCGCCGTGGCCGGCCCGGTCCTTACGCGCACGGTCGCCACCGGCGGTCGCCTGACCGACGATGATCGACTGGAGGCGCGGCTGGCCGAGGGCCGGCTGCGCGACGAGATGCGCGGCCCGCGCCTGCTCGACGACGATGTGCGGGCCGAGCTCGAGCGCGCTCGCCGCCGCGGTGCGAACGTGACGGTGCTCGACGAGGGTGGGCTCGAGGGAGTCGACGACGAGACGCTGTCCATCATCCGCGCACAGCTCGCCGAGGCGCTGCGCTCGGCCAGCTCCGACCGGCTCTACATCCGAACATCGCCCGATGCGCGCGTGGCTGTCACCGTGGTCGGCCGGTCGCCTTCGGTCGGCGGCCCGTCCGAAGAGGACGGCGTCGACCTCTGGCGCGAGATCCCGCACCCCGGCGCCGCCGAGGTGCGCTGACTCGAATCGTCGACGGCGAGGTCCCGGCGTGTGCGGCGGCGCGTGCGAGCGGCATGCACCCCGGGGACAGAATGCTCCCCGCCTCGATGGGGGAGGGGAACCGAGACGGGGAGCTGAATCTAAGGAGGCGAGGGGCGGCGAAGCCGCCCGCCCCTCGCCTGGCGGACTGTTACCCGAAAACAGTCCGCGTGGCCGAACTCGGGTCTTCCGCAAAGAGCGGAGAGCGAGTCAGCCGAACGCAGAAGCGTTCCAGCGATACAAGTATCTCCGGGCCGCAAGCCCCCCGTCTGTAGGTATTTCGGGGGACACTCGGGGCCTTGTCCGGTTGGAGGTGCAGCGTCGCGTGCGCCCCTGCGCAACATCGGGGATCGTGCGCGACATGCGGGAGACGAACGCCGCGGTCCGGCGTGTCGCCGGAGATCTCCGCCGTTGCGGCACGGTGGGGCGGGTGGCGCGAGGCGGGTGGCGCGAGGCGGGTGGCGCGAGGCGGGTGGCGCGGGGCGGGTGGCGCGAGGCGCGAGGCGGCATCAGCCGGTGCACGACGATTCGACACACCGCCCGCGGCGGCACTCGACAACCGGATTCGCGGCTGAGCACGCTCAGCCCGTGAATCGACCCCAGCCGAGCTCGCGGCGCAGGGGCTGCCGCAGGTTGCGCTGGGTCAGCGACCACGCCGAGCGCGGCGCGTCATCGGGGGCGACGGCCTCGGCCGCCTCGCCCGTGTACGCCTCGGTGACGACGGCGATGAGCGCCGCGAGCTCCTCCTCCGAGGCCTGGCCCCGCAGGATGTCGATCGTGACGCCCGGGGCGCCCTCGTCCGCCAGGCTCACAGCGGGATGTTCCCGTGCTTCTTGGGTGGCAGGCTCGCACGCTTGCCCCGCAGCGCCCGCAGCGCCTTCGCGATCGAGACCCGCGTCTGCGCGGGCTCGATGATGCCGTCGAGCTCGCCGCGCTCGGCGGCGAGGAACGGCGAGGCGACGTTGTAGGTGTACTCGTTCGCGAGACGGGCGCGCACGGCCGCGACATCCTCACCCGCGGCCTCGGCTCGCTTGATCTCGCCGCGGTACAGGATGTTCACCGCGCCCTGACCGCCCATCACGGCGATCTCGGCCGTCGGCCACGCCAGGTTGATGTCGGCGCCGAGCTGCTTCGACCCCATCACGATGTACGCGCCGCCGTAGGCCTTGCGCAGGATGACGGTCACGAGGGGAACGGTCGCCTCGGCGTAGGCGTAGAGCAGCTTCGCGCCGCGGCGGATCACGCCCGTCCACTCCTGGTCGGTGCCGGGCAGGTAGCCGGGAACGTCGACGAGCGTGACGATAGGGATGGAGAAGGCGTCGCAGAACCGCACGAAGCGGCTGGCCTTCTCGCCGGCCTCGATGTTGAGCGTGCCGGCCATCTGCGAGGGCTGGTTGGCGATGATGCCGACCGAGCGGCCTTCGATGCGGCCGAAGCCGATGACGATGTTCGGGGCGAACAGCGGCTGCACCTCGAGGAAGTCCTCGGCGTCGACGATGCCGCGGATGACCTGGTGGATGTCGTACGGCTGATTCGGCGAGTCCGGGATGATCGCGTTCAGGGCGCGGTCGGCATCGGTCGTCTCGAACTCGAAGCCCGACTCGTAGACCGGCAGCTCCGCCATGTTGTTGTCGGGCAGGAAGCCGAGCATGGTGCGCACGTAGTCGATCGCGTCGTCCTCGTCTTCTGCGAGGTAGTGAGCGACGCCGGAGCGGGTGTTGTGCGTGTGCGCGCCGCCCAGCTCCTCCATGCCGACGTCCTCGCCGGTGACCGTCTTGATGACGTCGGGGCCGGTGACGAACATCTGGCTCGTCTTGTCGACCATCACGACGAAGTCGGTGAGGGCAGGGGAGTACACGGCGCCGCCGGCGGCCGGGCCCATGATGATCGAGATCTGCGGGATCACCCCGGAGGCGCGGGTGTTCAGGCGGAAGATCTCGCCGTACTTGCCGAGCGCGACGACGCCCTCCTGGATGCGGGCGCCGCCCGAGTCGAGGATGCCGACGATCGGGATGCCGGAGCGCAGCGCGAACTCCATGACCTTGATGATCTTCTCGCCGGCTACCTCGCCGAGCGAACCGCCGAAGGTCGAGAAGTCCTGCGAGTACACCGCGACCGTGCGGCCGTGGATCGTGCCGACGCCGGTGACGACCGAGTCGCCGTACGGCCGCGACCTGTCCATGCCGAACGCGGTGGTGCGGTGGCGCACGTACTCGTCGAGCTCGACGAAGCTGCCGGTGTCGAGCAGCTGGTCGATGCGCTCGCGCGCCGTGCCCTTGCCCTTCGCGTGCTGCTTCTCCTTGGCGACCTCCTCGGGATCGAGGACGGCTTCCTGGAAACGTGCGCGGAGGTCGGCGATCTTGCCGGCGGTCGTGAAGAGGTCGGGCTGATCGGTCACGGGTTCCACCCTATCGGCGGCCCTCGTCGAGCGGTTGGAGGGTTTGCACAAGGGGTCACGATGATCACTGTCGGAAGAGGGGGTTCGGGATGCTGCACCCGGCAGCCGTCCGACGCGAATCTCATGTCGCTCTCACGCCCCCGAGTGATCTCGCAGGTAGGGTCGGGAGCACGGTGTCAGGTCGTTCACGGAATTTCAGGATGCGGTCGCTTCGAGCGGCCGCCGTCATCGTCGCGGCCGCTCTGATGGTTCCGCCCCTGGGCGAAGTCGCGGCGGGAGCCGCCTACGCGGACGTCCGAGACGACGCGCAGCAGCAGTCCGCCGTGGATCCTGCAGCGCCGACGCCCGACCCGACGCCGACCCCGACGCCGACGTCTTCTCCGGAGCCGGTTCCGACGGCGGCGCCGGACCCGGCGTCGACGGCGGAACCGACGCCGACGCCCGACCCGACGCCGACGCCTACGCCCGAACCGGCGCCCGATCCCACCCCGTCGCCGACGGAGCCCACCGACGAGGAGTCCGCGCCTGACCCGGCGCCCGACGCCGCGCTGCGGTCGCAGACTCTCGCCGCCGCGGAGGTTCCCGTGCCGGTGCCGTCCACGCGCAGGATCAACGCCGGAGCCGATGCGTACGCGGCCTCCGTGTCGGCGACGAAGGCGATGTTCCCCAACGGCGCGAGCACCGTGTACCTCGTTCCCGGCGCGTACCCGATCTTCGCCTCCGTCGCGGCTCCGCTGGCGGCAGAGCGCGGCGCCGCCGTCCTCTTCGTGCAGAAGACAGCCATCCCCGGTGCCGTGCTCACAGAGCTGCGCCGTCTGGCGCCGAGTTCCATCGTGATCGTCGGCGGCACGTCGTACGTGACGACGGCGGTCGGAACCGCAGCGCGCACCGTCACCCCCGACGTCACCCGACTCGGCGGCGCGAACCTCTACGAGACGTCGCGGCTCGTGTTCGGGCAGCAGGCGAGCGCCGCCGACACCGTCTACATCGCGGGTGGCCTGACCAATCACGATGCACCGCTCGCCGCCGTCATGGGCCGGGCGAAGAGCAAGAGGACCCTGGTCGTCAACGGCCATTCGGCCCCACTCGACAAGGCGACCATCGACCTCCTGCGGGCGGCAGGCACGCGATCGATCGTCATCGTGCGCAGTGCGGCGGCGGCGATGGCACCCGCCTACGAGCCGGCGCTGCGCGCCGCAGGCTTCGAGGTGACGCGCCTCGCCCACATCGATGCGCCGACCCTCTCGATGCTGGTCGCCAACCAGTCCGGAGGACGGCGGGTGTCCATGCTTGTGAATCCCACGCGGCCTGCGCACATCGGCATCGCCGGTGCGGCCGCCGCCGCGATGCACCAGCCGCTCTACTACCCGCGGGCGGAGTGCGTACCCGACGACATGGCCTCACGCCTGACTGCGGCGAACAAGCCGCTCTTCCTCGTGGGCGACACGAACGCGCTGAGCGCGAGAGTCGCGACCAACACCACGTGCTCCGCCGAGAAGACCCGCCTGCAGGGCGTGCTGACATCAGCGATCCGCTCGACGATGTCGAAGTACTCGGGCACGTTCAGCGTCACGGTCCGCGAGATCGGCGGTCTCGGGCAGATCTCGCAGGTGAGCGGCGGAACCCGGCGTGAGCCGGCGAGCATGCTCAAGATCTTCGCAGCGTGGGCGGCGTACAAGCGCATCGATCAGGGCCGGGCGACCCTGTCGACGCGCCTGCCCTCGGGCGTGCCTCTCGGCACCTGCATCCGGGTCATGCTCCACGTGTCCGACAACTACTGCCATACCGACATCGCGCACTGGATCGGCATCAGCAACCTGAACGCGATGATCCGCGGTGCGGGATTCACCAACACCACATACGGATCGGTGCCGCGCGGCACGAGCGTGCTCTACGCGGGCAACCGGTCCACGTCGAACGACCTCGCCCTGCTCGTGCAGAAGCTGTCGAGCGGGTCGATCCTCTCGAAGAAGAACTCCGACGCGCTCCTGTCGATCATGCGGACGCAGATCTGGCGATCCCGTATCGCATCGGGCATCCCTCCGGGGGTCGCACAGGCGAGCAAGCCGGGTGCGCTGTGGATCGCCTCCGGGCTCCTGCAGGGCGACACGGCGATCGTCTACGGCAAGCGGTCGACGTACGCGATCTCCATCATCGGTGACAACGGCCCTCCGCAGGCCGCTCTGCGGGCGATCTCGCGCACGGTGTACGAGCACTTCCACGGCACGTTCGGAACGGCCGCGAGCTATCCCGTCAAGCAGATGGCGACCACCAAGCCCGTGGGGCTGCGCAGTTCCCCCGCGGGCAAGGTCGTCGTGACCGTGCCCGGCGGAACGGCTGTGCAGGTGCTGGATGCGCAGCGGGAGTGGTATCAGCTCCAGTACGGCTCACGGAAGCTCTGGGTGTACTACACCGGACTGCGCAACCGGTGATCGCGCCGGTACCGTGAGACCCATGCCGATCGCATCCGAGGGCTATCCCCTCGCCGCCGCCGTCTCCCCGCGCGTCCAGGTCGTCGACACCACCGACTCCACGAACGCCGACGTGATCCGCCACGTCACGGAGGCGCCCGAGGAGTGGCCGCACCTGTCATTGCTGCTCACGACCGACCAGCGCGCGGGCCGGGGCAGGCTCGACCGCTCCTGGACGACGCCGCCGGGGACCGCGCTGGCACTCTCGGTGGTGGTGCGCGTCGGTGCGATCCCACCCGCCGCGCGCGGCTGGATTCCGCTCGTCGCCGGGGCCGCCATGACCCGCGCGGTCGCCACGCAGCTGCGCGGGACGGGTCACACGGCGCGGCTCAAGTGGCCGAACGACGTCCTGCTCGATGGGTACAAGGTGTGCGGCATCCTCGCGGAGGTCGTGCCGGGGCATCCCGACACGGTCGTCATCGGCTCGGGAGTCAACACGCGCATGCCGAAGACGGACCTGCCCGTCGAGACCGCGACGTCCTTCGAGGCGCTCGGCGTCCAGGCCGATGACGACGCACTCGTCGCGGACTACCTCACGGCACTCGAGGAGCACCTCGACGCGCTGATCGCGGCGCGGGGCAACGCGGCCGCCTCGGGCGTCCTCGCCGAAGTGGAGGCCCTCTGCTCGACGCTGGGCAGCGATGTGGCGGTGTCGCTCCCCGACGGGGATGTGCTGCGCGGACGTGCGCAGCGGATCGACGATGACGGACGGCTCGTCGTGCTGCACGACTCGGAGTTCGAGAGCGCGGTGTCGGCGGGCGATGTCGTCCACGTGCGCTGACATGCCCGCATGACGCGTAACGGCGGTGCGCGAGCGCGGTGTCGTCCGTGACGCGCACAATGGGAGCATGACGCAGCCGATCAGCTACGGCGGCCGGCCGCTGACGCCGGCACCGGGCGCACCGACCCCCGAGCTGCGGGTGGCGCGCTTCCGCGGGCATGCACGCCGGCTCTCGTGGTCGGCGATCGTGCTCATCGGCGTCGCCGCGGCCACCGGGTTCTTCTACGGCAACCTACCGGCGCCGCTGGAGAACTGGATGCTGCTGTCCGCCGCCGGTGTGGTCGTGCTGCTGCTCGTGCTCCTGCCGTTCCTGAGGTGGTGGAGCCACGTCTACACCATCACCACGCGCCGCGTGCTCGAGCGGAACGGTGTGCTCAACGTGCGCCACCGCGAACTCGATCACGTGCGCGGCTACACGATCCAGGTTCGACGCGGTCTGCTGCAGCGCATGTGGGGCGCCGGCACCCTGACCCTGTCGAACGGTGTCGACCCCGCACTCCGTCTCGTGAACATCCCGAGCGTCGACCTGGTCCATGAAGCCCTCGTCGACCAGGTCGAGGTCAACCAGATCCTCGCTCACCGCGACGCTCTGCCGCCGTTGCCGCCGCAGCCGCCGTTGCCGGCCGCTCGCTGACCGCTCCGCAGTCCCGCAGTGGTGCGGGATGATGGAGGTCGCATGAGAGAGGTGGGCGGCATGGCATTGCGAGTCGGAGTCGTGGGAGGCGGGCAGCTCGCGCGGATGATGATCGCGCCCGCGGTGGAGCTCGGGGTCGAGTTGCGCGTGCTCGCCGAGGAGCCCGGTATGTCGGCATCCCTCGCCGCCACCGCCGTCGGCGACTACCGCGACACCGGCACGGTCCTCGCCTTCGCGCGCGATGTCGACGTGCTCACGTTCGACCACGAGCATGTTCCGCAGGACGTCCTCGCCGCGCTGGTCGAGGCAGGTGTCGCGGTGCACCCCGGCCCCGGCGCCCTCGCCGTGGCGCAGGACAAGCTCGTCATGCGGACGCGGATGGCGGAGCTCGGGATGCCGCAGCCGGACTGGGCGGCGGTGACCGACGCGGAAGGGCTGCAGGCCTTCCTGGACGAACACGGCGGCCGGGCGGTCGTGAAGACTCCTCGCGGCGGCTACGACGGCAAGGGTGTGCGGGTCGTCGGCGCCGCTACGGAGGCCGACGACTGGTTCGCAACGCTCGCCGAGGATGCCCGGGGCGGGGCGCTCCTCGTGGAGGAGCTCGTCGACTTCTCGCGTGAGCTCGCACAGCAGGTGGCCCGGCGGCCCTCCGGCGAGGTTGCGGTGTACCCCGTCGTCGAGACCGTGCAGCGCGACGGCGTCTGCGCCGAGGTGCTCGCGCCGGCGCCCCACGGCAGCGAGAGGCTGCGCGCCGTCGCCGCAGACATCGGCATCGCGATCGCCGAGGGCCTCGGTGTGACCGGGATGCTGGCGGTCGAGCTCTTCGAGACGACCGACGAGCGGCTGCTCGTCAACGAACTGGCGATGCGCCCCCACAACAGCGGCCACTGGACGCAGGACGGCGCGGTGACCAGCCAGTTCGAGCAGCACCTGCGCGCGGTGCTCGACCTTCCCCTTGGCCGGACCGAGCCGACGGCGGCCTGGTCGGTGATGGTCAACGTGCTGGGCGGTCCGGCCGAGCAGCCCCTCGACGCGCGATTCGCGGCCGCGATGGCCGATCAGCCCGACGCCAAGGTGCACACATACGGCAAGGCGCCCCGGCCGGGGCGCAAGGTCGGTCACATCAACGTGAGCGGTGACGACCTCGACGACGTCGCCTACCGGGCACGGGCCGCGGCATCCTTCTTCCAGGACTGACCGCGATCGCACGGCGGACCGCGCCGTTGCGGGGTTCTTCCAGGCACGACCCCTAGCCTTGACGGGTGACTCGCCCGCTGCACTCTTCCGACGCGCCCCTGGTCGGCGTCGTCATGGGATCCGACTCCGACTGGCGGGTGATGAGCGACGCCTCGCAGCTGCTCACCGACTTCGGTGTCCCGCACGAGGTCGAGGTCGTCTCCGCGCACCGTACGCCCGACAAACTCATGCGGTACGGACGCGAGGCGCGCGGTCGCGGACTGAAGGCGATCATCGCCGGCGCCGGCGGCGCGGCGCACCTGCCCGGCATGCTCGCGTCCGTGACGGCCGTCCCGGTGATCGGCGTCCCCGTGCAGCTCGCGACTCTCGACGGGCTCGACTCGCTGCTGAGCATCGTGCAGATGCCCGCGGGGATTCCCGTGGCCACCGTGTCGATCAACGGCGCCAAGAACGCGGGTCTTCTGGCGGTGCGCGTCCTGGCGACCTCTGACGCTGCGCTCGCCGAGAGCGTCGAGGCATACGCCCGCACGCTCGAGAGCCAGGTCGAGGAGAAGAACCGGCGGCTCAAGGAGTCCCTGTGACCGTTGCCAGCCCGCCGCGGATCCATTCCGGGTACCGCGCGCCGCAGGTCGTCGAGGAGAGGCCCCTGCGCTATCCCGACGCGTCGTCCCGCGCCATGATGACGCGGCGCGGGTGGTGGCTCGTCCTGCTGAACTTCCTCCTTCCGGGCTCGGCGCAGGCGCTGGCCGGCAATCGGCGGCTCGGCCGGATCGGCCTCGGGGCGACGCTCGCGATGTGGCTGACCGCCGTGCTCTCCGTGCTGTGCGCGCTCCTCTGGCAGTCCGTCTTCCTCACGATCGCGACGAACTGGGTCGTGCTCGTCGCGGCGCAGGTGCTGCTCGTCGCTTACGCAGTGCTGTGGATCGTGCTCACCGTCGACACGCTGCGGCTGGTCCGGCTGGTCCGGACCGGTCGCGCCGCGCGCTTCGGCATCGCCGCGCTGGCGATCGCGCTGCTCGTCGCTGCGAGCGGCACGGCCGCGTACGCGGCGAACGTCGTCGGCAGCGCGCGTGACACGCTGGGCGAGATCTTCGGCGAGAGCGGCCCCGCCGTCGCGCCTTCCGACGGCTACTACAACATCCTCCTGCTCGGCGCCGACAGCGGCGCGGGCCGCGACTCCATGCGGTTCGACAGCATCTCGGTCGTGTCGGTGAACGCTGAGACGGGCGCGGCCACGATCACCGGCATCCCGCGCGACATGCCGCACTTCCCCTTCGCGGAGGGGCCGATGCAGGACCGCTACCCGGACGGTCATCAGGGCTTCTCCGACCCGACGTGCGGGTGGGGAAGCGGCATCAATCAGCTGCGCACCGAGGTCGAGGTCTGCCAGGACGGGAACGCGCTCTACCCGGACGCGGTCGGCAACGGGTCGGCGCCCGCCATCGAGGCGACGAAGGACGCGGCGGAGGGCATCCTCGGCGTCGAGATCCCGTACTACGTGTTCATCGACATGCACGGGTTCGCGGCCCTGATCGATGCGCTCGGCGGCGTGGACATCGACGTGGCCGAGCGGCTGCCCGAGGGCGGCGGCCCGTCCTACACCGGTCAGCCGGTCGACGAGTGGGCGACGGGATGGATCGAGGCCGGACCGCAGCACATGGACGGCGACACCGCGCAGTGGTACGCCCGGTCGCGCTACACGACCGACGACTTCGACCGGATGGAGCGTCAGCGCATCCTGCAGCAGGCGATCCTCGCGCAGTTCACCCCGCAGACGGTGCTGACCCGCTTCCAGGACGTCGCATCCGCCGGTGCCGACGTGGTGCAGACCGATCTGCCGCAATCGCTGCTGCCGTTCCTGGTGGACCTCGCTCTCAAAGCCAAGGAGCTTCCGGTGCAGACGATCGAGCTCACGCCCGCAGGCGGGATCGATGAGCACGATCCCGACTACGCGTACATCAAGGAACTCGTGCGCACCGCGCTCCACCCGCCGACCCCGACCGCGACTCCGGAGAGCTGACGTGGTCGCCACGCTGCGCGTCATGCTGGACCAGCTCGTGGTTCCCACCGAACCAGCGCTGGCCGAGGCATCCCGTGATCTCACTCGCGCCCTCATCGCCGGTGCGCCGCCCGGGTGCGAGGTCGAGGGGATCGCGCCCGCGGGCGGCGGCACCGCCGACGTGCCGGGTCTGGCCGGTCTGCGCAGGACCGCGCTCCCGCGCCGCGAACTCGCCGCTGCGCTCCAGATGGGCGCCGGGACCGGCATCGGCGGAGGGATGATCCACTCGCCCACGCTCCTGGCGCCGCTCGTGAAGCACGACCGCGTGCACGACCACGACCAGACCGTGGTCACCATCTGGGATCTGCGGCCGTGGGAGTCGCCCGGCGACCTGCCGCGCACTGCGGTGTCCTGGAACAGGGCCATGCTGAAGCGTGCGGTCAAGCACGCCGACGCGGTGGTCGTGCCCACGCACTCGATGGCCGAGCGCCTGTCGGCGATCGCCCGGGTCGGCGACCGGGTGCGCGTGATCGCGGGCGCCGCGCCCCTCGGCTTCGCCGTTCCCACCGATGACGTCGGTCGTCGCCGCGCGCTGAACCTTCCCGAGGGCTTCCTGATGCTCGCGGGCGGACCTGCGGCATCGGACGGGCTCGAGGTGGGCTTCCACTCCATCGCCGGATCGGGGCTCGATCTGCCCATCGTGGTGATCGACGTGGCGGAGGGCGGCGAGCCGGCGGTCGCGGACCTCGCCGCGGCAGCAGGCATCCCGGAGCGGAGGCTGCATGTGCGCGGCGCGCTGGACGCGGCCGACCGCGCAGCCGTGTTCGGGTCTGCGCTGGCGTTCCTCGCTCCGAGCCGGCGCAACGCCTTCCCGTGGCGTGTCGTCGACGCGCTCACGCTCGGTGTCCCCGTCATCGCCGCGGCATCCGAGGTGCACGACGAGGTGATCGTCGACGGCGGTGATCGGGTGGACGGAGTGGATGCCTCGTCTCTCGCCGACGGGCTGGCGCAGGCGCTGGCCGAGGCGCTGGCCAGCACCTCGGCAGCGGACCGGCTCGCCGTGCTGGCCGGCGATCGAGGTCGCGCGTTCTCGTGGCGGGAGGCCGCCGACAAGGTCTGGCACCTGCACGCCGAGCTCTGACTGTACGCGGACCGCGAGATCTCCGAGAACGGCGTGTTGCTCCTCCGATTCCGACCCGTGTGTTGTCAACATTCGGCACTTCCGTCACACTGGTCACATGGCGGGGGCTAAAAACGGTGGCGCGCGTGCGTCCATGAACAGGATCAGCGCGGCAGCGATCGCGGTCGTGGCACTCATCGCGGGGGTGCTGACCGCACCGCTCGCGGCGGCAGCGGCGCCGACGACGGGGTCGAGCGTATCGACGGGAATCGTGAAGACCGCCGACCTGAGCAAGTTCCAGGCCGGCAACATCATCAGCGATGCGGTCTTCTTCAACCGCTCCACCATGACCGAGGCTCAGATCCAGACCTTCCTGCAGTCGAAGGTGAAGAGCTGCCGGTCGGGGTACACCTGCCTCAAGGACTATTACGACACATCCCGCACCGTCACGGCCGACGCGATGTGCGGCAAGTACTCGGGCGGCACGCGCGAGCGCGCATCCCGCATCATCTACAAGGTCGCCCAGGCGTGCGGCATCAACCCGCAGGTGCTGCTGGTGATGCTGCAGAAGGAGCAGGGGCTGATCCTCTCCAACGCCCCCTCGGCGTACAACTACCGTGCGGCGATGGGACAGGGCTGCCCCGACACCGCCGCGTGCGACACCCGCTACTACGGCTTCTTCAACCAGGTCTACGGCGGCGCCTGGCAGATGAAGCGGTACGCGAACCCTGCGGGAACCTCGAAGTTCTTCACCTGGTACGCGCCCGGCAAGACGTGGAACATCCTGTACCACCCGAAGTCCTCGTGCGGGAAGTCGGCGGTGTACATCCAGAACCAGGCCACGGCGAACCTCTACTACTACACGCCGTACCGCCCCAACGCCGCCGCCATCCGCGCGGGCTACGGCACCGGTGACGCGTGCTCCTCCTACGGCAACCGCAACTTCTACCAGTTCTTCACCGACTGGTTCGGCTCGACCCAGGCGGTCGTCGCCGCGCCCGCAGCGTTCCCCGTGACCGGCGCGATCGCCACCGAGTGGAAGCGAAGGGGAGGTGCCACGGGCGCGCTGGGCAACCCGCTCGCCGCGGTGCAGACCGTCACCGATCCCAACGGCAACGGTCTCGCGCAGAAATTCACGGGCGGCTGGATCCATTCGTCGGACGCCGGCACGTTCTCGTCGCTCACGCCGATCATGGTGGCCTACAGCGCCGCCGGTTGGCTGCGCGGCGATCTCGGCTGGCCGGTCGCCCAGGCGACCTGCACCAGCGGTACCTGCACCCAGCCGTTCGCAGGCGGCATCATCTCGTATACGGGCAGTGGCGCGGCGACCTCGACGATGAACGTCTCTGCGGCCGCGATCTCCGCGGAGTACGCGGCTCAGGGCGGGGCCAAGGGGCCGCTGGGCGAACCGATATCGAGCGTGCAGGTCGTC
This sequence comes from Microbacterium sp. NPDC056003, assembly GCF_042274785.1. Taxonomy (NCBI): domain Bacteria; kingdom Bacillati; phylum Actinomycetota; class Actinomycetes; order Micrococcales; family Microbacteriaceae; genus Microbacterium; species Microbacterium sp. NPDC056003. The sequence continues at coordinate 330,431 of NZ_JBHJXQ010000003.1, read as the reverse complement.
TCGCACTCGAAGGGCAGCGGGCTGGCGCGCAAGTACGACGGCGGCTGGATCCACTCGTCGAAGGCGGGCACCTTCGCGACGTTGGCCGACGCGATGACGGTCTACAGCGCGGCTGGATGGGTTCGCGGCGCCTTCGGCTGGCCGACGAGCGACGACAAGGCAGTGTCGGGGACCGGCGGAAAGGGTCGCAGCCAGACCTTCCAGGGGGGCGCGATCCACTCGTCCACCCGCGGCATCTTCGCCTCCCCGGCACGGATCGCCACCGCGCACACCGCGGCCGGCGGCGTCGGCGGCGCCTTGGGCTGGCCGACCGACGCCCTGCTCTGCACGGGCACGGCGTGCGTACAGCGGTTCGTCGGCGGCATCGTCAGCTATGTGGGCAGCGACGCTGCGACCGCCTCCGTCGGGGTGGACGCCGCGGCCATCAACAAGGCGGCGGCGCAGCAGATCAGCATCACCGGCGCTCTCGGCAGCTCCCAGCTCGCACAGCTCGTCGCCGATCCGAACGGCTCGGGCCTGGCCAAGAAGTACGCCAGGGGCTGGATCTACTCGTCGGGGTTCGGGACGTTCGTGTCGTCGAACACGGTGATGGCCGCGTACAGCGCGACAGGGTGGCTGCGCGGGGGCCTGGGGTGGCCGACCGGCGCCGAGACCTGCTCGGCCACGCTGTGCTCGCAGTCCTTCGACGGCGGAATGATCGTCTACTCCAACGGCAAGCCCGCGGTGGCGATCCTCGACGCCGGACCGGACGAGCTGGCGGCGGTGCGCGCCGGGAGCACGACCGGCCTCGGAAAGGCCGCGGCGGCCGTGCAGACGGTGGCAGACCCCAACGGGAACGGACTCGCACGCAAGTACGCCCAGGGGTGGGTCCACGCCTCGGCGCGCGGCGCCTTCGCCTCGTCCGCCAAGATCATGACCGCCTACAGCGCCGCCGGCTGGCTGCGCGGCTTCCTCGGCTGGCCGCGCGCCGCGGAGCAGACCGTGACAGACCCCAACGGCAACGGCACGGCGCAGGCGTTCGACGGCGGGTGGATCCATTCGTCCGCCGCGGGCAGCTACGCGTCCTCGACGACGGTCATGACCGCCTACAGCGCGGCGGGCTGGCTGCGCGGCGAACTGGGCTGGCCGATCGGTCCCGAGACGTGCACCGGCAAGGCGTGCGTGCAGCCGTTCGACGGCGGCGTCATCGAGTACATCAAGGGCAAGGCGGCCACGGCGCGCGTCGGAGTGACCGCCGAGGCCATCGCGACCGCCGCGGCCGAGCAGACCGCGGTGACGACGTCGCTCGGCAAGCCGCAGGTCGCCGTCCAGGTGGTCGCCGACCTGAACGGGAGCGGGCTCGCCCAGCGGTTCGCCGACGGCTGGGTGCACTCCTCCGACCGCGGGACCTTCGTGTCGTCCATGACGGTCATGACGGCGTACAGCAAGGCGGGCTGGCTGCGCGGCAAGCTCGGCTGGCCGACCGGTGTGGAGAAGTGCTCGGGCAGCACCTGCTCGCAGACCTTCGAAGGCGGCACGGTGAGCTACGCGAAGGGCAAGCCTGCAACGGTGAAGCTCAAATGAGCCGTCATGCCGGCCGGGTAAACTGGCCGGCATGAAGGTACTGCTCACCGGAGCTGACGGATTCATCGGCTCGCACTTGGCTGAGCAGCTCGTTCGGGACGGGCACGACGTGCGCGCGCTCGTGCTGTACAACTCGTTCGACTCGCGAGGCTGGCTCGACGGGCTGGCGCCCGAGGTCGCCGCCGAGATCGAGTTCCTCCCCGGCGACGTGCGCGATCCCGCGTTGATGATGTCGGCGGTGCGCGGCCGCGAGGCGGTGCTGCATCTGGCGGCGCTCATCGCGATCCCGTACTCGTACGCCGCGCCCGACCTCTACGTCCAGACCAACATCCAGGGCACGGTGAACCTGCTCAACGCCGCCCGCGCGGCAGACGTCGGCCGCTTCATCCACACCTCGACGAGCGAGGTCTACGGCACCGCGCGGTACGTGCCGATGGACGAGGCCCACCCGCTGCAGGGGCAATCGCCCTACTCCGCATCGAAGATCGCCGCCGACCAGATGGTCAACGCGTACTACACCTCCTTCGCTCTCCCGGCCCTGACCATCCGTCCGTTCAACACGTTCGGTCCGCGGCAGTCCGCGCGGGCGGTGATCCCGACGATCATCAGCCAGCTCGCCGCGGGGAAGCGCGAGGTGCAGCTGGGCGCCCTCACCCCGACACGCGACTTCACCTATGTGCCCGACACGGTGGCGGGCTTCACCGCGGCGCTGACCAGCACGGCAGGCGTCGGCGAGGTCGTGAACCTCGGCGTGGGGTTCGAGGTGTCGATCGGCGAGACCTTCGACCTGATCGCGGAGGCGATGGGCGTCGATGCCACCGCGACGGAAGACCCGCAGCGCCTGCGGCCTGCGAACTCGGAGGTCGAGCGGCTGTTCTCCGACAACTCCCGCGCGAAGGAGCTGTTCGGCTGGCAGCCGCGGTTCGACGGCGTGGACGGCTTCCGGGACGGTCTGCGCGCCACGGCGGAGTGGTTCACCGACCCGGTGAACCTTGCTCGCTACCGGACCGACGCCTACATCGTATGAACGCTCCCGCAGAGGTCGTCGCCGCGTTGCGCGACATCGTCGGCGATGCGCCGTTCGTGGGACTGCACGTGCCCGACATCTCGCCGCTCGAGAAGGAGCGCGTGATGGAGTGCCTCGACTCGACGTTCGTGTCGAGCGTGGGCGCCTTCGTCACGCAGTTCGAGGAAGGGATCGCCGCATTCACCGGCGCAGGCCACGGGGTCGCCGTGTCGAACGGGACCTCGGCCCTCCAGGTCGCACTGCAGCTCGCCGGGGTGCGCCCCGGCGACGACGTCATCGTGCCCACGCTGTCGTTCGTCGCCACGGCCAATGCGGTCGCCCACGTCGGCGCGCGGCCCTTCTTCGTCGACAGCGACCCCGAGACGCTCGGCATGTCGGTGGAGGCGATCGCGCAGGTGCTGCGCGCGGCCTCCCCGTCGCCGGACGGCCCGGTCAACGCCGTCAGCGGCAGGCGGATCGGTGCCATCGTGCCGATGCACACGCTCGGTCACCCGATGCGCATCGACGAGCTCATCGCGCTGGCCGCGGACTACGACGTCCCGGTCGTCGAGGACGCTGCCGAGTCGCTCGGCAGCCGCGCGGGCGGTGTGCACACCGGGACCTTCGGCCGGCTCGGGATCATCAGCTTCAACGGCAACAAGATCATCACGACCGGCGGTGGTGGCATGATCCTCACCGACGACGTCGAGCTGGCTCGTCACGCGCGGCACCTCACGACGACGGCCAAGGTGCCGCACCGCTGGGAGTTCGAGCACGACGAGGTCGCCTACAACTTTCGGATGCCCAATCTCAACGCCGCCCTGGGGGTCGCGCAGCTCGAGCGGCTGCCCGCGCTCCTCGCCGCCAAGCGGCGTCTCGCCGAACGGTACCGGGAGCGGTTCGCCGATGTGCCGGGAGCGACGTTCGTGGGTGAGCCGGCGGGCACCGAGAGCAACTACTGGCTGTGCGCGGTGCGCTTCGACGCCGGGCGCGCCGTCCGCGACGACGTGCTGACGGCGACCAACGACGCCGGACTCCAGTGCCGTCCGATGTGGAATCTGCTGCACACCCAGGCGCCCTACCGCCACCTGCCGCACGCCGCGGTCCCCGCGGCGGAGGCCATCCATGCCGGGGTCGTGTGCATCCCCAGCTCGCCGGCGCTGGCGGCGGCATGAGGACGATCGCCGTGCTGACCGGCACGCGCGCGGACTACGGTCTGCTGCGCGGGCTGCTGCGGGAGATCGAGGCGCACGCCGAGCTGGAGCTTCAGCTGATCGTGACGGGCACGCACCTCAGCGAGGCGTTCGGACGGACCGCGTCGGAGATCGAGCGCGACGGCCTCGCGGTGGCGGCGTCGGTGCCGATCTGGTCGGGGTCCGATGACGCGCTGGGTGCCGCGGCCGATGTCGGCGCGGCCATCCCGCGCTACGCCCAGGTGCTCGCCCGGCTCGCCCCCGATGTGCTCGTCGTGCTCGGCGACCGACTCGAGGCGTACGCGGCGGCGACGGCGGCGACGATCCTGTCGGTCCCCGTCGCGCACATCCACGGCGGCGAGCTCACCGAGGGTGCAATGGACGACGCCCTGCGCCATGCGATCACCAAGATGTCGTATCTGCATTTCACGTCGACGGCCGACCACCGTCGACGCGTGATCCAGCTGGGCGAGGCGCCCGAGCGCGTCTACTTCCACGGCGCTCCGATCGTGGACGCCCTCGCGGCGCTCGACCTGCTGCCGCGCGCGGAGGTCGAGCGGAGGTTCGGCGTACGGCTGCCGGCCCGCACCGCGCTGGTCACCTTCCACCCCGCCGCGATGGATGTCGCTCCGCCCGAGCAGCTCGTCGGGGAGATGCTCGCCGCGCTGCGTGCCGTGGACGACCTTCACATCATCATCACCGGATCGAACTCCGACATCGGCACCGCGGACGTGCGCGCGCGAATCGCCGACTTCGTCGCCGAGAACCCGACGCGCGTCGACTACGTGGAGTCGTTCGGTCAGCTCGGGTACCTGAGCGCGATGCACGCGGCATCCGTCGTCGTCGGCAACTCCTCCAGCACCGTGCTGGAAGCCCCCGTGCTGGGGGTGCCGTCGGTGCTCATCGGTGACCGTCAGCGGGGCCGGCCGCTCGCCGAGAGCATCGCGACGCCGCGATCGAACCGCGCGGCGATCGAGGGAGCGGTGCGCGCGGCGCTCGACCGCCCGGCGACCGCCGGGGGAACGGACATCTTCGGATCTCCCGGCTTCGCCGCGCGCGTCGCACGCACGCTCGCCGACCACGAGATCCCTCGACCGCCGCGCAAGACGTTCCACGACCTCGAAAGGAACGTGAGTCCATGACCGAACCCGTATTCGTCATCGCCGAGGCGGGGGTGAACCACAACGGCTCGCTCGACACCGCGAAGGAGCTCGTCGACCTCGCCGCCTCCGCGGGAGCCGACGCGGTGAAGTTCCAGACCTTCTCGGCCGACAACCTCGCGCTCGAGAGCGCTGCGATGGCCGACTACCAGCGGCGGTCGGACGATGACGCGCGGTCACAGCACGACCTGCTGCGCCAGCTCGAGCTGAGTCACGACGAGTTCCGCGCCCTGCGCGATCACTGCGACCTGCGCGGCATCCGATTCCTCTCGACGGCCTTCGATCTCGAGGGCCTCGACTTCCTCGTGAGCGATCTCGGGATCCCCCTGGTGAAGATCGCGTCGGGAGACCTCACGTTCGCTCCGCTGCTGGTCGCCGCCGGTCGCACGGGCCTGCCTGTGATCCTCTCGACGGGCATGGCGGATCTCGGCGAGATCGCCCGGGCCTTGCGGTTCCTCGCCGCCGGGCTCGCGCAGGCCCACGGAGTCCTCGAACGCACCGTGCGCCTCACGCCGGAGGTGCTCGAGCTGGCGTGGGCGCGGCGCGAGGAGTTCGTCGCGTTCGCCGAACACGTCACGATCTTCCACTGCACCACGCAGTACCCCGCGGCCGACGAGAATCTCGACCTGCGTGCACTGCAGACCATCGGCGCGACGTTCGGGCATCGCGTCGGATACTCGGACCACTCGCTCGGCTCGCTCGCGTCCGTGCTGGCCGTCGGTCTGGGCGCCGTCGCGGTCGAGAAGCACTTCACTCTCGACACCTCCGCCGAGGGGCCCGACCACGCGGCCTCACTCGATCCTGACGCGCTGCGAGCCTACGTCGCTGATCTGCGACGCGTGCCCACGATGCTGGGGTCCACCGAGAAGCGCCCACACCCCGTGGAGGAGGGCAATCGCGCGGTCGTCCGGCGCAGCCTCGTCGCCGCCCGCGACATCGACGCCGGCGCGACGATCGGCGAGGACGACCTCGTCTGCTTCCGCCCGGCGTCGGGGCGCAGCGCCTTCGACTTCTGGGAGGTCGTGGGCACCCCGGCCGGTCGCTCCTACACGCGCGGCGAGCTGATCGATGAGTGACCACATCCTGCTCGGCGCAGGCGGTCATGCGCGCTCTGTGCGAGCCGCCCTGGAGGCGCGGGGCATCACGCTCGCTGGCTACCTCGCCCCCGCACCGTCGACGGCGCTGCCCGGCCTGCCGCATCTGGGGACCGACGAGCGGCTGTCCGAGCTCGACGCGGCCGCCGTGCGGCTCGTGAACGGCGTCGGCACGACGAACTCCGTCGACGCGCGCCGCGCGCTGCACGAGGCCGTCGTCCGGCGCGGGTTCGCCGTGGCGCAGGTCGTGCATCCGCAGGCGCTCGTCGATCCGGGCGCTCGGCTCGCCGAGGGCGTCCAGGTCCTCGCCGGCGCGATCGTGAACGTGGGGGCGGATCTCGGCGAAGGGGCGCTCGTCAATTCGGGGGCGATCGTGGAGCACGACGCCCAGGTCGGGGCGCACGCGCACATCGCCCCGGGTGCCGTGCTGGCGGGCGGCGTGCATATCGGGGAGTCGGCGCTGATCGGGCTCGGTGCGCGCATCATCCAGGGCGTGACCGTCGGGCCGGGCGCCGTGGTCGGCGCCGGCGCCGTCGTCGTGCGGGACATCCCGGCGGGGGCTACCGTGGTCGGCGTTCCCGCCCGCGTCCGAGGAGAGGGGCCGACACAGTGATTGACATCGCACAGCTCACGGTCCGGCCGGACGTCAGCATCCGAGACGCCCTGGTGCGCCTGGACCGCAGTCGTCTGCAGGTCGTGTTCGTCGAGGATGCCGACGGCCGGCTGGTCGGCGCGGTGAGCGACGGTGACGTGCGACGAGGCCTGCTCGCCGGTGCGGGCCTCGACGACCGCGTGGCCGCCGTCATGAACCCCTCGCCGGCGACCGTCGGCCCGACCGCCACGCAGGATGACGTCGACGCGCTCAAGTCGGCTCGGGGCATCCGCATCGTCGCGGTCGTCGACGGCGATGGTCGCATGATCGATGTCGTGGGGGAGGGAGAGCGCATCGCGACGCCTCTCGAGACGCCGGTCGTGCTGATGGCCGGCGGGCGGGGGCAGCGTCTGTACCCCCTCACGAAGGACATCCCCAAGCCGCTCGTGCCCGTCGGCGACGCGCCGATGATCGACATCATCCTCGGACGCCTGCAGGCTCAGGGCTTCCGGCGGGTGCACATCTCGGTGAACCACCTGGGCCACCTCATCGAGGAGCACCTCGGCGACGGCTCGCGGTTCGGCCTCGAGGTCTCGTATCTGCACGAGACCGCTCCGCTGGGCACCGCCGGCGCTCTCGCCCAGCTGAAGGACGCGGTGCGGTCCGAGTTCGTGGTCATGAACTCCGACCTGCTCACCGAGGTCGACCTGCGGCGCATGCTCGACTTCCACCGCCGGACGAACGGGACCGCCACGATCGGGGTACGCGAGTACGGCTTCGAGATACCGTTCGGCGTGGTGCGACGCGACGGCGACCGCGTCACGGCGCTCGCCGAGAAGCCTCTTCACACCGAGCTCGTCAGCGCGGGGATCTACGTGCTCGAGCCCCCCGCGCTCGCCTCGCTCGAGGTGGACGAGTACTGCGACATGCCGACACTGCTCTCGCGGCTGATCGCCGAGCGACGCCGCGTCGGCGCCTTCGAGATCCACGAGGAGTGGATCGACGTCGGGCGTCCGGAAGACCTCGAGCGCGCCCGGCGGGCGCGGGAGCGGAGCGGGCGATGAGGATCTGCACCATCACCGTCCGTGCGGGGTCCAAAGGGGTGCCGGGCAAGAACCTCCGCGTCGTCGCCGGCCGACCTCTGTTCGCGCACTCCGTCGTGCAGGCGGTGCGATCCGGCCTGTTCGACGACGTCGTCGTCTCGAGCGACTCCGATGAGATCCTCTCGCTCGCACCCCGATTCGGGGCGACCGGCGTGGTGGTGCGGCCTGCCGAGATGGCCACCGACACGGCGGGCAAGGTGCCGGCCATCGCACACGCCGTGCGCGCCACCGAGGAGGCGACGGGCCGCACGTACAACGTCTGCGTGGACCTGGACGCGACCAGTCCGCTCCGCACGGTGGAAGACATCCGAGGCGCGGTGGCGACGTTCGAGGCGACGGATGTCGAGTCGCTCATCACCGGCACGGAGGCACGGCGCAACCCGTACTTCAACCTCGTCGAGGAACAGCCCGACGGCACCGTGGCGGTCAGCAAGACCCCCGGCGATGCCGTCCTCCGGCGCCAGGACGCACCGCGCTGCTTCGACATGAACGGATCGATCTACGTCTGGAAGCGCAGGGCCCTCCTCGAGGACCAGGTGGTGTTCTTCCCGTCGACCATCCTGTTCGAGATGCCTGCGGAGCGGTCGACCGACGTCGACAGTGAATTCGACTTTCGGGTGGTCGAGTGGCTCATGGTGCAGCGGAGCGACCTGTGACGGAGCCGTCCGACCACCTCCGGGCGCGGACCTCGAGCACGATGCGCCGGTTTCTCGAACTCGAGGATTCCGTGCCGGACGACCTCCTCGAGGTGCTGCCCGGCGCGACGGTGCCGTTCTGGGCACTGGTGCGGATGCAGATCTTCTGGATGCTGTCGGCCCAGCAGACGGGAAGCGTCGAGGTCGCCCGGACGAGCGAGTGGACGCGGGCGAAGGAGCTCCGCCGGATCGTGCGAGGTTTCCTCCCCGACCGATGGGACGCCGTACGGCGGGCACATCGACACGACGTCGCCTTCTACGTCTCGGGCAGCACGCTGTCGCAGGAGGGGACGAGGGCACGGAACTGGCTGGTCGACGACTTCGCCGATGCCGCCGGGGACGCGCTCGTCGTCCAGGTTCGCCCGCTGCCGGCATCGATCGGCGCACCGGCGTTCCGCCCGACGCTGAGCATGGAATCGGCGATCGCCCGGTCGCGCTGGCGGGCACGGGGGACGTCGCTCGCCCCCGCGACGATCCGGTCGATGGACCGGCTGCTCGATGCCTTCGCGCGGCACCTCGATCAGCCGGCCGGTGCTTTCTCGGCCGTCGGGCAGCGTGTCCGGGTGACCGAGCTGCAGCGCCCTCACCAGCTCGGCGAGCTCTCGCGGCTGCTCGAGCGCGTGAAGCCGCAGGTGGTGCTGTTCGACAACGGCTCCTACAGCTACCAGGGCGAGTGGGTGGGGCTGATGAAGGATGCCGGAGCCTGGGTGGCCGAGCCGCAGCACGGATGGATCGGCCCGTCGCACGCCGCGTACAACTACGGTGCGGTCTTCCGCGAGGGGCTGCTCCGGCGCGCACTGCCCGACGAGGTGCTCACGTTCGGGACCTACTGGTCGGACTCGATCCGTCACCCGGGCGTCGTCACCGCGATCGGCAAGCCGCACCTCGAGCGAGAGGCGGCCGCCGCCGAAGCGACCCGTCCCCGCAGCATCCTCGTGGTCTCGTCCCGCACGGATCCCGACGCCACCGATGCCTTCGTCATGGAGCTGCGGGCTGCGCTCGGCTCGACGTGGTCCCTCGTCTTCCGCCCGCACCCGGGCGAGTTCGCCGAGGCGGTGGAGCGCTACCCCCGGCTGTCGGCCGACCCCGGCATCGCGGTCGATCTCTCGCCCGACGTGTACGAGTCGCTGAAGCGGTCGGCCGTGGTGATCGGCGAGGCCAGTACCGTGCTCTACGAGGCGCGCGCCTTCGGATGCCATGTCATCGCCCGCGACAGCCCGTTCGGGGGCGATGTCGTCGGCGAGGCGTTCGGCCGGAGGGTGACCGATGTCGCCGATGCCGTTCGGCGGATCGAAGCGCTCGGGCATGGCCCGACGGTCGACGTCGCGACGGACCCGGCCATCTGGGCGCCCGACTCCGTCGCCGCCTTCCGGACCTGGCTCGGCACCCGCCGGGCGGGGCGACGTGCTGCCTGACCGGCCGTCGGGGGACGGCATCCGTCCCGACCGCTCAGGTTCGCTGTCCTAGAATGTGCTGGTCCCCGCGGCGTCCCCCTCGCTGCGTGCCGAATGAGTGAGGCCTGTGACCGATACCCGAGACCTCTTCAGCGCCGTCCCGCGTTCCGAGTTCGACACCCCCGGCAAGAGCCGAGGGCTGATCGATGTCGTGCGGTGGCGCTACCTGCTGCGCCTTCTCATCCGCACCGGCGTCACGACGCGCTACCGCAACTCGGTGCTGGGCTGGACATGGTCGTACGTGCGGCCTGCCGCGCAATTCCTCGTGTTCTGGGTCGTGCTCGGGCTGTTCCTGCAGATGGACCGCGGCATCGAGAACTACGCGGTCTACCTCTTCAGCGGGATCGTCGTCATCAACCTGTTCTCGGAGGGTTTCAAGAACGCGACCACCTCGATCGTGGGCAACGCCGCTCTTGTGCGCAAGGTGTTCCTGCCACGGCAGCTGTTCGCCGTGTCTGCGGTGGCGGTGGCCTTCGTCCACTTCCTGCCGCAGGTCGCGCTGCTGCTGGTGGTGTGCCTGGTGCTCGGCTGGATCGTCAACATCTCGCTCCTCTCCGTGCTGGCGATCTTCGCCGGCATGGCGATCGTGATGATCTTCGCGCTCGGTCTCGGGCTGCTGTTCGGCGCCATGAACGTGCGCTACCGCGACGCGGAGAACATCGTCGAGCTCCTGCTGCTGCTCGCCACGTGGGCATCCCCCGTGCTGTACGCCTGGTGGCAGGTGCAGGAGGCGATCGTGGACATGCTCGGATGGCCGCAGTGGGTCGTCGAGCTCTACATGCTCAACCCGATCACGCAGGGAGTCGAGCTCTTCCACTACGCCTTCTGGCGGCCGGTGACACCGGGTGCGTTCGAGATCCCGCCCGGACTGGCCTGGAACACCCTCGCGACCTTCATCATCGCCGTGGCGACCCTGCTGCTCGGTCAGCTGGTGTTCCGCCGCCTCGAGGGAAGGTTCGCGCAAGACCTATGACCCAGCAGACGGCGATCAAGCCCAGCATCATCATCGACGGCGTGCGCAAGCGCTTCACGCTCAATCACGCCTATTCGCTCAAGGACACCGTCGTGTCCTGGATCAAGCGGCGCAAGCTCACGAGCGAGTTCGAGGCTCTCAAGGGCATCGATCTCACCATCGGGGAGGGCCAGTCGGTGGCCGTCCTCGGCCTGAACGGCTCGGGCAAATCGACCCTTCTCAAACTGATCTCGGGAGTCATGGAGCCCGACGAGGGCGAGGTGCTCACGCGCGGACGCGTGGCGGGCCTGATCGAAGTGGGCGCGGGCTTCCACCCCGAGCTCTCCGGCCGCGAGAACATCTTCCTCAACGCCGCGATCCTCGGCATGAAGAAGAGCGAGATCGAGGCGCGCTACGACGAGATCGTCGCCTTCAGCGAGATCGAGGCGTTCATCGACCAGGAGGTCAAGCACTACTCCTCCGGCATGTTCATGCGTCTCGCGTTCTCGGTCGCCATCCACGTCGAGCTCGACGTTCTCCTGGTCGACGAGATCCTGTCGGTGGGCGATGCGCCCTTCCGTGAGAAGTGCCGCCTCAAGTTCGAGGAGCTCATCGCCGATCGCAAGACGCTGCTCATCGTGAGCCACGATCTCGAGATGGTCCGCGAGCTGTGCGACCGGGGCATCGTGCTCAACAAGGGCGAGGTGGTCTACGACGGTCCCATCGAGGGAGCGGTCCGCCTGGTGGAGTCGTGATCGCCGCCTGGGCAGGTGCATCGCCCGTACTCCTCGTCGCGTTCGCCGTCGTCTTCCTGCCGGGCCTCGCCCTCGGCGCCGCCGGGAGATTGCGTGGCCTGACGCTGTGGGCGCTCGCGCCCGTCCTCGGCGTCGCGGCATTCGCGGGGCTCGCACTCGTCTACGGCGCGGCGCGCGTCCCCTGGTCGGCGCTGACGATCGTCGCCGGCCTCGCGGTGCTCGCCGCAATCGCCTGGCTCGCCGGGCTTTGGCTGGGGCCGCGCCGAACCGAACCGAGGCCGGCAGGCCGCGGCATCCGCCTGCTCGCCGCCGGGCTGGTGATCGGCATCGCGCTGACGACCGTCCGCTTCGTGATCTACGTGCACGAGCCCGCGGCGATCTCGATGACGAACGACGCCGTGTTCCATCTGAACGCGGTGCGGCACATCCTCGAGACCGGATCGGCGTCGTCGCTCCAGGTGAGCTCCGTGGTCGGCAGCCGCGGCTTCTACCCGGCGGCGTGGCATGCTCTCGCGTCGGCGGTCGTGCTGTTCACCGGTGTGGAGATCCCGGTCGCGGCCAACATGGTGTCCCTCGTCATCGCGGCGGGGGTGTGGCCGGTCGGCGTCACCTGGCTCGCGCGGCGCATGGTGGGCGCAGGATCGATCGTGGTGCCGCTGACGGCCGCCCTCTCCGCCTCGCTCGTGGTCTTTCCGATGCTGATGTTCCAGTGGGGCGTGCTGTACTCGTTCGCCCTGTCGCTCGCGCTCGTGCCGGCGGTGGCGGCCCTGGTCGTCGGCTCGGCGGCGTGGATGACCGCCGATTCTCCTGTCGCCGGTCGCGCGCGCTCGGCCGTGCTGCTCGGCGTGCTCCTGCTCGCGGGGCTCGGCGCGATCGCGCTGTCGCAGCCCGCATCTCTGCTCACGTGGGCGATCATCGCGGTGTCGTGGTTCACCTGGTGGGCGGTTCCGGCCGCTTTCGCGACCACGGGCCGAACCCGCGGGGTCCTGCTCGTGGCCGCCGCCGCGGCGCTGGCCGTCTTCGTCGCGCTGTGGGTCGTGCTGTCACGCGCCACCTCCGGCTCTCACTGGCCGCCGTTCCGCACCAAGGTCGAGGCGGTGCTCGACGTGCTGCTGAACGGGCCGGTGCTCCTGCCGGTGATGGCCGGTGTCAGCATCCTCATGCTCGTCGGCGTGGTCGTCGCGGCCCTCCGCCGTGAGCTGCGCTGGCTCGCGACCGCCTGGGTGGTGCTCGCCGGTCTCTACGTGGTCGCCGCCTCGATCGGCAATCCGCTCCTGCGCCGGATGCTTCTCGGCGCCTGGTACGCCGACCCGTACCGCATCGCCGCGGCGTGCGCGGTCGTCATCGTGCCGCTCGCCGCCGTCGGCCTGGCATGGATCGCCGGCTGGGCGACCCGCGCCATCTCGCGCCGGCGAGGGGCGGAGGCCGACGCTTTCGGTGCGCGGTGGGCGCTGGTCGCCGTGGCGTCGCTCGGGGTCGCCGCTCTCATCGCCGCGCCGATGATCCAGATGCGGGCGGTCACGCAGGGCACCGTCGACGCCGAGTCGCGCTATGTCACCCCCGACTACCTGTCACCGGACGAGCGAGCGCTGCTCGAGCGGCTCGACGAGCACGTCGGCGAGGGCGAGCGAGTCATCGGCAATCCCTCCACCGGGATGGGATTCGGCTACATGCTCAGCGGCCGCGACGTCTTCCCCCGCACGTGGGCGCACCCGCGTACGCCGCAGTGGCAGCTCATCCAGAACGACCTCCGCGATGCCGGCACCGACCCGGAGGTCTGCGAGGCGCTCGAGACGTACGGGTCGCCGGACTTCGTGGTCGACTTCGGTCTGGGCGAGAGCACGCCGGGCCGCTACGAACTCCTGGGGATGACCGACTTCGAGGGCAGGCCGGGCTTCGAGCTGGTCGACCGCGAGGGCGACGCGTCGCTGTGGCGGATCACCGCATGCGAGCCGTGAGCGCGAGCCGGTCGCGACTAGGATTGCGTGATATGCCCGCCCCCGTGCAGAACCTGCTCGTCGTCGTTCCGGCGCTGAACGAAGAGGAGTCGGTCGCGGCGGTGGTGCAGAGCGTCCGTGAGGCCGTGCCCACCGCCGTCTGTCTCGTGGTGGACGACGGGTCGACCGACGCCACCGCCCGTGTCGCGCACGAGGCCGGCGCCGTCCTGCTCCGACTGCCGTTCAACCTGGGTGTCGGCGGAGCCATGCGCGCGGGCTTTCGCTACGCACGCGATCACGGCCATACCGTCGTGGTGCAGGTCGATGCCGACGGACAGCACGATCCCCGCTACATCCCCGAACTGATCGCCCGGCTCGACACCGCCGACGTCGTCATCGGCGCCCGCTTCGCGGGCGTCGGCGACTACGGCGCGCGGGGACCGAGGCGCTGGGCGATGCGGGTGCTGGCGCGCGCCGTCAGCCGCGTCGCCGGGCATCGCCTCGACGACGTGACGAGCGGCTTCAAGGCCAACGGTCCGGCAGCGGTGCGCCTGTTCGCCGACACCTACCCGGCCGAGTACCTGGGCGACACCGTGGAGGCGCTCGTGATCGGCGCCCGCGCGGGCCTTCGTCTCACACAGCTCCCCGTCGCCATGAGGCCGCGCCAGGCGGGAGCGCCGTCGCACCAGCCGTTGCGCGCCAGCGTATACCTGCTGCGCGCGGGCATCGCCTTCCTGCTCGCGCTCCTGCGCCCGCGTGTGCCGATTCCCGCCGAGGTGGCCTCATGAACCCGATGACGTACGCCTTCGGCATCGCCGCCGCACTGCTGGCTCTCGTCGCGATCATCGAGCTGATGCGGCGCGCGACCCTGCGCGAGCGCCACGCGGTCTGGTGGCTCGTCGGCGGCGTGATCGCCCTCGTCGTCGCCATCTTCCCGCAGACCTTGACGTGGGCGGCCAGGCTGCTCGGCATCGCCGTTCCGACCAACCTGGTGTTCTTCATCGCCATCGGGCTGCTGTTCCTCGTGAGCCTCCAGTACGGCGCCGAGCTCACGCGCGTGGAGGACAAGATCCGCACGCTGGCCGAGCAGAGCGCGTTCCACGAGCAGCGGCTGGCAGAGCTCGAGCGCGCAGGCCGCAGCGGCGCGGCCGACCCCGCGGCCACACCGGCGCCACCGGCGGCGCCGGCGGAGGGCGCCGCCGACGACACAGCGGACGATCGCTCGGACGGACGGCGATGACGGCATCCGCCACCGGCCGCCCCGCGGTCGTGATCGCGTCGCGCCTGTTCGTGCCCGAGGTGAGCGCGGGCGCGTTCCGGCTGGGAGCGCTCGCGCGCGGACTGTCGGATGCCGGTGCCGACGTCGCCGTCATCACCACCGTCCCGCCCCCTCACGCACCCGCGACGCCTGATCCGACCGGTGTCGCGGTCTCCCGCTGGCCCGTGCTGCGCGACCGCGGCGGGAACGTGCGCGGCTATGTGCAGTACGCGAGCTTCGATGCGCCGCTGGTCGTGAGAATCCTCTTCCGCCGCTGGCGCCTTGCGGTCGCGGAGTCGCCGCCGACGACAGGACTCGTGGTCGCCGTCGTGGCGGCACTGCGACGCCGTCCTTTCGCGTACTACGCGGCGGATGTCTGGACGGACGGCGTGAAGTCCATGGGCGCCTCGGGCCCGGTCGTCGCGGTGATGCGCTGGATGGAGCGCGCGGTGCTGCGGCGCGCAGCGGTCACGCTGTCGATCTCCGACGAGGTGACCGACAGGCTCGTCGCGCTGGGAGCCGACCGTGACCGGGTCGTCGTCGTCGGAAACGGCATCGACACCGCGGTGTTCTCGCCCGACCTCACGCCGGCCGCATACGACCGCTACTTCGTCTACACCGGCACGATGTCGGAGTGGCAGCGCCCCGACATCTTCGTCCGCGCCTTCGCCGCGATCGCGGACGAGCATCCGGACGTCTCGCTCCGCTTCTTCGGCCAGGGCGCCGTCGAGCGCGATCTCCGCGCCCTCGCTGAGCGGCTGGTGCCCGGGCGGGTGACCTTCGGCGGCGTGGTCAGTCCCGCCGACGCCGCCTCGTGGATCCGCGGCGCGACCGCCGCCCTCGTCAGCATCGCCCCGGGCATCGGGTACGACTTCGCCCGGCCGACGAAGACGTACGCGGCGGCGGCATGCGGCACCCCGGTGCTCTTCGCCGGTGCCCGATCGGGTCGTGAGCTCGTCGCGGAGGCGCAGCTGGGGGAAGCCGTCGGCTTCGACGCGGACGAGGTCGCCGAGGCGATGCGACGGCTGCTCGCGGCAGCCGAGTCCGGCGAGACGGACCGCCGGCGTCCCGAGCGCGCCCGCTGGGCTCTCGAGCATGTCTCCCTCGCGGCAGTGGGCCAGCGCGCCGCCCGGGCGGTGCTGTCGGCACTCAGCAGGCGACCATGACCGCCGGATACAATCGACCCGCACCGCACGCCGGCCTGCGGCCTGGTGCAAGGAGCCCCCTACCGTGACACACTCTTCCGCCGTGCGCATCGTCGACTCGGCCGACGTCTCCTCCGAGGCCACGATCGGCGACGGGTCGTCCATCTGGCACCTCGCCCAGGTCCGCGAACAGGCGGTTCTCGGTCGCAACTGCATCGTCGGCCGCGGTGCGTACGTCGGCACCGGCGTCGTGATGGGCGACAACTGCAAGCTGCAGAACTACGCCCTCGTCTATGAACCCGCGCGCCTCGGCGACGGCGTCTTCATCGGACCCGCGGTCGTGCTCACCAACGACACATACCCCCGTGCGATCAATCCCGACGGGTCGCTCAAGAGCGCGCACGACTGGGAGCCCGTGGGGGTCACCATCGAGACCGGTGCGTCGATCGGCGCGCGGGCCACATGCGTGGCGCCGGTCACCATCGGCGCCTGGGCGACCGTCGCGGCCGGCGCGGTCGTCGTGAAGGACGTCCCCCCGTACGCGCTGGTCGCCGGCGTGCCCGCGCGGCGCCTGGGCTGGGTGGGCAGGGCGGGAGTGCCGCTGACCCGCGACGAGCCCGACGGCCCCTGGATCTGCCCGGCGACGGGTGCCCGATACATCGAGTCCGACGGACTCCTGACAGAGGAGAACGCGTGAGCGAGTTCATCCCGCCCGCCAAGCCCATCATCGGTGACGAGGAGCGCGAAGCGGTCGACCGCGTGCTGCGCAGCGGCATGGTCGCGCAGGGTCCCGAGGTCGCCGCATTCGAGCGCGAGTTCTCCCAGCACTTCGTGCAGGGACGCCCGGTCGTCGCCGTGAACTCCGGCACGGCGGGCCTGCACCTCGGCCTGCTCGCCGCGGGCGTCGGGCCCGGCGACGAGGTCATCGTGCCGTCGTTCACGTTCGCCGCCACCGGCAACTCGGTGGCCCTCACCGGTGCGACCCCGGTCTTCGCCGACATCGAGCCCGAGACGTTCACCCTCGATCCCGCCGCGGTCGAGGCATCCATCACCGCCAAGACCAAGGGCATCATGCCCGTCCATCTCTACGGCCACCCCGCCCGCATGCGCGAGCTGGAGGCCATCGCGGCGAAGCACGGCATCGCGCTCTACGAGGACGCCGCGCAGGCGCACGGGGCGTCGCTCGACGGGCGGCCCGTCGGCACGTTCGGCGCGTTCGGCATGTTCTCGCTCTACCCGACGAAGAACATGACCAGCGGCGAGGGCGGCATGATCTCGGCGGCGGACGACGGGATCGCGCGCACCGCGCGTCTGCTGCGCAACCAGGGCATGGAGCGCCAGTACGAGAACGAGGTCATCGGCTTCAACGCCCGCATGACCGATATCCACGCGGCGATCGGGCGTGTACAGCTGACGAAGGTGGATGCCTGGACGGCGACCCGCCAGTCCAACGCCGCGTTCCTCGATGCGAACCTCAGCGGTGTCGTGGTGCCGCCGGTGCTCGACGGCGCCGTCCACGTCTACCACCAGTACACGATCCGGGTCGCCGAGGACCGCGACGGCTTCGTCGCCGCGCTCAAGTCCGAGCACAACGTCGGCAGCGGCGTGTACTACCCGATCCCGAACCACCGGCTCCCGTCGCTCGCGCACTTCGCGCCGGGGCTCGACCTCCCCGCAACCGAGACCGCGGCGCGCGAGGTGGTCTCGCTTCCCGTGCACCCCTCGCTCTCGCGGGGCGACCTCGAGCGCATCGTCGAGGCCGTCAACGCCGTCGCGGGAGCGGGCGCCTGATGTCGGCTCTGCGAGCCGGCCTGCTCGGCGTCGGCATGATGGGGCGGCACCACGCGCGCGTGCTGCGTGAGCTGGACGGCGTCGACCTGGTCGCGATCGCCGACCCCGGAGGAGACCCGCACGGGGTCGCGGGGGATCTCGCGATCCTTCCCGACATCGACGCGCTCATCGCGGAGGGCCTCGACATCGCCGTCGTCGCGGTCCCGACCCGCTTCCACGAGGCGGCCGCGCTCAAGCTCGCGGACGCCTGCGTGCATACGCTGGTCGAGAAGCCCATCGCCGACACGGTCGAGGCAGGGCAGCGCATGGTCGACGCGTTCGCCGCCGCCGGTCTCGTCGGCGCGGTGGGGCACATCGAGCGCTTCAATCCCGCGCTGCAGGAGCTCCGCCGTCGCATCGAAGCGGGCGAGCTCGGCGCGGTGTACCAGGTGGTCACGCGCCGGCAGGGGCCGTTCCCCTCGCGCATCGCGGATGTCGGAGTGGCCAAGGACCTCGCGTCGCACGACGTGGACCTCACCGCCTGGGTGGTGCAGAGCGACTACGAGCGCGTCTTCGCCCAGACGGCCTTCAAGAGCGGCCGCGAGCACGAGGACATGATCACGATCACCGGGCGCACCGCCTCCGGCGTCATCGTCAACAACATCGTGAACTGGCTGAGCCCGATGAAGGAGCGGGTCACGGTGGTCACGGGGGAGAAGGGCGCGTTCGTCGCCGACACGTCGACAGGAGACCTCACGTTCTACGCCAACGGCACCATCCCGCTCGAGTGGGAGTCGGTGTCGTCGTTCCGGGGTGTGTCGGAGGGCGACGTCACCCGCTACGCGTTCGCCAAGCGCGAGCCGCTGCGGGTGGAGCACGAGGCCTTCCGCGACGCCGTCCTCGGTGTGCCGACCGACGTCGTCACCATGGAGCAGGGACTGCGCACCCTCGCCGTCGTCGAGGCCTCGCTGGCTTCGGCGCGCACCGGCGAGTCCGTGCGCTTCTGACCGATGGTCCAGATCGTTCGCACCCTGCGAAGGCTGCTGCCGCTGCTTCCGGCATCGGCCAGCAGGTTCCTCCTGGTGTTCGGGATCGTCTCGGCGGTGCTCGCCATCATCGACGTCGCGGCGCTCATGACGCTGGCCGTGGTGCTGGCCGGCACCGTCGCCGGCGGCGTCCAGCTGCCGCTGGTGGGCGCGATCCCGCAGGACCAGGTCATCTGGCTCATCCTGGTGCTGGCGGGCGTGGTCATCGCGAAGTCGGCGGCCAACGTCTGGCTGCAGTGGATCGCGACCCGCCGCTTCGCCACCTACGAGCTGGCCGTCGGACAGGAGCTGTTCGGCGCGTACATCCGCTCATCGTGGACCGACCGGATCTCGCGCAACAGCGCCCAGATCGTCGCGATGACCGACAGCGCGATCGCCAACGTCGTCGCCGGGTTCCTCCTCCCGGTGACCACACTGCCCGGCCTGATCGTGACGGCGGTCGGCGTCGTCGCGATCATCGTCGTCGCCCAGCCCCTCACCGCCGTCATCACCACCGTGTACCTGGGCGGCATCGCGCTGCTCCAGTACCTCGTGCTGACGGGAAAGACCCGCCAGGCCGCTCGCGTCGCCCGGGACTCGTCGCTGCGCGTGGCTGCCCTGATCTCGGGGATGATCGCCTCTCTCAAGGAGATCACGCTGCGCGACAAGGCGGACGAAGTGGCGGACGTCGTGAGCGCGACGCGTCGCATGACCTCGCAGGCGCGCGCCAACGCGAGCTTCCTCTCGGCCGTGCCGAGGTTCATCTTCGACGCGGCGATCATCGGTGGATTCGTCGTGGTGGGCGGCGCCGCCTACATCGCCAACGGCGGCGACATGGACGCCACGATCTCGGCAGTCGCCCTGTTCGGCATCGCCGGCTTCCGCCTGGTGCCCTCGCTGACGGGCTTCCAGACCGTACTCACCCGGACGGTCACCGCCGGCCCGTACATCGAACTCGTCATCGCCGATGTCGAGGCATCCAAGAAGTTCCACGCCGACCGCGAGGAGCTCGGGCGTGAGCCGCTGCCGGCCGCTCCGCGGAAGCTGGAGCTCGACGACATCTCCTTCTCCTTCCCGGGCAGCGACATCCCGGCTCTTCGCGACGTCTCGGTCGAGATCCCGCTCGGCAGCAGCGTCGGCATTGCCGGCGCCTCCGGTGCGGGGAAGTCCACCCTCATCGACCTCATCCTCGGCCTGCTCACGCCGACGTCCGGGGTGATCCGCATCGACGAGCGGCCGCTCACCGACGTGCTGCGGGCCTGGCGTGAGCACGTGGGCTACGTACCGCAGGAGGTGACGCTGTTCGACGGGACCATCGCGCAGAACATCGCCCTCACCTGGACCGACGACTACGACCGCGCACGGGTTGAAGAGGTCGCACGGCGTGCCCAGCTGTGGAGCGTCATCGAGGGGCGGGCTGACGGACTCGACACGCGCGTGGGAGAGCGCGGGCTCAGTCTCTCGGGCGGCCAGCGCCAGCGCCTCGGCATCGCCCGGGCGCTCTACTCCGATCCCCTCATCCTCGTGCTCGACGAGGCGACGAGCGCCCTCGACACGAAGACGGAGTCCGACGTGGCCGAGGCGATCCGCGGGCTCCGCGGCGACGTGACGGTGATCGCCGTCGCGCACCGGCTGAGCACGATCCGCGAATCGGACCAGATCCTCTTCCTCAGCGACGGCGCGGTCGCCGCGCAGGGGACGTTCGACGAGGTCGTGGCCGAGAACCCCGACTTCGCGCACCAAGCGCGACTCGCCGGGCTCGCGTGAGGGGCGGGACGACGGTGCGGCGCCTCGCGGTCCGCGCTGCCCGCGCGGTGCTGGCGCTGGTGCCCGACCCGGTGCTCGGGCGGATCCTGCCCGGAAGGCTGGGCTGGCGCGTCCATCCGCTGCCGGTCTCGGAGGCGCCCGCCGGCGACGTGCGGCTGCTGATCGCGCCGGTGAACTCGGCTGGTCAAGGCTTCCGCTGGGCCCGCGCCGCCGAGACGCTTCCGGGGGTCGGTGCGGCCAACCTCGAGACCACCAGTACGGGGATGGCGGCCTTCGGGTTCCCGGCCGACACGTCGGTTCCCGAGGGGGCCTTTCTGTTCGCGCGCGGCTGGCAGCGCAGGCAGCGCCACGCGGTGCTCGGCGGGTTCACCCACGCCATGCTCGAATCCGGTCGTTACCTCTACGGCACCGACCCGGGCCGGACCCCCGTTCAGGTCGCCCGCGACACCGAGCGGCACGGCGTCCGCGTGGCGCTGCTCTGGCACGGCAGCGACATCCGCCTGCCCAGCGCGCACGCCGCGTGGGAGCAGGACTCGCCGTTCGGTGCGCGTGGCGCGTACCCGGCGGACTCCACGAGGATCCTGGAGTCCAACGCCCGCGCTCATCGTCGCATGATCGAGGACTCGGACTTCCCGGTCTTCGTATCGACGCCCGGCCTCCTCGACGTGCCGCGATCGCGGTGGCTCCCTGTGGTCGTCGACCCCGCGCGCTGGCGTGCCGAACACCCGCCGCTCACGGGCGGCGTGCCGGTCGTGGCCTACGTGCCGAGCAACTCGCCGCTGAAGGGCGGCCCGCAGGTCGACGAGCAGCTCGCGGCCCTGGAGCGCGAGGGACTCATCGTGTACCGTCGGCTCGAGCGCATCCCCGCCGAGCAGATGCCGGACGTGTACCGCCAGGCCGACATCGTCCTCGACCAGTTCCGCATCGGCGACTACGGTGTCGCGGCGTGCGAGGCGATGGCTGCGGGCCGGCTCGTGATCGGGCACGTCCACGCCGATGTCCGCCGCACTGTCGAACGCCTGACCGGGCACGAGCTGCCGCTCATCGAGACCCGCATCGATGAGGTCGGACCCCGCATCCGCGAGATCGTCTCAGACCCGGCGCGCTGGGCCGCCGTCGCCGCGGCAGGTCCCGCGTTCGTCGACGCGGTGCACGACGGAGCAGAATCGGCGCGCGCGATGCGGGAGTTCCTCCTCGGGGACTCGGCGGGTCGCCACGCCTCCCGCTGATAGGCTTCGACCTGGTCCGCGACCGCCCTTCCCGTCGTCGCGACGCGCGACAAGATCCTCTGGACATGCCCGTGAACGACAGCCCGCGCCCGCGGATCCTCTGCATCTCCTTCTCCGACATCCGCGCCGACGCGCGCGTGCTGCGGCAGCTCGACGTGCTCGCCCGGCATGGCGAGGTCACCACGCTGTCGTACGGGGAGCGGCCCGACGCCGCGCACGATCACCTGCAGATCGACAGCGCGCTGCCTTCGCTTCCGCAGACGATCCCGGGCGTGCTGAAACTCGGCCTGCGACGCTATCGATCGGTGGCGCTCGACGCCCCCGCCGTGCGGGCGGGGCGGGCGCTGCTGGCTGGCCGTGAGTTCGACATCGTCGTCGCGAACGAGGCCCGCGCGCTGCCGCTCGCGAGTGTCGTGGCCGGCGCTCCGCGCATCTGGTGCGACCTGCACGAGTGGGCGCCGGCAGAGCGCTCTCACGTACTGTCGTGGCGGCTGCTGGTGGCGCCGTTCATGGACTGGGTGTGCCGCACGTACCTCCCGCGGATCGATGCGAGCACGACGGTGAACCAGTCGATCGCGACCATGTACGAGGAGCGCTTCGGGGTGCGCATGGACATCGTGCGCAACGCGATCGCGTATCGGCCCGACCTCTCTCCGTCGCCTCTCGCCGCCGACCGGATCAGGCTCGTCCACAGCGGCGGCGCTGTCCCCGGGCGGAACATCGAGGCGATCATCGACGCGGTCGATCTGCTCGGTGACGCGTACTCCCTGGACCTGTTCCTGATCCCGTCCCGCCAGGGCGACAAGTACTGGCAGCGCCTCGTCGACCGCATCCAGGCCAGCCCCCGGACCACGCTTCATCCGCCCGTGGCGCCGGACGACCTACCGGACGCCCTCAACGCCTACGACCTCGGCGTGTTCATCCTTCCCCCGCACACCCCGAACCACCGGCTGATGCTCCCGAACAAGTTCTTCGACTTCGTTCAGGCCCGCCTGGGGATCGTGTTCGGACCGTCCGTCGAGACCGATCGCCTCATCCGCCGCCACGACCTCGGCGCCATCACGGCGGACTACTCCGCCGCCGATCTGGCCCGCACACTGCGTGGGCTGTCACCCGATGACGTTCGGCGATTCAAGCAGAACGCGAACGGCGTGGCGGAGCTTCTGTCGTCGGAGGCCGACGTGGCGGTGCAGGAGGGCATCCTCACACGCCTCGCCTCCGCCTGAGCGCAAGCCGCCGCCGGCATCCGGCGGGGAGGGCCGCGCGAGTCAGTCCGCGTGCGCGGCTCGGCCCTCCGCCATCCGACCCTGCGCGGCCGGCACACCGTAGACGGCGTGCGCATGGGCGCCGGCGCGGCGGGCCGCGTGCCACGCGGCGAGGATCCCGTCGCGCTCGAGTGCGACGATGAGGTCGGCCTCCGCGAGCTCCGTCCGCAGCCGGCCGGCACGTCGCGTCGCCCCTGCGAAACGCCGTCCCGGGTCGAGCGGTGTCAGGCGCAGGAGGTTGCGGCCCGCGACCGACCCGCCCAGCGCCGCACCGGCCCAGCGCGTGGCCGCGCGAAGCGAGGGCGTGAGGATCACGGTGCGCACGCCGGCGACGGTGTCGGGCGGACCGCCCGCGACGACCAGCACGTCGTCGCCGTCGCCGAGCGGCAGCTGATCGAGGGCTGACGCGACGGCACCTGACGGGGCGAAGACCACGACCTTCATCGTGCGACCTTCCGTTGCTCGACGAATGCGTGCAACGCGGCGATCTGCGGATCGAGCTGGCGCGCGCGCTGGAACTGCCCTGCCCAGACCCGCGCGGCCGCGCGCTCCTCGGGCAGCTGGGCCTTCGCGCGCTCGGCCGCGGCGATCAGAGCATCCGCGATGGCGTCGGGACTGTCGATGGAGGCCACCGGGTACCATGCCGGCGCGTCGCGGAGGACGTCGCTCGCGGCGTTACCCGGGTCGTGGACCGAGACGATCGGCAGGCCGGTGGCGGCGTACTCGAAGACCTTGCCGCTCGTGACGTATCGACCCGTGCCCAGGACAAGCAGAAGCGCGTCGAACCGCGAGTAGACGTGACCGACTTGCTGCTTCGGCACCGGGCCCCGGTACGCGATGCCGTTCTCGGCGAAGCCGGCCATCTGGCGGGACACGGCCTCGTTGGGGGTGCCGACGTGGTTGAGATGGCCCCACAGCTCGATGCGCGAGGCGGCGACGAGCGGCGAACGGCTGCGGGCGACCTTCCAGCCTTCGACGAGACGGTCGATCGGAACGGCGGATGAGATCGTGCCCAGATACCCGAAGACCAGTCCGTCGCCTTCGGTGGATCCGGGGTGGTCATCGGGAGCGCTGTCGTAGCCGTTCGAGACGACGCGGAATCGATCAGCCGCCTCCGGGTACAGCTCGGCGTGCCAGCGGAGGATCGGCTCGTTGACGAACCACACCGCGTGGGCGTCGGCGATCAGCTCACGCTCCCACTCCGCCACTGCGCTGTCGGCTGCGCTGAGGCGTGCGCCGGTGAACACGTCGAGCTGCCACGCGTCGCGGTAGTCCATGACATAGGGGATGCCGTGATCGCGGTGCAGGCGCAGACCGGGTGTGAAGTCCACGTGCGGGTTCGCGGTGCCGAGGACGAGGTCGACCGGATGCCGCGCGTGCACGTCGAGCGCGGCGGCCTCGAGTGCCGGCCGCCACAGGCCGTAGGTGCGCTCCGGGAAGGTGCGCTGCTCCTTGCGGGCGTTCAGGACGTTCCACAGCTCGGGGGCGGTCGCGCGCAGCCACGGCCAGCGCCGGAGGTCGTTCTGGAACGCCGCGGAGTCGAAGGGTACGCGCACGATCTCGATGCGCGGGTCCACGGTGCGCTCGAGCGACTCGTCGACGCCGGTCGACAGCGTGAACACCTCACGCGGCACGGTGAGCACGGTGACGTCCCACCCGGCGGCCGCGAACGCGTTCGCCGTCGCCCATGCGCGGTAGACGCCGCTGCCCCGGCAGGGAGGGAAGCCCCACGCGACGTAGAGCAGATGCGGACGGGGGGCGTCCTCCGTGCTCTCGGACGGTGTGGTGTCGGTCACGGCGCTGCGGCTCGCTCTCTCGTGCGGTACTCGATCCATCGTAAGCGGTGAGCTGCGGCCGGCCGTGCCGCACGCGGGCACGCGTGCGGTGCGCCACGTACACTGGCTGACCGTGAAGATCGTCAGCGTCGTCGGGGCACGCCCGCAGTTCGTCAAGCTCGCCCCGATCCACAAAGCCGCGCAGGCGGCCGGGGTCCAGCACGTGATCGTGCACACGGGACAGCACTACGACCCGATGCTGTCCGACGTCTTCTTCGATGATCTGGGCATCGGCGCACCTGACGTGCACCTGGGCGTCGGCAGCGGATCGCACGGAGTGCAGACCGGCGCGATGCTGGCCGCGCTCGACGCCGTGTTCGACGAGCATCGGCCCGACTGGGTCCTCGTCTACGGCGACACCAACTCGACCGTGGCCGCGGCGCTGAGCGCGGTGAAGATGCACATCCCCGTCGCGCACCTCGAAGCGGGCCTGCGCAGCTTCAACCGGCGCATGCCCGAGGAGCACAACCGGGTGATGACCGATCACGCCGCTGATCTGCTGCTGGCCCCGACCGCGGTCGCCGTCGACCACCTCGCGGCCGAGGGCCTGGCGTCACGCACGGTCCTGGTCGGCGACGTCATGACCGACGTGCTGTTCGAGGTTCGCGACGAGATCGCCGACGCGCCGTCGGCGCTCATGCAGGAGCTCGGCGTGGAGACGGGTGGGTTCTATGTGGCGACCATCCACCGCGCCGAGAACACCGACGACCCCGCGCGTCTCGCCGAGGTCGCGGCCGGTCTCGCTGCGCTCGACAAGCCCGTCGTCCTCCTCGCCCACCCGCGCGTCGTAGCGAAGGCGGCAGCGCACGGCATCGCTCTCACGCAGGGCTCACTGATCGCGCACGCACCGCTCGCCTACGCCGATCTCATCGCCGCGGCGCTGTCGAGCGCCGGCGTCGTGACCGACTCCGGCGGGTTGCAGAAGGAGGCGTTCCTCCTGCGCGTTCCCTGCACCACGGTGCGCACCGAGACCGAGTGGGTCGAGACCGTCGACCTGGGATGGAACGTCCTGGCGAACACGGCGGAGGAGATCGCCGCCGCAGTGACCCGCCCACGGCCGGTGGACACCCAGGCGGCCCCTTACGGCGATGGGCACGCGGCGGAGCGGGTCATCCGGGCGCTTCAGAACCCTGCGGGCGACGCGTCGTCCTGACGCCGCTCGTGCGCGGCGGCAGCGACCGTCCGCTCGTTGTGGGTGCCGACCACGCGCGCCTCTCGGCGGTCCTGGGCTCACCTAGACTGGAATCCATGCGCATCGCCGTCGTGGCCCTCGGAAAGATCGGTCTTCCCCTCGCCGTCCAGTTCGCCGACTCCGGTCACGAGGTGATCGGCGTCGATGTCAACGCGAAGGCGGTCGAGACCATCAACGCCGGCCTCGAGCCGTTCCCAGGCGAGGCGCATCTGCAGGAGAAGCTGTCCGAGCTCGTCCCCGCCGGCCGCCTGCGCGCGACCACCGACTACGCCGAGGCCATCCCCGACGCCGACGCCGTCGTGCTCGTGGTGCCGCTCTTCGTCAACGACACCACGTGGGAACCCGATTTCGCGTGGATGGATGCCGCCACCCGGTCGCTTGCGGAGCACCTGACGCCGGGCACGCTCGTGTCGTACGAGACGACGCTCCCCGTCGGCACGACCCGTGGTCGCTGGAAGCCGATGCTCGAGGAGGGCTCGGGTCTCACCGAGGGGACCGACTTCCACCTCGTCTTCTCTCCCGAGCGCGTGCTCACGGGCCGCGTCTTCGCCGATCTGCGCAAGTACCCCAAGCTCATCGGCGGCCTGTCCGAGGCCGGGGCCCAGCGGGCACGCGAGTTCTACGAGGCCGTGCTGCAGTTCGACGAGCGCGACGACCTGCCGCGTCCGAACGGTGTGTGGGACCTCGGCAGCGCCGAGGCGTCCGAGATGGCCAAGCTCGCCGAGACGACCTACCGCGACGTCAACATCGGGCTCGCCAACCAGTTCGGCCTGTTCGCGGCCGAGCACGGCATCGACGTGTACCAGGTCATCGAGGCCTGCAACTCGCAGCCTTACAGCCACATCCATCGCCCGGGCATCGCCGTCGGCGGCCACTGCATCCCGGTCTACCCGCGCCTGTACCTGTCGACCGACCCCGACGCCGACATCGTCCGCACCGCGCGTCTCCTCAACGCCTCAATGCCCGAGCGCCTCGTGGGCCAGGCCGCCGGCATCCTCGGCTCGCTTGACGGCACGCGTGCCGTCGTGCTCGGCGCGGCCTACCGCGGCGGCGTCAAGGAGACCGCGTTCTCAGGCGTGTTCCCCACTGTCGAGGCGCTGAAGTCCCGCGGGGCCGAGGTGCGCGTCCACGACCCGCTCTACACCGACGACGAACTGCGCGCTCTGGGCTTCGAGCCCTACGCCCTCGGTGAGGAGGTCGATCTGGCGATCCTGCAGACCGACCACGCGGAGTACCGCTCGGTCACCCCGGCCGACCTGCCCGGCATCCGCTTGATCGTCGACGGCCGCAATGCGACGGACGCCGCTGTCTGGACGGGCACGCCGCGCATCGTGGTGGGCGCAGCGTCCTGACGCCGCGCATCGTGGTGGGCGCAGCGTCCTGACGCCGCGCATCGTGGTGGGCGCAGCGTCCTGACGCCGCGCCCACGAGGACGGACCGTCAGCCGATGCCGACGAATTTCGTCCAGCCGCTGCCGATGACCGAGACCGTGCCCCACCCGCCCTTGCCGTTGCCGCGGTAGAGAACGAGCTTCCCGTCGCTGCGACGTGCGAGGACGTCGGGCTTGCCCGAGCCGTCGAAGTCGCCGGGGCTGAAGACCGCCGTCATCGAGCCCCACCCCGTGCCGATGCGCTTGGCGGTGCCGAACGAACCGGTCCCGGTGGTCGGGTAGAGCCACAGGGTTCCGTCCTTCTTGCGGGCGATCAGGTCGCCGCGGGTGTCGCCGTTGAAGTCGCCGGCGTAAAGGATCGCGGTCATGCTTCCCCAGCCCTTCCCGACGGTCCGCGCCTTCCCCGTGAATGTGCCCGAGCCGCTGCCGCGGTGGAGGATGAGCGCACCGGAGGAGTTCACCGCGAGGACATCGGGGCGGCGATCGCCGTCGACGTCGAGCCCGCCGATGACGCGGCGGTAACCGCCCCATCCGGTGCCGATGGCGGCCGGTGAGGCGTATTTGCCGGCGCCGGTGCCTTTGAGCAGCTCGAAGACGCCGTCCTTCCCCACCCTGCCGAGGTCGTTGATCCCGTCGCCGGTGAAGTCGCCGAGCGTGACCAGCTTGTCGTCCGGCGCCCAGCCCTTGCTCGCCGTCACGGAGCCGTTCCAGCCGCCCTTGCCGTTGCCGCGGTAGACCAGAACGCCCCCGTCAGAGGTCTGGGCGACCACGTCGGCGTTGAGATCGCCGCTGACGTCACCGGCGCCGGCGGGCGCCGCGGTCTTCGTCCAGCCGAAGATCTGCACCCAGTACGACGAGTGGCAGGTTCCCTTCGCATAGCCGATCCCGACACCCGTGTATCGCTTGTCGAGGATGTTCGCCTTGTGTCCTGGTGAGGCCATCCATGCACCGACGACCGCGCTGACGGAATAGCCGGCAGCGATGTTCTCGCCCGTCGCCGACCAGCCCGCCTTCGCGACGCGCTGGGCTCGCCACGTCGCGGTGCTGTGCTTGAAGGTGCACGACCTCGCGAGTGCCCGGGCCCACTCGGCGGCCGCCTTGTCGAGTGCGGGGTCGGAGATGAGCGGCTTGACGCCGGCCTTCGCGCGCTGGGCGTTCGTCTGGCTGAAGACCTTCGCTGCGTCGCCGGTGGCGGCGTGGGCGGGTGCGGCGGTCGCGACGCCCGCTCCCACGATGAGGATGACGGGCAGGAGGATGGACAGGGTTCGGGCGCGCATAACGGCCCTCCTTCGTACGCTGGGTCGTACATATGCAGGGCTTGGGGACGCCCGGGCGCTCGGAGCAACGCTTGCCCCTCACGGTAGCCGAGAGGTCGGTCGGACCAATAGCCGGGACGTGTCCCCTTTTTGGGGGACGAATCTCTCCGACACGGGCGTTTCGCGTGCATCCCGGGGTGGGAGATCGCTAAATTACCCGCCTCTCACCTTCTGCGCGTTCAGGGACGGCCAAGGGCGTCCCGGTAAACTGCACCTGCGCGGTGTGGCCTTCTGCCCGCCGCGTCGCCGTGTCTGCGGCACCCCGTCTCACGAAAGCGCACAACCGCATGGATCTTCTCGTCGTCGGCTCCGGGTTCTTCGGCCTCACGATCGCGGAGCGGGCCGCGGCATCCGGTCGCAAGGTGACGGTGATCGATCGCCGGCCCCACCTCGGCGGCAACGCGTACAGCGAGGACGAGGCGACGACGGGCATCGAGGTGCACCGCTACGGGGCTCACCTCTTCCACACGTCCAACCCGGGGGTGTGGGAGTACGTCAACCGGTTCACGAGGTTCACGGACTACGTCCACCGCGTCTACACCAACCACAAGGGCGTCGTGTTCCCGCTGCCGATCAACCTCGGCACCATCAACCAGTTCTTCCAGGCCGCCTACTCGCCCGACGAGGCGCGCGCGCTCGTGCACGAGCTCGCCGGCGAGTTCGACGCGAAGGACGCGGCGAACCTCGAGGAGAAGGGCATCGCCCTGATCGGGCGGCCGCTCTACGAGGCGTTCATCCGCGACTACACCGCGAAGCAGTGGCAGACCGACCCGAAGGACCTGCCTGCCGAGATCATCAGCCGGCTGCCGGTGCGCTACACCTACGACAACCGCTACTTCAACGACACGTGGGAGGGTCTGCCGACCGACGGCTACACGGCGTGGCTCGAGCGGATGGCCGACCACCCGAACATCGAGGTGCGCCTCGACACCGACTTCTTCGACGACTCGCAGCCCTTCCACAAGACGGCGACCGTCGGGCAGCTGCCGATCGTCTACACCGGCCCGGTCGACCGCTACTTCGACTACGCCGAAGGCGCGCTGTCCTGGCGGACGCTCGACTTCGAGCAGGAGGTGCTCGAGGTGGGCGACTTCCAGGGCACGTCGGTGATGAACTACGCCGACGCCGACGTCCCGTACACCCGCATCCACGAGTTCAAGCACTTCCACCCGGAGCGAGCCGACCGCTACCCGTCCGACAAGACCGTCATCATGCGCGAGTTCTCGCGCTTCGCGACACGCGAGGACGAGCCGTACTACCCGGTGAACACCCCCGACGACCGCGCGGGGCTCATCGCCTACCGCGAGCTCGCCAAGGGCGAGCATGGCGTCCTGTTCGGCGGACGGCTCGGAACGTACCAGTACCTGGACATGCACATGGCCATCGGCTCGGCGCTGTCCATGTGGAACAACCAGCTCGCCTGAGCCCCGGCCCTAGACTCGCATCGTGACCACCGCGGCTGTCGGCGCCCCCGGATCGCCGAGGCGATATCTCCACTCGCTGTGGCTGCTGTCCGGGCGCGACCTGAAGGTCCGCTACTCGACGAGCGCGCTCGGCTACCTGTGGTCCGTGCTCGATCCGCTCGTCATGAGCGCGATCTACTGGTTCGTCTTCACGCAGATCTTCCAGCGGACCGTCGGTCACGAGCCCTACATCGTCTTCCTCATCACGGCGCTGCTTCCCTG
Source organism: Microbacterium sp. NPDC056003 (assembly GCF_042274785.1). Classification (NCBI taxonomy): domain Bacteria; kingdom Bacillati; phylum Actinomycetota; class Actinomycetes; order Micrococcales; family Microbacteriaceae; genus Microbacterium; species Microbacterium sp. NPDC056003. Next base: position 300,050 of record NZ_JBHJXQ010000003.1, on the reverse strand, counting down.
GGTGTGGTTCAACGCCGCGGTGTCCGACTTCACACGCGCGTTCAGCAAGGACGCCCGGCTCGTCCGCTCGACCGCGATCCCGCGCTCGATCTGGGTCAACCGCATCGTGCTGTCCAAGGGCATCGAGTTCCTGTGCTCGCTGCCGGTGCTCGTGCTGTTCGTCGTGGTCGCCTCGTTCGGCGACACCCCGGTCGAGCTCACCTGGGGACTGCTCCTGTTCCCCGTGGCCGTGGTGCTGCAGGCGGTGCTGCTCGTCGGCCTGGGGCTGCTCGTGGCCCCGCTCTGCGTGATCTGGACCGACCTCGAGCGCACCACGAAGCTCATCCTCCGGGCCCTGTTCTACGCATCCCCCGTCATCTACGGCGTCTCCGATCTTCCCGGGGTGTTCGAGACCCTGGCCGCCTTCAACCCGCTGTCCGGCATCTTCGCGCTCTACCGCGTCGGGTTCTTCCCGGAGGAGTGGGACCCGTGGGTCATCGGCATCGGCGCGGTGATCTCGTTCCTGATCCTCGCCCTGGGCCTGCTCGTGTTCCGCCGGCTCGAGCGCCCCCTCCTGAAGGAGCTGTGATGTCGGCATCCGATCTCGCCATCGAGGTGAAGGATCTCGGTGTGCGGTTCCGCCGGAACCGGCGCGGACGCCGCAGCATCAAGGATCTGTTCGCCGACTCGTCGCGCCGGTCGAAGCCGGGCGAGTTCTGGGCTCTGCGGAACGTCAGCTTCGACGTGCGTCCCGGCGAGTCCATCGGCGTGGTCGGTCGCAACGGTCAGGGCAAGAGCACGCTGCTGAAGATGGTCGCGGGCGTCCTCATCCAGGACGAGGGCAGCGTCACCGTCCACGGTGGCGTCGCCCCGCTGATCGAGATCACGGGCGGCTTCGTCGGCGATCTGACGGTGCGCGAGAACGTCCGCCTGACGGCGGGCCTGCACGGGATGCCGCGGGCCGAGGTCTCGCGGCGGTTCGACGGCATCATCGACTTCGCCGAGCTGCAGGACTTCGTCGACACCCCCTACAAGCACCTCTCCAACGGCATGAAGGTGCGCCTCGCGTTCGCCGTGGTCTCGCAGCTGGAAGAGCCGATCCTGCTCGTCGACGAGGTGCTCGCGGTCGGCGACAAGGCGTTCCGGGAGAAGTGCTACACGCGCATCGACGAACTGCTGGCCGAGGGTCGCACGCTGTTCTTCGTCAGCCACAACGAGCGCGACCTGCGGCGCTTCTGCACGCGCGGCCTCTACCTCGACAAGGGGCGCCTCGCGCTGGACGCGCCCGTCGGCGAAGTCCTCGACCGGTACAACGCCGACTACAACGCCGGCTGACCGCCCGGGGCGTCCGCGGCGGCGAGCGGCGGCATCGGCGTCCACGAGGTGTCGCGGGCGATGCGACGGCCGTCGCGGATCCCGCGGAAGAGGTTGCTCGTGCCGCGCACCTTGCGTTCAACGAACACGAGGCGGATCAGCTCCTTGGCGAAGGTGAGGCCCGAGCCCAGCCAGAATCGCACCGGGCGGTACGCGTCGTTCGCGATGAAGTAGTGCTTCATGTAGCCGCGGTTGCGCATGATGTAGTACCGGTAGGCGTCGCTCGAGGCGTTGAGGTGGCGCACGCCCATGTCCCACTGCTTGATCTCCCGCGTGCGGCGCAGCACGAACTCGTCCACGATGACCGCGGTGGTGCGCCGTGACGCCAGCCAGCCGTAGATCGAGTCGTCCCAGTAGATGAAGAACCGGGGATCGGGCAGGCCGATCTGCGCGACGATGTCGCGATGGATGAACATGCCCTCGAAGCATCCGGAGTTCATCTCGCGGTACCGCGACTCGTCGAAGCCGGCGGGAGCGAACGGGATCGGGATGCCGAACGGGATCGACAGGCGGTACTGCCAGTAGAACTCGCTGCCGTCGTAGTCGTAGCGGCGGCCCTGAATGCTCTTGAAGCGCGGCGCCCACGTCCCCATCTTCGCCAGGCCGTCGGGGATCACCTCGACGTCGTCGTCCATGAGCCAGATCCACTCCGACCCGAGCTCGAAGGCGACGCGCATCCCCTCGCTGAATCCGCCGGACCCGCCGGTGTTCTTCTCCATGCGGCGGTAGACGAGCGTCGCGCCGAGCCGTTCGCGGAACGACTCCACGACGTCCGTCGTGTCGTCGGAGGACGCGTTGTCGATCACGACGACGTGACCGGGGCGGGGGTCCATCTGGCCGATGCTGGTGAGCAGTCGGGTGAGCAGCGCCGAGCGGTTGAAGGTGACGATCGCGATCGTCGCCGACGCCGGGTCGAACGGCTCGCTGGTGGGATCGTTCGGCTGGGTCAACGGGACTCCTCGAAGGTGCGCTCCCACGCGGCGAGCGAGGTGAGATCTGCCGCGGCGGCGCGGTAGCGCGCGGCGAGCCTGGGCCACTCGCGGCGCAGGCGCCGGTGCAGCCGGAAGCTCTCGAGCAGCATGCGCCGGAACTGCCGGCGGTCGCGGGTGTAGACGTTCTTGCCCGAACCGTCGGCCGCGCTCACGAGCGCGCTGTCGTAGCGAGGGATGCGCCACCAGTGCGCGTCGCCCTTGCCGAACTCCACCTCGGGCTCGGCGACGTTCTCGGGTCGCGGCGCGTGGAACCAGTGGGAGACGAGCGTCGACAGGGTGAACCACCGCAGGCGCAGGCCGGTCGGGTTGTCGAGCTTGTGGACCGAGAGTCGCTTGAAGACCACGCGGCCGCGGCGCGAGCGCAACGGCACGCCGGCATCCTTGTAGATCACGGTCTCGGCGAAGTCGGCCGCGAGCGCTCGGGCGGCAGGCATCGCGGTGGCCAGGTTCGCCCGCATGTGCTCGGGGCCGGACAGGACGTCGTTGAGCGCTCGGTGCCGCAGCGCGACCGGGTAGTACTGCATCATCATCAGGTGCTTCAGGTCCATCCGGCGGCTGTGGCGGATGAGCGTGCCGCCGCGGGGGACCTGCGAGTGCAGCAGACCCGCCACGATGCGATTGCGCGCGTGGAAGTACGCCTGCCAGTCGATCGAATCGTCCTTGCCCACCCACGACACGTGCCAGAGCGCGACGCCGGGCATCGACACGGTCGGGTAGCCCGCCTCGCGTGCGCGCAGGCAGAACTCCGCGTCGTCCCACTTGATGAAGGCGGGGAGGGGGAGGCCGACCTCGCGGATCACCGTGACCGGGATGCTGCACATCCACCAGCCGTTGTAGTCGGCGTCGAGGCGCATGTGCAGCATCGGCGTCTGCCGGAGGTTGGCCACGCTGAAGTCGTGCGGCAGCTTCTCCTGGTAGAGGGCACGCCACATGAACGGCTCCTCGTCGACCACCTCGGCCCACGCGTGGAGCTTCGGCCGATCGAGCAGGTCGAACATGTGCGCGCCGACAATGGTGGGGACGGTGGCGAAGCGCGAGAAGATGATCGACCGGCGCACGGATTCGGGCTCGAGGCGCACGTCGTCGTCCATCAGCTGCACGAACTCGGTGTCGGGGCGCGCGAGGCTCTCGGCCATGACGCGCGCGAAGCCGCCCGATCCGCCGAGGTTCGGCTGCGTCACGATCTCGAGGGTCTCGCCGAGCGCTTCGGCCACCGCCGGGAACCCGGGCTGCGCGTCGACCCGACGGTCACCCTGGTCGACGATGAAGATGCGGTCGACGAGCTCGAGCACGTCGGGCGACTCCGACAGGTTGGTGAGCGTCCAGACGCAGTAGTCGGGCTTGTTGAACGTGGTGATGCCGATGGATGCCTTGCCTGTGCGCGCCGGCTCCTGCTCGGTCGACCACTCAGCGCCCTCGAAGAGCGCGTTCTTCTCGTCGGCGACGATGTCGAACCAGATGAACCCGCCGTCGCTGTACTGATCGAGGACGAGGTCGAAGGTCGTCGCGGCGGCGCCGTCGACCTCCTGCGTGTCGATGCGCTGACGGACGCCGGAGCCGTTCGACCGGTACACGAGGATCGTCGCCGGGCCGACCGTGCGAACGGTCAGGCGCACCTCCCGGACCGTGGTCCAGTGCTGCCAGTACGCGGCGGGGAAGGCGTTGAAGTACGTGCCGAACGACACGCGACGGCCGGCGAGGATGCGGGCGGACGTACGTCCGAGGATGTTCCCCAGGTGCGCCCGGCTCGACACGCGCACGGGCTCCTCGTCGATGACCGACCACGTCTCGGGGTCGACATACAGGGGGAGGAGGTCGGGATCGCGATCCGTCGGGAAGACGACGTTCTGAAGGATGTGGGTCACGTGAGGAGCTCCCGTATTGCAGGCTGGCGCGAGGCGTCGGGCCGAGAGTGAAGCTTACCCTGCCGATCCCCCGGCTCCCTGGGCGCCCAGGCTCGTGCGGTGCGTCAGAGGCGCTCGTCGTCGTGCGGCAGCCCGGACGTCTCGGAGGCGGCGTCGATGCGCTCGCGCCACGACCGCGACAGCCCGGCGCGCACCGCGCAGAGCACGAGCATCAGCCAGCCGATGCCCGCCAGCGTGAAGCTCTCGAACATCGAGTCGATGAGCAGGGCGATGAGGATGAGCGGCGTCCACGCGTAGATGACCGAGCGGCGTTCGCTCGCGGCCAGCCATGAGCGCACGAGGGCGGTGGCGGCGAGTGCGATGAACAGGATCAGTCCCATCCAGCCCAACTGGAGGAGCACGTCGAAGTACGCGTTCAGGCCGGTGGCGTGCGCCGACTCGAGGAAGTAGTTGATGAAGCTGAAGGGCTGCTCGGCCGGCGCCCAGGCGCCGTACCAGCCCCAGCCCTGCACCGGTCGCGAGCGCACCAGGTCGACCATGACGTTCCACAGGTCGACGCGCATCGAGAAGTCGGTGCCGGCGCCGAGCCACGCGATGATCGGGTGCCGCGCGAAGTATCCGACGGCGACGCCGATCACGACGGCTGCACCGAGCGCGAGCTGCAGGGCGCCGCGATGCTCGGGCCGGGTGTGCCGCACCCACGCGAGCGCGCCGACCGCCAGCCCGACACCGACCGCCAGCACGAGCACGGTGGGGGAGTCGCTCAGCGCCGCAAGACCGCCGGCGAGCACGACCGAGGCGATGGAGACGCCGGGACGCACGGACTGCGTGCGCCACTCGATCAGGAAGGTGATGAGCGCGAGGACGGCCACGAACCCGAGCATGTTGCGGGTGCCGAAGATGCCCTGCACCGGACCGAGCTGGGCGAGGTTGCCCTGAATCCCGAGGAATCGGAAGGGGAGATCGAGCAGGACGCCGGACAGCACCTCGACGCCCAGCGAGACGGCGAGCAGGACGCGCAGGACGTCGCCGAGCGCGCGCGCGGTCTGCAGCGTGTCACGGATGTGGCCGATCACGATCGCGAGGAACGCGAGCGCGGCGGTGGTGATCCAGCTCAGGAACGAGGTCGCGGCATCCGTGCTCCAGAACACGCTGATCAGCGACCACCCGACGAGGACGACGAGTGTCGTGGGCACGAGGCGGACCAGCGAGATCTCCTGCCGGCGCACGATGAGCACGCCCGCGCCGATCACGCACAGCCCCGCGATGATCGTGATGTAGGTCACGCGGCCGGCGAGCCGCTCGACCGCGAACGAGGCGAAGACAGCGCCGAGGACCGAGAGCGTGTAGGCGCGCGCGAACGACGCCGAGCCCAGCAGCGTGCTCAGCCAGCCGGCGTGGCCGGGCCGAGCCGGCGGCACCGTCACGACTCCTGCTTCTCGGGTTCGCCGCGCTCGATCGCCGCACTCTGCTCGGCGGGGCCTTCGCCGACGTGCGGCGACTGCTTGATCTTGGAGCCGAGCATCACGACGAACAGCCATCCCCACAGCAGCAGGGGAGAGGACTCGGCGAGGCCCTGCACCAGCACGATCGCCCCGACCAGCGTCGGCAGGAGCGTGAGCGACGAATACGGCCGGTCGTCGCGCAGGTCCCAGCGCGGCCGGTCGACCGCGAAGAACCACGAGCGCCAGATGAAGGCGAGGTAGAGCAGACCGAGCAGGACGACGCCGACGATGCCCAGCTGCATCCGGATGTCGACCCACATGTTGTGGGCCTGCAGCACGGTCTGGCCGTGGTCGATGATCCAGCCGTCGAACGCAGGATCCCACGGCGCCCACGGCGTCGCGTAGCCCCAGCCGACCCACGGGCGCTCGGACGCCCGCTCGAGCACCTTCTCCCAGATCGCCTCGCGTCCGGTGAGGTCGGAGTCGCGGCCCAGCGCGCTGAAGATCGCGGTGCGGAAGAAGTAGAGCACCGCCAGCCCGCCGAGACCGACCACGGCGTAGCCGATGTAGTACCGCGTGCGCTCACCCGGTCGCCGCGCGCGCCGCATCAGCAGCACCGTGGCCAGCACCACGAGCACGCCGGCGGCGGCGACGTACGCCGTGGCGGACGAGGCGCGGTAGAAGAGGTACGCCGACACGGCGATCCAGGCCCACAGCAGCGCGCGACGGGGTGCCCCCGCGGCGATGCGGATCGCGAACACGATGATCGCCAGGAGCGCCACCGGCCCGAGCAGGTTGGCGTTGCCCATGATCCCCTGGATGCGCGCGCCCCAGTCGAAGAGGTTGTTGCGCGACCAGTACTCGATGGGGTCATCGGCCTTGCCCACGACGAAGCCCGGCAGGACCGGGGCCTGCACGAAGACCGCCACCCACAGCTCGAACACGATCGACAGGGCGATCACCCATTTGAGAGCGGATGCCGCGGCCCTCACGAGCTCGCGCCAGGTGAGCACACTGCCGACGAAGAGCGCCTGGATGGTCGTGATCCACAGCAGCAGAAGGGTGAGCGCCGTCGTCTGCGGCCACGCGGACCAGACGAGTGAGAGCGTCGCGCACGCGACGTAGGCGACGACGAACCACGGCAGGCGCTGCCAGTGCACCGGCGGACGGATGACGAACCACAGGATGACCGACAGGATGCCGCCCGCGATCGTGATGGCCGCGGCGGTCAGCTCGCCGAACGCGTGCACCCAGGCCGTGCCCGACAGGGACATGAACATCACGAAGATGCACCATCCGCGCAGCATGAGGTGCCCCGTCTTCTCACGGACCGGGGGAGCCGGCGGCGCCGACGCCGGGTGCTTCGAGTGGACGGCCATCGCATCACAGGCTACCCCCGACCCCGTGCGGGATCTCGCGGGAACGGCCGTCGCAGGCACGCCGTCTACGCTGGATCCATGCTCGTTCCGTTGACGAACGATCCGCGGGCGTACGCCTGGGGATCGACCACCCTCATCCCCGACCTGGTCGGTCGCGCACCGTCCGGCGGTCCGGAGGCGGAGGTGTGGTTCGGCGACCATCCGGCCGACCCCGCCGTGACGGCAGACGGCCGTACCCTCGACGCCTGGCTCGCCCAGGACGGCGCCGCCACCGGGGCTCCGGCGCAGCTCCCCTATCTTCTCAAGCTGCTCGCCGCGGCATCCCCCCTCTCCATCCAGGTCCATCCGTCGAAGACGCAGGCACAGCAGGGGTTCGCGCGCGAGGAGGACGCGGGCATTCCGAGGGATGCTTCGCACCGCACCTACCGCGATGCGAACCACAAGCCCGAGCTCATCGTCGCGGTGAGCGATGAGTTCCACGCGCTCGCCGGGCTGCGCGACCTCACCTCCACGCGCCGGCTGATCGACGCCGTCGGACCCGGAGCCCGCCCCCTCGCGGAGCGGCTGGCGGCGGACGATTCGATGGCCGACGTGCTCGCCTGGGTGCTCACAGACGAGGCGGCACCCGACGTACGCGCGATCATCGACGCGGCGGCGGCAGCGGATTCGGAAGAGTTCGCCGCCGAGCTCGACCTCGTCCGCTCGATGGATGCCCAGTTCGCCGGGGATCCGGGCATCGTCGTCGCGCTGTTGATGAATCGCATCACCCTCCGCCGGGGGGAGGGGCTGTTCGTGCCCGCCGGAATGCTGCACGCGTACCTCAGCGGTCTCGGCGTCGAGATCATGGCCGCGAGCGACAACGTCGTGCGCGGCGGGCTGACTCCGAAGCACATCGCCATCGCGGAGCTGCTCGCCGTCGTCGAACCGCGCCCTGGTGCCGTCGATGTCGTCCATCCGCGCCCTGTCAGCCCTGGCGTGGACCGCTTCGACGTCCCGGTCGCCGACTTCTCGCTCGACCGCGTGCAGGCAGCGGGCGCCGGCGAGCGGCGCGTCCCGGTCGGCGGGCCGGCGATCGCGCTGGCAACCGCGGGGGAGCTGGTCGTCGTCGGGGCGACGAGCGGGGCGTCGCTCACGCTGGGACCTGGACAGGCTGCCTTCGTCACGCCCGACGAGGGATCGGTGCGTGTCACCGGCGACGGCGAGCTGTTCCTCGCGGCTCCGGGCCGTGCGGGTGTCGGCTGAGGTCGCCGGGGTCGAGTTCTCATCCGACCGTTACGAAGCGCGACACGCCGTCGGCGCGTCGCGAAACTTCAATCGGGACTTGAGGCTTTAGTATCTGCGACTTGACCTCGGTGAACTACACGGGTGTAATTACTCGTACACGCACACCGCGTGCAGGGGGATCTCCCGGGGGGAAGAACGAGATGACGGCATCGCAATACCGTTCAGGCGTTCCCGACAACTGGTTCGTCGATCCGGTGCAGCTCGGAGTTCCGGGCGTGCGCCGGCCCGTCGAGGGCGAGGACGACAATCCCCTCGCGTGGCAGACCGACGCTCTGTGTTCGCAGACCGATCCCGAGGCGTTCTTCCCCGAGAAGGGCGGCTCGACCCGCGACGCCAAGCGCGTCTGCGGTTCTTGCGACGTCCGGGGCGAATGCCTCGAGTATGCGCTGCAGAACGACGAGCGCTTCGGCATCTGGGGCGGTCTCAGCGAGCGCGAGCGCCGCAAGCTCAAGCGCCGCGCCTGACTTTCGCGAGCGCTGACCTGCCCGATCTCGCAGACCCGGCGCGTGCGTCGCCGGCCGGTCAGCCCCGCCGCTTAGGCTGACGGGGTCATGCCCGCTCGAGTCCACGCCATTCTCGTCGTGCGCCCCGACGGTCGCACGCCCGCCGCGTACCACTTGCGGCGAACGCTCGCCGCTCTCGCCGAGCAGACGCGTCCAGTGGACGTGCTCACCCTCATCCTGTGCGGCGGCGACGACACGCTCGCCGACGTGGCCGCATCCTCCGGGGCCGAGTCGGTCGTGACCGCGCCCGCGTCGACGGGGTACGCGGCCGCGGTCGCCCTGGTGTCTCCGCGGCTGGACGGCGACGCGGTCTGGCTCCTCGCGCAGGACACCGCACCCGAACGCGACGCGCTCGCCCGGCTCGCCGGCGCGCTCGAGCTCGCGCCGTCGGTGGCATGCATAGCTCCGAAGCTCGTCCGCTGGGACGACCGCTCCGAGATCGTGTCCCTCGGCGTCGGCATGACGCGCTTCGGCCGCGCGGTGGGCTTCGCCGACGGCGAGCTCGACCAAGGCCAGCACGACGGGCGCGACGACGTCCTCGGCGCGGATGTGCGTGGACTGCTCGTGCGCGCCGACGCCTGGCGTCAGCTCGGCGGGCTCGACCCCGCCCTCGCCGGAGCCGACGAGGGCCTCGATCTCGGCGTGCGCGCCCGCCTGGCCGGCGCACGCGTATCGCTCGCCCCGACGGCGATCGTGGCCACCTCCGGAGACGGCGTCGCCGGGCCCCCGACGCCCCTGACGCCTCAGCGCCGGCGACGGGCGACGTTCTCGGCGCGTGTCGCGCAGCTGCACCGGCGCCTCGTCTACGCACACGCCGCCGCGGTGCCGTTCCTGTGGCTCTCGATCCTTCCCCTCGCGCTCTGGCGCACCATCATCGATCTGGTCCGCAAAGAGCCGGGCAGCATCCTGCCCGAGTGGGGCGCGGCCATCCTCGTCATGGTCAGACCTGCCGCGGTGGCGCGCTCGCGCCGCCGCCTGGCCGGACCCCGGCGCGCGTCGTGGGCACAGCTCCAGCCGCTGCGCACGACGGGCACCGAGCTGAGCCAGCGGTTCGGCGACGAACCGGATCCAGGCCCCGCGGGTGCCCACCGTCGCGGTGAACTGCGCTTCTTCGCCGGAGGCGGAGCGTGGCTCGTGCTCGCGGCGCTCGTGGTGGGGGTCGCGGCGTTCCCGGCGCTGCTGGCATGGCCGGTGCTGGGCGGGGGAGCGCTCCAGCCGCTGCGCAGCACGGTCGGGCAGCTCTGGGCGGATGCGGCGTTCGGTCAGCGCGCGCTCGGCCTCGACACAATCGGACCCGCGGACCCGTTCGCCGCCGTCATCGCCGTGCTCGGATCCCTGTCGCCGTGGGAGCCGTCGCGCGCCCTCGTCGTGCTGTGGGTCTTCGCCCTGCCGCTCGCGGCGCTCGGCGGATGGTTCGTCTCGACCCGCGTCACCGACCGATCGCTGCTGCGTCTGGCGGGCGGTGCGCTCTGGGCGCTCGCGCCGACGTTCCTCATCGCGCTGACGCAAGGTCGCCCCACCGCGGTCATCGCGCACGTGCTGCTTCCCTGGCTCTTCCTCGCCGGGTCGGTCGCGCATCGGTCGTGGGCCGGCGCGGGCGCGGCATCCCTCCTCCTCGCCGCAGTCCTGGCGGTCGCCCCTTCGCTTGCCCCCGCCTTCGCCGTAGTGTGGGCCGCGTCCATCGTGCTCGCCGTGGTCCTGCGCGGCGGACGGGGCGTCGCACGCCTGATCTGGACGGTGGTGCCGTCCATCGTGATCTTCGCGCCGCTGGTGTGGACGACGATCCGCCGCGGTGAGGCCTGGGGTCTGCTGTCCGATCCGGGGATGCCGTGGGCCGGCCCCCAGGTGGCGGCCGACGCCGCCGGGCGCGCCCTGCTGGCGGCGGGCATCCCGACCTCCGATCTCGCCGGCTGGACGACCTTCGTGCCCGCCGACTTCCCGACGTGGTGGGTCACCCTGCTCGCCGCGCCGGTCGCGCTCCTCGCGCTCGCCGCCCCCCTCACGCAGCGGTGGGCAGCGGGCATCGTGCTGCTGGCGCTCACCGCCCTGGGGCTCGGCACGGCGTTCGCGGCCGTCGGGGTCGCCGTGTCATTCGAGCAGTCGATCCCGGTGGCGATCTGGGCGGGATGCGGGCTCAGCCTCGCGTGGCTCGGCGCCGTCGGCGGCGCCCTGGTCACGCTGGACGCCGGCCTCGCGCCGCGCCTCGCGATCGCACGGGGACTCGTCGCGGCGGTCGTGCTCGCCGCGGTCGCGCTGCTGGCGCTTCCCTCGCTCACCGCGCTGGCCAGAGGCACCGCGCTGCTCACGAACGGACCCGCCAGCACGCTTCCCGCGTACGTGGCCGCCGAGGGCCGCGACGATCCGGATGTGGGCACGATCGTGCTGACGCCGCAGAACGTCACGGGACTCTCCGCGCGTGTCGTGTGGGGCGGCAGTGAGACCCTGGGCGGCCAGACCACCCTGCTCTCGACGCGTTCCGAGACGTCGGCCGACGACTCCGTCATCGCCGAGCTCGCCGCCGACCTCGCGACATCATCCGCCGAGAACGTGGTCGCGGAACTCGCCGGCCACGGCGTCGGGTTCGTCCTCCTCGCGCCCGCGCTGCCGCCCGAGTCCGACGCCGCGCGAGCGATGCGGCTCTCGGTGACCACCTCGCTCGACCAGCGCGACAGCCTCGACTCGGTCGGTGAGACCGCCAAGGGCACGCTGTGGCGCGTCACGACGGAGGTGGCGTCCCGGCCGTCGGTCCCCGCCGCGGTGCACGTCACGGCCGGTCTCGTGGCAGGCGCGCAGCTCGCCGTGCTCGCCGCGGCGCTGCTCCTCGCCCTTCCGACGGCCGCGTCGCGGCGAGAGGCGCGGCGCATGCCGCGCGTCGTCGGGCCCTATTGGCAGGAGGGTCGATGAGCGACCGCCGCGTGTTCCACTGGGCGACCACCAGCACACGGCTGCTGGCCGGCACCGCCGTCTCGGCAGTGGCCGCAGTGGCCGTCGTCACCGCGGTCTCCGTCCCCTGGCCGACGCTCACCCGTGAGCCGCTGAGCATCTCCACGGTGCCCGCCCCGTCGGCGTCGGTCGCTTCGTGCGACGGCGGACTGCTCTCCCTCGGCCGCGACGTCGACGACGTCGAAGCGATCTCGCTCGTGAAGGGCCAGGTGCTCACCAGCGGCGTGAGCGAAGGCGCCGAGGACCCGCAGGAGCAGGTGCTGAACGTGCCCGGCCTACCTGAAGGCGACGGACCCACGGTCTTCACCTCTCCGCCGCGCGAGCGGGAGCGCGTGGACCTGGCAGCGGCCGGCGCGGCCACCGCGACCGACGACGACCTCGCCGGCTACGCAGCCTCGGCGTGCCGGCCGCCCCTGCTGGAGTCGTGGCTGGTGGGCGGCTCCGGCGAGACGGGCGCGTCCGACCTCGTGCTGCTCGCCAACCCCGGCGTCGTCCCCGCCCGCGTGCAGCTCACCGTGTACGGAGCCGACGGGCCCACGACGCCACCCGGCGGCACCGACCTGGTCGTTCCCGCCGGCGAGCAGCGCGTCATCCCGCTGGCCGGCCTGCTGATCGGCGAGGCCAGCCCCGTCGTGCGCGTATCGGCCGTCGGGGCGGCCATCCACGCCTCGCTGCAGGCGAGCATCACGCGCACCTTGACTCCCGGCGGCGTGGACCAGGTCGGCGCGGTGGCCGAGCCGCAGGCGGTCCAGACGATCACGGGCGTCGCGGTCACACGGAACCCGGGGGCCGACGGCGCCTCCGACGCCGCGACTGTGCTGCGCGTGCTGTCCCCCTCGACCGACACGACGGCGAAGATCACGGTCACCGCCACCGGGCGCGCCGAACCGTCCCTCGAGCCCGACGACGTCCCCCTCACCGCGGGGGAGCCGGTCGAGGTCGACCTCAGCGGCCTTGCACGGGGCACCTACACGGTGCAGGTGACCGCTGACGCTCCGCTGGTGTCGGCGGTCTGGCAGACGACCGGCTTCGAAGAGGGTGACGACTTCGCCTGGTACACCCCGTCGCCGCCCATCGGCGTGCCGAGCCTGTTCGCTGTGCCGTCCGGCCCGCCGCCCGCGCTGACGCTCGTCAATCCCGGCGACAAGCCAGCCGAGGTGTCGTTGACGTCCGCCGACGGCTCGTACAAGCTCGAACTCGCGGTGCCCGCGAACGGCAGCATGACCGCCCGGCTGTCCACCCGGACGGTCTACGTGCTCGATCCCGGCACCAGCGAGGTGCGCGCCGGGATCTCGCTGACCGGCAACCGTGCGCTCGCGGGCATTCCGGTCTGGCCGGCGGATGCCGCGGCCCCCGAGATCGTCGTCTACCCGTAAGAGCGCCCGGTCACAGGAAGCGGAACCGTTCGGGGCCGAGATCCCACGGGTCGCGGTCGAGGTACTCGGCGGCCGCGCGGAAGACGCAGCTCTCGACCATCATTCGGCGGTGGAGCTCGTCGTCGCGGTGAAGGTGGCTGAGTCGTTCGATGGGGAGCCGGTACACGATGATGCGCTTCGCGTCCGAGAGGACCGTCCACCGAGGGATGCCGTCCTCATCGGCCGCCTGCGGCATGTCGGCGATCTCGAAGCTCACCTCGCGCAGCTCGGGCCACGCCGAGCGGAGGAACTCCGCCGCCGTGCCGACGGCGAGGTCGAAGCGCTCGACGCGAGTGTCGAGCGGGGGGAGTGGTGGCCTCACGACCGGACTGCGCCCTTCGCGCCCGTGACGGCCGTGTCGCGGGGCGCGCCGATGCGTCGTCTCGGTGCTCCGGGTCCGCCGCCACGCCATGCGTCCATCCTAGGCTCGCGGATCGGAGCGCCAGCCGATCGGCGTCCGCCGGGCGCGGCATCCCGTCGCGGCGGCCTCCGGTGGATAGTGTCGTGCCGATGCGCGAGAGACTCTGCTCCAAGGTCGGATGCGCCCGCGAGGCCGTATCGACGCTGACCTACGACTACGGCGACCAGATGGCCGCCCTCGGGCCCCTCGGTGGAGAGGGCGATCCGCACGCGCACGACCTGTGCGCGATCCACACCGACCGCCTGTCCGTGCCCAAGGGGTGGGTCGTGGTGCGCCACGAGAGGTTGCGCGCCTGATCGCCCACGGCCCCGTGCCCGCCGCGCCGTCGCGCGTGAGTGCCGCCCGCCGTGACACAATGCACGCGTGAAGGGGATCATTCTCGCCGGGGGCTCTGGCACACGCCTGCACCCGGTGACGCTCGGCGTCTCGAAGCAGCTCGTCCCGGTGTACGACAAGCCGATGATCTACTACCCGCTGTCGACGCTGATGCTGGCCGGCATCCGGGACATCCTCGTCATCACCACTCCGCACGACCTCGAGCAGTTCCGCCGTCTCCTCGGTGACGGCTCCCAGTTCGGCGTCGAACTCAGCTTCGCCGTGCAGCCCACTCCGTCCGGTCTGGCACAGGCGTTCACCATCGGCGCCGATTTCATCGGAGACGACTCGGTCGCGCTCGTTCTCGGTGACAACCTCCTGTACGGGCCGGGGCTCGGAACTCAGCTGCAGCGCTTCGGCAGGATCGAGGGTGCCGCGATCTTCGCGTACTGGGTGGCACGGCCGGAGGCGTATGGCGTCGTCGAGTTCGACGGGGCCGGCCGGGCCGTCTCCCTCGAGGAGAAGCCCCGCGCACCGAGGAGCAACTTCGCGGTGCCCGGGCTGTACTTCTACGACAACGACGTGGTCGACATCGCCCGCGATCTCCGCCCGAGCGCGCGGGGGGAGTTCGAGATCACCGATGTGAACCTCGCGTACCTGGCACGGGATGCGCTCCGCGTCGAGGTCCTCCCGCGCGGAAGCGCCTGGCTCGACACCGGTACCTTCGATGACATGACCGATGCGGCGGACTACGTGCGCACGGTGCAACGGCGGACGGGACTGAACATCGGCGTGCCCGAAGAGGTGGCGTGGCGGCAGGGCTACCTCAGCGACGAGGCGCTGCACGCCCGTGCAGAGCAGCTGGTCAAGTCGGGGTACGGCTCCTACCTCCTCAAGATCCTCGGGGAGGGCAGGTCGTGAAGGACGTCCTGGTCACCGGTGGCGCCGGCTTCATCGGCTCGAATTTCGTGCACCATCTCGTCGCGCACACCGACGCCCACATCACGGTCCTGGATGCGCTGACCTACGCCGGCGACCGTCGCTCGCTCGCCGGCCTGCCCGAGAACCGCCTCGCCTTCGTCCGGGGAGACATCGCCGACTCCGCGCTCGTCGACGACCTCGTCGCCGGCGCCGACACGGTCGTGCACTTCGCCGCCGAATCCCACAACGACAACTCCCTCGCCGAACCGCGCCCCTTCATCGACACCAATGTCGTGGGCACCTACACGCTCCTCGAGGCAGCCCGGCGCCATGACCGCCGGTTCCACCACATCTCCACCGACGAGGTGTACGGCGATCTCGCCCTCGACGATCCCGAGCGGTTCACCGAGACGACCCCCTACAACCCTTCCTCGCCCTACAGCTCGACGAAGGCGGCGAGCGACCTGCTCGTGCGCGCGTGGGTTCGCTCGTTCGGTCTTCGGGCGACGCTGTCGAACTGCTCCAACAACTACGGCCCGCGTCAGCACGTCGAGAAGTTCATCCCGCGGCAGATCACGAACATCCTGCGCGGCATCCGGCCGAAGCTGTACGGCCGAGGGCTCAACGTCCGGGATTGGATCCACGTCGACGACCATTCGTCCGCGGTTCTCGCGATCATGGAGCGCGGGCGCGTGGGGGAGACGTACCTGATCGGCGCCGACGGTGAGCGCAGCAACGCCGACGTACTCGCCGACATCCTGCGGCTGATGGGCCAGCCGGACGACGCCTTCGATTTCGTGACCGATCGGGCCGGCCATGACCTGCGGTACGCCATCGACTGGTCGAAGTTGCGTGACGAGCTCGGCTGGGAGCCCGCGCGGCGCGACTTCGACGCCGGACTCGCAGCGACGATCGAGTGGTACCGCGCCAACGAGGACTGGTGGGCCGGATCGAAGGAGGCGACGGAGGCCTTCTACCGCTCCGTCGAGGAGCGACGTGAGCGCTGATCCGCTCGCCGTCCAACGGACGCCCATTCCGGGACTCCTCCTCGTGAGCCTGCCGCTTCACGGCGACGAGCGGGGATGGTTCAAAGAGAACTGGGAACGAACGAAGATGACGGCCGCGGGCGTCCCCGACTTCGGTCCCGTGCAGCAGAACATCTCGTACAACGAGCAGGTGGGAACGACACGAGGGATCCATGCCGAGCCGTGGGACAAGTGGATCTCGGTCGCGACGGGCCGGGTCTTCGGGGCCTGGGTCGATCTGCGGGACGGGCCGTCGTTCGGGACGGTCTTCACGGCCGAGATCGACCCGTCACGCGCGGTGTTCGTGCCCCGCGGAGTGGGGAACGCCTACCAGACGCTGGATCCCGGAACGGCATACTCCTACCTGGTGAACGATCACTGGTCGGCTTCCGCCGAGTACGTGTTCCTCAATCTCGCGGACGAGACGGCGGCGATCGCGTGGCCCATCCCCCTGTCCCGGGCTGTGATGTCGGCGAAGGACCGGGCGCACCCGCGCCTGGGTGACGTCATCCCGGTCGCGCCGCGGAAGGTCTTGGTGCTCGGCGCCAACGGACAGCTCGGGATCGCGCTGCGAAGGGTGCTCGGCGACCGTCGCGTCGAGTACGCCTCGCACGAAGACCTCGACCTGGGGGCGGATCTCTCCTCCGCGCGACCCTGGCGCGACTACGACACCGTCGTCAACGCAGCCGCCTTCACCGCGGTCGACGCTGCGGAATCTCCGCAGGGGCGGGCGACCGCCTGGCGGGTCAATGCCGAGGGCGCCGCCGCGCTTGCCCGGGTCGCGGCGGACCACGGGCTCACGCTCGTCCACGTCTCGACCGACTACGTGTTCGACGGGACCTTCGACGGCGAGTACCCCGAGGATCACGCGCTGAGCCCGCTCGGGGTCTACGGGCAGACCAAGGCCGCCGGCGACATCGCGGTCGCCGCGGCGCCGCGCCACTACATCGTCCGCACGTCATGGGTGATCGGAGCGGGCAGGAACTTCCTCCGCACGATGCACGACCTGGCGGCGAGGGGCGCATCCCCGTCGGTCGTCGACGATCAGCGCGGGCGTCTGACGTTCGCCGACGACCTGGCACGTGCGATCGCCCACCTCCTGGAGTCCCACGCACCCTACGGTGTGTACAACGTGACCGGCGCCGGTGAGCCGATGACGTGGGCGGAGGTGGCCCGCGAGGTGTTCTCCGCCGCCGGACAGGATCCCGACCGGGTCGCGCCGGTGTCCACCGAGGGGTACTCGGCCTCGGCGGGGTCGCCGACCGCCCCGAGACCGCGCAACAGCGTGCTCGCCCTCGGCCGCATCAGAGGTGTCGGGTTCGACCCGCCGGACCATCGCGAGTCCCTCGCCGCGTACCTGTCGGCGGAGCTGCCGGGCTGGCGCGCGGCTGCCGGCTGACGCGGCACGAGGCGGACCACTGCGCCGCGCGTGTCCCGCGCCGGGTGCGAGAATGGGCGCATGACGATCGAGTCGCCCGCCACCGCCGCCGTCCGCCCGCTCGACTTCGAGGTCGCCGACCTCGCGCTCGCCGAGGCGGGGCGGCACCAGCTGCGTCTCGCCGAGAACGAGATGCCCGGGCTCATGGCCCTGCGCGAGGAATACGGCCCGCAGCAGCCGCTCGCCGGAGCGCGCATCGCCGGCTCGCTCCACATGACGGTGCAGACGGCCGTGCTCATCGAGACCCTCGTGGCTCTCGGCGCCCAGGTGCGGTGGGCGAGCTGCAACATCTTCTCCACCCAGGACGAAGCGGCGGCCGCGGTCGTCGTGGGTCCGACGGGCACCGTCGACGCACCGGCGGGCGTTCCGGTGTTCGCGTGGAAGGGCGAGACGCTCGAGGAGTACTGGCGATTGGCCGACCGCATCTTCGACTGGTCGACCGAGGGGTTCGACGGGCCGAATCTGATCCTCGACGACGGCGGCGATGCCACCCTGCTGGTGCACAGGGGCGTCCAGTTCGAGCGGGAAGGAGCGGTGCCGGATGCCGCACCCGGCGACTCCGAGGAGTACGGCATCGTCCTCGACACGCTGCGAGCGAGCCTGGCGGCCGATCCGCAGCGCTTCACACGTATGGCGCAGGGGCTCATCGGCGTGACCGAGGAGACCACCACCGGCGTCCATCGTCTCTACGAGCTCGCGGCCGCCGGCAGGCTGCTCTTCCCCGCGATCAACGTGAACGACTCGGTGACGAAGTCCAAGTTCGACAACACCTACGGCATCCGCCACTCCCTGCCCGACGGGCTCAACCGGGCGACGGACGTGCTGATCGGCGGCAAGATCGCGTTCGTCGCCGGCTACGGCGATGTGGGCAAGGGCGCGGCCGAGGCGCTGCGGGGGCAGGGCGCACGGGTGATCGTCGGCGAAGTGGACCCGATCTGCGCGCTGCAGGCGGCGATGGACGGCTTCCAGGTGGCGCGGCTCGAGTCCGTCCTGGGCGAGGTCGACCTGGTGGTCACCGGCACCGGCAACACGCGGGTCGTCACGCCGGAGCACATCCTGGGGCTCAAGCACCTCGCGATCGTCGCGAACGTCGGCCATTTCGACGACGAGATCGACATGGCGGGGCTGGCGGCGATCGAGGGCGCCGAGCGGATCGAGATCAAGCCGCAGGTGCACGAGTGGCGCCTGCCGAATGGTCGCAGCGTCCTGGTGCTGAGCGAGGGCCGCCTCATGAACCTCGGCAACGCCACCGGCCACCCGTCGTTCGTGATGAGCGCGTCGTTCACCAACCAGGTGCTGGCCCAGCTCGAGCTGTACACCCGCCCGGACGAGTACCCGGTCGGCGTCTACACGCTCCCCAAGACCCTCGACGAGAAGGTGGCCCGGCTGCACCTCGCCGCGCTCGGCGTGGAGCTCACGATCCTCACACCGGAGCAGGCCGCGTACATCGGCGTTCCGGTCGACGGGCCGTACAAGCTCGACCACTACCGGTACTGACGCCTCAGCGCGCGGGGAAGCCCCTCGGCGCGGCCGGCGTCGTGCCGGTGAGCGCGGCGACCCGGTCGCGCTCGAGTTCGAGGGCGCGCAGCTCGCGCTGACGGCGGAGCGCGACGACGCCCATGATCAGCGTCTCGGGGTCGACCGCGGGCACGGGCGACACGTGCAGCGACGCCTCGGCGGCGAGGGATGCCGCGACCCGCGCCCGGGCCGACGGCTCCATGTTGCGCGCGGACTGGCCGAACTGCGCCAACCGCCGAGCGAGTCGCTCCGGCAGGCGTGCGACGTCGGCGGTCTCCGCCCATGCGATGAGCGGAGGCGGGGTCTCGAACGGCGCCGGCGGGAGGCGAGGGGTGCGCGTGCGCTCGGAGTAGGTGCCGGCCATCAGATCGCCCAGCCGCTGCGAGCGAGGCGTGAACGCCCCGACGAGCGCGGCCACGGCGCCGAAGGTGAACCAGAGCTCGAACACGCCGATGAGGGCGCGGATGAGCGCATGGCGGAATCCTGCGGCGCCGCCGTCGGCGCGGACGATGCGCCCGCCCACGGCGAGCTTGCCGAGACTGCGGCCGCGCGAGGTCGTCTCGACGAGGGTCGGCACGGCGACGGTCACCACGACGACGATCGCGATCGTCAGGATCGGCGCGGAGTCCGGAGGAAGCGCGCCCTGACCGTCGAGCCAGCCGACGATGAGCAGCAGCAGCAGGAACAGCGCCACGCCGATCAGCATGTCGATCAGCACACCCAGGGCGCGCAGGAAGTACCCGATCGGCTGCACGTCCAGCGCGACGGCTTCGCCCGTGAGCACCTCGTCCTGGTGGATGTCGATGATCGTCGGGCGGACGTCGGTCATGGGTACAGTGAAGCACATGGATCTCGACGCCCTGACCGCCGCGAGACGGGCGGAATGGGAGCGTCTCGACGAGCTCAGCCGCGCTCGGCGGCTGAGCGGGGCGGAGGTCGACGAACTGGTCGACCGCTATCGCGCTGCGTCGGCCGATCTGGCTGACGCGAAGACGTCGGCGGGGCGCAGCATCCAGGGAGACCACATCTCGACCATGCTGGCGCGTGCCCGGTTGCGGCTGACCGGGGCGCCGGAGAATGTGCTGCGACAGCTCCCGCGGTTCTTCGCGCTCCAGCTGCCCGCGGCGCTCTACCGCGTGCGGTGGGGGACGCTCGTGATCGCGCTCGGGTTCATCCTCGTGGGCACCGTCGTGGCGTTCTGGATCTCCGGCGATCCCGCGCTCGTCGCGGCACTGGGCAACCGGCTCCAGCTCGAGCAGTACGCCGAAGGCGACTTCACCGACTACTACAGCGAGAAGCATCCGGCGACGTTCGCGGGCACCGTGTGGACCAACAACGCCTGGCTCGCCGTTCAATGCGTGATCTTCGGCATCACCGGGTTCTGGCCGGTCATGGTGCTCGTGGCCAACGCCGTCAGCGTGGGAACTGCGGCGGCGGTCATGCTCGCATTCGGCCGCGGCGACGTCTTCGTGCTGTACATCCTTCCCCACGGACTGCTCGAGATGACGTGCCTGTTCGTCTCGGCGGCTGCGGGCCTCGGAATCTTCTGGGCGTGGGTCGCGCCGGGCCGTCGCACGCGCGGCGAGGCGATCGCTTCGGCCGGCCGCTCGCTCGCGTCGATCGCCATCGGCCTCGTGCTGTGGCTGGCCGTCGCAGGAGCCATCGAGGGCTTCGTCACGGCGCAGCCGTGGCCGTGGCCCGTGAAGATCGGCATCGGCGCCCTCGCGCTCGCGCTGTTCCTGGTCTACATGATCGTCATCGGGGGTCGCGCGCACCGCCGCGGTGAGACCGGCGACCTCACGGAGTACGAGACAGGGACTCCGACGCTCGTCGCCGGATGAAGCATCCTCCCCTTTTTTGAATCTCTCAAAAGAGGCTAGGATGGGTGCATGACCTCGCTTCCCTCCACCGCGCACGACGCGGGGGAGCGGATCCGCTCCGCGGGCCTGCGCGTGACGGACTCCCGCCGCGCTGTGCTCGACGCCGTGCGCGAGCGTCCCCATGCGAGCGCGGATGAACTCTTCGCGCTCGTCGCGATGACCGTTCCGAACACGAGCCTGCAGTCCGTGTACAACGCACTCGGCGATTTCGTGGACGCCGGTCTCGTCCGGCGCATCGAGCCGGCGGGCCGTCCGGGGCTGTTCGAGCTGCGCGTCGACGACAACCATCACCATCTCGTCTGCACCGAGTGCGGTGCGGTCGAGGACGTCGACTGCGCGGTGGGTCCGGCGCCGTGCCTCACGCCCTCCGACGCGCACGGGTACGCCGTGAGCGTCGCCGAGGTGACGTTCTGGGGTGTCTGCCCGGCCTGTGCCGCGGCATCCCACTGATCTCTTCATCCATCTGAACCAGGAAGGAAACCCATGGACGCCAACCATGAGGGCGCTGAGCCCATCGGCACCAACCCGACCGACGCCGACCAGGCGGTCACGCCGATCGACACCCCGGTCGAGGAGCGCGAGGACGGCGAGACCCGCCCGCGTCCGAACGAGGCCGAGGGATGCCCCGTCATCCACGGCGGCCAGCCGCACCCGACGAGCGGGAACGCGAACAGCGTCTGGTGGCCGAACCAGCTGAACCTGAAGATCCTGGCCAAGAACCCGGCTGTGGCCAACCCGCTCGACGAGGGCTTCGACTACAAGGCCGCCTTCGAGGCGCTCGACCTCGCGGCGGTCAAGGCCGACATCGCCGAGACGCTCACCACGTCGCAGGACTGGTGGCCCGCCGACTTCGGGAACTACGGCCCGCTCATGATCCGCATGGCGTGGCACAGCGCCGGCACCTACCGCGTCACCGACGGCCGCGGTGGCGGCGGCGCCGGCCAGCAGCGCTTCGCCCCGCTCAACAGCTGGCCCGACAATGTGAACCTCGACAAGGCGCGCCGTCTGCTGTGGCCGGTCAAGAAGAAGTACGGTCAGTCGCTCTCGTGGGCGGACCTGATGATCCTGGCCGGCAACGTGGCCCTCGAGTCGATGGGCTTCAAGACGTTCGGCTTCGCCGGTGGCCGCGCCGACGTGTGGGAGCCCGACGCCGACGTGTACTGGGGTCCCGAGACCACGTGGCTGGACGACGAGCGCTACTCGGGCGACCGTGAGCTCGAGAAGCCGCTCGCTGCGGTGCAGATGGGCCTCATCTACGTCAACCCCGAAGGCCCCAACGGCAAGCCCGACCCGCTGGCGTCCGCCCGCGACATCCGCGAGACGTTCGGCCGCATGGCGATGAACGACGAGGAGACCGTCGCGCTCATCGCCGGCGGCCACACCTTCGGCAAGACGCACGGTGCCGCGCCCGACACCAACATCGAGGAGAACCCCGAGGCTGCCGGGCTCGAGCAGCAGGGACTGGGCTGGAAGAACAACTTCGGCACCGGCCACGGCGACGACACCATCACGTCGGGCCTCGAGGTGACGTGGACCTACCACCCGACGCGCTGGGACAACGAGTTCTTCCACATCCTCTACGCGTACGAGTGGGAGCTCATGCGCAGCCCGGGCGGCGGCCACCAGTGGCGTCCGATCAACGGCGGCGGGGCCGACATGGTGCCGCTCGCGCACTCGGACGGCCGTCGCGAGCCGCGCATGCTCACGAGCGACATCGCTCTGCGCATGGACCCCGAGTACGACAAGATCTCGCGTCGCTTCAAGGACGACACCGCGGCCTTCGCCGACGCATTCGCCCGTGCGTGGTTCAAGCTCACCCACCGCGACATGGGACCGATCGACCGGTACCTGGGCCCGGAGGTCCCCGCCGAGGAGCTGCTGTGGCAGGACCGCGTCCCCGCGGTCGACCACGAGCTGATCGACGCGGCGGACGCCGCTGCGCTGAAGGCGCAGATCCTCGAGAGCGGCCTCACGGTGTCCGAGCTCGTCGAGACCACGTGGGCGGCGGCGTCGTCGTTCCGCGGCAGCGACAAGCGCGGCGGCGTCAACGGCGCCCGCATCCGCCTCGCGCCGCAGAAGGACTGGGAGGTCAACAAGCCCGCGCAGCTGGCCGCCGTGCTCGCCAAGCTCGAGCAGGTCCAGGCGTCATTCAACGACGGCCGCACCGACGGGAAGAAGGTGTCGCTGGCCGACCTCATCGTCCTGGCCGGCAACGCCGCGGTCGAGAAGGCGGCCCGCGACGCGGGCGTCGAGGTCGAGGTGGACTTCCACCCGGGCCGCACCGACGCGACGCAGGAGCAGACGGACGCCGCGTCCTTCGCGTTCCTCGAGCCGATCACCGACGGGTTCCGCAACTACTACGGCCCGCGTGCGTTCATGCCCGAGGAGCACCACCTGATCGACCGCGCGAACCTCCTCACGCTGAGCGCTCCCGAGATGACCGTCCTCGTCGGCGGTCTGCGCGTGCTCGGCACGAACTGGGACGGCTCCGACTACGGCGTCTTCACCGACCGCAAGGGCGTGCTCACGAACGATTTCTTCGTGAACCTGCTCGACCTCGGCACCACGTGGAAGCCGCTCGACCCCGGCTCGCACGCGTTCTCGGGCGCGAAGGACGGCTCGGGCGAGCCCGTCGGCATCGGCACGCGCGTCGACCTGCTGTTCAGCTCGAACTCCGAGCTGCGCGCCGTCGCCGAGGTGTACGCCTCGGACGACGCGAAGGAGAAGTTCGTGCGCGACTTCGCCAAGGCCTGGGGCAAGGTCACCGAGCTCGACCGGTTCGACCTCGTCTGACCGCACGGCAACACGAAGCGGCCCGTCCCCGAGGGGGCGGGCCGCTCCGTCGTATCGGGCGGGCGCTACTTGACGCGCGCCTCCTTGGGGGCGGGCGGCACCGAGCCCTTGGGCTCGAACAGCGCGCGGTGCAGGAAGCCCGCGAGCAGACCGCCGACGAGCGGGAACACGATGAACACCCACAGCTGGCCGAGTGCCGCCGGGCCGCCGTAGATGGCGGTGGCGATGGATCGCGCCGGGTTCACCGAGGTGTTGTCGATCGGAATCGACGCCAGGTGGATGAACGTGAGGGTGAGGCCGATCGCCAGCCCAGCGAACCCTGCGGTGCCGCGCTGCGGGTGGGTCACGCCGAGGATCACGAGCAGGAAGACCGCTGTGAAGAGGATCTCGGCCACGATGGCGGCGCCCAGGCCGAAGCCGCCGGGCGACTGCTCGCCGAAGCCGTTGCTCGCGAACCCGCCGTCCTGCGCGGCGGCGAGCCAGCCCGTGGGTCCGAAGATGCCGATCAGCACGATGAGCGTCGTCGCCAGCGCGCCACCGACGATCTGCGCGATCAGATACCCGGGGGTGTCCTTCCACGGGAAGCGCCCCGCGGCGGCGAGCCCGAAGGTCACTGCCGGGTTGAAGTGCCCTCCGGAGATCGGACCCCACGTGTAGATGCCGGCGAGCAGGGTCAGGCCGAAGGCCAGCGAGACGCCGATGAAGCCGATGCCGAGCGATGAGCCGTTCGACCCGGTGCCGAAGTCGGCCGCGAACAGGGCCGCGCCGATGGAGCCGAAGACGAGCAGGAACGTCCCCAGCGCCTCCGCGACCAGCTTGTTCGCGGTGGTAGGCGTGGTGGTGGTGTCGGACATGGACAGACCCCTTTCCTCGTCGCGAGGGTACCGCCACTGTCAGGTGATTCCCAGGAAGGGGAGGCGGAGTGTCCTCGGGTGCGCCGCGTCACGGAGCGGTGGCGCGGGGAGCGGTGCGTTCGGATCAGAGCCGGCCGGCCGCCTTCAGGGCCAGGTAGCGGTCGGCGATGCGCGGGGGGAGCAGCTCCGGGCTGTCGGCGATCGCCTCGGCGCCCGTGCGCGCGATCGCGGCGGCGACGGTCGCGGCATCCTGAGCGGTCTTCTGGGCGGCTGCGTCGCGGTAGACGGATGCCGCGTCCGGCCGCTGCTCGCGGGACGAGGCCTCCTGGGTGACGGTGCCCACGAGCACGTGGGCGCGCGCGGTCAGTCCCGGCAGCGACCCGAGGAAGCCGCGTGCGGCGTCGGCGGCGTCCTGCGCGGTGAGGAGCACGACGAGCGACGGACGCGACGTCAGCGCGCGCACCTGGGCGAAGGCGCCGTCCCAGTCGGTGTCGATGAGCTGCGGCTCGACCGGTGCCATCGCATCGACGAGCGCCGGCAGCAGGGCCGGGCCGTCCACCCGGGTCACGCGGGCCCGGATCACCCGGTCGAACATCAGCAGGTGGGTATGGTCACCTGCGCGGTTCGCGAGCGCCGCGAGGAGCAGCGCGGCCTCCATCGCAGCATCCAGGCGCACGCCGTCCCCGACGCGTGCGGCCGACGTGCGTCCGGTGTCCACGACGATCACGACGTGGCGATCGCGCTCCGGGCGCCACGTGCGCAGCATCGTCGTCGTCGAGCGCGCCGTCGCGCGCCAGTCGATTGCGCGCACGTCGTCGCCGCGGACGTACTCGCGCAGGCTGTCGAACTCGGTGCCCTGGCCGCGCACCTGGACGCTGGTGTTGCCGTCGAGCTCGCGCAGCCGGGCGAGGCGCGAGGGCAGATGACGGCGGGCGGTGAACGGCGGCAGCACCCGGATCGCTCCCCGCGCGTCGATCTTCGCCTGACGCCCGGCCAGGCGCAGCGGTCCGTCGGAGCGGATCACGACGAACGCCGTCGTCAGCTCGCCTCGGCGCCGGGGGATCAGGGGGATCGTCGCCATGCGACGCTCGCCGGGAGGGATCACGACGGGCACGCGTTCGGCCGGCGCGCCCGCGGTGGGCTGCCACGCGTCGCGGAAGCGCCCGCGCAGCGTGCGCGACCCCGTGTTGCGGAGACCGACCTCGGCGACCGCGGGCTCGCCGAGCAGCACGCGGCGCGGCATCCGTCGCTCCACCGTCACCTCACGCGGGTCGGGCGCGAGTGCGGCGTCCGCCAGGACGGCGATCACGCAGACCGCCAGCCACGCCGACGCCGCGAGCCACGCGTCCACGCCGGCCAGCGAGAGCAGTACGACGGGCACGGCGCCGACGGCGACGAGGAGGGGGGTGCGTCCGGTGAGGTACATGGGTGGGACTCAAATGGGGACGCGGGTCTGCTGCACCACCGAGCCGAGGACCGCGTCGACCGAGACGCCCTCGAGCTCGGCGTCGGGGCGCAGGCGGATGCGGTGGCGCCACGTCGGCAGGAGCATCGTCTGCACGTGGTCGGGCGTGATGGCCGGGTACCCGCCGAGCCAGGCCCACGCCTTCGCGGCGGCCAGCAGCGCGGTCGCGGCACGAGGGCTCACCCCGAGCTGCACCGACGGGCTGCGGCGGGTCGCCTGCGCGAGGTCGACGACGTAGCCCAGCACGACGTCCGACACGGTGACGGATGCCGCGGCCCGCTGCGCCGCGCGGATCTCGCCCGCTGTCACGGCGCGCTCGAGCCCCGCCGCGGCGAGGTCGCGCGGATCGAACCCGCTCGCGTGACGCCGCAGCACCGCGAGCTCCGCGTCGCGGGCGGGCACGTCGACGATCAGCTTGAGCAGGAACCGGTCGAGCTGGGCCTCGGGCAGGGTGTACGTGCCCTCGTGCTCGATCGGGTTCTGCGTGGCCGCCACGAGGAACGGATCGGGCAGCGGTCGCGTGACGCCGTCGGCCGAGACCTGGCGCTCCTCCATCGCCTCCAGCAGTGCGGCCTGGGTCTTCGGCGGAGTGCGGTTGATCTCGTCGGCCAGGACGACGTTCGTGAAGACCGGCCCCTCGCGGAACTCGAACTCGCCCGAGCGTGCGTCGTAGATGAGCGAGCCCGAGACGTCGCCGGGCATGAGGTCGGGCGTGAACTGGATGCGCTTGGTGTCCAGGCCGAGCGCCGTCGAGAACGCGCGTACCAACAGCGTCTTGGCGACACCCGGCACGCCCTCGAGGAGGACGTGGCCGCGGGCGAGGACCGCGATGAGCAGGCCGGTCACGGTGCCGTCCTGCCCGACGACCGCCTTGCCCACCTCGACGCGCACCCGGTTCATGGCCTCGCGCAGCGCGGCGTCGTCGGCGGCGGCCGTGTCGATCGGGGGAGTGTCGGTCATCGAGGGTTCCTTTCCGGACGGACGGCCGCGTGCACGGCGTCCTCGAGGTGGCGCAGCTGCAGGCTGAGGGAGACGAGATCGGCATCCGTGATGGGGATGTCGTCGAGGAGGATCCGGCGCGCGGCGCCCGCGTCGATCCCCGCACGCGCAGCGGCGGCGTCGGAGATCTCGGGCGCGGAAGCGGCGGGACCGAGGCCGAGCGCACGGCCCAGGCGACCGAGGGTGCCGATGCGCAACTGGTCGGCGGCGTGCAGGGCGTCGCGTGACTGGGCGTAGAGCCGTGCGCGACCTTCCGTGGTCTCGGACGCGCGCACCGTCACGGGGAGGCGCTCGGCCACGAGCGGACCGAACCGGCGTCCGCGCCAGATCCCGGCGGCGATCCCGGCGACGATGAGGAGCACGATGACGGGGCTCACCCACGGCGGGGTCAGCTCGCCGAGCGACAGGTCGGTGTCGGCGATGTCGGTGTCGCCCGTGCCGGGCTGATACCAGACGACAAGCGGATGCCGCCCCATCAGGTTGATCGCGAGTGCCGCGTTAGCGTCCTCGGCGAGACGCGCGTTCGTGAAGAGGTCGGTGCCGTCGATCGCGGTCGCGCGACCGTCGCCGTGCGGCCCCGCGACCAGCCCGTAACCGTCTCCCGCCGGGTAGCACGCCGAGATGTCGCTTCCGGCGCCCGCGTCCGCGTCGGGCGGCGCGAGCACGATCCCTGGCTCGATCGCGCCCGAGCGCACCGCGTCACCCAGGTCGCAGTCGGGACCGGTGGTGCCGAAGGGGGCATACCCGGCGGTCTCGGTTCCAGGAAGCAGGAGGTCGAGCGATCGCGCACGCGGTTCGATGAGCACGACGTCGGCCGCTCGGTCGACGAGGTCCTGCAGGCCCTCGTCGGAGAGCGCCGGGGTGTCGGGGAGCACGAGCGTCGCCGCGGCGCCGTCGAGCGCGGAGCCCGCGTCGACGTGGTCGCGCACCACGCGCACCTCGACGCCCTGGTCACGGAGCACCTCGACGAGCGCGCGGGTACCGCTCGGACCGGCCGACTGGGGATCGAGCGCGTCGCGCTGCGCCCACTCGCCCGCCGCGGCGATCACGGTGCCGATGCCGCCGATAGCGAGCAGCGCCACGGCGATGACGATCCATGTCGTCACACGCCGAGCGCGCCCCGGGGACGCCGGCAGTCCGGCGGTGACCGGTGGCGCCGCGACGGCCGTCATGCCGGGACCTCCGTCGCGACGAGCGGCTTCGCGGCGGCGACGGCGCCGTCGGTCTCGGCCACCTGCCGGTACAGGGCGGCGGTTCCGGGACGCCGCAGGTAGCGCACGTCGTCGAAGGCGGTCGCGGACCGCTCCAGCTCGTCGGCGAGAGGGGGGAATACGCGGGCGGCCGCGCGCGCGAAGGCGTGGACCGTCGCGCCGGGAGGCGTGTCGACGACCCCGCGTTCGCTGCATCCCCGTGCCAGCGCGCGGAAGTGCAGCACGATCGCCGCGTCCCATTCGGCCTTGCGGGCGTGGGACTCCGCTGCCGACCGGAGCTCGGCGGCGGAGCGGATCTCGGCCTCGCCGAACAGCGAGGACGACGGGACCTGAGCACGACGCGAGGAACGGGGGATGCCCCAGATCGCGAACGCCACCCCGATCAGGATGAGCACGACGATCGCCGCCACGACCGCGACCGCGGGGCCCCATTCGCCGGAGAGCTCGGTCGCGAAGAGCCGCTCGAAGAAGTCGGCGACACCCCGGGCGATCCGGTCGAAGGGCGTCGGCTCGGCGACGTCGTAGACCGGGTCGGACAGCTCCTGCTCGGCCCAGCGCCGCGCCTCGTCGCCTTCGGGCGTCAGCGGACCGGCGTGGGTGGCGCGGCTCAGCGCGCCGGCGGTCACCACGGCGCCGAGCGAGAGGCCGGCGCTCAAGCCCACGGCGACTCTCGGTCGACGCCGTCGGCCGGAGTGCCGGGGGCGGTCCAGGCGGTCGGTGCGGGTGCGGGATGCTCCTCGGTCGGTGCCGGCTGCGGTGCCGGCCGCGGTGCAGGCGTCGGCTGCGCCGCGTACGGGGGCGTCACGGGGGCTTGGCCGTAGGGCGGCACCTGACCGTAGGGCGCTGCGGGCGCCTGGCCGTAGGCGGGCGGGTAGCCCGGGGGCACGGCATACGCGGGCTGCGGCAGACGCGGCGCGATGGCGCGGCCGATGTGCTCGCGATACGGGTCGGGCAGAGCCGTGGCGCCGGCGTCGCGCCGCTCGACATAGGCGAGCAGGTCGAGGTCGAGTCCTTCGTGCCGCATGCGGCAGTCGATGTAGATGATCGCGGTCGCCGTCGACTGAACGACCACGGCCACCGACTGCAGCAGCAGCGTGACCACCTGGGTGAGCAGCAGCACCACGATCATCGCGATGATCGCGGAGGGCTCGGGGTCGCCGGTCGGGGCGATGACGGTGGTGAGCCCGGTGCTCAGGAAGCTGAACGGCACGCTGACGATCTGGGCGACGAACCCGAAGACCAGCGAGATCAGGATGATCACGCCGAGTGCGGGCCAGAAGCGTCCGCGAGTCAGCCGCCAGGAGCGGGCGACCGCCTGGCCGATCGTGGCGTGCTCGAGGATGATCGCCGACGGCGCGAGCAGCAGCTTGATCATCAGCCACAGCGTGAGCGGGATGGCGGCGAGGATCGCCATCACCGTGAAGAGGATGGCCAAGGGGCCCGCCGCGATCGCGATGCCGACGATCGCCGCGACGACGGCACCCGTCACGATGACCACCGCGAGCGTGAGGAGCAGCGTGTACCCGATGAGCCGCCACACGACCGGCCTCAGCTGTCGCCACAGCGCGGACAGCCTCAGCTTCTCGGCGACCGCCGCATGGGCGACCTCGATCACCACGATGCCCTGCACGACGACACCGAGCGCACCGGCGGCGAGCCCCAGCACCAGGCCGGCGATCATCGTGATCGCGATCGACCCGGCCATGACGGCCTCGAACTCCTCGGTGCCGAACCGCAGCGTGTCGAGCCGTGTGAACGACGCCCACGCGACACCCACGATGGCGGCCGTCACGATGAGGTAGGCGAGCGTCTGCACGACGAGGGCGAACCCGAGCAGCACGCGCGGGTTCTGGCGGAGGGCCGAGAACGAGCGGCCGAGGATCGTGCCGAACGGCAGCGGGTGGAGGGGGATGATGCCCGGGCGGGATGCCGGTGTCCAGGCCGGATAGGCGGTCACGGTCTCCCTCTCTGGATCGGGCTGTCCGCATGGGGCGGAGCGCCTCGCTGGCTGATCCCTATCGTGTCACATCCGCCGAGGGCTCCCAGGGCGTTCATCCCCGGCGTTCGGCGGTGTCACGGTTCGTCTTGGGCCCCTCCTCAGGCGGGGTCCACTACTCTGTGGGGAGCGCAGGGGGACGGCGCCGAACGCGCCGTGCCCTGCGTGCCCGACAAGAAGGACGAACCGCGCGATGACTTCACGCATCCTGGTGGTCGACGACGACACCGCCCTCGCCGAGATGATCGGCATCGTGCTGCGCACCGAGGGGTTCGACACCGCGTTCTGCGCAGACGGGGCGAAGGCCGTCGACGCGTGGCGCACCGAGCGGCCCGATCTCATCCTCCTCGACCTCATGCTCCCGGGCATGGACGGCATCGAGATCTGCACCCGCGTGCGCGCCGAGTCCGGCATCCCGATCATCATGCTGACCGCGCGCACCGACACCGCCGACGTCGTGAAGGGCCTCGAGTCGGGCGCCGACGACTACATCGTCAAGCCGTTCAACCCGAAGGAGCTCGTCGCGCGGATCAAGACGCGGCTGCGCCCCGCGAGTCAGCCCGCGAACGACCACCTGCGCATCGGCGACCTGACCGTCGACGTCGCCGCGCACGAGGTGCGTCGCGGCGACACCCCCATCGCTCTCACACCGCTCGAGTTCGAGCTGCTCGTCGCGCTCGCGTCGAAGCCGCAGCAGGTGTTCTCGCGCGAGATGCTCCTCGAGCAGGTCTGGGGGTACCACTACAAGGCAGACACGCGTCTCGTGAACGTCCACGTGCAGCGTCTGCGCGCGAAGGTCGAGCTCGACCCCGACAACCCGAAGATCGTGACCACGGTGCGCGGCGTGGGCTACCGCGCCGGTGCCGTCGTCTGAGGTCACGATGACGGCCCCGATCACGGGGGTGACGGCCACCCGCACACCGCTCACGGGGTGGCGTGACTGGCGTGCCTGGCCGGGCAACATCGCCGCGCTGTGGCGACGGTCGCTGCGGTTCCGCACGATCCTGGTCACGTTCGGGCTCACCGCGCTCGCCGTGATCGTGGCGTGCGTGTGGATGGCGCTCGCGATCCAGAACGACCTCTTCGTCTCGCGCAAGGACCAGGTGCTCCAGGACGCGCTGCGCGGATCGTCCGCCGCGCAGACGACGCTCGACAGTGCGACCGCGCAGAGCGACAGCGTGCAGCTGCAGAACGTGATGATCCTCGTGCAGAGCACGCTCGCCGCGCAGTCGTCCAGTGACATGCGCGCGGCGTTCCGCATCGGTCCGCCGGCGCCGTCGGCACCCCAGGACTTCACCAGCAATCTGCGTTTCGAGGACTCCATCAGCGAGTCGCTGCGCGAGGCGGTGAGGGCGAGCGCGGACCGGCAGGTCTGGCAGTCGATCGCCATGCCCACCGACGACGGCTCCACGGTGCCCGGCATCGTCGTAGGCCAGCAGCTGACCGTCCCGGGCGTGGCCGCGTACGAGCTCTATCTCGCGTACGACCTCGAGAACGCGCCGCAGACGCTCAGCTTCGTCCAGAGCACGCTGTGGATCGTCGGCATCGGGCTGGTGCTGCTCATCAGCGGGATCGCCTGGTTCGTCCTGCGCTCGGTGACGACGCCGATCGGCGAGGCGGCCGACACCAGTGCGAAGCTCGCGGCGGGCGAACTCGGCGTGCGACTGCCGGTGCGCGGCGAGGACGAGCTGGCGACGCTGGGGCGCTCCTTCAACGCGATGGCCGACAGCATCGAGTCGCAGATCAAGGAGCTCGCCGACCTCTCGCTCGTGCAGCAGCGCTTCGTGTCGGACGTGTCGCACGAGCTGCGCACGCCGCTCACGACGATCCGTCTCGCCGCCGACATGATCAATGACCAGCGCGAGGACTTCGATCCGGCCACCGCGCGCGCCGCCGAGCTGCTCAACAACCAGGTGCAGCGGTTCGAGACCCTGCTGACGGACCTGCTCGAGATCAGCCGCTACGACGCCGGCTCGGTGCAGCTCGAGCTGGAGGCGACGAGCCTCGCCCACCTCGCCGAGGACGTGATCGCCTCGATGGAGCAGCTCGCCGAGCAGCACGGCAGCGACGTGCGCCTCGTCGCCCCGGGCGGGTACTCGCCGGTCGACATGGACCCGCGACGCGTGCGCCGCGTGGTGCGCAACCTCCTCGGCAACGCGATCGAGCACGGCGAGGGTCGCCCGATCGTCGTCACCGTCGACAGCAACCAGCAGGCGGTGGCGCTCGGCGTGCGCGACTACGGCCTCGGCATGAAGCAGGACGAGGTGGAGCGGGTCTTCGACCGGTTCTGGCGGGCCGACCCCTCGCGCACGCGCACGATCGGCGGCACGGGCCTCGGGCTCTCGATCGCCCTCGGCGACGCACGGCTCCACGGCGGAGAGCTGGCCGTGTGGTCGGAGCTCGGGCGCGGCACGAACTTCGTCCTCACGCTGCCCCGCAGCGGCGGACCGCTGATCGGCCCCTCGCCGATCCCCCTGGATCCCGGCGACGACTCCGTCGGCGTGGTCGAAGACCTCGGGCTCACGCAGCCCATCCAGGTTCACCGCCAGGACGCGACGGGAGCTCGGGATGGCGCGACCCGGGGAGGTGCGTCATGACCCGGCGCCGCAGCATCCCGATCGCCCTCATCACGCTGCTCGCCCTGGTGCTGACCGCCTGCGCGGGCCTGCCCACGAGCGGCCGCATCAATTACGGACTCGGCACGGCGGATGCGCCCGACGACGAGGAGATCTCGTTCCTCCTGCCCGACAGCCCGCAGCCGGGCGCGACCCCGGTGCAGATCGTCGAAGGATTCGTGCGGGCGGGCTCCGGGCCGGGTCTCGGGGCGAGGTGGGACCGCGCCCGCGAGTTCCTGACCGAGGAGTTCGCGAGCGTCTGGAATCCCGAAGCGGCCGTGACCGTCGACGTCCTCGAGGATCGCGTGCCGACGGAGACGCCGGAGGGCGACGTCGAGCTGGCGATCACTGCGCTCGCCACGGTCGACGACCTCGGCACATACGAGCGCGCCGCGGTCGGTGAGCGCGTGCTGCCGTTCGAGCTGGTCCAAGAGGACGGCGAGTGGCGCATCAGCCTCGCCCCCGACGGTGTCGTCCTCGATGAGAACGTGTTCCCGCGCGTGTTCCACCGCTACGGCGTCATGTACTTCGATCCCTCGTGGCAGTACCTCGTGCCCGATGCCCGATGGTTCCCGACCACTAACTCGGCGGGCCGCGTCGCCCGTGCGCTGGTGAACGGGCCGCCGAGCGACTGGCTCGCGGAATCGGTCGAGTCCGCGTTCCCCGAGAGCGTGGAAGTCGTCGCGGCCGTGCCGGTGACGGGCAACGTCGCGCAGGTCGACCTCAACGAGGCTGCGCTCTCGGCCGACCCGCAGACCCTGGACCGCATGTACACCCAGCTGCTCGAGAGTCTGCGCACGGCCAACATCACCGACGTCGAGCTCACGGTCGAGTCCGTGCCCATCGACGCCGAGGCCGTGCGGGTGCGCTCCACGCGGGTGCCCGGCGCGCCGCTCGTCCTGACCGCCGACGGCTTCGGCTTCATCACGGGCGGTGACACCCTCGACCCGGTGCCCGGCATCTCGCCGCTGGTGGAGCAGTACACGCCCGTCGCGCTGCAGCTCGCCCCCGACCGTGAGGTGGCCGCTGCGCGGCTGGAGACGGGCGAGGTGATGCGCTTCCGCGAGGACGAGACCTTCGAGGTGGTCGACTCCCGGCCGGGTCTGGTCGATCCGTCGATCGATCCCTTCGGCATGGTCTGGAGCGTGCCGCGCGAAGAGCCGGCCGCGGTCAGGGTCATCCTGCCGGACCTGAGCGCCGTCGACGTCGCCGACGCGTGGCCGGGAACGACCTCGATCACCGCGATGGCGGTGTCGCGCGACGGCAGCCGAGTCGCCGCCATCGTGTCGGCGGGGGGCCGCAGCGGGCTGTGGGTCGCAGGGATCGTGCGGGGGACCGATCGGGTTCCCGTTCGTCTGGGCGCCCCGGTGCAGCTCGCCGAGGTCGCGAACGGGATCGGACTCGCCTGGCTCGACGACGGTTCGGTCGGGGTGCTCTCGGGCGACGCCGAGGGCTCCGCGATCCTCGAGCAGGTCGTGGGCGGCGCGGGGACGCGGAGCTCGGCCGCGGCGGGGATGGTGACCATCGCCGGCGGCACGTCGCTCTCGAGCGCCCGACTGCGCGCCGACGACGGCACGCTCTACGTCAAGCGCGGCACGGGCTGGCAGCCGACGGCGTCCGATGTGCTCCTGCTCGCGACGCAGCAGGGCGCGCCCGAGTAACCGCTCCTCCCCAGCCAGCTCCGGTGCGGGGCGGTCCCCGGATGCGCGGCGCGGCCGGCACGGCATCCCGATCCTCGTCACAGTCGACCGCATGACGTCGCATCTGCCGGTGCCGGCCCTCGTGGGCGAGGCGCTCGCCGGCGCGCTCGCCCTCCTCCTCCCCGTCGTGTGCGCGGGCTGCGGTGCGCCCGATGCCGACGTCTGCGAGCAGTGCCGGCTCGCGCTCGCGCCACGGGTCGACACGCGGTGGGTGGACGCGGTCGGCGGCGCAGTCCCGGTGTGCAGCGGCCTGCGGTTCGAGGGCGTGACGGCGCGGATCGTGCGAGCGGTCAAGGAAGAGGGCCGCACACCGCTCGCGCGTGCGCTCGCTCCGGCACTCCGTGCGGCCGTCGCGGTGCTGGAACAGCCCGACGCCGTCCTCGTGCCCCTGCCGACCTCGCGCGCCTCGTTCCGCCGCCGCGGCTACCGTGTGCCCGACCTGCTGGCGCGGCGTGCGGGGCTGCCGGTGCGGCACCTGCTGCGGGCGGTGCGGCGCACCGCCGATCAGCGCGGGCTCGGTCGCGACCAGCGCCGCGCGAACGTGGCGAAGAGCATGATCTCGAGGGATGCCGCGTCCCTCCGCGTCATCGTGATCGACGATGTCGTGACGACCGGCGTCACGCTCGCAGAAGCGGTTCGGGCGCTCCGCGAGGCGGGCGCCGACGTGGTCGGAGGCGCCACGGTGGCCGCCACTCCGCGCCGGATGAACGGTGGGACACGCGGGTCCGTCGCATCGGAAACTCACAGGTGACAGGTGCACCCCGCCGGGATAGCGTGGGAGGGACAAGGCGACTGATGGTCCGCCCTTGGCCGGGTGGACCGGAACAAGGAGGTCAGGGATGGAAACCAGCATCGTCGGCGTGGGAGTGGGGATCACGGATCGCTTCCGCTCGGTCGTCGAAGACAAGGCCGCCCGCATCGAACACCTCGCTCCGCGCGCTCAGCGCGTGGACGTCAAGGTCACTCACCGCGCGTATCACAACGGACGTGTGGAGGACGACACGGTCGAACTGACGGTCACCGGAAAGGGTCCGATCGTTCGGGCCGAGGCCACTGACGGTGACAAGTTCACTGCGCTCGATCTCGCGGTCGACAAGCTGTGCGAGCAGCTGCGACGTGCGAAGGACAAGCGCGTGGACGCTCGCAACCACCCGCGAGGCGCGAAGCTCGACAAGGGAAGCGGCGCCATCCAGGGGATCGATCTGCAGCCGGCGTCCGTCGACGTGCTCCGCGCCGTCGCGACCGGCGAGATCCCCATCATCACCGGCAACGAAGAGGAGGAGGGCTACACGCCCGTCGTCATCCGCACGAAGGAGTTCGAGCCGGAATGGATGTCGGTGGAGGAGGCGGTCGACCGCATGGAGCTGGTCGGCCACGACTTCTTCCTGTTCGTCGACGCCCGCACCGACCACCCGAGCGTCGTGTACCGCCGCAAGGGCTGGGACTACGGCGTGATCTCGCTCACGACGCAGGCAGCCCCCGAGGCGGTCGCTTCGTAGGCGCACCCTGACGACGACGGATGCCCCGGCCGGAAGGCCGGGGCATCCGTCTCTTGTCGTGCGGTGTCAGTCGATGAAGCCGTCGAGGATGCTGCCGATCACGAGGCCGCCGAGGATGCCGCCCATGAGGTCGCTGCCGCCGCGGCGACCTCCGCCCCAGCCCTGCTGCGGGCCGCCCCACTGATCGGGGCCGCCCTGCGGGCGCGAGGAGTCGATGTCGCGCTGCGCGAGCTGCAGCGCCTCGCCGGCGAGGAACGCGACGCGGCGCGACATCGCCATGGCCTGCTCACGGTGGTCGTCGTCGATCATCGTCGCCGCGCTGGCCGACATGCCGAGGTAGCGGTCGAGATCGATCCGGATGCGTTCGGCTTCGGCCAGGCGCGTGCGCGCGTCGGCGCCGATCCAGCCGCGGTGCCCGGCGATGACGTCCCGCGCGACCGCGAGCTGCCGGTCGGCGTCATCGATCGAGTGACGGACGTGCTCGAACGGCGGGATCGGGCGGGCGGCGCGCTCGCGCGCCTTGGCGATCGCTTCGTCGAGTCCGGAGTTCGCCTCGCGCAGCCGCGACAGCAGGGTGAACGGGTCGGTGTTGACGCCCGCCGCCGGCAGCGACGCGAGAGCGTCCTGCAGCCTGGCGATCGCCGCGCTCACCTCGGGGTTGTGCGGCTCCTTCAGGGCGACGACGATGTCTTCGCGGGAGTCCTCGACGATGGCCGACAGCGTCGACTCGGCGCGGAGGGCCTCGACCTCGAACGTCTCCACGGCATCGATCAGCGTCGCCGCGCGGCGCGCGGCCTCGGTGCACGCCTCGAGCGCGAGGTTCGCCTGCTCGCGCTGACCCGCCTCGCGGCGCCGCTCCGAGATGCCGGCGCTGTGCTCGGCGAATCCGATCAGCTGCTCCGCCTCCGCGGGGTTGGCCTCGACCTGAGCGAGCGCTTGCGCCGAGTACCGCGCAGCGAGGCGCTGGATGGTCTCGCGGGCCTGGGGGAGTCGGCTGCGCAGCCGCTCGGCGTCCGCGCGCACGCCCGCGATGATCTCCGGAGCTCGGCGGGCCCGCTGGATGGGGGCGGCGAGCGCCTCGGTGCGGTCGTCGAGGAGCTCCTCGGCCCACTCGCAGAGCTGCACGATGCGCGCGTTGCGGGTGCGCAGCTCTTCGGGCGTGTCGGGGATCTCGTCGTGGTTGAGCTGGTGCAGGTGGAACGCCTCGGACATGTGAGTCCGCACGGCCTCGAGGGCGTCGCGGAGGTCCTTGGTGGGCTCGACGCCCAGCTCGATCTCGGCGAACGACAGCTCGTCGGTCGTCACCCGGATGCGCTCGTCGGCCGCGACGAGCGACGACCGGGCGCGGCGCGCCAGATCGGCGTCCTGCGCGGCGAGCTCGGCGTTGTCACGTTTGCGTCTGCCCCAGAATCCGGCCATGCCTTCGATCCTATGGGCGGTCGCGGGGAGCGGGCTGAGCGCCGCAGGGGCTGTGGACGCCACCCGCGGCGTCGGCGCGTCCGAGCCGGGACCCGGCAGCGCTCACTGCGCCCGCGGGCGCGTCCGTCAGTCGCGGTGACGTGGCTTGCGGGCGGGACGGTCGCCGTCGTCGCGGCGGCGTCCGGGACCGCCGGTGTCGAGCCGCAGCTCGATCAGTCGGCCCGAGATGCGCGTGTCGGACAGCCGGTCGAGCGTGCCGCGCGGAAGGTCGGCGGGCAGTTCGACGAGCGAGAAGTCCGGGCGGATCTGGATCGCGCCGAAGTCGTCACGGCGAAGGCCGCCCTCGTTCGCGAGCGCGCCGACGATCTGGCGCGGCTCGACGCGGTGACGCTTTCCGACGGCGATGCGGTAGGTCGCCATGCCCTCCCGCGGGGTGCGCTGGCGCCGCTCGGGGCGCTCGCCCCGGTCGTCGCGGTCGAACCGGCTGCCGCGCCGGTCGTCACGGTCGCGCGGCTCGTAGCGGGGGCGCTCGGGCTCGGGCTCGAGGAGCAGCGGGGTCTCGCCCTGCGCCACCACTGCGAGAGCCGCGGCGACGTCGACCTCGGGCACGTCGTGGTTGCGCACGTAGTGGGCGACGATGTCGCGGAAGCGATCGATGCGCTCGGTCTCGGCGAGGGCCGCGGTGATGCCGTCGTCGAAGCGCGAGAGGCGCGTGACGTTCACCTCATCGACGCTCGGCAGCTGCATCTCGGTGAGCTCCTGCCGGGTCGCGCGCTCGATCGCGCGCACCAGCCCCCGCTCGCGCGGTGTGACGAAGCTGATCGCGTCGCCGGAGCGGCCGGCGCGGCCGGTGCGGCCGATGCGGTGCACGTACGACTCGGTGTCGGTCGGGATGTCGAAGTTGACCACGTGCGAGATGCGCTCGACGTCGAGGCCTCGGGCCGCGACATCCGTCGCCACCAGGATGTCGAGCTTGCCCGACTTGAGCTGGTTGACGGTGCGCTCGCGCTGCACCTGCGCCACGTCGCCGTTGATCGCGGCGGCGGAGTACCCGCGGGCACGGAGCTTCTCGGCGATCTCCTCGGTCACGCTCTTGGTGCGGCCGAAGACGATCATGCCGTCGAAGTTCTCGACCTCGAGGATGCGGGTGAGCGCGTCCATCTTCTGCTGGAACGACACGATCAGATAGCGCTGCGAGATCGTCGCCGAGGTCGTCGTCTTGGTCTTGACGGTGATCTCTTCCGGATCGTGGAGGTACTGCTGCGACATGCGGCGGATCTGCGCCGGCATCGTCGCGGAGAACAGTGCGACCTGCTTCGTGTCGGGCGTCTCGGCGAGGATCGTCTCGACGTCCTCGGCGAAGCCCATCTTGAGCATCTCGTCGGCCTCGTCGAGCACGAGGTACGTCAGCTCCGACAGGTCGAGCGTGCCCTTGTCGAGGTGATCCATGATGCGGCCGGGCGTGCCGACGACGATGTGCACGCCGCGGCGCAGCGCTGAGAGCTGCACGCCGTAGCCCTGGCCGCCGTAGACGGGAAGGATGTGCACGCCCTTGAGGTGCGAGGCGTACTTCTCGAAGGCCTCGCAGACCTGAAGCGCCAGCTCGCGCGTGGGGGCGAGCACGAGCGCCTGTGGGTTCTTCTGCGACAGGTCGAGCCGGTCGATGATCGGCAGTGCGAAGGCCGCCGTCTTGCCGGTGCCGGTCTGCGCCAGGCCGACGACGTCGCGGCCGGCGATGAGCGGCGGGATGGTCGCGGCCTGGATCGCCGACGGCGTCTCGTAGCCGACGTCGCGCAGCGCCTTGAGCACCGCATCGCCCAATCCGAGGTCTGCGAAGGTCAGGGGGGCGGGCTCTGCTGGAGCGTCGGTCTCGGTCGTCTCTGCCGTTTCGGTCACGCTTAAGGGTAGTGCGTGCCGCCTGGGAGGCGACAGGACGCCGCGGGCGCGGCATCCGCTCGTCGTCTTCGGCCCGTGGGGGAGCCCTTCGCAACTCGCGCTGCGGGGGAGGCGAGCGCGCGCGGCGGGGTCAGCGCGGGCGGAGCGACTGAGCGGCGAGCTCGGTGATGTCGATGGGCTCGGTCGGGGGAAGGTGGATGGCGGCGGGGTCGATCGCGGGCACTGCGGTGGTCATGGCACGTCCTCTCCAGCGGTTCATCAGGGAGGTGTCCGCCGGGTCGGATCCGTCTCAGGTCTTCCCGACGGGGATCAGGCGACGGATGCCTCGGCCCTCGCCGGACGGCCGCGCTTGGGGCGCTCGGTTGAGAGCTCGAGGGTCAGTGCGTGATCGGGATGCCGCGCCAGGAGCTGCTCGGCGTGGTCGAGCCAGCGGGCCTCGGCCTCGGCGGCGAAGACCATCGAGTCGACGACGAGCGACCACGCCAGAGCCTCGGGACTGTCGCGGTCGGCGCCGGCGTAGGTTGCGCTGCGGAGCGACTCGAGCTGCGCGAGTGACGTACGGCGCTGCGTCCGGATGATCTCGCCCACGTCGACACCGGGCAGGGTGGCGGCGACCGAGAGCTTGATCGCGAGGGCGTCGCGCGTGCCCTGGGAGCGCTCGACGGGGGAGGCGAGCCACGTGCGCGCCTCGGCGGAGCCGGCATCCGTGATCTGCCAGTAGACGTGCCCGTGGGCGTCGACATCACCCTTCTCCACGAGTCCGTCGCGCTCGAGGCGGTCGAGCGTGTTGTAGATCTGGCCCACGTTGAGCGGCCACGTCGACCCGGTGCGCCGATCGAACTCTGCACGGAGCTGATAGCCGTAGCAGGGGCCCTGATCGAGGATGGCCAGCAGGGTCTGTCTCACCGACATGGACGGTCTCCGTTCAGGTGCATACCGCGTATGTAGTTGCCGAGCATATACATACGTGGAATGCAGACGGCGGTCATCGCTCACACCCAGCGCACACCAAGGTCACGGGTGGATAACATAGGCAGGTATGTCTGGGGCCATGCGCCCCGGCGGCACCGGCGCCGTTCGCGCCACACCCGACAGATGGAGACTCCGTGGCAAACCCGCTCGAGAAACTGCTTCGCGCCGGAGAGGGTCGCATCCTCCGACGGCTGCAGCAGGTCGTCAAGGCGGTCAACGCCCTCGAAGAGGACTACGCGCACCTCACCGACGAAGAGCTGCGGGGCGAGACCGCCGAACTCCGCGCCCGTTTCGACGCCGGCGCGACGCTCGACCAGCTCATGCCCGAGGCGTTCGCCGCGGTCCGCGAGGCCGCCAAGCGCACGCTCGGCCAGCGCGCCTACGACGTGCAGATCATGGGTGGCGCCGCGCTGCATCTCGGCAACATCGCCGAGATGAAGACCGGTGAGGGCAAGACGCTCACCGGCGCGTTCCCGGTCTACCTCAACGCGATCGCGGGCAAGGGCGTCCACGTCGTCACCGTCAACGACTTCCTCGCGTCGTACCAGGCCGAGCTCATGGGCCGCATCTATCGCGCCCTCGGCATGACGACGGGCATCATCGTCGCGGGCCAGACCCCCGAGGTCCGCCGCGAGCAGTACAACGCCGACATCACCTACGGCACGAACAACGAGTTCGGCTTCGACTACCTGCGCGACAACATGGCGTGGCGCAAGGAAGACCTCGTGCAGCGCGGCCACTTCTTCGCGATCGTCGACGAGGTCGACTCGATCCTCATCGACGAGGCGCGCACGCCGCTCATCATCTCGGGGCCGTCGTCGGGCGAGGCCAACCGCTGGTTCGTCGAGTTCGCCAAGATCGCCAAGACCCTCGAGGTCGGCGTCGACTACGAGGTCGACGAGAAGAAGCGCACCATCGGCGTGCTCGAGCCGGGCATCGAGAAGGTCGAGGACTACCTCGGCATCGACAACCTCTACGAGTCGGCGAACACCCCGCTGATCTCGTTCCTCAACAACTCGATCAAGGCGCTCGCGCTCTTCAAGCGCGACACCGACTACGTCGTGATGAACGACGAGGTCATGATCGTCGACGAGCACACCGGCCGCATCCTCGTCGGACGTCGCTACAACGAGGGCATCCACCAGGCGATCGAGGCGAAGGAGGCGGTTCCGGTCAAGGCGGAGAACCAGACGCTCGCCACGGTCACCCTGCAGAACTACTTCCGCCTCTACGACAAGCTCGCCGGAATGACCGGTACCGCCGAGACCGAGGCGGCGGAGTTCATGTCGACCTACCAGCTCGGCGTGGTGTCCATCCCGACGAACAAGCCGATGATCCGCAAGGACCAGCCCGACCTCGTCTACAAGAACGAGCAGGCGAAGTTCGCGCAGGTCGTGGAAGACATCGCCCAGCGCCACGCGAGCGGTCAGCCGGTGCTCGTCGGCACCGTCAGCGTCGAGAAGAGCGAGTACCTCTCGCGCCTGCTCGCCAAGAAGGGCATCAAGCACGAGGTCCTCAACGCGAAGAACCACGCACGCGAGGCCGAGATCGTCGCGCGTGCCGGGCGTCTCAGCGCCGTCACCGTCGCCACCAACATGGCCGGTCGAGGCACCGACATCATGCTCGGCGGCAACGCCGAGTTCCTCGCGGTGCAGGAGATGA
This sequence comes from Microbacterium sp. NPDC056003, assembly GCF_042274785.1. Lineage (NCBI taxonomy): Bacteria > Bacillati > Actinomycetota > Actinomycetes > Micrococcales > Microbacteriaceae > Microbacterium > Microbacterium sp. NPDC056003. The sequence goes on along the minus strand of NZ_JBHJXQ010000003.1, from coordinate 258,272 downwards.
AGGCGAAGGGGCTCGACCCGGTCGAGACGCCCGAGGAGTACGAAGCCGAGTGGGATGCCGTCTACGAGGCCGTGCGCGAGCGCGTGGCCGGAGAGGGCGCCAAGGTCGTCGAGGCCGGCGGCCTGTACGTGCTCGGCACCGAGCGCCATGAGTCGCGCCGCATCGACAACCAGCTGCGCGGTCGTTCCGGCCGACAGGGCGACCCCGGCGAGAGCCGCTTCTACCTGTCGCTCACCGACGACCTCATGCGCCTGTTCCAGTCCGGCGCCGCCGAGGCGATCCTCGCCCGCACCAACTTCCCCGACGACGTCGCGATCGAGTCCGGCATGGTCACGCGCGCGATCAAGTCGGCGCAGAGCCAGGTCGAGGCGCGCAACGCCGAGATCCGCAAGAACGTCCTCAAGTACGACGACGTCCTCAACCGGCAGCGCGAGGCGATCTACTCCGACCGCCGTCACATCCTGCAGGGCGACGACATCGCAGACCGCGTGCAGCACTTCATCGAAGACGCGATCAACGCCGTCATCGACGACCACACCGGCTCGGGTCACAACGAGAGCTGGGACTTCGACGCGCTGTGGACCGAGCTGAAGACGCTCTACCCGGTGAGCGTGACGATCGACGAGGTCGTGGCCGAGGGTGCCGGCCGCAAGGGCGGCATCACGGCCGACGGTCTCAAGCGCGAGATCCTCTCCGACGCCCGCATCGCCTACACCGCCCGCGAGGAGTCGCTCGGCACGGCGGCGACCCGCGAGCTCGAGCGCCGCGTCGTGCTGCAGGTGCTCGACCGCCGCTGGCGCGACCACCTCTACGAGATGGACTACCTCAAGGACGGCATCGGCCTGCGCGCGATGGCCCAGCGCGACCCGCTCATCGAGTACCAGCGCGAGGGCTACCAGATGTTCCAGTCGATGATGGGGCAGATCAAGGAGGAGTCGGTCGGCTACCTCTACAACCTCGAGGTCGAGGTTCGTCGCCAGGGCGAGGGTGAGGCCGAGGTCGACGCCAAGGGCCTCGGCGCGATCCCCGCGGCTCCGCAGGGCCTGGAGTACTCGGCCGCCAACGACGCCGGCGAGGTCGAGGTCCGCAACGACCGCGGTCAGGTGCAGCAGGCGGCGACGAACCGCCTCCGCCAGGCGGCGGCCGCGGCCGCCGCGGCTCCGGCGCAGGCGCAGGCGCAGGGCGCACCCGCCGCCGAGCCGCAGCGTGGGGCGTTCGGCCAGCGCACCGACGGCGCGGCCCCGGCGTCGCAGCCGGCGCCGCAGAACCGCGCGCAGCGCCGCGCCGCAGGCAACAAGAAGTGAGACGCGGTCGGGTCGATGCCGCGAAGCCGCGTTGACCCGACCGAGATCTCGATGCCGCGGCCCTGCGCCGCGGCATCCGCTCCTCCTTCTGCCCTCTGCTTTCTCGGAACAGGTGATCTGACGGAAACAGGACGATCTCGCGCAGATCGTCCTGTCTACGCCAGATCACCTGTTCTCGTTCGTACGCCCGGCACCGGCCACCGGCGGTCGATTGGCCCCGACGCCTCGCCGGTATCCTGATCCGATGACTCCCCTCCGCCCGCTCGACCAGTCCAGCAAGCTCAAGGATGTGCTCTACGAGATCCGCGGGCAGGCACTGGTCGAGGCCGACCGGCTGGAGGACGAGGGCCACACGATCCTCAAGCTCAACACCGGCAACCCGGCGGTGTTCGGCTTCGAGGCGCCGTTCCAGATCGTGCGCGACATGCTCGAGGCCGTGCCGCACGCGCACGGCTACAGCGACAGTCGCGGCATCATGTCGGCGCGTCGCGCGGTGGTGTACCGCTACGAGCAGGACCCGACGTTCCCCTCGTTCGGCCCCGACGACGTCTACCTGGGCAACGGGGTGTCCGAGCTCATCACGATGGTGATGCAGGCGCTCCTCGACGAGGGTGACGAGGTGCTCATCCCCGCGCCCGACTACCCGCTGTGGACCGCCATGACGAGCCTCGGCGGCGGCACCCCCGTGCACTACCTCGCCGACGAGCAGAACGGCTGGCAGCCCGACCTCGACGACATCCGCGCGAAGGTCACCCCCCGCACCAAGGCCATCGTCGTGATCAACCCCAACAACCCCACCGGCGCGGTCTACTCGCGCGAGGTGCTCGAGGGGATCGCCGGGATCGCGCGCGAGAACTCCCTGCTCGTGCTCTCCGACGAGATCTACGACCGCATCCTGTTCGACGACGCGACGCACATCCCGATGGCGTCCGTCGCACCCGATCTGCTGGTGCTTACCTTCAACGGCCTCTCCAAGACGTACCGTGTGGCCGGCTACCGCTCGGGCTGGCTCGTCATCACCGGGCCGAAGTCGCACGCCTCGGGCTTCCTCGAAGGGATCACGCTGCTGGCGTCGACGCGGCTGTGCCCGAACGTGCCGGCGCAGCACGCGGTGCAGGCGGCGCTCTCGGGCGTGCAGTCCATCGATGCCCTCATCGCGCCGACCGGGCGTCTTCACGAGCAGCGGGACGCCGCCTGGGAGGGTCTCGAGGCCATCCCCGGCGTCACGTGCGTGCGGCCGCAGGGCGCGCTGTACGCGTTCCCGCGACTCGACCCTGAGGTGTACGAGATCCGCGACGACGCGAAGCTGGTGTACGACTTCCTCGTCGCCGAGCACGTCCTGCTGGTGCAGGGCACCGGCTTCAACTGGCCGACGCACGACCACCTGCGCATCGTGACCCTGCCCGAGGCGCGCGTGCTCTCGGAGGCCATCGAACGGCTCGGGAACTTCCTGTCGTCGTACAAGCAGTGACGCAGGACGGGTGCCGCGGCATCCGTCAACCCCTCCCGCTGCCGCCCGTCTCGGACGTAGCGTCGCACCATGGCCATCGAACTGAATCAGCCCGCCCTGAAGCATGCGCGCGCGCTCGTCCGAGACGGCAAGGTCGTGCGCGACGACCGGGATGCGTGGTCGGAGGCGGCGCCGACCCCCGATGAGGAGAACGCGTTCATCGAGCGTGAGGGGTGGACCGAGTACTCGCACTGGCACCTCGGCATCGACAAGAGCGTGGATCGCCAGACCAAGGGCGCCTACTCGTTCCCGTTCGGGGACTTCCGCAAGGTGCATCGGTCGGGTGTCATCTCGGGCGAGAGTCGCGCCGGCCAGTACGACCACGATGAGATCCGCGACGCGCTCAAGGCGCTCCTCGACCTGATCGACCAAGACGAGAGCTGACGTCAGGGCCGGTCACGACGCTGTGACAGGCCCCGGCGTCGGTCTGAGGCGGGCGGGCGGACTACAGCAGCGCGAGCGAGGTCGCGCGCCAGCGGCCGTCCATGCCTTCGAGGCGCAGCGCGACGGCACGCGTGCGTGCGGGACCCTGCACGATCACGACCGACTCGACCACGCCGTCAGCGGGCGACGAGTGGTGCACCGAGAGGATCGCGTGCACCGGGCGCATCGCGGGCACGCCGCGGGCGCTGCGGGCACGCGCCGCGAGGTTGGATCTCGTGACGAGCTTGCGGTACGGCTCTTCGGTGAGCCAGCGCGCGAGCTGGTCGACTTCGCGCACCCCCGCGAGCACTTCGAGGACGCCTCGCGTGATGTTGCGGAGGAACGGCTCGGGCTCGGGGAGCGCGGTGGACGGCGTGCGCTGCGGCGCGAAGAACTCAGAGAGCTCGACGGCGCCGCCGGGCACGCGGAAGACGCGGGCGGAGCCCGCGGGCGTCATTGCCATGGGTGCCTATCTCGACAGGGGGGATGTCTTGCGGACAGTAGAACACACGGTCATCTCACAGGGAGAATCGGCAGCGGGCATTGTGGATAACTTGTGATCCACTCGTGATGATTCGCCTACTCTCGCTGGGTGCGCTGGGACCGGTTCTTCGACGATCTCGAAGATCAGCTCGCCTCCGAGTGGGAGGCGGAGCGCGCGGCCCTCGATACCGAGGCAGAGCGGCTGAGGCTGTCGCGGGTCGCCCTTCACGAGCGGCTGAGCCTGTTGACGGCGCGGGATGCTGCGGCCCCGGTCATATCGATCGAGCTGTCCGACGACACGACGCTGCGTGCCACCGTGACGGGGATCGGAGCGGACTGGGTGGCCCTGCACCCCGCCGAGGGCCGCCCCGGAGCCGTGGTGGTGCCCTTCACGGGGATCGTCGGGATCGGGATGCCGCACCACGACCTGCTGCGCAGTGCGCGCCCCGCGCCGGCGCGCTCCGCCGTCGCCGAGCGCATGACGTTCGGCTTCGTCCTGCGCGACCTCGTGCGTCGCCGCGCGGGGGTGGCTGTCCACCTCACCACGGGGCGTGCGCTCACCGGCACGATCGACCGCGCCGGCGCCGACCACCTCGACCTCGCGCTGCACGACCCCGGTGCGCCGCGTCGCGCGGACGCGATCGCCGGGCATCGGATCGTGCCATTCAGCGCCGTCGCGTGGGTGCGCGTCGAGGGGAGCGCGCCGATCGTGTGATCGCCCCGGTCAGTCCAGGCCGGAGGGGCGATGCGCCGGCGGCGGCGATGCCCCGGCGAGGCGGGGCGTCAGTCGGGGTGGCGGACCGAGCCCGTGCCCCACAGCTCGGGGAAGCTGGCGTTCTGCGCCTGCTGCCAGAGCGCCGTGCGCCGCGCCTCTTCGGCCTGGTCGTCGAGGTAGGCGCCGACGCTCGCCTCCTCCACACGCCAGCGCGCGGGGGAGCCCACGCGCATGCCACGCAGCCTGCCCTCCAGCACGAGCGCCATCACCTCGTCGACGGACACGCCGAGCACCTCTCCCACCTGAGCAGGAGCGAGCATACGCACGTCCGAAGTCGGGATCTCGGGCATGAGCCCATTATGGCCTCGCCCCGGTGCGGGGGGATCGGCGGCACAACGGCTGTGGATAAAGAATCCGGCCGATGCGCGGCCTGGGTGACGATGGGGAGATGACCGCCCTCGACACCGCCCGCACCCCTCGCCGAGCCTTCTGGGGTGACGCCCGATTCCTGCTCGGCGTGCTGCTCATCGTCGCCTCGGTCGCCGGCGTCTGGTTCGTCGTCTCGGCCGCGCGCCAGACGGCGCCCGCGTTCGCCGCGGCGCGCACGATCGTGCCGGGCGAGGCCATCACGGCCGATGACCTCCGCGAGGTCGATGTCGCTCTCGGCCCGATCGGCGGTGCGTACCTGACGCCCGAGCAGCTCGAGAGCGACGTCGTGGCGACGCGCACGATCGTCGAGGGCGAGCTCGTCCCCTCGGCGGCGGTGGGCGACGCGACCGGCTCGCGCACCACCCACGTCGTGGTGCGCAGCGCCGTCGAGGTGCCGTCCTCGGTCGACACCGGCTCGGTCGTCGAGGTCTGGGCGGCGCCGCTCGAGGAGACCGGCGACTACGCGAAGCCGCGGATCCTGGTGGCGGATGCGACCGTCGTCTCCGTCGCGCGCGACGACTCGATGATGGGCGGTGGCGCGTCAGCGGTGGAGCTCGTCATCCCGCGGGCGGACGTCGCGGCCACCCTGGCGGCGATGGCCGGCGAATCGGCGCTCTCGGTCGTCCCGACGGCGGGCGCAGGATCGTGAGAGTCCTCGTCGCCGTCGACGCCGGCGCCGCGCTGTCCGACGGGCTGCGCCGCGAAGGCGTCGAGGTGGTGGCGGTGATCGAGGCATCCGCTCTCTCCCTCCTTGCCGAGGACGGGATGCTCGGAGCCGCAGGCGAGCGGATGCTGCGGACGGTGGCCGATGCCGACGCCGTCGTGCTCGAGATCACCCGTGAGACCGTGACGGCCTCGGTGGTCGCGCTCTGCGATCGCGCCTCGACGCGCATCGTGCCGGTGTGCGCGGGCCCGGCCGAGGCGCGGCTGGCGGCGGCGTTCGGCCTCGAGCGGCCCGTCGGCGTCGACGTCGAGCCGTGGCGTCTCGCCGATCTGCTGGCCTCGACGCCGACGCCCGCGGGCGCGCCTTCGGAAGGCGCGTCACCGTCGGCGCCCCGGCTGATCGCGGTGTGGGGCCCGGCGGGTTCCCCCGGTCGCTCGACCGTCGCGATCGAGCTCGCGGTCGAGCTGGCGCGGGGCGGCCGTCATGTCGGGCTCGTGGATGCCGACACCCATGCGCCGTCCATCGCGCTCGCACTGGGGCTGGCCGACGAGGGCCCGGGGTTCGCGGCGGCCTGCCGCCAGGCGGAGCTCGGCGGACTCGACACGCGCGAGCTCACGCGCGTGAGCACGCCGCTCGGCCGCTCGGGCGTCGACGTGCTGACCGGCATCAACCGCCCGTCCCGCTGGCCGGAGCTCAGCGAGCGGCGCGTCGAGGGTGCCCTGACCGTCTGCCGCGACTGGGCGCACTTCACCGTCGTCGACGTCGCCGCATCGCTTGAGCGCGACGAGGAGATCGTGAGCGACCTCGACGGCCCGCGCCGGAACGCGGCCACCCTCGCGGCGCTGCGGTCGGCCGATCTCGTGGTCGCGGTCGCCGGCGCCGATCCCGTCGGCGTGTCCCGATTCCTGCGCGCGCACGCCGAGCTGCGGGCGACGATCGGGGCGACGCCGATCGCCGTGCTGGCCAACCGTCTGCGACCGGGGGCGCTCGGCATCGACGCGCGCGGACAGGTGCGCCGTACGCTCGACCGCTTCGGCGGCATCCAGGACGTCTGGTTCCTGCCGCAGGACCCGCGCTCGGCCGACGCCGCGCTGCTGGCGGCGCGGCCGATCGCCGACGTCGCGCCGCGATCGCCCTTCACGCTCGCGCTGCGACGATTCGTGGGGGAGGCCGTCGTCGCACCGCCCGCGGCGGAGCGGCCGTCGCGGCGCCGACGCGTCACGTCGACGGAGCGGCTCGCACGCGCCGTCTAGGCTGAGAGCGTGTCGACCCTCAGCGATCTCGTCTACGCCCAAGGCCGCTCGAGTGCGGAGGACGTGGAATGGCTCCACCGTCTCGCGGGCGACGGCCAGCTCCTCGCCGATCTGGCTTTCGCCGACATCGTGCTGTGGGTGCCGACATCCGACGACTCGTTCGTGGCCGTGGCGCACACACGCCCCAGCGGCGCCGCCACGCTCTTCTATCGCGACATCGTGGGTGACCGCGTGCGTCCGCAGTGGCGCACGCAGGTGCGCGACGCGTTCGCGACGGGTCGCATCGTCGACTCCGCCTCGCCGGACTGGTTCGAGGAGACCCCGACCCGCGTGCGCGCCGTGCCCGTCGTGCGGGTGGGCTCCGGCGACGACCGGCAGACCATCGGCGTGCTGACCCGCCACACCAACCTGGGCGAGGCGCGCACTCCGTCGCGGCAGCAGATCACGTTCAACGACTGCGCCGACGAGCTGTTCGGCATGGTGGCCACCGGCGACTTCCCCGACATGTCCGCGCCGACCTCGCCCCGCCGCGGCGCTCCGCGTGCCTCCGACGGCCTCGTGCGCCTCGACGTCGACGGCATCACGACATTCGCGAGCCCCAACGCGCTGTCGGCCTTCAACCGGCTCGGCTTCGACGACGAGCTCGAGGGAGAGTCGCTGGTGGAGGTCGTCACGCGCATCCTGCCGGACAAGCGCCAGTTCGACGAGTCGCTGCCTGTCGTGGTGACAGGCCGCGCGCCGTGGCGATCGGACATCGAGTCGCGCGGGGTGACGGTGTCGCTGCGCACCATCCCGCTCCGCGACAACGGCAAGCGCATCGGCGCGATCGTGCTCTGCCGCGACGTCACCGAGATCCGCCATCAGGAGCAGGAGCTCATCACCAAGGATGCGACGATCCGCGAGATCCACCACCGCGTCAAGAACAACCTCCAGACCGTCGCCTCGCTCCTGCGCATCCAGGCGCGCCGCTCCCACAGCGAAGAGGCACGCGAGGCGCTGACCCAGGCCATGCGCCGCGTCTCGGCGATCGCGGTGGTGCACGACACCCTCTCCGAGGGGCTCGCGCAGAACGTCGACTTCGACGAGGTGTTCGACCGCGTGCTCAAACTCGTCGCCGAGGTCGCCGCGGCGCCCAACACCCGCGCGAAGACTCACTCGACCGGCCGCTTCGGTACGCTACCGAGCGAGTATGCGACGCCGCTCGCGCTCGCCCTCACCGAGCTCGTCACCAATGCCGTCGAGCACGGGCTCGCCGGCCAGGAGGGCGACGTCGAGATCATCGCCGAGCGCACCGACGAGCGCCTCGAGGTGCGCGTGCGCGACACCGGCTCCGGACTGCCCGAGGGTCAGGTCGGTCGTGGGCTCGGCACGCAGATCGTCCGCACGCTCATCCAGGGCGAGCTCGGCGGCACGATCGACTGGCACACCATCATGGGCAGCGGCACCGAGGTCACGATCGACATCCCGCTGCGCTACATCGAACGCGCGCGCGACTGAGTCGCGGGAGGCCGCCGACGGCTTCGGGATGCCTCGGCCGAGGCATCCGCTGAATCCATCCGGCTCGCGCGCGACGTCGCTCGGGTCCCGGGCTGCGCACAGGTCTGGTCCTCTTGCCGAGAACAGGTGTTCCGGCGTGTACAGGCTGTTTCCCGGAGGATCGTCCTGCGTGCGCCAGACCACCTGTTCTCGGCAAACGGAATGTCGGCTCGGGGCGCGAGAAGCGGGGCCGCGGCGGCGTCAGGAAGCGCGGCGGGCGCGAGCGGCGCGGCGCTTGAGGGCGCGACGCTCGTCTTCGGAGAGACCGCCCCACACGCCCGAGTCCTGGCCGGTCTCAAGGGCGTACTGCAGGCAGATCTCGGTCACGGTGCAGCGGGCACACACCGACTTGGCCTTCTCGATCTGGTCGACGGCCGGCCCGGTGTTCCCCACGGGGAAGAACAGCTCGGGGTCGACAGTCAGGCAGGCGGCCTTATCGCGCCAGTCCATGGTGGTGCTCCTTGATACGAGAGGGTTCTGAGAGTGAGGACACCGAATTCGGGTCCGGTACCCTGTGGGGTGTGCGAGCGACTCGCTCGCCCCACGTCGCTGTGGGAGCACACGGCTTCACCAATCGTCCCATAGGGGTTTACCTGAATCAAGGGATGAGCGTCAGGATTCTGTGCAAGTTGCTGAGTATTCCCTTTGCGACATAGAGGGTTCGCACAATCTGCGGCCCGGTCACCGGAAAGAACGTCAGGTATGCGAACAAACACGATCGGACGCGTCGCCGCTCTCCTCGTCGGCCTCGAGGGACTCGGGCTGGTGGCGCTGACGGTGTGGCAGGTCATCGCCGTCTTCGCGGGCGACACTGCGGTGATCGACACCGCTCTCGCACTGCTGGTTCTGACCGCGGTCGGCGCGGCGATCGTGATCGCGTTCGCGGTCGCGAGCTGGCGGGATCAGTCGTGGGGCCGCTCGGGCGCGATCGTCCTGCAGCTGCTGATCCTGGCGGTCGCCCTCGGTGCGGCCACGGGGTCGTACGCCGAGCCCATCGTCGCGCTGTGGCTGGCTGTGCCCGCGGTCCTCGTGCTCGTGCTGGTCGTCCTCGCCGTACGCGATGCCGGCCGCCGAGCTCGCGCCGAGGCGTCGGAAGGCGAGCCCACCTGACCGCGGTCGGAAGGCGAGCCCACCTGACCGCGGGCCGCTGACCTCACCCTGCCGCGCGCGGACGCGGGGCTCAGGCCGCGTCGAGTCCGACGAGCTTGCGGACTCGAGCGACGTGGCCCGTCGCCTTGACGTTGTAGAGCGCGTGCTCGATGCGTCCGTCGGCGCCGATGATGAAGGTCGAGCGCAGCACGCCGGTGATCTTCTTGCCGTAGTTCAGCTTCTCGCCCCACGCGCCGTACGCCTCGTGCACCGCGTGGTCGGGGTCGCTCAGCAGGTCGAACGTGAGGGCGTCGCGCTCACGGAAGCGGCGAAGCTTCTCGGGTGCGTCGCGCGAGATGCCGAGCACCGTATATCCGGCGGCCTGCAGCGGGGCGAGGCTGTCGCGGAAGTCGCACGCCTCGGTCGTGCAGCCGGGGGTCATCGCCTCCGGGTAGAAGAAGAGCACCACGCCCCGGCCCCGCAGCGACGCGAGCGACACGGAGCGGTCGTTCTGGTCGACGAGAGTGAAGTCGGGTGCGGGGGAGCCGGGTTCGAGGCGCGTGGTCACGCCTCCAGCCTAGGCGCCGTCGCGCTGGGCGGTGGCGTCACGCTTGGCGAACGTCTCGAGCAGCCGCTGCAGCGAGTCCAGCCGCGCCTCGCCCCCAGGCCCGAGACGTCCGTCGGCGACCGCCTCGACGATCGCGCAGTCCGGCGCGTCGGTCAGGTGCGTGCACCCGCGTGGGCACTCCTCGGCGATCTCGGCCAGATCCGTGAAGGCCCGCAGGATGTTGGCAGGGTCGACGTGTCCGAGGCCGAACGAGCGCACGCCGGGGGTGTCGATGACCCATCCATTGCCGCCGTCGCCGCGGTAGCGCAGCGACACGGTCGAACTCGACGTGTGGCGGCCGCGGCCGGTCACCTCGTTCACGTGCCCGGTCGCGCGCCGGGCCTCGGGCACGAGCGCGTTGACCAGAGTGGACTTCCCCACCCCGGAGTGGCCGACGAACACGGTGGAGTGCCCGATGAGCGCGGCGCCGATGCGGTCGAGCGGCATGCCGGCCGCCGGATCGTCTTCGGTGCCGAGGGCGCTCGTGAACACCTCGAGGTCGAGCCCCTCGAAGTGCGCGAGGAACTCGGTCGGGTCGGCGAGATCTGTCTTCGTGACGACGAGGAGGGGACGGATGCCGGCATCCAGCGCCGCGACGAGGTAGCGGTCTACGAGCCTGGCGCGCGGCTCCGGATCGGCGGCGGCGACGACGACGAGCATCTGGTCGGCGTTGGCGACGATGACCCGCTCGACCTGGTCGGTGTCGTCGGCGCTGCGTCGCAGCAGCGACGTGCGGTCCTCGATGCCGACGATGCGTGAGAGTGTGCCCTGGTCGCCCGTCGTATCGCCCACGACCCGCGCACGGTCGCCGGTCACGATCGGGGTCTTGCGCAGTTCGCGCGCCCGCACCGCCGAGATCGCGCGCTCGCCGGGGCCGTCCTCGTCGATGAGGACGGTGTACCGACCGCGGTCCACGCCGAGCACGCGCGCGATGCGGGCGTCGGAGTGGGCAGGGCGGCGCTTCGTGCGGGGCCGGTTCGCCTTCGGGTTGGGCCGGACGCGCACGTCGGTCTCGTCGAACTCGGGTTCGTCGTCCTCGTCGGAATCGTCGAGCCAGCTCACGATGCCCGCATCGCCTCCGCGTGATGGCCGGCGGCCGAGCCGTCGTCGTCGAGCATGGCCTGCCAGAGCTCGGGGAACTCGGGCATCGTCTTGGCGGTCGTCCCGATGTCGTCGACCTCGACGCCCGGCACGACGAGACCGATCAGCGCACCTGTCGTCGCCATGCGGTGGTCGTGGTGCGCGTGCCACGCGCCGCCGTGCAGCGGCCGGGGAACGATGCGGATGCCGTCGGGAAGCTCGTCGGCCTCGCCGCCGAGACCGCGCAGCTCGCCGACGAGCGCCGCGATGCGGTCGGTCTCGTGGCCGCGGATGTGCCCGATGCCGTGCAGCGTCGACGGCGTCTCGGCGAACGCGGCCAGCGCGAAGATCGTGGGCGTGAGCTCGCCCGCCGCCGACAGATCGAGGTCGACACCCTGGATGCCGGCCGCCCCTGCCGTCACCGTGAGCGCCCCGCCACGGCGCTGAACGCGCGCGCCCATGAGGGACAGGATGTCGGTGAGCATCGCGCCGGGCTGCGTCGAGTGCGCCGGCCAGCCGGTGACGGAGACCGAGCCGCCGGCCACCATCGCGGCGGCGAGGAACGGGGCGGCGTTGGAGAGGTCGGGTTCGATCGCCACGTCCTTGCCGCGGACGGGCCCGGCGGGGACGATCCATTCGCCCTGCGCAGGCCGCTCGACGTGTACGCCGCGGTGCGCGAGGGCTTCGACCGTCATGTCGATGTGCGGGATGCTGGGCAGCCGGGCGCCCGAGTGATGAAGATGCAGGCCGACGTCGAAGCGGGGCGCGGCGAGCAGCAGACCGGAGACGAACTGGCTGGACGCGCTCGCGTCGATCGTCACCTCGCCGCCGCGCGTGTGGCCGTGGCCGCGGACGATGAAGGGGAGCGCCCACCGGCCGCCGTCGTCGATGTCGACGCCGACGTCGCGCAGTGCGGTGATCATCGCGCCCATGGGGCGGTGCAGCGCGCTCTCGTGGGCGGTGATCGTGACGTCGCCGCGGGCGAAACCGCCGAGGCCCGCCACGAATCGCATGACGGTGCCCGCCTGCCCGCAGTCGACGACGGTGTCGCCGCGCAGGGGCCAGACCGGCGTGACGATGATGTCGTCGCCGAAGCGGCCGGCGCCCGGCTCGAGGGTGATGCCGACTCCGAGAGCCTTCAGCGCTTCGATCATGCGCGCCGAGTCGTCGGAGTGCAGCGGCGAGATGAGGCGGCTCGGACCGTCGGCCAGTGCGGCGAGGATGAGCTCGCGGTTCGTGAGGGATTTCGACCCCGGGACCGTCACCGTGGCGTGCAGCGGACCCGCCGCCACAGGCGCGCACCAGGGGCCGCGCCCACCGGACGCGGCGGAAGGGGAATAGCCGCTGCCTGTCATCGGGTTCTACCCTACTGAACCCCGTCCCCACGGCCGGGAAAGACGTCACGGAAGCGGAGTCGGATGATCGCCACCCTGGAGCGCCTCGATACCGAGGCATCTCTGCCCGACCCCTCGGAGGACACGAGGTCCGTCGCCGTAGACTGGCGCGTGATGAGCGAGCCGATCGAGCAGGAGCAGGACGCGCGCGGACAGTTCGAAGAGCAGGCGCTGCCCTTCATGGACCAGCTGTACGCAGCCGCGATGCGCATGACGCGCAACCCGGCGGACGCGGCCGACCTCGTGCAGGAGACCTTCGTCAAGGCATTCGCCTCGTGGAAGACCTTCACGCAGGGGACCAACCTGAAGGCGTGGCTCTACCGCATCCTGACGAACACGTACATCAACACGTACCGCAAGAAGCAGCGCGAGCCCTACCAGGGCACGATCGACGACCTGGAGGACTGGCAGCTCGGCGGCGCCGAGTCGACCACGGCGACGAGCACCCGCTCGGCCGAAGCGGAGGCGATCGACCACATGCCCGCGTCAGTCGTCAAAGACGCGCTGCAATCCATCCCGGAGGACTTCCGGCTGGCGGTGTACCTCGCTGACGTCGAGGGCTTCGCCTACCAGGAGATCGCCGACATCATGAAGACCCCGATCGGCACAGTCATGAGCCGTCTGCACCGTGGCAGGCGGATGCTGCGTGAGCTGCTGGCCGACTACGCAAATGAGCGCGGCATCGATACTGCCGCCACGAGGAGCAAGAAATGACGGACTGCGGCTGCGAGAAGGCGCGGCGCGATCTGGAGGAGTACCTGCGCAACGAGGTGTGCAAGACGAGGCACACCGACATCGCGGAGCACCTCGAGAACTGCACCGAATGCCGTGACGAGGCACTCGTCGCCACCACCCTCACCGAGGTTGTGGCGCGCGCGTGCAAGGAGACCGCTCCCGAGGAGCTCCGAGACCAGGTCCTGGCCAAGCTCCGGGCCGTCCAGGCCACGCACTGACACGCCGAGCGGGCGCGCCGGCAGGACGTCAGCCGGCACCCGACTGCGCGGGGGGCGCGAAAACGGTGAGCGCCCGGGCCGCCACGTCGATCGTGAGCGGCAGCGCGCCGATCGGATCGCCGTCGGCGTAGGCGGTGACCCCCGGCGCTGACAGACGCGCCGACCGCACACGGCGCATCGTCACCTCGGGGATCGTCGCATGCGTGCCCGCGTACACGCGCGGCAGCAGTCGCAGCAGCCGCAGCCGCCCGGCGGGCCGCACGAGCACGACATCGAGCAGCCCGTCGGCCGGATCGGCGTCGGGACAGATCGGGATGCCGCCGCCATAGGTGCGGCCGTTTCCCACCGTCGCCATCACGAGGTCGCCGGCGACGTGCTCGCTGGTCCCGTCGGCCAGCTCGAGCTCGACCTCGTACGGGATCCCGGCGAGCGTCGCGAACTCCAGCAGCAGCGCGATGTTGTAGCGCGAGCCGCCGCGAGGCCAGCGCATGGCGTTCGCACGGTCGTTCACCTTCGAGTCGAAGCCGCTCGCCAGGACCGTGCCGAAGTATGCCGACGACCCGTCCTCCCGTGTCACGCGTGCGAGGTCGACCGTGCGCGTCGTCCCGGCGGCGATGGCGTCGGCGGCGGCAGTGACGTCGAGGTCCCGCAGTCCGAGCGCGGTGGCGAAGTCGTTGCCGGTGCCCGAGGGGATGATGCCGAGCGGGATGCCGGTGCCCGCGATCTCCTGGATCGCGAGGTTGACCGTGCCGTCGCCGCCTGCGACCGCCACCGCATCGGTGCCGAGCGAGATCGCGGCGCGCAGCAGCTCGGTGGATTCGGCCGCGCTGCCGCCGCTGATGATCGCCGTCTTCACGCCGTGGGCGCGGAGTCGGTCGGCGGCGTGCACGGCTGCGCCGGTGTGGGCCCCCGCGCGTGCCGCCGGGTTCACCAGCAGGGCGACGCTCACGCGCCGGAGTCCCGGTCGCCGGGAGGGATGAGCGCGCCGGGGTTCATGATGCCCGCGGGATCGACGACGCCCTTCACAGCGCGCAGGACCTCGACCCCGAGGGGGCCGATCTCGGCCTCGAGGTGATCACGGTGGTCGCGACCGACGGCGTGGTGGTGCGTGATGGTGCCTCCTGCGTCCATGATGGCGCGGGACGCGGCATCCTTCGCCCCCTCCCACTGCGCGAGCGGGTCGGCCGTCAGCGCGGCGACGACGGTGAAGTAGAGCGACGCGCCCGCCGGGTAGACGTGCGAGATGTGGCACAGCACGATCGGCTTGGTGCCGGTGCGCGTGAGCGCGTCGACGAGGGAGCTGGTCACCGCGGACTTCAGTGCCGGAAGCCCCGCCCAGGTGGTCGCCGTCTCGAGGGTCTCCGCGAGGATGCCGGAGTCCATCAGGGTGTCGCGCAGGGCCGGTGAGGCGAAGCGGCCGCGCTCCCACGAGCGAGCGGGATCCTCTCCCCGCGACGTGGCCCCGTGAGCAGCGAAGATGCCGTCGAGTGCGGCGCGCACGGTGTGCGCCTCGCCGGCGGTCGCGCCCTCGAAGGTCGCGATGGCGAGGCATCCGCGCATCCGCGTGATGTGCCCGCCCATCGCGGCGTTGACGCGTGTCTCGGTCTCGTCGCTCAGACGCAGGACAGTGGGACGGATGCCGCGCTGCGTGGCCTCCCGGAAGGCCGCCGCCCCGGACGCGAAGTCGGGGAAGCTCCAGGCGCCGTACTCGATCGCCGCCGGGATCGGGCGGATGCGCACGGTGACCTCGGTGAGCACGCCGAGCGCACCCTCCGACCCGAGGAACAGCTGCCGCAGGTCGGGACCCGCGGCGCTCGCCGGTGCCCGGCCCAGGCGGAGGTCGCCTGCGGGTGTCGCGACGCGCAGCCCGTGGACGAGGTCGTCGAATCGGCCGTAGCCGCGTGACGCCTGGCCGCTGGAGCGCGTGGCCGCGTACCCGCCGAGCGACGCGAACTCGAAGCTCTGCGGGAAGTGCCCGAGGGTGAGGCCGCGCGGGCGCAGCAGCTCCTCGGCCTGGGGGCCCGTTGTGCCGGCGCCGAAGGTCGCGAGCAGCGAGGTCTCGTCGAGATCGAGGAGTGCCGCGGTGCGGACGAGATCGAGTGCGACCACGGCGCGATGGGTGCCCGCGTCGGGGTCGACGCCCCCGACGACCGACGTGCCGCCGCCGAAGGGCACGACGGCGAGACCGAGTCGCGCGCATGCCGCGAGCACTGCGGCGACCTCGGCGTGGTCGGCGGGAGAGACGACCGCGTCGGGTGCGTTCTGCGGCTCGTCCAGCCGCCGACGCAGGAGGTCGGGCGTGCTCTTGCCGCCGAGATGCCAGGTGCGCACGGCATCATCCCGCGTGGCGTGGTCGCCGCCCACCACGTCCGCCAGAGCTGCGACGTCGGCGTCGCTCAGCCGTGACGGCGTGAGCACCGGGCGATCGCGTCGGGGGACGGGATGCGCCCTGCCCGGCAGGAGCGTCGCCATGATCGCCTTCGCGCCGGCCGGGAGCCGCGCGGGCTGAGCACCCCACGCGTCCCACGCCGATCGCGGGCGCGGCTCGGGGACCGCCAGGGGACGAAGGGGGGAACCCGGAGACGCCGACGCGGTCATGGCGACAGTATGACACATTATGTATGGTTGTCACATGGCCGGCGCAGCGAACGAGACCGAGACGGCGATCCTCGACGCCGCACTGGCAGAGGTGCTCGCGCACGGCATCCGCCGCACGACCGCCTCCGACATCGCGCGGCGCTGCGGCATCGCACGGCAGACCCTGTACCGGTACTGGCCCGACGCGCAAGCCATCTTCGCCGCGCTCGTGACGCGTGAGCTCGTCGCCGCCCTTCCGACGGATGCCGCCCCTCCCGCCGATCTCGCCGGGATGGTGGACCTGCTCGTCGAGACCGCCGACCGCATCCGGCGCATGCCGCTGGTCGACCGCCTGCGCGACACCGACCCCGAGCTGTTCGCGCGCTACATCCTGGACCGCTTGGGCACGAGCCAGCGGGCGATGCACGCCGAGATCGCCCGGCGGATCGCGGCGGGGCAGACGACCGGCGCCGTGCGCGGCGGCGATCCCGTCCGTCTCGCGGCGATGGTCCTGCTGATCACCCAGTCGGCCGTGCAGTCCGCGCCGCTGGTCGCGGAGTGGCTTCCCGCCGACGCCTGGCACGCCGAACTCGGCGCCGCGCTCCGCGGCTACCTCGCTCCGGGGCCGCGCTGATGCCGCGCATCGTCGGCCGCACCCCGCACCCGTCGGCGCTGAACGCCCGCCGGAGGACCCGCGAACTCGACGCGCTCGCCGCCGACCCGGTCGTCGATGTCCTCGTGATCGGCGGAGGCGCCACGGGCGCCGGAATCGCGTTGGATGCCGCGGCCCGCGGTCTGCGGACGGTGCTCGTCGAGCGCCACGACCTCGCTCACGGCACGAGCCGCTGGAGCTCCAAGCTCATCCATGGCGGCCTGCGCTACCTCGCCACGGGGCAGTTCGGCATCGCGCACGAGAGCGCCGCCGAGCGCCACCTGCTGATGACGCGCCTCGCGCCGCACCTCACGCGCCCGCTGGCGCAGATCGTCCCGCTGTACGCTCCCGGACACCTCACACGCGGGGCGTTCGTCGGCGCCGGCTACGGCCTCGGCGACGGCCTGCGGCGCTTCGTCGGCACACCCGCCGCCGTGCTCGCGTCGCCGAGCCTGATCGGCCCCGCGGAGACGCTGCGGCGCGCACCCGCGGTGCGCCCGGACGACCTGCGGGGAGGCGTGCGCGGGTGGGACGGGCAGCTCCTCGACGACGCGCGCCTGGTGGTCGCGATCGCCCGGACGGCGGCGGGCTACGGGGCATCCGTCTTCACTCGTGTCGAAGCGGTGTCCGCCGACGGCGACGGCGCCGTCGTGCGTGACGTGGTCACCGGGTCCGAGCTCACGGTGCGCGCTCGCGCCGTCGTGAGCGCGACGGGCGTGTGGGCGGGCGAGCTCGACCCCAGCGTGCGGCTGCGCCCGAGCAGGGGGACGCACCTCGTGGTCCCGTCGGAACGGTTCGGCGGAGCAGACGTCTCGCTCACGGTGCCGGTGCCGGGCTCGTCGAGCCGGTTCGTCTTCACGCTGCCCGCGCCGCACGGACGCACGTACATCGGCCTGACCGACGTTCCCGCCGGCGGTGCGCTGCCGGACGAACCGCAGGCGACCGACGCCGAGATCGACATGCTGCTCGCCACCGTCAACACGGTGCTGGCCAGCCCGCTCGGGCGCGACGACGTCATCGCGACCTTCGCGGGACTGCGACCGCTGCTCGCCGGGGACGCGACCGGGCGCGGTGATGCCCCGGGCGCCGACGACAGCGGGGACGACGGCGGGGAGACGAGCGACCTCTCGCGTCGCCACGCCATCCTCGAGGGGCCGTCGGGGGTGCTGAGCGTCGTCGGCGGCAAGCTCACGACCTACCGGCACATGGCCGAGGACGCCGTCGACGCCGTCGTCGCCCGGCGATTCGCGAGCGCCGCCCTGACCGGATCGACGACGCGGCGGATCCCGCTCGTCGGAGCGTGGCCCCGCGAGCGGCTGGCAGAGGTCACCGCGCCGGCACGACTCGTCCGCCGGTACGGCGCCGAGGCCCCGTTCGCCGCCACGCTGCCCGACGGAGCCGCCGCCGCGTGCGGGGTCACCGCCCAGGAGCTGCAGTGGGGCGTGGCCGTCGAGGGTGCGCTCGCCATCGACGATCTGCTCGACCGCCGCACCCGGCTGGGACTGGTCGCGACAGATCGGATGCGATCGACGGATGCCGCGGCCGCCGCCTTCGAACGCGCCGGCGTCGACCCGATCTGACGTTGGCAGGAATCCGCAGAACGACGTCCGATGCCCGCGAGCGCCGTGCCGGCGATCGGCGCAAGACTGGACGGATGACCTCGCCTTCCGCCGCTGTGCGCCCGCACGGCACCCTCGGCGTCGTGCAGGGCACCGCCCTCTACATCGCATCGGTGCTCGGCACCGGCCTGCTCGTGCTGCCCGGACTCGCCGCCGAGGCGGCCGGCCCTGCGAGCATCGTGGCCGTGCTCGCCGTGATCGGGCTCTCGATCCCGCTCGCCGGCACGTTCGCCGTTATCGCCGCGCGGTATCCCGACCCCGGCGGCGTCGCGAGCTATGTGCGTCGAGCCCTCGGCGGTACCGCGGCGCGGATGACGGGCTACTGGTTCATGTTCGGCGTGTGCGCGGGCGCACCGGTCGTCGCCGTGCTCGGCGGTGAGTACGTCGTCGCCGTGGCCGGGATCGACCGGGCGATGGTGCCCGTGATCGCCGGCGCCATCCTCGTGCCGCCGTTCGCCGCAAACGCCTTCGGTGTGCGCGTCGCCGGGTGGGTGCAGTTCGTGCTGACGGCGTTGCTGCTCGCCGTGGTGGTCGGCGTCGTCTCTCTCGCCGCCCCGGCCGTCGAGCCGCAGAACTTCGAGCTGTTCCTGCCGAACGGCTGGGCGGGAGTGGGCACCGCGATCAGCCTGTTCGTGTGGGCGTTCGCCGGGTGGGAGGTCGGCACGCACATCTCCGGTGAGTTCCGCAATCCGCGCCGCGCGATCCCGATCGGCACGGCGATCGCCCTCGTCGTGACCGGCCTCTGCTACCTCGTGCTGCAGATCGTGACGGTCGGCGCGCTCGGCGTGGCCGCAGGCGACGGCGCTGTTCCCCTCCTCGAGCTCGCCCGGCTGGGCTCGCCGGGTCTCGGCGCCGCGGCCGTG
The DNA here is from genome assembly GCF_042274785.1 of Microbacterium sp. NPDC056003. Lineage (NCBI taxonomy): Bacteria > Bacillati > Actinomycetota > Actinomycetes > Micrococcales > Microbacteriaceae > Microbacterium > Microbacterium sp. NPDC056003. The sequence continues at coordinate 239,121 of NZ_JBHJXQ010000003.1, read as the reverse complement.
GGCATCATCGCCGGGATCGTGGCCCTCGGCGTCATGAACGCCTACCTCGCGGCATTCGCGAAGCTCGCGGCATCCCTCGCCGTCAACCGCGACCTGCCCCGCTGGTTCTCGGCCGGAGCCGAGGCCGGGGGAGTTCCGCGCCGGGCGCTCGCGCTCATCGGCGCAGTGGTGCTCGTCTACTTCTCGCTCATGCTGCTGTCCGGGCTCGAGCTGACCCCGTTCATCCTCGTGCACACGAGCAGCATGGTCGCGATCTACGCGGTCGGCATGGTCGCCGCGGTGCGGCTGCTGCGCCGGGGCACCGCCGGATGGTGGATGGCGGTGATCGCGGCGGTGCTGTGCGCGGGCATGCTCGTGCTCGCGATCGGCTCGCTGCTTCCGGCCGTCGTGCTCGCGTTCGCCGCCGTGATCGTCACCGTGGTGCGGCGTCTTCGTCGTGCACGGCCCGCGCACGCGCAGGACGCCGGTGCCGGGGTGAGGACGGCACCGCACGCCCTGGTGGGCGCCGGACGCACGTCGGCCCTGGAAGCGCGCGCTCCCAGGGCCGACGTGACCGGCGCGGACTGACTAGAGGGTCAGCGCCTCCTTCATGATCTCGGCCTGCTCGGCGGCGTGGACCTTCGGCGAACCCGTCGCCGTCGACGCGGCGGCGGCACGCGAGACGCGGCGGATCGTGCGGCCGTGGAGGTGCTTGCTCACCTCGAGGGCCATGAACGGCCAGGCGCCCTGGTTCTCGGGCTCGTCCTGCACCCACACCAGCTCGGCGCCGGGGTACTGCTCGATGACCGCGTTCAGGGCCTCGGCCGGCGTCGGGTAGAACTGCTCGAGGCGCACCAGGGCGATCTCGGGGTTGGGGTTCTTATCGAGCTCGGCCCGCAGATCCCAGTGGATCTTTCCGGAGTGCAGCAGCACGCGCTTGACGGCGGACTTGTCTATGCCGCGGTTGTCATCGAGCACCGGCTCGAAACGACCCGTCAGGAAGTCCTCGACCGGGCTCGTCGCGCCACGCAGTCGCAGCATCGCCTTCGGCGTGAACACGATGAGCGGGCGGCGCGGACGGGCGTAGGCCTGGCGGCGGAGCAGGTGGAAGTACGACGCGGGCGTCGACGGACGGGCGACCGTCATGTTGTCCTGGGCGCACATCTGCAGGTAGCGCTCGATGCGAGCCGACGAGTGGTCCGGCCCCTGGCCCTCGTAGCCGTGGGGCAGGAGCAGGGCGACGCTGGACTGCTGTCCCCACTTCTGCTCGGCCGACGAGATGAATTCGTCGATGACCGACTGCGCGCCGTTGGCGAAGTCGCCGAACTGCGCCTCCCACAGCACGAGCGAGTCGGCCCGCTCGACCGAGTAGCCGTACTCGAACGCCATCGCGGCGTACTCGCTCAGCAGCGAGTCGTACACCCAGAAGCGGCCCTGGTCGTCGGCCAGATTGGCGAGCGGGATCCACTCCTGCCCGTTGGCGCGGTCGTGGAGCACCGAGTGGCGCTGCACGAACGTGCCGCGGCGGGCGTCCTGGCCGGCCAGCCGGACGTTCGTCTTCTCGAGCAGCAGCGAGCCGAAGGCGAGCAGCTCGCCGAAGCCCCAGTCGATCGAGCCGTTCCGGCTCATGTCGAGGCGCTTGTCGAGCAGCTGCTGGAGCTTGGTGTGGACCGTGAAGCCCTCGGGCTTGTTGACGAAGGCGTCGCCGATGAGGTTGACGACCTCGCGCGAGACGCCGGTGGTCTCGGGCTCGCCCGCGGCGGGGCCTTCGTCTGCGGCATCCACGTCGATCACCGTCGAGGAGCCGGTCTCGGCGGCGTGCGTCTCGGCGAACGCGACCTCGAGACGGCCCTGGAAGTCCTGCTTGGCCTTCTCGTACTCCTCCTCGGTGATGTCACCGCGACCGACCAAGGCCTCGGTGTACAGGCGGCGGACGGAGCGCTTCGCCTCGATGAGGTTCGTCATGAGGGGCTGCGTCATCGACGGGTCGTCGCCCTCGTTGTGGCCGCGGCGACGGTAGCAGACCAGGTCGATGACGGCGTCGCGGTGGAAGCGCTCGCGGTAGGCGAACGCGAGCTGCGACACGCGCGTGACGGCCTCGGGGTCGTCGCCGTTCACGTGGAAGATCGGCGCCTGGATCGACTTGGCGACGTCGGTGGCGTACACCGACGTGCGGGCGTCGATCGGGGTGGTCGTGAAGCCGACCTGGTTGTTCACCACGACGTGCACCGTGCCGCCGGTGCGGTAGCCGCGCAGCTGCGACATCTGCAGCGTCTCGACGACCACGCCCTGGCCCGCGAACGCGGCGTCGCCGTGCACGAGGATCGGCAGCCACGAGAAGGTGCCGATGGGCTTGCGGTCCTGCTTCGCGCGGACGATCCCCTCGAGCACGCCGTCGACCGTCTCGAGGTGCGAGGGGTTCGCCGCCAGGTAGACGGGAAGCTGCGCGCCGCTGTCGGCGACGAAGGTGCCCTCGGTGCCGAGGTGGTACTTCACGTCGCCCGAGCCGCTCTTCGAGCCGATCGCGACCGAGCCCTCGAACTCGCGGAACACCTGACCGTAGGTCTTGCCGGCGATGTTGGTGAGCACGTTGAGACGGCCGCGGTGGGCCATGCCGATCGCGGCGCCGTCCAGGCCCGCCTCGGCCGCTCCCTGCAGGATCTCGTCGAGCATCGGGATGAGCGACTCGCCGCCCTCGAGGCTGAAGCGCTTCTGCCCGACGTACTTCGTCTGCAGGAAGGTCTCGAACGCCTCGGCCTGGTTGAGCTTGTCGAGGATGCGAAGCTGCTCGGCGTGGCCGGGCTTCTGGTACTTGACCTCGACGTTGTCCTGGAACCACTTGCGCTGCTCGGGGTCCTGGATGTGCATGTACTCGATGCCGATCGTGCGGCAGTACGAGTCGCGCAGCACGCCGAGGATGTCGCGCAGCTTCATCTGGCGCTTGCCGCCGAAGCCGTTCGTGACGAAGACGCGGTCGAGGTCCCAGAAAGTCAGCCCGTGGCTCTCGATCTCGAGGTCGGGGTGGGTGCGCTGGACGTACTCGAGCGGGTCGGTGTCGGCCATCAGGTGGCCGCGCACGCGGAACGCATTGATGAGCTCCTGCACGCGCGCGGTCTTGTCGACGCGCTCAGCGAGGTCGACGTTGATGTCGGCGGCCCAGTGGATCGGGGCGTAGGGAATGCGCAGCGCCGCGAAGATGTCTTCGTAGAAGTTGCGCTGGCCGATGAGCAGCTCGTGCACCTTCTTGAGGAACTCGCCCGAGCCTGCCCCCTGGATGACCCGGTGGTCATAGGTGCTGGTGAGGGTGATCGTCTTGCCGATCGCCATCTCGTTGAGCGTCTTCTCACTCGCGCCCTGGAACTCGGCCGGGTACTCGAGGGCGCCGGCGCCCACGATGCATCCCTGCCCCTTCATGAGGCGCGGCACGGAGTGCACGGTGCCGATGCCGCCGGGGTTGGTGAGCGAGATCGTCGTTCCCTGGAAGTCGGCGGCGGTCAGCTTGTTGTTGCGCGCGCGGGTGACCAGGTCTTCATAGGTGGTGAGGTACTCGCCGAACGAGAGCTGCTCGGCGCGCTTGATGCTCGGCACGAGGAGGGCGCGGGTGCCGTCGGGCTTCGGGAGGTCGATCGCGATGCCGAGGTTCACGTGCGCGGGGGCGACGACGGACGGCTTGCCGTCGACCTCGGCGTAGAACACGTTCTGGCTCGGGAACTCCTTGAGCGCCCGGATGATCGCCCAGCCGATGAGGTGCGTGAAGCTCACCTTGCCGCCGCGGGTGCGCGACATGTGGTTGTTGATCACGATGCGGTTGTCGATCATGAGCTTCGCCGGGACGGTGCGCACGCTCGTCGCGGTGGGCACGGTGAGCGACTCGTCCATGTTGGACGCCAGTGTCTTGGGCATGCCGCGCAGCGGCGTGACCTTGTCTTCTGCACCTTCCGTGACCGCGGACGGCTGCACCTTGGGCGCCTGCGCCGGGATCGGCTGAGGAGCGGCCGGGCGGGCCGTGGTGCGGGCGACGGGCTGGGCGCCGATCACGGGGATGGGTGCCGTGACGGGGCGGGGCTCGCTCGCCTGGGGAGCCGCAGCCGGAGGGTTCGCGCCCTCCGAGACGGGCTGGGTCGGCACGGACGGCGGCGGTGCGGCGCCCTCCTCATCGACGGGGTGGTACGCCTCGAGAACGGGCCACCATGCCTTGTCGACGGAGTTCCGGTCGATCTTGAACTGCTCGTACAGTTCGTCGACGAGCCATTCGTTGGCTCCGAACTCTCCCTCGTTCGAAACTCCGATGCCCGTCGTCTGGCTCGACACGCTCGATCGCCTGCTTTCATCGATGAAGATTGGGAAGCATCCGAGAGTCGCAATGCGCCCTCCCGCACGACTCTTAAGCGTAGCCCAGTCTGGGGCGGCGATATCGGGCGAGTGGGCTCGCAGGCTGAAAGAACGCAGATGATTTGCGGCACAGGAAGTGTCACTACTCTTGGCGCCTATGGAGTTCTACGGCGATCAGCCAGACGTCGACCTGACGTATTCCGATGTGTTCCTCGTCCCGCGGCGGTCGTCGATCACCAGCCGGCTGGACGTGGACCTCTCTCCGGGTGACGGGACGACCGCGACGATCCCGATCGTCTCGGCCAACATGAACTCCGTCACCGGCGCCCGTCTGGCGGCGACGCTCGCGCGCCGCGGCGGACTGGGCGTGCTGCCGCAGGACATGCCCCTGCAGGAGCTCGATGCCGCGATCCGGTGGGTCAAGGCGCAGCCCGTGCCGTGGGACACACCGCTCGTCCTCCCGCCCCACGCGACGGTCGCCGACGCGTTGCGCCTGCTGCCCGCCACCGACGGCCACGGGATCGTCGTGGCGGAGGCGTCGAATGACCCGATCGGCATCGACGACATCCTCGGCGTGGTGCCGGCCGCGCGCCTGGGCACCGCCCTGCCCGACGCGCGCCTCGGCGACCTCACCCGTGGGCGCACGGCATCCGTCGACGCGGTCGACATCGAGAATGCGCGCCACGCCTTCGATGTGATCGTCGCCGCCGATGCCGAGACGGTCTGCGTGCTCGACCACGGCCACCTCGTCGGCACGCTCTCCCGCCGCAGCGCGCTGCGCTCCACGCTCTACACGCCGGCCGTCGACGCGTCCGGCCGCCTCATCGTGGCCGCGGCGATCGGCATCAACGGCGACGTCGCGGCCAAGGCCCAGGCGCTCGCCGGTGCCGGCGTCGACGTGCTGGTGGTCGACACCGCACACGGACATCAGGAAGGGATGCTGCGCGCGCTGCGCGCCGTCGCGGATCTCGACCTCGGCATCCCGATCGCCGCCGGCAACATCGTGTCGGCCGAGGGCGTGCACGACCTCGTCACGTCCGGCGCCGACATCCTCAAGGTCGGCGTGGGCCCGGGCGCCATGTGCACGACGCGCATGATGACCGCCGTCGGCCGGCCGCAGTTCTCGGCCGTGCTCGAGACGGCCGAAGCGGCGCGCGTCATGGGCGCGCACGTCTGGGCCGACGGAGGAGTGCGCTACCCGCGCGACGTCGCCCTCGCGCTGGCCGCGGGCGCGGCATCCGTCATGATCGGCTCGTGGTTCGCGGGCACGATCGAAGCACCCGGCGAGCTGCACACCGACTCGGCCGGCCGCATCTACAAGGAGTCGTGGGGGATGGCCTCGACGAAGGCCGTGCACGAGCGATTCGGGCGGCTCGACCCGTACGAGCTCGCGCGCAAGGAGCTCTTCGCCGAGGGCATCTCGTCGTCGAAGATCTACCTCGACCCGCTGCGTCCGGGCCTCGAGGACCTGCTCGACATGATCACGTCGGGTGTGCGCTCGTCCTTCACGTATGCCGGGGCGTCGACGGTCGCCGAGTTCCACGACCGCGCGCGCGTGGGTCTGCAGTCCGCCGCCGGTTACGACGAGGGCAAGGCGCTCCCCGTCAGCTGGTAGGCCCGCTCGGGCGCTCCGGTCGCGCGACGACCTCGCGCGGTCGTTTCCGGCAACCGCGCCTGTCGCGCGAGCCGCGGGTGCGGGTTTCGGCCGCGCGAACGTGCCCGGCAGCTCCCGGCGGCGCGGGGCAGGGCAGGAGCGGGGGCTCACGGTCGAGGTCGGGAGCTCGGTAGGCCGTCGGCGGTGAGCACATCGTAGACGCGGCGTCCGTGATCGAGATCGGTGGCCTCGAGTCGGGAGAACCCGCGGACCTCGCGGCGGATCTCGTTCTCGCGATTCTTCTCATCGATCACGATGTCTGCCGGGTCACGGTCGTCCCCGAACTCGGGGGAGAGGTACTTGCCGCGCCCGTCGATCTCGAGCCAATGGTCGTGGTCAGGAAAGTAGCGATCGCCGAACACGAGTCGTCCACTCGCGAGGATGCGTCGCTCCTGCGGGCGCGACGGCGGGAATCCGAGCTGCGCCAGCACGACCCGAGCTTGCGTCTCGCGCACGTTGGCGGCGCCGCTCTCGGCTGCCTCGATGACGCGCCGCGCCCGCACATCGCCGCGCCGAGGATCGCCGGAGTCGAGCAGGTCGAGCAGTGCGGTCTTCGTCGCCAGTGGTCCGCCCGCGCGGTCATCCCACAGCGCCTGGTCGACGGCGGTCGACGCACGCAGGAACGGCAGCGTCCGCGCGAGATCGAGCGCCGTCTGAGCGGGCGTCGTGATCCGGTGGACGCCGAAGTCCGCGCACTCCACGCCATCGAGACCGAGGGCGTGACGCCGCACGGCACCTCCGGATCGCCCGCCCGAGGCGCGCTCGGTGCGCACGTCGACCAGTCGCGGCCAGGCTCCGAGCACATCGATGCCGTGCACCGCCGCCGCGGCGAGGTGCGAAACCACGGCGCCGGGGCTCAGCCGACGGCACACTTCGAGTACCCGGACGCGGTGGCGGTCGATCGGGCGGAGCGCGTTCCAGGGGGCCGCGCGCGCGTACGCTCCCGCCGTGACGCGCACCCACTCCCCGGAGCGGACATTCTTGCGCAGACGCCGATCGTCGACGGTGTCGAGCTGGTCGGCACGGCGGAGGACTTCGATGGGCGAGTCGAGCGTGGGCGGCACCCGCCCAGGCTCGCCCGGCGGGATGTTCGATCCGGCCGGCGCGGAGCGATCGGTGGACGGGAACCCGGTTCGCTGATTGTGGAGGAGCGCATGCCGCGGCATCCGCTCGATGCTCGTCTCGCGCATGCGGTCGAAACCGGCATGCGCGGCCGATTCCCACGGGCGCGGCTGCAGGTTTCGACCGCGCGAAACCCATACCCTCGCCAGGGGCGTTTCCGATCGCGCGGGCTGCGGGCATGCTGGACGGGAGCACGGATCGCCACCCATTCCTTCGCCAGGGGCGCCCGATCGGGCGCGGTTGCGCGGGCGCGGGGGCAGAAGCGGAGGAGCGGATGCCGCGGCATCCGCTCCTCCGTCGCCTCGCTCGCGCGGTCGAAACCGGCACGCGCGCCTGTCACGCGAAGCCGCGGGTGCGGGTTTCGGCCGCGCGTGGGTCGCACCCACACCCGCTACAGCCCGGGTGGGGCGCTGACGTAGACTTGTCGGCACAATGGACGACCCTCCTAGTTGCAGACGATCGCCCCACAGACCCTCCTCCCGTTCGATCGGGGGTGATGCGTGATGGATTACGTCATGTTGGGCGTGGGGCTCCTGCTCACGGTCGGGACCGGCCTCTTCGTCGCGAGCGAGTTCGCGTTGGTCAACCTCGACCGCGCCGACCTCGAGGCTCGTCAGGCGGCCGGGGAGACCCGGCTCTCGATGACGATCAACGCGCTGAAGATCACCTCGACGCACCTCTCGAGCGCGCAGCTCGGCATCACGCTGACGACGCTGCTCACCGGTTACACGATGGAGCCGGCGATCTCGAACCTCCTGCGACCGGTGTTCGAGGCGTGGGGGCTCCCCGAGGGACTCGTCAGCCCGCTCGCCGTCGTCATCGCCGTCTCGGTCGCCACGATCTTCTCGATGATCATCGGCGAGCTCGTGCCGAAGAACTTCGCCCTCGCGGTTCCGCGGCAGACCGCGAAGCTCGTGATCCCGTTCCAGGTCGCGTTCACCACCGTCTTCCGTCCGGCGATCGCCGTGCTCAACGGCTCGGCCAACGGCGTCCTGCGTTCGGTGGGGATCGAGCCGAAGGAGGAGCTCTCGGGCGCCCGCACGGCCGAGGAGCTGTCGAGCCTCGTGCGCCGCTCCGCGAGCGCGGGCGTGCTCGAGGAGGACACCGCCTCGCTGCTCGACCGCAGCCTCACGTTCGCGCGCCTGAGCGCCGCCGACGTCATGACGCCGCGGCCCAGCATCCACGCCCTCGCTGCCGAGGACTCCGCCGAGGACGTCATCCAGCTCGCCCGGCGCACCGGCCACAGTCGCTTCCCGGTCTACGACGACTCGATGGACGACATCACGGGCATCGTGCACCTTAAGGCCGCGGTCAGCGTGCCGCGCGAGCGCCGCACCGACGTGCCCGCAGCAGCGCTCGCCACCGAGCCGCTGCGGATCCCGGAGGCCGTGCACCTCGACGCACTCGTGTCTGAGCTGCGGGCCCGTGGATACCAGATGGCCGTCGTCGTCGACGAGTACGGCGGCACCGCCGGCGTCGTCACGCTGGAGGACCTCGTCGAGGAGATCGTCGGCGAAGTGCTTGATGAGCACGACCGCCGCCGCGCCGGGATCGTGCGCGCCGAGAACTCGGTCATCTTCCCGGGCGAGCTGCGACCCGACGAGGTGCGCGACCGCACCGGCATCCGGATTCCCGAAGGCGACGTCTACGACACGGTCGGCGGATTCATCATGAGCGAGCTCGAGCGCATCCCCGTCGTGGGCGACGCGATCGAGATCGAGGACGGGAGCATCGAGGTGCAGCGCATGGACGGTCGTCGCGTCGACCGGGTGCGCTTCACCCCGACGCCGATGCCGCACGACGAGGCGACGACGGAAGGGGGTGATCGCCGATGAACGATTGGGCCGGACTCGCATGGCTCGTGGTGCTGCTCATCGCGAACGCCTTCTTCGTCGGCGCGGAGTTCGCCGTCATCTCCGCCCGGCGCTCGCAGATCGAACCGCTCGCCGAGAAGGGCTCGCGGTCGGCCAAGACCGCGCTCTACGCGATGGAGCACGCGACGCTCATGCTCGCGACGAGCCAGCTCGGCATCACGATCTGCTCGCTGCTGATCCTGAACGTGTCGGAGCCGGCGATCCACCACCTGCTCGCCGAGCCCCTCGCGCTCACCGGCTGGTCCGAAGGAGCGGTCGACGCGATCGCATTCTTCGTCGCGCTGCTGATCGTGTCGTACCTGCACGTCGTGTTCGGCGAGATGGTGCCGAAGAACCTGGCGTTCTCGGTGCCCGACCGCGCGGTGCTGATGCTCGCGACCCCGCTCGTGTGGGTGTCGAAGGTGTTCCACCCCGTGATCGTGAGCCTCAACTGGATCGCGAACCACATCGTGCGGCTGTTCCGCGTCGAGCCGAAGGACGAGGCGGCCTCGACCTTCACGCTCGAGGAGGTCGCGACGATCGTGAATCAGTCGCGCATCGAGGGCGTGCTCGCCGACGCTGCCGGCACCGTCGCGGCCGCCGTCGAATTCACCGACAAGAAGGCCGCCGAGATCGCCGTGCCGCTCGCCGACCTCGTCACACTGCCGCAGACGACGACACCCGACGAGATCGAGAGAGCGGTCGCGAAGCACGGCTTCTCGCGATACGTGATCGTGGACGACGACGGCGCGCCGCTCGGCTACGTGCACCTCAAGGACATCCTGAGGGCCGCTGAGGGGCCGGATGCTGCGACCGACGTCGCGCGTGCGATCCCTGCGAAGCGCATCCACCACATGGTGCCGGTGCTCGAGACCACCGATCTCGAGGACGCGCTCGCGGTGATGCGTCGGGCGGGGCGTCACCTCGCGCAGGTCCGCAACGCCGAGGGCGACACCACCGCGGTGCTGTTCCTCGAGGACATCATCGAGGAGCTCATCGGCGAGGTGCAGGACGCGACCCGTCGCGGCCGGCGCTGACCCGAGCGACCCGGCGGGCGTTGAGCGGGCGCAGCGACACGCGCGCTCGCTCAACGACCGGGGAGCGTCAGGCCTGCGCGGTCGCTCAACGACCGGGGCGCCTCACACCCGCGCGCGGAGATACTGCTTCGGCCAGTAGTCGATGTCCGCGCCGAGCTCGGCGGCGGCGCGCAGACCGTAGTGCGGGTCGCGCAGCCACTCGCGCCCGGCCATGACCGCCAGCGCGTGTCCGTCGGCGACGACCTTCTCGGCATGCGCGGCGTCGTCGATCATGCCCACGGCGCTCACCGGTACCCCCGCCACCCGCGCGACGTGCGCGGCGAGGTCGACCTGGTAGCCGGGTCCGGTCGTGATCTGCTGGTGGGCGACGAGTCCGCCGCTCGAAATGTCGAAGAAGTCCACACCGCGGTCGGCCGCCCAGCGGGCGACCGTCGCCGTCTGGTCGGCGTCCCACCCGCCGTCAGCCCAGTCGGTGGCGGAGAAGCGCACCAGGAGCGGAGCGGCGGGCGCGGCATCCCTCACCGCATCGATCACCCGCAGCAGCAGGCGCGCCCGGTTCTCGAGCGACCCGCCGTACTCGTCGTCTCGGCGGTTCGACAGCGGCGACAGGAACTGGTGCAGCAGGTAGCCGTGCGCGGCATGGATCTCGAGCACTTCGAACCCGGCCTCGACGGCGCGGCGAGCAGCGGCGCCGAAGTCGCTGACGACCCGGTCGATCCCGGCCGTGTCGAGCGCGATGGGTGCGTCGAGGCCCTCGAACGCGAGCGCCGACGGGGCGACGGTCTGCCACCCTCCCTCCGCCGCGGGCACCGTGCCCCGGTGACCAGAGAACGGTGACCACGTCGACGCCTTGCGGCCCGCGTGGGCGAGCTGAACGCCCGCAACGGCGCCGCGGGCGCGCACCGCGGCGACGATCGGACGCCACGCGTCGCGCTGCGCGTCGGTCCACAGGCCGGTGTCCTCGGGCGAGATGCGACCCTCGGGCGAGACCGCGGTCGCCTCGGCGATCACGAGTCCCGCGCCCCCCGATGCGAACTGCGCCAGGTGGGTGTGGTGCCACTCCTGCGGCACACCGTCGACCGCGCTGTACTGGCACATCGGCGAGACCCACAGCCGGTTGCGCAGGGTGAGGTCGCGCAGCGACAGGGGCGTGAAGAGGATGCTCATCCGGGGAAGACTCCGCGAGTAGGGTGGCGCCATGATGCGGTCATGGACGATGGAGGACACGGGACGCGCCCTTCGGAGGCCAACGGCCGCAGATGACAAGTATTCCCGAGGCGTGCTGGGAGTCCGCACCGGCTCCGACGCCTACCCCGGCGCCGCCGTCCTCGGGGTGGAGGCCGCCTGGCGCACGGGGCTGGGCATGGTCCGCTACGTCGGCCCGGACCGCCCGACCTCGCTCGTGCTCGCGCGGCGCCCCGAGACGGTCGCGTCCGAAGGGCGGGTCCAGGCCTGGCTGATCGGATCGGGGACGGATGCCGCGTCCCGCGCCCCCGGCGAGACCGAGGCGTTGCGGGCCATCCTCCATGACACCGACCCCGTCGTCGTCGACGCCGGGGCACTCGACCTCGGCGCGGACGCCACGGCTCCACGCATCCTCACCCCGCACGACCGCGAGCACGCGCGGCTGAGGTCATCCCTCGGCCTCGCTCCGGGCGGTCCCGACCGCGTCGCCGCAGCCGTCGAGACGGCGGAGGTTACGGGCGCCGTCGTGCTGCTGAAGGGCTCGGCCACCATCGTCGCGACACCCGACGGGTCCGCGATCGAGGTCGCCGCGGGCACGCCCTGGCTCGCGACGGCGGGCACCGGCGACGTGCTGGCCGGCGTCATCGGCGGGCTCGTGGCCGGCGCGAACGCAGGAGAGCGGGGAACGGATGCCGCGTCGCTCGGCGCGCTCGCCGCCTCGGGTGCGTGGCTGCACGGCCACGCCGGCCGCCTTGCGGCGGCCGAGCACGGCGGCGGCCCGATCACGGCGCTCGATGTGGCCGAGGCGCTGCCGCGCGCCGTGGCCGAGGCGCTCGACGCGGTCTGACGCCCCGGCCCGGTCGGACACGGGCGGATGGGCCCCCGCCGCCCCGCGGAGCCGACGCCGTCGGGCGGCGTCGCCCCGGCGAAATAGGATGGCACGATGTCGAGGCGCGCCGTGCTGTGGATCGCATTCGTGCTGGTCCACCTCGTCGTCGCCGTACTGGGCTTCACCGAGCCGAACACGCCGCGGGGCGACGTGCCCCTCGTCTACGAGCCGTGGGCCCGCGCAGCCGTCGAGGGCTCGGCGATCATGGGCGTCACTCAGAGCTGGATCTACCCGCAGCTCGCCCTCGTCCCCATGGTTCTCGCGTTCGTCCTCAAGGGCCTCATCGGTTTCGAGTTCGCGTGGGTGGCGCTGGTGACGGTCGCGAACGCGCTGGCGTTCGCGCTCCTGGTCGGCCGCGGCCGCTCGCGCGGACGCACCCTTGCCGCGGCGTTCTGGCTGGCCTTCCTGCTCCTGCTGGGGCCGGTCGGCATGTACCGCCTCGATGGCATCACGGTCTCGCTCGGAATCGCCGGGTGCCTGTGGCTCGTGGGGCGTCCGCTCCTCGCGTCGATGCTGCTGGCTGCGGGCACCTGGATGAAGGTGTGGCCCGCCGCCCTGCTCGCCGCCGCATTGATCGCCGTCCGTCGCAGGCGGGCGGTGATCGGCGGTGCGCTCGTCGTGACGGCGCTCATCGTGATCGCGGTCGTCGTCGCCGGGGGCGGTGGGCACCTGCTCGGGTTCGTCTCGGGGCAGACCGATCGCGGTCTTCAGCTCGAGGCGCCGGTGGCGGCCTGGTTCCTGTGGCAGGCCGCGGCCGGCGTCGACGGCGCATTCGTGTACTACGACACCGAGATCCTCACCTTCCAGGTCACCGGTGCCGACGTCGACGCCGTGATCGCCGCGATGACGCCCGTGCTCGCCGTCGCGGTCCTCGCGATCGCCGCCCTCGGCGCCGTCAAAGCCTGGCGCGGCGCCGGCTTCGCCGCACTCTTCCCGTCACTCGGGCTCGCGCTGGTGCTGGCGTTCATCGTGTTCAACAAGGTCGGCTCACCGCAGTTCCTCACATGGATCATCGCGCCGCTCGTGATGGGCCTGGTGCTCGACCGCCGGCGGTGGACGGTGCCGGCCGTGGCCGCCCTCGCCGCGGCGCTCCTGACGCACCTCGTGTACCCGCTGCTCTACGCTCAGCTGATCCTGGCCGATGTCGTCGCCGTCGGTGTGCTCACCGCGCGCAACGTCGTGATGGTCGCTCTTCTCGTCTGGGCGATCGCATCCGTCGCCCGCGTGCCCCACCGCGTGCGCCCTCCTGCTTCCCTGTCCACCCACCCCTGATCCTCGGAGGTCTCCCATGCTCGTCGCCTTCTCCGTCGCACCCAGCGGCACCGGCAACGCCGACGGCTCGGTGCACGACGCCGTCGCCGCGGCCGTCCGTGTCGTCCGTGACAGCGGACTGCCGCACCGAACGACCTCGATGTTCACCGAGATCGAGGGGGAGTGGGACGAGGTCTTCGACGTCGTCCGGCGCGCGACCGAGGCGGTCCAGCCGTACGGGTCGCGCGTGTCGCTGGTGCTCAAGGCCGACATCCGGCCCGGCTACAGTGGCGAGCTCGACGGGAAGATCGAGCGCCTCGAGGCGGCGATCGACGAGCAGACGCCGGCGCCGCAGGGCGAGTGACCGCCCCGGACGCGCCCTAGAGTGAGGGGCATGTCCGAGCCGGCTCCGTCTCCTGATCGCGCGGTCCGTGCTCTCGCCGACGCCATCGGCACCTCGCGTCCGCGACGTGCCGACGACGCCGGCGATGACATCCCGGTCGCCGCGACCGTCGTCATCCTCCGTGATACCGCGGACGGCCCGCAGGTGCTGCTCATCGAGCGCCCCGATCGCGGTTCGTTCGCCGGAGCGTGGGTGTTCCCCGGAGGCAAACTCGACGACGCCGACCACCGGGCGGGCGACGCCGAAGAGGACACCGCCCGTCGCGCGGCCGTCCGCGAGACCGTCGAGGAAGTCGGACTCGTCGTCGACGCCGCGGACCTGGTCACCCTGTCGTGCTGGGATCCGCCGCCCGGGCTGAAGGTGCGCATCCGCACCTGGTTCTTCGTCGTGGCTGCGCCCGACGGGCCGCTGACGCTCTCGCCCGACGAAGCCGTGACCGGCGAGTGGGTGGCACCCGCCGAGGTGCTGGCCCGGCACGGCCGGGGCGAGCTGACGCTCTACCCGCCGACGTGGGTCACGCTGCATCACCTCGTCCACCATCCCGACGCGGGCTCCGTCCTCGACTCCGCGCGCCTGGGCGGCATACGTCGCTTCGAGACCGTCGCCCGGCGGGGTGCCGAGGGTCCGCTGCTGCTCTGGCACGGCGATGCCGAATACGAGGAGGGGACGGATGCCGCGGCATCCGCTGCCCGCCACCGTCTGGAGATCGGCGCGCTGCCCTGGAGGTACACCGAGGCCGAGTGACCCGCCGGTCAGTCTTCGAGGAGACGGCGGACGTGCGTGCCGACGGCGTGCGTCTCGATGAGGAAGCCGTCGTGGCCGAAGTCGCTCGCGAGCACGACCGAGCGGTCGCCGTCGAGGGTGCGACGGATGCCGCGCGCGATGCGGTGCTGACCGTCGATCGGGAAGAGCCGGTCGCTGTCGATCCCGAGAACGAGCGCGGTTGCGGTCACGCGCCCGAGGGCGTCGTCGATGCCGCCGCGGTCGCGGCCGACATCGTGCGAGTTCATCGCCTCGACGAGCGTGATGTAGGAGTTGGCGTCGAAGCGACGCGTGAACTTGTTGCCGTGGAAGTCGAGGTACGACTCCACCGCGAACCGGCCGCCGTGGCCGAGGGGGCTGACGCCCGACTGCCACGAGCGCTGGAAACGCTGGTTGAGCTCGGTGGGCGAGCGGTAGTTGAGCAGCGCCATGCGGCGGGCGAGCGCGAGTCCGCGGTTCGGGCCGTCGCCGTCGGCGGCGTCGTAGTATTCGCCGCCCTGGAACCGTGGGTCGATGCGGATGGCCTCGAGCTGCACCGAGTTCAGTGCGATCTGGTCGGCGGTGTTGACGGGCGGAGCCGAGAGGATGCCGACGCGCTCGACGCGGTCGGGCAGACCGACGGCCCATTCCAGTGCGTGCATGCCGCCCATCGATCCGCCGATGACGCCGGCCCACACGTCGATGCCGAGGGCGTCGGCGAGGCGCACCTGCGCGGCGACCTGGTCGCGGATCGTCAGGTAAGGGAACCGCGACGCCCACTCGTAGCCGTCGGGGCCGATGCTCGCGGGGCCGGTCGAGCCCTGGCAGCCGCCGAGCATGTTCGGTGCGACGACGAACCAGCGGTCCGTGTCGATGGGCGCGCCGGGACCGACGATGTCGTCCCACCACCCGGTCGTGGGATGCCCCGGCCCGGCCGGTCCGCGCACGTGGCTGTCGCCGGTGAGGGCGTGGAGCACCAGCACGGCGTTGTCGCGCGTCGCGTTCAGCTCGCCCCACGTCTCGTAGGCGAGGCGGTAGGCGGGCAGCTCACGCCCGCCCTCGGTGCGGAACGACCCGAACGCGGCGAAATGACGCTCGCCGACCGGGTCGCCGTCGCGCCACGCGCCGGTGGCCGGCGGGCGGCCCAGCAGCAGGCGGGCATCGGCCTCCGTCACCGGTGCCGAGGGCACGGTGTCTTCGGAGGTCTGCCAGTCCATCGGACCATTCTCCCGCCCTGCCGGTGCCCGTAGGCCGAGTGTTACAGAGGGGCGTTGCGCCGGTCGCAAGGGCACGCCGGTCGCAAGGCATGCCCGGTCGCGGGCCACGCCGGTCGCAGGGCACGCAGGTCGTATGGCACTCGGTGGGGCTCGACCCCGACCCGATCGCGGGGCTCCGCACCTCAGCCCCGGAATGTCGCCGTCTCGTACAGTGCGCCGTGCTGGCCGGCGAGGGCGATCGGCCGGGCATCCCACGTCTGCACGAAGCGGTGGTCCGTCGGCGTGCCGGGCGGCACCTGCGCGTCGATCTCGTCGAGCGTGCCCATCGTCTCGTTCGACAGCCACACCACCCGGCGGCCGATGGCCGCGCCGAGCCCCGCCATGATGTCGGCGAACCGGCGGCGCTCCGCAGAATCGAGGTACAGCAGCACAGCGCTGTGGAACACGACCAGCGTGGCGTCCGGCGGAGCGGCGGCCGCGACATCCGTCACCCGCTCCAGCAGATCGCCGCGGACGATCTCGGGAGGATCGGATGCCGCGATCGCGGCGGCCGCGCGCAGCCGGGAGACCCGGGCGTCGTGGTCGGGCCCGGGCCAGATGAGGTTCGCGAGCCAGTCGACGGCGTCGGCGTCGGCGACGTCGATGGGATCGAGGTCGATTCCGCGCCGCCAGACGACATCGGGATGCTGTTCGGGGACGGATGCCTCGTCATCGACGGTGCAGGTGAGCACGACGTCGCTCGGCCCGTCGGGCGGGTCGACGCGCCGCACCCCCGACGGGACCGCGTAGTCGACGCTGTACCGATCCGGGAACAGACACAGACCGGCGGCGGCCCCGACCTCGAGCAGGGCGATCGGACCGTCGATGCGGGAGAGGGGCGGGAGCCAGGTCGCACACCGGTTGGCCTCGTTGGTCTGCACGGTGCGGTCGGCACCGGTCGCCACGATGCGATCCCAGTGCTCGAGGAGCCACGGCCGCACCTCGTGGTACGGGCTCATCGCCGCACCCTCCCAGCGCGCCGACGCGAAGACGAGGTTCGGCTGCTGCTTGGCGCGGGGGAGTGCGGCCAGGCGGGCGAGCAGCTCGGGATCACGCGCGATGCCGAGCGCCCAGTCCTCGTACAACGGCGAGGTGCCGCGCGCCCAGCGGCGGCCGAAGTCGTCGTAGAAGGCCGCGATCGCGGCCGTCGGAGCACCGGTGTCCACGCGCCCACCCTACGATCGCCCGGCCGCCGTGTCGCCGGGCCGGTCTACCATCCGTGGAATGGACGTGATCGAGTACCTCTTGAGCGGCGATCCGGCGATCCGGTGGCAGGTCATGGCCGACCTCACCGATGCGCCGGCCGCCGAGATCGCAGCGGAGCGCGCGCGTGTCGCCACCGAAGGCTGGGGTGCCCGCCTGCTCGCCGAGCAGGGCGACGACGGGCTCTGGGACGGCGGCGTCTACAGACCGGGGTGGGTCGACGAGAGCCGGCCGTTCTTCGACGCGTGGACGGCGACGCACTTCTCCCTGCAGTCGCTCATGGAGTTCGGACTCGATCCGGGCTCGCCGGAGGCGGTGCGCGCGATCACGCGGGTGCGCGAGAACGCGCGGTGGGAGTACAACGGCGCACCGTATTTCGAGGGGGAGATCGAACCGTGCATCAACGGGATCGCCCTCGCGCTCGGCGCGTACTTCGCGCGCGACGAGTCGGCCGCGATCGCTCAGACCCTGCTCGACACCCAGCACGCCGACGGGGGCTGGAACTGCTGGGAGGACGACACGGCGACACCGTCGTCCTTCCACTCGACGATCTGCGCGCTCGAAGGGCTGTGGGCGTGGGAGCAGCGCACGGGCGGCTCCGACGAGCTCCGTGCCGCTCGGCTTCGTGGCGAGGAATATCTGCTGGAGCGACGACTCTTCCGCCGCAAGTCCGACGGCTCGATCGTCGATCCCCGCATGACGATGACGTCGGTGCCGTGGCGCTGGTTCTACGACGTGCTCCGCGGGCTGGAGTACTTCCGGCTGGCCCGCCCCGGGCGCGACGAGCGCTGCGCCGAGGCCATCGAGCTGATCCGCGCGAAGCGCCTCGAGAACGGGATGTTCCGATTCGAGAACCACCACGAAGGGCCGATGCTGTTCGCGATGGACGGCGAGCACGACGGCTTCCCGAGCCGGTGGGTCACTCTGCGCGCCCTGCGCGTGCTGCGCTGGTGGGATGCCGGCTGACGGCGGCGCCGAGAGACAGAACAGCGGATGCCCCGGCCCACGTGGGCCGAGGCATCCGCTGATCTGAAACCGAGGTCAGGCGCGCGCGGCCTCCGATACGCGACGAGCCGCCGCGAGCGCCTGCTCGAGGTCGGCCTTGAGGTCGTCGATGTTCTCGAGACCGACCGACAGGCGCACCAGGCCCGGCGTGACACCGGCGGTGAGCTGCTGCTCGGGAGTGAGCTGCGAGTGCGTGGTCGACGCCGGGTGGATGACGAGCGAGCGCACATCGCCAATGTTCGCGAGGTGGCTGAACAGGGTGAGCGAGTTCACGAACTCGCGACCCGCCTCGACACCGCCCTTGAGCTCGAAGGACAGCACGGCGCCCACGCCCTTCGGAGCGTAGGTGTTGGCCGCCGCGTACCACGGCGACGTGGGCAGGCCCGAGTAGTTGACCGAGGCGACGTCGTCCTGGTTCTCGAGCCACTCCGCGATCTCCTGCGCGTTCTGCACGTGACGCTCGATGCGCAGCGACAGGGTCTCGATGCCCTGGATCAGCAGCCACGCGCTCTGCGGCGAGATCGCCGCGCCGAGGTCGCGGAGCAGCTGCACGCGGGCCTTGATGATGTAGGCGAGCGGGTCGCCGACCGCGGCGGTGTAGGACGCGCCGTGGTACGACGGGTCGGGCTCGGTGAGGCCCGGGAACTTCTCGACGTTCTTCGACCACTCGAACTTTCCGCCATCGACGATGACGCCGCCGATGACCGTGCCGTGACCGCCGAGGAACTTGGTGGCCGAGTGGATGACGATGTCGGCGCCGTGCTCGAAGGGCTTGATGAGGTAGGGCGTCGCGATCGTGTTGTCGACGATGAGCGGGATGCCGTTCTCGTGCGCGACGTCGGCCACCGTGCGGATGTCGAGCACGTTGATCTTCGGGTTGCCGATGGTCTCGCCGAAGAAGAGCTTCGTGTTCGGGCGGATGGCGCGTCGCCACTCCTCGGGGTCGTCCTGGTTCTCGACGAACGTGGTCTCGATGCCGAGCTTGGCGAGCGTGTACTTGAAGAGGTTGTACGTGCCGCCGTAGATCGAGCTCGACGACACGATGTGGTCGCCGGCCTGGGCGATGTTGAGCACCGCGAAGGTCTCGGCGGCCTGGCCGCTGGCGACGAGGAGGGCACCGGTGCCACCCTCGAGCGCGGCGAGGCGCTCCTCGACGACGGCCTGTGTCGGGTTCTGGATGCGGGTGTAGATGTTGCCGAACTCGGCCAGCGCGAAGAGGTTCGCGGCGTGGTCGGCGTTGTCGAACACGTACGAGGTCGTCTGGTAGATCGGCGTGGCGCGGGCCTTGGTGACCGGGTCCGGTGCGGCACCGGAGTGGATCTGCTTGGTCTCGAAACGCCAGCTCTCGGGTGCGGACATGGCTTGCTCCTGCGGGTTCAGTGGGCGGGGGCGGCATCCCCCGACCGGATCGACAGTACGGATGTCGCGGCCTTGTCAACAACGAAGGGGAAATGTGACGTAATCTCCGGGCCGCGCGGACGACGGACGACCCCGGGCGGAATGGGTACCGTGGAGGCATGACGACCAGACGTGCTGTGGTGACCGGGGCGAGTTCGGGGATCGGTGAAGCGACCGCGCGGAAGCTGCGCTCGCGAGGCTGGGATGTCGTCGCCGTCGCCCGCCGGGCCGAGCGCCTCGAGGCGCTCGAAGCAGAGACCGGTGCGGTGGCGTTCGCCGCCGACCTCACCTCCGATGCCGATGTCGAGGCACTCGCCGAATTCCTCGACGGCACCGGTCCCGTGCACTCGCTGGTGCACATCGCCGGCGGCGCCCGCGGCGCCGACCGCGTCGAGGACGGCCTCGTCGAGGACTGGCAGTGGATGTTCGACGTCAACGTGCTGTCGGCTCAGCGGCTGGTGTCGGCGCTGCTGCCGCAGCTGCGGCGCGCCGCCCGCGAGGGCGGCCACGCCGACACGCTCTTCGTGACCTCGACAGCGGCACAGACCGCCTACGCCGGCGGAGCGGGCTACAACGCCGCGAAGGCCGGTGAGGCGATGCTCGCGCACGCCCTTCGGCTCGAGCTGAACGGCGAGCCCATCCGCGTGATCGAGGTCGCCCCGGGCATGGTGCACACCGAGGAGTTCACGACCAACCGGCTCGGCGGCGACAAGGTGGCGGCCGAGCGTGTGTACGAGGGCGTTCTCGCGCCCCTCACCGCCGACGACGTCGCCGACGTGATCGCCTACGCGCTCGATGCGCCGGGTCACGTCAACCTCGATCTCATCACGATGCGCCCGGTCGCGCAGTCCGCCCAGCACCTGCTCGCCCGCGGTCCGCTGCGTCCGCGCGGCGAAGGCGGCCTCGCGTGATCCCCGCCAGCGGCACGACGATCACCTACGCATCGGGCGCGACGTCGTCCACGGGCACGGTCGTGCACGTTGCCGACGCCGGCGACGGGCGCTCGGCCATCGTGCTCGACACGACCGCGTTCCATCCCGTCGACACGGCGTGGCCCGATCAGCCGGCCGACCGCGGCACGCTGAGTGCGGGCGGTGCGACGCGCGCGATCGTCGACGCCGTCGTCGGCGCGACTCAGGGCGACAGCCTCGTGCTCGGCCGCGACGTGCCGGTGCGCACCGGCACCGAGGGCTGGACCTTCGTGGTCGCGCACATCGTCGAGGGCGATGGCATCGCCGAGGGCGACACCGTGGAGATCGAAGCGGATGCCGCGTACCGCGCCGCTCTCTCAGCGGGGCACACCGCCTGCCACCTCGCCTCGCTGGCGCTCGACGCCGCGCTCGCGGACGCGTGGCGCAAAGAGGCGGCGACCGATGCGCTCGGCGCCCCGGCGTTCGACGCCCTCGCGATCCAGGAGTCTCGGATCCTTCCCGACGGATCGCGCGACGTCTACCGCATCGGCAAGTCGCTGCGCCGCAAGGGCTTCGACCCGGCCGCTTTCGACGACCCCGCCGCGGTGGCCGACCGGGCGAACGCGCTGCTCGCCGAGTGGATCGCGAGCGGCGGAGCCGTGCGCGTCGATGCCGACGGTCCGAGCCTCGCCGACCGCCGCACGTGGGTCTGCGAGCTTCCCTCGGCGGAGGTGCGCATCCCCTGCGGCGGAACGCACGTGTCGGTGCTGTCGGACCTGGCCGAGGCGACCGTGTCGCTCGAGGCGCACCCCGTCGACGGCGGCCTCGAGGTCGTCATGACGACGACCGCGACCCGGCGCTGACGCCGGGCGGCGGCATCCGCCCATCCCGTCGTCTTCCGCGCACCCCGTCGTCGGCCGTGCAGGATCAGAGGATCTGCGCCTCGCCGGCGACGGTCTCGACCTCTTCGGGCAGAGTGTCGGCGAACGCGACCTTGGGCACGAAGAACAGCAGCACCGCGGCGAGGAACCCGCCCGCCGCGCAGATCGACCACACCGCGAGGTAGCCGCCGAGCGACGCCGCGGTCTCGCTCGCGACGACGCCCGCACCGGCGGCGAGGACGACGCCGAAGACGGCCGAGGCGAACGTTCCGCCGATGGTCTTGGTCGTGTTCGTCAGCGCCGAGGCGATGCCCGTCTGGCCGTGAGGAGCCGCCGCCGCGGCGGCCGCGGGGAGCGCGCCGACGAGCGCACCCGAGCCGATGCCTGCGATGGACAGGTTGAGCAGCACCTGCCACAGCTCGGTGTGGAACGGGAGGAACAGCGCGTAGCCGATGCCGACGAGCGCCGAGGCGACGATGAGGATCGCCCGGGGGTTCGCGCGGCGGGACGTGACGGCGAACAGGATCGCCCCAACGATGAGGGACACGAGGTAGAGGCCGATCACGTAGGAGCGCGCTTCGGCATCGAGTCCGAGGCCGTAGCCGAGCGATGAGTCGGTGCCGGCGTAGGTCGACAGCGGACCCTGCGCGCCGAGCAGGCTGATGCCGACGAGGAACGCCGTCGCCTGCACCGGCCACATCTCGGGGCGCCGCAGCACGCGGATGTCGATGGCAGGATCGGGCTGCCGCAGCTCGAACAGCACGAAGAGCACGAACGCGACGATGCCGAGCGCGAGGAGCACCCACACGAACGCGGCGCCCGCTCCGTTGAGGCGCAGGAACGTGAGCGAGCTCGTGACGAGCAGCAGGCCGAGGGCGAGGATGACGAAGCCCCAGGTGTCGAGTCGCCGGCCGCGCACCGGCTCGGACTCGGGCACGCCGAGCCAGATGACCAGGCAAACGAGGGTGACGGCGATCGCGGGCACCATGAGGGTGAGCGTCAGGTCGCCGGTCGCGGTGAAGATGCGCCCCGCCGCGAGGGCGCCGATGATCGCTCCGGCCTCGAGTCCGACCACGAGCAGACCGGCTGCGCGGCGCGTCAGCGAGACGCCCCGGTTCTGCTTCCTGCCGCGCTCGAAGATCAGCGCGATCTCGAGCGGCAGCCATACGACGTAGAACCCCTGCAGCGCCCACGCGATCAGGAAGCTCCAGAAGTCGCCTGCGAAGGCCAGCCACCAGCTCGCACCTGCGGTGAGGATCGCCGCGATCAGCAGGATCTTCTTGTGCCCGTACATGTCGCCGAGCCTCGCGAGCACCGGCACGACGAGCGCCGACAGCAGCAGCTGCGCTGCCTCGAACCAGTTCACATCGGAGTCATGGATGCCCAGCTGATCGACGATGTCGCTGAACAGAGGCACGTAGTAGCCCTGCAGGATGCCGCTCGTGACCTCGACCAGGACGAACCAGCCGATGAGGCCCGCGGTGATCCCGAGGGCGGAGCCGCGCAGGCGGTCGGTGGCGCTGGAGACTCGGGACACGAGGGTGAGACTACTCGACCGGCGCGCCTAGTCTGGGAGCGTGTGGATGACGGTGCTGGATGCCCGGCGCGGGAGCGCTCCGTGGCGATGACGCTGCCCGAGCTCGCGGATGCGGGGCTCATGGATCCGGGCTGGGCCGAGGCGCTCGCGCCGGTCGCCCCCGACATCGCCGCGCTCGGCGAGCGACTGCGGGCGGAGGTGACCGCAGGCCGGTCGTACCTGCCCGCCGGAGACCGCGTGCTGCGGGCGTTCCAGCGGCCGCTCGCCGACGTTCGGGTGCTGATCGTGGGGCAGGACCCGTACCCGACTCCGGGGCATCCGATCGGCCTGTCCTTCGCGGTCGACCGGCACGTCCGCCCGCTGCCGCGGAGCCTCTCGAACATCTACCAGGAGCTCGAGGCCGACCTCGGCATCCCGCGCGCGGCGCACGGCGACCTGTCGGCGTGGAGCGAGCAGGGGGTCATGCTGCTCAACCGCGTGCTCACCGTCGCGCCGGGGCAGCCGGCATCCCACCGCGGCTGGGGCTGGGAGAAGGTCACCGAGCATGCGATCCGCACGCTGGTCGACCGAGACGGTCCGCTCGTCGCGATCCTGTGGGGGAGGGATGCCGCGAACCTGCGCCCCCTCCTCGAGCCCACGCCGATCATCGAGTCCGCCCACCCGTCGCCGCTGTCGGCCAGCAGAGGGTTCTTCGGGTCCCGCCCGTTCTCACGCGCGAACGCGCTGATCGAGGAGCAGGGCGGCCGGCCCGTCGACTGGGCCCTCCCGGCCGGAGCGTAGGCTGGCCGGATGCTCGAGGAGGAATACGACCGCGACCGGCGCCGGCTGCCGCGTCATCTGCGTCGTCGTCCTGAACCGGAGCGTCCCTTCTCGTTCGACATCCGGCCCGTTGCCGACGGTGACATCCCCGACATCCGCGAGATCTACAACTACTACGTGACCAACTCGGTCGTGACGTTCGACGAGAAGAAGTGGTCGATCGCGCAGTGGCGCGAGAAACTCGCGTACCTGCGCAAGCTCGATCTGCCGTTCCTCGTCGCGGAGTCGCCGACCGGGCAGATCCTCGGCTACGCGCTGGTGCAGCCGATGTCGACGAAGTCCGCGTACCGCTTCTCGGTCGAGAACTCGATCTATCTGGGGCAGGCGGCAACAGGAAAGGGACTCGGCAAGGCGCTGCTGGTCGCCCTCATCGAGGCGTGCGAGCAGAAGGGCATCCGTCAGATGGTCGCTGTGATCAGCGACAAGGGTGCCGAGGGTTCGGTCGCCCTGCACGAGAAGCTCGGGTTCGTCGAAGTGGGCCGCATGGGCCGTGTCGGTTTCAAGTTCGGCCGGTGGCTCGGCACGATCTACCTGCAGAAGGAGCTCAAGCCCGCCAAGAAGAAGGGGCTCTTCGCCCGCTGACACGCTCTTCGCCCCGCTGATCGGCTCAGTGCCGCGGAAGCTCAGCGCCGCGGTGAGGAGGCGGCCGCGTCCTTCACGGCATCGATGAGCTCACGCCACGGACCTCGGGCGTCGGCGTCGGCGAGCTCGGCCTCGCGTGCACGCTCGCCGCACCGGGCGTCGAGACGCCACACGAAGCGGTCGGCGCCGGTGTCGTCGCGCAGGATCGCCACCGCCTCCCACGGGCACCCCTCGATCAGCGCGCGCCACCGTTCGGCGTCGGACCCTTCCGCCTCGGCGCGCCACTCGCGCGAAAGGCCCGCGAACCCGCCCGAGCGTGTCACGGTCACCGAGACCGGGAGGTCGGCGCTCGTGTCAACCTCCGGGGGCGGTGCGGGCTGCTCGCCGCCGACGGGGGGCTCGGGCGAAGGCCCCGGCGAGGGCGTCGGCGACGGGCGCGGCGAGCGGGCGGCGGGACGTGCGCCGTGGGGCGCGTCAGGCAGCGGTCTCTGCGGCTCGTGCATCGTCGATCACGCCGACGCTCGTCCAGGCGGCCCGGACGGCGGCGACCTCCTCCGACTCCTCACCGTACTCCGCGGCGGCGGCCGCCAGGGTGGCGTTCGCGAACGTCGAGAAGTCGGCCGTCGACGGCAGGGCGCCGCTGAGCGTGCGATACCAGATCAGGCCTGCACGTTCCCACGCGTACCCGCCGAGTGCGATGGCCAGGAGATAGAACGCGTGATTCGGGATGCCGGAGTTGATGTGCACGCCGCCGTTGTCGTCGCGGGTCACGACGAAGTCCCGCATGTGCGCCGGCTGCGGGTCACGGCCGAGCACGTCGTCGTCGTACGCCGTGCCGGGTGCGGCCATGGAGCGCAGCGCGCGACCTTCGACCGCATCCGTGAAGATGCCTTCGCCGATGAGCCACGACGCCTGGTCGGCGGTCTGCCCGAGGTGGTGCTGCTCGGCGAGCGCACCGACGACGTCGGCGAACGACTCGTTGAGCGCGCCCGACTGGCCGCGGTAGAGCAGGCCGCCTTCGTCTTCGATGACGCCGTGGGCGAGTTCGTGCGCGATGACGGTGAGGGATCCGGTGAACCCGGAGAAGACCTCGCCGTCGCCGTCGCCGAACACCATGCGCTCGCCGTTCCAGAACGCGTTGTCGTAGTTCTCGCCGTAGTGCACGGTCGACAGGAGCGAGCCGCCCGAGCCGTCGAGGCTGTCGCGAGCGAAGGCGTCCCACAGGAAGTCGAACGTCGCGCCGAGTCCGTCGAACGCCTGGTCGACGGAGGTGTCGCCGGTCGGCGGGTCGTCTTCGCCCCTCACCTTCACCCCGGGGAGTTGCTCCTTCTGCTGCGCGTCGGAGATCTCCCGGTCGGGGGCGGGTGTGGCTTCGGCGACCAGGGTGCCGTCGTCTTCGATCGACAGTCGCAGCCGCGAGCGAACCGGACGGTACTCGCGCGGCGCCGCCAGTGTCGACCGGGCCGCCTCGGCCGCCTTGGCCCACGTGGGCTCCTGCACGGCGGCGATGCGGGCGAGCAGGTACGGGGGGACGATCGCGTGGGCCATGGTCAGAGGCTAGCGGCGAGGTCCGACGGTGGGCGCATCACGGCAGCGCGTCCGCATGACGACGTCACTCCTCGGTGCTGCCGCATCAGCAGAGCCCGCGCGGACGGCCGCGCCGCGGTCAGACGATGCCGGGGTCGATGACCGGGATCGAGGCGAGGAGGCGACGCGTGTACGACACCTGAGGCTGGAGCAGCACCTTCTCGGTCGGACCCTCCTCGACGATGCGACCGTCCTTCATGACCACCACCTCGTCGCACAGGCTCTGCACCACGCCGATGTCGTGCGACACGAGCAGCATGGTCAGCCCGTCGCGAGCCCGCAGCTCGCCCAGCAGCTCGAGGATCTGCGCCCGCACGGTGACGTCGAGCGCCGAGAGCGGCTCGTCGCCGACGAGCAGCTCGGGGCGGTGGACGATGGCGCGGGCCAGCGCGATCCGCTGGCGCTGGCCGCCCGAGAACTCGTGCGGGAAACGATTGGCCATGCCGGCCTCGAGACCGACGTCTTCGAGCACCTCGCGCACGCGTGCGCGCCGGTCGCCGTCGATGCCGAGCGCCCACAGCGGCTCGCCCACGATGCGGCCCACGCTCATGCGGGGATCGAGCGACGCGTACGGATCCTGGAACACGATGCCGGTGCGGCGGCGCAGCCAGTGCAGCGACCGGGCGCGCGCCGACGCGTCGATCGGCCGGCCGTCGAACTCGACGGTCCCCTCGGTGGGGGCATCGAGCGCGAGCAGCAGGCGCACGAGCGTCGACTTGCCCGACCCCGACTCGCCGATGATGCCGATGGCGGAGCCGGCGCGCACGTCGAGGTCGGCATCCGCCAGCCCCGTCGTATACACGCGCGGCCCGAACAGCCGGCTCTTCGGGGTCGGGTAGCGGCGGGTGAGTCCCCGCGCACGCACCAGGAACTCGCTCACGCGGCACCTCCCGCGGGTGCGCCGCCGGGGCGCCACAGCGTCGCCGTCGCGTCGCGCAGCAGCCCCTGGGTGACCGGCGAAGCGGGCGCGGTGAGCAGCTGTGACACGGGCGCGTCCTCCACCACGCGGCCGTCCTCGAGCACCACCCCGTGCGTGGCGATCTGAGAGAGCACCGCCAGATCGTGGGTGATGAAGACGAGCGACATGCCGTCGTCGCGCACGAGCGAGAGCAGCAGTTCGAGTATCTCGGCCTGGATCGTCACGTCGAGCGCCGTCGTCGGCTCGTCGGCGATGAGCAGGCGCGGCCGGCACGCGAGCGCCATCGCTATCGCCACGCGCTGTCGCTGGCCGCCCGACAGCTGGTGCGGGTAGCGCGAGACGATGCGCTCGGGGTCGGGGAGGGCGACTCGGGAGGCCTCGGCCACAGCGCGGGCCGCGGCATCCCGTCTCGATGCCTTCTCATGGATGCGGATCGACTCGGCGATCTGACGGCCCACGGTGCGGATCGGATTGAGCGCCGTGCGGGGCTCCTGGAAGACGATGCCGATCTCGTCGCCGCGGAGCGCGGCGAGCTCGCGGTCGGGGAGGCCCACCAGCTCGCGGCCGTTCCAGCGGATGCTGCCGGTCGCGGTCGCACCGTCGGGCAGCAGTCCCAGGATCGCGAGCGCCGTCAGCGACTTGCCCGAGCCGGACTCGCCGATGAGCCCGACGCGCGCGCCGTCGGGCACCGCGAACCCGACCCCGTCGACGACGCGCCGGCCGCCGATCTCGATCGTGAGGTCCTGCACCTCGAGGCTCACGCGACCACCTCCGGCACATGGGTGCGCGCGACGCGTCCGGCCCCGCGCGCATGCGTCAGCGTCGGATCGGTCGCCTCGCGCAGCCCGTCGCCCAGCAGATTGAGCCCCAGGACCGTCAGCGTGATCGCGAGGCCGGGCCACACCACCGACAGCGGGTGCACCGTGATGAACTGCTGCAGCTCGGCCAGCAGCAGGCCCCACGAGGGCTCGGTGACGGGGGCGCCGAAGCCCAGGTACGACAGGCCCGCCTCGGCGAGCACGGCAACGGCCATGCCCCACGACAGCTGCACGATGAACACCGGAGCGACGTTCGGCAGCAGGTGGCGGATCAGGTTCTGCGCGGGAGTGAGCCCCGAGGCGCGGCCGGCGACGACGAAGTCGCTGTGCAGCACGCGGCGCAGCTCGGGTCTCGTCACCCGGGCGATGTTCACGCCGAAGCCGATGCCCACCGCCCAGATCACGACCCACAGCGAGCCGCCCCACACGGCCGAGATCATCATGGCGATGATCAGCACCGGGAACGCGATGAGGATGTCGACGAACACCGCCACCGACTCGCGCACCCATCGCGCGGTGAGCGCGCCGAGCGAGGCGAGCGCGATGCCGATGATCGTCGCGACGATCCCCGCGCCGACGGCGACGAGGATCGTGGTGCGTGCGCCGGCCATGAGCAGGCTCAGGATGTCGCGACCCGCCGCATCGGTGCCGAGTACGTGGGGCCAGCCCGGTGGCAGCCACCGCGAGGAGATGTCGACCTGCTGGGGGTCGAACGGCGTCCAGAACCGGGCGATGACCGCCGTCGCGACCACGACGATCACGACGATCAGACCGAAGCGGCCCGTCGACAGTCGCCACAGCCGGCCGAGCCACGCCCACCGAGACGGCGGGGCGCCGGCCGCGGCATCCGTCTCCGCTCTCTTCAGAAGATCGCTCATGTCGCCTCCCGCTGCCTCGGATCGATGAGGCGGTGAGTGAGGTCGACGACGAAGCCGATGATCAGCACGAAGCCGGTGAGCACGAGGAGCTCGCCCTGCACCTTCGGCAGATCGCGGGCGCTCACGTCGGCGACGAGCATGCGGCCGATGCCGGGGAGGGTGAACAGCTGCTCGATGATCACCGCGCCGACGATGATGCCGGCGACCTGCAGGCCGAGGACGGTGATCACCGACAGGCCCACGTCGGGGAGGCCGTGGCGGATGAGGGCCGCGTTGCGGGTGAGGCCCTTGGCGGCACCGGTGCGGACGTGGTCCTGCCCGACGGCCTGGAGCGTCGCGCTGCGCACGAAGCGCATGAGCATGGCGCCCTCGACGATGCCGATCGTGAGCGCGGGCAGGAGAAGCGCGCGGAACGCCGCCCACGGATCCTGCCACCCCGCGCGGGGGAACCCCTGGGCGGGCAGCCAGCCGAGCCACACGGCGAAGACGACGACGAGCATCATGCCCGCCCACACCACCGGTACGGCGGCGAGGGTCTGCGCGCCGACGCTCAGCGCGGTGCCGTCGGGACGACCGCGGCGCATCGCCGACAGCACGCCCAGCGGCACGCTGAAGACGACGGCGATCGTGAGGGACATGATGCCGAGCGGCACCGTCACCTGCGCCTTCTGTGCGAGTTCGTCGGCGACGGCGGTGCCCGTGAGCAGCGAGCTGCCCAGGTCGCCGCGGAAGACGCCGCCGATCCAGTCGAGGTACTGCGCCGGCAGGGGCTGGTCGAGGCCGAGCCGCTCGCGGATCGCGTCCACCTGGCCGGGGCTGCTGTTGACCCCGGCGATCAGCTGGGCGACGTCACCGGGGAGGACGCGCAGCGAGAGGAAGATGAGCACGCTGGCGACGAGCAAGCCGAGCAGAAGCAGGGCAAGACGCGTCAGCGTGTATCGGATCACCCGTTGCTCTTGGCCAGCTCGGCGAGGTCGAGCCGCTCGTTCACGTTGATCGACGGCATACCCGTGATGTTAGTGCCGACCGCGACCACCGACGCGCCGTTGTACAGCCAGTCGGCCGCCGCGTCTTCGGAGACGATGCGCGCGGCCTCGGCGA
Source organism: Microbacterium sp. NPDC056003 (assembly GCF_042274785.1). Lineage (NCBI taxonomy): Bacteria > Bacillati > Actinomycetota > Actinomycetes > Micrococcales > Microbacteriaceae > Microbacterium > Microbacterium sp. NPDC056003. The sequence goes on along the minus strand of NZ_JBHJXQ010000003.1, from coordinate 209,780 downwards.
GAAGCTCGGCCGCCTCGTCCTCGTCGGTCGCCGCGAGCGACTCGGCGAACAGCTCCTGCACCTCGGCGTTGTCGTACGTGAAGTAGTAGTCGGGGTTCGCCCAGTTCTCGAAGTCGCGCGCCTCGGTGTGCAGCACGAAGCTGAGGTCGTAGTCCTTGTTGATGTAGACGTCGTTGAGCCACGTCGAGAAGTCGACCGAGTCGACCTCGAGGGTGATGCCCACATCGTTGAGGTTCGACACCAGGATCTGCGGGATCGTCGTGGAGTAGAAGTTCGGGATCTTCAGCGTGAGCTCGAGGTCGTCGGCGCCGGCGTCCTCGAGGAGGGCGCGCGCGGCATCGGGGTCGAACGGGGCAACGTCGGAGAGGTCTTCGTAGCCCGGGTCGAGCGACGGGATCGGGCCGTACTGCGTCTCGCCGGACGCCAGCGCCTCGATGAAGGCGTCGTGGTTGATCGCCTGGCGGATCGCCTGACGCACGCGCTTGTCGGCGAGGGGGCTGCCGGGCTGCTGGTTGAACGCCAGGGTGCCCTTGTCGGTGGACTGACCGAGCACGAGCGCGAAGTCGCCGTTCGCCTCGATCTGGTCCTTGAGGTTCGCGTCGTAGCCGGTCACGACATCGACCTCGCCGGCGAGCGCCGCGTTGAGCGCTGCCTGGTTGTCGGGGATGTAGTCGAACACGACCTCGGCCACCTGCGCCTGGTCGCCCCAGTAGTCGTCGTTGCGCGTGAAGGTGATGCTCGCGCCCTGGCGCCAGCTGTCGAGGCGGAACGGACCGGTGCCGTTGGCGGCCGTGTTGTAGTCGACCGTGTCGCCCTCCTTGAAGACGAGCCCGGCGCGCCCGGTCAGGTTCCACAGCAGGCTCGAGTCGGGCTCGGCCAGGGTGAGGGTGATGTCCTGCCCCTCGGCGGTGATGGCCGTCACGTTGGCCAGTCGCGCCGAGTCGCGCCACGCGGGCGTCGCCTTGCGCGTGGTGAGCGACCACACGACGTCCTGGGGCGTGAGCGCCTGGCCGTCGTGGAAGAGCACGCCCTCGCGCAGCGTGAAGGTGTAGGTCAGGCCGTCGGGGGAGATGCTCCAGTCACTCGCGAGCGAGGGCACGATCTCCTGCTCGGGCGTGCGGGCCACGAGTCCCTCGTAGATGTTGTCGATCAGAATCTGATCGAGCGCGGCGCCGGCTGTCTGGCGGATGTCGAGGTTCTCGGGCTCGAGCACCAGGCGGATCGCCACAGACGCATCGGGGTCGGGTGCCGCGGTCGCGCTCGGCGTCGGGGACGAGCCCGCCGAGCAGGCGCTGAGCAGAAGAGCGCCGGCGGCGAGGAGCGAAGTCGCGGCGATCGCAGTGCGACGAAGCATGGAGATCCTTTCGGAGGGGGATCCGCACGGTGTGCGGTGCCGGGGCCAAGTCGGATTGGTTGGACCGACGCGCCGGATCACAAGCCTATTCAACGGAATCCGGAGGCGAGGAACCCGTTGCCCGGAACGCAACAGAAGCGTTAATCGTTCCCGAGGCGGATTCGTCGCCGCGCGCGAGGCGGCGTCGCCGTTCGATGCGGCGCCGCCGACCCGCCCCGTGCGATCCGGCGTGGGTAGGCTGGCGGCATGACCGAAGAACGGCGCGTCCACCTCTCCCGCTCGGCGCCGCCGGCCTATCAGGCGCTCGCCGCGTTCTCGAAGACCGTGGGAGGCATCGCGGCCGAGAGCGGGCTCGACGACCGGCTGAAGGAGCTCGTACAGATCCACACGTCCCAGCTCAACGGCTGCGCCTATTGCGTGCGGGTCCACGTCGAGCGGGCGGTGGCGGCGGGGGTCAGTCCCGACGTGCTCACCCAGATCGCGGTCTGGCGCGATTCGGGTGTCTTCAGCGACCGCGAGCGGGCGGGACTCGAACTGGCCGAAGCGTTCGCATTCATCCACGAGGACGGCGTCCCCGATGACGTCTACGACCGTGTCGGCGCGATCCTGACCGAGCAGGAGTACGTGGCACTCAGCTGGATCCTGGTGTCGATCAACGCGTTCAACCGCGTCGCGATCGCGGGCCGGTACAGCGTGCCGCCGCGGGACGACCTCGCCGGCGAGGACCGCGACGCCGCCTCGGGCGCTGCATGGTGACGGACCCCGACGATCCGGTCGTCTCGGGGGCGGTCAACCTCCGCGACGTGGGCGGTCTGCCCGCAGGTGCGTCGATCACGCGGCACGGCGTGCTCTTCCGCTCGGGCAACCTCGCCCAGCTCGACGAGCACGGCACCGCCGCTCTCGGTGGGCTCGGGCTGCGCCGCATCATCGACCTGCGCGCTGACGACGAGGTGGCGCACGCGCCCAGTCGCATCGACGGCCTCGAGGTCGTCACGCAGCGCGTGCCGCTGTTCCTCGGCTCGGTCGAGTCGTTCTTCGCCGATGACATCAGCCTCGACGAGATGTACCGGCAGCTCGTCGACGACTCGTCGGCGGGCGTGGTCGACGTCGTGCGCGGGATCGTGACCGACCAGCCGGTGCTCGTGCACTGCACGGTGGGGAAGGACCGCACCGGCGTCACCGTCGCGCTCACCCTCGCGGCCGCGGGCGTCGACCTCGACGCCGTCATCGCCGACTACGCGCGCACCGAGGGCCTGCTGCCCGACTGGCGCAACCGCCGCGTCGTGCAGCTGCTTCGCTCGATGCACCCCGAGGCGAGGCACCTCGAAGACCTCGCCACGCGGTCGCCCGCGCCGGTGATGCAGGCCCTGCTCGACGACGTCACGACCCGCTTCGGCTCGCCGGCCGACTACCTGCGCGCGCACGGATTCGGCGACGACGAGATCGCCGAGCTGCGGCGGGTGCTGCTGCGCCCGCTGTGACCGCACATTTCGTGTGAGGTTAGGCAACCCTTCATAGCGGGTATAGTGGGGGTGTCATGAGCCACACCACCGAGCACAGCGCCGCAGCCTGCCGTTCTTCGCGGCACACGCGCGTCCAGCACCTGATCACGGCCGACGAGTCCTCGCTCGCCGAGCTGCAGGTCGTGCTCGCGACGCTGCCGATCTGCTCGACGGGCCGTGTGTTCGTGGAGATTCCGGATGCCTCGTGGCAGGCCCACATCACCGTGCCCAGTCGCATGGTCCTGACCTGGCTCGACCGCTCACGCCGGTCGGGTGCCCCCGGCACGAGCCGAGGCTGTGCCCCCGGCGAGGCGCTCGCCCGCGCGGTGAACGGCTGGGCAGACGAGATGCTCTGCGCCGAAGACGACCAGACCCGCATCCATCTCCTCGGCGGCTACCTCGGCACCGCCGACATCGTCGATCACCTCACGGGCATCGGCATCGCGCCGACGTCGATCCGCACGCCGGCCGAGTACGGCCTCACGACCTCGCGCTGACATCCGCGCCCGGTCTGCGGTGGCGTCAGGCCGCGCCGCGGGGCACGTAGTTGCCGTCCTCGAGGCCGGCGAGGATCTCGAACCGGTTGCGCAGCGGGTCGCGGCCGGCCAAGAGGTAGAGGAACGGCATGAGGAGTCCGTACCGTCGCCATTGCGCCTTGTGCACCGCCTCGTGCCGCAGCAGGTGGTCGCTCACGCGGCCGTCGCCGGTGAGGAAGCAGCCGCCCACGCACACCCCGCCCCTCGCGAACGTCCACGCCGGCATGCCGCGGAACACCCACAGGCCCTCGCGACGCTCGATCCGACCCGTGCTCCACAGCGTCCCCCACACCCAGCCGACGGCGGTGCCGTAGGCGTAGCCGATGAGGCTGAGGGGGGAGTCCAGCAGAAACGCCGGGATGACGCGGTCGATGCGTCGTCCCCGCTCGACGGCGAGGTCGGCGCGTGCGCGCCATCCCCGAGGGGGTGTCGCGATCGGACTCACGCGAGCGCCCCGACGACGCGCAGGATGGCCCCGAGGTCGTCGGTCGCCGATGCCGCCGATGCCGGGGAGTAGCCCGCGAGGGAGGCGCCGGCGAGCGGCAGCTCCGCGCGCACGGCCGCGATCGCCGCGGTGAGCTCCGCCACCGCCAGTCCGAACGGCTCGGGGTGGGCGTTGCCCGCGATCTCGGCGGGATCGAGCACGTCGACGTCGACATGGATGTACACGGCGTCGGCCCCGCTGCCGCGCACCGCGGCTGCGAGCGCGGCCGGGTCGCGCAGTGCGTCGACGTCGAGCGCGGTCACACCGAGCGCGGTGACCGCGTCGATCTCGGCGTCGTCGTACGACCGCGCGCCCACGACGAACGTGCGCTCGGGTGCGACCGCACCCTCGGGGAGGGCCAGCTGCGGCGCTCCCTCGCCGAGCACCGCGCGCAGCACCATTCCGGCGAACGCCCCGGAGGGAGAGGTCTCGGGAGAGTTCAGGTCGGGGTGAGCATCCATCCACACCACCGCCAGTTGCGGAACGCGGCGCGCAGCGTGGGCGATGGGCTCGATGGCCACGCCGCAGTCACCGCCCACGGTCAGCACCGGCTCCGCAGAGGAGTCGAGTGCCGCCGCGATCAGCTCGCGCACACGCTGCAGGCTGCTCAGCCGGTGCACGCCGGTGCCGAGGGCCTCGCCGGCCTCCATCGGCACGTCGAGGATCGTGGTCGCCGATCGAGGCAGGTCGCCGGCGATCGCGTGCGCTCCGTCGATGAGCTGCATGGCCCGTGAGGAGGGGCTTCCCTGCCATTGCGGCACAACGAGGTAGCGCGTCATCCCCTCATCCTCTCGCAGCCCGACCCGCCCGCGCAGGCCGAGGCGCACGCCGTGCGCGAACACGCCGAAGGGCGCCGCCCCTTTGCGGAGCGACGCCCTTCGAGCGGCCGCGTTACGGCGTGTACGGGGCGCTGGGCGCGTCGATGGCCGCCTGCGCCGGGGCCTGCCCCGACTTCAGGGCGGCGAGGCGCGCCTCGACCTCGGTGAGCTCGCCCACGTCCTCGAGGCTCTCGAACTGAGCATCGAGAGTGGATGCCGCGAGCTCCTGCTTGCCGGCGGCGAGAGCCTCCTGACGGCGGACCTTGTCTTCGAAGCGGCCGAGCTCGCTGGTCGGGTCGAGGACGTCGATCGACTTGACCGCGTCGTGCACCTTGTTCTGGGCCTCGGCGGTCTTGGCGCGTGCGAGCAGCTCGGAGCGCTTCGACTTCAGCTGCTCCAGCTTCTGCTTCATGCCGTTGAGGCCGTCCTTGAGCTTGGCGACGACCTCGGTCTGCGACGCGATCGTGGGCTCGACGGCCTTCGCCTCGTTCTCCTCGCTGATCTGGCGCTGGAGCGCGATCTTGGCGAGGTTGTCGAACTTGTCGGCGTCGGCGGTGTTGCCGGCGCCGCGCAGCTCGTCGGCCTTGCGGCTTGCGGCGAGCGCCTTGTTGCCCCACTCGGAGGCCGCCTGCACGTCTTCCTGGTGGTCGCGCTCGAGCAGCCGCAGGTTGCCGATCGTCTCGGCGATGGCCGCCTCGGCATCGGCGATGCTGTTCGTGTAGTCGCGCACGAGCTGGTCGAGCATCTTCTGCGGGTCCTCGGCAGAGTCGAGGAGCGCGTTGATGTTCGCCTTCATGAGGGTCGAGATTCGACCGAAGATGGACTGCTTCGCCATCGGTTTTCCTTCCTATCGGACAGAGCGGGAGTGGTCAGGTTTCAGGGATGGGATGCCGTCGGTGCGGCGCGGACGCGATCAGAATCGACCACCTCCGCGGCGGGCGCGCGTGCCGCCCCCGCCGAAGCTGCCCGGCCGGATGCCGCCGCCGGAGCCTCCGCCGCCGAGCATGCCGCCCAGGCTTCCTCCGCCCAGGCTTCCGCCCGACGACCGGCCGCCGCCCATCATCGAGTTGATGAGGATGCCGCCCAGCACGGCGCCGAGCACGTTGCCCCCGCCGCCCTGCTGCGGGCCGCCGCCGAACATGCCGCCCATGCCGCCGCCTTCGAACGAGCCGACGTCGGACTGCGCGAGCTGGATCGCCTGCCCGGCGAGCTGGTCGGCGCGCTGCGCGTGCTGCATCGCCTGCTCGGGGTCGCTCGTCTGCAGCTGCTGTGCGCGGACCAGCGACGCCCCCGCCTCGGCGAGCCGCGTGCGCGCCTGCGCTCCGACGGCGCCGCGGCGTGCGGTGATGTAGTCCTCGGCGGTTGACACCTGTGCCTGCGCCTGCATGATCAGCTGGCCGACCATCTGACGTGCGCGCTGCGCCTGGGCCTCGGCATCCCGGATCCCCTTCACGAGCGCGTCGATCTGCTCGTTGGCGCTCTCGAGGCTCTTCAAGGTGACGAGCGGGCGCTTCGCGGAACTCGCGAGATTCGCCTTGGCCGCGTCGATCTGCTGGGTGGTCGCGGCGATGGTGGCGGCGACGCGTCCGTCCGGATCGGGGAGTGTGCCAGCGGTGACGACGTCCTGCTCGAGCTCGGTGATCAGCTCGGCGGCGCTGCGCTCGCCGGCGGCGAGGTCGGAGGCGAGCTTGCCGATGGCGTCTTCGAGCAGCTCGGCCTGGCCCACGGCCTCTTCGGCCGCTCGGATGCCGACGGCAGCCTCGCCGCCCTTGCCCGCGCCGATGGCCGCCTCGGCGGCGACGAGCTGCTCGCCGGCGAAGGCGAGGCGCTGGCGTGCCTGCTCGGGGTTGTCGGCGATGGTCGCCAGGGCTTCGGGCGCGTAGGCCGAGCGCAGAGTCTGCAGAGCGGCGGCGGCGCTGTCGAGGGATGCCTCGGCCTTCGCCTTCTCACCCTGTACACGGGCGAGCGCCTCGGGGGCGTTCTGCTCGAGCTTGCGCAGCTCGTCGAAGTCGGCGGCCTTGTCGTCGAGCATCGCGTTGGACTGCTCGCACAGGGCGATGATGCGCTCGTTCCAGGCGCGGGTGTCCTGCTCGGAGTCGGGCGTGGCGTCGTCGAGCTGCTGCTTGAGGGTGAACGCCTCGTCGAGGTTCGCCTTCGCCGTCGCCAAGGCCTCTTCGAACTCGGCCGTCGCCGCGTCGCCGAACTGCGCCTTCGCGAAGCCGAGCTCCTGTGCGCTCGTCTTGATCGCGTCATCGGTCTGGACGAGAGCGGATGCTGCGCGCCGCTCGAGCTCGGCGAGCGGAAGCTGCTCGACCGCGGGCCCGCCGGCGCCGCCGGCCACCGTGCCGGACTTCTTGCGGCGTGCTCGCAGGACCAGCCAGATCACCAGCAGCACGACACCGGCGATGACGACGACCCAGATGATGCCCGACGGGAAGCCGCCGGTGCCCCCGCCACCGCCCCCGCCGCCGAGCGACGATCTGATGGAGTCCGCGGTGGCGGTGATCGCGCCGACGTAGTCCTCGTCGCGGAGGTGCGCCTGGGCGGCGGCTTCCGCGGCGACCACCTGCTCCTCGGAGAGCGGACCCTCGGAGTCTGCGGACAGGTAGTACTGGCGTCCTTCGGTGGAGACGGCGAGCAGGTACTGCGACGGACCCAGTCCGTTCTGCTGCGCGACCGTGTTGGCCCACTGCTCGCTGCTGGACGGGTTGGTGAACTCGTCGACGAACACGACGTAGAGATCGGCGCCGGTCGACTCGAACAACTCGGTGAGCTCGGTCTCGGCGGCGCCGAACTCACCCGACGTGAGCGCACCGGCCTGATCGACGACGTAGCCCGAGCCCAGATCCACCGGGTCGGTGGCCCAGGCGCTTCCGCCGATCGCTGTCAGGGCGACCACCAGAGTCGCCGTGAGCATCGCCGCCCATCGCCCACGCATCGATTCCCCCTCCGGGACGCGGAATCCAGCCCCTCCGCGAGTCTATGCAGGCGCGGGCGACACGCGAAAGCCCGGGCGGACGTCCGGCCCTCGGCGCGGGTCGCTGCCCCGTTCGCAGCGTGATCGCGGGTACCCTCTCCGATTCGGAGGAGACATGGACGATCGCTACGGCACCGACGTGCTGGCCGACGGCTGGCGCGCGCGCTCGGCCACGCGGCTGGCGCGGGTCGAGGCATCCCGCGATCTCGTCGTGGAGGTCGCCGACGACGGCTTCTGCGGTGCCGTGGTCGGCGTCGCGTCGGGCATGGTCGAGCTCGAGGACCGCCACTCCCGCCGCCGGCTGTTCCCCCTCGGCCCGGGGTACCTGGTCGACGGCGCCGATGTCGTGCTCGTCGCGCCGGCCGCGATGCCGGCATCGACCAGTCCGAAGCGCACCGCGTCGGGGTCGTTCGCGGCCGAGGACGCGCGGGCGCGCGTGGCGCGGGCGAGCCGCATCTTCGTGGAGGGACGTCACGACGCCGAGCTCGTGGAGAAGGTGTGGGGAGACGACCTGCGCGCTGAGGGTGTCGTGGTCGAGTACCTGCAGGGCATCGATCTGCTCGAGGCCGTGCTCGAAGAGGAGCCGCCGTCGGCCACCCGGCGGTACGGCGTGCTGGTCGACCACCTCGTGCCGAACTCGAAGGAGTCGCGCATCGCGCAGGCGCTCGAGCGCGGCCGGCACGGAGCCCACATCCGCATCGTCGGTCACCCCTGGATCGATGTGTGGCAGTGCGTCACGCCCCGGGCGATGGGCATCGAGAGGTGGCCGGAAGTGCCGCGCGGCATCGAGTTCAAGGTCGGCGTCTGCCGCGCAATAGGCTGGCCGGCCCGCGATCAGGCCGACATCGCGCGGGCGTGGCAGCGCATCCTCGGGTCGGTGCACAGCTACCGCGACCTCGAGCCCGCCCTGCTGGGTCGTGTGGAAGAGCTCATCGACTTCGTGACGCTCGACTGAGTGTCGCCCCCGCCGGTCGGGCAATCGGTAAGCGCAGGGCTGTCGATGTATCCGTGAGCTCATCGCACCCCTCCTCACAGATGGGCGGCGAGCCTGCCGTCCTTGAGCGAAGGAGCGGCGATGGCCGAGATCGATCCGAAGGATGCCCGCGTGCTGGCAGGCGTCGAACTGAATGCACTCGCGATCGCGGGAGTGTTCTCGAAAGAGCGGCTCGACGGGGCCGAGGTGGCTCCGGATGCGACGCCGGTCTTCGACATCACCGGGGTCGTGCTGTTCTACAGGTTGCCCGTCGACCGCGGTCGTGAGCGGCTGGGGGCCGTCGACATCGCCGCCGACGCACTGATGGGCGACGTCCTGGTGGCCTACTCGGACGGGATGACGTGGAATCCCGACGCCCTCATCGGTGAGGCGCGGGAGGCTGCCCGTCGGAGATACGAGGTCGACGCGGCCGACGAGGTGCGATTCGTCGCCTACAGCTACCCCAAGCTCGGGGTCCAGTTCCTGCGCCGCGGCGAAGAGATCGTGCTGCTGGAACTGTTCACATGGGAACCGGTCCCGCCTGCCGGAGTGACGGTCGGACAGGCCGCGAAGCGCACCGACCGCAAACCTCTCGAGCCCGAGAACTTCGAACGGTGGAGCCTCGTCGAAGAGATGCCTGCGCCTGCTCGGCGCACGCGTGCAAAGCGCTTCGGGGAGCGTCTCCGGAACCTCGGCGAACTCACGCTGCACCGCAACGCATACGAGGTCAACCCCGACCTGTGGCGCGACATCCTCGTCTTCTCGCGCGTCGAGACGCGCGAGATCCGCTACTCGCTGCGGACGAGTCACCACACGCCCTGCTACGAGCTGCGGGGGCAGGAGACGAACGTGTGGTGCGTCGGGGCGAGCTCCCAGATGCTGCTCGACTTCTACCGCTACGAGTACACGCAGGACCGCCTCGCACAAGAGCTCGGGCTCGGCACGAAGGCGAACCCGAACGGGCTGCCGTACAGCCAGGTCGCGCACGTCGTCACGGCGCTGGAGGCGCTCACCGGCGGCGGCCTGGACGTGACGATGATCACCAATCCGACGTTCGCGACCTTCCGCACTGAGATCCGGGCGAATCGACCGCTCATCAGCTTCGTGCCCGGCCACTCGCGCACGGTGGCCGGCTTCACCGAGACGAGGATCCCCGTGCTCTACAGTGGGCCCAATCGAGGGCTGCTCGTCTACGACCCGTGGCCGCCGAACGCGGGTGTGATCACGAAGTGGGAGAACTTCGCCGCCCAGACGTATCAGTATGCCTACACGGCAAGGGTGACCAAGATCTAGCTATGTCCGATGCGGAGTCGGTGCGAAGCACAGCCGGGTCGTTCGTCGACGACCCGGCTCAGCTCGGCACGCCGATTGCGGTGAAGGATGCCGGAGGCGCTCTGACGTCCTGGTTCGTGCCGATCCTGGCCGGCGCGAGCGTCGCGGGATTCGTCGAACTGCTGCCCGACCTCACGCACCGCCGGACCTCGTGGTTCCCGGACGCCCCCGCGGCGTCGTCGTGGCTCGATCCGGCGATCATCCGGACTCGCGCGGCGACCGCTCTCACGGCGGACGAGATCGCCGCGGAACCGACGCTGTCGTTCGACGGGAGCCCTGACCGGCTCGCGTGGGCCGTCCCAGTCCGTGGCGCTCGTGGTGATGGGATCGTGTTCGTCGCCGGCGACGTGGTGTGGCGGAGCGAGGACCGCTGACCTCTCGGCTCCTCACGGCCGATCTGCGGGCGGGGTGCGTGCCCTCCCCTCGATCGAGTGCGCGCGGCGTGCCCTCCCGTAGGTCGAGTGCGCGCGAAGCGCCCCTCCCGCCGATCGAGTGCGCGCGGCGTGCCCTCCCGTAGGTCGAGTGCGCGCGAAGCGCCCCTCCCGCCGATCGAGTGCGCGCGAAGCGCGTGTATCGAGATCCCCCGGCTCCTCGATCGGCCTCGCTCGCTGGCCCAGGGGGTTTCGGTACGGCGCTGGCGCGCCTACTCACCCGGCGGGGGTCCCGGGACGGTCAAACCGTCGGGAGATTTCGCCCCGACACGCCGGTGACGGCGGACTTCGGCGGCGTTTCTCCCGACCGTTTGACACCCGTGGGTGCGGGGGGTTTCGGTACGGCGCTGGCGCGCCTACTCAACCTGCGGGGGTGGTGCTTGCGCGCCTACTCAACCTGCGAGAGGTGGGGCGCTGGCGCGCCTACTCAACCTGCGAGAGGTGGGGCGCTGGCGCGCCTACTCAACCTGCGAGAGGTGGGGCGCTGGCGCGCCCACTCGACCTGGGGTGCTTCGCGCCCGCCCCGCCGCCGGGCGAAGCGCGGGGCGGCTCTCGAATAGCCTGGGAGGGTGTCCGACACCGTTCCCCCCGCAGACGACCAGCCCCGCACCTTCCGGGAGCGTCCGGTGTCGTTCGTGCGGCGCAGCGGGCGCATGTCCGACGCGCAGGAGCGCGCCTGGTCCGAGCTCGCCGGCACGTATGTCGTCGAATCGCCGCGCGACCTCGCGGCGACCAGCATCCGGCCCGGCTCCGCGATCGACCCCGCACACGTCTGGGGCCGCGAAGCGCCGTTGATCGTCGAGATCGGGTCCGGCCAGGGGCACGCGATCGTGCATGCCGCGGCATCCCGCCCCGACGACGACTTCCTCGCGATCGAGGTGTTCCGCGCCGGACTCGCCCGCACGATGCTCGACGCCGACAAGGCCGGCGCGCGCAACCTGCGCCTCGTCGAGGCGAACGCCCCCGAGGTGCTCGAGCACCTGCTGCCCGAGGCATCCGTCTCGGAGCTGTGGGTGTTCTTCCCCGACCCGTGGCACAAGAAGAAGCACACCAAACGTCGCCTGGTCACCCCCGCGTTCGCGGCGCTCGCCGCGCATGCGCTGACCGACGGCGGCATGCTGCGGCTCGCCACCGACTGGGAGGACTATGCCCTCCAGATGCGCGCGGTGCTGGGCGACGCCGCCGACTTCGAGCCGGCGTTCGAGGGGGAGTGGGCGTCGCGATTCGACGGCCGCGTGCTGACGGCGTTCGAGCGCAAGGGCGCGCGGGTCGGTCGCGACATCCGCGACCTGGCGTATCGGCGAAGGCCGAGGCCGTGACCCAGCCCTCCGAGCCGCCGGCGACGCCGCCTGCGCCGAGAACGGAGCGAGCGGGTGCCGCGACCCGCGACCGCTGGCGGGTGGTGCGTCCGCTCAGCCACCGCGACTTCCGGGTGCTGTTCGGCGCGGTCGTGCTGTCGATCTTCGCCGCCGGCATGTGGGCGGTCGTCATGGTGTACGCCGTCATCGACGCCGGCGGCGGTCCGCTCGGGCTGTCGCTCGTCGCCGGAGCCAACGCCACGGGCCTGCTGCTCTGCGCGATCCCGGGCGGCATCGTGGCCGACCGCGTCTCGCGCCGCACGATCGTGCGCGTGGTGGAGTTCACGAACTTCGTCGCCATCACGACGATCGTCGTCGCGGGCATGGTCGGCACGGTCACGATCCCGCACCTGACGATCGTCGCGTTCGTGCTCGGCGCGGGGGCCGGGTTCTTCTTCCCCGCGTACAGCGCGATCCTGCCGCGCATCCTGCCGCAGGGCCAGCTGCTGGCAGCCAACGGGCTCGAGGGCGCGATCCGTCCGGCGCTGCAGCAGGCGGCGGGACCGGCCGCGGCGGGAATGCTGCTGGCCGCGCTCATCCCGAGCCATGCCGCCGTCGTCATCTCAATCGCCTACGCGCTCGCGTTCGTCGGCCTGCTGTTCCTCCGGGCCGAGCCGCCCGCACCGCACGATGAGCCCGAGCGCGCGGCATCCGTGTTCCACGATCTCAAGGAGGCGGTGGTCTTCACCGTCCGCACCCCCTGGCTCTTCGCCACCCTGCTGTTCGCGACGGGCTGGGTGCTGGTGTTCGTCGGCCCTGAGGAGGTGCTGCTGCCTTTCCTGCTGCGCGAGCGCATCGGCACCGACCCGCGATGGTTCGGCTTCCTGCTCGCGGTCTACGGCTTCGGCGGCGTGGTCGGGTCGATCGTCGTCTCGTCGATGAAGCTGCCGCGCCGGTACCTCACGGTGATGAACGTCGTGTGGGGCGTCAGCACCCTGCCGTTCGTGATCGTCGGCCTCACCGACCAGTACTGGCTCATGCTCATCTCGATGTTCATCATCGGGTTCGGGTTCAGCTACGGCAACGTCATCTGGGGGACGTTGCTGCAGCGCCGGGTGCCGCGCCACATGCTGGGCCGCGTGTCGAGCCTGGACTTCTTCGTCTCGCTCGCGCTCATGCCTCTGTCGATGGCCCTCGCCGGCCCGCTGTCGGAGGTCGTCTCGCTGCAGACGATCTTCATCGTGGCCGGCATCCTGCCGCTGCTGTTCGGACTCATCGCGATCTTCGCCGCGCGCATGCCGCAGGACGAGATCGCCCACCCTCTGGATCACTGATGCCGGCCTCTCCTGCCGCCGCTCCCGTCGCCACGCTGCCCGCCTGGTCGTGGCACCTCGCGCCCGCGCTCCTGGTGTGCCTCGCCGCGCCGGCGTTCTTCGTGCTGCGCGTGCCGTGGGTGGGCTGGGTGCTGCTGGCGGCCGGCCTTGCGGTGGCACTGATGATGGAGCGATCGGATGCTGCGACCCGCGGCCCCGTCGATGACGTCGCAGAGTCCGGGGCGCGGCGCCCGAGCATCCTTCGCGATCTGTCCCTCATCGCGATCGGAATGCTGATCGTGAGCGCGATCCCGCTCGAGGCGGAGCTCGACAACGTCGCGTTCGTGCGGTTCGGGCTCGCGCTGGGCGGCGCGGTCGCCGTGCCCTACGTCATCTCACGGTGGGCCTACCGCGACTACGCGATCCGGTTCCCGTGGCGGGGCGGCGGGCGGTGGACGGCGTTCCAGTGGACGTGGCTGGCCGTGGTGCTGGTGCTCGGCTGGCTGATCCTGCCGTTCTACTTCATCACCTCGGGCGTCTACCTCAACTGGCCCGTCGTCGACACCCCCGATCTCATCGCGCGCCTGTTCGTCGGCGTCGGCGCGGTGGGCATCTGGGACGAGCTGTTCTTCATCTGCACGTGCTTCGCGCTCCTGCGCCGGCACTTCCCGTTCTGGCAGGCGAACCTGCTGCAGATGATCGTATTCGTCTCGTTCCTCTGGGAGCTGGGCTACCGGGCGTGGGGTCCGGTGCTGACCATTCCGTTCGCCCTGCTGATGGGCTATATCTTCATGAGGACGCGCTCGCTCGCGTACGTCGTGACCGTGCACCTGCTGTTCGATGCGGTGGTGTTCGCCGTGCTCGTCCACGCGCACAACCCCGGTCCGATGGACTGGCTCTTCCTGGTCTGAGTGATCCTCGCCCTGGCTCGCGGGCTGCCCAGGACGTGCCCAGGCCGGATCGCTAGACTGGCTCGTGGATCCCGACCGGATCCCCGGACGACGGATCAGTACCCGGTGAGCGACAAGACTGGCCAGGAGCACAGTCATGGCGTGGGTCATCCTCATCGTTTCCGGCATCCTCGAGGCCGTCTGGGCGACCGCACTCGGCAAGACCGAGGGCTTCACCAAGCTCTGGCCGACCGTGATCTTCGGCGTCGCGCTCGTCCTGAGCATGGGCGGGCTGGCGTGGGCGATGCGCGACATCTCCACCGGCACCGCGTACGCGGTGTGGGTCGGCATCGGCGCATCGCTGACCGTCGCATACGCGATGATCACCGGCGATGAAGCGTTCTCGATCGTCAAGATGCTGCTCATCGTGGGCCTCGTCGGCTGCGTCGTCGGACTCAAGCTCGTCGGCCACGAGTGACGCTGGAATTCACCTTCAACTTCACGTCGAGATGACTTGATCGAGAACTCTTGACGCCCACCTGGGGTGACTGAGTACATTCGGTCCTGCGAAGAGAAAACGGAAACGAAGGAACCCGAAAGGGAGACGGATACAGGAACCGCACATCGCATGATGATCGCCCCGAGGCTTCGGCCCCGGGGCGATCTTCGTTGTGCGACCGGGGGCTTGGGTGGGTGAGGGCCGCGCAGATCAGACCGGCTCGCGCGTGATCGCCCGCACCGCGTCGTGCAGGGCGGCGACCGCGACATCCGGCGGGGCGACGCCCGCCACGAATCCGTCTGGGCGCACGAGGTACACGCGGTCGGCGGCCAGGCGACCGTGCGGGTCGCGCGCATGCGCGACCGGCTCCACGCCGAGGGTTCGCGCGATGCGCTCGACCACCGGCCGGTCGACGCCGTACCCGTGGAGCTGCCACGTGAAGTCGCGCAGTGAGGCGAAGTTGTCGCCGGTCCACGGCAGGCGGCGACCCAGCACGTGTTCGCGGCCGCGTGCGCCCGGCATCCGGTAGCGGATGCGCGTCTGCGAGAGGTACCCGTAGATGCGCTCGCCGCGCGCCGCGCGCGGAACGATCCGCACCGCCGCCGATCCGACCGCCGGGACGATCTTCGTCCGGACGAACCGCGCCCACCGGCCGCGCGAAGTGATGCGAGAGAAGAGCGCGTCGGTCGTGCGCACGAGGCGCTCCGCCACCGGGCGCCGTTCGTGCTCGTACTCCTCGAGGATCTCGGGCAGCGCGTCGCCGGCGATCACCTGCGCCAGCTTGCAGGCCAGGTTGTGGGCGTCCTGCAGGCCGGTGTTCATACCCTGCGCGCCGACGGGTGAGTGCACGTGCGCGGCGTCGCCGACGAGGAACACCGCGCCATCACGGAACCGCGCGGCGATGCGGTGGTGCGTGCGGTAGCGCGAGAACCACGACGACTGCGTGTACTCGACCGCGAACCTCTCGGCCAGCATGCGCTTGACCTGCGCTTCGACCTGCGCGTCGGTCTCGCCCTCGACGTACTCGGTGATGCCGAGCAGGCGATGGTGGCCCTCGCCGCCCATCGGGAACCCCAGCATCAGGTCGTCGCCCTCGATGCGCAGGTTGACGCCGCCTTCGACCAGGCCGGTCGCGTCGAGCGCGTCGGTGACGAAGTACGACAGCGGACTGGTGGAGCCTTCGAACGGGATGCCGCGTGCCTTGCGCACCGTGGACGACGCACCGTCTGCGGCGATGAGCCACGGCGCGCGCAGTGTCACGGGACCGTCAGGGCCGTCGCCCGTGACCGTCACCGGGGTGCCGTCGTTCCCGCCCTCGACGGAGACGAGCGCGTGCTCCCACAGGATGGTGCCGCCGAGCGTCAGGAATGCGTCGGTGAGGATCTGCTCGTTGCGGCTCTGCTCGAGGATGAACACGCCGGGGTAGGGCGTGACGGTGCGCCCCAGTTCGGTGAGCGGCACCGCGCCGAACACCGTGTGTCCGTATCCAGGATTCACGGATGTGGCCCGCGTCGCCTGCGCGAGCACGGGTTCGGTCAAGCCGAGCTGATCGTAGATCTCGATCGACCGTGCCTGAAGGCCGAGCGCGCGCGACTCCCGCGTCGGACCGGCCTTCCCGTCGAACACGACGACGCGTGCGCCCAGGCGGGCGAGGCAGGTCGCGGCCATGAGCCCGCTCGGACCCGCACCCGCGACGATCACGTCGGGGGCGGCATCCATCCCCCCACTCTCTCATCCCTCAGCGACATGGGTTCGCGCATGACGTCTGGTGGGCGCCCCGTAGGCTCGGACCCGTGACACCTATCGACCTTGCAGATGGAGCGACACTGCGCGCAGCGCGCCCCGGCGATGAAGCGGGCATTCTCGCGATGATCCACGGGCTGGCCGTGTACGAGCGCGAGCCCGACGCCGTCGAGAACACCGTCGACGCGCTCACGGCGAGCCTGTTCGGGCCCGAGCCGCGTGTCTTCACACACGTCGTGGAGCGTGAGGGGGCGATCGTCGGGATCGCGATGTGGTTCGTGACGTACTCGACGTGGACCGGCACGCACGGCATCTGGCTCGAGGACCTCTACGTCGACGACGCCGAGCGCGGGCAGGGGTACGGCAAGGCGCTCATCGCCTCGCTCGCGGCGGAGTGCGTGGAGCGCGGGTACTCGCGACTGGAGTGGACCGTGCTCGACTGGAACGCGCCGGCACTCTCGTTCTACCGCTCGCTGGGCGCCGCGCCGATGGACGAGTGGACGACGCAGCGGCTGACCGGCGACGAGCTGGCGGGGCTGGCACGCCACGTGAGGCAGGGCTGACATGATCGACCGCGCCGACCGCATCGCGCAGGCGGCCAAGGACCGCGGCGTGCACGTCGGGGTGGCCGAATCTCTGACCTGCGGAATGCTGTCGAGCACGATCGGCGCGGGGAGCGATGCCGAGGCGTGGTTCGCCGGGGGCGTCGTGGCGTATCGCACCGAAGTGAAGGAGTCCGTGCTCGGGATGACGCCCGGCATCGACACGTGCTCCGCGCAGTGCGCCGAGGAGATCGCGCAAGGGGTGAAGAGGGTGCTCGGCGTCGACATCGCCGTGTCCACGACCGGCGTCGGCGGACCCGACCCGCAAGACGGCCACCCGGCCGGCACCGTGTACCTCGGCTGGGCGACCGCCGACGACACGGGTCACCGGTTCCACGAGTTCTCCGGCTCGCCGGAGGAGGTGCTCGAACAGACGGTGGATGCCGCGCTCGCGCTGCTCGAGGAGCTCGTCGAGGGCTGAGCCCATCGACTCAGTCGTCGGCCGGCTCTTCCTCGGGATTGCCGGGGCGCACGGGCGCGTCGTCACGGATGTCGATGCGCGTGACGTTGTCCGCACGCTGGGTCACATCGATGCGGGGCGCCGCGTCTTCCTCGGTGGCGTCGGGTGCGGCCAGCAGCTGGTCGCGGCGCTTCTCCTCGTCGGTCATGCCGTCGCTCATGGCCTGGTTCCTCTCGTGGTCGGATGCCGCAGGCTATCGAGCCGCGAGCGGTCGAGGCCACGGGTTGACAGGGCGTGGACCCTACGCGATCGCGTGGTGGAGTCCGGTTCGCACGAGCGCCACGGGCACGGCGCGTAGCGCGACGCTCGCGGCCGGCACGAAGCCGGAGCGGAGGCGCCGGCGGGTTTCGCCGGCGCCGTCATGTCACCTCCAGACGGTCGCCAGCACCACGTTGAGGACCGTCAGCCCGCCGATGGTCGGGAGCACCCAGCCCGCGACAGTCTCGCGCTTCCGATTGACGAGCGCGATGACGATGATCGCGATGAGCACGGCGAGCTTCACTGTGATCTTCACGTTGTTGACGTCGTTGCCGAGCGGGTACTGCAGGCCGACGAGCAGGATCCCCGTGACGAGCATGGTCCATGCGCCAGCTTACCGACATAGTGTCGGATCCACCGACGTGGCGCGGGCCGTGGAACCGATGGCGGCCGGTGTGACGCCGCCCGATCCGCGGGGCAGCCCGGGACCGGGCGGCGCCAGGATCAGGCGTTCGCGCCCTTGCGGGGCTTGATGAATGCCTCCGGCTCTCGCTTGGCGCGCTTGGCTGCGCGCTTCTCCTTGATCGAGAGCTGTGCGACCTTCTTGGCTCCGCGCGACTGCGGTGACTTTCCAGACATGGACTCGCTTCCCCTTCTGACGGCTGGCGGGTGAACCCATGACCATAGCCCGCTTCCACGGGAAGTCAATTCGCGGCGGTGTGGTCCGCCGGCGGGGTCGCCGCGGAGTGACGTTCAGACGTCGGCCCAGGGGTCGGGAACCTTGCTGTCGGGGTGCGGGTGCCGTCCGTCGGACGCCCACGCGAGGGGAGCCTCGCGAGGCGCCGCGAGATCACCGCGGCGAGAGTCTCACACAGCCCATCGTGCGAGCATGAGTCCGGTGTCCCTTGCCCGCGTGTTGTAGTGGTGCCCCCGACAGGAATCGAACCTGCGACCTTTGGTACCGGAAACCAACGCTCTATCCCCTGAGCTACGGAGGCGTGCCGATCGAGGTTACCATCCGCGAACCCCGGTTCCGCGCCAGTCAGGGGGTGACGACGTCCTCATCGAGCGGGGCGTCGGCCACGACATCCGTCGCCTCTGTCATGCCCGCGATCGCAGTGGCGACCTTCTCCGCGAGGTACGCGTGGCCGGCGGTCGACGGGTGATCGCGCCCGGTGTCGCTCGTGTCGATGAGCTCGGGGTAGTTGTCGGGAGTGATCCAGCTCTCGGCGATGGGGGAGATGTACCACCAGCCGCGCTCGGCGGCGAAGGCCGCGAGGTCGCCGTCGATGCCCGCGGTCGCCGGCTCGACGGGCAGCACCTGCGGCGCGGGGCCCAGCACCACGATGGCGGCGTCGGGGTACAGCGCCTCGAGCGAGTCCCAGACGGCGGTGACAGCATCCCGATACCCGCTCGGATACAGCCGGCGGTCGTTGATCGAACCCTCGATGATCACGAGGTCGGGATCGAGCGCAGGGTCGAGCATCGCGACGCGCTCGCCGTACGAGCCGCCGTCGATCCCCGGCTTGAGGTAGCCGCTGCCGCGCACGCCGTCGACGATCGTCTCGCCGCCGAGGTGGTCGGCGAGCCGGTACGCGAAGCCGAGGCTCGGCACGATCGCCGCCGACCCGTAGACCCATGAGTCGCCGAAGACCAGCACTCGCGGTGCGTCGGGCAGCGTGAGGGGAGCGGCACCCGCGACCACGGCGACCGACTCGGCCTCGACCGCGACGGGCGCCGACGGAACGACCCACGGACGCCACATTCCGAGCGCGCAGACGGCGGCGACGGCGAGCGCGGCGCCGACGATCGGCAGCCACGGACGCCGTGCGCGGAGGCGTCCGGGCGCGTGCATGCACCGAGGGTACGTCACGTTCCGGGGCCTGCTGACCACCCGACGCAAAGGTGGGGAAACGTCGCGCGAATCCTGAGCGATCGGCCGAGGCATCCCACATCAAAACGGCACTGTGCACAAGCGCAGGAAGCACCCTTCTGGGCATGCGAGGATACTTCGGTGCAACGCGTCGTGACCGCCGAACTGGACCTCGATCTGGGGTCGTCCGTCGACCTCATCTTCCAGATCACGGCGGCCCAGGCGGTGCCCCTCGTCAGCGAGCAGCTGACCTTCACTCAGGGCGACCGCGTCTACACGCCGACCGAGATCGTCGACCAGTCCGGTAGCCGCCTGCACCGCCTGATGGGCGAGTCCGGACGCCTCGAAGTGCGCTACGAAGCCACTGTCGAGGGCCAGGCCGCCACGAGTCGCACGAGCGACCTCGAGGCCATCACCTACCTGCGTCCGAGCCGCTACTGCCAGTCCGACGAGGTCTTCCAGCAGGCACGCCGGCAGTTCAAGGGCCTCCAGGGGCACGACCTCATCGCCGCCGTCTCCGACTTCGTCGCCACGAGCACCACCTACACCCCCGGCCTCAGCCACGGCACCGACAGCGCCGTCACGACCCTCATGACCGGCCAGGGCGTCTGCCGCGACTACGCCCACGTCGTCATCGCGCTCCTGCGTGCCATGGACATGCCCGCCCGCTACGCCGCGTGTTTCGCACCGGGCCTCCAGCCCATGGACTTCCACGCGGTCGCCGAGGCCTATCTCGACGGCGCCTGGTACGTCATCGACGGCACGCGCCTCGCCAACCGCCGGTCGCTCGTCCGCATTGCGACGGGGCGGGATGCCGCAGACTGCGCCTTCCTCAGCTACCACGGCGGGTACGTCGGGCTGCAGCGCATGCGCGTCGACGCATGGGTCGTGCCGGACGACGTCGAAGGGGTCGAAGGCGCTGCGTCGATCGAAGCCCGGGCCGCGGATCCCTCGACGGATGACTTCGTCGAGCTGGTGCAGCTGGCGTAGGGGTTCCGGCGGCGAAGAGCGCGGAGCGGCCACGCAGGCAGACGCCCGTAGAATTGGCGGGCTATGAATCCCGAAGCGCTCTCCGCCGCCCTGCTCGCCGTCATCGCACCCCTCGCGGAGGCGCGACGACCCGGCGCGGCAGAGGGGCTCACCGCGGCAGACCTCGTGCTCGACCGGCCGAAGAACCGCGAGCACGGCGACTGGGCCTCGAACGCGGCGCTCAAGCTCGCGAAGGGCCTCGGCGCGAACCCGCGTGAGTTCGCGGCCGAGATCGCCGAGGGCCTCGCCGAGGTCGACGGCGTCGCCGAGGTCGAGGTCGCCGGCCCCGGCTTCATCAACATCCGACTGGATGCCGCGGCCGCCGGCGCCCTTGCGAAGACCATCGTCGACGCAGGCGCCGCCTTCGGCACCAACACCAGCCGCGCCGACGAGGTCATCAACCTCGAGTTCGTCTCGGCGAACCCGACCGGACCCATCCACCTCGGCGGCACCCGCTGGGCCGCGGTGGGCGACTCGCTCGCCCGCATCCTGGCGTCGCAGGGCGCGGCCGTGACGCGCGAGTACTACTTCAACGACCACGGCGCGCAGATCGACCGGTTCGCCCGCAGCCTCGTCGCCGCCCACGAGGGTCTTCCGACCCCCGAGGACGGCTACGGCGGCGGCTACATCGTCGACATCGCCCGCCGCGTGGCGCTGGCCTACGAGGGCGACATCGACGCGCTCGACGCGGACGCGAAGCAGGAGGCGTTCCGTGCGCTCGGCGTCGGCTTCATGTTCGACGAGATCAAGAAGAGCCTCCACGACTTCGGCGTCGACTTCGACGTGTACTTCCACGAGAACGACCTGCACGCGTCCGGCGCCGTCGAGCGCGCGGTGAAGCGGCTCGACGAGCTGGGTCACATCTTCGAGGACGACGGCGCCGTCTGGCTGCGCTCCACGACCTTCGGCGACGATCGCGACCGTGTCGTCATCCGCTCCAACGGCACACCCGCTTACATCTCGGGCGACCTCGCGTACTACCTCGACAAGCGCGAGCGCGGCTTCAACCGCTGCATCATCATGCTCGGCGCCGACCACCACGGCTACGTGCAGCGCCTCATGGCCATGTGCGCGGCCTTCGGCGACGAGCCGGGCGTCAACCTGCAGATCCTCATCGGCCAGATGGTCAACCTCGTCAAGGACGGCCAGCCGATGCGCATGTCGAAGCGCGCCGGCACGGTGGTGACCCTCGAAGACCTCGTCGAGATCGTGGGGAAGGATGCTGCGCGCTACGCGCTCGTACGCAGTTCGACCGACTCGAATCTCGATGTCGACCTCGATGTCCTGCAGAAGCGCACCAACGACAACCCGGTCTTCTACGTGCAGTACGCCCATGCGCGCACGCACAACGTGGCCCGCAACGCCGCGAACTCCGGCGTCGACCGCTCGGAGTTCGCCCCCGAGCTGCTGGCGCACGAGACCGAGTCCGCGCTCCTCGGTGCCCTGCAGGAGTTCCCGCGCATCGTCGCCTACGCGGCCGAGGTGCGCGAGCCGCACCGCATCGCGCGGTACCTCGAGGAGCTCGCCGGCCTCTACCACCGCTGGTACGACAACTGCCGCGTGATCCCCCTCGGCGACAACCCCGTCGAGCCGGTGCACCGCACACGCCTGTGGCTCAACGACGCCACCGGCCAGGTGCTGCGCAACGGCCTCGACCTGCTCGGCGTCGGCGCGCCGGAACGGATGTGACACGATGACGGCCGGCGACGCGCACCCCACTCAGCGGCTGCCCGAGTGGGAGCAGGCGCCGGTGCCCCGTCGCCGACGCCGTGCGTGGCCGTGGATCGTCGCCCTGATCATCGTCGTCGGGCTCGCCGTCGTCGCCTGGTTCGTCGCCGAGGCGATCGCCCGCGACCTCGTGCAGCAGACCGTCAAGCAGGAGATCCGGGAACGGCTCTCGTTGCCCGCCGATCACCCGATCGACGTCACCGTGCCGGGCGTGCTCATTCCGCAGCTCATCGGCGGCAGCCTCGATGAGATCGTCGTGTCGTCCGAAGACGTGCCCGTCGGCGAGTACGAAGGCGACGTCACCGTCACCGCGACCGATGTGCCCACCCGCCAGGGAGCCGACATGGGCGGCGCCACGGCGACGGTGACCCTCGACGAAGAGCAGTTGCGCGGGCTGCTCTCCGCGGTGGAGAACTTCCCGGCAGACTCCGTCAGCCTCGCCGACCCCGACATCAGCGTGGCGACCGAGCTGCAGCTGTTCGGCGCCGGCTTCCCGGTCGGGGTGACGCTCGCCCCCTCGGTCGCCGACGGCGACATCGTGCTGACCCCGACGTCGTTCGAACTCGCGGGCGCCCAGATCGACGCCTCGCGACTCTCGGACCAGTTCGGGCAGCTCGCCGACGTCGTCGTTCGCGACTGGACCTTCTGCCTGGCCGAGTACATCCCGGCCGGCGTGACGCTCACCGACGTGCAGGTCGATGGGGACGTGCTCGTCGCCGATGCCGACGTCGACGGCGCGATCGTGACCGACCCTGCGCTGCAGGCCGACGGCACGTGCGACTGACCCTCGCGGGGCGTCACACATCACGGGCCCGGCATGGGCTGTGCCCTAGACTGCAAGGACCGTCCGGCGCGAGAACCCACGGGTGAACGCGGCCGCCGGATCGAGTGCGCGCCCGGCGCGTCCGCCGAGCTGATTCGCGCCGATCCGGTCCACCGGACGATCCCGCGCCGAAGCCCGAACCGATTGGTCCTCTCCGTGTCCGCCCCTTCGCAGTCCCGCTCCCTGGCACCGGCATGGCTGGCCGAGCCGGAGGACGCCAACGCCCTCGCGCCGCTCGTGTGGCCGACGGCGGCGACGCGCGACGACGAGGGCGTGCTGCGGCTCGGCGGCATCCCGGCGACGGCGCTGCGCGAGCACTTCGGCACGCCCCTGTGGGTGCTCGACGAAGACGAGGTGCGCGCGACCGCCCGCCGCACGCTCGACGCCTTCCGCGCGGCGGCGGCCCTGCACGGCGTGCAGGCGCGTGTGTACTACGCGGGCAAGGCTTTCCTGAGCGTCGAGGTCGCGCGCTGGGTGACCGACGAGGGTCTCGCCGTCGACGTGTGCACCGGCGGTGAGCTCGCCGTCGCGCTCGCCGCGGGCGTCGATCCCGCCCGGCTGGGCTTCCACGGAAACAACAAGAGCGTCGCCGAGCTCGAGGCCGCCGTCGAGGCGGGTATCGGCTCGATCGTCATCGACAGCCTCATCGAGATCGAGCGCCTCGCCGCGATCGTCGACCGCCGCGGAGTGCGCCAGTCTGTGCTGCTCCGCGTGAACAGCGGCGTGCACGCCGAGACGCACGACTTCCTCGCGACGGCGCACGAAGACCAGAAGTTCGGTTTCACGCTGACGGATGCCGCGGCCGCGGCATCCCGAATCCGCGAGCTCCCGGGGCTCGACCTCATCGGCCTCCACTGCCACATCGGGTCGCAGATCTTCGGCACCGCCGGGTTCGAGGAGTCCGCGTCGCGCATCGTCGAGCTGCACGCCGAACTCCTCGCGGGCGGAGAGCTGCCGGTGCTGAACCTCGGGGGCGGCTTCGGCATCGCTTACACGTCGGTCGACGACCCGACCCCGATCGAGGAGCTGGCGATGGGCATCGCCGACGCCGTCGCACGGCAGTGCGAGGTGCGGGGCATCCCGATCCCGAATCTGGCCTTCGAGCCCGGACGCGCGATCGTCGGGCGCGCGGGCGTCACCCTCTACGAGGTCGGCACGACCAAGCCGGTCGAGGTCGACGGCGCCGAGCGCCTCTACGTGAGCGTCGACGGCGGCATGAGCGACAACCCGCGCCCGGCGCTGTACGGGGCGGAGTTCTCGGCGCGCATCGCGTCGCGCGCGAGCGACTCCGAGCCGGTGCTGGTGCGCGTGGTCGGCAAGCACTGCGAGTCGGGCGACGTCGTCGTGGACGCGGAGTACCTGCCCGGCGACGTGGCTCCCGGTGATCTCCTCGCCGTCCCGGCCACCGGTGCCTACTGCTTCTCGCTCGCGAGCAACTACAACTACGTCCCCCGCCCGCCCGTGGTGGCGCTGCGTGGGGGAGAGGCCCGCGTCATCGTGCGGGGCGAGTCGATCGACGATCTGCTCTCGCGCGATGCGGGCCTCACCGGCCACCCCGAGAAAGGGATCGACATGCCTGTACTGAGCGACCGGAGCGAGGACAAGTGACCGACTACCGCCGTCTTCGCGTTGCGCTGCTGGGTGCCGGAGCTGTCGGCTCGCAGGTCGCGTCGCTGCTGCGTCAGCACGCCGACGAGCTCGCCGACCGCGCCGGAGCGCGACTCGAGCTGATCGGCATCGCCGTGCGCGACGTCGACGCCCCGCGTGATGTCGACCTGCCCCGCGAGCTGCTCACGACCGACGCCGAGTCGCTCATCGTGGGCGCCGACATCGTCATCGAGCTCATGGGCGGCATCGAGCCTGCGCGCACGCACCTGCTGGCCGCGATCAACTCCGGCGCCGACGTCGTCACCGCCAACAAGGCGCTGCTCGCCACGCATGGCCCCGAGATCTTCGACGCCGCCGACCAGGTGGGCGCCGAGGTCTACTACGAGGCCGCTGCGGCCGGTGCGATCCCGATCATCCGTCCGCTGCGCGACTCGCTCGCCGGTGACCGCGTGCAGCGGATCATGGGCATCGTCAACGGCACGACGAACTACATCCTCGACCGCATGGACACCGAGGGCGCCGAGTTCGCCGACGTGCTCGCCGACGCCCAGCGCCTGGGGTACGCCGAGGCCGACCCGACGGCCGACGTCGAAGGCTACGACGCCGCCCAGAAGGCGGCCATCCTCGCGAGCCTCGCCTTCCACACCACCGTGCCGCTCGAGTCGGTCCACCGTGAGGGCATCACGGCGATCGACAAATCGATGATGGATGCCGCGCGCCACGCCGGCTACGTCATCAAGCTCCTCGCGGTGTGCGAGCGGCTGAACGGCGGCGCCGACGAATCCATCTCGGTGCGGGTGTACCCGGCGCTCGTCGACCGCGCCCATCCCCTCGCGAGCGTGCACGGCGCCAACAACGCCGTGTTCGTGCAGGCCGAGGCCGCGGGCAACCTGATGTTCTACGGCGCGGGCGCCGGCGGCGTGCAGACCGCGTCGGCCGTGCTCGGCGACGTCGTCTCGGCCGCGCGCCGCCACATCGCGGGCGGCGTCGGCGTGGGGGAGTCCACCCTCGCGAACCTTCCGATCGTCCCGATCGGCCGCGTCACGACCCGCTACCAGATCACCCTCGAGGTCGACGACCAGCCCGGCGTGCTCGCCACGGTCGCCGGCATCCTCAGCGACGGACGCGTGTCGATCGCGAACGTGGAGCAGACCGTCGCGGGCGAAGACGCCCGCACCGCGCGTCTGGTGATCGGCACGCACAAGGCTTTGGAGCAGGACCTCAGCGAGACGGTCGACCGTCTCGCCGCGAGCGGCGTCGTCGAGCGCGTCGTCTCGGTCCTGCGTGTGGAAGGAGACTGACATGGCACACGTCTGGCGCGGAGTTCTGCGCGAGTATGCGGATCGTCTGGGCGTCACGGATGCCTCGACCGTCGTCACCCTCGGCGAGGGCGGTACGCCGCTCCTGCCCGCACCGTCGCTGTCGCGCCGCACCGGTACCGACGTGTGGGTGAAGTTCGAGGGCATGAACCCCACCGGATCGTTCAAGGACCGCGGCATGACCGTCGCCGTCTCCCGCGCGATCGAGCACGGTGCGAAGGCCGTCATCTGCGCGTCGACGGGCAACACGTCGGCGTCGGCCGCGGCCTACGCGGCGCACGCCGGCATCACCGCGGCGGTGCTCGTGCCCGAGGGCAAGATCGCGATGGGCAAGCTCAGCCAGGCCGTCGCGCACGACGGCCAGCTCATCCAGATCCGCGGCAACTTCGACGACTGCCTCGAGATCGCCCGCGAGCTCGCCGACAACTACCCGGTGCACCTCGTCAACTCGGTCAACCCCGACCGCATCGACGGCCAGAAGACCGCCGCCTACGAGGTGGTCGCGCAGCTCGGCGACGCGCCCGACTTCCACTTCATCCCCGTCGGCAACGCGGGCAACTACACCGCCTACACCCGCGGCTACCGCGAGGAGGCCGAGCGCGGCGTGTCCACGCGCGTGCCGCGCATGTTCGGCTTCCAGGCTGAGGGCTCCGCGCCGCTCGTGCGCGGCGAGGTCGTGAAGAACCCCGAGACCGTGGCCAGCGCCATCCGCATCGGCAACCCCGCCTCGTGGGAGCTCGCCCTCGAGGCGCGCCAGGCGACCGACGGCTACTTCGGCGCCATCGATGACCAGCGCATCCTCGCGGCGCAGAAGCTGCTGGCGGGCGAGGTGGGCATCTTCGTCGAGCCCGCGTCCGCGATCAGCGTCGCGGGTCTCCTCGACCGCGTCGAGGCCGGCGTCGTGCCGCAGGGCGCGCGCGTCGTGCTCACCGTCACAGGCCACGGCCTCAAGGATCCGCAGTGGGCGCTGCGCAACGCCGACGGCAGCCAGGTCGAGCCGACCGTGGTCGACGCCACGACCTCGGAAGTGGCATCCGTCCTCAATCTCGCGCCCGCGGCGGCGACCGCGTGAACGCAGCCGTCGTCCCGGCTCCGGGGCGCCGTGTGCTCGTGCGGGTGCCCGCGACGAGCGCCAACCTCGGACCCGGCTTCGATACGCTCGGCCTCGCGCTGAGCGTGTACGACGAGCTGGACGTCACGGCCCTGGCTCCGGGGGAGCTCGAGATCGAGGTCACCGGCCAGGGCGCGGCCGACGTGCCGCGCGACGCCTCGCATCTCGTCGTGCGCGCGATCGCGTACACGTACGAGTCGGTCGGGCGCCGCATGCCGGGCCTGCGGCTGCACGCGCACAACGTGATCCCGCACGGCCGCGGCCTCGGATCGTCGGGCGCCGCAGTGGTGTCGGGCATCCTCGCGGCCAAGGGACTGCTCGAGGGCGACATCGAGCTCGGCCCCGACACCCTGCTGCGGCTCGCGACCGAGCTCGAGGGGCATCCAGACAACGTCGCGCCGGCACTGTTCGGCGGACTGACGATCGCGTGGATGGACGAGCACGGCCCGCAGCACAAGAAGCTGCTCGTGCACCGCGGCGTCTCGCCCCTGGTGTTCGTGCCCGAGTTCACGATGTCGACGGAGGTCGCGCGCAGCCTGCAGCCGCTGCAGGTGCCGCGCGAGGACGCCGTGTTCAACGTGTCGCGTTCAGCGCTGCTGATCGCCGCGCTCACCCAGAGCCCCGAGCTGCTGCAGGCCGCGACCGAAGACAAGCTGCACCAGAACTACCGCGCGAGCGCGATGCCGGCCACCGACAACCTCGTGCGCATGCTGCGCGCCGAGGGGTTCGCCGCCGTCGTCTCGGGCGCCGGGCCGAGCGTGCTCGTGCTCGCCGACGGGCCGGGCCGCCGCCTCGAGGCCGCCGCCCTCGCGTCGTCGGCATCCGACACCCCGTGGGAGGCGCTCATGCTCGCCGTCGACTTCAAGGGTGGTACAGTGAGGGAGTACGCGGAGGGTTCCACGTAAATCGTGAATCTGGCCTCCGTTCGCATTCTGCGAAACCCCGCACGACCCCCCACATCCTGCTGACGGTCTCTGAGCGCCATCGCGGTTCTCGAGTCCATCTCAGGGCCTTGAACGTCGAAGGGTCGGGCAAGACGCCTGCTGAACAGCGCGCCTCGTGCGGACGTGCATTTCCATTCGTTTGACAAGGGAGAACTCGTGGAGTCCATCTCCGAGATCCAGAGCGACGCAACGGCCGACGAGCGCACGGAAGCGCCCGAGGCCGTCGAGAACGTCGACACCACCACCACCGAGGCCGTCGCCGAGCCGACCGCGCCCGCTGCTGAGCCTGAGGCCGAAGCGGATGCCGCGGCTGAGGCTCTGACCGCCGCCGAGGCCGCTGAGCCCGAGGCCGCCGCCGAAGCAGCTCCGGCTGAGGCGCCTGCGACAGAGCCCGAGGCGCCGGCCGCTGAGGCTGAGGTTGCTGAGCCTGAGGCTGCGCCCGTGAAGGCGCCGCGCAAGCGTGCGCCGCGCCGCGCCAAGACGGCGGACGCCGTCACGCCCGAGCCCGTGGTCGAGGCGCCGGCCGAGGCCGCGCCCGCTGCGGAGGCCGCCCCTGCTGAGGCGCCCGCCGCGGAGACGCCGGCTGCCGCCGACGCTCCTGCTGAGGCCGCCCCCGCCGACGCGCCTGCCGAGGCCGACGCGAAGGCCGAGGCATCCACCGACGCGAAGGCCGAGGCATCCGCCGACGCGAAGCCCGCCGAGGGCGACGCGAAGCCCGCCGAGGGCGACGCGGCCGAGCAGACCGGCGACGAGACCCCGTCGCGCAGCCGCAGCCGCAGCCGCAGCCGCAGCCGGAATCGCAACCAGAACGACAAGGGCGACAAGGGCGGCCAGCAGCAGAACGGCGGCAAGGACAACGCGCCCGCCGCCACGCCCGAGTCCGACGAAGAGCCTGCTCAGGGCTCGGGGCGCGGCCGCCAGCGCAACAAGCGCCGTGGCGCCACGCAGACGGGCGACGAGTTCGAGACCGAGATCGGCGAGGACGACGTCCTGATCCCGATCGCGGGCATCCTCGACGTCCTCGACAACTACGCCTTCGTCCGCACGTCGGGCTACCTGCCCGGCACCAGCGACGTCTACGTCTCGCTCGGCCAGGTGAAGAAGTACAACCTGCGCAAGGGTGACGCCGTCGTCGGCGCGATCAAGCAGCCGCGCGAGGGCGAGCAGTCGAGCCGCCAGAAGTACAACGCGCTGGTCAAGGTCGACGCGATCAACGGCCTCTCGGTCGATGACGCCGCCACCCGCGTCGAGTTCGGCAAGCTCACGCCGCTCTACCCGCAGGAGCGCCTGCGCCTCGAGACGGCCCCCGAGAAGCTGACGCAGCGCATCATCGACCTCGTCGCACCGATCGGCAAGGGCCAGCGCGGTCTCATCGTCGCGCCGCCCAAGGCCGGCAAGACGATCGTGCTGCAGCAGATCGCCAACGCCATCGCCACCAACAACCCCGAGGTCCACCTCATGGTCGTGCTCGTCGACGAGCGCCCCGAAGAGGTCACCGACATGCAGCGCACGGTGAAGGGCGAGGTCATCGCCTCGACCTTCGACCGCCCCGCCGAGGATCACACCACGGTCGCCGAGCTCGCCATCGAGCGTGCGAAGCGCCTGGTCGAGCTCGGCCGCGACGTCGTCGTGCTGCTCGACTCGATCACCCGCCTCGGCCGCGCCTACAACATCTCGGCGCCCACCTCGGGCCGCGTGCTCACCGGTGGCGTCGACGCCTCGGCGCTGTACCCGCCGAAGCGCTTCTTCGGCGCGGCGCGCAACATCGAGAACGGCGGATCGCTCACGATCCTCGCGACGGCTCTCGTCGAGACCGGCTCCAAGATGGACGAGGTCATCTTCGAGGAGTTCAAGGGCACCGGCAACAGCGAGCTGCGCCTGAACCGCCAGCTCGCCGACAAGCGCATCTTCCCGGCCGTCGACGTCAACGCGTCGAGCACCCGCCGTGAAGAGATGCTGCTGTCGCCCGACGAGGTCAAGATCACCTGGAAGCTCCGCCGCGCGCTGGCCGGTCTCGAGCCCCAGCAGGCCCTCGAGGTCGTGCTCGGCAAGCTCAAGGAGACGCAGTCGAACGTCGAGTTCCTCGTGCAGATGCAGAAGTCGATCCCGGCGCCGTCGACCGGCCACGGTGGGCGCAGCCACGCGGACGACAACAGCATCCGCTGAGTCTCGGAGGGAACTGGGTGTTCGACTCCGTCAAGGCGCTGATCGAAGAGCACAAGGCGGTCCAGGAGGAGCTCTCCGACCCCGCCGTGCATGCCGATGCTGCACGCGCCAAGCGGGTCAACCGCCGCTACGCCGAGCTGTCTCGCATCGTGAAGGCGAACGAGGACTGGGTCGCGGCATCCGATGATCTGGAAGCCGCGCGCGAACTCGCCCGTGAGGACGACGCATTCGCCGAGGAGGTTCCCGCGCTCGAGGCGAAGCTCGCCGAAGCGCAGGAGCGCCTGCGGCGTCTGCTGATCCCGCGCGACCCCGACGACGCGCGTGACGTGATCATGGAGATCAAGCAGGGCGAAGGCGGCGCCGAGTCGGCGCTGTTCGCCGCCGACCTGCTGCGGATGTATCTGCAGTACGCGGCGTCGAAGGGCTGGAAGACCGAGCTCCTCGAGCGCAACGAGTCCGACCTGGGCGGCTACAAGGACGTGCAGGTCGCGATCAAGGGCTCGTCGTCCGACCCCGCGCAGGGCGTGTGGGCGCACCTCAAGTACGAGGGCGGCGTGCACCGCGTGCAGCGCGTGCCGGCGACCGAGTCGCAGGGGCGCATCCACACCTCGACGACGGGCGTGCTCGTCTTCCCTGAGGTCGACGAGCCCGAAGAGATCCACATCGACCCGAACGACCTGAAGATCGACGTCTTCCGGTCGTCGGGTCCGGGTGGGCAGTCGGTCAACACGACCGACTCGGCGGTGCGCATCACGCACGTGCCGACCGGGATCGTCGTGTCGATGCAGAACGAGAAGTCGCAGCTGCAGAACCGCGAGGCCGGCATGCGCGTGCTCCGGGCACGCCTCCTGGCCAAGCAGCAGGAGGAGCTCGAAGCCGCGGCATCCGACGCCCGCAAGTCACAGATCCGGGGCATGGACCGTTCCGAGCGCATCCGCACGTACAACTTCCCCGAGAACCGGATCGCCGACCACCGCACCGGCTACAAGGCGTACAACCTCGACCAGGTCATGGACGGCGCGCTCGAGCCCATCATCGAGTCGGCGATCGCCGCCGACGAAGAGGCCCGGCTCGCCGCGCTCGGCTCCGACGACTGAGGCCCCGCTTCGTTTCGTTGACCGAGACCCGGCATTCGCGACGAGACGGCGTCTCTCGCACGTGGTCTCGTCGCGAATCCGAGGTCTCGTGGAGTCTCCCGCCCGCCGCGCCGCTAGGCTCGGCTCGTGCTCACGCTCCTCATCCGCGCGGCGATTTTCCTCGTCTCGGCGTTCCTCGGACTCGTCGCGGCCGACCTGATCCTGCCCGGCTTCACGCTGCACTGGGACGACTGGTGGGGCATCCTGCTCGCGGTCGTGATCTTCGCGGTGCTGCAGAGCATCCTCGCGCCGTGGCTGTTCACGATCACGCGGCGTCACGCCAACGCCCTGATCGGCGGAATCGGCCTGCTGTCGACGTTCGTCGCGCTGCTGATCGCGGTGCTGATCCCGGCGGCGGGCATCGGCATCAACGGTCCTGTGGCGTGGATCATCGGCACGCTCATCGTGTGGCTCGTCACGGCGCTCGCCACCTGGCTGCTGCCGCCGCTCTTCATCAAGAAGCGCGTCCAGGACCGCCGGGAGTAGGTAGACCCCGGTCCCCTCGGGCCCCCGGTGGAGCGATGTCGATACGCGGCGTCTTCGGCGGCGCTACTCACCCTTGATCCGAGGCGCATGAACGCGGCTTCGCCGCAGTGCTCCGCCTCGCATCAGATGTGGTACTCGGGGTACTCGGGTGTGGTCAGGATCGATCGGGTGTCCTCGCCCTCACGACGCTGACGCGGCTTGGCGGGCACGCCCACCAGAACGCTGTCGGCCGGGGCATCCTTCGTCACCACCGCGTTCGCACCGACGACCGATCCCGCGCCGATCGTGATCGGTCCGAGGATCTTCGCGCCGGCGCCGACGGCGACGCCGTCCTCGAGCGTGGGATGCCGCTTCCCGCCCTCGCGCTGACGGCCGCCGAGCGTCACCCCGTGGTACAGCATGACGTCGTCGCCGACCTCGGCGGTCTCGCCGATCACGACGCCCATCCCGTGGTCGATGAAGAAGCGGCGGCCGATCTGCGCGCCGGGGTGGATCTCGATCCCGGTCAGCCACCGCGTGACCTGCGACCCGGCGCGGGCGACGAACCGTGCCTTGCGCACCCACAGCGCGTGCCACACCCGGTGCGCCCAGATCGCGTGCAGGCCGGGATAGAGGAGCGCGATCTCGACGCCCGACCGAGCAGCGGGGTCGCGCAGCCGTGCCGCGACGACGTCTTCGCGGATGCGGGCGAAGAAGCCCTCCCCGCGGCTCACGACGCGCTCTTCTCGGGCTCGCGCAGGTGCTCGTACAGTGCGGTCGACAGGTAGCGCTCGCCCGAATCGGGAATGATCACGACGATGCGCTTGCCCGCGGCCTCCGGGCGCGCGGCGATCTCGAGCGCCGCCCAGACGGCCGCGCCCGCCGACATGCCTCCGAGGATGCCCTCGCGCACGGCGAGGTCGCGCGCCACTCGGATCGCGTCGTCGAACTCGACGTCGAAGATCTCGTCGATGACCGACCGGTCGAGCACGGCCGGCACGAAGTTCGGCCCGATGCCCTGGATGCGGTGACCGCCGGCGCGGCCCTCCGACAGCATGGGGGAGTCCTTCGGCTCGACGATGGCGATCTTCACGTCGGGGTTGCGCTGCTTGAGCACCTGGCCCACGCCCGTGATGGTGCCGCCCGTGCCCGAGCCCGCGACGAAGTAGTCGACCGCGCCCTCGGTGTCGCGCCAGATCTCCTCGGCCGTCGTGCGGCGGTGGATCTCGGCGTTGGCCTCATGCTCGAACTGCCGGGCGAGCACGGCACCCGGCGTCTCGGCGACGATCCGCTCCGCGGTCTCGACCGCCTCGGTCATGCCCTTGTACGGATCGGTGAGCACGAGCTCCGCGCCGTAGGCCTTCAGCAGCGTGCGCCGCTCCTTCGACATCGACGCGGGCATCGTGAGGATCACCTTGTAGCCGCGGGCCGCGCCGATCAGCGCCAGTGCGATGCCCGTGTTGCCGCTGGTCGACTCCACGATGGTGCCGCCCGGCTTCAGCTCGCCGGCCGCCTCGGCGGCGCTGACGAGCGCGTAGCCCAGGCGGTCCTTCACACTCGAGCCGGGGTTGTAGAACTCGAGCTTGGCGAGGACCTCGCCGTGGAGACCTTCGGTGAGGGCGTTGAGCCTCACCAGCGGGGTCTCGCCGAATGCGGTCGTGATGTCGGAGTGGATCCCTGGCACGGGGCGCCTTTCTGGAGCGGTGTGCCTCAATCCTCTCGCAGGTTCTCGAACAGCGCAGTCGACAGGTAGCGCTCGCCGAACGACGGCACGATGACGACGATGTTCTTGCCCTCGGCCTCCGGGCGCGCGGCGATCTGCAGCGCGGCCCAGATCGCGGCGCCCGACGAGATGCCGACGAGGATGCCGTCCTGGGTGCCCACCGCGCGCGCGGTGTCGATCGCGTCCGCGAACTCGACGTCGACGACCTCGTCGATGACTCCCTGGTCGAGGACCGCCGGCACGAAGTTCGGGCCGATGCCCTGGATCTTGTGGGGTCCGGGCGTTCCCTTGGTGAGCAGCGGCGAGTCGGCGGGCTCGACGGCGATGACCTTCGCGCCGGGCACGCGCTCCTTGAGCACCTGGCCGACGCCGGTGATCGTGCCGCCCGTGCCGATGCCGGCGACGAAGTAGTCGACGGCACCGTCGGTGTCGCGGATGATCTCCTCGGCCGTGGTCTCGCGGTGGACGCGCGGGTTGGCCTCGTTCTCGAACTGGCGCGCGAGGACGGCGCCGGGGATCTCGGCGACGAGCTCCTCCGCCTTGGCGACGGCGCCCTTCATACCACCGGCCGGGTCGGTGAGCACGAGCTCGGCACCGTAGCCCTTGAGCAGCAGGCGGCGCTCGATCGACATGGACGAGGGCATCGCGAGCACGACGCGGTAGCCGCGGGCGGCACCGACCATGGCGAGCGCGATGCCGGTGTTGCCGCTCGTGGCCTCGACGATCGTGCCGCCGGGCTGCAGCTGGCCGGACTTCTCGGCGGCGTCGACGATGGCGATGCCGAGGCGGTCCTTGACGCTCGACGCCGGGTTGTAGAACTCGAGCTTGGCGATCACATTGCCGCCGAGGCCCTCCGCGGTGCGGTTGAGGCGCACGAGGGGGGTGTTTCCGAAGGCGGAGGTGATGTCGGGGTGGATGCCGGTCATGTCAGGCCTTTCAGCGGTGGTCTGCGGGTGGGCACAAGCCTATGGGGACGTCCCCGCCGTGAGTCCTTGTGTGACAGCGGCCCGGCCACGGGCGAGTACTCTGCCGGGCTTAGGCTGGACAGGCCCATGGCTTCACCCGAGACACCCCCGACCGTCGCCGCCTGGCTGCGTGATGCCGCCGCGCGCCTGGCGCACGCCGGCGTGCCCGACCCCGACGTCGACGTCGAGCTGCTCGCCGCGTTCGCGCTGCAGACCGGCCGCGGGGGAGTGCAGGCCGCCGCCATCCGCGGGGACGCCCTTCCCGCCGGGACAGCGCAGCAGCTCGAGGCGCTGGTCGAGCGCCGCGCGACGCGCGAACCCCTGCAGCACATCACCGGTCTCGCCCCCTTCCGCCATCTCGAGCTGCGCGTCGGACCCGGCGTCTTCGTGCCCCGGCCCGAGACCGAGATGGTGGCTCAGCTGGCGATCGACGCGCTCGCGGCCGCGGCATCCCCCTCTCCGATCGCCGTCGATCTCGGCACGGGAAGCGGCGCGATCGCCATCGCGATGGCCACCGAGGTGCCGCACGCCCGGGTCTTCGCGGCCGAGAACTCGGTCGACGCCTTCGTCTGGACGAAGGAGAACTTCGAGCGCGCAGGGGCCGACAATGCCACGCTCGCCTTCATCGATCTGGCTCACGCGTTCCCCGAGCTCGACGGCACGGTGTCGGTCGTCGCGTCGAATCCTCCGTATGTTCCGGATGCCGCGATCCCGCGCGATCCGGAGGTGCGGTTGTTCGACCCGCCCGCCGCGCTGTACGGAGGCGAGGACGGCCTCGACGTGGTGCGGATCCTCAGCGGTGTGGGGCTGCGGCTCGCGCACCCGGGCGGCACGATCGTCATCGAGCACGGCGAGTGGCAGGGCGAGGCGATCCGCGACCTGCTCGCCGCCGACGGCTGGCGCGCGGCATCCACTCATCCCGATCTCACGATGCGCGACCGCGCGACCACCGCCATCCGCCCCTGACACCCGTCCCTGCGCGCCGCGGATCCCCAGGCGCCCTTGATTAGACTGTGCGCGACATGTCCCCCATCTTCGATTGCCGCGATGAGGCACAGCTCCTTTCCGGCATGCGTCAGGCGCGCCAGGCCATCGGCCGCGGCGACCTGGTCGTCATCCCCACCGACACCGTCTACGGAGTGGCGGCCGACGCATTCAGCGCGAAGGCGGTGCAGAAGCTGCTCGACGCGAAGGGACGCACCCGGCAGATGCCGCCGCCCGTGCTCGTGGCCGGCACCGCGACGCTGCGCGCCCTCGTCGCCGAGGTTCCCGAG
Organism: Microbacterium sp. NPDC056003; assembly: GCF_042274785.1. Lineage (NCBI taxonomy): Bacteria > Bacillati > Actinomycetota > Actinomycetes > Micrococcales > Microbacteriaceae > Microbacterium > Microbacterium sp. NPDC056003. The sequence goes on along the minus strand of NZ_JBHJXQ010000003.1, from coordinate 174,206 downwards.
CCGATCGAACGCCTGGTCGAGGAGTTCTGGCCCGGCGGGCTCACGATCGTCCTCCCGGCCCAGCCTTCCCTCTCCTGGGACCTCGGCGAGACGCGGGGAACCGTCGCCGTGCGCATGCCCGCACACCGCATCGCCCTCAAGCTGCTCGAGGAAACCGGCCCGCTGGCGGTCTCGAGCGCCAATCTGACCGGCAAGGCGGCGGGCATCACGGCGGAGGACTCGGAAGGGATGCTGGGCGACAGCGTCGCGGTCTACCTCAGCGACGGTCCGTCCACGACGGGGATCTCGTCGACGATCATCGACGCCACCAGCCTGGTCGGCCAGGCGGAGCCGCTCGTGCGCGTGCTTCGTGAGGGCGCCGTGAGCCGCGAGCAGCTGCGCTCGGTGCTCGGTGACCTGCTCGAGCCCGACCCCGAGGCCGACGAGGCCGACGGGCCCGTGGCCCACGAGCCCGAGGCAGTCGCGCCGCATCCCGCGCCCGACCCCGACGAGCCGGGCGGGCCGTGAAGCAGTACGTCTTCACCATCCTCTTCACCGCGGCGGTCACCTTCGCGCTGTCGTGGACGGTCTGGCGACTCGGGCTGAAGTACAAGCTGTATCCGGGCATCCGCGAACGCGACGTCCACAAGACGCCCACCCCGCGCCTCGGCGGCATCGCGATGTTCCTTGGCGTCGTCGCCGCGTTCCTGGTCTCGTCGCAGCATCCCTTCTTCGCCATCGTGTGGAACGAGCCCGCGCAGGTGTGGGCGATCCTCGGGGCGACGTGCCTGATCGTGGTCGTGGGGGTCGCCGACGACCTGTGGGACCTCGACTGGATGATCAAGCTCGGCGCGCAGTTCCTCGCCGCCGGCATCATCACGTGGTTCGGCGACCTGCAGATCTACTCGCTGCCCATCGGCGGGCAGGCGGTCGGCTCGAGCTGGGTCAGCTTCACGCTCACGGTGTTCTCGATCGTCGTCGTCATGAACGCGGTGAACTTCATCGACGGACTCGACGGGCTCGTCGCCGGCGTGTGCCTCATCGCCAACGGCGTCTTCTTCGCGTACTCCTACATGCTGGTGCGCGACACCGGCCAGAGCAGCTACTTCAACCTCGCGTCGTTCATCGCCGCGGTGCTGATCGGCGTGTGCATCGGGTTCCTGCCGCTCAACTGGCGGCCGGCGAAGCTCTTCATGGGCGACTCCGGCGCCCTGATGCTCGGCCTGCTCATGGCCTGCTCGGCGATCGCCGTCACGGGCAGCATCACGCCGGCCATGGTCGGCGACAACGACGAGTTCGGCCGCTCGCAGCTGCTCGGTGCGTTCATCCCGATTCTGCTGCCGGTGGTGATCGTGCTCCTGCCGCTGCTCGACTTCGGCCTGGCAGTCATCCGGCGCATGAGCAAGGGCAAGTCGCCCTTCTCGCCCGACCGCAAGCACCTGCATCACCGGATGCTCGACATGGGGCACTCCGACCTCGGTGCGGTGCTCATCTTCTATGCCTGGACCACGATCGTCAGCCTGTCGGTCCTGCTCATGTACATCGGCACGTCCGAAGGCTGGCCGGGGGACTACCTCCTCGGCGTGGCATTCGGGCTCGTCGGGGTCGTCGCGTGCCTCGTGGTGACCCTGCTGCCTTCCCGCCGGCCTGCGCCGGCTCCCGAGACCGTCCTGGAGGACGCCGCATGACCACCAACCCCATCTCGAGCACGCCGATCCTGCGCACCGTCCTGGTGTGGGGCGGGGCCGTCACCGGCGCGCTGGCGGTGCTCGGCGGGCTCATCGGGTTCCTCGTCGCCGGCACGGACGGGCTGTGGAGTGCGCTGGTCGGCGTGCTGGTCGCGGCCGCATTCCTCCTCATCACCGTCGCGAGCATCCTGATCGCCAACCGGTGGTACGGCGACCCTCTCTACGTGCCGCTGTTCTTCGGCATCGTGCTCGGCGGATGGATCCTGAAGTTCCTCGTGTTCATCGTGCTGCTCCTGGTGCTGCGGGGTCAGCCGTGGATCGAGCCGATGGTCTTCTTCCTCGCCGTCGTCGTGGGCGTGCTCGCCTCGCTCATGGTCGACGTCATCGTGCTGCTCCGGATGCGCGTGCCGCACGTGAGCGACGTCACGCTGCCGACCGACCCCGAGGCCGGCGACCGACGCGATGACGCCGAGGAGGGGGAGCGCGGGCGCCCCGGGGCGGATTCAGGCACCTCTCAAGTTTGATAGGCTCTTCCTGCGCCCGCCTGCTCGCCTAGCGAGCACTTGCGGAGTGACGCTCATCGACCATCGTCGCAACGGTTCTCGACCGGTGCCCCGAAGCTGGAGCCAGCGCTGTTTACTCATGCTGCGACCCTGATCGCCCCCCTTGCCGCCGACGCGCCGCCGGAGTTCCACGGCCCTTCGATCGAAGAGTTCTTCCCTGAGATCCTCTTCACGCTGGCGGGGGTGCCGATCCACCGGATCCACCTGATCCAGTTCCTGGCGACCATCGCCGTCGTGCTGATCTTCTGGCTCGGCACTCGTCGCATGCGTGTCGTGCCCGGCCGGTTCCAGAGCCTCGTCGAGATGGGTCTCGACTTCGTCCGCGTCAACATCGGCGAGGACCTCCTCGGCAAGAAGGACGCCCAGAGGTTCCTCCCGATCCTGACGACGATGTTCTTCATGATCCTGTTCATGAACATCACGGGCATCATCCCGTTCCTGAACATCGCCGGCACGAGCATCATCGCGGTGCCGCTGACGCTCGCGGTCGTGAGCTACATCACGTTCATCTACGCCGGCATCAAGAAGAGCCCCAAGAACTTCTTCAAGAACTCGCTCTTCCCGTCGGGCGTGCCGTGGCCGATCTACATCATCGTCACGCCGATCGAGCTCATCTCGACGTTCGTCATCCGCCCCGTCACGCTCACGCTCCGACTCCTGATGAACATGATGGTCGGCCACCTCCTCCTGGTGCTGTTCTTCGCCGCCACGCAGTTCTTCATCGTCGACATGGGCGGCTGGTGGTCGATCCTCGGCGCCGGCAGCCTCGCGTTCGGCTTCATCTTCACCCTGTTCGAGATCCTGGTGGCTGTCCTCCAGGCCTACGTCTTCGCCCTTCTCACCGCGGTCTACATCCAGCTCGCGGTCGCCGAAGAGCACTGATACGGGACGGCCGGAAGGCCGCCCACAACCGAAAGGAAACACCCCCGTGGACGCAACTACGGTTCTCGCCGAGGTCTCCGGCTCCATCGCCACCGTCGGTTACGGTCTCGCCGCCATCGGCCCGGCCATCGGCGTGGGCATCGTCGTCGGCAAGACGATCGAGGGCGTGGCCCGTCAGCCCGAGCTGGCCGGCCGTCTGCAGGTCCTGATGTGGATCGGTATCGCCTTCACCGAGGCGCTCGCCTTCATCGGCATCGCGACCGGCTTCATCTTCGGCTTCTGATCGCTGACTTTCGACCTAAGGAGACAGGATGCTGAACGCTCTTGTCGCGTACGCCGCGGAGGAGGGTGCTGCACCCAACCCGCTCATTCCCGCGTGGTACGACATCATCTGGTCGTCGGTGTGCTTCATCGTCATTCTTCTCGTCTTCTGGAAGGTCGCCCTTCCGAAGATGAAGAAGCTGCTCGACGAGCGTTCCGCCGCGATCGAGGGGAACATCGCCAAGGCCGACGAGGCCCAGCGCAAGGCCGAGGCGGCACTCGAGGAGTACACCGCCCAGCTCGCCGACGCGCGCAAGGAAGCCGGTGAGATCCGCGACGCCGCCCGTGAGGACGGCAAGAAGATCGTCGCCGAGGCGAAGGACACCGCTGCCGCAGAGGCCGCGCGTCTGACCGCGACCGCGCACTCGCAGATCGAGGCCGAGCGCCAGACGGCCCTCGTGTCGCTGCGCAGCGAGGTGGGCACGCTCGCCCTCGACCTCGCCGGCGGAGTGATCGGCGAGACGCTGTCCGACGACGCGAAGGCTCAGGCCGTCGTCGACCGCTTCCTGGCCGAGCTCGAGGCATCCGAGGCAGAGAAGGCGTCGAAGTAATGGGCAGCGCGACCACTCAGGCCCTCGCGGCGACGACGAAGGCGCTCGACGCCACGTCGGGCGTCGACCTCGACGTGGCCGGCGAGCTGTTCGCCGCGGCGCGCGCCGTGGGCGACTCGTCGCAGCTGAGCGGCGCGCTCGCCGACTCCGCCGCTTCGCCCGAGGCACGCACCAAGGTCGTCGCCGACGTCTTCGGCCGTGCCGTCTCGCCGGCCACCGTGTCGCTGCTGACGGCCGCCGTCGCGCAGCACTGGTCGTCCGCGTCCGACCTGGTCGACGGCATCGAGGAGCTCGCCATCCGCGCCGCGGTGGTCGCCGAGCCGTCGTCCGACGTCGAGGACGAGCTGTTCCGGTTCTCCCGCACGGTCGCGGAGAATCCCGAGCTCGAGCTCGCCCTGGGCAGCCGTCTCGGGGATGCCTCGGCCAAGGGCGCGCTCGTCGACTCGCTCCTGGCGGGCCGCGCCAGCAAGGCGACGTCGCTGATTGCGGCATCCCTCGTCCAGCAGCCGCGCGAGCGCCGCGTTCGTCAGCTGCTGTCGCGGGCCACCCGCCTCGTCGCCGACCAGCGTGGCCGCAAGGTCGCGACCGTCTTCGCCGCGTCGCCGCTGAGCGCGGCGCAGGCCGACCGCCTCGCCGACGCGCTCTCGAAGCGCTACGGCACGCAGGTGTCCATCAACACCGTGGTCGACCCGACGGTGGTGGGCGGGCTGCGCGTGCAGATCGCCGACGACGTCATCGACGCCAGCGTGTCGGCCCGGCTGGCCGATCTCCGTCAGAGGCTGGCCGGCTAGCACAGACTTCCCGCCGCAGGCGGAGATCTCGGGGCAGAGCCCCACACACAGAATTTGGAACAAAGGGAAGACCATGGCAGAACTGTCAATCAGCCCCGACGTCATCCGTGACGCGCTGAAGGATTTCGTCGCCGCCTACGAGCCCACCGGGGCAGCGGCGACCGAGGTCGGCACCGTCATCGACGCCGCCGACGGCATCGCACACGTCGAGGGACTCCCCGGCGTCATGGCGAACGAGCTCGTGACGTTCGAGGACGGCACGCTCGGCCTCGCGCAGAACCTCGACGAGCACGAGATCGGTGTCGTCGTCCTGGGTGAGTTCTCGGGCATCGAGGCCGGCCAGGCCGTCACGCGCACCGGCGAGGTGCTGTCGGTTCCGGTCGGCGAGGGCTACCTCGGCCGCGTGGTCGACCCGCTCGGCAACCCGATCGACGGACTCGGCGAGATCGCGAGCATCGAGGGCCGTCGTGCGCTCGAGCTGCAGGCGCCCGGCGTCATGCAGCGCAAGTCGGTGCACGAGCCGCTCCAGACCGGCATCAAGGCCATCGACGCGATGATCCCTGTCGGCCGCGGTCAGCGCCAGCTGATCATCGGCGACCGCCAGACCGGCAAGACGGCCATTGCGATCGACACGATCATCAACCAGAAGGCCAACTGGGACTCGGGCGACGTCAGCAAGCAGGTCCGCTGCATCTACGTCGCCATCGGCCAGAAGGGCTCCACGATCGCTGCCGTCAAGGGCGCGCTCGAGGACGCCGGCGCCATGGAGTACACGACCATCGTCGCGGCGCCCGCGTCCGACCCGGCCGGCTTCAAGTACCTGGCGCCCTACACCGGCTCGGCCATCGGCCAGCACTGGATGTACGACGGCAAGCACGTCCTCATCATCTTCGACGACCTGACGAAGCAGGCCGAGGCCTACCGCGCTGTGTCGCTGCTGCTCCGCCGCCCGCCGGGCCGCGAGGCGTACCCCGGTGACGTCTTCTACCTGCACTCGCGTCTGCTCGAGCGCTGCGCGAAGCTCTCGGACGAGCTCGGCGCGGGCTCGATGACCGGTCTGCCGATCATCGAGACGAAGGCCAACGACGTGTCGGCCTACATCCCGACCAACGTGATCTCGATCACCGACGGCCAGATCTTCCTTCAGTCCGACCTGTTCAACGCCAACCAGCGTCCCGCGGTCGACGTCGGCATCTCGGTCTCGCGAGTCGGCGGTGACGCGCAGGTCAAGTCGATCAAGAAGGTCTCCGGCACGCTCAAGCTCGAGCTGGCCCAGTACCGCTCGCTCGAGGCGTTCGCGATGTTCGCGAGCGACCTGGATGCCGCGTCCCGCCGCCAGCTGGCCCGTGGCGCGCGCCTCACCGAGCTGCTCAAGCAGCCGCAGTACTCGCCGTACCCGGTCGAGGAGCAGGTCGTCTCGATCTGGGCCGGCACCAACGGCAAGCTCGACTCGATCGAGGTCGAGGACGTGCTGGCATTCGAGCGCGAGCTGCTGGACTACCTGCGTCGCAACACGACGATCCTCGACACGCTCCGCGACACCAACGTCCTCGATGACGACACCGTCGCCGAGCTCGGCAAGAAGACCGACGAGTTCATCCTCGAGTTCCAGGCCGGCAAGGGCCAGACGATCTCCAAGCCCGGCCACGAAGAGGTCGCGGCGGCAGAGGCCGAAGACGTGAACCAGGAGAAGATCGTCAAGGGCCGCCGCTAAGGCGACACCGGACAGAGACAATGGGCGCACAACTCCGGGTCTACAAGCAGAAGATCAGCACTGCTCAGACGACCAAGAAGATCACGAAGGCGATGGAGCTCATCGCGGCTTCGCGCATCCAGAAGGCGATGGCGCGTGTGCGCGCGTCGTCGCCCTTCGCGCGGGCCGTGACGCGAGCCGTCTCCGCCGTGGCGACGCACTCGAACGTGGAGCACCCGCTCACGACGGAGCGCGAGGTCATCCGCCGCTCAGCGGTGGTCATCTTCGCCTCCGACCGCGGCCTCGCCGGCGCGTTCAACTCGCAGATCCTCCGTGAGGGCCTCGAGCTGGCCGAGCTGCTGCGGCAGCAGGGCAAGGAGCCGGTGTTCTACCTCATCGGCCGCAAGGCCGTCGGGTACTTCCAGTTCCGTCGCATGGAGGCGGCTGCGGAGTGGACGGGCGACACCGACACCCCGCACTTCACCACGGCCGAGGAGATCGCGGCGACGCTGCTCTCCGCGTACGACCGCGGCGGCGAAGACGGCGGAGTCGACGAGATCAACCTCGTCTACAACCGCTTCGTCAGCATGATGACGCAGACGCCCGAGACCGTGCGCCTGCTTCCGCTCGAGGTCGTCGAGGCCGAGGAAGCGGCATCCGCTCAGGTGTACCCGCTCTACGAGTTCGAGCCGGACGCCGAGACCGTGCTCGACGCGCTCCTGCCGGTGTACATCCAGAGCCGCGTGTTCAACGCCCTCCTGCAGTCGTCGGCCGCGAAGCACGCGGCGACGCAGAAGGCGATGAAGTCCGCCAGCGACAACGCCGACAAGCTCATCACCGACTACACCCGCCTGCGCAACAATGCTCGCCAGGCCGAGATCACGCAGCAGATCGCCGAGATCGTCGGCGGCGCCGACGCCCTGGCGTCGGGCAAATAGACCACACGAAAGAGAAGAAGCCATGAGCCTCACCGCAGAGAAGACCGAGACCGCGGTCGTCGGCCGCGTCGCGCGGGTCACCGGGCCCGTCGTCGACATCGAGTTCCCGCACGACGCGATCCCCGACATCTACAACGCGCTCAAGACCACGATCACCATCGAGGGCGAGTCGACCGAGATCACGCTCGAGGTCGCCCAGCACCTCGGTGACGATCTCGTCCGCGCCATCGCGCTCAAGCCCACCGACGGCGTCGTCCGCGGTCAGGAAGTGCGCGACACCGGCGAGCAGATCACCGTGCCCGTCGGCGACGTCACCAAGGGCAAGGTCTTCAACGTGACCGGGGAGGTCCTCAACGCCGAGCCCGGCGAGACCATCGAGGTCACCGAGCGCTGGCCGATCCACCGCAAGGCCCCGAACTTCGACCAGCTCGAGTCGAAGACCCAGATGTTCGAGACCGGCATCAAGGTCATCGACCTCCTCACCCCGTACGTGCAGGGTGGAAAGATCGGCCTGTTCGGCGGTGCCGGCGTCGGCAAGACGGTCCTCATCCAGGAGATGATCCAGCGCGTGGCGCAGGACCACGGTGGTGTGTCGGTGTTCGCCGGTGTCGGCGAGCGCACCCGTGAGGGCAACGACCTCATCCACGAGATGGAAGAGGCCGGCGTCTTCGACAAGACCGCCCTCGTGTTCGGCCAGATGGACGAGCCGCCGGGCACGCGTCTGCGCGTGGCCCTGTCGGCGCTGACGATGGCGGAGTACTTCCGCGACGTGCAGAAGCAGGACGTGCTCCTCTTCATCGACAACATCTTCCGCTTCACGCAGGCCGGTTCCGAGGTGTCGACGCTGCTCGGCCGCATGCCGTCCGCGGTGGGCTACCAGCCCAACCTCGCCGACGAGATGGGTGTGCTCCAGGAGCGCATCACCTCGACGCGTGGTCACTCGATCACCTCGCTGCAGGCGATCTACGTGCCCGCCGACGACTACACCGACCCGGCTCCGGCGACCACGTTCGCCCACCTCGACGCCACCACCGAGCTCTCGCGTGAGATCGCGTCGAAGGGTCTGTACCCCGCCGTCGACCCGCTCGCGTCGACGAGCCGCATCCTCGACCCGCGCTACATCGGCGACGACCACTACCGCGTGGCCACCGCCGTCAAGCAGATCCTCCAGAAGAACAAGGAGCTGCAGGAGATCATCGCCATCCTCGGTGTCGACGAGCTCTCCGAGGAGGACAAGATCGTCGTGTCGCGCGCACGCCGCATCCAGCAGTTCCTCTCGCAGAACACCTACATGGCGAAGAAGTTCACCGGTGTCGAGGGCTCCACGGTCCCGATCAAGGAGACCATCGAGTCGTTCGACGCCATCGTCAAGGGCGACTTCGACCACGTCGCCGAGCAGGCCTTCTTCAACGTCGGCGGCATCTCCGACGTCGAAGAGGCGTGGGCCCGCATCCAGAAGGAGAACGGCTGATCATGCCGCTCAACGTGAGTCTCGTCTCCGCCGACGCGGAGGTCTGGTCGGGAGAGGCGTCGCTCGTCGTCGCCAAGACCGTCGAGGGCGAGATCGGCTTCATGTCGGGTCACGAGCCGGTGCTGGCGATCCTGGCCGAGGGTCAGGTGCGCATCACCCAGACCTCGGGCACCAAGATCGTCGCGAACGCGCAGGACGGCTTCCTCTCCATGGAGGGCGACAACCTGACGATCGTCGCCGGCAACGCGGCGCTCATCTCCTGACGAACCTCGGATCGAAACGCCCCAGTCCGCTCGCGGACTCGGGGCGTTTCGTCTCTGCCACGACATCACGGGACCCATGCTGATCCTCCTTCCTCCCTCCGAGACGAAGCGGCCGGGGGGCCGCGGCCGCCCGCTCGACCTCGGCGGCCTCACGATGCCGTCTCTCGCGCCGCAGCGCGCCGCCGTCGTCGACGCGCTGGTCGCGCTCTCGGCCGACGAAGCGGAAGCAGCGAGGGTGCTGAAGCTCGGGCCTACCCAGCTGGGCGAGGTCGCGGTGAACGCGGCACTGCGCGAGGCGCCCACCATGCCCGCGGTGGACCGGTACACCGGTGTCCTTTTCGACGCGCTGGATGCGGCATCCCTTCCCGCGGTCTCCCGTCGGTGGCTGGGCGCGCATGTCCGCGTGCACTCGGCTCCGTTCGGACCGGTGGGCGCCCTCGACCCGATCCCGTCCTACCGACTCGGCGCGTCGGCGACGCTGCCGGGACTCGCGTCCCTGAAGAAGGTGTGGGCGGATGCCGTCACCGCGGCGCTGGCGGAGGAGCGCCCCCGGTTCGTGCTCGACCTCCGCTCCGAGGCGTACGTCGCACTCGGGCCCGTGCCGGCGTCGGTGCGCTCGGCGTACGTGCGGGTCGTGTCGGAGTCCGAGGGTGGCGCCGCGCGGGCGCTCAACCACTTCAACAAGCACGCGAAGGGCGCGTTGGTGCGGCGCCTGGCCGAGGACCGGCCGCGGGTGAACTCGCTCGCGGGATTCGTGAGCTGGGCGGATGCCGGGGGCCTGCGCGTGCGCGCCGGAAAGTCCGGGGAGCTCGAGCTGTTCGCCTGAGCCCGCCCTCCGGCGAGTTGCCGGCTCCGGCGACTTCCGCTTCGTCAACGCCGCAGGAAGTGGCAACTCGACGGGCGAAGGAGCGTCAGTGCCGGGTGTGCTGAGCGGTGCGCTCCGTGTTCTCGGCGATCGCGATGAGCGCCACGACGGCCTCGATGATGAACCTCAGCGCGATGACCGCGATGAACGCGACGAGCGGCACGATGATGATCGTCGCGATGATCGCGGTGACGCCGGCGCCCACGTTGATCCACAGCAGCGATGCGCCGCCGACGATGCCGTTCACGAGGTACACGATGAAGCCGATCGCGATGGCGATGAGGCCCACGACGTAGAAGACGCTCGCGAGGCGGCGCGTGATGAACGTGCGGAAGCTGATGTCGAACAGCGCCGCGAAGAAGCCACGGCCGACGGCGGCGACGTCGTCGTCGAGCGACCGCGGCACCCCCGTGTCGTCGGGGTCGGTCGCGGGGTCGTAGGCGGGAGCGGATGCCTCACCCGGCGTCGCCGCGGAGCGCGCGGCGTCTGCGGCAGGCTGCTCGGGGAGGGGCGGGACGGGGGGAGTGGGGTCGGTCATGGTGATCCTTCCGCTGACTGGTCCTGTCAGGCTATCGACAGCCACGCCGGGGGTCAGCCCCCGAAACGCCCGGTTTCTGCTGACATGCGCGCACGGGCATCGCTAGCATGTGTCGCGCGGGGCGAGGCGCCTCGCTCGATGTGCGTGCGCATCGACGATCGTTCCGGAGAGGACGTTCATGTCATACGACGACGACTACGGGATCGGAGGGCTGATCGCCGTCTGGCTGGTCCTCGCGCCCCTGCTGTTCATCCTCGCGATCGCGGCCTACGTGATCTCGTCGTGGTTCCTGATGAAGATCTTCGAGAAGGCGGGCGTGCAGGGCAAGTGGCGCGCATGGGTCCCGGTGTACAACACCCTGATCTTCGTCAAGCTCGGCGACCTCAACCCGTGGTGGCTGCTGATCCTGTGGGGCGCGACCGCGTTCCTCAGCTGGATCCCGGTGGTCGGTCAGCTCTTCGGTCTCGCCGCCTTCATCTACACCCTCCTCGCCGCGTGGCGCGTCGGCCTGAAGCTGCAGAAGGAAGCCGTCTGGCTCATCCTCTACTTCTTCCTCTCGATCGTGTGGCTCGGCATCAACGCCTTCGACAAGTCGCGCTGGAACACGGCGATCCCGGCGGCTCCGTGGGCGGGTAACTTCCTCGCCGACAACACGACGTGGTCGGGCATCCCGAATCAGGTTCCCGCCGGCGGCTTCCCGCCCAACGCGGCGACCGCTCCCGGCAGCTACGCGCCGCCGGCCGGCTACCAGCCGCCGCCCGCAGGCTACTCGGCACCGCCCGCGCCGCCCGCCGGGCCTGCGGCCCCGGCCGCGCCGTACACGCCGCCGCCCGCGGCGGGCCAGCCGCCCGTGACGCCGCCGCCCCCCGCGCCGGACGCGCCGGCCGCTCCTCCGGCAGCCGCGCCGCCGGCAGCGGAGCCGCCCGCCGCACCTCCGGCAGCGACCGAGCCGCCCGCGGCGACCGAACCGCCGGCATCCGAGCCGCCCGCGGCGCCGGACGCGCCCGACGCTCCTCGCCCGTAGCGGAGGACGAAGACCCCTCGCCCGCGGGTGGGGGGTCTTCGCGTGCCTCGGCGCCGGCCGCTCTCTGCAGGTCCGGTTCCCGGAGCGCGCCGCCGGCACGCGGGATAGCGTGGAGGGATGACCTCTCCCGTTCCCCTGCGCCGCGTCGGCGCCTCCGGACTCCTCGTCTCGGCCGTCGGCCTGGGCTGCAACAACTTCGGCCGCGCGGGCACCCGCACCGAGACCCTCGAAGGCACCCGCGACGTGCTCGATGCTGCGATCGACGCCGGCGTCACGTTCCTCGACACCGCCGACATGTACGGCAAGGACCCCGGGCTGTCCGAGTCGCTCATGGGCGAGGCCCTGCGCGGTCGCCGGGACCGCGTGGTGCTCGCCACGAAGTTCGGTCACTCGGGCCGCGACATGGGCCTGCCGGTCGTCGGGGCGAAGGCCTCGCGGTCGTACGTGCGACAGGCGGTCGAGGCATCCCTCACCCGTCTGCAGACCGAGTGGATCGACCTCTACCAGCTGCACACGCCCGACCCGGCGACACCCATCGAAGAGACGCTCGACGTGCTGGGCGACCTCGTCCGCGAGGGAAAGGTCCGCTACATCGGGCATTCCAACCTCAGCGGCTGGCAGATCGCCGAGGCGCACTACGTCGCCGCGCGGCGATCGGGCATCCCGTTCGTCTCGGCGCAGAACCACTACAGCCTGCTGGCGCGCGCGTCGGAGCGCGAGGTGATCCCGGCAGCCGAACGGTTCGGGCTCGGTTTCCTGCCGTACTTCCCACTGCACAACGGACTGCTGACCGGCAAGTTCTCGCGCGACCACGCGCCGGAGGACACCCGCATCATGCGGCAGCGTCAGCATGTGTGGGAGGAGGCGCCGTGGGACGAGCTCGAGCAGTTCCAGGCTTTCTGCGACCAGCGTGGCATCACGATGCTCGACGCGACCTTCGGCTGGCTGCTCGCCAACCCCGTGCTCGCGAGCGTCATCGCGGGCGCGACGAGTCCGGAGCAGGTGCGTGCCAATGCCGCCGCCGCCAGCGCGTGGTCGCCGACCGCGGACGACATCGCGGAGATCGACGCCCTCTTCCCGCTGCCGGAGGACCCGGGCGCGAAGGTCTGACCTGCGCGTCGCCCGGTGGGGCGGCCTCGTGCGGCGCGGTTCGCCCACGGCGTAGCGCGCGGGTTGTGGCGTGTCCTCGGCCAGGCGTAGCGTCGCTCTCTGTGCGCTGCCGCGGTCGCGGCGGTCCCGGCGCACCGGAAAGGACGGTCGTGCTCGGCAAGCTCCTTGTGCGATACCTGCGACCCGCGTGGCCGCTCATCATCGCCGTCGTCGTCTTCCAGTTCGCACAATCGATGGCCTCTCTGCTGCTGCCCACGCTGAACGCCGACATCATCGACAACGGCGTGGTCACCGGAGACATCCCGTACATCTGGCAGACGGGCGGCGTGATGCTCGCGATCAGCCTCGTGCAGATCGCGTGCGCGATCGTGGCGGTCTACTTCGGATCTCGCCTGGCGATGGGCATGGGGCGCGACCTGCGCGGCGACCTGTTCCACCGCGTGGTGGCGTTCTCGCAGCGCGAGGTCGGGCAGATCGGCGCGCCGTCGCTCATCACCCGCAACACCAACGACGTGCAGCAGGTGCAGATGCTCGTGCAGGTGTCGGCGACCCTGATGGTCTCCGCGCCGATCCTCGCGATCGGCGGTGTGATCTTCGCGGTCCAGCAGGACGCCGGCCTCTCGTGGCTCATGGCTGTCGCGATCCCGGTGCTGCTGATCATCGTCGGCCTCATCGTGTCGCGCATGGTTCCCGCGTTCACGAAGATGCAGACCCGCATCGACCGCGTGAACCAGATCATGCGCGAGCAGCTCACGGGCATCCGCGTCGTGCGCGCGTTCGTGCGCGAGCCCGAGGAGCAGGTGCGCTTCACCGGGGCCAGTGCCGATGTGCAGGAGACGGCGCTGCGCGCCGGCAACCTCATGGCCCTGATGTTCCCCGCCGTCATGCTCGTCATGAACGTCTCGAGCGTCGCGGTGATCTGGTTCGGCGCCTTCCAGGTGCAGAACAGCGGCGTCGAGATCGGCACCCTGTTCGCATTCCTGCAGTACCTCATGCAGATCCTGATGGGCGTCATGATGGCGACCTTCATGTTCGTGATGATCCCGCGCGCGGCCGTGTGCGCGAACCGCATCGGCGAAGTGCTCGAGACCGCGCCGTCGGTCGACGCGCCGGCGGTCGCGGCATCCGCCCCCGTTCCCGCCGGTCGTGTCGAGTTCGACGCCGTCGACTTCGCCTACCCCGGTGCCGACGATGCTGTGCTCCATGACCTGACCTTCACGGTCGAGCCCGGCACCACGACGGCCGTGATCGGCTCGACCGGCGCGGGCAAGACCACGCTCATCGGCCTCGTCGCACGGCTGTTCGATGTGACCGCCGGCGCGGTGCGGGTCGACGGCGTCGACGTGCGCGAGTACGACCCCGACGAGCTGTGGCAGCGCATCGGACTGGTGCCGCAGAAGGCCTTCCTGTTCTCCGGCACCGTCGCGTCGAACCTGCGCTACGGCAACGGCGAGGCGACCGACGACGAGCTGTGGCACGCCCTGGAGCTCGCCCAGGCGAAGGACTTCGTGTCGGCGCTGCCCGAAGGGCTCGAGGCACCGATCGCGCAGGGCGGGACCAACGTCTCCGGCGGGCAGCGTCAGCGGCTGGCCATCGCCCGCGCCCTGGTGAAGCGACCCGAGGTCTACATCTTCGACGACTCCTTCTCCGCGCTGGACCTTGCGACGGATGCGGCGCTCCGCCGCGCCCTCGATGCGGAGCTGCCTGATGCCACGAGGATCGTGGTCGCGCAGCGCGTGTCGACGATCCGTCACGCCGATCAGATCATCGTGCTCGACCACGGGCGCATGGTGGGGATCGGCACCCACGACGAGCTCGTGGAGACGTGCGAGACGTATATCGAGATCGTCGAGTCGCAGCTTGCGGCGGAGGCGGCATGAGCGGCTCGCAGAACGCCCCACGGCGGATGCCGATGCAGCGCGGGCCGATGGGTCAGGTCGGCGGAGGAGAGAAGGCGCAGAACTTCGGCCCGAGTGCGAAGCGGCTTCTCGGCACGCTGCGCCACGACACGCCCGCGCTCATCGCGGTGCTGATCTTCTCGGTGCTGTCCGTCGCGCTGTCGGTGATCGGCCCGAAGCTGCTCGGGAACGCGACGAACGTCGTGTTCGCCGGGTTCGTGTCGCTGCAGATGCCGCCCGGTGCGACGAAGCAGCAGGTGGTGGACGGGCTGATCGCGCAGGGGAACGTGGATCAGGCGAACATGATCGCCGCGATGGAGTTCACGCCCGGCGCGGGCGTCGACTTCGAGCAGCTGGCGTGGATCCTCGGTGCCGTGCTCGCGGTGTACGTGCTGGCGAGCGTCTTCGGCTGGCTTCAGGCGCGGATCCTCAACGGCGTCGTCCAGCGGGCCATGCACCAGCTGCGACTGCGGGTCGAAGAGAAGGTTCACCGCCTGCCCCTCGCCTACTTCGACAAGGTGCAGCGCGGCGAGCTGCTCAGCCGCGTCACCAACGACGTCGACAACATCGGCCAGACGATGCAGCAGACGATCTCGCAGGTCGTGATCTCGCTGCTCACCGTCGTCGGCGTTCTCGTGATGATGTTCGTGATCTCTCCGCTGCTCGCCGTCATCGCCCTTGTGACGATCCCTCTCACCGTGGTGATCACGGTGGTGGTCGCGAAGCGGTCGCAGAAGCTCTTCGCCGCACAGTGGAAGTCGACGGGCGTGCTGAATGCGCGCGTGGAAGAGACCTTCTCCGGCCACTCGATCGTGAAGGTGTTCGGGCACCAGCGCGAAGTGGAAGCCGACTTCCGCGCCGAGAATGAGGAGCTCTACAAGGCGAGCTTCGGCGCGCAGTTCATCTCGGGCATCATCATGCCGTCGATGATGTTCATCGGGAACCTGGTGTACGTCGCGATCGCGGTCGTCGGCGGTCTGCAGGTGGCGGTCGGGCTGCTCTCGATCGGCGACGTGCAGGCGTTCATGCAGTATTCGCGCCAGTTCACCCAGCCACTGAGCCAGCTCGGGTCGATGGCGAACCTCCTGCAGTCGGGTGTGGCGAGCGCCGAGCGGGTGTTCGAGCTGCTCGACGAGGCCGAGGAGCAGCCCGACGACGCCCCGGCGCAGACCGCGCCCGACGCCGCGAGTCACCTCGCGTTCGAGGGCGTCTCGTTCCGCTACTCGCCGGACAAGCCGCTCATCGACGACCTCTCGCTCACCGCCCAGCCCGGCAGCACGGTCGCGATCGTCGGTCCCACCGGCGCCGGCAAGACGACGCTGGTGAACCTCATCATGCGCTTCTACGAAGTGGATGACGGCCGTATCACGCTCGACGGCGTGGACACCCGTCGCATGACGCGCGACGACCTGCGCGCGCGGACGGGGATGGTGCTGCAGGACACGTGGCTCTTCGCGGGCACCATCCGCGAGAACATCGCGTACGGCCGGCCCGACGCCACCGAGGCGGAGATCCTCGCCGCCGCCACGGCGGCCTACGTCGACCGATTCGTCCACGCCCTGCCCGACGGGTACGACACGATGCTCGACGACGAGGCGACGAACCTGAGCGTGGGCGAGCGACAGCTCGTCACCATCGCGCGGGCGTTCCTGGCTGATCCGCGCATCCTCATCCTCGACGAGGCGACGAGCTCCGTCGACACACGCACGGAACTTCTCATCCAGCGCGCCATGTCGCGCCTGCGCGAGGACCGCACCGCCTTCGTCATCGCGCATCGGCTCTCGACCATCCGCGACGCCGATCTCATCCTCGTGATGGAGGCCGGATCCATCGTCGAGCAGGGCAGCCACGACGAGCTGCTCGTCGCCCGCGGTGCGTATTGGCGGCTCTACAACGCACAGTTCGAAGCGCCCATGGACGAGGAGATCCTCGAGGACTCGGTCACGGTCGGAGCGCCGGTGTCCGGCGCGCCATCGGCCGCCGTCGCCGAAGACGTGGGGGAGGAACCCACTAGTATGTGAAGACGCGCCCGGACGCCGGGCCGCGCCAATTCGATCGGGAGGACGACGGCGTGTCCGAAGTATCCACCCAGTCGCTCTCGGTGC
The DNA here is from genome assembly GCF_042274785.1 of Microbacterium sp. NPDC056003. Lineage (NCBI taxonomy): Bacteria > Bacillati > Actinomycetota > Actinomycetes > Micrococcales > Microbacteriaceae > Microbacterium > Microbacterium sp. NPDC056003. The sequence continues at coordinate 157,526 of NZ_JBHJXQ010000003.1, read as the reverse complement.
CCGTGCCGGGTGGGATCATCGACCTGGCGTGGGCCGCGGTCACCGACACGGGTCGCCGGCGCGAGGTGAACCAGGACGCCATGTTCGCCTCGTACCCGCTCTTCGTCGTCGCCGACGGCATGGGTGGTCACGTCGGAGGCGAGATCGCCAGTGCCAGCACCATCGATCGGCTCAAGGTCGTGGCCGACGCGGGCGCCGTCACGCCGAAGGCGATCGAGAAGGCCCTGGCCCGTGCGGTGAAAGACATCGCGTCGCACCCCGAGGCGACAGATGACGGCACCGGCACGACCCTGACCGGGCTGTACCTCGACACGAGCGGCGACACCGCGCACTGGGTCACCCTGAACATCGGCGACTCGCGTGTGTACCTCGTGCGCGACGGCGCCATCGTGCAGATCACCACCGACCACTCCGTCGTGCAGGAGCTCATCGCCTCCGGACGACTGAGCCCCGAAGAAGCGGAGAATCACCCGTACGGCAATGTCATCACGCGTGCCGTCGGGCCGAGTGAGGGCGTCACGCCCGACTACGTGCGTCTCGACGTCGCCGAGGGCGACCGGTTCGTGATCTGCTCCGACGGGCTCACCAAGGAGCTCACCGACTACGGCATCCGCCACTTCCTCGACGAGAACGCCGATCCGGCCGACGCCGTGAACGCGATGCTCGACGCCGCGCTCGAGAACGGCGGTCGCGACAACATCACGATCATCGTGCTGGACGTCGCTTCGGCGTCGGGCGCCGGTGCGGACGACGTCCGTGAAGGTGACGCGGATGCGGGCGCTGCCGCGGACGAAACGGCTGCGGGTGTCGATGGCGAGCGTGACGGTCGGGATGCCGCGGCCGACGCCGCTGCTGGCGACGGCGCTGCTGCCGATGGTGCTGACGATGGCGCTGCTGCGGCCGGTGCTGGCGATGGCGCTGCTGCGGCCGGGGACGACTCCTCCCCAGGCCGGGACTGACCGCCGCCGTCCACCGATCGGCGGCCTCGCGGACCCGGTTCGCCCGCGCCGCGCTGGACTGAGGCGTGTCCTTCGCCCCCGCTCGCTTCGCCACTCCTCGCCCTGCCAGGGCGGACGGAGTCTCGTTCGCCGACCCGGCCGCCCCCGAACCGCTGAACCTGCCGTCGGCGTGGACGGCGCCCTCCCGGCCACCGCTCCCGGTGGTGGCGGCGGTCGTCCCGATCGTCGGTGCGGTCGGCCTGTGGCTGGTGACGGGTTCGATCCTGTCTCTGTGGCTCGCCGCACTCGGCCCGCTGATCGCCGTCGCCACCCTCGCCGACGCCGCCCGCAGTGCGCGCCGCGACCGCCGCCGGCACCGGGCCATTGCCGCGCGCGCGCTCGCCGAGGTCGCCCAGACGGTGGCACAACGGCATGACGAGGAGCGCCGGCGTGCGTGGGCACGGCATCCGGATGTCGCGTCCTTCCTCGGCCGCGACGACGAGGTCTGGCGCAGATCACCCGGCCGTGACGACCTCCTCGTGGTCGGCGAGGGCGAGATCGCGAGCGAGGTACGGGTCACCGGTGGAGACGGCGACGCGCGTGCGGGTGCGCTCCGGGCGCGGTCGTCGCGCCTGTCGAACGCGCCGGTCACCGCATCCCTGCACGCCGGGGTCGTGGTGGTGGGGAAAGCTGTGGTCGCCGCGGCGGTGCAGCGCGCGCTCGTCGTCCAGCTCTGCCTCGCTCTGCCGCCGGGAGAACTCGCCGTCGTCGGCCCGCTGCCCGACGAACTCGCCTGGATGGAGGCGCTTCCGCATCGTGCGGTGGGGGCGCCGCGGCGCCTGGCGGTCGTCCTCCCGGGAGCGACCGCGCCGCCCGAGGCCGACATCGTGATCGCGTGCTCTGCGCCCGGCGACCCGCTGCCACCGCAGTGCGGCACCGTGATCACCGCTCACGCCCCGCATCGGGCGACCGTCGAGCGCGGTGCGGATGCGTCGGAGGTCGACGTCGAGGCGCTCGCGGTGGAGCAGGCGGCTGCCGTCGCGGCGATGCTCGCCGAGCGCGCAGAGCGCGTGCTGGGCCTGAGGGGCCGCGACAGCGGGCCCGTGATGCTCGCCGATCTCGCAGCGACCGCCGAACTCGCGGCGGTCGAGGCCGGCCGGCAGGGTGGTCTCGCGGCGGTGATCGGCCTCGAGGGGCGGGAGCCGGCGGTCGTCGACCTCGTCGCCGACGGCCCGCACGCCGTGGTCGCAGGCGTCACGGGGTCGGGCAAGAGCGAACTGCTCATCACCTGGATCCTCGCGCTGTGCCGCACGCGCTCGACGCGGGAGGTGGCGTTCCTGCTCGCCGACTTCAAGGGGGGAACCGCGTTCGAGTCGCTTTCCGGCGTGCCGCACGTGACCGGTGTGATCACCGACCTCGACGGCGCCGGCGCTCGGCGCGCCATCGAGAGCCTTCGGGCCGAAGTGCGGTGGCGCGAGGGGAAACTGGCCGCTGCCGGCGCCCGCGACATCCTCGACCCGCGGGTCGCGCTGCCGCGACTGGTGGTGGTCGTCGACGAGTTCGCCGCTCTCCTCGGCGATCACCCCGAACTGCACGCCGTCTTCGCCGATGTCGCCGCCCGCGGGCGTGCGCTGGGCATCCATCTCGTGTTGGGTACACAGCGCGCGGCGGGGGTGATCCGCGACAGCCTGCTCGCGAACTGCCCGCTGCGCATCAGTCTGCGCGTGACCGACGCCGCCGACAGCCGAAGTCTCCTCGGCACCGATGAAGCCGCGCTGCTGCCGGGCGGAGCAGCGGGGAGGGGGCATGCCCTGCTGCGCCGGGCGGGCGACGCCCGCCCGCGACCCGTGCGGATCGCGCTGTCCGGACCCTCAGACGTCGAGGCGGCAGCGGCACGCGGCGGCGCCGAGCGTCCGCGTCGACCGTGGCTCCCCGGCCTCCCTGAGCGGCTTACGCTGACGGAGCTCGCCGAACTCGCGCGGCCCGCGGCGGACGGCGAGGTCTTGCTGCTCGGTCTCGCCGACGAACCGCACCTCCAGCGACAGCGTGCCGCCACCGTCCGCATCGAGGACCGCGGACTCCTCGTGCTCGGCGGTCCCGCAGCGGGGCTGACCAACGCCGTCGCGCTCGCCGCAGCGCAGGCTCCCTCGGCGGTGATACGGATCCCGGCCGCGCCCGAGCCGATGTGGGACGCCATCGCGACGCTCACCGCAGAACCGCCACCGCCGGGCTCGGTCGTGTGCATCGACGACCTCGATGCCGTCGCAATGCGGCTCCCGCCCGACTACGCGCAGGTCGCGATCGAGCGCATCGAGGATCTCGTGCGTCGCGCGGGGTCGGACGGCCTCCTGATCGCAGCCAGCGCCCATCGCCTCGCCGGCGCCGTGGCGAGGATCGCCGACCTCTTCCCGAAGCGACTGCTGCTGCCGTTCCCGACGCGTACCGAGCACATCGCCGCCGGCGGCGACCCCGCCGCGTTCGACCCCGACGCGCCGCCTGGTCGCGGGGCGCTCGACGGCACGTCGCTGCAGGTCGCACTCGCACCGCCGCTCCCGCGCCCCGTGCCCGATCCGGCGCCGGACTGGTGCCCGTCGGCTCCGCTGACCGCGTTCGCGACGCGGCGCTCGCCCGCGGCGCGGGCGGCGCTGGGCGAGTGGAAGCGGCGCGGTGTCCGCTCCGTCTCCGTCGACGGCTACGCCGCCGACCCCGCGGTCATCGCGGAGGGCCCGGTCGTGGTCGTGGGCGAGCCCGACGACTGGCAGCGGCACTGGCGGCTGCTCGCCGACGCGCGCGGCGACCACGACCTCGTCGTCGACACGTCCTGCGCCGCCGAGTTCCGGCTGCTGACCAGCGCTCGCACCCTCCCGCCGTACTGCGAGCCCGGCCGCGGTCGCGCGTGGCTGATCTCGGCCGGAGGCGACGCCGTCCGCATCGTCCTTCCTTCGGCCCAGGTCCGGCCGAACCGTCCTCACGCGTGGCCTTGATTACCCTCCGACCGGGTCATAGCGTCACGGTGTGTCTACAACCCCGATCAACCTCGAACGTCCGCAGGGCAAGGGACTCGCGACCGGCACGCTCGGCCTCTTCGGCTCCACGGTCATCGGGCTCGCTTCGACGGCTCCCGTCTACTCCCTCGTCGCGACGCTCGGATTCGTGGTGCTCGCGGTCGGCGCCCAGGCGCCCATCGCCTTCGTCATCGCGTTCATCCCCATGCTGTTCATCGCCTTCGCCTACCGTGAGCTCAACAACGCGGTGCCCGACTGCGGCACGACGTTCACCTGGGGCACCAAGGCCTTCGGTCCCTGGGTCGGCTGGTTGGGCGGCTGGGGCGTCGCAGTCGCAGGAATGGTCGTCCTCGCCAACCTGGCTCAGATCGCAGGCATCTACTTCTGGGCTCTGATCGACGGCGTCGTCCGCTCGTCTGAGGACGCCCTGCTCTCCGACAGCGTGCCGCTCGTCACCGCTACCGGCGTCGTCTTCATCGCAGCCATGACCTGGGTCAGCTGGCGCGGTGTCGAGATCGGCGAGCGCATCCAGAACGTTCTGCTCGCCATCCAGTACCTCGCCCTGGCGATCTTCGTGATCGCGGCGCTCTGGCACTACTTCGCAGGGTCGGCGCCCGACGCCACGCCGTTCGACTGGTCATGGTTCAACCCGTTCGCCTTCACCGAGTGGGGCGGGTTCATCGAGGCGATCCTGCTCGCGCTGTTCATCTACTGGGGCTGGGACACATGCCTGGCGCTCAACGAGGAGACGAAGGACCCGAAGCGCATCCCCGGCCGGGCCGCGCTGCTCACCACGGTCATCCTCCTGGTGACCTACGTCGGCGTCACGGTCGCGGCGATGATGTATGCGGGCCTGGGGGAGACGGGCACCGGCCTCGGCAACGAGGCGAACGCCGACGACTTCTTCCTCGCGATCAAGGACGGCCTCCTCGGTCCGGTCGGCTGGGTGCTCGTGGTGGCTGTGATGATCTCGGCGATCTCCTCCACGCAGACGACGATCCTGCCGACCGCGCGCGGCACGCTGTCGATGGCGGCGTACAAGGCGCTGCCGCGCAAGTTCGCCACCGTGCACCCCACGTACAAGACGCCGTCGTTCTCCACGCTCGTGATGGGCGTCGTGGCGATCGTCTACTACGTCGGGATGGTGCTCATCAGCGACAGCATCCTGCAGGACTCCATCCTGTCGCTCGGGCTCGCGATCGCGTTCTACTACGCCATCACCGGCTACGCGTGCGTCTGGTACTTCCGGCGGGAGCTCTTCACGTCGACCCGGAACTTCTTCTACAAGTTCCTCCTGCCGCTCCTCGGCGCGCTCATGCTGACGTACGCGTTCGTCCAGTCGGCGATCGACATGTTCGACGTGGACTACGGCTACTCGGTGCTGCTCGGTGTCGGCGGCACCTTCGTCATGGGCGTCGGCGCGCTCGCGTTCGGCGTGCTCCTGATGTTGCTGTGGTTCTTCTTCCCGCGGGCGAAGCCGTTCTTCCGCGGGGAGAGCCTCAACCGCGACACCCCGGTGCTCGTGCCCGAAGACCCGGCGGACTTCAGCCGTTCGATCGACGGCGGTCTCGCGTGATCGCGGCGACGATCCGCCAACCGGCGGCTCACTGAAGGGCGACGCGCTCCACCGTCTCGAGCACCGCGGTCCGCGGCTCGGCGGCGATTCCCGCGGGGCGAGAGGACCACATCGACTCCAGCCGAGCGAGCATCGCACGGGCCGCGTCGACCTCGTCGAACTCGAGATCGATCACCACGACGGCCGGATCATCCGCATCGCGATGCACCGCATAGCCGCGCACGGCGGAGCCGCGACGATCGAGCGGGTCGCTGTCGAACGCGGCCTTCCACCGTTCGAAATCTCCGACGGGATGCTGGATCCGCAGAAGCACCATGAGACGTACCTCGATTCTCGGCCAAATGCTACGCCGCGCACCGAGGGGCCGCCATGGGGTCCGCAGCCGGCGGCGGCCGGGATCCTGTGAGGACCCCGGCCACCGGGCGATGAGACGAGCGGATCAGGCGAGCGCGGACTCCAGGGTCGCGAGCTCGAGACCGTGCGCGGTCGCCACGCCGGCATTGACCACGCGGCCGTCGACGATGTTCAGGCCGCCCGCGAGCGCGGCATCCGCTCGCAGTGCGTCCTTCCAGCCGCGACGCGCGATCTGGCGGATATAGGGGAGGGTCGCGTTCGTGAGCGCCGAGGTCGACGTGTTGGGCACGGCGCCCGGCATGTTCGCGACGCAGTAGAAGACGCTTCCGTGCACGGGGAAGGTCGGGTCGGCGTGGGTCGTGGGGCGGGTGTCCTCGAAGCAGCCGCCCTGGTCGACCGCGATGTCGACGAGCACGCTGCCCGGCCGCATGCGTGAGACCATCTCGTTCGTGACGAGCTTGGGCGCCTTCGCGCCGGGGATCAGCACCGAGCCGATGACGAGGTCGGAGTCGACGACGGCCTTGTCGAGATCGAACGGGTTGGATGCTGCGGTCTTGATGCGACCCTGGAAGTGGTCGTCGAGGTAGCGCAGGCGCTGCACGTTCGTGTCGAACACCGTGACGTCGGCGCCCATGCCCACCGCGATCACAGCCGCGTTCGCGCCGGCGACGCCGCCGCCGATGACCGTCACGCGAGCCGGCCGTGTGCCCGGAACCCCCGACATCAGCAGGCCGAGTCCGCCGGCGGAGCGCATGAGCGTCGCTGCGCCGACCGTCGGCGCGAGACGACCGGCGACCTCGCTCATCGGGGCGAGCAGCGGGAGGCCACCCCCCGCGACCTGGACGGTCTCGTACGCGATCGCGGTCACGCGGTCTTCGACCAGGCGGTCGGTGAGCGGCCGGTCCGCCGCCAGGTGCAGGTAGGTGAACAGCACCAGGTCGTCGCGGAAGTACGGGTACTCGCTCGCGATCGGCTCCTTGACCTTGAGCAGCAGCTCGGCTCGCGCCCAGACCTCCGCCGCATCGTCGAGGAGGGTGGCTCCGGCGGCCTCGTACTCGCTGTCGGGCATCGACGAGCCGGCTCCGGCGCCGCGCTGCACGAACACTTCGTGGCCCGCGGCGACGAGGTCGTGAACGCCGGCGGGTGTCAGGGCCACCCGGTACTCGTTGTTCTTCACCTCGGTGGGGACGCTGATCCTCATCGTGTGATCCTTTCCGCTCCGCCGTTGGAGCGCTCGGGCTCCTTGTGGGAGCGCCTCTAGAAGGCGGGGCGAATCGCCCCGACACTCTGCCCGCCGCCGAGGATCGACAGCGGAAGCCTCTGCATCGTGGCCGCCACCTCGGTCGAGCCGAGGGCGCCGGCGCGCTCGAGGAGGCGCAGCCCGACGGCTGTGGCGGCGCGGCCGTTGCCGTCGAGCATCTTGAGGGCGACGGTCGTGCCGTCGGGCGCGACCATCACCATCACGCCCTCGGCGCCGCCCTTGGCGAAGACGCCCAGCTGCTCATTGACGATGGTGTCGGGCCGCTCGGGCCCGTCGATCGTCCACGGGTTCTCGCGCACCGCCTGCACCAGGGTGCCGGCGCTGCGGTGCAGTGCGAACGGCGACGTCGGCGACGAGTTTCCGATGCGGTGGATGGCCCGTGCAAGCCCGAACAGGGTCGTCGCGTACACGGGGGCGCCGCAGCCGTCGATGGCGGTGGCCGCCGCCTTCTCGCCGAGGAGACGTTCGATGACCTCGCGCACGTGGAGCTGGAGCGGATGCTCGGGAGCGAGGTAGCCGGCCGGATCCCAGCCGTTCGTGACGCAGGTCAGGAGCATCGCTGCGTGCTTGCCCGAGCAGTTCATGCGGACGCGCGAGGGTTCGGAGCGCTCGCGCACGAGCTCGTCGCGAGTGGCGGTGTCTCCCGGCCACGCGGGCGGACAGCCCAGCGCATCTTCGCCGAGACCTGCCGCCCCGAGGATGTCGCGCACGACCGCCACGTGACGGTCGGTGCCGGAGTGGCTCGCGGTCGCCAGACCGAGACGCTCGCCCTCGAGCGGGGCGCCTGCCGCGAGGCACGCGAGCGCCTGCAGCGGCTTGAGGCTCGACCGCGGAAGGATCAGCGCAGACGGATCGCCCAGCTTGGTGTGGATCGTGCCGTCGGGTGCGAGGACGATCGCGATTCCCGAGTGGCGGGACTCGATGAAGCCACTGCGGTCGACGACGGCGAGCTCGACGGCGTCGGCTGCGGCGAAGGTCTGCGGCACCCAGCCAGCCTATCGCCGTGGCCGACGGCGACTGCATGACAGACTGTGCACATGTGGGGAGAGCATCGATACTCCGTCCGGACGACGTGGACCGGAGATCGGGGCACCGGCACCTCGGGCTACCGAGACTACGACCGTGCGGTCGCCATCGACATCGAGGGCAAGCCCACGTTGCAGGCATCCTCTGACAAGCCCTTCCGCGGCGACCCGACGAAGTGGAATCCGGAAGACCTCCTCCTCGCCTCGCTCAGCGAGTGCCACCTGCTCTCCTACCTGCACGCCTGCGTCCAGGCGGGTGTGGTCGTGGTCGGCTATGAGGACGACGCGTCCGGGCTCATGGTGGAGGACGGCCGGGGCGGAGGAGCTTTCCGCGAGGTGGTGCTGCGGCCTCGCGTGACGGTGGCGGAGGAGTCGATGGTGGATGCCGCGACCGCCGCGCACGCTCAGGCGAACGAGTGGTGCTTCATCGCGAACTCGGTGAACTTCCCGGTGCGGCACGAACCGACGATCGTGGTCGCAGGGATCAGCGACGCTCGTGCGGCAGGACCTGCTTGATGCGCTCGATCGGGTTCTGCGCGGGCGCCTCGTTGTAGGCGTTGGCGAGTTCCTGGCCCGACAGGGCGTGGATCGCGCTCATGATGTCGTCGGTCGCGAGCCGGCGCGCCTTGCCGGAACTGGCGGGGCCGTGGTGGGCGAGATCGAGCGGCTCGCCGAACCTGACCGTCGCGCGGTGCTGCCGCGAGGGACGCTTGGCGCCGACGGGCATGACGTCGTCGGTGCCGATGAGGCCGACCGGGACCACGGGGGCTCCGGTCTGCAGGGCGAGGAAGGCCACGCCGGTGCGGCCCTTGTAGAGGCGGCCGTCGAGCGATCGCGTGCCCTCGGGGTACAGGGCGACGGCCTTGCCCTGCTCGAGCAGCACGCGCTGCTGGTCGAGAGCGTCGAGGGCGGCCTGCCCCGCACCGCGCCGCACGGGGATGGCGCCGATCGCCGTGAAGAACTCGCGCGAGGCCCAGCCCTTGAAGCCGGTGCCTTCGAAGTAGTCAGCCTTCGCGAGGAAGTGCACCGGGCGCGGAGCGGCCACGGGGATGGCGATGGAGTCGATGAATGAGAGGTGGTTGCTCGCGAAGATCACCGGCCCGCTCTTGGGCACGTTGCCTCGGCCCTCGATGTGCGGGCGGTACACGAGGCGCGCGGTCGGGGTCAGCACGAATCGACCGAGGAAGTAGGTGGCGCCCATTCGGGTCGCAGGAGCCTCCGGAGGTGCGACAGCGGGCGATTCGTCCGCTTCGGGTACCAGGTCGGAAGTCACCCGTCGAGGGTACTCCCGATTCCATTCCGCTATCGGCATGGCGACTTCTCAGCGCAGGCAAAGCAAAGATGGGGGAGGATGGGGACTTCCCCTGCAATCGACTCGAGGTCTCACCGTGCGCATTCGCCCGATCGCCGCCCTGTCCGTCGCCGCGTTCTCCGCGGTACTGCTGGCGGGTTGCGCCAGCGGCGCGAACCCCAACGCCACGCCCGCGCCCAGTACCAGCGGTGCTGCAGCCGACCTCTGCGCCGCCGCGGCGCCGTCGGGCGCGGCCAGCGACTCGATCACCGTCGAGGGCGAAGTCGGCGAGAAGTCCACCGCGACCTTCTCGGCGCCGCTCGAGGTGGAGGAGCTGCAGAGCACCGTCGTCTCGGAGGGTGAGGGCGACCCGGTGGCGGCCGGCGACCTCGTGACCTACGCGCTCACCGCGTTCAGCGCCGAGACCGGCGAGGAGCTCGGCTCGTTCGGCTACGACGACGCGCCCGTGCTGCCGCAGCAGATCTCGGGCGACAACCCGCTCGGCCAGCTGCTCGGGTGCGCGACGCCGGGAACCCGGGTCGTCGCTGCGTTCCCGGCCACCGAGCAGGGCGCCGCCGAGGTCTACGTCGTCGACCTGCTCGAGGTCGTTCCGAATGCCGCCTGGGGAGACCCGGTCGACCCGGCGGAGGGTCTGCCCACGGTCGAGCTCGCCGACGACGGCGCCCCCACCGTGACGCTGCCCGAGGGCGACGCGCCCACCGAGTTCGAGAAGGCCACCCTCAAGGAGGGTGACGGTCCCGTGGTCGCCGCCGGCGACGGGGTGCTGGTGCAGTACCACGGCGTCTCGTGGGACACCGGCGAGGTGTTCGACGAGAGCTGGGGCGGTGCGCCGTTCTCGTTCACCGCGGGCAGCGGCGTGGTGCAGGGCTTCACCGACGCGGTCGTCGGTGAGACCGTCGGTTCGCAGGTCATCGCCGTGCTGCCGCCGGCCGTCGCCTACGGCGAGGGTGAGATCAACGACGCCGACCTCAAGGGCCAGACCCTCGTGTTCGTCGTCGACATCCTCGGCGTGCAGCCCGCGGAGACTCCGGCGCAGTAACCCGCTCGGTAGGCTGATCGGATGCGGCGCGTCCTCGTCCTCGGCTCGACAGGCTCGATCGGCACCCAGGCACTCGACGTCATCCGGGCCAACCCCGGACGCTTCGAGGTCGTGGGCCTGTCGGCCGGCTCCAATCGTGCGGTGCTGCAGGCGCAGGCCGACGAGTTCGGGGTCGAGAGCATCGCGCTCGGCGCGGATGAGGCCGAGCAGCTGGTCCGGGATGTCGAGGCCGACGTCGTGCTCAACGGGATCACCGGGTCGGTCGGGCTCGGACCGACGCTCGCGGCGCTGGAGCGCGGGCGCACGCTCGCGCTCGCGAACAAGGAGTCGCTGATCGTGGGGGGCGATCTCGTGACGGCGATCGCCCAGCCGGGTCAGATCGTGCCCGTCGACTCAGAGCACTCCGCGATCGCGCAGGCGCTGCGCTCGGGCGACCGGCCCGAAGTGCGGCGGCTCGTGCTCACCGCGTCCGGGGGTCCGTTCCGCGGTCGCTCCAAGGAGTCGCTCGCGAGCGTCACACCCGCCCAAGCGCTGGCGCACCCGACATGGGACATGGGCCGCGTGGTCACGACGAACTCGGCGACGCTGGTGAATAAGGGGCTCGAGGTCATCGAGGCGCACCTGCTGTTCCAGGTGCCGTACGGCGAGATCGACGTCGTCGTGCACCCGCAGTCGATCGTCCACTCGATGGTCGAGTTCTCCGACGGCTCCACGATCGCCCAGGCGTCGCCGCCTGACATGCGGCTTCCGATCTCTCTCGGGCTCGACTGGCCTCACCGCGTCTCGGGCGTCGGGCGCCCGCTCGACTGGACGACCGCGACGTCGTGGACGTTCGAGCCCCTCGACGAGGAGGCGTTCCCGGCGGTGAAGCTGGCGAAGCGCGTCGGCAGGGCCGGCGGGACGTTCCCCGCCGTGTTCAACGCCGCCAACGAGCAGGCGGTCGACGCGTTCCACGAGGGGCGACTCGGCTTCACCGGCATCGTCGAGACCGTCGAACGCGTGGTCGAGCAGCACGAGGCACCCGACACCCTCACGCGCGAGTCGCTCGCCGAGGCGGAGCGCTGGGCCCGCGAGGCCGCTGATCGCGCGATCGCGGCCGTCTCCGCGTGACCTTTCGCCCTTCCCGCTGATCGACTGCGTGCCGCCCCGACCGGCGGGCGGGACAGGCGCTGCGCGAGCGGTGCGGGCCGCTCTTCGACCCGCGGGCGCTACGACGCGGGGTAGGCGGGGCGCTCGGGGTCGGAGGCCGGGGTCTCGTCGGCGGGATACGGCACGGGCCAGTGCGGCTCGGGCACCGGCCATCCGGCGCCGCGCAGCGCGCGACGAGCGAGCTCGCGCGCCGAGTACGGGGTGCGCACGCCGCGGATGTCGCGGTAGTCCTGGTGACCGGGGCCGGCCCAGAGGATCGCATCGCCGTCGCCGACGAGCGCGACCGCTTCGAGGATCGCCCGCTCGGGCGGCGAGAACTCGAGGATCTCGGCATCGGGCTGAGCCCGGCGCGCGCCTTCGATCAGCGTCGCGCGGATCGAGTCGGGGTTCTCGTGCCGCGGGTGGTGGTCGGTGACGATGAGGATGTCGCTTCCCTCGACCGCGGTGCGCCCCATGTCGTGGCGCTTGGTTGCGTCGCGGTCGCCGTCGGCGCCGAAGAGCATCACGACCTTGCCTGGAGTGACGCGCCGCACTGCGGCGAGCGTCTTCTCGAACGCGTCGGGGGAGTGCCCGAAGTCGACGTACACGGCGGGGCCCGTCTCGCCCGAGACCAGTTCGGTGCGCCCGGGAAGATACGCCTCGATGCGGTGGCCGTCGAGTGTCTCGACGAGGCGGTCCCATGCGTAACCGCCCTCGAGGATCATCACGATCGCGAGGCCGGCGTTCGCTGCCATGTGCCGGCCGATCACCGGGACGAGGGTGGTCAGGCTGCGGCCGTCACGAGCTGTGAGGCGGAACTCGGTGCCCACAGGGCGCTCGTCGAGGATCTCGACGACCCAGTCGGCGTCGGCCGAGGCATCCGGATCCGAAGCCAACGCGGGCGTGCCCACGGTCACGGTCGGCACTTGGCTGCGCGCGACGACCTCCGCGCCCTGCTCGGAGTCGACGCACACGACAGCGCGACGTGAGCGGTCGGGCAGGAAGAGCGGCAGCTTGGCCTCGAAGTACTCGCGCATGTCGGCGTAGTCGTCGAGGTGGTCGTGGGTGAGGTTGGTGAACCCGGCGACGTCGAACACGATGCCGTCCACACGACGGCGGCTGAGCGCCTGCGCGCTCACCTCGACCGCGACCGCCTCGACCCCGCGCTCGCGCATGAGCGCGAGGAGCGCGTGCATCTCGTACGCCTCGGGAGTCGTGAGACGCGACACGATCACCTGCCCCGCGATGTGGCGCTCGGCCGTCGAGGAGAGGCCCGTGACCGCGCCGAGCTGACCGAGGATGCCCTCGAGGAGGTGCGAGACGCTCGTCTTGCCGTTCGTGCCGGTGGTGCCGAAGAGGATCGGCAGGTGGTCGTCGCGTCCGGTGCTGTACACCCACGCCGACAGGTCGCCGAGGAACCCGCGCGGGTCGTCCACGAGCACGACGGGGAGCCCGCTGGTCGCGGCGAGCTCGGCACCGTCCGTGTCGGTCACGACGGCGACGGCGCCCTTCTCGGCGGCGGCGGCGGCGAACTCGGCGCCGTGACGGTTGACGCCTCGCACCGCGACGAACACGTCGCCGGGGCGGAGGTCGGCGGTCGCGAGCGTCACGCCCGTCAGCGTCACCCCGGCGGTCTCGCCGCGCACCTCGAGGCCGAAGCGTGCGGCCAGTTCGTCGAGGGTGTGAACGGGCGGCGCGTCCGGTCGGAGGACAGGCGGAAGATTCGAAAGCGCGTCGGTCGGCATGGCGCCTCCATCCTCTCATCCGGAGGGGCTGAACCCCACGCCCGTCCACAGCGCGCGCACGCACTCCACGCCCGTCCACAGCGCGCGCACCGCACTCCACGCCCGTCCACAGCGCGCGCACCGCACTCCACGCCCGTCCACAGCGCGCGCACGCACTCCGCGCCCGTCGCCGGTGCCCGGTGCCCGTCGCCCGTCGCCCGTTGCCCGTCGCCTGGCCGCCGCGCCGCCGGTCGCCGGTTGCCCGTCGCCCAGATCAGGAGATTCGGCGTACGCAGGACGTCTTGCGGGGAATCGTCCTGTTTTCGCCAGATCCCCTGATTCGGCATGAGCGGGGCAGGGCGCGGACAGGGCGCCCAGCGCGCACACCGCCCCGCGTCGCCGGTCTCTGGGCGCTGGTCGCCGGCCGCCGGTCCGTCCAGTCCCGCGGCCCTCGTCGCTCGTCGCCGGTCGCCGGTCGTTGATCGCCGGTTGCCCGTTGCCCGTCGCCGAGATCAGGGGATTCGGCGTATGCAGGACGTTCTGCGAGGAATCGTCCTGTTTTCGCCAGATCCCCTGATTCGGGAGAGAGCCAGCAGCGCGCGGGCCCCGCAGAGGCGGGGCCCCAGCGGCGTGGGGCCCTGCAGAGGCGGGCCCCACGCCACGCGCCGGCCAGGCCCGGCAGTGCGCGGGGCCCGGCCAACGCGGCGGCAGCGCCCGGGCAGGGCACGAGCAGCGCGCGGGCCGGGCGCCGCGCAGAGGGTGAGGTCAGACGTCGCCTGACGTGCGGGAGCGGCCGCGCAGGAGCACGACGCCCAGCGCCGCGATGCCGGCGACGAGTCCGCCCGCCGCGAGCCAGCGCGCCACGGGGTCGGCCGCAGGGGCCGCGGTCGCCTGGCCGTCTGCGTGCTCGCCCGCACCGGAGGCTGCCCCCGCCGAGCCGTCCCCCGCCGAGCCGTCACCCGCCGAGCCGTCAGCCGCTCCGTCCTCGCCCGAAGCGTCCGCGTGGCCGTGCCCGTCGTCCTCGGCGACCGCGCCGACCTCGACGAGGGGTGCCGGGGCGTCGAGGTAGTGCGGGTCCTGGCCGTCGTCGGCGATGTCAGCCCAGGCGGTCTCGCCGTCGGCGCACAGCTGGGTCACCGGGAATGCGAGCGTGCTGCCGGCCGCGGATTCGTCGAACAGCACGTCCATCGCGACGGTCGCCTTGAAGCCGTCCTCGACGGGGATGTCGCTCGTGAACGTGATCTGCGTCGGCACGCCGTCGGCGCCCGACTCGCGTGTGATGGTCCAGCCGCCGTCGACGATGGGCGTCGCGTTTCCGACGCCGTCGGGGATGTCGATGACGAGCGAGGTCGTGGGGGATCCGTCGCAGCCGTGCGAGAACGCGAACGTGAGCGTCTCGGTCGAGCCGGCCGCCACCACGCCGGGGTCGACGTGGACGTGCGCCGAGGCGGCCAGCGGCGCGCCGACGGCGAGGGCGAGCCCCGCGGCGGTTCCGAGGGCGACGCGGAGAACGCGACGGGCGGGGCGGGCGGGGGCGGTAGTGGTGCGGGAAGTGGTCATGAACTGTCTTTCGTCGGGGTGCGCAGGCAGGCGGTCGCCGCCGCGCGGATGCACGGAACAGCGGTCCACGCGCGTACGGCGCAGGACCGGTGGGATGCCGCGGTCAGGAGGCCGCGAGGACGAAAGACGGAGGGCCGCGCCGAGAGGCGTCGGACAGCATCACGCGCGCGTCGCGCCGCCGAACGACGACAGCCGGCGCCGAGCGCACGAGCGGCGCGGCGACGAGCACCGGAACGCCGGCGCGACGAAGCAGTGAACGGATGCCGCGGCCCAGGGCGCGCAGCATCCGCTCGCCGTTATACAGCACGACGAGCGTGGCCACTGCCGCGATGAGGTGGCCGACGAGCATCCCGCCGTCGGGCAGAACCCCGGCCGTCGAGGTGCCGCCGACGAGCTGGACGTCGTGGACGTGGCCGCGGAGTCCGGTCGGGTCCACGCCGGCGGTCATGGCTAACGCGGTGTGGAACAGACCCTGACTCACCAGGACGGCGGTGCCGACCCGCCAGACAGAGAGCCGACGGCCGACCAGTGCGATGACCACGGGCGAGGCGAGCACGCCGAGGACCGCGATGAGCACGGGGGAGGGTGCGCCTCCGCCGGCCAGAGTGTGGGAGGTCGCGGCGATGATGGTTGCGATCCACGCAGCCGCAGCGCCTCGCAGGGCGCGAACGTGGCGTGGGGTCACGGGATCCTCCTGGGACGAGCCTAGGCGAGAACCGAGGACGGTCACGGCCAACTCAAAGGCCCGCGCGGGTACCGTGTCGGGTGTGGAAGCACTCGCATTCGTCATCGGCGTCGTCCTCATGGTCGTGGGCCTCGCCGTGTCGATCGCGCTCCACGAGCTCGGTCACCTGTGGCCGGCCAAGAAGTTCGGTGTGCGCGTCGGCCAGTACATGATCGGATTCGGTCCCACGCTGTGGTCGCGCCGCCTCGGCGAGACCGAGTACGGCGTCAAGGCGATCCCCCTCGGCGGCTACATCTCGATGGCCGGCATGTACCCGCCTTCGCCGAAGCAGGCCTCGGCTGCGGCATCCGGCCACCGCTCGGGCAAGGCGGGTGGTGGCTTCTTCGCCACGATGGTCCAGGACGCCCGCGCCGCGAACGACGAGACACTCCTCAGCGAGGACGACGACCGCGTCTTCTACCGGCTGCCCGTGTGGAAGCGCGTCGTGATCATGCTCGGCGGGCCGGTCATGAACCTGCTGTTCGCCATCGTGCTCTTCGCGATCCTGCTGTCGGGCATCGGCATCCAGACCGCGACGACCACCGTGTCGAGCGTCAGCGATTGCGTCATCCCGTCCGATTCCGCTCGCTCCGAGTGCGAGCCCACCGATCCGCAGGCACCCGCGGCCGCCGCCGGCATACGGTCCGGCGACGTGATCGTTGCGGTCGACGACGAGCCGATCTCGACCTTCGCCGAGGCGGCGGCTCTGATCCAGGCCTCGCCTGAGCGGGCGATCTCGATCACGGTCGAGCGCGACGGCGAGACCCTGACTCTGCCGCTGACGCCCGTCGCGGTCGAGCAGCCGGTGCTCGACGTGCGAGGTCAGCCGGTGGTCGGCGAGGACGGCGAGCCGCAGACCGAACGGGTCGGTCTCGCCGGCATCCGTCAGGAGGTCGACTACCTGCGTGAGCCGGTGTGGGTCGCGCCGCAGATGGCGTTCGAGCGCGTCGGAGCCGTCGCGGGGATCATCTGGCAGATGCCGGTCAAGGTGTGGGAAGCCGGAACGACCCTCGTCACCGGCGAAGAGCGCGATCCGAACGGGCCGCTCAGCATCGTGGGCGCCGGGCGGCTCTCGGGCGAGGTCGCGGCGGCCGACGCCCCCGTGCTGAACCGCGTCGCCGGCTTCCTCGAGCTCCTCGCCGCGGTCAACATCGCGCTGTTCGTCTTCAACCTCATCCCGCTCCTGCCGCTCGATGGCGGGCATATCGCGGTCGCCCTGTGGGAGGGGATCAAGCGCGTGTGGGCCAAAGTCTTCCGCCGCCCGCCGCCCAAGCCGGTCGACGCCACCAAGCTGGTTCCGGTCACGTTCATCGTGGTCGTCGCGCTCATCGCGATGGGCGCCGTGCTGATCCTGACTGACATCGTCAACCCGGTCTCGCTCTTCGGGTAGGGAATCTTCGAGGACCTGTCGAAATCGGTCTTGTCCATTCGCTGTGGGGATGAAACGGTTCCACTGACGAAAGGACCACGACCGTGAAGTACGTCCTGATGTTCACCAGCACCCCTGAGCTCGATGCCGCCGTTCCGCCGGAGCGCGCGCAGGAGGTCTACGGTCGGATCTACGAGTGGTTCGGCGAGCACGCCGAGCACATCGACGACTCCGGCGCCGAGTTGCAGCCCCCCGACACAGCGACGACCGTCAAGCACGGCGGGGACGCGCCCGTCGTGGTGGACGGGCCGTTCTCGGAGGCCAAGGAGGTGGTCGGCGGGTTCAGCGTGATCAACGCCGATGACCTCGACGCGGCCATCGCGATCGCCAGGAGCTGGCCCGCCCTCGCGCTCCCCGGCGTGGCGGTCGAGGTGCGCCCGATGGTGGTCGACTACAGCCAGTTCGAGCAGTGAGCACTCCGGATGCCGCGACCCCGCGCGATGCGCGCGGCGGGGCCGCGGCATCCGATCTCCTGCTCGCACGCATCGTGCGTGAGGAGTCCGGACGCCTCGTCGCGACTCTGACACGGTCGTTCGGCAGTCTCGACGTCGCCGAGGAGGCCGTCGCCGAGGCGGTCGAGGAGGCGCTGCGGGAGTGGCGGGGCCGCGGCATCCCGCCGAAGCCGGGCGCGTGGCTCACGCAGGCCGCCCGGCACAACGCGCTCGACCGCCTGCGCCGGGAGAGAGGACTCCGCGACAAGCTGACGCTCGTCTCGCGCGGGGCCGCGCCCCTGCCGGACCCGGGGGAGGAGATCGATGAACGGCTTCCGCTGCTGTTCGGATGCTGCCACCCCGCGCTCTCGCCCGACGCGCAGCTCGCGCTCACCCTTCGGGCGGTGTGCGGCCTGACGACGGCGCAGATCGCCCGCGCGACGTTCAGCGCCGACGCCGCGGTCGGTCAGCGCATCGTGCGCGCCAAGCGCAAGATCGGTGCGGCGGGCATCCCGCTGCGCATCCCGGAGGGACCGGAGCGGGCCGAGCGGCTCGACATCGTGCTCACGACCGTGTCGGTCATGTACAGCGAGGCTCATCTGGTGGCGGGGAGGGATGCCGCGGCCGACCGCGATCTCGCCGACGACGCCCTGTGGCTCGCGCGCGTCACCGCGCACGCGCTGCCCCGAGAGCCCGAGGCGCAGGGGCTGCTCTCGCTGCTGCTCTTCCACCGAGCGCGGGAATCGGCGCGGGCCGTCGACGGTGACCTGGTGCTGCTCGACGACCAGGATCGCTCGCGGTGGGACGCCGCCATGCTCACCGGGGCGCGTGCAGCGCTGGAACGGGCGGCGCGGCAGCGGCGGCCCGGGCGGTGGCAGCTGCAGGCGGCGATCGCAGCGTGCCACGCGGATGCCCCGACGGCCGCCGCGACGGACTGGCTGCAGGTGCTGACGCTGTACGACATGCTGCTCGCGTACGACCGCACACCGGTCGTGCGGCTGAACCGTGCTGTCGCACTCGCTCGCATCGACGGCCCGGAGCGGGCGCTCGCCGAGGTCGACGCGCTCGAGGATGCCCTGGCGCGTTCGCACCTCTGGCACGCGGTGCGCGCGTCGCTGCTGCGGGAGCTGGGGCGCGACGACGACGCGCTCGCCGCGGACCTGCGCGCGCTGGAGCTCACCGCGAACGAGGCGGAGCGCCGCCTGCTGGCATCGCGCATCGACCGCTGACGCAGCCGGTTGTCGAGTGCGCGACCTGCCGTCCCCCGCTGATCGAGTGCGCGCGCAGCGCGTGTATCGAGATCCCTCGCCCGGCGATCCGCTCAGCGACGCGGCGCGGACAGCGCGTGCGACACCAGACGTTCGAGCGTCGTCATGCCGTCGCGCGACAGGATCGACTCGAGGTGTCCCTGCACCGACGCATACCCGGGTCCGCGCAGCGCGTACACGTCGCCGGTCGCAGGATCCGCCGCGACCTCGGTCTCGCCGATCTCGGTCACCCCGGCCGGGACGCGCGCAGCGAAGGTGTTGTAGAAGCCGATGGATGCCGGCATCCCGAACACGTCCACCGTCTTCTGCAGACCCTGGTGCGGCGCGGCGAGCGGTGCGAGCTCGATGCCCACCGAGTCGGCGAGGATCTGGTGGCTCAGGCACACCGCGAGGATCGGGCGCCCGGCCTCGCGGCGCCGGCGCACGACGTCGCGCATCCGGCCCATGCGCGGGCTGGACGGTTCGCGCGGGTCGCCGGGGCCGGGGCCGGACACCACGAGCTCCGCCTCGTCGATCTGCGCATCCGTCACGTCGCTCCACGGAACGATGGTCGCGTCGAGTCCGAGGTGGCGCAGCTGGTGGGCGAGCATCGTGGTGAAGCGATCCTCGGCATCGACGACCAGCGCGGAACGCCCGGCGAACGGACCGGCCTCGTCCGTCTCCTGGGGGTTGAGCCAGAACGAGGCGAGCCGGCCGTTGCGCGAGGCGAGGAGGGAAGCGATCTCGGGGTCGTCGGCGAGGCGCCTCGGCTCGGCGGCGGGGGCGTCTTCGTCGATGGCGGCGGCTTCGGCGGCGGCCGGGACCTCGGGGCTCAGCTGCGGGCCGGGATCGCGGGCGATCGCGCCGATCGCTCCCAGCACGCCGGCGGCCTTTCCGTGGGTCTCGCCGACTTCGCCGTACGGGTCGGAGTGCCGCACGAGCGTGGCGCCGACCGGCACGCGGAGACGCCCGGCTTCGAGATAGGCCGTGCGGATCAGGATCGGGGCGTCGAGGTCGTGCGTGGGCTCGCCCTCGCCGACCGTCGGGCGGGGGGTGAACAGCGCGGCGACGCCCGAGTAGTAGCCGCGCGGCGTGCGCTCGTGGCGGGTGATCACCGTGCACGCGTTCTGCATCGGCGAACCCGTGACGGTGGGGGCGAACATGGTCTCGCGCAGGATGTCGCGCGGATCGAGGCGGCTGCGCCCGCGCAGCACGTACTCGGTGTGCGTGAGGCGCGACATCTCCTTGAGGTGCGGTCCGGTGATGCGGCCGCCGTCGGAGCAGACCGCGCTCATCATCTTGAGCTCCTCGTCGACGACCATGAAGAGCTCCTCGGTCTCCTTGGTCGACTCCAGGAACTCGCTGAGCGTCTCGGCGGTCGCGCCGCCGGCGGGGTGGCGGAAGGTGCCCGAGATCGGGTTCATCGTCACCACGCCGTCCTGTGCGCTCACGTGCGCCTCGGGGCTCGCCCCGACGGCGACGTGGCCGGGCGTCACGACGGCGAAAGTCCAGTAAGCACCGCGCTCGTACTCGAGCAGGGCATGGAACCACGTCAGCGCGGCGGTCGCGGGTTCGACGTCGACCCGGGCGGTGAAGTCGCGACGGATGACGAAGTTCGCCCCCTCGCCGCGTCCGATCTCGTCGGCGATCACCCGTCGCACGATGTCGGCGTACTCCTCGTCGGCGATGTCGAAACCGGCGCCCGCGAGCGGCACCGCCTCGGTCGGCAGCTGCGCGAGCACCTCGTCGCGCGGGAGCGACACGCGCTCCGAGACGACGAGGCAGCGCAGCGGAGCGCCGTCGTCGTGGCACTCGAAGCCGCGCTCGATCACCTGGCGGAACGGCACGAGCGCGAGCACTTCCCGCGCCGCGCCGGTCGCATCGAGCAGCGGGATGTCGGCGAGCAGCGCGACGTCGACCACGTCTCCGGTGAGGATTTCGACGGTCGCGCCGTCACGGGCGATGAGGGCGAACGGGATGCCGCGAGCGGCCAGCTCGGGGACGGAGAGGTGGGCGGGCCCGGTCATGATCGGTCCTTCGTCGTGGGGGCGGTCGCCCTACGAAAAAGAAGACCGCCTCGAGGGCGGTCTGTGGTCGCGCGAACCCACCGCCTTATGCGGTGAGCCACCAGGTGCGGGTCGCGGACATGGGCCGAACCTACCACAGCGCCGTGCGCCGCCTCCGCCCCGTGACGCATGCTTCAGCGCGTCGCACGCTCGAGCTCGACTGCCGCGCGGCGCCGGCCGATCGTCTCGTAGCCCACCACCACGAACGCGGGCGACACGGCGACGAGGATGATGCCGACGCCGAGCGTGGCGCCGGAGGACACGGCGATCACACCCGCCGCGAGGAACAGGACCACCCCGATGTAGAGCACCAGGTTGAACCAGTCGAACTGCATCACGAGGAGCGCGAAGAGCGCGAAGAGGAGCGTCTCGAACGCCAGCACGGGGATCGCGATCGTGAGGATCGCGAAGGTGGCGTCGACGTGCGCCTCGTGCGAGATCACATTCGCCGCAACGTGCAGGCCCGCGCCGACAGCGACGAGCGAGCCGAACAGCGCGATCTGCAGGTAGCCCCACACGAATCCGCGCGCGCGATGGCGTTCCAGCACCGCGCCGAACGGGATGGCGAAGTACATCCACCACATGCCGAACGCCAGCGCAGTGCCCCCGAACGCGACCAGGGCCGCCTCGACCGTCCAGCCCGCCTCGCCGCTCACGACGGCGGAGATCGCGAGGATCGTGCCCAGGATCACTTCGCCGAGCGTGATGATGACCAGGAGCCCATACCGCTCGGCGATGTGATGAGCGTGCCAGGGCGTGCGCCCGAAGCGCAGCTCGGCGAACAGCGGGCACGCGAGTTCGAGCAGCATCAGCAGGGTCGTGAAGACGAGGGTGATGCCCACCGGCAGGGTCAGGAAGATCAGTGCGATCCAGCCCACCTGAGCGGCGGAGATGCCGATGGCGTACGCGAGGCACGTTCGACGGCGCGCCTCGTCGTGGCGCGCGGCGCGCAGCCAGAGGGCGACCGTGGCAAGGCGCATGATGACGTAGCCGGCGACCATCACGGTGTTGTCGAGGTGCGCGCCCTCGGCGAGCGAATGGAATACGTCGGGGACACCGAGAGCGACCACCAGGACGCCGACCATCACGATGAGCGTCGCCACGCGGAAGTACACGTCGTCGGTGTCGTACGCCGACGCGAGCCAGGAGTAGTTGATCCAGGCCCAGGTCACCGCGAACGTGCCGAACGCGAAGCCCAGCAGAGCCGTCGCCACCTGGTCGAGTTCCAGGTAGTGCGCCATCTGCGACGAGATCTGGCTGAATGCAACGACGAAGGTCAGATCGAAGAGCAGCTCGAGCGGTGTGGCCGCGCGGTGCGCCTCATGCGGATCGCGTCCGGTCATCCGCCGAACGTGACGACTCAGGCTCATGCGGGAAAGCTACACCGATACCAGGCGCGCGGCGTCACGGCAACGCTCAGGCGACGACCAGCCCCAGGGGAGGCGACCCCGCGTAGGCTGGGGGCGTGCCAGCAGTGAATCTCGGGATGCCCAAGGTCCCCGAAGTCCTCGCCCCTCGTCGCAAGACCCGGCAGATCAGCGTGGGCAAGGTGCTCGTCGGCGGCAACGCGCCCGTCAGCGTCCAGTCGATGACGACGACGCAGACCACCAACATCAACGCGACACTCCAGCAGATCGCCGAGCTCACGGCCTCGGGCTGCGAGATCGTGCGCGTCGCCGTCCCCCACCAGGACGACGCCGATGCGCTCAAGATCATCGCGATGAAGAGCCAGATCCCGGTGATCGCCGACATCCACTTCCAGCCCCGCTACATCTACACCGCGATCGACGCGGGCTGCGGCGCGGTGCGCGTGAACCCCGGCAACATCCGCCAGTTCGACGGCAACGTCGGCCAGATCGCCGCAGCGGCGAAGGCCGCCGGCGTCTCACTGCGGATCGGCGTCAACGCGGGCTCGCTCGACAAGCGTCTCCTGGAGAAGCACGGCAAGGCGACGGCCGAAGCACTGGTCGAGAGCGCCGTCTGGGAGGCGTCGCTCTTCGAGGAGCACGACTTCCACGACTTCAAGATCTCGGTCAAGCACAACGACCCGGTCGTGATGGTGAAGGCCTATCGCATGCTCGCCGAGCAGGGCGACTGGCCGCTGCATCTCGGCGTCACCGAGGCCGGGCCCGCCTTCCAGGGCACGATCAAGAGCGCCACGGCGTTCGGCATCCTCCTCTCCGAGGGCATCGGCGACACGATCCGCGTGTCGCTGTCGGCGCCCCCGGCCGAAGAGGTGAAGGTCGGCCACCAGATCCTCCAGTCGCTGAACCTGCGCGAGCGCAAGCTCGAGATCGTGTCGTGCCCGTCGTGCGGTCGAGCGCAGGTCGACGTCTACACGCTCGCCGACAACGTCACCGAGGGTCTCAAGGACATGACGGTGCCGCTGCGCGTCGCCGTCATGGGTTGCGTCGTGAACGGTCCGGGCGAAGCGCGCGAGGCAGACCTCGGGGTCGCATCGGGCAACGGCAAGGGCCAGATCTTCGTCAAGGGCCAGGTGATCAAGACCGTGCCCGAGGCAGACATCGTCGCGACGCTCATCGAAGAGGCGAACCGCATCGCCCACGAGATGGGCCCGAACGCCCCGGTGGGCACGGCCCAGGTCGTCACGAGCTGACGACCCCGAGTCCGCCCGTCCGAGCGATCCGGAGTCCGCCCGTCTAGGACAGGGTGCCGGCGCTCACCGCGAGGTCGTCGGTGACGGTTGCGCTCGTGCGCACCGCGATCTCGAGCGCGCGTGCGATATCGGCGAGCGGGAGGGACGCGGCATCCGTCGACCGATGCTCGGCCGCCCACGGCACGTGCACGAACCCGGCGCGTGCACCGCGCGATGCCGACTCGTGCAGCGCCGTGTAGAAGACGTGGTTGCACACGAAGGTGCCGGCAGAGTGCGACACGGATGAGGGGATGCCGGCTGCCGCGATGTCGCGCGCGATGGCTTTGACGGGCAGCGTCGCGAAGTAGGCGGTGGGGGCCTCGGGCACGCTCGGCTCGTCGACCGGCTGCGCGCCGGCGTTGTCGGCGATGCGTGCGTCGCGCAGATTGACCGCGACGCGCTCGACGGAGATCGTGGCGCGGTCGCCCGCGAGCCCGCTCGCGACGACGACGTCGGGGGAGTGCTCGGCCAGGAGCTCCGCGAGGCGTGCGGCCGCGCCGTCGAACGTCACGGGCAGGACGGCGGTGACGAGGGTCTCGGGTCCGTCCCACCCCGCCGCGACGATGCCGACCGCCTCTCCGGAGGGGTTGACGGCGTCGCCGCCGAAGGGTTCGAAGCCGGTCAGGAGGATCGTCGTCACCTGACCAGGGTAGGCGGCGCTTATAGACTCGGGCGGTGCCCGCGCTCACCCCGGATCAGACTGCGGCGCTGGCGTCGTGGCTGCCGGGCTTCGAGATCGCGGCGGATCTCAGCTGGGGGCAGACCGACACCGTGGTGCTGCGGGTCCGCACCGCGGGCGGCGAGTACGTGGTGAAGGCCGGAGGCCCGGCGAACCATCACATCCTGCGCGAGCTGCAGGCGCACGACGGCGCGACCGACGTGTGGGTCGCCGAGGGCCGGGCCGCGCGGCTGCGCTTCGCCGATGCCGCACTGCGCATCCTGGTCGTCGACTACCTGCCCGGCGTGCTCGCGGGCTCGACGCCGGCCGCTCTCGACCCCGACGTGCACCGGCAGGCCGGCGAGCTGCTTCGCCAGCTGCACGACGAGGCGTCGGTGGACGGCGGCGTGGCGGAAGACGCGGCGATGCGCTCGGCCCTCAGGTGGCTCGACGCGCCGCATCGCATCGCGCCGGCGACCGTGCGACGGCTGCGCGACGCGCTGGGCGCAGCATCCGTGGATCCTCCTCCTGCCGTGCCGACGCACGGCGACTGGCAGCCGCGGAACTGGCTCATCGACGACGGCGTCGTGCGGGTGATCGACCTCGGCCGGTTCGCGCTGCGTGCGGCGGCCACCGACTTCGCGCGCGTCGCCGCGCAGGAGTGGCGGGCAGACCCCGATCTCGAGCGCGCGTTCTTCGAGGGGTACGGCGACGATCCGCGCACGCCGGAGCACTGGCGGCTGGTGCGGCTGCGCGAGGCGATCGCCACCGCCGCGTGGGCGCACCAGGTGGGCGACGAGCAGTTCGAGGAGCAGGGTCACCGCATGATCCACGAGGCCCTGGAGTGAGCGCGGTCCTCCCCGGCGAACCGCTCTCGCGACCCATCACCGCCGGTGTCGTGACGGCGCTGGTCGGATTCACGAGCGCCTTCGTCATCGTCCTCACCGGCCTCCGCGCGGTCGGCGCCACCCCGGAGCAGGCGGCGAGCGGCCTGCTCGCGGTGTGCGTCACGATGGGTCTCGGCTCGCTGGTGCTCGCGTGGCGATACCGGATGCCGATCACCGTCGCCTGGTCGACGCCCGGCGCCGCCCTGCTCGCGGCCACCGGGGCGGTCGAAGGCGGATGGCCTGCCGCCGTGGGCGCATTCCTCGTGGTCGGTGCGCTCGTCGTGCTCACCGGACTCTGGCCGATGCTGGGGCGCCTGATCGCCGGCATCCCACCGTCGATCGCCCAGGCGATGCTCGCGGGAGTGCTGCTGCCGCTGTGCCTCGCGCCGATCACCGGGATCGTCGTCAATCCGTGGGGCGTCGTGCCGGTCGTGCTGACCTGGCTCGTCTTCGCGCGGCTGGCCCCGCGGTGGGCGGTGCCGCTCGCGTTCGTCGCCGCGGCGATCGTGGTGGGGGTGTCGCTCGCTGCCGAGGGGGCGTCGGTCGACCCGGCACTGCTCATTCCGCGGATCGAGCTGACGATGCCGACGTTCACGGTCGGCGCGCTCGTGAGCATCGCGATCCCGCTCTACATCGTCACGATGGCGTCGCAGAACGTGCCGGGCGTGGCCATCATGCGCAGCTTCGGCTACCGCGTGCCATGGCGGCCGGCGATGCTCGTCACCGGGATCGGAACGGTCGCCGGCGCCCCGCTCGGCGGGCACGCGATCAACCTCGCCGCGATCAGCGCCGCGCTCGCCGCGGGTCCTGAGGCCGATCCCGACCCGAAGCGCCGCTGGGTCGCCGCGATCTCGGCGGGCGGCTCGAGCCTCGTGCTCGGCGCGGCATCGGCGGCGTTCGCCGCGCTCGTGCTGCTCGCTCCGGAAGCCGTGATCCCCGCCGTCGCCGGGCTCGCGCTGTTCGCCGCCTTCGGATCGGCCGTGCAGCAGGCGATCGACGATCCGGGCGAGCGGATGCCCGCGGTGGTGACGTTCCTCGTCGCGGCGTCGGGCGTCTCTCTCCTGGGCGTGAGCGCCGCGTTCTGGGCGCTCGTCGCGGGGCTGCTCGTGCGCACGGTGCTGCACCTCGGGCGCCGCCGGAGAGGGTGAGGTGTGAACCCTTCGCCCGATGCCGGACACTTCAGGATATGGACGAACCGGACGAGGCGCTGTGGGTGCGGGTGTGCGCGGGCGAAGAGGCCGCGCTCGGCGCCCTCTTCGACCGTCATGAGGCACGCCTGTTCCGGCATGCCCGTCGCCTGCTGACGGCGCGGGAGGACGCGAAGGATGCCGTCACCATCGCCTTCTTCGAGCTGTGGCGCAAGCAGGCCGCGGTGCGACTGGTCGACGGCTCACCGCTGCCGTGGCTGCTGAACACCGTGTCCAACTCGGCACGGAACCTGGAGCGGTCCGGCCGCCGCTACCGTGCGCTTCTCGCGCGCACGCCCGCCGCGGCACCCGCTGCGGCGCCCACCGCTCAGGATGAGACCGGCGTGCTGGCTGCGCTCAAGCGGCTGCCCGCGCGCGAGCAGAGCGTCGTCGTGCTGACGGTCCTCGAGGGCTATCCCGAACGCGCGGCGGCCGAGACGCTCGGCATCCCCCTCGGAACCGTGAAGTCCCGCCTCGCCCGGGCGAAGTCGAAGCTCCGCGACGAGATGACCGCGATGGAGGCGTCATGGGTATGAACGAGGACCGGCTTTCGGAGCGGGAGCACGGCGAGATGCGCGACATCCTCCTGGCCGGAACCCAGCGAGTCCGCCCCGCGGGGGCCAATCGAGCACAGATCATCGCGGGGGCGGTGGCCCTGCTGCTCGTCGGCGGCATCGCCGGCGGCGCCGTCACGACGGCAGCGCTCATCAACGGCGGCGCAGTCGCCACGACGCCGACCCCTGCCGAGTCGGACGCCCCGCCACGTCCCGCGCCCACCCCGACGCCGACGGTGCCGCCCGTCGCCGAACCCGCTGTGGGCGTGGAGCCCTTCGGAGGCGAGTGTGCGAACGTCCTCACGGACGACGAGGTCGGCAGAGCCACCGGAATGGCCATGATGCGCTCGGACTACCGCTGGAAGACGGGCGCGAACACCACTCTCGGCGGCATCGACTGCGTGTGGGTGTCGGACGGGGTGTACCTGGCGGCCACAGTCCACGTCTTCGCCTACCCGGAAGCCGTCGTGGCCCGGGCGGTGAGAGAGGCTCCGACCGGGTGCGTGCCCGTCGAGGGCGAGGGAGATGACGAAGTGTGCGTGTCCACGGACGTCGCAGGTGGAACGTGGGTGCAGGTGCGGGTGCGCGGCGCGGCCGACGGCGTCAGCGAGGAGGGCACCGCGCAGCTCCTCGCAGCCGCGACGGCGAGGCTCGACGAGCACGCGGCGCCGCTCTCGGCCGAGCCGCAGGACGAGTGGTGGGCCCTTCCCGACTGCGAGCAGCTGGTCACCGGCATCGACCCCGGGCTCTACGGGTTCGAGCGCGTGGCCCTGCTGGACCAGCAGGGCATGACCGCACCCGAGACCAGCGCGGAGAGCATCCCGCTGACCGCGAGAGCCACCTCCACCTGTCTTCTCCACTTCACGGCCGGCGAAGGGGACGACACGAGCGGGGAAGTCGTCGCGGTGTCCGTCGTGCCGGGCGGTGCCGTGGCGTTCCCGACGGCTTCCGGACGGCAGGACGCGGTCCCGGTGACCGTGGCGGGGGCGCAGGGCGCAGTGGTCGTCCCCGGCCTGGACCGGTATGAGGGATCGCCTTCCGTCCTCGTGGTCAGCGACGGCGTGAACATCCTCATGGTCACCCCCGACATGGTGCGAGACGCGGCCGAAGCCGCTCCGCTGGCAGCCGCGCTGCTCGCCGTGATGCATCCCTGACGGCGGGCCCGTGCGCAGAATCGGAGATCGTCGCGGACACGCCGCTCGGAGGTCGCCCGCGCCGGCGCGTCGCCGGTGATCTCCGATTCTGCGACGGAGGTCCCGGGTGACGCTCAACCGGCAGCGGCGGCGGGCGCGGCATCCCACCGCTCTAGACTTGTCGCTCGTGGTCACACGTCTCTCGCAGTATTTCCTCCGCACGCTCCGCGAAGACCCGGCTGACGCCGAGGTCGCAAGTCACCGACTGCTCGTTCGCGCCGGCTACATCCGCCGTGCCGCACCGGGCATCTTCACGTGGCTGCCGCTGGGCCTGAGGGTCAAGGCGAAGATCGAGAAGATCATCCGCGACGAGATGACCGAGGCGGGCGCGTACGAGGTGCACTTCCCGGCGCTGCTGCCGCGGGAGCCCTACGAGCAGTCGGGCCGCTGGACCTCGTATGGCGACGGCATCTTCCGCCTTCACGACCGCCGCGGCGCCGACTACCTGCTCGCGCCGACCCACGAGGAGATGTTCACCCTCCTCGTGAAGGACCTGTACTCGTCGTACAAGGATCTGCCGCTGACGATCTACCAGATCCAGGACAAGTACCGCGACGAGGCGCGTCCGCGCGCCGGCCTGCTGCGCGGCCGCGAGTTCACCATGAAGGACGCGTACTCGTTCGACTACACCGATGAGGGGCAGGATGCCTCGTATCAGTCGCAGCGCGACGCGTACGAGCGCATCTTCACACGGCTCGGCCTCGAATACGTCATCGTCGCCGCCGACAACGGTCTCATGGGCGGCGCGCGCAGCGAGGAGTTCCTGCACCCGACGCCCGTCGGCGAAGACACGTTCGTGCGGTCGGCCGGCGGCTATGCGGCCAACGTCGAGGCCTTCACGACCGTCGTGCCCGACGCGCTGCCGTTCGACGGGCTCGGCGCGCCGGTCATCTTCGACTCGCCGAACACCCCGACGATCCAGACGCTGGTCGACCACGCCAACGCCCATCTCGAGGCTCCCGCCCCCGGGATCGCCGGCCCGGCGACCGACGCCGCCACCACGTGGACGGCGGCGCACACGCTGAAGAACGTCGTGCTCGCCCTGACGCACCTCGACGGCACGCGCGAGCTCGTCATCGTCGGGATCCCGGGTGACCGGGACGTCGACGACAAGCGCGCCGAGGTCGCCTTCGCGCCCGCCGCCGTCGAAGCGGCCACGCCCGAGGACTTCGAGAGGCACCCGCTCCTCGTCAAGGGCTACATCGGCCCGTGGTCCGAGACCGGTCCGCTCCTCGGCGAGGAGTCGGCGACCGGCATCCGCTACCTGCTGGACCCCCGAGTCGTCGACGGCACCGCGTGGATGACGGGCGCCAACATCGACGAGAAGCACGTGCACACGCTCATCGCCGGCCGGGACTTCACGGGCGACGGATTCGTCGAGGTCGCCGACGTGCGCGCCGGCGACCCGGCGCCCGACGGCTCCGGACCGGTCGAGCTCGCACGCGGCATGGAGATCGGCCACGTCTTCCAGCTCGGGCGCTTCTTCGCCGAGACGCTGGGGCTCAAGGTCCTCGACGAGAACGGCAAGCTCGTCACGGTGACGATGGGCTCGTACGGCATCGGCGTGACGCGCATCCTCGCCAACCTCGCCGAGCTCAACCACGACGAGAAGGGCCTGCAGTGGCCGGCCTCCGTCGCGCCGTTCGACGTGCACGTCGTCGCCGCCGGCCGCGAGGCCGTGGCGTTCGAGGTCGCCGAGAAGCTGTCGGCCGAGCTCGAGGCATCCGGTCTCGACGTCCTCTACGACGACCGCATCAAGGTCTCTCCCGGAGTGAAGTTCGGCGATGCCGAGCTCATCGGCGTCCCGAAGGTCGTCGTCGTGGGGCGCGGGGCCGCTGAGGGTCAGCTCGAGCTGTGGGACCGCCGCACCGGCGATCGCGACGCCGTCTCGGTCGCCGAGGTCGTGGAGCGTCTCCGGGCGAACTAGGCGAGCCCCGCCCTCGGGAGGCGGCGGCATGCCACGCTGGATGCATGCCCGACCCTTCCGCCGTGCCCCCTGAGGTGACCGACGACATCCGCGCGCTGATCGCCGACGCCGGGATCACCGAGAACGTCGACCTCATCGCGCGCATCCTCGTGACCGGCGTCGGCCTCGGCCTCGACCGTGCGGACCGGCTCGACCTGAAGATCACGACGGCGGCGTTGGGCGAGATGCGCGCGGCGTTCGAGCACTTCGCGCCGTTCGACGGTGTGCCCAAGGTCACGATCTTCGGTTCCGCGCGCACGCGACCCGACGACCCGGTGTACCGCGCGGCGGCCAGTGTCGCGGAGGCGCTCGCCGAGAGCGGCTGGCTCGTCGTGACGGGTGCCGGGCCGGGCATCATGCAGGCGGCGGCCGAGGGCGCGGGCGCGCACCGCTCGCTCGGCGTCTCGATCCGGTTGCCGTTCGAGGACCGCCCGAACTCGGTCATCGCCGAGAACTCCCGCAACGTGGCGATGAAGTACTTCTTCACGCGCAAGCTCATGCTCGTCAAGGAATCGCATGGGTTCGTGTGCGTGCCCGGTGGCTTCGGCACGCTCGACGAGCTGTTCGAGCTGCTCACGCTGCAGCAGACCGGTAAGGCGGAGCCGACGCCGATCGTGCTGCTCGACAAGCCCGGCGGCACGTTCTGGCACGGCCTCGAGCGTTTCGTCGACGAGCAGCTGGCAGGCTCGGGCCTGATCTCGCCCGGCGACTTCGACCGGCTGCTCATCACGGACTCCGTGGAGGCCGCCGCGCAGGAGATCACGGGATTCTGGCGCAACTACGACTCGCTGCGCTGGGTGGGCGACCGGCTCGTGCTGCGCCTCAAGGCCGCTCCCACCGACGCCGAGGTGGACGAGCTCAGCGAGCGCTTCGGGTCCCTGCTGCTGTCGGGGCGCATCGAACGCAGCGAGCCGCTGCCGGCGGAGGCCGACGACGAGGCCCGCGCCGACCTGCCCCGGCTCGTGCTGCGTCTCGACCAGTTCAAGGTCGGGTCGCTCCACCGCCTTATCCGGGCGGTCAACGCCCTGGACAGCGCGCCGAAGGGGCCGGCCCGGGCGGCGTGAGACCGACCGACCCCATCGGGCGCGGGGCGCGTCGCCGCGTCAGCAGCTGACCGTGCCGTGGCGCATCATGTCATCGGGCGTGTCCCGCGTCACGAGAGCCTTGAGCATGCCCGCGGCCACGACCAGCTTGCCGTGGCGGGGCTCCCAGAACTCGCACTCCTTCGGGGTCACGCGCAGCAGCGCGATCCCCGGGGTGTCGAGTCCGTCCTCGAACCAGATGTCGAGACTGGGGGAGTAGAGCTCCTGCATCTTGGCGCGGTCGTGCACGACGGTCGCGCGGCCGGCCACCGAGACGTAGCGGTGCCCCTTGGCGTCGATGTACGCGAGACCGACGTCGTGCCCGGGGTCGGCCTCGGCCTCGGCGACCTTCTTGGTGTCGTCGAGCGTGAAGAACCAGATGTCTCCCGCGTCGTCCATCCGGCGCGCGCTCATCGGACGGCTGACGAGGTTTCCTGCGGCATCCAGCGTCGTGAGCATCGTGAAGTCGATGTCCTCGACGAGCTCCTTCACGCGGGCGATGGCCTCCATGCCGGTGACTTCGGTGGGTTGTGTCGTGTCGGTCATGACTCGACACTTCCCGAGCCGGCGATCCGGGGACAGGGGATTGACAGATCGGATGCCGCGGCCAGACTCACATCCGGGCGAAGCGTGCCCGTGCCACGGTGAAGACCCCGTAGGCGATGAATCCCACACCGACGACGCCCGCGATCAGCGGCCCCAGCGCCAGGGCGAGCATCGCGTCGACCGCCCCGTCGATCCCGCCCGCGGTCTCGGCATCCGTGCTCAGCGCCGCGACGAGCAGCAGCACCCCGACGATCGCCAGCGCGACGCCCTTGGCGATGAACCCCACGATGCCGAGGCCGGTGACCCCCCGGCCGACGACGGTGTCGGGGATGTCCATCCGGTTGTGGAAGCTGCGCAGGATGCCCATGGCGACGAAGGCGACGCCCGCGGCCGCGAACCCGAGGCCGATGAGCGACAGCACGATCGGTCCGCCCGGGATGTCGATCAGGCCGCGGCTCGCGTCCTCGGCCGCCTTCTCGGCGTTCGGCCGGGCGCCCAGGGCGACGGCGGCCGCGATCACGCCGAGGCCGATGAAGACGACGGCCTGGCCCCACTCGGAGGTCCGCCGTCCCCACTTCTTCGCGGCGCCCTTGGTGTCGCCCGACAGGTCACGCGCGAGCAGGCCCTCGGCGGCGTGCCAGAGGCCGAGCGCCCACAGCGCGGCAGCGATGAGCCACAGCAGGACGAAGCCGAGCGGCGCGGCCGCCACGGCCTTCAGCACACCCGCCTGATCGCCCTCCGCCTCGCCGCCGAACGCGATGACCAGCACGAGCACCCCCAGCAGGATGTGGACGATGCCGTTCGCCACATAGCCGGCGCGCGCGAACAGCTCGAAGACAGGGCTCGCCTCGGCTTGTCGCGCGGCGGCCTTCGCAGAGGGGGCCGACATGCGGTCAGCATATTGCGGCGGATCGGAAGCCGAACGGGGTTGCGCGCGCACCGCGGTTCATGCTGATGCGCGGGCCGCCAGCATCCTCCCAGCGCCGCCGGCCGCGGCATCCGGTAACGTAAGAGGGTTCCGGCGGCTGGATGCGTCGGTGAGAGCTGAATACGGAGGCCCAGAGTGGACATCGATCTCGGATTGCTGCGGACTGTCGAGCGTGAGAAGGAGATCCCCTTCGACGAACTCGTCCGGATCATCGAGCAGGCCATCCTGACCGCCTACGCCAAGCACACGTCGCCCACCGGCGATCTCCCCGAGGGCGCGCGCGCCGAGCTCGACCGCAAGACCGGCCACGTCGCCGTCTTCGTGCCGCTGCTCGACGACGAAGGCGCGGTCATCGGCGAGGAGGAGAGCACCCCCGAGGACTTCGGCCGCATCGCGGCATTCGCCGCCAAGCAGGTCATCTCGCAGCGCCTGCGTGACATCGCCGACGACGCCGTCCTGGGCGAGTTCCGCGGCAAGGAGGGCGACATCGTCGCCGGCGTCGTGCAGCAGGGCCCCAACCCGCGCATGGTGCACGTCGACCTCGGCACGGTCGAGGCCATCCTTCCACCCGAGGAGCAGGTCGCGGGGGAGGAGTACCCGCACGGCTCGCGCTTGCGGGTGTACGTGACCTCGGTGTCGAAGGGCACCAAGGGACCGCAGATCACGGTGTCGCGCACGCACCCGGGCCTGGTCCGCAAGCTCTTCGCCCTCGAGGTGCCCGAGATCGCCGCCGGACTCGTCGAGATCGTCTCGCTCGCGCGGGAGGCCGGCCACCGCAGCAAGATCGCCGTGAAGGCCAACGACCCGACCATCAACGCCAAGGGCGCCTGCATCGGCGAGCTCGGTCGCCGTGTCCGCGCGGTGACCGAAGAGCTGGGCGGCGAGAAGATCGACATCGTCGATTACGACCCCGAACTCGCGAAGTTCGTCGCCAACGCGCTGTCGCCCGCGAAGGTCACCTCGAGCTTCATCCTCGACGCATCGAGCAAGGCCGTGCGCGCGCTGGTCCCCGACTACCAGCTGTCGCTGGCGATCGGCAAGGAGGGCCAGAACGCCCGTCTCGCCGCCAAGCTGACGGGCGCGAAGATCGACATCCAGCCCGACTCGATCCTCGAAGAGGGCTGACGCGGACGGCGCTCCCAGCCCCGAGGTGTAACATGGAGCCTGTACGAACGTGCGTCGGTTGCCGCACGCGTGCTCCCCGGTCCGCCCTCCTCAGGGTGGTCTCCATCGATTCCGTCCTCGTCCCCGACGAGCGTGCGGTGATGCCGGGACGAGGCGCGTGGGTGCATCCGACGAACGAATGCGTGGATGCCGCACTCCGGCGCCGCGCCTTCGTGCGGGCATTGCGTGTGTCAGGCCCGCTTGACACGCAGACCATCGAGAAACGGCTGAACGGCTATGGAAACAAAGTGAACGGCTCGAAATGAGTCCCGTCCGCGACTAACGGTCTGCCCTGCCTGGGTAGACCCCAGACAGGAGAATTGTGGCAAACGCCAAACCACGCGTGCACGAGATCGCCTCCGAACTCGGCGTCGACAGCAAGGTCGCCCTTGCGAAGCTCAAGGAGCTCGGCGAGTTCGTGAAGAGCCCCTCGTCCACCATCGAACCCCCCGTGGCCCGCAAGCTGCGCGCCGCCCTCGAGGCGGACGGCGCGGCCAAGCCGGCTGGTGACGCGAAGCCGGCCGCTCCGGCGCGCCCGGCCGGCCGTCCCGGCCCCGCGCGCCCGGCGGCTCCGGCAGCCCCGGCCGCTCCCGCAGCCAAGGCGCCCGCAGCGCCCGCTCCGGCTCCGGCTGCCAAGACGCCGGCCCCCGCGCCTGCGCCCGAGGCTCCGGCTGCGGCCGCCCCCGAGGCTCCGGCTCCGTCCGCCCCCGCGCCGAGCGCTCCCGCCGCCAAGCCCGGCGCGCCGACGCCCGGCGCCCCGACCCCGGGCGCTCCCCGCCCCGGCGGCGGTGCCGGCGCTCCGCGCCCCGGCAACAACCCCTTCGCCTCTTCGCAGGGCATGGGCCAGCGTCCCGCCGGCCCGCGTCCGGGCAACAACCCCTTCGCCTCGGCGCAGGGCATGGGCCAGCGTCCGAACCCCGGCAACATCCCGCGTCCGCAGGCTCCGCGCCCCGGCGCCCCCCGTCCCGGCGCTCCGCGCCCGGGTGGCGGCGGTCGTCCGGGCGGCGGCGGTCGTCCCGGCGCACCCTTCCAGCAGCGTCCCGGTGGTCCCGGTCGTCCCGGCGGTGCCGGCGGCGGGTTCCAGCGTCCCGGTGCTCCCGGCGGTGCTCCCGGCGGATTCGCGGGTCGCCCCGGTGGCGGCGGTCGTGGCCGCGGTCCCGGCGGTGGTACCGCGGGTGCCTTCGGCAAGGGCGGCGGCAAGTCGAAGCAGCGCAAGTCGCGCCGCGCGAAGCGGCAGGAATTCGAGATGCGGTCGGCGCCGGTCGTCGGCGGCGTCAACGTCTCGAAGGGCAACGGCGAGATCATCCGCCTGCGCCGCGGCGCCTCCATCGCCGACTTCGCCGACAAGCTGGAGGCCCTGAACGGCTACACCGTCCAGCCCGGCACGCTCGTGACGATCCTCTTCAACCTCGGCGAGATGGCCACGGCCACCGAGTCGCTGGATGAGGCGACGTTCGAGGTGCTCGGCGAGGAGCTCGGCTACAAGATCCAGATGGTCTCGCCCGAGGACGAAGACAAGGAGCTCCTCGAGGGCTTCGGTCTCGACCTCGAAGCCGAGCTGGAGGCCGAGAGCGAGGACGACCTCGAGATCCGCCCGCCCGTCGTGACCGTGATGGGTCACGTCGACCACGGTAAGACGCGACTGCTCGACGCCATCCGCCAGACCAACGTGGTCGCGGGTGAAGCCGGCGGCATCACGCAGCACATCGGTGCCTACCAGGTCTGGACCGAGCACGAGGGCATCGAGCGCGCGATCACCTTCATCGACACCCCGGGTCACGAGGCGTTCACCGCCATGCGTGCCCGTGGTGCGCAGGTGACCGACCTCGCGATCCTGGTGGTCGCAGCCGATGACGGCATCATGCCGCAGACGGTCGAGGCGCTGAACCACGCCCAGGCGGCCAACGTGCCGATCGTGGTCGCGGTCAACAAGGTCGACAAGCCCGAAGCCAACCCGGCCAAGGTGCGCCAGCAGCTCACCGAGTACGGTCTGGTCGCCGAGGAGTACGGCGGCGACGTCATGTTCGTGGATGTCTCGGCCCGTCAGGGAACCGGCATCCAGGAGCTCCTCGACGCCGTCCTGCTCACGGCCGACGCGGGTCTCGACCTCACGGCCAACCCGAACAAGGACGCCCGTGGAGTCGCGATCGAGGCCAAGCTCGACAAGGGCCGCGGTGCCGTGGCGACCGTCCTCATCCAGTCCGGAACGCTCCGGGTCGGCGACGCGATCGTGGCGGGTACGGCGTACGGCCGTGTCCGCGCGATGGCCGACGAGAACGGCGACGCCGTCCTCGAGGCCGCTCCGTCGCGTCCGGTCCAGGTGCAGGGTCTGAACTCGGTGCCGCGCGCCGGCGACACGTTCATCGTGACCGAGGAGGACCGCACGGCCCGCCAGATCGCTGAGAAGCGTGAGGCTGCCGAGCGCAACGCCCAGCTGGCCAAGGCCCGCAAGCGCATCTCGCTCGAGGACTTCACCCGGGCACTCGAAGAGGGCAAGGTCGAGTCGCTCAACCTCATCATCAAGGGTGACGTGTCGGGTGCCGTCGAGGCGCTCGAGGAGTCGCTCCTCAAGATCGAGGTCGACGACTCCGTGCAGCTGCGGATCATCCACCGCGGCGTCGGCGCGATCACCGAGTCCGACGTGAACCTGGCGACGATCGACAACGCGATCATCATCGGCTTCAACGTGCGTCCCGACACGAAGGCGCGCGAGCGCGCCGCTCGCGAGGGCGTGGACACGCGCTTCTACTCGGTCATCTACAACGCGATCGACGACGTCGAGCAGTCGCTCAAGGGCCTGCTCAAGCCGGAGTTCGAGGAGGTGCAGTCGGGTGTCGCCGAGATCCGCGAGGTGTTCCGCTCCTCGAAGTTCGGCAACATCGCCGGTGTCATCGTCCGTTCGGGCACGATCACGCGCAACGCCAAGGCGCGCGTCATCCGCGACGGCGTCGTCATCGCCGATGGCCTGGCCATCGAGTCGCTGCGCCGCTTCAAGGACGATGTCACCGAGGTCCGCACGGACTTCGAAGCCGGTATCGGCCTCGGCAAGTACAACGACATCCAGGTCGGCGACGAGATCGAGACCACTGAGATGGTCGAGAAGCCTCGCGGCTGATCGCAATCGGTGAGGGGCGCCAGGCGGCGCCCCTCACCTGTCGAAAGGAACGGACATGGCCGGCGAACGTCAGGCACGACTGGGCGACCGCATCCGCGTGATCCTCGCCGAGAGGCTCGAGAAGGGTCTGCGCGACCCGCGGCTCGGCTTCGTCACCATCACCGACGTGCGTGTGACGGGCGACCTGCAGCACGCGTCGGTGTTCTACACGGTCCTCGGCAGCCCCGAGGAGCG
Organism: Microbacterium sp. NPDC056003; assembly: GCF_042274785.1. Classification (NCBI taxonomy): domain Bacteria; kingdom Bacillati; phylum Actinomycetota; class Actinomycetes; order Micrococcales; family Microbacteriaceae; genus Microbacterium; species Microbacterium sp. NPDC056003. The sequence goes on along the minus strand of NZ_JBHJXQ010000003.1, from coordinate 120,537 downwards.
GGAGGCGTCTGCGGCTGCGCTGCGGTCGGCGACCGGGATGCTGCGTTCCGAGGTCGGCAAGCACCTCAACGTGCGCCTCACCCCGTCGCTCGAGTTCATCCCCGACGCGATCCCCGAGAACGCGGACCACATCGCCGACCTCCTGCGCGAGGCGCGCGAGCGCGATGCGGCCGTGGCCGGGCTCGCCTCCTCGGCGACGTATGCCGGCGACGCCGACCCGTACGTCAAGCCACGCGAGTTCGACGAGGCCGGCGAAGCCGACGACGCGCGAGCCGAGATCGACGAGGACTGATCCTCACGACGGCAGGCGGAGGAGTCCTTCGGATGCCTCGGCCAGGCCGTCCGCGATGAGCGAGTCGATCGCTCGATCGCGCTGACGGGGATCGGGCCAGTCCGGCACCACATCCACGAGCGGGACCGCGTGGGTCGCGGCATCCCGCAGCACCTTCAGGACCGCGCCACGCGCCTGCCGGTCGCTGCCCTCGTAGCGCGCCTGTCGTCGGCGCGCGTCGCCGGTGTCGGGATATCCGGCCGCGCGCCACGCGCAGCGGTCCGCGATCGGGCAGGCGTCGCACCGAGGCGCCCGTGCGGTGCACACGACGGCGCCGAGCTCCATGGCGGCCGCATTGACGATCGCGGCGTCGGCGTCGCTCGGGGGGAGGATCGCGTCCATCGCGGCGAGGTCGCGCTTGGCAGGCGGCGCGGGCTGCGAGCGCCCGTCGACGGCCCGAGCGAGCACGCGGCGCGTGTTGGTGTCGACCACGGGCTCCCGCCCGCCGTAGGCGAAGACGACGACCGCCCGCGCGGTGTAATCGCCGATGCCGGTGAGCGCCAGCAGAGCGTGCACATCGCGCGGCACGGCGCCGTGGTGACGGTCGCGGATCTCGACCGCCGCGCGGTGCAGCCAGAGCGCCCGCCGCGGATATCCGAGGTTCGCCCACTGGCGTACCGCGTCGGCCGGTGCGGCGGCCGCGAGGTCGGCGGGGGATGGCCATCGCTCGAGCCAGGCGGCGAGGTGGGGGATCACGCGATCGACCGGCGTCTGCTGCAGCATGAACTCGCTCACCAGCACGCCCCATGCACCGAAGCCGGGGCGTCGCCACGGCAGGTCGCGGGCGTTCTCGCGGTACCACGCGATGAGCGGCGGCGCGAGGTCGGGCATGCCTTCAGCCTAGGCTGGAGTCATGCGCCTGCCCGTCACGCCCGCCACCACGCTGTGGCGCGAGCTGCGTGACGAGGTGCAGCGCGACTACCCGCGCGGACGGGTGATCGTCGCCGTCGACGGGATCGACGGTGCCGGGAAATCGACGTTCGCAGACGGCCTCGCCGAGGTGTTCGCCGAGAAAGGCGCGGCGGTCTTCCGCGCGAGCATCGACGGGTTCCACCGGCCCCGTGCGGAGCGCTACGCCCGCGGGCGCCGAAGCCCCGAGGGCTACTACTACGACTCGTACGATTACGCGACGTTCCGCCGCGTGCTGATCGACCCGTTCCTCGACGGCGCCCAGACGGCTGCGACGACGGGATTCCAGCTCGCCGCGTTCGACCACGTGCGCGACGCCGTGGTCGAGTCGCAGTGGGTGACAGCCCCGCGCGACGCGGTGCTGGTGGTCGACGGCATCTTCCTCCACCGTCCCGAGCTGAAGAACCTGTGGCACTGGTCGGTCTGGCTCGACGTGCCCGAGTCCGTCGCGTGCGCCCGCATGGCGATCCGCGACGGAAGCGACCCGGATCCCGCGGCGCCGGCGAACGCGCGGTATCGCCAGGGCCAGGAACTGTATCTCCGTGAGGCGAAGCCCCAGCTCGCGGCATCCGCCATCGTCGACAACAGCGATCTCGCCCACCCGCGCCGCGCGTACCGGGACTTCTGCTGATGGCGGCATCCGGCATCCTCCTCGTCGACAAGCCCGGCGGGATGACCTCTCACGACGTCGTCGCGCGCGCCCGGCGCGCGCTGGGAACGCGCAAGATCGGCCACGCCGGCACGCTCGATCCGATGGCGACGGGACTGCTCGTGCTCGGCGTCGAAGGCGCGACGCGCCTGCTCACCTTCATGGTCGGGCTCGACAAGACCTATGAGGCCACCATCCGGCTCGGCGTAGCTACCGACACCGACGACGCCGACGGCGAGACCGTGACGGTGACGGATGCCTCGTCCCTCGCCTCCTCGCGCATCACCGAGGAGATCGCCGCACTGACGGGCCGCATCTCGCAGGTGCCGAGCACCTACTCCGCCATCAAGGTCGACGGGCGGCGCGCCTACGACCTCGCCCGGGCGGGAGAGCAGGTCGAGCTGAAGGCGCGCGATGTCACGGTGTCCCGCTTCGACGTCCTGTCGGAGCGGCGCGAGGGAGCAGTGGTCGATCTCGACGTGGTCGTGGACTGCTCGAGCGGCACCTACATCCGCTCGCTCGCCCGTGATCTGGGTGCGGTCCTCAGCGTCGGCGGGCACCTCACCGCGCTGCGCCGCACGCGGATCGGGCCGTTCGAGGTCGCGCAGGCGGCGTCCGCCGAGGCGATCGACGGCGCTCAGCTCGTCGCGCCCGCTGCCGCCGCGACCGCCGTGCTGAGCCGCTTCGACGTGACGGCCGAGGAAGCACGCGATCTGCGTCACGGCAAGCGGCTGGCAGGCGCCGCGGTGCGCCTGGGCTCTCAGCCCGCGGCGGCGATCGATCCCGACGGCGCGCTGGTCGGCGTCGTCGAGAAGCGCGCAGACGACGTCAAGAGCTCGATGAACATGCCCGAGGAGGCCCCCCGATGATCCTGTGGTTCACGATCGTGCAGGTGGCTGTCGCCGTGATCGCCGGACTGTTCTGCGTCATCGCCGGACTCGCCGGCCGTCGTCCGAGCGATTTCACCGTCGGCGCGCTCGCGTTGCTCGAACTGCTGCTGATCGTGCAGATCGTCATGGGGATCGTGGCCCCCCTCGTCGGGAACTCGCCCACGGGCAGCCTGCTGGAGTTCTGGGTCTACCTCGTCTCGGCGGCGCTCCTGCCGATCGCCGGGGTGGGCTGGGCGCTGCTCGAGCGCAGTCGCTGGAGCACGGTGATCATGGGCATCGCCGCGCTCGCGGTCGCCGTCATGGTGTGGCGCATGTACACGATCTGGACCGTCCAGCTCGCCTGAGCCGGCGTCAGGTCAGCGCTTGGCGAGATACGCCGAGTGCACCCACCCGGTCTTGCCGGCGTAGCTGACCTTGCGCCACACCGTGCGGGACTCGAGGATCTTGCCGACGTTCGCGCCCTTCGGGATCAGGAGCACACGCGCTGCGGACGTGGACGGGCTCGCGCGGAGGTTCAGCGCGGCCGTGGCGGCGTAGGTGCCCGTTGCGACGACCGGCGGCGGTGTGGTGGGCGGGACGACGGCCGGCGCGGGGACGGCGGGCTTCACCGGCGACACGTAGCTCGACGAGACCCAGCCCGTCTGCGTGCCGATCTTCACCGGGATGAAGCCCGACGTGATCCGCCCGGGCACGTGCACCATCGCCGTGGCCTTGGGCAGCAGGCGCAGGACCGAGGACGAGGTCGACGGTCCGGTGCGGAAGTTGACGCCCGTCGTCGTGTAGTAGGTGCAGGTGGCCGGCGCGTTGCCGGCGTAGACGGCGGTCGCGGACTTGTAGAGGTCGACGCCCCGCGCCTGCAGGAACGCGGCGGCGTTCTCGGCCACGGAGCCGGTCGGCGTGGCGCGCCACAGTTCCAGGTGCAGGTGGCTTCCCGACGAGATGCCGCTGTTGCCGACCTCGCTGATGCGCTGGCCGGCGGTGACCTTCTGGCCCACCTTGACGCGGGTCGTCGCCGACCAGATGTGCAGATACTTCGACGTGTACTCCACGCCGCTGATCACGTGGCGCACCGAGATGTACCCCACGCGGGAGGCCGTGCCGCTCACTGTGGCGGTCACGACCCCTGCGGCGATGGCATAGATCGGCGTGCCGGACTTCGCTGCGAGGTCCACTCCGTTATGGAACGTGGACGCCCCGGGAACGGGGATGCACCTCGGTCCGAAGAAGGACGACACGGTGTAGGTCTTCGCGGCGATCGGCTGGCGGAAGGTCGTCGCCGCGGTCGCGGTGACCGCCGCGGCGGGATGCGCAGCGGCGGGGTGCGGGGCGGCGACGGCAGCGGGGGCGATGCCCCCGAGGGCCAGGGCCAGGGCGGCTGTTCCCGCGAGCAGGGCAGGACGGATCGATCGCATGGTGTTCTCTATCGGCATCGAGGACGGACAGGTGGTGCGGTCGGGTTCCGTGCTGTGAATATTGTCACTTATCGGTGTGTCTGTCCATTCGAGTGGCGAATGAGGCGTATGTGACCAACGGGCACGGAGCGCATCGCGGGCGCAACTAGGATTGACGCGACATGACCTCCCCCGCCCGTCCCCGCCGCCGCATGACCGGAATCGGCCGCGTCCTCGTCATCGTGTACGCGATCATGGCCCTCGCCGCTACAGGACGATCCTTCGTCCAGATCGTCCAGAGCTTCGACGAGGCCCCGCTCGCCTACACGCTCTCCGCGATCTCGGCAGTCGTCTACATCGTCGCGACGCTGGCGCTCGTGTTCGCCGGATCGCGCGGGTGGTACCTCGTCGCGTGGATCGCGATCGTCTTCGAGCTCGCGGGCGTCCTCATCGTGGGTGCCCTCTCGTTCCTCCTGCCCGAGCTCTTCGCCCACCCGACCGTGTGGTCGTGGTTCGGGCTCGGATACCTGTTCGTGCCGCTCGTGCTGCCGTTCTTCGGGCTGTGGTGGCTCATCACCCACCGCCCGGCGGCGAACGGCGTCGCACCCGAGCAGGCGACGGTCGGAGCATGATCGTCTTCCACGACCCGGCGGAGATACCCGCAGGGTTCGGCCCGTCGGTGGTCGCCATCGGAAAGTTCGACGGCGTCCACACCGGTCACCGTGCGGTCATCGATCGAGCCCGCGTCGACGCCGCCACCGGCGGCGCACGTGTCGTGGCTGTGACATTCGACCGCAACCCGCTCGCGCTTCTGCGACCGGAGATCTGCCCCGCCGACTTGATCGGCGTGCACCAGAAGCTGCAGCTGCTGGCTGAGACGGGGATCGACGCGACGCTTCTCCTGCGCTTCGACCGCGACCTCGCCGACCTTCCTGCGCGGGCGTTCGTCGAGCACGTCCTGGTCGGCGCCCTGGGCGTGCGGACCGTCCTCGTCGGCCGCGACTTCCGGTTCGGACGCGGGGGAGCGGGCGACCCCGGGCTCCTCGCCGAGCTCGGTCGCGAGTTCGGCTTCACCGTCGACGTGGTCGACGACGTCCGTGCGATCGACGCCGGCCGCCGCGTGTCGTCGACCTGGATCCGCGAGCTCCTCGCCGAAGGCGACGTCGAGACGGCCGCCAAGCTGCTCGGCCGCGTGCCGTCGGTGTGGGGCGAGGTCGTCCACGGACTCAAGCGGGGCCGGGAGCTCGGCTTCCCCACTGCCAACCTGTCCTCCGAGTGCGAGGGATTCGTGCCGGCGGACGGCGTCTACGCCGGGTGGCTGATCGACGAGGGCTCACCCGATGGCCTGCGTCGCGGCATCCGCTATCCGGCCGCCATCAGCATCGGGACGAACCCGACCTTCGACGACGTGCCGGTGCGGCAGGTCGAGGCCTACGTGCTCGACGAGACCGACCTCGACCTGTACGGGCACCGTGTCGAGATCCAGTTCGCGAGCCGCATCCGTGGAATGGTCGCGTTCGACGGCATCGACGCGCTCATCCGCCAGATGACCCATGACGTCACCGAGGTGCGCACCGCGCTCAGCTGAGCGGCGCCCATAGACCTCGCCGCGCGCGCGGGCCTACGATCGAGGCGTGCCAGGCCTCGACATCCTCGCCGCTGCGGATGCTGCCGCGAACCCCGTGAACCTCTGGGGTGCGCTCGGGTGCGCGGTGGCCTATTCCGCCTCACTGCTGGCCACGCTCGACGCGTTCGCCGACCTCATCCTCGCGAGGGGCGACGCGCCCGCCGGGCGCCTCACACCCGGGGTAGGCTTGAAGTTCGCGTCCAAGCTGGCGGCCGCGGCGATCGCGGTCATCGCGGCAGGGATCGTCCTGGCCCTCGACGACAACTGGTTCGCTTTCACGAGCCTGACCATCGCGTTCGTGGTGGTCGTCGGAATCGGGGTGATCGTCCTGCTGAGGCACTCGAGGATGATGGCGGATGAGCGGACAGCGACGCGCGCGAGCGGGTGAGGCAGCCTCGCCCTCGCCCACGCCACACGACAGAGGGAGCACCATGAGCCGGACCGACCTGCAGACACTGCCCGAGCGGGCTGTCGCGCTGCTCGGTGGAGAGCCAGACGACACGACGCTGCGGCGCTACCTCCACGGCCTGCCCGGCGTCGACGCCGTCGGCCTCGAACAGCGCGCGGCCGGCCTCGGCACCCGCTCCATCAAGACCACGTCCAAGGCGTGGGCGCTCGACAAGATCATCGAGCTCATCGACCTCACGACGCTCGAAGGCGCCGACACGCCCGGCAAGGTGCGGTCGCTGGTCGCGAAGGCACTGAATCCGGATGCCTCCGACCCGACCTGCCCGCGCGTGGCAGCGGTGTGCGTCTACGGCGACATGGTGCCCTATGCGGTCGAGGCGCTCGGCGCCGCGCACGGCGACCCCGACGAGGGCGGCGTGAGCGTGGCGGCGGTCGCGACCGCGTTCCCGAGCGGCCGGTCGTCGCTCGAGATCAAGCTCGCCGACACGGCCGACGCCGTCGCCGCGGGAGCCGACGAGATCGACATGGTCATCGACCGCGGTGCCTTCCTCGCCGGGCGCTACGGCCTGGTGTTCGACCAGATCGCGCGCGTGAAGGAAGCCTGCCGTCGGGAGGACGGCACCTACGCGTCGCTGAAGGTCATCCTCGAGACAGGCGAGCTCAACACCTACGACAACGTCAAGCGCGCGTCGTGGCTGTCGATCCTCGCCGGGGGCGACTTCATCAAGACGTCCACCGGAAAGGTGCAGCCCGCGGCCACCTTGCCGGTGACCCTCCTCATGCTCGAGGTCGTGCGCGACTGGCACCGCGCGACCGGCGAGAAGGTCGGGGTGAAGCCGGCAGGCGGCATCCGCACCTCCAAGGATGCCATCAAGTACCTCGTGACCGTCGCCGAGACCGTGGGCGAGGAGTGGCTGCAGCCGCACCTCTTCCGCTACGGCGCCTCCAGCCTGCTCAACGACGTGCTGCTGCAGCGTCAGAAGCTCGCGAGCGGGCACTACTCCGGCACCGACTACGTGACGATCGACTGACGCTCCCACGAGCTCAGGCAACCAGGAGAATCATGAGTTTCCTCGAATACGCACCCGCCCCCGAATCGCGGGCGATCCTCAATCTGCGCGACGAGTACGGGCTGTTCATCGACGGTGAGTTCCGACCGGGGGGCGGCGAGTCGTTCGCCTCGATCTCGCCCGCCGACGAGAAGCACATCGCCACGATCGCCACGGCGACCGACGCCGATGTCGACGCCGCCGTCGCGGCGGCGCGCCGCGCGTACGACAAGACGTGGTCCAAGCTGAGCGGCCGTGACCGCGGCAAGTACCTCTTCCGCATCGCCCGTCTCGTGCAAGAGCGCGCGAGGGAGCTCGCCGTGGCCGAGAGCCTCGACAACGGCAAGCCCATCAAGGAGAGCCGCGACGTCGACGTTCCGCTCGTCGCCGCCTGGTTCTTCTACTACGCCGGCTGGGCCGACAAGCTCGACTACGCGGGCCTCGGCGCGAACCCGCGCTCGCTCGGCGTGGCCGGTCAGGTCATCCCGTGGAACTTCCCGCTGCTCATGCTCGCATGGAAGATCGCTCCGGCGCTCGCCGCCGGCAACACCGTCGTGATCAAGCCCGCCGAGACCACGCCGCTGTCGGCCCTCATCTTCGCCGAGATCCTGCAGCAGGCCGACCTGCCGCCGGGTGTCGTGAACATCGTGACCGGTGCCGGCGCGACCGGCGCAGCTCTGGTGCGGCATCCCGATGTCAACAAGGTCGCCTTCACCGGCTCGACGCCGGTCGGTCGCGAGATCGCGAAGGCCGTCGCCGGCACCGACAAGAAGCTCACACTCGAGCTGGGCGGCAAGGCCGCGAACATCGTGTTCGAAGACGCCCCCATCGATCAGGCGATCGAGGGCATCGTCAACGGCATCTTCTTCAACCAGGGGCACGTGTGCTGCGCGGGCAGCCGCCTGCTGGTGCAGGAGTCGGTGCACGACGAGGTCGTGGATCGGCTGAAGCAGCGTCTGTCGACGTTGCGGCTGGGCGACCCGCTCGACAAGAACACCGACATCGGCGCGATCAACTCGCGTGAGCAGCTCGACCGCATCCGCGAGCTCAGCCGCATCGGCGAGGAGGAGGGGGCGGTGCGCTGGAGCGCAGACTGCGTGATCCCCGAGAACGGGTTCTGGTTCGCACCGACGATCTTCACCAACGTGCAGGCGAGCCATCGCATCGCACGCGACGAGATCTTCGGCCCGGTGCTCTCGGTGCTGACGTTCCGCACTCCGGGCGAGGCCATCGAGAAGGCGAACAACACGCCCTACGGCCTCTCTGCCGGCATCTGGACCGACAAGGGATCGCGCATCCTCGCGGTCGCCGACCGCCTGCGCGCCGGCGTCATCTGGGCGAACACGTTCAACCGCTTCGACCCGTCCTCGCCGTTCGGCGGCTACAAGGAGTCGGGTTACGGCCGAGAGGGCGGCAGGCACGGCCTGCTGGCTTACCTGAAGGGAGCGGCGGCGTGAGCAAGCGACTGACCGTGCCGAAGACGTACAAGCTCTACATCGGCGGAGCCTTTCCGCGCAGTGAGTCGGGGCGCACGTACGAGGTCGTCTCGACCAAGGGCGACTTCCTGGCGAACGCGGCGCTCGCGTCGCGCAAGGACGCCCGCGACGCCGTCACCGCCGCTCGTGGGGCCGTGAAGGGCTGGGCGGGAGCGACCGCCTACAACCGCGGCCAGGTGCTGTACCGCGTCGCCGAGATCCTCGAGGGCCGCAAGGCGCAGTTCGTCGACGAGATCGTGCAGCAGACCGGCGTCTCGTCCGCCGCCGCCACCGCCGAGGTCGACGAGGCGATCGATCGCTGGGTCTGGTACGCCGGCTGGTGCGACAAGTTCGGCCAGGTCGCCGGCAACGGCAACCCGGTCGCCGGCCCGTACTTCAACATCTCGGTGCCCGAGCCCACCGGCGTCGTCGCGGTCGTCGCGCCGCAGGACACCGCGCTCGTCGGGCTCGTGTCGGCCATCGCGCCCGCGCTCGTGTCGGGCAACTCGGTCGTCGTCATCGCATCCCAGCGCTTCCCGCTGTCGGCTATCAGCCTCGCCGAGGTGCTCGCGACGAGCGATGTGCCCGGGGGAGTGGTCAACGTGCTCACGGGCTCGCCCGCCGAGATCGCGCCGTGGCTCGCATCGCACCCCGACGTGCACGGCCTCGACCTGGTCGGAGCAGGCGATCTCGACTGGATCGACCTGCAGATCGCGGCCGCCGAGACGCTCACTCGGGTGCTCCCGCCCGAGCAGGGGAAGGATGCCGCGTCCCCGAGCCTCGAGCGCATCGCCGCGTTTACGGAGACGAAGACGGTCTGGCACACCAAGAGCCTGATCTGACCGCGGGCGGGCTTCGGCCGCGTGAAGGCGACCCGACGACCGCGCGCGGTCAGGCCAGGTCGAGTTCGTCCCAGTGGCCGGGCTCGGCCAGTTCGCCGTAGGCGACTTCGAGCCCGTCCCGCGACACCGACGCGACGCACGCCAGCAGCGAGAGCGTCGGGTAGCCGAGCGGCCGGTTGTCGCGGATGATCGCGCGATCGTCCGTCGGCTCGAGCTCGGCCGAACGCCGGAGCACGCCGAGCCAGGCATCCCACCATCGCTCTCCGCCGCCGACGGGCGCGGCCCGGAAGTCGTCGAGCCAGCGCGCGATGCGCGGGGTCGCGGGGTCGTCGACGTCGTCGTGGGCGATCATGTGCGTGCCCGGTGCGAGGTCGGTCACGCGCAGCACGTCGCCGTCCCAGGTCAGCACCCGCGAGCCGTTGGCCCGCACCTCGACGAGGTTGAAGCCGTGTGTCGGCGGCTCGCCCTCGGGCGATCGGTCGAGCACCGATTCGAGCACGATTCCGCCGCGCGAGATGAGCTCCGATTCCGGCCGGGTCGCGACATCCGCACGGTTCAGCAGCACCGACAGCCGGAGCGTCGCGGGATCCGCCGCCAGCCACGCGCCGCCGGCGCGCGCATCGCGCACCCCCACGACGCCCTCGTTCTCGGGCCACCAGGGGCCGAGCGCGTTCCAGGGGCGCTCGGGATCCTCGTCGCGGATCGCCAGCACACGCGTCGGCTCAGAAGCAGATTCGGGAACGCGGATGACCACGGTGCACATCGAGCGGGCGTCTCCTGTCTGCGGGGATCGAGGTCGTGCCAAGATCGGATGGTGTTCGTCGTCGTCGGAGTCACGGGCGGGATCGCCGCCTACAAGACGGTGCACCTCGTGCGCCTCCTCGTGAAGGAGGGCCATGAGGTGCACGTCGTGCCGACCGACGATGCCGTGCGCTTCGTCGGACTGCCGACGTGGGAGGCGATCAGCCGTCACCCCGTGACGACCTCCGTCCACGATGACGTCGCGCGCGTCCGCCACGTCGCGCTCGGCCAGTCGGCCGATCTCGTGATCGTGGCGCCCGCCACCGCGAACACCCTGGCGAAGATGGCCACCGGCCTGGCGGACGATCTCCTGGGAACGACCCTACTCGCGACCACGGCACCGGTCGTCGTGGCACCGGCGATGCACACCGAGATGTGGCGGCACCCCGCGACGGTCGCGAACATCGCCACGCTGCGGTCGCGGGGCGTGATCATGGTCGGACCCGCCGACGGCGAGCTCACCGGCGGCGACAGTGGGCCGGGACGCATGTCGGAGCCCGAGCAGATCTTCGAGGAGGCGCTCGCCGCCGTCGCCGCACCGGCGGGTGACCTCACCGGACTGCGCGCCGTCGTCACCGCGGGCGGCACGCGGGAGCCGATCGATCCGGTGCGCTTCATCGGCAATCGTTCGAGCGGCAAGCAGGGGATCGCCGTGGCGCTCTCGGCCGCCGACCGCGGTGCCGACGTCGTGCTCATCGCCGCCCACGTCGACGAGGGCGTGCTGGCCGAGGCATCCGCTCATCCCCGCCTGACGGTCCTGCGCGCGGGAACCGCGATCGAACTCCGGGATGCGGTGACGGATGCCGCACCCGGCGCCGACGTGATCGTCATGGCGGCGGCGGTCGCCGACTACCGCGTGGCGGAGGTGTCCGACGCGAAGCTGGCGAAGGAAGCGGCCACGGGCCCGGGGATCACGCTGCACCTGATCGAGAACGACGACATCCTGGCGGGTCTCGTGCGCGCGCGCCTCGACGGCCAGACGGTGGTCGGCTTCGCGGCCGAGACGCCGGGCGACGGCGAGACGCTGCTCGACCGCGGACGCCGCAAGGCGGCACGCAAGGGCGCCGATCTGCTCGCTGTGAACCACGTCGGGTGGTCGAGGGGATTCGAGTCCGACGACAACGAAGTGGTGCTGCTCGACGCGGGCGGCGAGGTCGTCGCTGACGCGCGCGGCTCGAAGCGCGAGGTCGCCGACGCCCTCTGGGACGCCGTGCGGAAAACCCGCGCGAAAACTAAGTAACGAAAAGGTAACGGCGCATGTAGAGTGGTCCGCACCCACGTCGACGGAGACGTGGTGAAAGACCCGGAGGACATGCCCGATGCCCTACTCCGCGGCTTCCGATCGCCCACGCGACCGGATCCACGCCCTGCTCGTCGTGTGCGTGCTCGCTGTCGTGAGCCTTGTGATCGCCTTCCTCGGCGCGAGTCCCGCCAGGGTCAGCGCGACCGAACTGCTCGGCGATCCACGCACCCCGGGCGATGCCGCGTTCATCGCGAGCCACCGCGGCGGCGGCGCGACGGCGCCCGAGAACACGCTGGCGGCCGTCTCCGCCGCGCTCGCAGGCGGCTTCGAGTACGTCGAGGTCGACGTCGCGCTCACCGCGGACGGGCATCCCGTGCTGATGCACGACGCCAAGGTCGACCGCACGACGAACGGCACCGGACGCCTCGACTCCCTCACCCTCGCCGAGGTGCGCGCGCTCGACGCCGGATCGTGGTTCGATCCGAGCTTCGCCGGCACGCGCGTGCCGACGCTGGTCGAGTTCCTCGACCTGCTCGCGCAGTCCGGGGGTCGCGCCATCATCGAGTTGAAGGGGGAGTGGGATGCCGCGGCCGCCGGCCGCGCGCTTGCCGAGGTCACGTCGCGCGACCTCGCATCGCGCGTGGCGATCGCGAGCTTCGACGCGCGCAGCCTCGCCCTGTCGGCCGCGGCCTCCGACGTCGTGCCGCGACTGCTCATCCTCAAGCACCTGCCGAAGGACGTCGTGACCGCGACCCAGCAGGCCGGTGCCCGGGGAATCATCGTCGACCGGAAGGCGGTGCTCGCCCGCCCCGAGGTCGTCGACGCGCTCCACGCCGAGGGCACCCGGGTGGTGGTGTACACGCTGAACAAGGACGCCCAGTGGGACGCCGTCACCGCCCTCGGCGTCGACGGCATCGTCACCGACGACCCGCGCACCCTGTCGGAGTGGCAGAGCGCGTCGGCGGGGAAGCGCTGAGGCCGGAGCATCCTCCCGCCGGGAGCGGTCGCGGAGGTGCGCTCGCGGTGCGGGTGTGCGGCGTGCGCGTGTGGCGGCGTGCACGTTTGCGGCGTGCGCCGACACGCTGACGGCACGCCACGGCGTAGGGTCGAAGGCGCACCACAGAGGATCCAGGGGGATGTCATGTCGCAGGGCCGTCGCCGAGACGCGAGCCGCACACTGGTCGGAGCCGTCGCGCTGATCGCGATCGCCGCGGCGCTCGCAGGCTGCCGGCCGGAGCCGTCGGCGTCGCCGACCCGATCGGCGACGCCCACCACGACTGCGACGGCGACCCCGACGGTCACGCCCACTGCCACGCCCACTCCCACCGCTGCCGCGTTCGTCGTCCCGGCCACATGCGAGGAGATCTACTCGGCGGGCATGCTCGCGACCCTCGAGGACGAGAACCCGCCGCTGAACGACCCCGGCGTCACGATGCTCTCGACACAGGACGTCGACCTGCTCGAGGTCATCGACAGCGGGCTTCCCACACTGCGCTGCTCGTGGGGCCAGCCGAGCGAGTTCGGCCTCGCGACCAACGTGACCGCCGTCGACGCCGACCAGACGGCGTTCGTCGACGAGCAGCTCCGCTCCGGCGGGTTCGACTGCACCACCCTCGGCGACGGCACGATCTGCTCGATGGAGCAGAAGGGTGTGACCCTCGACGACGAGGAGTACACCAGCGGCGAGACGCACTACATCGGCGGTGGTGGCTGGGTGTCGACGGCGTGGATCAACTTCCACCCCGACGGCTACACGGAAGACATCGTCGACACGCTCTGGGGCTGAGACCCCCGATTCCGCTAGACTGGGCCGCAGGGAATCCGCTGGGGACGCCACAGCTCGCTGAAGCGAGTGCCCGTGGCCGTCGGCGAGAACCACCCGTCCCGCGTTCGCGACGGCGCTTGCGCCGCCCGCGGGAGCATCGCAGAACTTCGGTCTCGCACCGATCATCGCCGGTTTCCCCGGCACTCACGCTCAGGAGGAGCATGCCGCCCACGGCACCCGCCCAGACGTCTCAGCGACGCCGGAAGTCGTCTTCCTCGCGTCGCGACGACGAGGCGCCCATCATCCCGATCCTCGCCCGCAAGGTGCGCGAGGTCGAGGCCAAGGCCCAGCGAGGCAAGCTCGGGCCGACCAACCGCGTCAAGTTCCAGGTGATCGCGTTCCTGGTGCGCGAGGAGCGCGCCCGCGTGAAATCCGACACCTCGGTGACCGACGCCGCGCGCGCCGAGCTGCTCAAGCGGCTCGACGGTGTGGCGACGATCCTCGCCAAGACCGCAGCGCGCGACACGTCGCTGATCCAGCTGCTCGAGGTCGACCAGGCCACGTCGCCGGTCGCACGCCGCATGCGCCGCGACTGGCTGCTCGAGTCGGGGGCCGAGCTGCCGCCCGACGAGCTCATCATCACCGACGTCGCCCCGGTCGCCGCGACGGTCGTGCCGGCCGCGCTCGCCGAGCGCCAGGTCATCCCGCCGCAGGTCGAGGCGCGCCGCGAGGCGAACCCGTTCCTTGCCCCCGACCTCACCGCCCGTGCGCCGAAGGAGACCCCGCGCCGCCGTCTGGACGGCTGGGAGCTCATGGGCCCGCTCTACAAAGCCTTCGAGACCGGCGCCGGCGGCGGAAGCGCGACGATGGACCTGCCGCCCGTCCCCGAGTTCGACCGCCTGTCGCCGAAGAACCTCGAGGTCATGCCGCACCAGTCGCGGTTCCTCGAGGCCGTGCGCCACGGACACCGCAGCTTCCTGCTCGCCGACGAGCCGGGCCTCGGCAAGACGGCGGAGTCGGTGCTCGCAGCATCCGTCGCCAATGCGTACCCGCTGCTCGCCGTCGTCCCCAATGTCGTCAAGATGAACTGGGCACGCGAGGTCGAGCGCTGGACCCCGCAGCGCCGCGCGACCGTGATCCACGGTGACGGCGAGAACATCGACGCGTTCGCCGACGTGTTCATCGTCAACTACGAGATCCTCGACCGCCACCTGTCGTGGCTCGGCGACCTCGGACTCAAGGGCATGGTCGTCGACGAGGCGCACTTCATCAAGAACCTCACGTCGCAGCGCTCGCAGAATGTGCTCGCCCTCGCCTCGCGCATCCGCGAGCAGGTGCGCAACCCGCTGCTGCTGGCGCTCACGGGAACGCCGCTGATCAACGACGTCGAGGACTTCGACGCGATCTGGCGCTTCCTCGGCTGGACGACGGGTGAGAAGCCCGGTCCGGTGCTGATGGAGAAGCTCGACGAGACGGGGCTGACCCCCGCCGACAAGGCGTTCTACCCCGAAGCCCGTGATGCCGTGATCTCTATGGGCATCGTGCGGCGGAAGAAGAAGGATGTCGCGGCCGACCTGCCCGACAAGCTCATCGCCGACCTCCCCGTCGAACTCGACGACGAGTACGGCCGGTCGATCCGCCAGGCCGAGCGCGAGCTGGGCGAGCGGCTCGCCGCCCGCTACCGCCGCATCATCGAGGCGCGCGGCGACCGCGGCCTCGCCCCGGGCGAGGTCGACGGCGACATCGTGCGGCTCGTCGCGCAGAACGAGCTCGAGGAGTCCAAGGCCGCCGGCACGGGTTCCGAGAACGTGTTCACGATGGTGCGCAAGATCGGTCAGGCGAAGGCGCTCCTCGCGGCCGACTACGCCGTGCAGCTGCAGCGCTCGGTGGGCAAGGTCGTCTTCTTCGCGAAGCACATCGACGTGATGGACGCCGCCGAGGCGCACTTCACCGCAGCCGGTCTCAAGACCGTGTCACTGCGCGGCGACCAGGCAACCACCGCGCGTCAGCAGGCCATCGACGCCTTCAACAGCGACCCCGACGTCGGCATCGCCGTCTGCTCGCTCACCGCGGCGGGGGTCGGCGTCAACATGCAGGCCTCGTCGAACGTCGTGCTCGCCGAGCTGTCATGGACGGCCGCCGAGCAGACCCAGGCGATCGACCGCGTGCACCGCATCGGTCAGGACGAGCCCGTGACCGCGTGGCGGATCATCGCCGCGCACACGATCGACACGAAGATCGCCGAGCTCATCGACTCGAAGCAGGGCCTCGCCGCCCGCGCGCTCGACGGCGAGGCCGTCGACCCGCAGTCGAGCGACTCCGTGCAGCTGTCTGCGCTCATGCACCTGACACGTCAGGCGCTCGGCGCGGACTGAGGTTCGGGTTCGGACTCGGCGCCCCCTTCGCGTACGCGAGGGGGGCGCCGTTCGCGTGTCGACCGTCTGCGGCGCGGTGTGCCTCATGCGCCACCGGCTAGGGTGACCGGATGGCTTTCGATGCGGATCTGCTGCTCGCGGGTCCGCGCGGTCGTCGGCTGTGCCTCGAGTATGCGCGGGCGTGCGCTCTCGACGCCGACACGGACGAGGGGCGGGATGCCTCGACCGCGGTCTTCTGGGCCGCGCATGCGCTCACCGACCCCGCCGATCGCGGCGTCGTCCTGACCATCGGCGAAGACGGAGCGGAGACGGCCAGCGCCGCGTTCGAACCGCCGGCCGTGACCGTCGACGGCGCCGCGGACGCGCTCCGATCGATGCCGCTCCTGCCGCCGACCCCGCAGCGGCTGCGCGACGCGCTTCAGGCGAGCGTCGACCGCGCCATGTACTGGCAGCCGCCGGATGGCGAGGACCTGCTGGCGGCTCTTCCTTCGGTGCGCGAGGCGCTGGGTCCGGCTGCGGCGCTGATCGCGGCGTCGCAGGCCGCCGCGTGGTGGGCGACCGGGGTCGAGATCACCGGCCAGTGGACGCTGCCGTGGGAGGGTGGCGCCCGTCCGGCCGATGACCTCGACGCGGCACTCGCCGCGTGGCACCGGGACACCCTCGACGAGGCCCGGGCTGCGCGGGAGCGCCCCGCCGACCCCACCGCGAACTGGTCGGGCATCTGGTGGTCGATCCCGCCGCACGGCCTCGTCCGCACGACGCGCGCTCTCGGTGCGGACGGTCCAGCCCGGCTATGGTTCGAGGAGGATTCGTTCCGTGACGACGCGGCCTTCGCGGTGCCCGTCGACGGGCATCCCGCGCGCGTGATCGAGATCACCGGCCCCGACGACTGGGCGGCGCTGTGCCGGCAGCATCCGCTCGATGTATCTGCCGCCCGCCGCCACGACTGGTACCGCGTCACCGGCCGCGTCGGATCGTGGGTGATCCCCGACTGGCGGAGCGTCGCTGCCGAGGCGGATGCCGTGCATCTCACCGTGCTCGGGTACCTCACGGCGGCCACGCGCCCGATCGACGTGGACGGCGAGCGGGCCACCGTGCTGGCGGGCTGGAACCCCGACGAGACATTCTGGTTCCGCGGGACGCTGGCCCGGCCCGCGGACGAGCAGCGCTGGGTGCGCGCCGACGAAGGCTGGGTGAGGGTGGCGCCCTGACCGCTCGTGTGGCAGGGCGAGTCATCCGGCACTAATGTCGGGGGAGGCAGCGTCGCCGACCCTCTTCTCCCGACAGCGAGGAACACAGCTATGAAGATCGGCATCCTGACCAGCGGCGGTGACTGCCCCGGACTCAACGCGGTCATCCGCGGCGTCGTGCTCAAGGGGACGACGACGTACGACCTCGAGTTCGTCGGCATCCGCGACGGCTGGCGCGGGGTCGTCGACGGCGACTTCTTCCCGCTGACGCGTCACGAGGTCAAGGGCCTCTCGAAGGTCGGTGGCACGATCCTCGGCACCTCGCGCACGAATCCGTACGAGGGGCCGCGCGGCGGCGCCGAGAACATCGCGAAGACCATGTACGGCCACCGCCTCGACGGCATCATCGCGATCGGCGGCGAGGGAACCCTCGCGGCGGCGAACCGCCTCTCGAACGACGGCATCAACGTGCTCGGCGTTCCGAAGACGATCGACAACGACCTGCGGGCGACGGACTACTCCTTCGGCTTCGACACCGCCGTGAACATCGCCACCGACGCGATGGACCGCCTGCGCACCACGGGAGACTCGCACCAGCGCTGCATGGTCGCCGAGGTCATGGGCCGTCACGTCGGCTGGATCGCGCTGCACGCCGGCATGGCCGCCGGCGCCCACGCGATCTGCATCCCCGAGGTGCCGATGTCGATCGACGAGATCGCGGCCCTCGTCTCGCGCGCCCACGACCGCGGCCGTGCGCCGCTGATCGTCGTGTCGGAGGGCTTCACGCTCAAGGGCATGGACGAGGCCTACAGCGACAAGGGCCTCGACGCCTTCAATCGTCCGCGCCTCGGCGGCATCAGCGAGATCATCGCGCCCGAGATCGAGCGCATCACCGGCATCGAGACGCGCTCGACCGTGCTGGGTCACATCCAGCGGGGCGGCTCGCCCTCGGGCTTCGACCGCGTGCTCGCGACCCGCCTCGGCCTCCATGCCGCCGACGCGGTCGTCGACGGCGCTTGGGGCCAGATGGTCGCCATGCGCGGCACCGACATCGTGCGCGTGCCGTTCGCCGACGCCCTCGGCGAGCTCAACACCGTGCCGCTGTACCGCTACGAAGAGGCCGCCGCGCTCTTCGGCTGATCCCGCCGCCGGGGTTCCGCGGATCGCCGCCCCGCGGCATCCGTCACCGGCACCTCCACCTCGCCACTCGCCGAGAACAGGCGTTCTGCCGAGGGCAGGGCGGCACCTGCCCGATGTGTCCTGCGGTCGCCAGATCACCTGTACCGGGCGACGGGTCGCTCGTGTGCGCCCTGGGCCATCGCCGTCAATACCGTCTCCCGCACGACGTCCCATCCGAACAGCACCTGCTGATAGTCGAACCTGAGGACCACGAAGCCGCGCGTGACCAAACGAGCGTCGGCGGCGAGATCCCGGCGCCGGGCGCTCGGGTTGCCGTGGTGCTCGAAGCCGTCGAGCTGAACGACGAGCGAGTCGCCGATGAGTCCATCCAGCGGGTGACCGTCGATCCAGGCCTGCTGCCGCACCGCCACTCCGGCCTGACGCATTCCGTCGACGAAGCGCGTCTCGAGACCTGAGTCGGACAGTGACGACGCGAGGTCGGCCAAGGCGATCGCCTCCGCTCGCCGCCAAGCCACACGACGAAGCACCGCCGGGTCGGTCAGCTTCTTCCGGATCGCCGACTCCCACACCGCGAGCGCGTCCGATCGCGGCAGGCAGTGGGCGACATGGAAGAGCACGTTGAGGATCGGCTCCTCGGTCATGTTGCGGCCGACCGGCGCCGGTCCGGTCGCCCAGTGGAGCACGGTGTCGTCGCGCGGATGTCGTGAGGAGGTGCCGGGAACGGCGACGTGAATGGGCTGAGCAATGCCGCCGGCATCGTCTTCGGCCGGCGGGACCCACAGCCCGAGCAGTCCGGCGGCGCTCACGCACGTCACGCGGCCGCCGTGGGACGCGGCGATGACGCGCCGAGGATCGCAGTCCGGCGTGACGAGCCACGACCGACGGACACGTACGAGCCCGCCGAAGGACACGGCGTCGGCCATCTCGTACCGGCTGAAGCCCGCCGCTCGCGCATCCGACGTGTGGCTCACGCCGTGTCGCCGGCGCGTCCATGCGATGAGCGCTCGGCGCCGGGCGACGATGGCGGGTTCGACGATCTGAGCCACGTTGCCGAGCCTGTCGCCGAAGAGCGGCGTCAGGCACGATGTCCCGACGATCGGGGGAAGAAGTCCCGTTCCCCTCTTCGGTGGAGGAGTCGCCGACCGTCGGCGCCACCCTCCCCAGAACAGGTGTTCTGGCGAAGGGAGGGCGACGGGCGTCAATCCGACCTGCATGCGCCGGAACACCTGTTTCGGGCGACGGGCTCGAGCGAAGGGCAACGCCCGGCTCCTTGCCCAGGACAGGTGTTCCGGCGAAGGTAGGCGAACTCGCGGCGAATCGACCTGTACCCGCCAGAACACCTGTTGCGGGCAAGTGGCGTAGTCATCCAACGAGTGGCGCAACAACGAAGGGGAGCGGATGCTGCGGCATCCGCTCCCCGAACCGAACCCGACCCGGGGTCAGGCGTCGGCGACGCCGAGCGTGTCGAGCAGCCAGGCCAGCTCGAACGCTCGCTCGCGCCAGGAGTTGTAGCGCCCGGAGACGCCGCCGTGGCCGGCGACCATCTCGCACTTGAGGAGCGCGTCGGCGCCGACCTCGCGCAGGCGCGCGACCCATTTCGCCGGCTCGACGTAGAGCACACGCGTGTCGTTGAGCGAGGTCACTGCGAGGATCTTCGGGTACGAGGCATCCGTCCGCACATTCTCGTAGGGCGAGTACGACTTCATGTAGGCGTACACGTCGGGGTTGTGCAGCGGATCGCCCCACTCGTCCCACTCGATCACCGTCAGCGGCAGCGACGGGTCGAGCACCGTGGTGAGGGCGTCGACGAACGGCACGACGGCGAGGATCCCGGCGAACAGCTCGGGGGCGAGGTTCGCGACGGCGCCCATCAGCAGGCCGCCGGCCGATCCGCCCTCGGCGACCAGCTGCGCCGGCGTCGTGTATCCGTTGTCGATCAGGTGGCGGGCGCAGTCGACGAAGTCGGTGAAGGTGTTGCGCTTGCTGAGGAGCTTGCCGTCCTCGTACCACTGGCGGCCCATCTCGCCGCCGCCGCGGACGTGCGCCACAGCGAACAGCACGCCCCGGTCGAGTTCGGACAGCCGCGCGATCGACAACCCGGGCTCGATCGAGTGCTCGTACGAGCCGTAGCCGTAGAGGTGCACCGGGCGGGGCGCGGCGCCGGCGTCGCCGAAGGAGCGCTTCCAGACGAGCGAGATCGGGATCCGGGTCCCGTCCTGGGCGGTCGCCCACACTCGTGCCTGCGCGTAGTCGCCGGGGTCGTACCCGCCGAGCACCGGCTGGCGCTTGCGCAGCAGCCGCTCGCCCGTGGCGACGTCGTAGTCGAACACGGTCCCGGGCGTGACGAATGAGCCGTAGCCGAGACGCAGCAGCGGCGGTGCCCATTCGGGGTTGCCACCGGTGCCGACGGAGTACAGCGGCTCGTCGAATTCGATCTCGCTCACCGCGCCGCTCGCGTAGTCGAGCATGCCGAGGCGAGGGAGTCCGCCGCGGCGGTAGCCGACCACGCCCCAGTCGCGGAACGTCGAGACGCCCAGGAGGCGATGGCCGGGCTGGTGGGGGATCACGACGGAGCGATCACCGGTCGGATCGGATGCCGCGACCCGCACCAGCTCGAAGTCGAGCGCCCCCTCGTTGTGGAGGATGAACAGCACGTCCTCGCCGTCGATCACGGCATGCGCGGACTCGTACTCGACGCCCTCTGCGCGCGGCCACACCACGCGGGGCTCGCCGCGCAGGTCGTCGGCGTCGAGCAGCCACTCCTCGGACGTGATGGACGAGCCGATCTCGATCACGAGGTAGCGGTCGCTGCGCGTGAAGCCGGCGCCCACCCAGTACCGCTCGTCGGGCTCGTGGTAGAGCTTCTCGTCACTGTCGACCGAGGTGCCGAGCTCGTGCAGCCAGACCGTGTCGGGGCGCCACGCATCGTCGACGGTCGTGTACACGATGAAGCGGCCGTCGGGCGAGAACGTCGCGCCGGCGAAGGTGCCCTCGATCACGTCGGGGAGCTGCTCGCCCGTCGTGAGGTCGCGCACGCGCACCGTGTACCGCTCGTCGCCGGCGACGTCGACGCCGTAGAGCATCAGCCGGCCGTCGGTCGAGACCTCGAAGCTCCCGAGGGAGAAGAACTCGTGGCCCTCGGCCTCGACGTTGCTGTCGAGCAGCACCTGCTCACCCGGCACATCGACATCGGGGGAGAGCTCCGGCGGCGTCCAGTCGTCGGGCGAGGAGAGCGGAGCGCGGCACTGGATGCCGTACTGCTCGCCCTCGACGGTGCGGCCGTAGTACCACCAGTCCCCGCGCCGCGTCGGCACGGACAGGTCGGTCTCGAGGGTGCGACCCTTGATCTCCTCGAAGATGCGCTCGCGCAATCCGGCGAGGTGCGCTGTGCGCGAGTCGGTGTAGGCGTTCTCGGCCTCGAGGTGCGCGATGACCGCCGCGTCCTCCTTGGCCCGGAACCATTCGTAGCGGTCTTCGACGTCGTCGCCGTGGTGGGTGCGCACGATCGGGCGCGAGTCGGCGACGGGGGCGGATGCTGCGGCAGGGGTGTCGTGGACGGTCACGGCATCCACGCTAGACCCCGCCGGCCTGCGCTGTACCTGTGAGAGGCCCTGTCAAGTTGACCGGAGGCGAGGGCGGTGTAAGGATTCTTCTGGCCGGTTGCCGGTACCTGAACTCACGGTGAACTGTTCGTTCGTCACGCCGATCCCGTCGGCACTCCTCTCCACACCCCCTCTTCGGAAAGCGAACGGTGGAAACCGCAACCCTCATCATCGTCGTGCTGACGATCGCGCTGGCGCTGTTCTTCGATTTCACGAACGGATTCCACGACACCGCGAACGCGATGGCGACGCCCATCGCCACGGGAGCCCTCAAGCCGAAGGTCGCCGTGCTGCTGGCCGCAGTGCTCAACCTGGTGGGCGCGTTCCTGTCGACGGAGGTGGCGAAGACGATCTCGGGCGGGATCATCCATGAGGAGGACATATCGTCGTCGATCCTCCCGGCGGTGATCTTCGCGGGGCTGATAGGCGCGA
The DNA here is from genome assembly GCF_042274785.1 of Microbacterium sp. NPDC056003. Lineage (NCBI taxonomy): Bacteria > Bacillati > Actinomycetota > Actinomycetes > Micrococcales > Microbacteriaceae > Microbacterium > Microbacterium sp. NPDC056003. Next base: position 98,418 of record NZ_JBHJXQ010000003.1, on the reverse strand, counting down.
TCACGTGGAACATGATCACGTGGCTGCTGGGCCTGCCGTCCAGCTCGTCGCACGCCCTCTTCGGCGGTCTCATCGGAGCGACGATCGTCGGCGTCGGCGCGACGGCCGTGAACTTCAGCGTGGTGGTCTCGAAGGTCGTCCTGCCGGCCGTCATCGCTCCGCTCACCGCCGGGATCATCGCGTTCACGGCGACCAAGCTCGCCTACGCGATCACGCGCCGCTACGACAGCAAGCCCGACGGTCGCGACGGCTTCCGGGTGGGCCAGATCTTCACGTCGTCACTGGTGGCGCTGGCGCACGGCACGAACGACGCACAGAAGACGATGGGCGTCATCACCCTCCTCCTCATCACGGTCGGCTGGCAGACCAGCGACGAGCCCGAGCTGTGGGTCATCGTCGCCTGCGCCGTGACCATCGCCCTCGGCACCTACATGGGTGGCTGGCGGATCATCCGCACCCTCGGCAAGGGACTGACCGACGTCAAGCCCGCACAGGGCTTCTCGGCGGAGAGCTCCACCGCCGCCACGATCCTCGCGTCGAGCGCCCTGGGCTTCGCGCTGTCGACCACCCAGGTCGCCTCGGGTTCCGTCATCGGCTCGGGCCTCGGGCGCCGCGGTTCGAAGGTCCGGTGGCGCACCGCAGGCCGCATCATGATCGGCTGGATCCTCACGCTCCCCGCGGCCGGCGGGGTCGGCGCACTCGCCGCACTGCTGGTCGTGTGGTTCGGCGTGTGGGGCATCGCCGTCGACGCGGTGCTCGCCGTCGCGATCATCGCCGGGCTGTTCCTGCGCTCCCGCCGCGACGAGGTGAACGCCGGCAACGCCATGAGTGAAGTCGCGCACTCCGGCAAGGCCGTCAAGGTCAGGCGCAACCCCCCGCCCACGCGGCGTCAGCGTGCGATCGCGCGCGAGGAGGCGCGCCAGCGGGCCGCGCAGGCCGCCGAGGCCAAGAAGGCCGCCAAGGCAGCCAAGGCCGCCGAGCGATCTTCCCGCGGGCCGAGGAACGGAGCCGGCGCATGATCGTCATCAACTGGATCGCGTTCGTGCAGGTGTTCGTCGCGGCGTTCCTCGCGGCCACGATCGTGGTGAGCGCGTACGCGGTCGGCCTGCGCCTGCTCGTGCGTGCCGGTCGCGCCCCGGTGGTCGCACCGGCGGAGTTCACCGACGCGATCACGGTGATCACCGAGAAGGAGGCGCGTCGCGCCGAGAAGGCCGCCGCCAAGGCCGCCAAGAAGAGCCCTCTCACCGACGGCCAGAAGCGCGTCGCCCTCGTCGGCGCGTACCTCTCCTTCGCCGTCGCGGGTGCCGCGGTGCTCGGCGGCCTGCTGCTGATCGTCTTCAACCACTGAGGCCTCGTCGCCCGCGTCACGTCGAGGGCGCGGCCTAGGCTGAGTGGCATGCCAGCCGCCTCCGTCCAGTTCGGCCAGTATCCTCCCGCGCGGCGCACGCTGCTGCACATCAGCGACACGCACCTGCTCGCCGGCAATCGGCGGCTCGGCGGACGCTTCGACACTGCGGCGAATCTCCGGCGCGCGCTCGAGGCGGCCGAGGCCAGCGGCATCCGTCCTGATGCCATCGTCTTCACGGGTGACCTGACCGACTTGGGTGAGCCCGAGGCCTACGCGGCGCTGCGCGAGGCCGTCGCGCCCGTGGCCGCGCGCCTGGACGCGCCGGTGGTCTGGGTGGCCGGCAACCACGACGAGCGCCCCGCGTTGCGGCGCGAGCTGCTCGACCTCGAGCCCACCGAGGAGCCGGTGACCGGCGTGTGGGACCTCGGCGGCCTGCGCCTCGTCGCGCTCGACTCCACTGTGCCGGGCTGGCATCACGGCGACCTCGACCCCGCGCAGCTCGCCTGGCTGCGCGAGGTGCTGTCCACGCCGGCGCCACTCGGCACGATCCTCGCCCTGCACCATCCGCCGCTGCCGTCGCACGTCCCGCTGTTCGACATCCTCGAGCTGCGCGATCAGGGCCGGCTCGCCGAGGTCATCGCCGGCACCGACGTCCGGGCCATCCTCGCGGGGCACCTGCACTACTCGACGAGCGGGACTTTCGCGGGAGTCCCCGTGAGCGTCGCCGCGGCCACCTGCTACACGATGAACCTGGCCCGCCCGGCCGTCGACGTGAACGGCATGGACGCCGGTCAGTCGTTCCACCTCGTCCACGTCTACGACGACACGATCACGCACGCCGTCGTGCCCGTCGTCGATGCCCCCACGGGCGACTACTTCTCGGCGGAGTGGGTCGAGCGGATGTCGCGGCTGACGCCTGAAGAGCGCCTCGAGGCCTTCTCGCGCAAGCCGCGCTGAGCTCCGCACGCGATAGACGCGGTGTACACCGGACGGTGACCGGTGTACCCCGAGTACACACGCGTCTCCCACTCGGCGAGCGTAGGGTGAAGGCATCCCTCACACACCGCCGTGACCGACCCACAAGGATTCACATCACCATGGCTCTGGACGCAATGACGCGCACTCGCACCGAGACCGACTCCCTGGGATCCCTCGAGATCCCCGCCGACGCCTACTGGGGCATCCACACTGCCCGGGCGCTCGAGAACTTCCCGATCTCGAAGCGGCCGATCTCGGTCTATCGCGACCTCGTGACGGCGCTCGCGATGGTCAAGCAGGCCTCGGCCCGCGCGAACCGCGAGATCGGCGTGCTCTCGCCGGAGAAGGCCGATCTGATCGACCGTGCTGCGCAGCTCGTGATCGACGGTCAGTACCACGACCAGTTCGTCGTGGGCGTGATCCAGGGCGGCGCGGGCACGTCGACCAACATGAATGCGAACGAGGTCATCACCAACATCGCGCTCGAGCTCGCCGGCCGCGAGAAGGGCGACTACGCCTTCCTCTCGCCGATCGACGACACCAACCGCAGCCAGTCCACGAACGACGTCTACCCGACGGCGATCAAGGTCGGCCTCGGCCTCGACCTGCAGACGCTGCTGGAAGAGCTCGATCTGCTCCGCCGCGCGTTCCTCGCCAAGGCCGTCGAGTTCCACGACGTGCTCAAGGTCGGCCGCACGCAGCTGCAGGATGCCGTGCCGATGACCCTCGGCCAGGAGTTCCACGGATTCGCCACGACACTCGGTGAGGACTACAGCCGCCTCAAGGAGAACGCGTACCTCCTCTACGAGATCAACATGGGCGCCACGGCCATCGGCACGGGCATCACGACGCACCCCGACTACGGCAAAGCCGTGCTCGGCCACCTGCGCCAGATCAGCGGACTCGACCTCGACCTCGCGACCGACCTCGTCGAATCCACGAGCGACACCGGTGCCTTCATGTCGTTCTCGTCGTCGCTCAAGCGCAACGCGATCAAGCTCTCGAAGATCTGCAACGACCTGCGTCTGCTGTCGTCGGGTCCGCAGGCGGGTATCGGCGAGATCAATCTCCCGGCGCGACAGGCGGGCTCGAGCATCATGCCCGGCAAGGTCAACCCGGTGATCCCCGAGGTCGTCAACCAGATCGCCTTCGCGGTCGCCGGCGCCGACCTCACGGTGACGATGGCCGTCGAGGGCGGTCAGCTGCAGCTCAACGCGTTCGAGCCGGTCATCGCGCACTCGATCTTCCAGTCGATCACGTGGATGCGCCGCGGCATGCACACGCTGCGGGTGAACTGCGTCGACGGGATCACGGTCAACCACGAGCGACTCGGCGCCATGGTCGGCGCCTCGGTCGGAGTCATCACCGCGCTCACGCCCTTCATCGGCTACGCGGCGGCCGCAGCGCTGGCGAAGACCGCCCTGCTCACGGGGCGCAACGTCGCCGACCTCGTGGTCGAGGCCGAGCTGATGTCGCGGGAAGAGGTGACCAAGCAGCTGTCGCCGGCGCGCCTGTCGGGACTGGAGACCATCACCGCGGCGATCCCCGTCGTCGACAAGAGCGCCGAGATCATCGTCGACGACCCGCAGATCTGATTGCCGCATCGGGCCACCGACCGGTACCGTCATCCCGAGTCCCCACGAGAGGAATGACATGACCGATCCGCAGAGCCCCGCACCGGGCGACGGCAGCGTCCCGCCCCCGCCCCCGGGCTACTCGACCAATCCTCCGCCCGCCCCTGCCTACGGGCAGCCGCAGTCCTACGGGCAGCCGCAGGAGGCACACGGGCAGCCGCAGTACGCACCCGCGCCGCAGGCGCCCTACGGTGCCCCCGCGTCCGCCACGATCCCGGGCCGCACGATGGGTATCGTCGCGTTCATCCTGTCGTTCTTCGTTCAGCTGATCGCGCTGATCCTGGGCATCGTCGCGCTCGTCCAGAGCCGCAAGGCCGGGCACAAGAACGGCTGGGCGCTCGCCGCGATCATCATCAGCGCGGTGCTGATGGTGCTCGGCGTGATCCTATTCTTCGCGCTCGTCATCCCGTTGATCACCTTCGGCACGGAGGCGTTCCAAGCGTGCCAGGCGGTCGGCTTCGAGGGCACCGTGACCGTTCGCGGTCTCCCGGTCGAGTGCTCCGACGTCAACCGCTAGACCTGTCCACGACGGTGCCCCCTCCCGCGCACGGGAGGGGGCACCGTCGTTGCGGGATGCGGAGCGGTCGGGATGCGCGTCGGTCGAGGATGCGGCGCGGTCGAGTGTGCGCTCAGTCGAGGATGCGGCAGTGCGTGGTGAGCGCGCCGACGCCGTCGATGCCGACCGTGACAGTCGAACGGTCGCGGAGGAACACCTGCGGATCGCGCGAGTAGCCCGCGCCGCCGGGCGACCCCGTCGAGATCAGGGTTCCGGGCAGCAGGGTGACCGACTTCGACAGATGCGCGATGAGGGTCGCGACGGTCCGCACCATCTGCCCCGTCGACGCGTCCTGCATCGTATGACCGTCGAGCACCGTCCAGATGTGGAGGTCCTGCGGGTCGGGGATCTCGTCGGCGGTCACGACGAACGGGCCGGTGGGTGTGAAGCCGTCGAACGACTTGCAGCGCGACCACTGCGCCTCCGAGTACTGGATGTCGCGCGCGGTGATGTCGTTGACGACGGTGTAGCCCCACACGTGGTCGAGGGCCTCGTCGGCCGGGACGTCCTTCGCCGGGGTGCCGATGATGACGCCCAGCTCGGCCTCGTAGTCGATGGACTCACTGAGCGATCGCGGCCAGGTGGTGGTGCCGTCGTGGCCGGTCAGGGAGTTGGGCCAGAGCACGAAGACGGTCGGATTCGAGTCGGTCTTGAGTCCCAGCTCGCTCGAGTGCGCCGCGTAGTTGAGGCCGATCGCGAGGATGACCGGGGGAGTGAGCACCGCCGAGGCGTATCGCTGACCGGCAAGGGGGAGGCGGGTGCCGCCGGGCGCCGAGTCCCGCACCCGCGCGAGGAGGTCGTCACCGCCGGCGATCAGCTCTTCGAGGTAGCGCGGTGCGCCGTCGAAGAGCTCCTCGACGAGCACGGCGTCTTCGCCGTCCACGAGTACGAGCCGGGGGTCGTCCGACCCAGGCGGGAGCACATGGGCGAAACGCATCCCTCCAACCTACCCCGCCGGGCGGCGCTGATCCCCGGCCCGAGCGCGCCCTAGGCTGTGCGCATGACGCACGACCACGGCCATGCGCCCCAGCGACCCGGACTCACGCCGCCGGACTTCCCGTCCGCCCTCGCCCAGCCGCGGCACGCGGCGCCGGCGCTGATCCCCGCGGCGACGAGTTCGCCCACCGCGCTGCCGGTGTCGCCACGCCGGGGCCGCACGGCGCCGATCTGGATCGGCGGCCTGCTCGTGGTCCTGCTCGTGGCCCTGATCGCATACTTCCTCAACGCGCTCGGGCCCGCGGCATCCCTCATCGGAATGATCCTCGCCCTCGTCCCGCTCGCCGGCGTGCTGCTCGCGGTGCGGATCGTCGACCGGTGGGAGCCCGAGCCCGCCGGACTCGTCGTCTTCGCGGTCGCCTGGGGTGCGATCGCGGCAGTGGCCATCGCCCTCGGCGTGGACCTGGTGCTGTCGATGGTGTTCGGCCCCGCCTCGACACCTGCAGCCGATGCGCTGTCGGCCATCGTGCAGGCACCGATCGTCGAGGAGTTCGGCAAGGGACTCGGCGTCTACATCATCTTCGTGACGGCGCGGCGGGCGTTCGACGGTCCCGTCGACGGAATCGTCTACGGCGCGCTTATCGGCGCGGGGTTCGCCTTCACCGAGAACATCCAGTACTTCGCCGTGAGCTTCCTCGAGGGCGGGGCCGCCGACACGACCGTGACGTTCTTCATGCGCGGCATCCTCTCGCCGTTCGCGCACGTGATGTTCACGAGCGTCACGGGCTTCGCGCTCGGCCTGGCCGCCCGCCGGGGTGCGAGTGCCGGACGCGCGATCGGGCCGTGGATCGCCGGCATGATCGGCGCGACCGTGCTGCACGCGCTGTGGAACGGCTCGGCCGTGCTGGGCGACTTCTGGGCGCTGTACGTCACCCTGCAGGTGCCGCTGTTCGTGGGATTCATCCTCGGGATCATCGCCCTGCGCCGCGAGGAGTCGCGCCTCACCCGGCGCCGGCTCGGCGAGTACGCCGACGCCGGCTGGTTCACCGTGCAGGAGGCCGACATGCTCGCGACCGGAGCGGGCCGCAAGGCCGGGCTCGCCTGGGCGGGGACGCTGCGCGGCGACCGCACGCGCCTCATGAAGGAGTTCATCGCCGACGCCACGGCGCTCGCCGCAGCCCGCCAGCGCGCCATCAGCGGCCGCGATCCGCACGCCGCGGAAGACGAGCGGCTGCTGCTGCACCGCGCGACGGCGGCGCGCGCGGCCCTGTTCGCCCCGTAGAACCGGCGTGTCCCGGAGCGGGGTCTTGACATGTTCGCGGGGCCCCCTGCATCCTGGGGGCAGATCAACTCAGCGCTCGGTCGTTACGCAGGCATCGCCGCGACACCGAGCGCTGAGTCTTGTGCGAGGCGCCTCCCGCGCCGGGTGCTCGCGTTGACCCGGCGGACCCGCTCGGGTTGGATGGACACATGACTGACGACCGCACCAAGCCCGAGTTCGACGCCCCCGAGGGCCCCGCCCCCACCGAGCTCGTCATCCGCGACCTCATCGTGGGCGACGGAGCCGAGGCCAAGCCCGGCGACACCGTCACCGTCCACTACGCCGGTGTCGAGTACGAGTCCGGTGAGGAGTTCGACTCGTCGTGGAACCGCGGCGAGAGCATCCAGTTCCCACTCCGCGGCCTCATCCAGGGCTGGCAGGACGGCATCCCGGGCATGAAGGTCGGCGGCCGCCGCGAGCTCGTGATCCCGCCGCACCTCGCGTACGGCCCCGCCGGTGGGCACTTCCTCGGCGGTAAGACCCTGGTCTTCATCATCGATCTCATCGCGGTCGGCTGAGCCGCACGGCGACAAACGACAGAGGGGCGGATGCTGCGGCATCCGCCCCTCTTGCGTGCGCGCGGGAGGTGGTCGGCCGAGAAAATCTCTATTCATCGGAATAGATAGACGCGACCGTGGCGTTGGACTCCGTATGCCCGTCGCACACCGCGACTCACCGACACGAAGGACCACCATGACCGACACCGCCTCGACGCTCGACATCCCCGGCTACAAGACCGGCACCTGGGTGCTGGACCCTGCTCACAGCGAGGTCACGTTCAGCGTGCGCCACATGATGATCTCGAAGGTGCGCGGCACGTTCGGCATGAAGAGCGCCACGCTGGTCGCTCCCGAGAACCCGCTCGAAGCGAAGGTCGAGGCGAGTGTCGACGTGAGCTCGGTCGACACGAAGGATGAGGGACGCGACAACCACCTGCGCTCGGCCGACTTCTTCGACGTCGAGAACCACCCGACCATGGAGTTCCGCTCCACCGGTGCCCGCGTCGAGAACGGGGACTTCCTCGTCGACGGCGACCTCACCATCCGAGGCATCACCAAGCCCGTCACGTTCGACTTCGAGTTCGGCGGCTTCGGCACCGACCCGTGGGGCAACTACAAGGCCGGCGCCACCGCCAAGGCCGTCGTCAATCGCGAGGAGTTCGGCCTGACCTGGAACGCCGCGCTCGAGACCGGCGGCGTGCTCGTCGGCAAGGACATCACGATCACGCTCGACCTGCAGGGCGCGCTCCAGCAGGACTGAGCTCGGGTCCCGGCCGCTCGAGGGGGGCGGGGCGTTCAGCGTGAGATCGAAGGGGCGGGGGCTGCGGCCGTCGCCCCTTCGGCGTGTCCGCGTCGCCCGACACGCAGCCGATCCTGGGCGAGGAGGATGCCGAGGAACACCACGAGCGCGCCGAGCGGCTCGTTCCATGAGATGGTCTCGCCGAGGATCAGGATGCCGAGGATGACGCCGACGACGGGGGTGATGTACGTCACGGTCGACGCCCGCGTCGGACCCCACGCGCGGACGGTGTTCTGGTTCCAGACGTAGGCGATCCCGGTGCCCAGGCACCCGAGCAGGACGAGGCTGACGATGATCGGCAGGTCGAGCTGCACCGGCGTGAGGACGAGGAACGGCGTGAGCAGGGTCATCACGACGCCCGCCATGGCGATGTAGCCGAACGTGAAGGCCAGCGCCGACATCCCGGTGTTCGAGACGAACCGGCGCATGTAGGCGAAGCTGAAGCCGTAGCTGGCCGTCGCGCCGAGGATCGCGAGCTCCGCCACCAGGCTCCCGTCGAGCGAGATTCCCTGCCACGGCGCGATGATGACGACCACGCCCAGGATGCCGACGCCGATGCCGAGGACCTGCAGCAGCTTGAGCTTCTCGACGCGGAAGACGAGCCACGCCATGATCGCCGTCATGATCGGGATCGTCGCGTTGAAGATGCTCGCGACGCCCGAGCTCACGTGCTGCTGCGCCCACGAGAAGAGCAGGAACGGGACGACGCAGAACGTCAGCCCGAGAACGGTCAGATGACCCCACACGCGCAGGCTGCGCGAGAGCGACTCGCGCCGCAGCAGCACGAGCGCGCCCAGTGTGAGCGCACCGAGCAGGATGCGCGTCCAGGCGACCTGCGCGGGTGAGATGCCCGTCAGCGCCACCTTCATGAACAGGAAGCTCGCTCCCCACACGATGCCCGCGAGCACGAACTGAACGGTGATCCATCGCGCCGACGGCACGCCGCTCTCGCGCACCGTGGGGCTCGTCCGTGTCGTGGTCACGGCTTCACGGTACGCTCGCGCGCCGACGTCGAACGCGCTGGGCGGGTGCGACGTCCGAAATCCGCCGGTGTGCGGCCGTTCGGCTACGGCACCGGGTTCTCGGCGTCGTAGGCGCGGAAGCGCGGGCTGAGCCGCACCAGCGTCGCGACCAGGCCGACGATGACGAAGCCGCCGAGGAGCGGGGGGAACCACAGCGCGGTGAGCGTGGCGAGGGTGCCGGCATACAGGGCGCCCAGCCGCGGTCCTCCCGCGACGACGACGATGAAGACGCCCTGCAGGCGGCCGCGGATGGCGTCGGGCACAGCGGCCTGCACCATCGTGTTGCGGAAGATCGAGCTGACGTTGTCGGAGGCGCCCGACACCGCGAGCACGAGGCACGCCAGCACGATGAGCACGAGGTTCGGTGTCTGCGCGTCGACGCCGTCGGGTGCGAACCAGCCCAGCGCCGCCGCGCCGAGCACGAGACCGAGGGCGACGATCGACGTGCCGTACACCAGGATCGCCCGCTCGATGCCGAGCCCCTGGTGCCGCACCGCGCCGACGCGACCCGAGAACAGGCTCGAGCCGAACGCGCCGACGGCGACGGATGCGGTGAGCACGCCGGTCGTGATCGGACCGCCGCCCAGCAGCACGGCGCCGATGGCGGGGAAGAGCGCGAGCGGCTGCCCGAACGTCATGGCGATGATGTCGAGGATGAATTGCAGTCGGATGTTCGACGCCCGCCGCAGGAACCGCCAGCCGTCCCGCAGCGACTCGATACCCGGGCGCACCGTCTCGCCTTCGGGGCGCAGCTTCGGGAGCGTCCAGAGTCCGAGGAACAGCGACAGCATGAGCACCACGTCGAGCGTGTAGGTCCAGGCGTACCCGGTGAGTGCCACGAGGACGCCTGCCAGCGCGGGGCCTGCCATGACCATGATGCCGACCGTGATGCCGCCGAGGGCCGATGCCGCGGGCAGGAGCCGCCGGGGGAGGAGGCGCGGCACGATCGCCTGGCGCGTCGCCATGACGATCGAGTTGGCGGAGGAGTTGACGATGCTCAAGGCGTAGAGCCACCAGACCGTCTCGAGCTGCGCCCAGGTGAGTCCTGCCAGCAGCGCCGTGGAGCCGAACGTGATGGTCGCCGCGATCAGCGCGACGGCGCGGCGGTCGAACGCGTCGGCGAGCATGCCGCCGTAGATGCCCGCGAAGATCATCGGCACGAGTCCGGCGACGGCGATCATCGCCACGGCGAAGGTCGACCCGGTGAGGTCGTACATCTGCAGCATGATCGCCACGATCGTGAGCTGGCCGCCGAGGCCCGCGAGCGTGGAGCCGATCCACATCCGCGTGAACGCAGGGCTCTCGCGGAACGGGCTCAGATCGATGAGGTGGCTGCGGCGCTCCGTGTCGCTCACTCGTCGACCTCGACGCGCTTGATGCGCGCGGTGTGGCCGCGGAGGATCGTCACGCCGCTGCGCGGGACGCCGAAGTGCGCGGCGAGCGCCCGTACGACGCCGTCGTTGGCGGCGCCGTCGACGGCGCGCTCGCGCACGTAGACGACAAGAGCGTCGTCGGATGCCTCGACCAGCGGTCCGCGCCGGCTGCCGGGTTTGACGCGGACGGTGTACTGCATCCTTCGAGGCTAACCCGGCCGGCGGAGTGCGCGTCCGTCCCCGTACCGTCCGTCCCCGTACCGTCCGGGTCGTTCCGGCTGGTAGACTCTTGAGGTTGCCGTTTGATCGGCCGCGGATAAAGAGAGCTCACGCATCAGGCGTCGGGCACCGCGCAACGACGAGAAAGGGGATCACTTTATGGCACTGGAAGCAGACGTCAAGAAGGCGATCATCGAAGAGTACGCGACGCACCCCGGTGACACCGGATCCCCCGAGGTGCAGGTCGCGATGCTGACGCAGCGCATCAAGGACCTCACCGAGCACCTCAAGGAGCACAAGCACGACCACCACTCGCGTCGTGGGCTGTTCCTGCTCGTCGGTCAGCGCCGCCGTCTCCTGGGTTACCTCCAGGACATCGACATCAACCGTTACCGCTCGCTCATCGAGCGCCTCGGTCTGCGTCGATAAGGCAGAGCGAACCAGCGTTCAATCGCGCAAAACATTCTTGGAAGGCCTCCCCACGGTGTGGGGAGGCCTTCGTCATTCCCAGGTGCCGCGGCATCCGCTCTTCCGAATCAGGGGATTTGGCGCAGTCAGGACGGTTTCGACGATTCTGTCCTGATCTCGCCAGATCCCCTGATTTCGGGGGAGAGAAAGAGAGACGGCACAGGCGAGCGGATGCCGCGGCCTTCGGAGCTGCGGCGGTCCGGCGCCGTAGGCGGCCTAGGCTGCCTCGGCCGCGGCGAGCAGGCGGACTAGGTCGCTGCGGCGCCGCGGGAGGCGAGGAGGTCGGCGTGGTGGAGCTCGGCCACGTCGGGGTGCGCGCGCAGACGCGACTTGAGCGCGTTCTCGCCGTAGAGCGCGTGGATGGGGTTCGCCGGGTCCTGGGTGACTCCGCGCGCCTCCGCCGCGAGCTCGGGCGGCAGGTCGATCAGCGGCAGGCGCTTGTCGAGGGCGGGGTTGAAGAAGAACGGCACCGAGATGCGGTCATCCGGATAGGCCGGCGAGATCACCCGGTGGTTCGTCGCGACGAGGTAGCCCTGAGTCGCGTACTCCAGCAGCTCGCCGATGTTGACGACGAACGCACCCGGCACCGGCGGAGCATCGACCCATTCGCCATCGCGCTGCACCTGCAGGCCGCCCTTGCCCGGTTCGACCCACAGCAGTGTCAGCACGCCGGAGTCCTTGTGAGCGCCGACACCCTGCTGGGGCGTCGGGTCCTCCTTGCCGGGGTAGCGCACGATCTTGATCAGCGTCGAGGGCTCGCCGAAGTGCTCGTCGAAGTAGGTCTCGGGCGCGCCGAGCGACAGCGCCCAGGCCCGAAGGAGCTTGCGGGCGACACCGGACAGGTGGTCGTGCCACTCCGACACGACCTCGCGCAGCTCGGGCTGAGCCTCGGGCCAGAGGTTCGGCCCGACGAGACGGAAGAAGTCGGCCGCGCCCGGGTCGGCGACCGTCTCGCGCTCGGGGCCGATGTCGATCTGCTCGCGCCAGTCGACCTTGCCCTGCGTGCGCTCGCCGCCGATGCGCGTGTACCCCCGGAAGTGCGGGCTCTTCAGGTTCTCGATGGCGAGCTTGTCGGCTTCGGGGAGTGCGAAGAAGTCGCGCGCCGCCCGGTGCAGGCGCTCCTCCAGCTGCGGCGTGACTCCCGTGCCCGTGAGGTAGAAGAACCCGACGTCGTGCGTCGCCGCCCGCAGCTCGTCGCGGAATCGGGCGGCCGCCTCGGGGCCCTCGTCGAGCTGGGACAGATCGAGGATCGGCAGGGTGAGGTCGCTCATGTGCCGAGAGTAGGCGGATGCCGCGGCATCCGCTTCTTTGTTGCAGTCGATGACCATGCACCCGATCGACGACCCGACATCGCGCCGGCGGGACACGACGATGCTCGTGTCCGCGCAGCCCGGCGCCTGGGCGTCAGGCGCGAGCGGCCAGCACGAAGGGCAGCACCGGCCCGGCACCGGCCTGACGGAGCAGGCGACCGGCGACGGTGAGCGACCAGCGGCTGTCGACGAGATCATCGACGAGCAGGATCGGCGCGCCCTCCAGGCCGGCGATCGCCGACCGCAGCGCGGGACCGACGACGAAGCTCTCCGCCACTCCGGCCAGACGGTAGGCGCTGTTTCCGCCATTCCCGCCCGGACCTGACCCGGTGAGCTCCAGCGAGCCGAGCAGCGGCAGCCTGCCCACCTCGACGATCGTGCGGGCGAGCGAGCTCACCAGGCGGGGGTGCGTGCGCGACGGCATCGCCACCACCGCGGCCGGCCGGGCCTCCCAGTCCCACTCCGCCAGCACGCGCACGCAGGCGGACGCCATCGCCGGAGAGACCTCGGTGTCGGGCGCGCCGGGGGCGAAGAGCGCGCGCAACGGCCCACCCCAGCCGAGGTCGGTCAGACGCGCGAGCGCCCGCCCCGGCTCGAGACGCTCGTCGCGCGCGATGTTGCCGCGCAGCTCGAGCCCGAGTCTGGGCATGCCGCTCGGCCACTGTGCGCGCGGCTCGACCAGGACGCCCACGCGATCCATGGCGGCGCCGGCGGTGACTGTGGTGGCCGGGTCCACATCGGTCGGGTACCAGGGCGACGTGCAGTTGTCGCACCGCCCGCACGGCGCGGCGGCGGGGTCGTCGAGGGCGCGCTGGAGGAACTCCATGCGGCACTCCGAGGTCGTCTCGTACTCGATCATCGACTGCTGCTCGCGCGTGCGCGCGTCGGCGATCCGTCGGTAGCGCTCGGCGTCGTAGGTCCACGATGCTCCGGAGGACACCCAGCCTCCCTGCACGCGGTCGACCGCGCCGTCCACGTCGAGCACCTTGAGGAGCAGCTCGAGCCGGCTGCGGCGGATGTCGACGCGCGCCTCGAGCGCGACCGTCGAGAGCGGACCGCCCTCGTGGGCGAGCTCGTCGAGCACGGCGGACGCCTTCACCTCGTCGGGCATCGAGGCCGTCGCGAAGTACTGCCAGATCGCGGCGTCCTCGGGCCCGGGGAGGAGCAGCACGTCGGCTCGCTCGGTGGCGCGGCCGGCGCGGCCGACCTGCTGGTAGTACGCGACGGGCGTCGACGGCGCGCCCACGTGGATGACGAAGCCGAGGTCGGGCTTGTCGAAGCCCATGCCGAGGGCGCTCGTGGCGACCAGTGCCTTGAGCCGGTTCTCCTTCAGCAACCGCTCCGACTCCTCGCGTTCCGCGGTATCCGTCTGGCCGGTGTACGCACGCACCTCGTGGCCGGCCTCGCGCAGCAACCGGGCGGTGTCTTCCGCGGCCGACACCGTGAGCGTGTAGATGATGCCGCTGCCGGGCAGGTCGCCGAGATGGCTGAGGAGCCAGGCGAGGCGGGCCGCGGCATCCGGAAGTGTCAGCACACCCAGCCGCAGCGACTCGCGCGCCAGCGGGCCGCGGATCGTGAGCACGCCCACGCCCCCGGCGCCGAGTTGCTCCTCCACGTCGTGCACGACCCGCTCGTTGGCGGTGGCTGTGGTGGCGAGCACCGGCACGTCGGCGGGCATGCCGGCGATGAGGTCGCGGAGCCGACGGTAGTCGGGACGGAAGTCGTGCCCCCAGTCGGAGATGCAGTGCGCCTCGTCGACGACGAGCAGCCCGATGCGCGCCAGAAGGGCCGGCAGCTGCTCGTCTCGGAAGCGCGGGTTGTTGAGGCGCTCGGGGCTGACGAGCAGCACATCGAGCTCGTCGGCGCGCAACCGCGACAGCACGTCGTCCCACTCCGTCGGGTTCGCAGAGTTGATGCTCGCGGCGCGCACTCCCGCGCGCTCGGCCGCCGCGACCTGGTCGCGCATGAGGGCGAGCAGCGGCGAGACGAGGATCGTGGGCCCGGCGCCTCGGCGGCGCAGCAGCAGCGTCGCGACGAAGTACACCGCGGACTTGCCCCACCCGGTGCGCTGCACGACGAGCGCCCGGGAGCGGCCGTGCACGAGCGCCTCGATCGCCTCGAACTGGCCGTCGTGGAAGGTCGCGTCGTCGCGGTCGACGAGCCGGCGCAGCGCCGCCAGCGCCTCGGTATGCAAGTGGTCGGTCGTGTCGTCGCTCACCCCGCGACCGTACCCGGCAGGACCGACGTCGCGCGCATCGGTGGCCGCCGCACGCGGATCGGTGTCACCCGTTCTGGCGGGGATCGGGACGCGGGCGCACGGGCTTCGGAGCCTCGCGCGGGCGGCGAGATCCGGTCGGGTCGCTGCGGCGTCCCTCGAGTCCGGCGAGGGCGCGATCGGCGAACAGCCACGTGGGCCGCGGCTCGACGAGCGGTCGGAACACGCGCCGCACCGGCCGGGTCGCCAGGCCGAGCGCGATGAGCACCGAGGCGACGACGACGATCGGCAGCCACAGCCACGTCGGCTCGAGGTCGCGCAGCACGCCGGACTCCCGGAACGGGTAGAGGACGAACGAGTGCAGCAGATAGACGTACATCGTGTACTGGCCGAAGTGCGTCCACCAGTGGGTCCCGCGCGGGAGCAGCGCGAAGAACGCGGCGCTGAGCACGATCGCGGCCGCCATGAGCGCGAGTCGCACGCCGCCCGCCCACCACTCGGTGCCGCCGAGCGCCGCGTAGTTGTCGTCGTAGAAGAGCCACTCGCGCAGGTTCATGGCCCGCCAGCCGTCGACGAAGTACCAGGCCGACCACCCCGCCACCGCGAACACGGCCACCGCCGCGAGCGTGACGCTCCATCGGCGTCGCGCGAGCAGCCCGAAGCGCTCCACGACGTCGTGCTCGCGCAGCCACCAGCCGAGGGTGAAGAACGGGAGCAGGCCGAGCGTGCGCGAGAGTGAGAACGTCGAGTCGATGTTCGGCAGGTACCCGGCGCCGATCGAGATCGCCACGGTCCACAGCAGCGGCCAGCGCAGCAGCGCGAGGTACGGCAGCACGAGGCGGAAGATGCCGAGCGCCAGCAGGAACCACAGCGTCCACGACGGCTGGGTGAGGTTCGGGTTGGCGCTGCCCTCGACGATCCACTTCGTGAGCGTCCACAGGCCCTCGAAGATGAAGTAGGGCAGCAGGATGTCGGTGACGACGCGCGCCATCTGGCGGCGGTTGGGCGGATCCGACTTCGAGAAGTAGCCCGAGATGATCGCGAACGCGGGCATGTGGAACGCGTAGATCAGCAGGTACAGGCCGAGCGCGATGTCGGAGTCGTAGGTCAGCCGTTGCACGGCGTGACCGAGCACGACGAGCACGATGCAGGCGAAGCGGGCGTTGTCCCAGAACGGCGTCCGGCGCTTGGCGCGCGCGACGGCGGTGCTCCCGGTCAGCGGGGGAGCGGTGGAGGCCGCGTCGGAGGCGTTCGCTGGATCGGTCATGGCGCGTTGCCACCCTATCCTGGGGGTCTCGCCGCGCGCCGGTGCGCGGCCGAGAGCCGTCGATGACCCGAGGAGCGTGGGATGCCCGATTCCCCTGTCCTGTCCATCTCGAGCGGACGCCTGCGCGGTGTGCGGCAGAACGGGATCGATCGGTTCCTCGGCATCCCCTATGCGGCGCCTCCCGTCGGAGAGCTCCGCTTCCGCGAACCGGCTCCTCCCACCGCGTGGGAGGGGGAGCGGGATGCCTCGGCCTTCGGCCCCACGGCGCCGCAGACGGTCTATCCGCCGGCGCTCGCGCCCTACCTGCCGACCGTCGAGATCCCGGGCGCCGACGCGCTGACCGTCAACGTGTGGACGCCCTCCGATCGCGCTGAGCGTGAACCGCTGCCGGTCGTCGTCTACGTCCACGGCGGTGCGCTGACCCGCGGATCGGCGGCGCTGCCGATCTACGACGGAGTGTCGTTCGCACGCCACGGCATCGTGTACGTGTCCGTCCAGTACCGGCTCGGCCAGGAGGGCTTCGGGGTGCTCGACGGCGTGCCGCAGAACCTCGGCGTACTCGACCAGGAGGCGGCGCTGCGGTGGGTGCGCCGGGAGATCGCCGCCTTCGGCGGCGACCCCGGCCGCGTGACGGCGATGGGCCAGTCGGCCGGCGCGAACACGCTCACCGCCCTGCTCGCCCTGCCGCACGCCGGGGAGCTGTTCGATCAGGCCGTCCTGCAGAGCGGCCCCCTGTCGGCTCAGCCGTGTGAGAGAGCCGGCCGCATGTCGCGTGCGATCGCGAAGCGCCTCGGAGTGCCCGCCACACGAGAAGGATTCGCCGGTGTCGCACCGGAGGACCTCGCCGCAGCGCAGACCGCCGTCTCGGCGGGCGCGTCGCCGCTCGGCCGTGGTCCGTCGGTCGCGCTCGCGATCGGGGGTGCGGCGGTGCCGTCGAACCCGCTCGACGCTCTGCGAGGCGGCGCGGGGCGCGGCATCCCCGTCCTGATCGGCTCCACCAGCGAGGAGTACCGCCTGTGGTTCGTCCCGAGCGGTGCCGTGGAACGGGTCACCACGACCACCCTCACGCTGGCTCGTCTCGCCGCCCGCGTGCCGAAGCGGATCGTCGAGGCGCACCGCCGTCGTCGCCCCGGTGCGACTCCCGGCGAGCTGCTGGGCGAGGTCATGACCGACATCGTGCTGCGCGGCCCGATCACGCGCTTCGCCGACAGCCGGATCGAGGGCGCCGCACCCACCTGGGTGTACGAGTTCCGCTGGCGGAGCCCCGTCGACGGACTCGGCGCCGCTCACGCGATGGAGCTCGGCTTCGTGTTCGACCGGCTCGACACCCCGGACGCCGTCGCCCTCGGCGGCACCGACGGGCCGCGCGCGCTCGCCGACGCGATGCACGGCGCCTGGGTGTCGTTCATCCGCGACGGCGATCCGGGGTGGGAGCGCTGGTCGGAGCTTCGGCCGGTGCAGGCCTTCGATGCCGATGGCGGGCACATCGACTACGCGCCGCGTCAGGACGAGCTCGCGGGCCTTCCGGAGCGGTAGTCTGCCCCGCGATGACCACCATCGACGAGGCGCGCGACCAGGACCGCGCCATCCCCGACATCGACTGGCGGGTGTTCCCCGACGGCACCGAGCGCGACACCTTCGCCGCGCCCAGCGGCGGGCTCGCCCGGGTGCGCCTCGGGCCCGCCGATGCGCCTCGCGTGCTGCTCGTCTCGGGTGTCGCGGGGTCGAAGGAGGACTTCGTCCGGCTGTTCCCGCTCTTCGCGGCCGCCGGGTACCGAGTCGAGTCGTACGATCTCGCCGGACACTATCAATCGGCCGGCGCGGGTCCCCAGAACCTCGATCCGCCGCGCGACCACTACGACTACCGGCTCTTCCTCGACGATCTCATCGCCGTGCTCGAGGACGGACCCGCCCCGGTGCACGTGCTCGGCTACAGCTTCGCGGGCCTGCTCGCCGAGCTCGCGCTCACCGAGCGCCCCGAGCTGTTCGCCAGCCTCACGCTCATGGCGGCGCCACCGGCGACGGGGCAGGTCTTCCGCGGCGTGAAGCACATCGGACCCATCTCCGACATGCCGCCCCACCGTGCCGCCGGGCTCATCCTGTGGGGCATCCGCTACAACCTCAACCGCACGCCGCCGCTGCGCATCCAGTTCGTGCGGGAGCGGATGACAGTGACCGGCCGGCCGGTGATCGACGACGTCGTCGCGCTCATGATGACGATGCCCGACATCGCCGACGACGTGGCGGGCGTCGGCATCCCGAAGCTGATCGCGGTGGGCGAGCAGGACCTCTGGCCCACTGAGCAGCACGCCGCCTACGCGGAGCTCATCGGCGCGCGGATGGCCGTGTACCCGACCGGCCATGCGCCGTGCGAGACCGCACCGCATCAGCTCGTGCGGGACATGCTGGCGCTGTTCACGAGTTCCTGACCTGCGATCGGCCGAGGCCGCGATATCCGCCCGGGAATAACCTGGAGACGCACACGTTGCACGAGATACATTCATTTGCATAGAACCGTCCGGCGCCGGAGATCCCGGCAGGGCGCAGAAGCGGAGAGATCGTGAGCGAGAGCACCACGTGGCCGGGGATGCAGTTCGGCATCTTCACGGTGAGCGACATCACCGAGGACCCGACGAACGGCACCACCCCCAGCGAGGCGGAGAAGATCCGCAACACCATCACCGTGGCCAAGCACGCGGAGGAGGTCGGCCTCGACGTCTTCGCTCTGGGCGAGCACCACAACCCGCCGTTCTGGTCGTCGTCGCCGACCACGACCCTCGCGTACATCGCCGCGCAGACCGAGCGCCTCGTGCTCTCGACCGCGACGACGCTGATCACGACGAACGACCCGGTGAAGATCGCCGAGGACTTCGCGATGCTCCAGCACGTGTCGGGAGGACGCGTCGACCTCATGCTCGGCCGCGGCAACACCGGCCCGGTCTACCCGTGGTTCGGCAAGGACATCCGCCAGGGGCTGCCGCTCGCGATCGAGAACTACAACCTGCTCCACCGCCTGTGGCGCGAGGACGTCGTGGACTGGGAGGGGCAGTTCCGCACGCCGCTGCAGGGCTTCACCTCGACGCCGCGTCCGCTGGACGGCGTCGCGCCGTTCGTGTGGCACGGCTCGATCCGCACCCCTGAGATCGCCGAGCAGGCCGCCTACTACGGCGACGGCTTCTTCGCGAACAACATCTTCTGGCCCAAGGAGCACTACCAGCGCCTCATCGCGCTGTACCGCCAGCGGTACGCCCACTACGGGCACGGCACGCCCGAGCAGGCGATCGTCGGTCTCGGCGGCCAGGTGTACATGGCGGCGAAGTCGCAGGACGCCGTGTCGCAGTTCCGCCCGTACTTCGACAACGCGCCGGTGTACGGCCACGGGCCGTCGCTCGAGGACTTCAGCGAGATGACCCCGCTCACCGTCGGCTCGCCGCAGCAGGTCATCGACCGCTACGCGGCCATGCGCGACTACTACGGCGACTACCAGCGTCAGCTGTTCCTCATCGACCACGCCGGCCTCCCGCTGAAGGCGGTGCTCGAGCAGCTCGACATCCTCGGCGGCGAGGTCGTGCCGGTGCTCCGCAAGGAGCTCGCGCAGAACCGCCCGGCGGAGGTTCCGGATGCCCCGACCCACGCCGGTCTGGTCACGGCCGCGTACGGCGACGCGGCGCCGCGCCAGGCGGTGCCCGGTGCGAACCGCGGCGACAACCTGGTAGGGGACAGCCCCTACCAGGACACCCCGGCGCCCGCGGGCGCCGCGTTCGGTCTCGGCCGGAAGGAGGCGTGACATGACCTCAGCTGCTGGAGCGGGCGCGCCGCGCGCGGCCCGCCGCATCGCCGTCGTCTCGGCAGGCCTGTCCAACCCGTCCTCGACCCGGCTGCTGGCCGACCGCCTGTCGTCCGCGACCGTGAAGGAGCTCACCGCGCGCGACATCGCGGCCGAGGTCGACGTGTTCGAGCTGCGAGACTACGCGCACGACATCACCAACAACCTGCTCACCGGTTTCGCGCCGCCCGCGCTCGAGTCGATGGTGAACGCCGTCGTCTCGGCCGACGCGGTCATCGCCGTGACGCCGATCTTCTCGACGAGCTACTCCGGCCTGTTCAAGTCGTTCATCGACGTGCTCGACCCGGACGCGCTCACCGGCAAGCCGGTGCTCATCGGCGCGAACGCCGGCACCGCCCGCCACTCACTCGCGATCGACTACGCCATCCGGCCGCTGTTCACGTACCTCCACGCCGAGCCGGTCTCGACGGGTGTGTTCGCCGCGTCGAGCGACTGGGGCGCCGCAGGCGATCAGGTCGCCCCGCTGGGCGAGCGCGTGGACCGCGGCGCGCGCGAGCTGGCAGACGCCATCGCGCGCCGCGAGCCTGCCGGGAACGCGGACCCGTTCGACCCGGCGAACTACCTCGGCGAGGGTCGATCCTTCGGGCATCTCCTCGGCGGCCTGGCCGGGGAGTAGCTCTCAGCCCAGCACGACGTCGTCGGCTGTGCGGAGGGGGCGCCACGCGCTCTCTCCGCGCACCGCGACCGGCTGCAGCACGTCCGCGTCGACGAGCGGCCCGAAGCCGACGCCGGTCAGGACCTCGATGTCGGCGATCGGCACCTGGAAGGTGCGGAAGCCGCCGAGTCCCGGCACGGTGAGGACTCCCTGCGACGTGTCGATCAGGTCGGACTGGTCCAGAACGAATCCCGCCGCCTCGAGGCGGGGCCGGCCGTTGTCGGCGCCGCCGGACGACGCCCAGGCCGCGACCTTGAAGAACCGCCGGGGGATCTGCACCCCGCGGTACCCGGGATCGTCGTGCGCCAGCACCGGCGCAGTGAACACGCTGACCCGCTGATCGGTGGTGTCGGCGTATGCCAGCACGTGGTCTTCCAGCCCCAGCCACAGCTCTTTGGACTGGTTGAACGCACCCGCCTGAGGGGCGGCATTGGGGTACGCGAACGTCGCCTCGGTCGCCGCGCGCGCCTCGGCGACCGTGCCCCACCCCGGGTCGCGCCGACGCACGAGATGGCCGCGGTCGAGGTCGTTGCCGGCGTAGACCGCGGGGCCCGCCTGCTCCGACGCGGGCACGCGCGGGTCGAGCCGCCACTCACCCGTGCGCGGGAGGTCGCGGAGGGTCGAGCCGTCGATGTTCACCCCCGTCATCATCGCGAGGCGCCGCACGGGATCGAGCAGCACCGTGAACCGCGGGTAGGCGAGGTCGCGCACGGCGTCGTCGCCCTGCGACCGGGGAAGCGGCACGGGGGTGCCGAGGAAGCGGTCGTCGTATCCCGTCCAGGTCGCGTCTGCCACGGCTCCATCCTGTCGGTCGCCGCCGACGGCGAGAATCACCCGCCCGGATCCGCTCCGGTGCCACGCCGCCGCCACGACCGCGTGAGCACGGCATCGAGCAGCAGGCCGGCGGCGACGGCGACCACGATCGACACGACGACGGCGACGGTCGGTCCGCCCGGCACCAGACGGGCGACCGCGGCGCCGATGAGCGCCTGATAGGCGGCCCACGCGGTCGCGGCGGCGGCGACCACCGCGGTGTAGCGGGGAGCGGGGACCCGGGTGGCGCCGGCCACGAGGTTGACGGCGAGGCGCGCGAACGGGATGAAGCGCGCCGTGAACACCACCGTGCCGGAACTGCGGTCGAGGCGCGCGCCCGCCCACGCGAACGCCGCCCGCGCCCGCGCGGTGCGCATCCACCGCCACCGCTCGAGCCCCACCGACCGCCCGATGAGGTAGCAGCCCGCGTCGCCCAGGACGGCGGCGACAGCGGCGACGATGACGACGGCGGCGAGCGGCGGCGTGCCGGCGGTCACCGCGAGCGCGCCGAAGGCGGTGACGACGGCCTCTCCCGGCACGACGACGAGGAATGCGTCACCGAGCACCAGGGCGAACAGCAGCGGAAGCGCCCACGGACCGGCCGCGATCGCGGTCAGCAGCTCCTCGGTCACCCTTCCTGGCTACCAGTCGACGGTGAACCGCCGGCGAACGCCCGGTGCTCGCCGGGCTCGGAGATGACGCCAGGGCGAGGATCGCGTGAACACTGCCGGTCGAACGCCGGTTCGCGGCATCCGTCTCCTCTGTCGCCGTCACGCTGAGATCGTGAGAGTCGCACTGCTCGCCGAATCGTTCCTGCCCCACATGAACGGGGTGACGGGCTCGGTCCTCCACGTGCTGCGGCACCTGAAGGACGAAGGACACGAGACCCTCGTCATCGCCCCTCGAGCGGGTGAGGTCCGCGCGGACCTCCACGGCGCCCGCACCGAACTGCTGCGCTCGGTCCCGCTGCCCGGATATTCCGACGTACGCGTCGTCTTCGCCCGCGCGGCCCGGCTGAGCGCCATCCTGCGCGGCTTCCGTCCGGATGTCGTGCATCTCGCGTCCCCCTTCGTCCTCGGTCGGCAGGGGGTGGCAGCCGCCGACGCGCTGCGCATCCCCGCCGTCGCCGTGTATCAGACCGACGTCGTCGCGTATGCCGAGAAGTACGGGATGCCGCGGGCCACAGCCCTGGTCGAGCGCCATGTGACGCGCCTTCACCGCCGGGCGACCATGACGCTCGCGCCGTCGTCGGCGTCGGTGCGGCAGCTCGAGGCGCTCGGCGTCGATCGTGTGCGCCGGTGGGGCCGGGGCGTCGACGCGGAACGGTTCTCGCCCGAGCGGCGGAACGAGGAATGGCGCCGCACGGTGGCGCCCGGCGAAACGGTCATCGGGTATGTCGGACGCCTCGCGCCCGAGAAGCAGGTGCAGGATCTCGCCGCGGTCGCCGACCTGCCGGGCACGCGGTTGGTGATCGTGGGCGACGGCCCCGCGAGACCCGCGCTGGAGCGCGCACTCCCGCGTGCCGTCTTCACCGGCCACCTCGACGGAACCGCGCTCGCCGAGGCGCTCGCCGGCTTCGACGTCTTCGTGCATCCGGGGGAGAGCGAGACCTTCGGTCAGACCATCCAGGAGGCCCTCGCGAGCGGCGTGCCTGTCGTCGCCACCGGCGTAGGCGGCCCCGTCGATCTGGTGCGGTCCAGCATCGACGGCTGGCTGTACCGGCCCGGCGACCTGCGAGATCTGCGCGACCGGGTGGCCGACCTGGTAGGCGATGAGAGCAAGCGGCGGGCCTTCGGGGCCGCCGCGCACTCGTCGGTGCGTCACCGGTCCTGGGATGCGGTGTGCCGTGAGCTGGTCGAGTACTACGAAGACGCCCGGATGCTGCGCCCCATCGACGACGCTCTCGTCCTGCGCTCCGCCACCCGGCCCTCGGCTCCGCCGCGACCGACCGCCGTGACGCGCTGGTCCCGCTACGTCGCGCTGGGCGACTCGCTGACTGAGGGGCTGTGCGACACGTCGCGGATGCCGCCGGGCGAGCACCGCGGCTGGGCCGACCGGCTCGCCCAGCTGCTCGCGCACGAGGGGCCGGCGACCGAGCCGTTCCGGTACGCGAACCTCGCGGTCCGCAGCCGGCGGGTCCGTCACCTCGCCGCCCAGCAGGTGCCCCGGGCGCTGGCGCTGCGGCCCCAGCTCGTCTCGGTGCTGATCGGAGCCAACGACCTGGTCGCGCGGCGGGTCGACATCCCGGCGATCGTCCGCGAGCTGGAGAACGCGGTGCGGACGCTCCGCGAGGCCGGCATCGACGTGCTGCTCGTCACCCCGTTCCTGCCCCGGCGCCGTGCCGCCCGGATGTTCGCGCGCCGCTTCGCGACGTTCGCGTCGGAGCTGCGGGGCATCGCAGAGCGGACGCACGCCCTGCTGCTCGACCTGGAGGCCGTTCCCGCGATCGGCGACCTCGACCTGTGGGCGCACGACAAGGTGCACCTGCGCTCCCGGGGCCATCGCTTCCTCGCCTACCGAGCGGCGGACGTCCTGGGCGTCCGCGATGCCGAGGCCCTGGGAGGGCTCGACGCCGCACTCCACGCGGACGACGACGCGCCGGCACCCGGCTCGTGGCTCCGCCGCGACGCGCTGCCGTGGGTCTGGCGGCGGCTCCGCGGCCGCACGGCGGGCGACGGCCTGGCGCCGAAGCACTCGGGGTACGTCGTCATCGGCGGACGCGGCGGCGTCCGATCGCGCGCGGCAGCACCCTAGGGGCCGGCGCGCCAGGCGTACTCGGACTCCGGTCGTCCGGGGGCGCCGTAGCGCGGCGAGCGTGCGACGGCGCCCACCTCGGCGAGGTGCTCGAGGTACCGCCGCGCCGACACCCGCGACATGCCGAGCCGCTCCGCGGCCTCGACGGCCGACACGGGCCCGTGCGCGCGCACGTCTTCGGTGATGCGCGTGAGCGTCGCGGCCGACAGGCCCTTCGGCAGGGGGACGACGGCGGACGGGCGGAGCGCCCCGAGCAGCGCGTCGATCTCGGCCTGGGTGGCGCTGCCCGCGGTCTCGTCGGCTCGCTGCCGAAACGCCCGGTACTGCTCCATGCGTTCGCGGAAGAGGGCGAAGGCGAACGGCTTCACGAGATACTGGGCCACGCCGAGCCCCACCATCTGACGCACCACGTCTGCCTCGCGCACGCCCGTGATCGCGACGACATCGACCCGCGAGCCGCGCGCACGCAGGTGCCGCAGCACGTCGACCCCGGTGCCGTCCGGCATCGTCATGTCGAGCAGCACGAGGTCGAAGTCGTCGCCGCGGTCGACGAGCGCCGTAATCGCGGCGCGCGCGCCGGTGCACTCTCCGGTCACCTCGAAGCCGTCGAGCCGCTCGACGTACGACCGGTGCAGCTCGAGCGTCAGGGCGTCATCGTCGACGAGGAGAACGCGGATCACGGCGACCCCGCCGGAAGCAGGACCGTGAAGACGGTCGGCTCGGCGGAGATCTCGACCGTCCCGCCCGCGCCGTCGACGATCGAGCGCACGAGGGCCAGCCCCACGCCGCGCCCTTCCGCACCGGCGGGCTTGGTCGAGAACCCGTGCTCGAACACGCGCTCGGCGAGTTCGTCCGGCACCCCCGATCCGCTGTCGGAGACGGCGATCCGCAGACGGCCGTCGTCCGCCGCGGTGAACTCCACGCGGACCCAGCGGGGCGGCTCGCCGACCGCCGCCGCGTCGAGGGCGTTGTCGATGAGGTTGCCCACGACCGACACGGCGTCGACGGGGGACAGCGGGCTGCGCGGCGCCTCGGGATCGATGTCGGCGCTCCACTCGAGACCGCGCTCGCGGGCCTGTGCGGACTTGCCGAGAAGCAGCGCGCCCACGGTCGGATCGCCGTGCCGGCCCGCGGCGACCTGGTCCACGAGCACCTGGCTCTGCCGCGAGGTCTCGGTGAGCAGATCGATCGCCTCCTGCGTGCGACCGAGCTCGAGCAGGGAGACCGCCGTGTGCATCCGGTTTCCGTGCTCGTGGGTCTGGGCCCGAAGCGCCTCGCCGAGCGTCCGCATCGACTCGTACGACGCGACGGCGTCGCGGATGGTCCCTGCGGGAAGGTCGCCGGCCACGCGGCGGGTCGTCTGGCGGGCGAGGACCGCGCCCAGCAGCCCGGCAGCGAGCACCGCCAGCGTGATCATGACGACGAACGGCAGGCGCGGCACGATGTCCGACGCGATGCTGCCGATCGTCACTCCCACCGCCACCCAGCCCACCACCTCACCGTCGCGCACGATGGGGGCGATCGTGCGCACCGACGGCCCCAGTGTGCCGGTGAACTCCTCGGTGGCCGTTGCGGCCGATCCGGGGATCGTGCCGATGTACGTGCGCCCGATCTCAGCCGGATCGCGGTGCGTCACGCGCACGCCGTCCTGTGTCATGATCGTCACGAAGTCGACGTGCGCGTGCTCCATGACATCGACGGCGACCGGTTGAAGACGAGCGGATGCCTCGGCCTCGGTCACGTCCGACACGACCTGCGGCATCACGGCGAGCGACTCGGCCACCGCGCGCGTGACCTCCTCCGCCTCGGTGCGGGCGGCGCGCTGGGCGTCGAGGATCAGCACGACGGCGAGCACGGCCACCAGCGCAGCGACCGCCACCACGACCGTGAGGAAGACGCGCGAAGCGGCGCTGCCCTGCGGGGTCGCCTCGCCCATGAGTCCTCCTGGTGCGGATGGCGCGGCATCCGCTGCGACCAATACGACCACAACTCGTCGCGGCCCGCGACGCGCCGCACGCTGGTGTCACCGGCGGGACCGATGCCCGCCGGATCTGGACAACGACGTTTCACCAGGAGGCGATGATGGCTCTTTCCACACGGACGACTTCGTTCACACTGCCCGGCTTCAACTGGAGACGCGGCAAGCGATCGTGGGACAAGCACACGTGGCTCTATGTCTCCGTGATCATCGCCGTCGTGCTGGGCGCGATCGTGGGCCTCGTCTGGCCGGAGGTCGGTGTGGCGCTCAAGCCCCTGGGCGAGGCGTTCGTCGGACTCATCAAGATGATGATCGCCCCGATCATCTTCTGCACGATCGTGGTCGGCGTCGGCTCCATCGCCAAGGCCGCGACGGTCGGAAGGATCGGCGGGCTGGCGCTGCTCTATTTCATGGTCATGTCGACCTTCGCGCTGGCCATCGGCCTCGTCGTCGGGAACCTCCTCCACCCGGGCGAGGGACTGAACATGGCGAACGCGACGTACGAGGCGACGGCGGAGGCGAAGTCCACGCAGGAGTTCATCCTCGGCATCATCCCCACCACGTTCTTCTCGGCCTTCACCGGCGAGAGCGTGCTGCAGGTGCTCTTCATCGCGCTGCTCGTCGGCTTCGCGCTGCAGCAGATGGGCGCGAAGGGCGAGCCGATCATGAACGCCGTCAAGCACCTGCAGGCGCTCGTCTTCCGCATCCTCGGCATGATCCTGTGGCTCGCGCCGATCGGCGCGTTCGGCGCGATCGCCGCGGTCGTCGGCAACACCGGCGTCGCCGCGATCTGGGCGCTGGGCACCCTCATGATCGCGTTCTACATCACCTGCGTCGTCTTCATCGTCGGCGTGCTGGGGACTCTGCTCTACGCGGTGACGCGGGTGAACATCTTCAGCCTGGTGAAGTACCTGGCCCGCGAGTACCTGCTGATCGTCGGCACGTCCTCCTCGGAGTCGGCGCTGCCCCGTCTCATCGCGAAAATGGAGCACCTCGGCGTATCCAAGCCGGTCGTGGGCATCACCGTTCCCACCGGCTACTCGTTCAACCTGGACGGGACGGCGATCTACCTGACCATGGCATCGCTGTTCATCGCGAGCGGCATGGGCGCTCCGATGTCGATCGGCGAGCAGATCGGGCTGCTGGTCTTCATGATCATCGCCTCGAAGGGTGCGGCCGGAGTGACCGGAGCGGGTCTGGCGACGCTTGCGGGCGGCCTCCAGGCCTACCGTCCCGACCTGGTCAACGGCGTCGGCGTCATCGTGGGCATCGACCGCTTCATGTCGGAGGGCCGCGCGCTCACCAACTTCACCGGCAATGCGGTCGCCACCGTCCTCATCGGCACGTGGACGAAGGAGTTCGACGCGTCGCGTGCCCGCCGCGTGCTCGCGGGCGAGCTTCCCTTCGACGAGACGACGCTGTCGGGCCACGACCACGACGGCATGTCGACCGATTCCGGCGCCGTCGACCTACGAGGCCTGGAGGAGGCCGCCGTCGCCGAGGCCGGGGCGAAGGAGGAGCGGTCGCGACAGCGCGAGCTGCTCAGCCGCTGAGCGACCGACGGGCCCGTCTGCGCGTGCGCAGACGGGCTCACCGCCGTCCGGAGGTCTTGCGGTGACCCGTGAGTCGGCGCGCGGAGTCCGTCGCCGGGATCTCGCGGCGCGAGAGCACCGCTGCGGCGAAGAAGCAGATCGCCCCGATCGCCGTGCCGAGGTTCGTCCACCGCTCGCTGACCAGGTCGCCGGTGGAAGGCACCACATACGCAGCCACCGCCGACACGCCGAAGGCGATCGAGCCGAGCATGTTGAGACCCGTGCCGTGCCAGGTGCGCGCATCGCGATCCCAGAGCCGCTCGCGCTCCCGTGTAGCCGCCACCGCGAGCGCGCTCGAGATCAGGAACGCCGCCGATCCCCAAGCATCGGGTCGCCACCCCACTCCGACGGCGTCGGGCCGGGCGATCGCCGCCAGCAGGGCGCCCAGGGTGGAGACGTTGAACAGCAGGGTGCCGGCGAACTGGATCGCCGCCGCCCACCAGTCGGCGCGGTCGGCGCGATTCGTATCGCCCCTCGGCGGGCGGCGACCGCTCAGCACCAGCTGGATCAGCGCGGCGAGCGTGAAGAAGATCGACCCGACGAAGAAGGTGACGTTGGTCCAGACGGTCCCCGCCCAGTCCGCATAGAAGGGCAGCGAGCCGGCCAGGAAGCACAGCGACCCGATCGCGAAGCCCCAGGCCTCACGCCGCAGGCGCGTGACCCGGTCGGTGCCGCTGCTCACGCCCCCGGATCGAGCTCGCCCGACTCGATCGCCGATTCGCGCTCCTCGAGGTCGAGTTCGTCCATCTGATCCTCGACGGACTCCATCGGGTCGAGCGTGGCCGGCGGCAGCTCGAACTCCGTGTCGTCGTCGAGCGGCACGTCGCGCTCGTCGTCGGGGATGCGCTCCCGGAAATCACTCATGCCGACTCCCCGGTCACCCGCTCTTGCGGCGGAACTCCCGCTTGGTCACGGCGCCATGCGTGCCGTGAACGGCGGAATCGCCGTCGAGGTGCTGCTCGCCTTCGCGGTGCTGCGAGTTCTTCTTGTCGAGTGCTTCCTTGAACTTGCGCTTCATCTCATCGGATGCCGCGCCCGCCGGCTTCTCGTCGGTGCTCATGACCCCACCCTAGGCACGGGGCCGGTCGGGCGCCAGGCATTTCCGCCGGAACGGGCGCGCACTGGTAGGATCGGGAAGGTTGCCCTCGCGGCATCCGCTCAATTCAACATGAGCTCACGGAGCAGGCCGGCAGCTAGCTGGTCCCCTGTGGTGGTCTCCTCGTCGCTCCGCGCCGGGTGGATTTCTACTGGTGGCCAGTGCTGGCGACATCCGCGGCGATCGCCGCGCGCCGAGATCTGCCTGTTCCTGCTCCTTCGATTGATCCTCGCCCGGCACACGGCCGGACGAGGCTAAACAAAGAAGGAGAGACCTCTTGGAAGGTCCTGAAATCACCGCCGCCGAAGCCGTCCTCGACAACGGCCGCTTCGGCACCCGCACCGTCCGGTTCGAGACCGGACGCCTCGCGCAGCAGGCACAGGGTGCCGTCGCCGCGTACCTCGACGAGGAGACGATGCTCCTCTCGGCCACCAGCGCCGGCAAGCACCCGCGCGAAGGCTTCGACTTCTTCCCGCTGACCGTCGACGTCGAAGAGCGCTCGTACGCCGCGGGCAAGATCCCCGGCTCGTTCTTCCGCCGTGAGGGCCGCCCCTCCACCGAGGCGATCCTCGTCTGCCGTCTCATCGACCGCCCGCTGCGTCCGTCGTTCGTCGACGGCCTCCGCAACGAGGTGCAGATCGTCGTGACGGTGCTCTCGATCGCACCGGGCGAGTACTACGACGCGCTCGCGATCAACGCCGCGTCGGCGTCGACGCAGATCTCGGGTCTGCCGTTCTCGGGCCCGATCGCCGGCGTGCGCCTCGCGCTCGTCCCCGGTCACGGCGAGCACGCCGACCAGTGGGTCGCGTTCCCGAACCAGGCCCAGGTCGAGGAGGCCGTCTTCGACCTCATGGTCGCCGGTCGCGTCCTGCCCGACGGCGACGTCGCGATCATGATGGTCGAGGCCGAGGCCACGGAGAACAGCTGGAACCTCATCAAGGGCGGCGCCGTGAAGCCGAACGAGGAGATCGTGGCGCAGGGCCTCGAGGCCGCCAAGCCGTTCCTCAAGCAGCTCGTCGAGGCACAGGCCCAGATGGCTGCGAGCTCGTCGCGCGAGCCCGGCGTGTACCCGGTCTTCCCGCCCTACACCGACGAGACGTTCGAGTTCGTGAACTCGCGCGCCTACGGCGAGCTCGTCGGGGTGTACCAGATCGCCGACAAGCAGGAGCGCCAGAGCGCCGACGACGCGATCAAGGACCGCGTCAAGGCGGAGCTCACTGCGGCGATCGAGGCCGGCGAGCTTCCGGCGTCGGCCGCAGCCGAGTTCGGCGGTGCGTACAAGTCGGTCACCAAGAAGATCGTGCGCGGTCGCATCCTCTCCGAGGGCGTCCGCATCGATGGTCGCGGCCTGGCCGACATCCGTCCGCTCGACGCCGAGGTGCAGGTCATCCCGCGCGTGCACGGCTCGGCGATCTTCCAGCGCGGTGAGACCCAGATCCTGGGTGTCACGACGCTGAACATGCTCAAGATGGAGCAGCAGATCGACTCGCTGTCGCCCACCACGAGCAAGCGCTACATGCACCACTACAACTTCCCGCCCTACTCGACCGGTGAGACCGGCCGTGTCGGCAGCCCCAAGCGTCGCGAGATCGGGCACGGCTTCCTCGCCGAGCGCGCGCTGATGCCGGTGCTGCCCAGCCGCGAGGAGTTCCCGTACGCCATCCGCCAGGTTTCCGAGGCGCTGAGCTCGAACGGCTCGACGTCGATGGGCTCGGTCTGCGCCTCGACGCTGTCGCTGCTGAACGCCGGTGTGCCCCTGCGCGCCCCGGTCGCCGGCATCGCGATGGGCCTCGTGTCCGACGAGGTCGACGGCCAGACCCGCTACGCGGCACTGACCGACATCCTCGGCGCCGAAGACGCCCTCGGCGACATGGACTTCAAGGTCGCCGGCACGAGCGAGTTCGTCACGGCGATCCAGCTCGACACGAAGCTCGACGGCATCCCGTCGTCGGTCCTCGCCGCCGCGCTGACGCAGGCCAAGGAGGCTCGACTCACGATCCTCAATGTCCTCAACGCCGCGATCGACGGCCCGGACGAGATGGCTCCGACCGCCCCGCGCGTGATCAGCGTGCAGATCCCGGTCGACAAGATCGGCGAGCTCATCGGCCCGAAGGGCAAGACGATCAACGCGATCCAGGACGAGACCGGCGCGCAGATCTCCATCGAGGAGGACGGCACCGTCTACATCGGCGCGACCGACGGCCCGTCGGCCGAAGCCGCCCGTGCCCAGGTCAACGCGATCGCCAACCCCACCAACCCGGAGGTCGGCGAGCAGTTCCTCGGCACGGTCGTGAAGATCGCGACGTTCGGCGCGTTCATCTCGCTCCTGCCCGGCAAGGACGGTCTGCTGCACGTCAGCGAGGTCCGCAAGCTCGCCGGCGGCAAGCGCGTCGAGAACGTCGAAGACGTGCTCGGTGTCGGCCAGAAGCTGCTCGTCCGGATCACCAAGATCGACGACCGCGGCAAGCTCTCCCTCGAGCCCGTTCTCGAGGAGGCGGCCGACCAGGAGGGTCGCGACGCTGCGAGCGAGGGCCCGGAGGCTCCCGCCGAAGGCTGAGCCAGACAGCATTGTCCGGATGCCCGCCCATTCCCGAGTGGAAGGGGCGGGCATCCGTCGTCTCCGCGCACGAAGCGCGAGCTTGTCGGTCACATGGGGGACACGCGGCGCACGACCCCCTCAGCGTGACCAAAGCGTTATGTAATGTTTACCCCCGACACACCGCAACGGTCAGGGGATTGTCCGGACTGCCATACCCTCTTAGGTAACGCGCCGGGGGGTGCGGAACAGGCGATCACGAAGTCTCCATCGGGAGTCGACGTGAGGGGGTGTCACATGGCTTTCTTCGGCGTTGACTCGACGCTCTCGTCATCGAGCCCCGAGACCGTCTCCACTCTCGTGCCCGGCGTGCACCCGTCCGCGCCGATCCCGGTTCAGGGGCCGCCTGTGGGCCAGAACGTGCGCACTCCGCTCGGCGAGAGCGGCATCGACATCTTCCCCCTGATCCTCGGCGGTGCGGAGTTCGGCTGGAACGTCGACCTCGAGTCCAGCCACGACATCCTCGACACCTATGTCGAGCTCGGCGGCAACGCCGTGCACACCTCCGACAGCTTCGCCGCGGGGCGCAGCGAGCACATCATCGGACAGTGGCTGCATTCCCGCGGCCTCCGCGATGACGTCGCCCTCATGGTGCGCATCGGCGGCCATGCCGACAACCCGGGCCTCGGCTCGGTGAACCTGGTGCGCGCGGTCGAGGCATCCCTCACCCGTCTGCGGACCGACCGCATCGACGTGCTGTACCTCGACGCCACCAGCGACTCGACGACCGCCCTCGAAGACACGCTGGCCACGGCGGAGTGGCTGGTCGACAGCGGCAAGGTCCGCGCGCTCGGCGCCAACGGCTACACGGCTGCACAGCTCGTCGAGGCGCGCATCTACTCGTCCGCGGGGTTCCCGCGCATCACCGTGCTCGACGTGCCGTTCAACGTGCTCCGACGGCACGAGTTCGACGCCGACCTTCGGCTCGTCGCCGGAGCGCAGGGCATGGCGGTGACGCCGTCGCACGCGCTCGAGCACGGCTTCCTGGCCGGTCGACAGCGCACGCGCCTGCGCGGCGCACTGTCGGTGCGCGGCGCCCAGCTCGCGGCGAACCTCAACCGGCGCGGCAGCCGCACACTGCGCGCGCTCGACGCGGTCGGCACGGAGCTCGGCGTGCCCGACGCGGCCGTCGCGGTGGCGTGGCTGCTCGCGCAGAAGCTCGTGACGGCGCCCATCATCAACGCGTTCGCCTCGGCACAGGTCGAGGAGCTCGTGCAGGGCGTCGGCGTGCGCCTGAGCCGCGCCCAGCTGTCCGACATCGCCCGGGCGTCCGAGTAAGTCGCCCGGCCACGGCGCGACCGGGCGCTGTCTGGTCCGTGTCGTAGGGTGGAAGAGGTGTCCCGTCGGGGCACGCGACCCCCGACGGAGTGAGCTGCGTGACGCACTACATCTACCTCGTGCGACATGGTGAGCACCAGGATGCCCAGCACGGCCTGGTCGACGGACGCCTGTCGCCGCGCGGCCGCCGCCAGGCCGCACTGCTGGCCGATCGGCTGTCGGGCGTGCCG
Organism: Microbacterium sp. NPDC056003; assembly: GCF_042274785.1. NCBI lineage: Bacteria > Bacillati > Actinomycetota > Actinomycetes > Micrococcales > Microbacteriaceae > Microbacterium > Microbacterium sp. NPDC056003. The sequence continues at coordinate 65,633 of NZ_JBHJXQ010000003.1, read as the reverse complement.
TTCGACGCGGTGTGGCATTCGCCGCTCGAGCGCGCGAGCCAGACCGCGCAGGCCGTCAAGGAGCGCATGCCGTCCCTCCAGCCGGAGCCCTCGGCGCTGCTGTTCGACTGCGTGCCGACCGGCATGACCGAGGAGACGCCGACGGCGTTCGAGCCGTTCTTCGGATCCGTCACCGAGGCCGAGATCGACGCCGGGCGCGCGCAGATGGCCGATGCCGTGAGCGAGTACCTCGTGCGCAAGCGCGGCGAGGTGCACGAGCTGCTCATCACCCACAACTTCGTCATCGCCTGGTTCGTGCGGGAGGTGCTGCAGGCGCCGGACTGGCGCTGGATGACGCTCAACCAGGCGCACTGCGGACTGACGGTGATCGCTCAGAAGCAGGGCCGCCCCTGGACGCTGCTCTCGCACAACGACATGGCGCACCTGCCGGTCGAGCTGCGCACCGGCCTGCCCGAGGTCTACCCCGTCTGATCCTCGGAGCTCACCGGACCCGCGAGCACCTTGCTGTACCAGCGGCTCGCGTTCGGGTTGTCGTTGTACGGGGCGATCGTGGTGAAGCCGGTGCGGGCGTAGAGTGCGCCGGCGGCTTCCAGCGAATGGTGGGTGTCGAGCACCAGCTCGCGCGCACCGAGCTCCCGTGCGCGCGACTCGAGGGCGTCCACGAGCAGACGGCCCCAGCCCCGGCCGCGGGTCTCGGGGCGCAGGTAGAGGTGCTTGACCTCGTAGCGGGTTCCGTGCGGCCCGTCGTCGATGAGGCGGATTCCGCCGCACCCGACCGGCCGGCCCCCGTCGTCGTCGAGGACGACGAAGACACCCGCCGGCCGCACGAACGCCGCGGGCTGCGGGAAGGTGGTCGTGTAGACCACGTCCTGTTCGGCGAACCCGACGGTGCGGGCACGGAAGTACTCGGCAAGGAGTTCGTGTGCGTCAGGGGCGTCGACAGGGGATTCGCGAAGGGTCACCACCCTTCCAGCGTAGGTGTCCGAGGTGGGCCGGGAGGCCCGCCGGCGGGACGTCATGCGGCAGGGTCGCGGCATCCCTCCCGCCTAGGATGGAACGCATGACGACGCGCGTGGCCATCGTGGGCGGCACCGGCAAGCTCGGCGGGATCATCCGCGACGTGGTCGAGCAGGAGGACGGCTTCGACGTGCACGCGACCCTGTCGTCGCGATCGCAGCTCGACGAGCTCGACGGCGCCGATCTGGTCGTCGACGCGTCCACTCCGGCGGTGTCGATCGACGTCGTCCGCGCCGCCGTCGAGCGCGGCATCAACGTGCTGGTCGGCACGTCCGGGTGGTCGGCCGAGCGCATCGCCCTCGTCCGCCCGCTTGTGGACGCCTCCGATGTCGGCGTCGTCTTCATCCCGAACTTCTCGCTCGGCTCGGTGATCGGCTCGGCGATCGCCGCCGCGGCCGCGCCGTTCTTCCCCTCGATCGAGATCGTCGAAGCGCACCGCGAGACGAAGATCGACTCGCCCAGCGGCACGGCCGTGCGCACGGCCGAGCTCATCGCCGCCGCGCGCGCCGGGGTCGGCCCGGTCGAGTCGCCCCACGTCGACCAGCGCGCCCGCGGTCAGCAGGTCGCGAGCGTGCCGATCCACTCGCTGCGTCGTCCCGGCGTCATCGCTCGGCAGGAGACGATCCTGGCCGGTGCGGGGGAGTCGCTCACGATCGTCCACGACACCATCGAACCGGCCAGTGCGTACGGGCCCGGCATCCGGCTCGCCCTCGCCGCCGCGCGCGACGCGAAGGGCGTCACCGTCGGCCTCGACAGCTTCCTCGACCTCCGTCTGCGCACCCCCGGTGCGTCGACGACGGCCGGTCGTCCACTCGACGAGGGCGGCGTGCCCGGCCAGGTCGCCCGGACGACGGGCGCATGAGCGCACGCGTCGGCGTCGCCGTCATGGCGGTGCTCCTCGCCCTGTACATCGTGCTCGTGGGGCAGCGGGCGTGGCTGCTGCTCACGAGCGGCGAGACGATCGCCGTGGTCATGGGCGCGGCGCTCATCGTGCTTCCGCTCCTCGCCGTGTGGGGCGTGGGGCGCGAGCTGTGGTTCGGCGTGCGCGCCGAACAGCTCGGCCGGCGGCTGTCGTCGGAAGACGCGCTTCCCGCCGAGGAAGTGGCGGTGCGCCCCAGCGGACGCGCGATCCGATCAGAGGCCGACGCGCTGTTCCCGGTGTACCGCACCGCCGCCGAGCAGAACCCGCACGACTGGCGCGCCTGGTACCGTCTGGGCCTCGCGTACGACGCCTCCGGCGACCGTCGTCGCGCGCGCGAAGCCGTGCGCCGCGCCATCCGGCTCGAAAGAGCCGAACGCCGGTCCTGAGGTTCAGCCCGCCGAAGGCACGGCGGAGGCGATCGCGTCTTCGACCGTGGGGTGGCGGAACGAGAATCCGGATGCCTCGAGCACAGCGGGCGCGACGTCGAGGTCGGACGTCAGCACAGCCTCGGTCGCGTCGGCTCCGAGCACCGTCCGCACGGCCCACACCGGTGCTCGGAGCAGGAACGGGCGGTTCATCCGCACCGCCAGCGCGAAGCCCAGGTCGTTCGCGGTGGCGCGCGTGGGACCCACGAGGTTGACCGGGCCGTCGAGGCCCGAGTCGATGACGTGACGGATGGCGCGCACTTCGTCGTCGAGCGAGATCCACGGCCAGACCTGCGTGCCGCGGCCGATCGGTCCGCTCACGCCGAGCCTGGTCAGCAGCATGAGCGGCTTGAGCACGCCGTCGGCATGAACGATCGGAGCCGTGCGCAGCAGGGCGACCCGCGTCTGATCGCCCGCTGCACGCGCAGCGGTCTCCCATTCGCCGCAGAGGTCCGCGAGGAACGTCTCGCCGCGCGGCGATGTCTCGTCGAGCCGGCGACGTGGCGCCGAGCCGTAGTACCCCACGGCCGACGCGGATACGAAGGCCGGGGCATCCGTCCCCAGTTCGCGCAGCGCGCGCGCGATCGCCTGGGTCGGCGTCACACGCGACCAGAGGAGCGTGTTCCTGTAGCGAGCCGTCCACGGGAATCGCCCGATGGTCGCCCCGTTGAGCCCGACGACCGCCTGGGCGCCGTCGAGGACGGCGGGATCGAGCGGGGATGCGCCGGTGAGCCACTCCACCTCGTCGGATGCCTGGGCCGGCCGGCGCACGAGGCGCGTGACCTCGACGCCATCGGCGCGCAGGCTGTCCACCAGCGCCGACCCGATGAGTCCCGTCGACCCGGTGACCACGACCCGGCGTGCGCCGGGCCGCGGTGAGTCGGAATCAGGCAAGCGTGGCCTCGATGGTGATCTCGACGCCCGCGAGGGCCTGGGAGACGGGGCATCCCGCCTTCGCCGCCTGCGCCAGGCGCTCGAACTCCTCGGGGTCGAGGCCGGGTACCACCGCATTCACGTTGAGGTGGCTTCCGGTGATGCCGGTGCCGGGCTTGAAGGTCACCGACGCGGTCGTGTCGATCGACTCGGGCGGAGTGCCGTTCTCGGCCAGCGCGAGCGAGAAGGCCATGCTGAAGCACGACGAGTGGGCGGCGGCGATGAGCTCTTCGGGCGTCGTGGTGGAGGTCGAGCCCTCGCTGCGCGCCTTCCAGTTGACGTCGAACGTGCCGAGCCCGGACGAGACGAACGTCACCTCGCCGGCTCCGTCGAACAGGCCGCCCTTCCAGGCGGTGGTTGCTTCGCTCGTGACCGTCATGGGGGCCTCCCTCTCACGGCGCCCGCGGACCGAGCGCCTCGCGGTCAGCCTAACCGCGGGTGACGCCGCGGCGCGACGGTGCGCGATGCGTGTCAGGCGGAGGCGGGCCGTGCGCGGCCGATCACGCCGAGCCGCTGCAGCAGGAGGTACATCATGCAGCCCAGGCAGACGCCGAAGACCGCGTTGAGGAAGGCGGCGACGAACGCGAAGGCCGCGGCGACCGGGAGGGCCAGAGGCACGCCGAGGAGGTGCAGGACGAGGCCGAGGCCGACGACGAAGAGGCCGACGCCCTGCGCGAAGCGCGGCGGGCGCGGGTCTTCGAGTTCGGTCGGCGGCGCGAGGCGCGGTGCGACCACGGCGCGGTAGAGCACGCCCCACGGCGCGGTGCGCGGCGAGACGACCCCCCACAGGAACAGCAGCGCGATGACGAGCAGCAGCAGGAAGCCCGGGTCGAGGAGGCGGGCATCGAGCGTCGCGGAGGACACCGCCCATGCGGTCGGGCTGAACGTGGCCCCCGCGAGAGGCTGGTAGGCGAACCATCCGAACGCCGCCGATCCGTACGCCGCAGACAGCCCCGTGAGGCTGAGGAACAGTGCGATCAGCAGCAGGACCGACGTGATGCCGGCCGCGAAGCGCGGACCACGGGGGTCGATGCCGCGCGGGGTCGAGGCATCCGCCGGTTCAGACATGCGCGTCCTCCGCGGTGAGCCGGTTCAGTTCGAGCTCGAGCACGTCACGGCTCGGCGTGCCGCCGAAGCGGGTCTGGATGACGCCGTCCCGGTCGAGGACGAGCGTGGTGGGCGTCTGCAGGACGTGGAAGTGCTTCGCGATGTCGGGCCGGTGCGTGAGGTCGACGTCGAGGTGGCGGACGCCCTCGTGCGCATCGGCGATGCTCGACAGCGTGCGGTGCACGCCGGGGCAGCGGGCGCACAGCTCGGTGCTGAACTGCAGCAGCGTCGCCACTTCGCCGAGACCGTCGGCGCCGAGCCGCTCGGGCTCGACGACCTCGTGGAGGATGTGACGGTGCGGACGCGACTGGCGCCAGCGCAGATAGACGCCGAGGGCCACCGTCAGCGCGAGGAGCGCGGCGATGGCGACGAAGGCGGTGACGAGGTTCACAACTGATCAGGGTATTCCCGTTCAGCTGAATGGATACCGGATGCCGTGATTATGACGCTCCCGGCGTAACAGACGCCGCTGGGGGAGGGCGCGGGTATCGTGGCAGCCGTGACGACGGCGATCCCCACCCCTTACGAGGACCTCCTGCGCGATGTGCTCGAGCACGGCACCCATAAGGACGACCGCACCGGAACGGGGACGACCAGTGCGTTCGGGCGGCAGATCCGCTTCGACCTGTCGCAGGGCTTTCCCCTGGTCACGACCAAGCGCGTGCACTTCAAGTCCATCGCCTACGAGCTGCTGTGGTTCCTTCGCGGCGAGTCCAACGTGCGATGGCTGCAGGACAACGGCGTGACCATCTGGGATGAATGGGCCGATGCCGACGGCGAGCTCGGTCCGGTGTACGGCGTGCAGTGGCGCTCATGGCCCACGCCCGACGGCGCGCACATCGACCAGATCTCACAGGTGATCGAGCAGATCCGCTCGAACCCCGATTCCCGTCGGCTGCTGGTGTCGGCGTGGAACCCGGCCGACATCCCCGACATGGCTCTTGCGCCGTGCCACGCGATGTTCCAGTTCTACGTCGCCGACGGTCGCCTGTCGTGCCAGCTGTACCAGCGCAGTGCCGACCTCTTCCTCGGCGTGCCGTTCAACATCGCCTCGTACGCCCTCCTCACCCTCATGGTCGCGCAGCAGACAGGCCTCGAGCCGGGGGACTTCGTCTGGACCGGCGGCGATTGCCACATCTACGACAACCACGTCGAGCAGGTGCGCGAGCAGCTCACGCGCGCGCCGTACCCCTACCCGACCTTCCGCTTCGCGCGGAAGCCCGAGACGATCTTCGACTACACGTACGAGGACTTCGTCATCGAGGACTACCAGCACCACCCGGCGATCCGCGGGGCGGTCGCGGTATGACGTCACGCATCGGCCTTGTCTGGGCCGAAGCGCACGGCGGGGTGATCGGGGCCGACGGCGGCATGCCGTGGCACGTGCCCGAAGACCTCGCGCACTTCAAAGAGGTGACCTCGGGCGCGCCGGTCGTGATGGGCCGCCGCACGTGGGAGTCGCTGCCCGAGCGGTTCCGGCCGCTCCCGGGGCGGCGCAACATCGTCGTCACGCGCAACGAGGCCTGGGGTGCCGACGGCGCGGAGCGGGCGGGATCGCTCGACGACGCGATGACCGCGGTGACGGATGCCGCGACCCCCGAATGGATCTGGATCATCGGCGGGGGTGAGCTCTTCCGCGAGAGCATCGCGTCGGCCGACCGGCTCGAGGTCACCGAGCTCGACGCCGAGGTCGACGGCGACACGTTCGCGCCCGACCGAGCCGGCTGGGCGGTCGAATCGATCGACCCCGATGAGGGCTGGCACACGTCGAGCAGCGGCATCCGCTACCGATTCCTCCGTCTCGCGCGCGCGTCCTAGGCTGTCGCGCATGGCGAAGACGGCGATGATCACGGGCGCGAGCTCGGGCCTCGGCGCGGAATACGCGCGCCAGCTCGCGGCGATGGGTGCCGACCTCGTGCTGGTGGCCCGCGACCGCGCGGCCCTCGATGAGCTCGCAGCGACGCTGCGCGCGCGGCACCGCGTCGGCGTCGAGGTGCTCGCGGCCGACCTGCTCTCGCCGCGGCAGCGCGAGAAGGTGGAGCGGCGCCTCACGGACCCCGACCGGCCGATCGAGATGCTCGTGAACAACGCGGGCTTCGGCCTTCCGCTGGCTTTCGAGCGCAACGACATCGAAGACGAGGTGCGTCACCTCGACCTCCACGTCGAGGTGCCCATGCGGCTGAGTCACGCCGCCCTCGGACCCATGCTGGCCCGCGGGCACGGCCGCATCCTCAACGTCGCGTCCGTGGCGGGTTTCACCCCCCGCTCGACCTACGGGGCGTGCAAGGGCTGGCTGATCAGCTTCAGCCGCTGGGCCAACGGCGCGTACGCAGCCCGCGGCGTGACCATGACCGCCGTCTGCCCGGGCTTCACGCACACCAACTTCCACGAACGGGCCGGACTCCCGCCGGGGAAGGAGGGCGTTCCCGACTGGATGTGGCTGGATGCACGCACGGTCGTCGCCGCCTCGCTGCGCGATGCCGCCCGGGGCAAGGCGGTCTCGGTGCCCTCGGCGAAATACAAGCTGCTCGTGACGGCGAGCCGCCTCGCACCCGCCCGGCTGGTCGCCCGGGCGGCTGCCACCGGGCGCTGACGACGCGGCGCAGGAGGCGGCATCCCGATAGCCTGGGTCCATGACGCACACGGGCAACCCATTCGGACAGGTTCTCGTCGCGCTCGTCACCCCGATGACGGCGGACGGCGAAGTCGATTGGCCCGCTGTCGAGAAGCACATCGACGACGTCATCACCGCAGGAGCCGACGGCATCGTCGTCACGGGCACCACGGGTGAGACCTCGACCCTGACCGACGCCGAGAAGATCCGGTTGGTGGAGGTGGGGAAGGATGTCGCGGCCGGCCGCGCCAGGATCATCACGGGCGGCGGCTCCAACGAGACAGCGCACGCCATCGAGCTCTACAAGGCCAGCGAGAAGGCCGGCGCCGACGGCATCATGATCGTCACGCCGTACTACAACAAGCCGACGCAGGCGGGCATCCTGACCCACTTCCGGCTCGTCGCCGACGCCACCGATCTGCCGGTCATCCTCTACGACATCCCCGGCCGCACCGGCGTGCCCATCAAGTACGAGACGATCCTGCGCCTGGCCAAGCACCCGAACATCCTCGCGATCAAAGACGCCAAGGGCGACTTCAGCGAGGTCAGCCGTGTGCTGAACCAGACCGACCTGCTGTACTTCTCCGGCGACGACGCCAACGTGCTGCCGCACCTCTCGATCGGGGCGACCGGACTCATCGGTGTCACCGCCAACATCGCCCCCGCGCCGTACCGCGCGATCGTCGACGCCGTGAACGCGGGCGACCTCACGGCCGCCACGGCCGAGCACAAGCGACTCGAGCCGCTCGTGCGCGCGGTCATGACGCACGTGCCGGGCACCGTCTCGGCGAAGTACATCCTGCACGGCCTCGGCCGCATCGGCAGCCCGCGCGTGCGGCTGCCGCTTGTCGGTCCCGAGGAGTGGGAGGCCGCGAAGATCGAGGACGAGCTGGCGCTCGTCGTCGGTGTCCCCGGCGCCGACTTCTCCAACTTCCGGCCCGACCGCAACGCCGCCGCCGGCGGCGCGCTGCCGAAGGTGTCGGGCACCACGAGATGACCACGCGCGCCGACCTGCCCGCATCCGGGCGACGGCGACACAAGCGAGGGGGCGCCTCGGCGCCCTGAGGAGGCTGACCATGCCCACTACCCCCTTCGACCCGCCCGCACTCGAGCAGGGCACCCTCCGGATCACCCCACTCGGCGGCCTCGGCGAGGTCGGCCGCAACATGACCGTGTTCGAGTACGGCGGCAAGCTGCTCGTCGTCGACTGCGGCGTGCTGTTCCCCGAGGAGCACCAGCCCGGCGTGGACCTGATCCTCCCCGACTTCGAGCCGATCAAGAGCCGTCTCGACGACATCGTCGGAGTGGTGCTCACCCACGGTCACGAAGACCACATCGGCGCCGTGCCGTACCTCCTCAAGCTGAAGTCCGACATCCCGATCGTCGGCTCGGGGCTGACGCTCGCCCTCACCGAGGCGAAGCTCAAAGAGCACCGGATCAAGCCGTACAGCCTCACCGTCGCGGAGGGGCAGCGCGAGAACCTCGGACCGTTCGACCTCGAGTTCATCGCGGTCAACCACTCGATCCCCGACGCGCTGGCCGTCGCCATCCGCACCCCGGCGGGCCTCGTGCTCGCGACCGGCGACTTCAAGATGGACCAGCTGCCGCTCGACGGCCGCCTCACCGACCTCCGTGCGTTCGCGCGCCTCGGCGAGGAGGGCGTCGACCTGTTCCTCGTCGACTCGACGAACGCCGATGTGCCGGGCTTCACCCCGCTCGAACGCTCCATCGGTCCGGTGCTCGACCAGGTGATCGGCAATTCTCCGCGCCGCGTCATCGTCGCGAGCTTCTCGAGCCACGTCCACCGCGTGCAGCAGGTGCTGGATGCCGCGGCCGCGCACGGCCGCCGGGTGGCGCTCCTCGGCCGCAGCATGCTGCGCAACATGACGATCGCGGAAGACCTGGGCTACCTGAATGTGCCCGAGAACGTGCTCATCGACTACAAGAAGGCGCGCGATCTGCCCGACGACCGCATCGTCTACATGTCGACGGGCTCGCAGGGCGAGCCGATGGCGGTCCTCAGCCGCATGGCCAACCTCGACCACGCGATCGAGCCCGGCCCCGGTGACACCGTGATCCTCGCCTCGAGCCTCATCCCCGGCAATGAGAACGCCGTCTACCGCGTGATCGACGGGCTGACCAAGCTCGGCGCGAACGTCGTGCACAAGGGCAACGCGAAGGTGCACGTGTCGGGCCATGCCGCCGCCGGCGAGCTGCTCTACTGCTACAACATCCTCAAGCCGAGGAACGTGCTCCCCATCCACGGCGAGTACCGCCACCTCATGGCCAACGCCCGACTCGCCCAGGACACCGGCATCGATCCCGACCGTACGATCCTCGCCGAGAACGGCACCGTCATCGACCTCAAGAACGGCGACGTGCAGGTCGCCGGTCAGCTGGACCTGGGCTTCGTCTACGTCGACGGGTCGACGGTGGGGGAGATCACCGACGCCGACCTCAAGGATCGCCGCATCCTGGGCGAGGAGGGCTTCATCTCGGTCATCGTCGTCGTGGACGCGTCGACGGGCAACATCATCTCCGGGCCCGAGATCCACGCTCGCGGCTTCGCCGAGGATGATTCCGTGTTCGACGCGGTCAAGCCCAAGATCGCCGCGGCGCTCGCCGAGGCGGCGAAGTCGGGTGTGCGCGACTCGCACGCTCTGTCGCAGGTCGTCCGCCGCACCATCGGCCGCTGGGTGAACCAGTCGCTGCGTCGCCGGCCGATGATCGTGCCGCTCGTCATCGAGGCGTGAACGACGAGCGGATGTCGCGTCCCGTGCCGCAGGGGCGGGACGAAGCATCCGCTCACCATCGCTAAACTCGCGTCATGCCACCCGCTGCCTTCCGCGTTCGCGAAGCCACGCAGGCGGACGGCACGTTCCTGGGCGACATGGTCGTCGAAGCGGCGAACTGGAGGCCGGGCGCGGCGCGGCCGAAGCACCAGCTGATCACCGACTCCGAGCACAGCCGCTACGTCACGGGGTGGAAGCAGCCGGGCGATGCCGGTTTCGTCGCGGTCGACGCGAACGACGAGCCGATCGGCGCCGCCTGGTACCGGATGCTGCCGCGCACGGACCCCGGATTCGGCTACGTCGGCACCGGCGTGCCCGAACTCATCATCGGCGTGCGACCGATCTGGCGCGCGCACGGCGTCGGCCGCGCCCTCCTGCAGCGGCTGTGCGATCACGCGCGGGCGCAGGGCTTCGCCCGCATCAGCCTGAGCGTGGAGCGCGGCAATTTCGCGACGACGCTGTACCGCAGCGAGGGCTTCGCGGTGACCTCCGCCGGCCACGGCCGCGACACGATGGTCAAGCGCCTGCGCTGATCGACCGGCCCGCTCCGCCGCGTGGTTCCGCGGAAAAGTCGGCGGTGCCGCTTACCGTGGGGGGATGGCCAGGAGCACCACCCCGACCAAGAACGGCCGCACGCCTGCGCGCGGGTCGTCCTCGTCGCGCGCCAAGAAGCCCGAACCGGCGCCGAGGCGGTACGTCGGCGACGCCGAGAAGCCGCCCGTCATCGTGCGCGCGTGGCTGGGGCTGGCTCACGCCACGGGTGCGCTGTTCCGGGCGTTCGGGCCCGAGACGCTCGAGAAGGACCAGCGCCGCGACGGCTTCCCGTTCCTGCTGGTGCTCCTCGCCGTCGCAGGTGCCGTCAACGAGTGGTTCTTCATCGGCAGCGACGTCGCGGCGACGATCAGCGCCTACTCCGTCGGCGGGCTCATCGGCCGAGAGGCGTTCATCCTGCCGGTGCTCCTGCTGTTCCTCGCGGGCTGGATGTTCCGGCACCCGTCGTCGGTGCACGACAACGGCCGCATCGGCATCGGGTTCGGCCTGCTGATCGTCACGATCGCGGGCTTCTGCCACGTCGCCGGCGGCCGTCCCCAGCCGAGGCAGGGGCTGCCGGCGCTCAGCGAGGCCGGCGGACTGTTCGGCTGGATGGTGGGCGAGCCTCTCGCCTTCGTCCTCACCGACGTCGGCGCCTACGTCGCGCTCTCGCTGCTGGCCGTGCTCAGTGTGCTGATCATCACCAAGACTCCGCCGAACCGCATCGGCCGCCGCCTGGGCGAGCTCTACGCGTGGATGTTCGACGCCGAGCCGCGCACCGCGCAGACCGACGCGGATGCCGCAGCATCCGTCTCCGACGACGACGGCGCCGATCCCGCCCTGCCGTGGTGGCGGCGCAACAGGACCGGACGCGAGCAGGATCCCGAGGGCACCCTCGGGTCCGACGACCTCACGGCGCTCCTGACGCCGGGAGCCGTGCAGGGCGGCTTCGACCAGGTGCTCGAGCCGCCGGCTCCGCGGGTTCCGCCGGTCGCGGCCGACGCACTCACCGAGGTCATCGATCCCTCCGTCGTCGCCGCGGCGTCGAAGGCGTCGAGCACCTCGCTCCGCGACGACAGCGTCGATCCGCTCGAAGACGGCGTCCTGCCCGGGCTGACGGGAATCGGCTCGGATGCCTCGCCTGCGGCGCCCAGCGCGCCCTATCGGCTGCCGTCGGTCAACGCCCTCGCCCAGGGCACGCCCCACGTGGCGCGGTCGCAGGCCAACGACGACACCGTCAAGGCGATCACGAGCGTGCTGGAGCAGTTCTCCGTCGATGCGCGCGTCACCGGGTTCTCGCGCGGACCCACGGTCACGCAGTACGAGATCGCGCTCGGCCCCGGGGTGAAGGTGGAGCGCATCACCGCGCTCACCAACAACATCGCGTACGCCGTCGCCTCGAACGAGGTGCGCATCCTCGCGCCTATCCCGGGCAAGAGCGCGATCGGCGTCGAGATCCCCAACACCGACCGCGAGATCGTCACCCTCGGCGACGTGCTGCGCTCGCAGAACGCACAGCAGTCGACGCACCCCATGACGATCGGCGTCGGCAAGGACGTCGGCGGCGGCTACGTCGTGGCCAACCTCGCCAAGATGCCGCACCTCCTGGTCGCCGGCTCGACAGGCTCGGGAAAGTCGAGCTTCGTGAACTCGATGATCACGAGCCTGCTGATGCGTGCGAAGCCCGCCGACGTGCGCATGGTGCTCATCGACCCCAAGCGCGTCGAGCTCACCTCGTACGCGGGCGTGCCGCATCTCATCACGCCCATCATCACGAACCCCAAGAAGGCGGCTGAGGCGCTGCAGTGGGTCGTGAAGGAGATGGACATGCGGTACGACGACCTCGCGTCGTTCGGCTTCCGTCACATCGACGACTTCAACAAGGCGGTCGTGGCGGGGGAGATCACGCTTCCTGCGGGCAGCGAGCGCGTGCTCAAGCCGTACCCATACCTGCTGGTCGTGGTCGACGAGCTCGCCGACCTCATGATGGTGGCTCCGCGCGACGTCGAGGACTCGATCGTGCGCATCACGCAGCTGGCCCGTGCCAGCGGCATCCACCTCGTGCTGGCCACGCAGCGGCCGTCGGTCGACGTCGTGACCGGCCTCATCAAGGCCAACGTCCCGTCGCGCCTCGCGTTCGCGGTGACAAGTGTCACCGACTCGCGCGTCATCCTCGATCAGCCCGGCGCCGACCGTCTGATCGGTCAGGGTGACGGCCTGTTCCTTCCGATGGGGGCGTCGAAGGCGCTGCGCGTCCAGGGTGCCTGGGTCAGCGAGCAGGAGATCGAGAAGGTCGTCAAGCACGTCACGGCCCAGGCGCGCCCCGAGTACCGCAACGATGTGCAGGTGGCGGCCGAGAAGAAGGAGATCGACGCCGACATCGGTGACGACCTCGAGCTGCTGCTGGCGGCGGCGGAGCAGATCGTGTCGACGCAGTTCGGCTCGACCTCGATGCTGCAGCGCAAGCTCCGCGTCGGGTTCGCCAAGGCCGGACGCCTGATGGACCTCCTCGAGTCCCGCGAGATCGTCGGCCCGTCCGAGGGCTCGAAGGCGCGCGACGTCCTCGTCACCCCCGACCAGCTGCCCGCTGTGCTCGCCCGCCTGCGCGGCGACGACGTGCCCGAGGCGCCCGCCGCGGCAGGCCCCGCGGCCGACCCGTACGGGGCCGATGCCGTCGACGCCCAGTTCGACGGCTACCCGGTCGTCGAGAGCGAGGGCGACGAGGATGCGTGGGGCCTGACCGGCCGCGAGTGATCGGCGTCGCCCGGCGCACGGGCCGCGCCGTCCGGCGGCGATAGGCTCGGCGCATGGCGATCCCGAGACAGCTCCCCAACACGATCACGATCGTGCGCATCCTGTGCGCGCCGGTGTTCCTGTGGATGCTGCTGGCAGACGGTGGGTCGGACGGCCCACTTCGCTGGTGGGCCGCGGTGCTCTTCATCGTCGCGATCGCCACCGACGGCGTCGACGGCTATCTCGCGCGCAGGCACCACATCGTCACCGACCTGGGCAAGCTCCTCGATCCGATCGCCGACAAGGTGCTCACCGGGTTCGCCTTCATCGGGCTGTCGATCCTCGCGGAGCTGCCGTGGTGGATCACGATCATCGTGCTCATCCGCGAGGTCGGCATCACAGTGCATCGACTCATCGTCGCGAGCGATCACGTCGTCGCGGCGGCGTGGATGGGGAAGCTGAAGACGCTCGCGCAGGGGATCGCCCTTTCGCTCGCGCTGCTGCCGCTGTGGACGCTCGTCGGAGAATGGATCTTCTGGGTCAACGGCATCACGATGACCATCGCCGTGCTGCTGACGATCGCCAGCGGCATCGACTACGTGGTCACCGAGGCGCGCGGCGCACGAAAGGCCAAGGGATCGGCGTGACGCTCGCCTCCGACGTCCTCGACGCGCTGGGTCGCCGGGGCTGGACGATCGGCACGGCGGAGTCCCTCACCGGTGGGCTGGTCGTCGCCTCCCTCGTCGACGTGCCCGGTGCTTCCCTGCACGTGCGCGGCGGCGTGGTGGCCTACGCCACCGATGTGAAGGCCAGTGCGCTCGGTGTCGATGCGGCGCTCCTCGCCGACGCCGGACCGGTCGATGCGAGAGTTGCGCAGCAGCTCGCCGCCGGCGCGCGGCGGGTGCTCGGCGCCGACGTGGGCGTGGCCACGACCGGAGTCGCGGGGCCTGATCCGCAGGGCGACCACCCCGTGGGCACGGTGTTCGTCGCGGTCGAGACGCCGGAGGGGAGCGCTGTGTCGGCCTTCCTCCTGGAAGGATCCCGGGCCGACATCCGGACCGAGTCGGTCCGCCGGGCTCTCGAACTCGTGCTCGCGGAGCTGAGCGCGACCGGTCGATGACGTCGGAAATACACCGGGTTTCTTCTCGGTTACATTCGGTGATTCCCACCCATTCCCCAGTTCGCGGGATTAGATTGGCATCATCCGGTGCGGTACTGTTATCCACCCCGGACAGCGGAATCACAAGTGAGGAGGGGGCCCACCATGATCCTGGTACGTCAAGAGATCGGCGAAGTGCTTCGTGATTTCCGCCAGCAGAAGGGTCGCACCCTCCGTCAGGTCGCGAGCCGCGCGAGCGTCGCCCTGGGCTATCTGAGCGAGGTGGAGCGCGGTCAGAAAGAAGCCTCCAGCGAGATCCTCGCGTCCGTGGCCGAGGCGCTGGACGTCCCCATCTCGACCATCATGCGCGAGGTCGGCGATCGAATCTCCGTGCTCGAGGGTCTGCAGACCTTCCCCGACGTCGTGCCCGACGACCTGGTCGCCGCGGTCGACGCCGAGCTGTCGCTGCGCTGAGCGCTTCGGGTTCTCCGACGCATGAGGCGCAGTGAGTTCGAACGCGCCGTGCGCGATGAGTTCGGCAGCCGCGGGAGCGCGCTGATCGCGGATCTGGTGCTCTCCGGCGTCGGCTCGCGCACGGCAGCGGAGGCTCTCGGCGCCGGCGTGCCACCGCGCGAGGTCTGGCTCGCCCTGTGCGAGGAGACGGACGTGCCCGCCGATCGCCGTTATGGCGTCGGACGCCTCGAGCCCAAGCGCCGCTGACCCTTCGCGGGCACCCCGCTTCGCGGCGTGTTGTCGCCCTTCGATACGCCGTGCTTCGCTCGGCTACTCAGGAACCGGCAGGTGCCGCTTCGCGGCGTGTCATCGCCCTTCGATACGCCGTGCTTCGCTCGGCTACTCAGGAACCGGCAGGTGCCGCTTCGCGGCGTGTTGTCGAATGTCTGTTCGATACCGGCGTAGGCTCCTGCACAGCAGGTGTCGAAGGATGTCTGTCCACGTCGGCGGATGAGCGAAGACGGATGTCGGAGCCCAGCCCTAGCGTGAACAGCGTCGAACGACACCTCACGCCTTGTCGCAGCATCCATCCCACCGGGGCCGGATCGCGACAGCCTACAGGCGACGGAACGCGAGCAGAAAGAGCACGTCATGCCCTCAGCAGTTGACCGCGAGAAGGCCCTCGAGTCGGCCCTCGCCCAGATCGACCGGCAGTTCGGAAAGGGCTCGGTCATGCGGCTGGGCAGCGACGAGCGCGCACCCGTCGAGGTCGTCCCCACCGGGTCGATCGCCCTCGACGTCGCGCTCGGCATCGGCGGGCTTCCCCGCGGCCGCATCATCGAGATCTACGGCCCGGAGTCGTCGGGTAAGACGACGCTCACGCTTCACGCCATCGCGAACGTGCAGCGTGCCGGCGGCATCGCCGCCTTCATCGACGCTGAGCATGCGCTCGATCCCGACTACGCGCAGAAGCTCGGCGTCGACATCGACTCGCTGCTCGTGTCGCAGCCCGACACGGGTGAGCAGGCGCTCGAGATCGCCGACATGCTCGTGCGCTCGGGTGCGATCGACCTCGTCGTGATCGACTCCGTCGCGGCCCTGGTGCCGAAGGCCGAGATCGAGGGCGAGATGGGTGACTCCCACGTCGGTCTGCAGGCGCGTCTCATGTCGCAGGCGCTCCGCAAGCTCACCGGTGGCCTGAACCAGACCAACACCACCATGATCTTCATCAACCAGCTGCGTGAGAAGATCGGCGTCTTCTTCGGCTCGCCCGAGACCACCGCCGGTGGAAAGGCGCTGAAGTTCTACGCTTCGGTCCGCCTCGACATCCGCCGCATCGAGACCCTGAAGGACGGCACCGACGCAGTCGGAAACCGCACGCGCGTCAAGGTCGTGAAGAACAAGATGGCCCCGCCGTTCAAGCAGGCCGAGTTCGACATCCTCTACGGCGTCGGCATCTCGAGAGAAGGCAGCCTCATCGACTTCGGGGTCGAGCACGGCATCGTCAAGAAGTCGGGTGCCTGGTACACCTACGACGGCGAGCAGCTCGGTCAGGGCAAGGAGAACGCCCGTAACTTCCTGATCAAGAATGCCGACACGGCGGCCGAGATCGAGTCGAAGATCAAGGCGAAGCTCGGCATCGGCCAGCCGAAGGCCGTCGAGGCGCCGGCTGACGATCTGGCCGCGCGCCGTCCGGCCTGACATGCGTCACGATGACGGGGGCGAGCGCGAGACGCTCGCCCCCGTGATCCCGCTGTTCGGCGGGCCGCCGCCTTCCGCCCCTGCCCGGTCGGAAGCCACGGCGACCGACGCCACGGCGACCGACGCCACAGCTCCCGCCGACCTCGTGGCCGCTGACCCAGATGCCGACGACACGGTCGGGGAGGACCCGAGGGCGTGGCATCCGACATGGGCCGACGACCGACCCCGGCTCGACCAGGCGGGTGACGGTGCTGGCGCGGACGAACTCGAGCTCGCCGAGAAGGCGCTGCTGAAGAAGCTGCGCACCCGGTCGCTGTCGGTCTCGGAGGCCCGAGGCGTCCTGCGTGAGTACTCCCTCCACCCCGATGCAGTCGAGCACCTGATCGCGCTGATGGACGAGTACGGCTACCTCGATGACGCAGCGCTGGCTGAGCAGCTGGTCCACGCCGGCGCCGAGCGCAAGGGCCAGGGCCGGCAGGCGATCGCGCAGACGCTCGCGAAGCGGGGCATCCCGCGCGATGTGGCAGACGCGGCGCTGTCGGCGCTGCCCGACGATGACTTCGAACGCGCGCTCGAGTTCGCGCGCGGCAAGGCGCGGTCGCTGCAGGGCCTCGACCGCGACACCGCCGTGCGGCGGCTGACCGGTCAACTGGCACGGCGCGGGTACGGCGGTTCGATCGCGCTGTCCGCCGCGCGTGCGGCGCTCGACGACGCTCCTGGCGGATCGCGCGGGGTTCGCTTCCGCTGAGCGGGCCGTCGCAGCGCAGGACACGGCCCGTGGCGAGGGCAACGCACGCTCTTGGCGCGGAGCCGTGGGGATGACGATATGTTCGGATCCGAGGCGGAGGGAGTGACATGGCGGTCGAGGTCCGCGGCCTGACCAAGCGCTACCGCGAGAAGGTCGCCGTCGACGACATCTCGTTCTCGGTCGCGGACGGCGGGGTCTTCGCGTTCGTCGGCACCAACGGCGCAGGCAAGTCGACGACGATCGGATGCCTCACGACAGTGCTCCCCTTCGACGCGGGGACCGTCGTCGTGAATGGCCACGACGTACGCCGTGAAGGCGACCGCGTGCGTGAGTCGATCGGCGTGGTCTTCCAGGAGTCGCTGCTCGATCCGCTGCTGACCGCCCGGGAGAATCTGCGGTTGCGCGGGCGCCTGTCGCGCATCGCGCGCGACCCGCTCGATGCCCGGATCGACTACGTGTCCGCTCTCATCGGGCTCGATGGATTCCTCGATCAGCGGTACGGGCGGCTGTCGGGTGGCCAGCGCCGGCGCGTCGACATCGCACGCGCGCTCCTCCACGAGCCCGCGGTGCTGTTCCTCGACGAGCCCACCGCGGGGCTCGACCCCGGCAGCCGTGCGCTCGTCTGGCGGACGCTCCATGAGCTGAGCGCCCGTGGCGATCTCACCGTCTTCCTGACGACGCACTATCTCGAAGAGACCGAAGAGGCGGCGCGCGTCTGCATCATCGACGAGGGCCGTATCGTCGCCGACGACACCCCCGCCCGCCTGCGGGCTCGTCACAGCCGCAGCATCCTGAGCATCACCACGAACGATCCCGAAGCGCTGGTCGCATCAGCCCATGCGGTCGGTGCCGAGCCCGTCCGTCACGGCGACGTCGTGGTGATCGGCGTCCCCGATGCCGATGTGGCCCGCGCCCTGCTCGCCGCCCACGGAGACCGCGTCCGCGACTTCGAGTTCCGGCACGGCCGCATGGACGATGTCTTCCTGACGCTGACGGGAAAGTCGACCGCGGGAGGGGACGCGGCATGAGCGTCGTATGGGCGATCGTCCACCGCAACCTTCGGCTCTTCTTCCGAGATCGCCTGAACGTGTTCTTCTCGCTCCTGGGCGCGGTCATCCTGTTCGGCCTCTATACGCTGTTCCTCGGCAACCTCCAGACCGCAGGACTCGCGGACTCGCTGCCCGGGGCGTCGACGGCCGACGTGCAGTCCTTCGTCGACAGCTGGATGTTCGCGGGCATCCTTCTCATCACGACCGTCACGACGGGCCTCGGCGGGCTCGCGGTGCTCGTCGACGACGACCAGTCCGGCCGGTTCCGCGACTTCGTCGTATCGCCGCTCCGGCGCAGTCAGTTCGTGCTCGGCTACTTGCTGTCCGCTGTCGCCGTCGCGCTCGTGCTGTCGGTGTTCGTCCTGGTGGTCAGCATCCTCTACCTCGGGGTGCTGCGCGGCACCTGGCTCGGCGCCGCAGCCATCGCGCGCAGCTTCGCGATCGTCGCGCTCTCGTGCGTCGCCTTCACGGCGTTCTCGGCGCTCATCGTGTCCTTCGTCCGTACCAACGGCGCGTTCTCGGGGCTCGCCACGATCGTCGGCACGGTGCTCGGCTTCATCGCCGCGGCGTACATCCCGATCGGCGTCTTCCCCGAGGGCGTCGCCAACGTGGTCGCGGCGCTGCCGTTCGCACAGGCGGGAATGCTGCTGCGCCGAGAGTTCTCAGACGAGACGTTGGCCGTGATCACCGCCGATGCTCCCGGCGCAGAGGAACCGCTGCGTGCCATGTACGGGCTGGATCTCTTCATCGGGGACTGGGAGGTCCCCGGCTGGATCGTGATCGTCGTCCTGATCGGAATCTCGGTCGTGTGCACGGCGGTGTCCGCCGGACGCATGCGCGGACGCATTCGCTGAGGCCGCGCCCGACGGGACGGAACGGCCTCTCATCCGCGGATCGTAGAATGGCACGCATCATGACCATGCCGTCCCCACTCCCGACACTCATCGCGCCCTCCGACGCGGCGCGCGACGCCGACGGCAAGGCCCGCACCTATGAAGTGCGCACCTTCGGCTGCCAGATGAACGTGCACGATTCCGAGCGGCTCTCCGGCTCGCTCGAGAGCGCGGGTTACGTGCGCGCCGAGGTCGGCGAGGAAGCCGACGTCGTCGTCATCAACACCTGTGCGGTGCGTGACAACGCGGCCGGCAAGCTCTACGGGACGCTCGGCCACTTGAAGTCGCGCAAAGACAAGCACGAGGGGATGCAGATCGCCGTCGGCGGCTGCCTCGCCCAGATGGACAAGGACACGGTCCAGGAGAAGGCGCCGTGGGTCGATGTCGTCTTCGGCACGCACAACATGGGGTCGCTTCCAAGCCTGCTCGAGCGCGCACGTCACAACGGCGAGGCCGAGCTCGAGATCCTCGAGTCGCTCGAGATCTTCCCGTCGACCCTTCCCACCAAGCGCGACAGCGTCTACAGCGGCTGGGTGTCGATCTCGGTCGGGTGCAACAACACCTGCACGTTCTGCATCGTGCCGAGCCTCCGCGGCAAGGAGAAGGACCGTCGCCCCGGCGACATCCTCAACGAGATCCGTCTCCTCGTCGAAGACGGCGCGATGGAGGTGACCCTTCTCGGCCAGAACGTCAACTCGTACGGGGTGGAGTTCGGCGACCGTCAGGCGTTCGGCAAGCTGCTGCGCGCGGCCGGCGAGATCGGTGGCCTCGAGCGCATCCGCTTCACCAGTCCTCATCCCGCAGCCTTCACCGACGACGTCATCGACGCGATGGCTGAGACGCCCGCCGTCATGCCGCAGCTGCACATGCCGCTCCAGTCGGGCAGCGACCGCATCCTGAAGGCCATGCGCCGCTCGTACCGCAGTGAGAGGTTCCTCGGCATCCTCGACCGCGTGCGCGCGCGCATCCCGAACGCGGCCATCTCGACCGACATCATCGTCGGCTTCCCGGGCGAGACCGACGAGGATTTCGAAGACACGATGCGGGTGGTCGAGCAGGCGCGGTTCGCGAGCGCGTTCACGTTCCAGTACTCGATCCGCGAGGGCACCCCGGCGGCGACCATGCCCGACCAGGTGCCGAAGGCCGTCGTGCAGGAGCGCTACGAGCGCCTCGTCGCGCTGCAGGAGCGCATCTCGCTCGAGGAGAACCAGAAGCAGGTGGGGCGCGAGCTGCAGGTGCTCGTCTCGACCGGCGAGGGCAAGAAGGATGCCGCGACCCACCGCCTCACCGGCCGTGCCGAAGACAACCGGCTCGTGCACTTCGAGGTGCCCGAGGGATCCGACCTCCCGCGTCCGGGCGACGTCGTCTCGGTGGTCGTGACGCACGCCGCGCCCTTCCACCTGCTCGCCGACAGCCCCGACGGGGCGCCGCTGCGCATCCGGCGCACGCGCTCCGGCGACGCGTGGGACCGCACGCAGGCCGAGTCGTGCGGTGTCCCGGCTCCTGTCGGCGAGACCGGTGCGCCGCGCGCCGTCTCGCTGGGCCTCCCGACGCTGCGCATCGGAGTGTGACCGCGGCCGCGCACCCCCGCCCGCCGCGTCTGTGGGCGGTCGTCGGCGCGACGGGAACGGGCAAGACCGCACTGTCGCTCGACCTCGCCGACGCGATCGTCGCACGCGGCGGTCGAGCCGAGATCGTCAATGCCGACGCGATGCAGCTGTACCGCGGCATGGACATCGGCACCGCCAAGCTGCCGGAATCGGAGCGGCGCGGCATCCCTCATCACCTCTTCGACGTTCTGGACCCGACCGAGGACGCGGCCGTCGCCTGGTATCAGACGACGGCCCGAGCCGCGATCGACGAGATCCACGGCCGCGGTGCCGACGCCATCCTCGTCGGCGGCTCGGGCCTGTACGTCTCGAGCGTGCTGTTCGATTTCCGGTTCCCGCCGCGGGATCGGGCCGTGCGCGAGCGTCTCGAGGCCGAGCTCGAGGCGCAGGGTCCGGGCGCGCTGTTCGCCCGCCTGCGCGAACTCGACCCGGCCACGGCGGAACGCGTCGACCCCCGCAACGGGCGCAGGGTCGTCCGCGCGCTCGAGGTCCTCGAGATGGGGGAGCGCACGCACGGCGCCGCGCTGCCTGACGAGCCCGTGCTCTGGCGCGAGGACACCGTGATCATCGGCGTCGCCGTTCCCCGCGACGAACTCGTCGCACGCCTCGACGAGCGGGTACAGGGGATGTGGCGCGACGGCCTCCTCGCCGAGGTCGAGTCGCTGCGCGATGCCGGGCTCGAGCGCGGCGTCACGGCACGACGGGCGATCGGCTACGCGCAGGCTCTGGCCCAGCTGCACGGTGGGATGACCGAGGCCGAGGCTATCGCCGAGACGCAGGCGCTCACGCGCCGCTACGCGCGTCGGCAGGTGTCGTGGTTCAAGCGCTACGCCGGCGTCTTGTGGACGACTCCGGGAGCGGATGCCGCAGACCTGGCAGACTCGACAGCATGACTGTCGCGATCCGGGCCTTCCAACTTCCCGACACCGAAGCAGTCGTCTCGCTGTGGCAGGCGACCAAACTCACCCGGCCGTGGAACAACCCCTACCAGGACATCAGCCGCAAGCTGAAGGTCCAGCCCGAGCTGTTCCTCGTCGCGGTCGACGGCGCCGACATGGTCGGAACCGTGATGGCCGGCTACGACGGCCACCGCGGCTGGCTCTACTACCTCGCGAGCGATCCGGCCCGGCGCGGGCAGGGCATCGCGCGTTCGCTCGTCGAGCGGGCGGAGACGCTGCTGCTCGACATGGGATGCCCGAAGGTGCAGCTCATGGTGCGGCCCGACAACGACATCGCGCAGGGCTTCTACGAGGCGCTCGGCTTCGAGACGTTCGAGACCTGGGCGACGGGCAAGCGCCTCATCGCCGACTGACCCGGAGCTGCGCGCCCATAGACTGGGACGATGCCGCAGACTATCGCGTTCACCAAGGGTCACGGCACCGGCAACGACTTCGTGATCGTGCCCGATCGCGACGGTGAACTCGATCTCTCCGACGACCAGGTCGCCGTGCTGTGCGATCGGCGGTTCGGCATCGGCGGCGACGGGATCCTGCGCGTCGTGCGCGCTGCCGCCGTCGATGAGGGCGCCGAGGCCGCGGCATCCGGTGTCGAGTGGTTCATGGACTACCGCAATGCGGACGGCTCCCGCGCTGAGATGTGCGGCAACGGCATCCGCGTGTTCGCCCGCTATCTGGCCGAGGTCGGCTGGGCGTCGCTCGACGACGGTCCGCTTCGGATCGCCACACGCGCCGGCGTGAAGACCCTCACCCGCAGCGACCTCGGTTTCGAGGTCGACCTCGGACCGTGGCGCATCGAACCGGACGATGTGCTCGTCCGCGCGCGAGGCATCGGCGCGCCGCGTCCTGGCCTCGGCATCGACGTCGGCAACCCCCACATCGTGGTGGCCCTGCCCGACCACCGCGAGCTCGAGGCCCTCGACCTCGGAGTGCTCCCGCAGCTGCACCCCGAGCCGCCGCACGGCGCGAACGTCGAGTTCGTCGTGCCGAGCGACCCGCTCGTGCGCGACGGCGTCGGTTCGATCCGCATGCGCGTCTTCGAGCGCGGCGTGGGAGAGACGCTCAGCTGCGGCACCGGGGTCGCGGCCGCTGCGCTGGCGGTGCGCCACTGGGCAGGACCCGCGGCTCCCGACCACTGGGCCGTCGAGGTGCCCGGCGGCACGCTCGGAGTGCGCACGCCCGAGATCGACGGCGAGCGTCACGTGCTGCTCTCCGGACCGGCGACGCTCGTGTACTCGGGTGAGGTCACCCTCGCCTGAAGCGGTTCAGGGCAGGTCGATCGGCTCACTCGGTGGCGAGCCGTGGCGGCGCACCTTGATCACGCGGAAGCCGCGGCCGGTCGCCGCGCGCTGCACGCTGTAGCCCCGCTCGAAGGTGGCAGCGAGCCAGCGCTGGAGCGAGTCGGATCCCAGATTGCGCTGCACGACGAGCCACGCGTCGGCGCGCTCGTCGAGCCGCGGGATCCAGCGCTCGAGCAGGCCGTGCAGCTCGTGCTTGCCGACGCGGATCGGCGGATTCGAGCGGATCGTGCGGAACACGACGTCAGCGGGAACATCGTCGGGCAGCACGGCGTTGACGTTCGGGAGGCCCAGCGCCTCGGCGTTGCGTCGCACCAGGTCGAGAGCGCGTTCGTTCACGTCGACCGCCCATACGGTCGCGTGAGGGGACTCCAGGGCGAGGCTCAACGCGATCGGTCCCCAACCGGACCCGAGATCGAGCAGGTTCCCGCCGGGTGGCGGCGGGGGAGTGTTCGACAGCAGCACGCCGGTGCCCGAGTCCACATGGTCGGGGCTGAACACACCGCTCGCGGTCGTCACCTCGACCTCGCGGCCGGCGAGCGTGACGCGGACGCGACGGAGATTCTCGGGACTGGCGGGCGTAGCACTGAAGTAGTGGTCGCTGCCCATGGCTGACGAGCCTAGCGGAGGACCAGACTAGAATTCACGGATGCCTCGAACTGGCCGATGAGCGCTGGAAACGGCATCCCGGAAGGAACACATGACGGATACGACAACACCTCGAAGCACGGACGAGACGCCGGTGGACCCGGTGGATCGCGTGCTGGCGCGCGCGGAAGCGCGCTCGGGGGTGCGTGTGTTCGGCGCCGCGCAGGCGCTCCAGGACGAAGCCACGGTCGCCCCCGCCGACACCGACGGCGAGCAGTGGGATCGCGAGGAGCGCGCCGCGCTGCGCCGCGTGCCCGGACTGTCCACCGAACTGGAAGACGTCACCGAGGTCGAGTACCGGCAGCTGCGACTCGAGAACGTCGTGCTGGTCGGCGTGCACGCGCAGGGTGAGCAGGAGGACGCCGAGAACTCGCTGCGCGAACTCGCCGCGCTCGCCGAGACCGCCGGTGCCGTCGTGCTCGACGGCGTGCTGCAGCGGCGCCCGCATCCCGATCCCGCGACCTACGTGGGCCGGGGCAAGGCGCAGGAGCTGCGTGATATCGTCGCCGCCGTGGGTGCCGACACGGTCATCGCCGACACCGAGCTCGCGCCGAGCCAGAGGCGTGCGCTCGAGGACGTCGTCAAGGTCAAGGTCATCGACCGCACCACGGTCATCCTCGACATCTTCAGCCAGCATGCCAAGAGCCGCGAGGGCAAGGCGCAGGTCGAGCTCGCGCAGCTCGAGTACCTGCTGCCGCGTCTGCGCGGATGGGGTGACTCGATGAGCCGCCAGGCGGGCGGCCAGGTCGGCGCCGGCGGCGCCGGCATGGGCTCACGCGGACCCGGTGAGACGAAGATCGAACTCGACCGCCGTCGCATCCGCACCAAGATGGCGCAGCTGCGCCGCCAGATCCGCGAGTTCGCGCCCGCGCGCGATGCCAAGCGCGCCGAGCGCAAGCGCCACACCATCCCCTCGGTCGCGATCGCCGGATACACCAACGCCGGCAAGTCGAGCCTGCTCAACCGGCTCACGAGCGCCGGAGTGCTGGTGGAGAACGCGCTGTTCGCGACGCTCGATGCCACGGTCCGCCGCTCCGAGACGACCGACGGCCGCGTCTACACGCTCACCGACACGGTCGGGTTCGTGCGCAATCTGCCGCACCAGCTCGTCGAGGCGTTCCGCTCGACGCTCGAGGAGGTCGGCGAGGCCGACGTCATCGTGCACGTCGTCGACGGCTCGCACCCCGACCCGGCGGCTCAGCTGGCGACGGTGCGCGATGTCATCGGCGATGTCGGCGGACGCGACATCCCGGAACTCGTCGTCTTCAACAAGGCCGACCTCATCGGCGATGACGAGCGCCTGCTGCTGCGCGGCCTCGAGCCGAAGGCGCTCTTCGCGTCGTCGCGCACCGGCGAGGGGATCGAGGAGCTGCGCGCGGCGATCGAGGCGGCGCTGCCGCTTCCCGCCGTCGAGATCGACGTGCTCGTACCCTACGACCGGGGGGACCTGGTGTCGGCCATCCACGAGCAGGGCATGATCCTCGATCAGCAGCACGAAGAGGGCGGCACCGCGGTGCGCGCCCGGGTCGGCGAGCACCTCGCCGCACGGCTCGCGCCGTTCGTGCGCTGAGGCGTCTCGTCGTGTCGCTCCGCTCCTCGCTCGACGGTGGGGCGTAGCGGGACGACACGTGCTCAGTCGAGCTCGAGCGCGGGCAGGCCGTCGGGCTCGAACCCGAACACCCGGCCGAGGAAGGCCACCTCGGCTTCGAGCTGGCGCACGACGGTCTCGGCACGGCGGAACCCGTGCCCCTCGCCTTCGAACGCCAGGTACGCGTGCGGCACGCCGTTCTGGCGGAGGGCGTCGCGCACGGCCTCGGACTGCGAGGGCGGCACGACGCGGTCGTCCAGCCCCTGTTCGATGAGCAGGGGCGTGCGCAGCCGGTCGAGCCGTGACAGCGGCGAGCGGGCTACGTACAGCGCCTCGGCCTCGGGCAGCGGCCCGACCATGCTGTCGAGGTAGCGCGCCTCGAAGTCGTGGGTGTCTTCGGCCAGTCGTCGCAGGTCGGCGACGCCGTAGCGGCTGATCCCCGCGGCGAAGGCGTCGGACAGGGTCAGCGCGCACAGCACCGTCCAGCCGCCGGCGGACCCGCCCGCGATCGCGAGGCGGTCCGCGTCGGCAGCGCCCTCGGCGGCGAGACCGCGCGCGGCGGCGATCACGTCGTCGACGTCGACGACGCCCCACTGTCCGAGCAGGCGTTCGCGGTACGGGCGTCCGTATCCGCTCGAGCCGCCGTAGTTGACGTCGAGCACGCCGATCCCGCGGCTCGTGAAGTACGCGATCTTGGTGGATGCCGCGCCCCCCACGTGCGATGTCGGCCCCCCGTGCACGAACACCAGGTACGGCGGGCGCTCGTCGGCGCGCGCAGTGACGCCGGGGTTCGTGGGCGGGTAGTCGAAGGCGTGGACCGGGCCGCGCGGGCCGTCGACCGTGACGGCCCGGGGGCGCGGCATCCATTCCTCGCCCCACGCCGTGCGGCCGCCGACGAGCAGCCGGGCGGCGCCGGGGTCGTCGACGTCGATGTCCCACAGGCCGGTGCCCGCCGCTCCCGCGCCGCTGAGCAGGAGTCTGCCGCCTCGGACGTCTTCGATCGACATGCCGGCGACGGCGTCGACGGGAAGCGGCCGCACCTCGCCGTCGGTCCCGATCAGGACGAGCTCATCCGAGCCGTTCGTGCGCACCGCGACGATGCGGCCGTCGTCGAGGACGGCGAACCACCGCTGGCCGAGCACCCACAGCGGACCGCCCGTGTCGGCGTCGGCGGGGGCGACGTCCTCGCAGTGCAGGTCGGCGGTCAGCCGCAGCCGCGTCAGGTTCCAGCGGCCGGTCGGGTCGTCGCTGAACACGATGTCGTCGTCGCTCACCCAGATGGGCTGGAGCGGCGCGGTGGCGCCTGAGGTGACGGTCGTCCACTCGGCGACGAGACCGCCTTCGAGGCGTCCCACGCGCAGCTCCGCGCGGTCCCAGGGCATGTCGGGATGGTTCCACGCGACCCAGGCGAGACGGGTGCCGTCGGGCGACAGAGCGGGATGCGCGAGGAAGTCGCTGTCCTCGACGAGCGAGCGGAGGCGTGCAGCATCCTCCACCGCGCTTCCGTCGACGGGGATCTCGACGATGTCACGGTGCGGAGCCGCCTCGTCGCGATGCGTCTCGCGCACGGCGAGCAGGCGCCCGCCCTCCCAGGTGAGTCCGCCGAAGCGCATGTCGCCGGCCAGAGGGGTGAGCGCTCTCGGGCGCTCGCCGGGGGCGGCCTTCCACACGCGCTGATCCGCCTTCTCCACGAAGACGAGGGCGTCGCCGGCGACGGTGGTCCAGGCGCCGCCGCCGTACTCGTGCACGCGCGAACGCGCGCTCCACGGCGCGTCGATCACATCGGAGACCTCACCGGATGGCGCCATTCTGCGCACGGCGGTGCGACCGGCCTCCGCAGGCACGGACTCGCCCCACCACACCTCGTCGCCCACGAACCGCGCCCCCTCGATGCGGGGCGATGCGGCCGACACCGCCTCGGCCGACAGCGGGGAGGGCCAGGATCCGTAGGGCAGTTCCGTCGTCACGAGACCACGCTACGGCGAAACAGAAGGTCACAGGGAGGGGGTTGCGTGCGGCGCTCGGCTAGCTTGGACCCATCGTCGCCCGGTCGTCCGAGTCGGACGGTCCCCGAGAGAGATCGCGGGGCCGGGCAGGGAGCGACAGCCGAGCCCGGCACCCGCCCGCGATGACTCCGCGCCGCCGGACACCCCGAGCGTGCGCGCGTCCGCGGCCGTCCGGCCATCCCGTCCGTCCCGACCCGAGAAGCACGATATGTCGATCGACCTCAGCACACCTCCGGTGCCGTTCTCGTTCGAGGTCTACCCGCCCAAGTCCCCGGCGGGAACACTCGCCCTCCACGACACCATCCGGCAGCTGGCGGCGGCGCGCCCTCGATTCATCTCGGTCACCTACGGCGCCGGCGGATCCACCGGCGGGCGCTCGCTCGACCTGCTGCGCTTCATCCTCACCGAGACCGAGGCGTCCCCGCTCGCCCACCTCACATGCGTCGGCAACACGTATGCGGGGGCCACTGCGCTGATCCGGGAGTTCCTGGATGCCGGGGTCACGAGCTTCCTCGCACTGCGCGGCGACCCGCCCGTCGGCGTCCGCGAGGACGAGACGTTCCTCGGCGACCTCGAGAGCTCGGCACAGCTCGTCCAGCTCATCGACCGCGTGCAGGCGGAGCGCGCGCCGTACACCGAGCGCGAGATTCCGGGCGTCCCCGGCGCCGTCCAGGTCGAGTCGCGCACCAAGGTGGACATCGCCGTCGCGGCTTTCCCCAACGGGCACCCGCGGTCGCGGCATCCGCGCGAGCACATCGATGCGCTGCTCGCCAAGCAGGCGGCCGGCGCGACGCTCGCGATCACGCAGCTCTTCTTCCACGCCGACGACTACCTCGCGTTCGTGCAGCGTTCACGCGACGCCGGCGTGACGATCCCCATCCTCCCGGGCATCATGCCGATCACCTCGCCGTCGCGGCTGCGCCGCGTGCTCGAGCTCAGCGGCGAGGAACTGCCCGCCGAGCTCGCGATCGCGCTGGAGGTCGAGCCCACCGCTGACGGGCAGCGCGCACTCGGGATCGAGTACGCCGCCGCACTCGCCCGCGATGTCATCGCCGGGGGTGCTCCCGGCGTCCACCTGTACGCCTTCAACAGCCACGAAACGGTGCTCGCGGTGCTGCGCGACGCCGGGATCCTCACCCACCCCCTCGAAAAGGAAGTCGCACGATGACCGACACCACACCCGCCTTCCCCCGCGGCACGATCCTCGGCTACCCCCGGATCGGTCCCCGTCGCGAGCTCAAGCGCGCCGTCGAGGCCCACTGGGCCGGCACGACCGACGCCGCCACGCTCGAGCAGACCGCAGCCGACCTGCGCCGCGCGACGCGCGAGCGCCTCGCCGAACTCGGTCTCGGTCGTGACGACTCGTCGATCCCGGAGTCGTTCTCGTACTACGACCAGGTGCTCGACGCCGCGGTCGCCGTCGGCGCACTGCCGGAGCGGTTCGCCGACCTTCGCGACGCCGACGGCACGATCGGCCTCGGCGCGTACTTCACCGCCGCCCGCGGCGCCGGTGAGAACGCGCCCCTCGAGATGACGAAGTGGTTCGACACCAACTACCACTACCTCGTTCCCGAGATCGGCCCCGAGACGGTGTTCGCACTGTCGAGCGACCGCTTCTCGACGCAGGTCTCGGAGGCCAAGGCCGACGGCTTCACCGTGCGCCCGGTCATCGTCGGCCCGGTCACCCTGCTCGCGCTGGCGAAGGCGACGGATGCCGCGCCCGAGGGCTTCGACCCGCTCAGCCGTCTCGACGACCTCCTGCCCGTGTACGCCGAGCTCCTCGCCGCGCTGCGCGCCGCGGGAGCCGAGTGGGTGCAGCTCGACGAGCCCGCCCTCGTCAGCGAGAGCCTCCCGGCGACGCCGACGGCGCTCGCCGATGCGGCCGCACGCGCATACGCCGTGCTCGGCGGCGCGTCGGACCGCCCCTCCATCCTCGTGACGGCCGGCTATGCCCAGCTCTCGCCCGAGGCGTGGACGGCGCTCGCCGCAGCGCCCGTCGAGGCGCTCGCGATCGACCTGACGCGCGGCTCGGCACCGGCCGCCGCCGACGGTCTCGCCGGCAAGACCCTCGTCGGCGGTGTGATCGACGGCCGCAACATCTGGCGTGGCGACCTCGCCGCGGCGTGGACGAAGCTCGCGGCCCTCGAGGCGCTCGGCGCGGCGCAGATCGCGGCCGGCACGTCGACGTCGCTGCAGCACGTCCCGCACGACGTCGACGACGAGGCTGCGCTCGACCCTCGCCTGGTGTCGTGGCTGGCCTTCGCCGACCAGAAGACCGGGCAGGTCGTCACGCTGGCGCGCGGCCTCGCCGAGGGCGCCGAGTCGATCGCCGACGAGGTGGCCGCGGCATCCGCTGCCCTCGCCGACCGGCAGAGCGCGCCCGGCGTGCGGGACGGCGCCGTGCGCGAGCGCGCCGCCGCTCTGACCGCGGTGGACTTCGACCGCGGTGACTACGAGGCCCGTGTCACCGCTCAGGAGGCCGCGCTAGGCCTGCCCGTGCTGCCGACCACCACGATCGGCTCGTTCCCGCAGACCGGCGACATCCGCCGCGCGCGTGCGCGGCACGCCAAGGGCGAGATCACCACGGAGGAGTACGAGCAGTTCCTCCGCGACGAGATCGCCCGGGTCGTGACGCTGCAGGAGGACCTCGGGCTCGACGTGCTGGTGCACGGCGAGGCCGAGCGCAACGACATGGTGCAGTACTTCGCAGAGAACCTCGACGGGTTCGACGTGACGCAGAACGGCTGGGTTCAGTCGTACGGCTCGCGGGCGACACGTCCGTCGATCCTGTGGGGCGACGTGTCACGGCCCGCGCCGATCACGGTGGCCTGGTCGACGTTCGCCCAGTCGCTCACCGACAAGCCGATGAAGGGCATGCTGACAGGGCCGGTCACGATCCTGGCGTGGTCGTTCGTGCGCGACGACCAGCCGCTCGCCGACACCGCCAACCAGGTGGCCCTGGCGCTGCGCGACGAGATCGCCGACCTCGAAGCCGCCGGCATCGGCGTGATCCAGGTCGACGAGCCGGCGCTGCGCGAGCTGCTGCCGCTGAAGAAGGCCGATCAGCCGGCGTACCTCGAGTGGTCGGTCGGCTCGTTCCGACTGTCGACAGCGGGAGCGGCCGTGGCCACCCAGGTGCACACGCACCTCTGCTACTCGGAATTCGACGTCGTCATCGACGCGATCGCCGCGCTCGACGCGGACGTGACGTCGATCGAGGCCGCGCGCAGCCGCGGCGAGGTGATCGGCGACATCGCGGAGTCGGGCTTCACGCACGGCGTCGGCCCGGGCGTCTACGACATCCACTCTCCGCGCGTCCCGTCGCCCGCCGAGGTCGCCGAGCTGCTCGACCGCGCCGCGACCGAGCTGCCGCTGCGGCAGGTGTGGGTGAACCCCGACTGCGGTCTGAAGACCCGCGGCTACGACGAGACCGTCGAGTCGCTGCGCAACATCATCGAGGCGACGCGCACGATCCGCGCGAAGGTGGGTGCGGCGGTCTAGTTCTTCGCGTCCTGCGAGAGCGGATCGGATGCCGCGGCCACCTCGGCCGCGGCATCCGTGCTCACCGGCTCGGGCTCGATGATGTCGCTCTCGACCACGATGTCGCCGTCGTCGGGGTGCTCCTCGTCGCGGCGCTGCAGCAGCTCGAGGATCCACGCGACGGCGAACGCGACCACGATCACGAGCACGACGTCGCCGAACGACAGCGGCCGCAGGGCGAAGAGCCACAGCACGGCGAGGACGGCGATGATCGTGCGCACGAGCACACGTGAGCGTGCGAGCCAGGCGCCGAAGCCGCGGGTGTCGAGCCCACGGGCGGCGAGCTGCCGGCGGGCCGAGGAGTTGACGGAGCGGACCGCACTGCGGGCGCCCTGCGCGGCGGCGGAGCGGCCCATCGCCCAGCCGAGCAGCGCGACGAACACGCCGAGGACGCTCAGCACGATCGCCGTCTGCGTCATCGCGCCGACGACCTGCGCGTAGATCACGCCGAGCCCGTCGGGGGAGAGGCCGAGGTCGGAGGCCACCGTGCCCATCACGGTGTCGCCGACCGAGAGACCGATCGCGAGCGCGCCGGCGCCGATCGCGATGGCGAGTCCCGTGCCGAGCACGGCGAGGCTGCGCCGACGGGCCAGGGCGATTCCGAGCCCGAAGAGAAGGATGGTGAGGACCGGGAGCCACCAGCCGAGTGACGTCGCGAGGGCGTAGCCGGTGCGGATGGCGGCGAGGTTGTCTCCCTTGCCTACGATGACGACCCTGTCGATCTCGGGGATGAGCTGTGCGGCGCTCACGCCCCGGTCGACCAGACGCTGTTTGACGGCGTCGACGACGGCGCCGAGCTGGATGCCGACACCTTCATCGGTGCGCACGACAAGGCCCCCGCCGTCCGACGTCGCCGCCGTGGTGAGGGCGCGATGGGCGGCGCGGGTCGCGGTGGCCCACACGTCGGAGAACGCATCGGACTCCACGACGCGGGTGACCGCCTCGTTGACCAGATTCTCGAGGCCGCTCGCCGCCGGGGCCTCGAGCAGGCCGAGGGCCTGGGCGGCCCGGGGCGGGAGCCCCAGGTCGGCGATGCCGTCGAACACGTTGGCCGTCAGGGTCTGGAAGTCGACCTGGTCGTTGATCGCCTCCATCGCCTCGTCGATGACCATCGCCTGCACGGCGCGGTCGTCGACGAGCGGAGCAAGGGTCGCGACGAACGCGTCCTCCTCGACCAGCTGGACCCGCGCCCACGCCGTCACGATCGACACCGGGACGAGGATGGCGGCGATGACGATGCACAGCGCAGAGACCCAGGCCCGCCATCGTCCGCCGGAAGGGGCCGGCGTTGCGGCGGCGCTCTCGGCCGCGAGCCGTGCGTTCTCCCGTTCGAGCTCGCGGATGCGTGCTTCGAGCGTGTGCGCGTCAGCGGTGTCGATGTCGCTCATGCCGCCATTGTGGCGGACGCCGGCTCATCGCGCCGGAGTTTCACCCGCCGGGGGTGATCAGACGGCGCGGAGGACCGCCACGACCTTGCCGAGCACCACGGCCTCGTCGCCCAGGATCGGCTCGAAGGCCGAGTTGCGCGGCAACAGCCACGTGTGCCCGTCGCGCTGGCGGAACGTCTTCACCGTCGCCTCGCCGTCGAGCATCGCGGCGACGATCTCGCCGTTGTCGGCTGTGGCCTGTGAGCGCACGACGACCCAGTCTCCGTCGCAGATGGCGGCGTCGATCATCGAGTCGCCCGACACCTTCAGCATGAACAGGTCGCCCTTGCCCACCAGCTGGCGGGGGAGCGGGAAGATCTCCTCGACCTGCTGCTCGGCCGTGATCGGGACGCCGGCCGCGATCCGGCCGACGAGGGGCACGAGCGCTGCGTCGCCCACCGCGGGGGCTGCGTCGTCGGGGTTCTCGGTGGAGGCGCCCGGCAGGTCGATGAGCACTTCCATCGCGCGCGTCTTGCCCGCGTCGCGTCGCAGGTAGCCGCTCAGCTCGAGCTGGTTGAGCTGGTGCGTCACGCTCGAGAGCGACTTCAGCCCGACCGCGTCGCCGATCTCGCGCATGCTCGGCGGGTAGCCGTGGCGCGCGATCGAGCGCTGGATGACCTCGAGGATCGCGAGCTGCTTGTCGCTGAGGCTCTTGCGGCGTCGCGTCTGCGGCCTCTCGCGCCCGGTGGCGTCGCTCATGTCCGGCTCCTGTCTCGCCGCCCCGGAGGGGCTCCGGAAGTGCAGCGGTCTTCGAATGTCGGAGGCCCGTGGTGGGGTTCTCGTATCGAAACCGTATCCGGATCCGACGCTCGAAGGGAACACCGCGACCGCGTGTCGCGTTCGAGAGATCGCACCCGGATCGGCCCCTTGACATCGTAGAACATCGAAGATAACTTCGGTACAGAGATTCGCATCCTCTGCTCCCGGCCGAGCGGCGGGTGCGAATCTCTCCCCAGCAGGAGGAGCAGAACATGAGCACCATCGGCATCACGTCGCCCGCTTTCCCGGGTTCCGCCTTCACGCGCCCCGCACGTTCCACGCGCCTGCGCCTCACGCTCCGCGGTCGTCGCGTGCTCGCGACGCTCGCTGCGATCCCCGCCGTCGTCGCGATCAGTCTCGCGATGATCTCGGGCGGCAGTGCTCTCGCCAGCCGCGACGCGGGCACACCGGCGCAGTCGTTCTCCACCGTCACCGTCTCCTTCGGCGACACGCTGTGGTCCATCGCCGAGACCGTGGCCCCCGAGGCAGACCCCCGCGACGTGATCGACGCGATCGTCCGCCTCAACGCGCTCGAGGGCGTCTCGCTCGAAGCCGGGCAGAGTCTGGCGATCCCGGCCGAGTACGACTCGAGCCGCTGACCTCGGTCCGGCGGTGCGGCTCGCGGCAGCGGGCGGCGCCGAGCCCCGCATGCCGAGCCGTCTCGCGCCGACACACGCGGCGGGTGGGCGGTACCGCCCCCGTAGCATGGGAGGGGTGAGTCCACGTCTCGAAGACCTGCCCTTGCGCGACGACCTCCGCGGAATGACGCCCTATGGCGCTCCGCAGGCGCCGCTGCCCGTCGCGCTGAACGTCAACGAGAACACGCATCCCGTCCCGCAGGACGTGGCCGACGACATCATGGACTCGATCGCACTCGCGCTGCGGGACGTCAATCGCTACCCCGACCGCGAGTTCACGGCACTGCGCGAGGGCTTCGCCGACTACCTCGGCCACGGGCTGACGAGCGAGCAGATCTGGGCCGCGAACGGCTCCAATGAAGTGCTGCAGCACGTCCTGCAGGCCTTCGCCGGACCTGGCCGCACCGCGTTCGGGTTCGCGCCGACCTACTCGATGTACCCGCTGCTCACTCGCGGGACCGGCGCGACGTGGGTCGCCGGAACCCGTGCCCCCGACTACAGCGTCGACGCCGCGGACGCGGCGGCGCAGGTGGCGGATGCCGCGCCCGACGTCGTCTTCCTGTGCGCGCCCAACAACCCGACCGGCACTCCGCTCGGCCTCGACGTGATCGAGGCGGTCTACGACGCGACCGAGGGCGTGGTCGTCGTCGACGAGGCGTACTTCGAGTTCGCGCCGCGCGAGGAGCGGTCGGCGCTCACCCTCCTTCCCGGCCGGGAGCGGCTCGTCGTGTCGCGCACGATGAGCAAGGCCTTCGCCTTCGCCGGGGCGCGCGTCGGATACCTCGCCGCCGACCCGACTCTCATCGACGCCCTGCGCCTGGTGCGACTGCCGTATCACCTGAGCGCGCTGACGCAGGCCGCGGCATCCGCTGCTCTTCGTCACGCTCCCACGATGCTGCGCATGGTCGACGAGATCGTCGCGCAGCGCGATCGCATCAGCGCCACCGTCGAGGCGCTCGGCTACACGCCGCACGAGACGTGGACGAACTTCGTCCTGTTCGGCGGAGTGGCCGACCCCGCGACGACGTGGCAGGCGCTCTACGATCGCGGCGTACTGATCCGCGACGTCGGGATCCCCCACCACTTGCGCGTGACCGCGGGCACCGAAGAGGAGACCACCGCGTTCCTCGACGCACTGGCCTCGGTAGAATCGACATCATGAGCGCCGCTCCGCGTACCGCGTCCCTGCGACGCTCCACCAGCGAATCGACCGTCGAACTCGAGCTCGACCTCGACGGCACCGGCCGCAGCCGGATCGACACGACGGTGCCGTTCTTCGACCACATGCTGACGGCGTTCGCGAAGCACTCGCTGACCGATCTCACCGTCCGCGCATCGGGTGACACCGAGATCGACGCGCACCACACGGTCGAAGACATCTCGATCGTGCTCGGGCAGGCGATCCGCGAGGCCCTCGGCGACAAGTCGGGCATCTCGCGCTACGGCGACGCGCTGGTGCCTCTCGACGAGGCCCTCGCGCAGGCGGTGGTCGACATCAGCGGCCGCCCCTACCTGGTCCACGAAGGTGAACCGGTCGGTTTCGAGCACCACCTCATCGGCGGCCACTTCACGGGCTCGCTCGTGCGTCACACGTTCGAGGCGATCACGTTCAACGCCGCCCTCACGGTGCACGTGCGCGTGATCTCGGGCCGCGATCCCCATCACATCGCCGAAGCGGAATACAAGGCGTTCGCCCGTGCTTTCCGCCAGGCCAAGGCGCTCGACCCGCTGGTCGAAGGCATCCCCAGCACCAAGGGCGCTCTGTGAGCTCGCAGCCGCTGGTCGCGGTCCTCGACTACGGATCGGGCAACGTGCACTCGGCCGTCAAGGCGCTGGCCGCCGCCGGTGCCGACGCGCGCCTGACGTCCGACCGCGACCTCGTCCTCGAGGCCGACGGGCTCGTGGTGCCCGGCGTCGGCGCCTTCCGTGCGGTGATGGAGTCGCTCAAGGCCAGCCGCGGCGACGAGCTGATCGGCCGCCGGTTGTCGGGCGGGCGCCCGGTGCTCGGCATCTGCGTCGGCATGCAGGTGCTGTTCGAGCACGGCGTCGAGCGCGGCGTCGACACCGCGGGCATGGGGGAGTGGCCGGGAGCCGTCACAGAGCTCGATGCGCCGGTGCTGCCGCACATGGGGTGGAACACCGTCGACGCGGGCGAGGGGTCCCGCCTCTTCCGCGGGATCGAGGACGAGCGGTTCTACTTCGTCCACTCGTACGGGGCGCAGAAATGGCTGCTCGACGTGCAGCCGCCCTTCCCCGAGCCCACGCTCACGTGGTGCACCTATGGCCGGCCGTTCCTCGCGGCGGTCGAGAACGGCCCGCTGTCGGCGACCCAGTTCCACCCCGAGAAGTCGGGGGATGCCGGCATCCGGCTTCTCGCGAATTGGATCGACGGGCTCGGCGGGGCTACCCTCTGAAACCGTGCCGTCTGCGGGAGCGAACTCCTTCCGAGACCTTCCCGCACAAGGAGCCATGAACGATTTCGCCTCAATGCCTGAATTGATCCTGCTGCCCGCGGTCGACGTCGCCGGCGGCAAGGCCGTGCGCCTCACCCAGGGGGAGGCGGGGACCGAGACGAGCTACGGCGACCCCGTCGACGCGGCCCTCGACTTCGCACGCCAGGGCGCGCAGTGGATCCACCTCGTCGACCTCGACGCCGCCTTCGGACGCGGCAGCAACGCCGGCGTCATGCGCAAGGTCATCAAGCAGGTCAAGGGCGTTCAGGTCGAGCTCTCAGGCGGCATCCGCGATGACCGCACCCTCGAGGCCGCCCTCGACAGCGGCGCGGCGCGCATCAACCTCGGCACCGCGGCGCTCGAGAACCCCGAATGGGCCGCCGATGTGATCGGCCGATACGGCGACGTCATCGCGGTCGGTCTCGACGTGCGCGGCACGACGCTCGCTGCCCGCGGCTGGACGCGCGACGGCGGCGACCTGTGGACCGTGCTCGACCGCCTCGAGGCGGCAGGCTGCAGCCGCTACGTCGTGACCGACGTCACCAAGGACGGCACGCTGCAGGGCCCGAACGTGGACCTCCTCCGCGAGATGACCACGCGCACCCCGAAGCCGATCGTCGCCTCGGGCGGCGTGTCGAGCCTCGACGACATCGCGGCGCTGCGCGAGCTCGTGCCGCTCGGCGTCGAAGGCGCCATCGTCGGAAAGGCCCTCTACGCCGGCGCGTTCACGCTGGCCGAGGCGCTGGATGTCGCCGGACACTGACCCGCACGGTCACGCGCACCCGCACGCGGGTGACGCCGCGCATGCCGACTCCGCCGGTGTGCCGTGGGAAGGGCGAAGCTTCCACTCCAACCCCCACTCCGGCGACGACGGCTCGGCCGACCCGGCGCTCCTCGCCGCGCTGCTCGCCTTCCGCGACGGCACGGGCAGTCAGGCCGCGGTCGTCGACGCCTACCGCTCGGCGCGCCTGCTGATCCCGCTGCTGGCCGAGAAGGGCGATGAGGGCATCGGCGCTCACGGGCTCCCGGTCGACAAGACCCAGGAGCTGTCGATCGTCACCGTCGCGGCACCCGACGGACGCCGGGTGCTGCCGGTGTTCACGTCGGTGCAGACGATGGGACGATGGGATGCCTCGGCCCGGCCGGTGCCGGCCGACGGTCCACGCACGGCGGCCGCGGCATCCGCCGACGACACCGACCTCATCGTGATCGACCCGGGTTCGCCCACGGAGTTCGTGATCCGTCGCCCCGCGGTCTGGGCGATCGCCCAGGGGCACGCCTGGGAGCCGAGCTTCGCGTCGCCGGAGGTGTTCTCGGGGCTGCAGCAGAGCGTCGGCGGCGAGCTGGCCGTGATCGACCTGGCCATCGAACCCGGCGACCCCGACGCGCGGCTGCGCGGCCCGGAGCTGGTGGTGCGCCTGCAGCTCATCCACGGCCTCGACCAGGCCGAGCTCGACGCCGTGCTGTCTCGCCTCGCGTCGCGCTGGGCGGCCGACGACCGCATCGCGGTGCTGGTCGACTCGCTTACGGTCAAGCTCGTCCGGGCCTGAGGGTCGGGACCGGTCCCGCGACTCCGCCCGCACTTGCGGAGCGGGGCGGGGCGGCGGAGGATCGGCTCCGGAGGTGCCCATGGACGGGACGGCGGACGAGTACCGCGAGGCGCTCGACGCCGCGCACCGGCACGCGCTCGAGTGGCTCGCGTCGACGGCGGAGCGGCCCATCCGCCCCGATCTCGACGCCGAGGGCATGCTCGGGCGCCTGCGCCGCGAGCTTCCCGAGGAGGGGCTGGATGCCGCGGCCGTGGTCGACGAGCTCGCCGAGGCGGCCGAGCCCGGCCTCATGGCGATGGGGTCGCCGCGGTTCTACGGGTTCGTGATCGGCGGCGCCTATCCCGCGGCGCTCGCCGCTGACTGGCTCGTGTCGGCGTGGGATCAGAACACCGGCTCGCGTCAGCCGACGCCGGCGACCGCGGCGCTCGAGGAAGTCGCCGCGACCTGGCTGCTCGATCTCCTCGGGCTGCCCGTCGGCAGCGGCGTCGGCTTCGCCACCGGCGCCACGAGCGCGAACCTCGCCTGCCTGGTCACCGGTCGCGACGCGGTGCTGCGCGCCCGCGGGTTCGACCCGGTGTCGGAGGTGCGCGCTGCGCCGCGCGTGCGCTTCCTCGCCGGCGGTGCCGTGCACACGTCGGTCGTGCTCGGCGGACGGCTCTCGGGCATGGGCGCGCCCCAGACCGTCGGAGCCGACGCCGAGGGACGCATCGACGTCGACGGGCTGCGCCGTGCCCTCGCCGAGGAGGACGCGCCGACCGTCGTGGCCCTCCAGGCGGGCGACGTGCACTCGGGCGCGTTCGACGACTTCGCATCGGCGATCGCCGTCGCGCGCGAGGCGGGCGCCTGGGTCCACGTCGACGGGGCGTTCGGGCTGTGGGCGGCAGCGAGCCCGCGCTTCGCCGCGCTCACCGCGGGTCTCTCCGACGCCGACTCGTGGGCGACCGACGCGCACAAGACCCTGAACGTGCCGTACGACTGCGGGGTGGCGATCGTGCGCGATGAGGCGGCGATGACGGCATCCCTCGGCGCGCACGCGTCCTATCTGCCCGCCGTGGCCAGCGTCTCCGACCCCTATGACCGCGTTGCCGAGCTGTCCCGCCGGGCTCGGGGGGTTCCGGTGTGGGCGGCGCTGCGCTCGCTCGGACGGAAGGGCGTCGTCGGCCTGGTCGACGGACTGGCGGATGCCGCGACTGGCCTCGCGGCGGGATTCCGCGCGATCGACGGGCTCGAGGTGCTCAACGACGTCGTGTTCACGCAGGTGTGCCTCGCCGCACGCGACGACGGCGCGACCGTCGCGCTGGGGGAGTGGCTGCGCGACGAGGGGACCGTGTGGGCATCCTCTTCGCGATGGCAGGATCGCGCGGTGGTGCGCTTCGCGGTGAGCAATCGGGGGACGGATGCCGCGGCCGTGCGCCGCACCGTCGACGCGGTGGCACGCGGGGTCGCCGCGGTGGGGATCAGAAGCTGAGGAGCGCCGGCATCGTCAGTTGACCGGGCCTGTCCACTTCTCGCCGGGACCCTTGCCGATCGGATCGGGGATCGTCGAGGCCTCGCGGAACGCGAGCTGAAGCGACCGAAGCCCGTCGCGCAGGGAGCGCGCGTGCATGTCGCTGATCTCGGGTGCGCCGGCCGTGATGAGGCCCGCGAGAGCGTTGATGAGCTTGCGGGCCTCGTCGAGGTCGGTCTGCGTCGCGGGGTCGTCGGCGAGTCCGACCTTGACGGCAGCGGCGCTCATGAGGTGCACGGCGGCGGTGGTGATGACCTCGACCGCGGGGACGTCGGCGATGTCGCGGGTGGCGGCCGAGGCGGCTCGCTCCTGTTCCTCCCAGCGGGCGTGGCGGTCGTCGTCGGAGGGCGGAATCGTGGTCACGCGTTTCTCTCTGCTAAACTCGTGCGGGCTCCGGTGCGTTCTGCACCGGATTGAAAGAGGATCACATCCCACCCGCGCTTGCCGTTCAAGGCTACCGGGTCACGCACTCCGCCCCGACCGTTCAGCGGCCGGGGTAGCCGCTTGAAGCGGGAACCGGGTGCAGAAGGCCGGCGTTCGAGCGTCGTGCCGGGTGGAATGAGTGACTCTTCCACCCGCGACGCACCCCGTGTCGCGGTGGCCATCACCCGCACGAAGGAGCTCCGCATCAGCGATCCCCGCACCAACGACCGCATCCGCGTGCCCGAGGTTCGCCTCGTCGGCCCGAACGGAGAGCAGGTCGGCGTCGTCCGCATCGAGGTGGCGCTGCGCCTGGCTCAGGAAGCCGACCTCGATCTCGTCGAGGTGGCCCCGAACTCGAAGCCCCCCGTGGTCAAGATCATGGACTACGGCAAGTTCAAGTACGAGGCTGCGCAGAAGGCCAAGGAAGCGCGTCGCAATCAGGCCAACACCGTCCTCAAAGAGGTCCGGTTCCGTCTGAAGATCGAGGCCCACGACTACATCACCAAGCTCAAGCGCGCCGAGGGCTTCCTGCAGGCGGGCGACAAGGTCAAGGCGATGATCCTCTTCCGCGGACGCGAGCAGTCGCGTCCCGAGCAGGGTGTGCGCCTCCTCCGCAAGTTCGCAGAGGATGTCGCCGAGTTCGGCACGGTCGAGTCGAACCCCACGATCGACGGCCGCAACATGGTGATGGTCGTCGCGCCGCACAAGAACAAGTCCGAGGTCAAGACGGAGCAGAACGCCCAGCGCGCTGCCAACAAGGAAGCCGCGCGGTCCGCCCGCACCGGCGCCCCCGTCTCCGACGACGAGACCGAAGCTCCGTCCGAGCCGGCCACGGCCGAGTAGGACCCACAGACTCCCGCACCGCGGGACACCGACTCCCGCTGCGCGGGATGGAAACGAAGGAAGAAGAGATGCCGAAGCAGAAGACCCACTCGGGTGCCAAGAAGCGCTTCAAGCTCACCGGTAAGGGAAAGCTGATGAAGCAGCAGGCGAACATGCGCCACAACCTCGAGGGCAAGTCGTCGCGCCGCACGCGTCGCCTCAACCAGGAGCAGGTCCTGGCCCCGGGTGACGCCAAGGTCGCCAAGAAGCTCCTCGGCCTCTGAGCGCCGACGCACGATAGGAAACAACAGAAATGGCTAGAGTCAAGCGGGCGGTAAACGCCCACAAGAAGCGTCGCGTCATCCTCGAGCGCGCCTCCGGTTACCGCGGACAGCGTTCGCGCCTGTACCGCAAGGCGAAGGAGCAGGTCACCCACTCGCTCGTCTACGCGTACCGCGACCGTCGCAAGCGCAAGGGCGACTTCCGCCGCCTGTGGATCCAGCGCATCAACGCTGCGAGCCGCCAGAACGGCATCACGTACAACCGCTTCATGCAGGGCCTCGGCCTCGCGGGCGTTCAGGTCGACCGCCGCATGCTCGCCGAGCTCGCGGTCAACGAGCCCGCCGTGTTCGCCTCGCTCGTCGAGACGGCCAAGAAGGCGCTGCCCGAGAACGTCAACGCTCCGAAGAGCGCCTGACACTCGAACAGGTTCACGAAAGGGGCGTCCTCCACTCGGAGGGCGCCCTTTTCGCGCGCGTGCGCGGCGCATCCGTCGCGGCCCGAACCCTAGACTGAAGCCGTGCTCGAGAACCCTCGCTCTCCGCGCGTCCGCGCCGTCGCGAAGCTGACGAAGCGCAGCGCGCGCCAGGAGACCGGACTGTTCCTGCTGGAGGGTCCACAGGCGGCCCGGGAGGCGCTGGCGTACCGGCCCGACACGCTGGTCGAGATCTTCGCGACCCCGACGGCCATGGAGCGTCACACCGACCTCCGTGACGCGGCACGAGGCGCGGGCCTGGAGGTCGTCTTCACGACGGAGGACGTGCTCGACGCGATGGCCGACACCGTGACGCCGCAGGGCATCGTTGCGGTCGCCCGCCAGTCGCCCACGTCGGTGCGCGAGGTCTTCGCCGCCTCGCCCCGTCTGGTCGCGATCTGCGAGGAGGTGCGCGACCCCGGCAACCTCGGCACGATCATCCGGGCGGCCGACGCCGCGGGCGCCGACGCCGTCGTGCTGACCGGGCGCACGGTCGACCCGTACAACCCCAAGGTCGTGCGCGCGACGACCGGCTCGCTGTTCCACCTGCCGGTCGCCGTGGGCGTCGATCTGGCCTCGGCGGTCGAGAAGGCGCACGCGGCCGGCGTGCGCGTCATCGCGGCCGACGTCGGCGGCGGCGACTTCCTGGCTTCGCGGGAGCTGCTCGCCGAGCCGACCGCGTGGCTGTTCGGAAATGAGGCGCGCGGTCTCGACGAGACCGCGCTGGCGCTCGCCGACATATCGCTGCGACTGCCGATCTACGGCGCGGCCGAGTCGCTCAACCTCGCGACCGCCGCCAGCGTGTGCCTCTACGAGACGGCGTTCGCCCAGCGCGCCGCCGTCTGACCACTCGGTGTTCCCGCGCTGTTACAACACGGTAAAGACGCGGCGCGCTGGGTGGCAGAGCAGTCGTCGCCGGTCCTAGGGTGGCGCTATGACGATGCCGGAAGACAGCGCGCCGAAGACGTCGAACATCAACGTCCGTCGCGGCGATCCCCTCGTGCAGATCACCGATGTGCAGAAGCACTACGGCGAGTTCCAGGCGCTGAAGGACATCGATCTCACGGTCAACCGTGGCGAGGTGGTCGTGGTCATCGGTCCGTCGGGATCGGGCAAGTCGACCCTCTGCCGGACGATCAACCGCCTCGAGACGATCACGAGCGGAACGATCATGATCGACGGCAAGGAGCTGCCGAAGGAGGGGAAGGACCTCGCGGCGCTGCGTGCCGACGTGGGCATGGTGTTCCAGTCCTTCAACCTGTTCGCGCACCTGTCGATCCTCGACAATGTCACGCTCGGACCGATCAAGGTCAAGGGCATGAAGAAGGCCGAGGCTGAGAAGCTCGGCACGCAGCTGCTCGACCGTGTCGGTGTCGGCCACCAGGCGGCCAAGCTGCCGGCACAGCTCTCCGGCGGCCAGCAGCAGCGCGTCGCCATCGCGCGGGCGCTCGCGATGCAGCCCAAGGTCATGCTCTTCGACGAGCCGACGAGCGCGCTCGACCCCGAGATGATCAACGAGGTGCTCGACGTGATGGTCGGCCTCGCGCAGGACGGAATGACGATGATCGTCGTCACGCACGAGATGGGCTTCGCCCGCAAGGCGGCCGACCGCGTCGTGTTCATGGCCGACGGGCAGATCGTCGAGGAAGCGACGCCCGAGGAGTTCTTCACCCATCCGAAGAGCGACCGCGCGAAGGACTTCCTCTCGAAGCTCCTGACCCACTGATCCGGGTCAGGTCACGGCACCCAGGGAGGGAACCGAAGCACCACCAGCGCACGATCACTCCGCACGGACCCGAAACGTCGGACATACGGAACCAGTACGCACACACAGCAACCAGGAGGAACCATGCGTAAATCACGGATCATCACCGGCATCGGCATTTCTGCCATCGCCATCCTCGCCCTCACCGCGTGCAACAGCGGCACACCCGGTGCGGACCCCTCGGAGCCCGGCGACGGCGGCGACGGGGAGACGACCGCGCTCTGGGAGGTCGCCTCGGACGTCTCGCTCGAGGGCAGCCCGACCTTCGACGCCATGACCGAGCGCGGCGGCGTCGTCGTCGGCGTCAAGAACGATCAGCCCGGCCTCGGCTACGAGGACGCCGCGACCGGTGAGCGCACCGGGTTCGACGTCGACATCGCACGCTGGGTCGCGGCATCCCTCGGATTCGACGAGGACCAGATCGAGTACGTCACCATCCCGTCGGCCAACCGCGAGCAGGCGCTCGTGAACGGCGACATCGACTACTACGTCGGCACCTACTCGATCACCGACACCCGCAAGGAGCTGATCGACTTCGCCGGTCCGTACTTCATCACGGGCCAGGGTCTGCTCGTGTCCGCCGACAACGAGGACATCACCGGACCCGACGACCTCGAGGGCAAGATCGTCTGCTCGGTGACCGGCTCGACGCCGCTCCAGCGGATCCGCGACGAGTACAACCCCGGCGACACCGTCGAGTACGACACGTACTCGCAGTGCGTCGAGCAGCTCAAGGCGGGCTCCGTCGACGCGATCACGACCGACGAGGCGATCCTCGCCGGCTACGTGGCGCAGGACCCCGACAACCTGAAGATCGCCGGTGAGCCTTTCAGCGAGGAGCGCTACGGCATCGGCGTCGCCAAGGGCGACACCGCCATGGTCGAGCACATCAACACGCTGCTGACCGACGGCGGCGACGTGTGGACTGCGCTCTTCGACGAGCACCTCGCGCCGGCCGGCATCACGGGCGAGCAGCCCGAGGTCGACGCGGTCATGTGACACCCGGCGGTGGCGGCCCCTCACGGCGCCGCCACCGCCCGTCGCGGACTTGATACGAGAGGAGTGGGCCGCTGAACGTCATCACCGACAACTGGGATGTCTGGGCCGAGGGTCTGATCGGCACGCTGATCCTGTTCTTCGGGGGAGGGCTCCTCGCGCTCATCCTCGGGATCATCGTCGGCGCGATGCGCGTCTCGCCGATCCCCGTCGCACGGAGCGTCGGGTCGCTCTACGTGAACACGATCCGCAACACCCCGCTCACCCTCGTCTTCTTCGCGTTCGCCTTCGCGCTGCCGCCGCTGCTCGGACTCCGACTCACCGCGGATGTGTCGCTGACGCTGGCGGTTTGCGCGCTCGGCATCTACACGGCGACCTACGTCGCCGAGACGATCCGCTCCGGCATCAACACGGTGCCGGTCGGGCAGGCCGAGGCCGCCCGCGCCGTCGGCCTCACCTTCGGCCAGGTGATGACGCTGGTCGTGATGCCGCAGGCCTTCCGCTCCGTTATCCCGCCCATGATGAGCGTGTTCATCGCTCTCCTGAAGAACACGACCGTGGCCGCCGGCTTCGGCGTGGTGAACCTCGGTGCCGCCCGCAACTACCTCAGTGAGCGCGGTGCCAACCAGATGCTCGTGATCATCTGGGTCATGATCATCTTCGTCGCGCTCGTCCTGCTGCTCTCATGGGCCCAGCGAGCGCTCG
The DNA here is from genome assembly GCF_042274785.1 of Microbacterium sp. NPDC056003. Taxonomy (NCBI): domain Bacteria; kingdom Bacillati; phylum Actinomycetota; class Actinomycetes; order Micrococcales; family Microbacteriaceae; genus Microbacterium; species Microbacterium sp. NPDC056003. Next base: position 21,171 of record NZ_JBHJXQ010000003.1, on the reverse strand, counting down.
AGAACAAGTGGAGGGTGGCGCGGTGAGCACGCGGTACGCGTCCGGCGCGCGCCAGCGCGCCGGTCTCCCGAAGGGGGAGATCCTATGAGCTCCGTTCTCTATGACGTCCCCGGTCCCCGGGCCATTGTCCGCAACCGCATCCTGGGCGTCGTCACCGTCGTCGTCGTCGCGGCGATCCTCGGCTTCTTCCTGTGGCGGCTCTACGACACCGGCCAGTTCACCGCCGAGAAGTGGCAGGCCTTCACCTACACCAACGTCTGGGTCCAGATCGGACTCGCCACTCTCCGCACGCTCGCCGCGTTCGCCGTTGCGGCCGTCGGCGCGCTGATCCTCGGCTTCACGCTCGCGATCGGCCGCATGTCCGATCATGCATGGATCCGCGTCCCGGTCGGTGCGATCGTCGAGTTCCTCCGCGCCGTGCCCGTCCTCGTCTTCATGTTCCTCCTGTACTACGGCCTTCCCGTCATCGGCGTGCGGATGGCCCCGTACTGGGCGGTCGTCATCGCGCTCATCGCCTACAACGGCTCGGTGCTGGCCGAGGTCATCCGCGCCGGCGTGCAGTCGCTTCCCCGCGGTCAGCAGGAAGCGGGCTACGCGATCGGACTGCGGAAGTCGGGCGTGATGCAGCTCGTGCTGCTGCCACAGGCGATCCGGGCCATGATGCCGGTCATCATCGCCCAGCTCGTCGTGACGCTGAAGGACACCGCACTCGGCTTCATCATCACGTACCCCGAGCTGCTGTTCTACGCGCGCTTCATCGGGTCGCAGTCGTCGCTCGACTCGCCGATCATCCCGGCGACGATCATCGTCGGTGCGATCTACATCGGCCTGTGCCTCATCCTGTCGTTCGTCGCGAACACGGTCGAGAAGCGACTGCGCCGGTCGTCCGCCGGCGTGAGGATCGCCCAGGCCGAGCAGCCGACGCAGGAGATCACCGACACCGAACTCATCGTCACCCAGCGTGGAGGCAGGGGAGCCGGGATCTGACGCGCCGGAAGCGGCGGGGCGGGGCATCCGCCGTCGGTAGACTCGGTTCTCGTGTCTGATGCTCACGAGATCACTCCCGAGGCGGTGGAGTCCGCCGTGCAGGCGGCGCTGGACGCCGTCTCCGCAGCCGGCGACACGGCCGCTCTGAAGGCCGCCCGGTCCGCCCACAGCGCCGAAGGTTCGCCGCTCGCGCAGCTCAACGCGCAGCTGCGCAGCGTGCCGAACGAGAAGAAGGCCGAGTTCGGCAAGCTCGTGGGCCAGGCACGCGGGCGCGTGAACCAGGCCTTCGCGGCGCGCGAGGCGGAGCTCGCCGAGGCCGAGACCGCCGCCCGGCTCCAGGCCGAGCGCGTCGACATCACGGCGCTGGCCCAGCGGGCGCGCGTGGGGGCGCGGCATCCGATCTCCCTCCTGCAGGAGCAGATCTCCGACATCTTCGTCGGCATGGGGTGGGAGATCGCCGAGGGTCCCGAGCTCGAGCACGAGTGGTTCAACTTCGACGCGCTGAACTTCGACGAGGACCACCCCGCGCGCCAGATGCAGGACACGTTCTTCGTCGACCCGGTGGAGCGTCACCTCGTGATGCGCACGCACACGAGCCCTGTACAGGTGCGCTCGATGCTCGAGCGCGATCTGCCGCTGTACGTGCTGTGCCCGGGGCGTGTGTACCGCACCGACGAGTTCGACGCGACGCACCTGCCCGTCTTCACGCAGTTCGAGGGCATCGTCGTCGACAAGGGCATCACGATGGCCCACCTCAAGGGCACCCTCGACCACGCCGCCAAGGTGCTGTTCGGTGCCGAGGCGAAGACGCGGTTCCGCGCCAACTACTTCCCCTTCACCGAGCCGTCCGCCGAGCTCGACCTGTGGCACCCGACCTTCAAGGGCGGCGCGCGATGGATCGAGTGGGGCGGCTGCGGCATGATCAACCCCAACGTGCTGCGCGCAGCGGGGATCGACCCCGAGGAGTACTCGGGCTTCGCGTTCGGCATGGGCATCGAGCGGACGCTCATGTTCCGCAGCGACGTCCAGGACATGCGCGACATGGCCGAAGGTGATGTCCGCTTCAGCGAGCAGTTCGGAATGGTGGTCTGATGCGCGTCCCGCTTTCGTGGTTGCGTGAGTACGTCGACGTCCCAGCGGATGCGACGCCCGAGGATGTCCTCGCGGCGCTCGTGAGCGTCGGCTTCGAAGAGGAGGACGTGCACCGCTTCGAGTTGCAGGGTCCGATCGTCGTGGGAGAGGTGCTCGACTTCGTCGAGGAGCCGCAGTCGAACGGCAAGACGATCCGCTGGTGCCAGGTGCGGGTCGCGCCCGAAGGCGAGACCGCGGCCGACGGCGGCGACGCCGTGCACGGCATCGTCTGCGGTGCCCGCAACTTCTTCGCCGGTGACAAGGTCGTCGTGACGCTGCCGGGCGCCGTGCTGCCCGGACCGTTCCCGATCGCCGCGCGCAAGACGTACGGCCATGTGTCGGACGGCATGATCGCCTCGGCGCGTGAACTGGGCCTGGGCGACGAGCACAGCGGCATCCTGCGCCTCGTCGAGCTCGGCATCGACGCGCCCGTCGGCACCGACGCAATCACGCTGCTCGGGCTGGACGACGTCGCGATCGAGATCAATGTCACACCCGACCGCGGCTACGCCCTGTCGGTGCGCGGTGTGGCCCGCGAGTACGCCCACGCCACCGGGGCCGCGTTCCGCGACCCGGGCGATCGCGAGTGGGGCGAGCTGCAGCATCCCGCTTCCGGCTTCGCCGTCGCCGTCGACGACGCCAACCCCATCCGCGGCCGTGTGGGCGCGTCGGAGTTCGCCGTGCGCATCGTGCGCGACGTCGATCCCACCAAACCCACGCCGGCCTGGATGATCGCGCGCCTGAATCTGGCGGGCGTGCGGTCGCTCGGCATCCTGATCGACATCACCAACTATGTGATGCTCGAGCTCGGCCAGCCGATCCACGGCTACGACCTCGACAAGCTGCAGGGCGGCATCACGGTGCGCCGCGCGACCGCGGGCGAGAAGCTCGAGACCCTCGACGGCAAGGTGCGCACGCTCCATGCCGAGGATCTCCTCATCACCGACGAGTCCGGTCCGATCGGTCTCGCCGGCGTGATGGGCGGCGGCACGACCGAGATGAGCGACGCCACCCGCAACGTGCTCATCGAGGCGGCGGTCTTCGACACCGTCTCGATCGCGCGCACCGCCCGGCGGCACAAACTGCCCAGCGAGGCCTCCCGCCGCTTCGAGCGGGGCGTCGACCCGCTCATCCCGTTCGTCGCGGCCCGCCGCGTGGCCGACCTCATGGTCGAGTACGCGGGCGGCACGCTCGACACCGAGGTGGGCGGAGCGCTGTTCACCACCGTCGAGATCGCGGGCATCGACCTGCCGCGCGGTTTCGTCGAGAAGCTCATCGGGGTCGACTACACGACGGGCGAGATCGTCGCCGCGCTCGAGATGATCGGCTGCGAGGTCTACGACACCGGCGACCACTGGTCCGTGCACCCGCCGTCGTGGCGACCCGACCTCACCGACAAGTGGACGCTCGCCGAGGAGGTCGCCCGAATCGAGGGCTACGACCGCATCCCGTCGATCCTGCCCACGCCGCCGTCGGGCCGCGGCCTGGCGCCCGCCCAGCAGGGGCGCCGTCGCGTCGCGAACGCGCTCGCGGCCGCCGGCTACGTCGAGACGCCGTCGTTCGGCTTCACGACCGAGGAGCTCAACGATCTGCACGGCTCGGCCTCGGGCGACAAGCTGCCGAGCGTGAAGCTCGCCAACCCCCTCGACGGGCAGGCGCCGTTCCTGCGCCGCTCGCTCGTGCCCGGCCTGCTGCAAGTCGCGCACCGCAACGTCGCACGCGGCCTCACCGACCTCGCACTCTTCGAGACCGGCGTGGTCTTCCTGCCGAAGCCGGGTGTCGCGTACGGCACGACGCACGTGCCGCCGCTGGCGGTGCGACCGGATGCCGCGACCCTGGCCGAGCTCGATGCGTCGATCCCGCCGCAGCACCGCTTCGTCGCGGTCCTCCTCGCGGGCAACCTCGTCGCGAAGCAGCCCGGCACCGCACCTGTCGCCGCGGAGCTCGGCGACGCGCTCGACGCGGTGCGCGCGATCGGCGCCGCGGCCGGCGTGTCGATCGACGTCGCCCAGGGACAGCGCGCCGCGCTACACCCCGGTCGCACCGGAGCGCTGTCGGTCGCAGGCACCGAGGTGGGCTACGTCGGCGAGCTGCTGCCCGCTGTGGCCGAGGCATCCGATCTGCCCGGTCGCGTGATCGTCGCCGAACTCGACCTGGATCTGGTCCTCTCCCTCGCCGGTGAGCGTGTCGTCGCGGCGTCGCTGTCGGGATACCCGGCCGCCACGCAGGACGTGTCTCTCGTGGTCGCCGCCGACCTGCCGGCCGCCGAGGTGCGCGCGGCCCTCCGGGAAGGAGCGGGCGAGCTGCTCGAGTCGCTGCGCCTCGTCGACGACTACCGCGGTCAGGGCATCGAGGCGGGCACGAAGAGCCTCACGTTCGCGCTGCGCTTCCGTGCTGCCGACCGCACGCTCACCGCCGCTGAGGCGACCGAGGCGAAGCTCGCGGGCGTCGCGGCGGCGGCCGAGCGCTTCGGAGCGACCCTGCGCGAGTAGCGCGGGGGTCCCGGGTCGGACAGGTCAGCGGCTGCCCCAGTTTCACGCGGAGGTTGGGCGGCGCATCCGCGGCTGCCCCGTTCCACGCGGAGGTTGGGCGGCGCATCCGCGGCTGCCCCGTTCCACGCGGAGGTCGGGTGGCGGCATCAGCGGCTGCCCCAGTTCCATGCCGGGCGGTCGAGCACGCCCTGACCGGCGATGCGCGTGCCGTCGGGGTGCGCTTCGAGGCGGTGCGTGAGCGCTCCGGCGTGCTCCAGCGGTGCCGAGAGTCGCTCGGCGTGCGTCACCACGAGCACTTGAGAGCGAGCGGATGCTTCGGCTACGAGCTCGGCGAGCGGGTCGAGCAGTTCGGGGTGCAGGCTGGCCTCGGGCTCGTTCAGCACGATGAGCGGGGCGGGACGCGCGGGCAGCAGCGCGGCGCACAGAAGCAGGTAGCGCAAGGTGCCGTCGGAAAGCTCGCCGGTCTCGAGCGGCCGCAGCAGGCCCGGCTGGCGCATCACGAGGCGGAATCGCCCGTCGGATGCCTCGACGCCCACCTGCGCGCCCGGGAAAGCCCGTGCGACCGCGGCGTCGAGGGCGCGGCCGTGCCCGGCGTCGTGGATTGTGGCCCAGACCGCGGCGATGTTCTCGCCGCCGTGCGCCAGCGTGGGGGAGCGGGTGCCGACCTGCGGCTGGCGAGCCGGTGCGTCGACGTCGACGCGGAAGTGGTCGTAGAACCGCCAGCCGCCGAGGGTGCGCCGCAGCGACAGCAGCTCGGGTGCCGTGTCGCCGTCGGCGAGGTCGGTGACGATGCTCTCGAATGGCGCGAGCTGCTGCGAGAGGGCGACCCAGGTGCCGTCCCGGACGCGGGTCGCACCGCGCAGGCGGTCGATGAGCAGCGTCGCCGGCTTCGCCACGGGTCCGGCGAACACCTGCTCGCGCTTGAGCTCGGGGTCGCGTGCGAACAGGCTGCGCTGATCGGCCTGCGGGATGCCGAGGTCGACGAGGTAGCCCAGCTCGTCCGAGGCGAACCCCAGTCGCACCGCGATCGGGCCCGAGCGCACGGTGCCCTGTGTGCCGCCGTGCTCGGGGCCGGCCCACAGCAGCGACGGCAGGCCGCCCTCGCGGGCGACCGAAGCGACCAGCGCTCCGGTCGCCGTCGCGGCGAGGAGCCGCAGGGCGCGGTAGAGGTTCGACTTGCCGGACCCGTTCGGCCCGGTGATCACGGTCAGCGCGCCGAGCGGCAGCACGACGTCGCGGAGCGAGCGGTAGCCCGAGACGGCGACGGTGGTCAGCATCCCGCCATCCTGGCAGGGGCCTCCGACGCGTGGGCGGTCGTCCGGCGGGGATGGGTCGCAACTTCGCCTGGCGGGGCCGGCCGAGTGCGCGGGTGGTGCGCAGTGACTCCGCCTCGCGGGGGCGGGACTCACCGGCGGGGCGTGTCGTAACTCCGCCTGGCGTCGGGCTGGCGGCGCAACAACGGCCGAAAGCGCGGAGGCTCGGGCCCCGCACGGGAAAGCCAGGCGGAGTTACGGCACACACCGCGCACGGGCGGGGAGCCCACGCCGCCGCGGGCAGGCGGAGTTACGGCACACGACCCCGCGCGGTCCGCTGTGAGCGGAGATGCTCGCCGCCGACGGACCGGTCTGGTTGGGTGGGGGCATGACGGACGTACTGGTGCTGGGTGGTACAGGCTGGCTGAGCGGGCGCATCGCGGAGAAGTGGGCGGATGCCGGGGCATCCGTCACGTGCCTCGCCCGAGGCGGGCGACCCGCACCGTACGGCACGCACCTCGTGACGGCGGACCGCGACGAACCGGGGGCGTACGACAAGATGGCATCGCGCGACTGGGACGAGGTCGTCGACATCTCGTCGAAGCCGGTCCACGTCGCCGCCGCGCTCGACGCTCTCGCCGAGCGCGCGAAGCACTGGACATACATCTCCACGGTGTCGGTGTACGCAGAGAACGACGAGCCGGGCGCGGACGAATCGGCCGATGTGCTGGCGCCCGCAGGACCCGACGAGGAGGAGGACTACGGTCGCGCGAAGGCGCGGGCCGAGGCATCCGTCCGTTCCGTCATGGGACACCGCGCGGCGATCGTGCGACCCGGCCTCATCGTCGGGCCCGGCGACCCGACCGACCGGTTCGGGTACTGGGTCGGGCGGTTCGCGCTCGCCGGGGGCGACGATGTGCTCGTCCCCGATGCCGCGAGCCGCGGGGAGCAGGTCATCGACGTCGACGACCTGGCCGAGTTCGTCCAGAGCGTCGGGCGCGAGCGGTGGACAGGCATCGCGAACGCGGTGGGCGATCCGGTGCCGCTCGATCGTCTGCTCTCCGAGGCGCGGGAGGTCGCCGGGCACTCGGGGCGTCTCGTGACGGCGACGGACGACTGGCTCGAGGCACATGGCGTCGCGTACTGGATGGGCCCGCGCTCGCTCCCGCTGTGGCTGCCCGCAGGCATGCCGGGCTTCTGGACGCGCTCGAACGCGGCGTACCGCCTGCTCGGCGGCCGCCTGCGCCCCCTCACCGAGACACTGCGGCGCACACTGGACGACGAGCGCGAGCGCGGGCTCGACCGCGAGCGGCGCTCCGGGCTTTCCCGCGTCGACGAGCTCGCCCTGCTCGCCACGCTGGGGTAGGGGCGCGAGACATCGCATCCGCGGCGAGCCGTCGTCTGCCGCACGTCTCGTCGCAGGAACGTCGTCTCGCGAGGGGTGCCACCCGCGGCGCGTCGTCTTGTCGCCGCCCAGGCCCGCCACGCGGTGACACCGGATTTGCGGATGCTGCGGCCCGGCGGCTATCGTCGCGGCATGCCTTCGGCCATCCAGGGACTCGTGACGCTCGCTCCGAGCGCCGCCCCTGCGCGCCGACGCCGTCTGGGCGAGCGCCGACTGTAGGCGACCCTGCACGCCGTCCTCCCGGACGTCTGCGAGCGGGCGTCGCCGTCTCCGGCCCCCGCACCCAGACTCTAAGGTGGAATCCATGACATATTCGGTCGCCGTCTCCGGCGCATCCGGCTATGCGGGCGGCGAGATCCTGCGGATCCTCGCCGCGCATCCCGACGTCGAGATCCGCACCGTGACCGCGCACTCCAACGCGGGACAGCCGCTCATCCAGCACCAGCCGCACCTCCGCTCGCTCGCGCACCTCACGCTCACCGAGACGACGCCCGAGATCCTCGCCGGGCACGACATCGTGTTCCTGGCGCTCCCGCACGGGCAGTCGGGGCAGTACACCGACGCACTCGGCGACGCTGCCCTCGTGATCGACGCCGGGGCCGATCACCGCCTCGAGTCGGCCGCCGACTGGGACACCTTCTACGGCGGCGACTTCCACGAGCCCTGGGTCTACGGCGTGCCGGAGCTCCTGACAGGCGGCGTCAAGCAGCGCGCGCGGCTGGTCGGGGCATCCCGCATCGCCGCCCCCGGCTGCAACGCGTCGACCGTCTCGCTGAGCCTCGCACCGGGCGTCGCCGCAGGCGTCATCGACGCCGGCGACATCGTCACGGTGCTCGCGGTCGGACCATCGGGCGCCGGCAAGGCCCTCAAGCCGAACCTCCTCGCGAGCGAGATCCTCGGCACTGCCAACCCGTACGCGGTCGGCGGCACGCACCGGCACATCCCCGAGATCCGGCAGGCGCTCGCCGCCGCCGGCGCGCCGGCCGACGGCATCCGCATCTCGTTCACGCCCGTCCTCGTGCCGATGGCCCGCGGCATCCTCGCCACCTCGACCGCCCCCATCGCGAACGACGCCACGGATGCCGAGATCCGCGCCGCGTGGGAGTCCCCGTACGGTGACGAGACGTTCGTGCAGCTGCTGCCCGCGGGCCAGTTCCCCCGCACGGCCGACGTCGTCGGAGCCAACACCGCGCTGATGGGCCTCGCGATCGACCGCGCGGCGAACCGCGTCGTGGTCGTCACCGCCGTCGACAACCTCGTCAAGGGCACGGCCGGAGCCGCCGTGCAGTCCATGAACATCGCGCTCGGCCTCGCTGAAGGCACGGCGCTCTCTGTGAACGGGGTGGCCCCATGACCAACGTGAGCCGAGAGACTCTGTCCGGCGTACGGGGCGAGAACGGAATCATCCCGTGAGCGTCACCGCACCGAAGGGCTTCGAAGCGGCGGGCGTCGCCGTCGGCCTGAAGTCGACCGGCAAGCCCGACGTCGCGGTCGTCGTCAACCGCGGACCGCTCAAGGTCGGCGCGGCGGTGTTCACGTCGAACCGCGCGAAGGCCAACCCGATCATCTGGTCGGAGCAGGCCGTCAAGGACGGCGTCGTCGAGGCCGTCGTCCTGAACTCGGGCGGCGCGAACTGCTTCACCGGCTCGTTCGGCTTCCAGACCACGCACCAGACGGCCGAGAAGGCCGCCGAACTGCTCGGGGTGAGCGCCGGCGACGTGCTGGTCTGCTCGACGGGCCTCATCGGCACGGGCGACGAGACGTTCCGCGCGAAGGTGCTCGCAGGCACCGAGCAGGGCATCGCCGAGCTGTCCGCCGACGGCGGGGAGGCGGCATCCCTCGCCATCATGACCACCGACTCGCGTCCCAAACGAGCCGCCGTCACTCGTGACGGATGGTCCATCGGGGGAATGGCGAAGGGGGCCGGGATGCTGGCGCCCGGCCTCGCCACCATGCTCGTGGTCATCACGACCGACGCCGTGCTCGATGCGGCTCAGGCCGACGCCGCACTGCGAACGGCGACGGGCCGCACCTTCGACCGCCTGGACTCGGACGGCTGCATGTCGACGAACGACCAGGTCACGCTGCTCGTGAGCGGTGCCTCGGGCATCACACCCGACCTGGACGACTTCGCGGCAGCGCTCGCCGAGGTGAGCGCCGACCTGGCGAAGCAGCTGCAGGGCGACGCCGAGGGCGCGAGCCACGACATCACGATCGAGGTGCGCGGCGCCGCATCCGAGGAGGATGCGGTCGAGGTCGGGCGGTCGGTCGCCCGCAACAACCTCTTCAAGGCCGCGATCTTCGGCAACGACCCGAACTGGGGGCGCGTGCTCGCCGCGATCGGCACGACAGCCGCGGCGTTCGACCCGTACGACGTCGATGTCTGGATGAACGGCGTGCGCGTGTGCTCGCAGGGCGGTCCGGACGCTCCGCGCGAGGACGTCGACCTCACCCCGCGGGCCACGGATCTGGTGATCGACCTCAAGGTGGGCGAGGCGACCGCGACGATCCTGACGAACGATCTCACCCACGACTACGTCCACGAGAACAGCGCGTACTCCTCATGACCCAGATCCAGGACACCGATCCCGACGAGGCCAGCGTCAAGGCGGCCACGCTCATCGAGTCGCTGCCGTGGCTGCAGCGCTTCAGCGACCAGGTCGTCGTCATCAAGTACGGCGGCAACGCGATGGTGTCCGACGAGCTGCAGGACGCCTTCGCCGCCGACATCGCGTACCTGCGATACGTCGGCGTCAAGCCCGTCGTGGTGCACGGCGGCGGCCCGCAGATCTCGTCGATGCTCGACCGCCTGGCGATCCCGAGCGAGTTCAAGGGCGGCTACCGCGTCACCTCGACCGAGGCGATCTCGGTCGTGCGCATGGTGCTGACCGGGCAGATCAATCCGCAGCTCGTCGCCAAGATCAACGCGCACGGCCCGCACGCGGCCGGGCTCAGCGGCGAGGACGCCGGCCTCTTCGGCGGCCGCCGTCGCGGGGTCGTCATCGAGGGCGTCGAGCACGACCTCGGGCGCGTGGGCGACGTCGTCGAGGTCGACCCGCAGCCCGTGCTCGATCAGCTCGCCGCAGGGCGGATCCCCGTGGTGTCGAGCATCGCGCCCGACCTCGACCACCCGGGGCACTCGCTGAACGTGAACGCGGATGCCGCGGCATCCGCCCTCGCTGTCGCTCTCGGTGCAGCGAAGCTCGTCGTCCTCACCGACGTCCCCGGCCTCTACGCCGACTGGCCGAACCGCGACTCGCTCGTGTCGCACCTGACCTCGACCGAGCTGCGGGCGATGCTGCCCTCGCTCGAGTCGGGAATGATCCCGAAGATGCAGGCCTGCCTGGAAGCCGTCGAGGGCGGCGTCGAGACGGCGGCGATCATCGACGGGCGGGTGCCGCACTCGGTTCTCGTGGAGATCTTCACCAGCAAGGGAATCGGAACAGAGGTGGTCCTCGGATGACGTGGCAGGATGACGCGGGGCGCGACCTCGTCCGGAGTTTCGGCGAGCGGATGGCGATGTTCGTCCGCGGCGAGGGCTCGTACCTCTGGGACGCCGACGACAAGCGGTATCTCGACTTCCTCGCGGGCATCGCGGTCGACTCGCTCGGCCACGCCCACCCGGTGTTCGTCGACGCGATCAGCCGCCAGGCGGCGACGCTCGCGCACGTGTCGAACTACTTCGCGACGCCGCCGCAGCTCGCCCTCGCAGCCCAGCTGAAGCGCCTCGCGGAGACCGGCGACTCCGGCCGCGTGTACTTCGGCAATTCCGGCGCCGAGGCAAACGAAGCGGCGTTCAAGCTGGCCCGTCTGCATGGTGGCGCCGAGCGGCCGCGCATCCTCGCGCTGAAAGACGCGTTCCATGGCCGCACGATGGGCACACTGGCGCTGACCGGCAAGCCGTACATGCAGGAGCCGTTCCTGCCGATGACCCCGGGCGTCGAGTTCATCGACTCCACCGTCGAGGCGCTCGAGGCCGCGATCGACGATCGCGTGGCCGCGCTGTTCGTCGAACCCGTCAAGGGCGAGGCCGGCGTGATCGACCTTCCCGACGGCTACCTCGAGGCCGCGCGCGCGATCACCGAGCGTCACGGGGCGCTGCTCATCGTCGACGAGATCCAGACCGGTGCAGGTCGCACCGGCGCCTGGTTCGCGTTCCAGCACGCCGGCATCACCCCCGACGCGATCACGGTCGCCAAGGGCATCGGCGGCGGGTTCCCGATCGGCGCGCTCATCACGTTCGGGGCCGCGAGCGAGCTGTTCTACCCGGGCACGCATGGCTCGACGTTCGGCGGCAACGCGCTGGGCACGGCCGTGGCCGGCGCGGTGCTGGGCGAGATCGAGCGGGCCGGACTCGTGGCGAACGCAGCCGAGCGCGGCGACCAGCTGCGCGCGGCGATCCTCGGCATCGACTCGGCGCTCATCGGATCGGTGCGCGGACGCGGTCTGCTGCTCGGCATCGCGCTCACGCATCCGGTCGCCAAGGCCGTCGTGGCCGCGGCCCAGGAGCACGGCCTCGTGATCAACGCCCCCAACGACGAGACGATCCGCCTCGTGCCGGCCCTGACGATCGGCGACGTCGAGCTCGACGAGTTCGTCGAGCTGTTCACGGCGTCGGTGCGCACCGTCGAGGACGCCCTGCTGCTCGAGAACCCCACGGAGGTCCACGCATGACCCGCCACCTGCTGCGCGACGACGACCTGAGCCAGGCCGAGCAGGACGAGATCCTCGACCTGGCGGTCGCGCTCAAGAAGGACCGCTGGAAGCTCAAGGCGCTCGAGGGCCCGCAGACCGTCGCCGTGATCTTCGACAAGTCGTCGACGCGCACGCGCGTGTCGTTCGCCGTCGGCATCGCCGACCTCGGCGGCTCCCCGCTCATCATCTCGACCGCCAACAGCCAGCTCGGTGGCAAGGAGACTCCCGCCGACACGGCGCGTGTGCTCGAGCGCCAGGTGGCAGCGATCGTGTGGCGCACCTACGCCCAGTCGGGGCTCGAGCAGATGGCGGAAGGCACCCGCGTGCCCGTCGTCAACGCGCTGAGCGACGACTTCCACCCGTGCCAGCTGCTCGCCGATCTCCTCACCATCAAGGAGCACAAGGGCGAGTTGAAGGGACTGACGCTCGCGTTCTTCGGCGACGGGATGTCGAACATGGCGCACTCGTACGTGCTGGCCGGTGTCACGGCGGGCATGCACGTGCGCGTCGCGTCGCCCGAATCGTACGCGCCGCGCGACGACGTGATCGCCGACGCCGACCGTCGCGCCGCCGAGACCGGCGGATCGGTCACGCTCTACACCGACCCCAACGAGGCCGCGGCCGGTGCCGACGTCATCGTGACCGACACCTGGGTGTCGATGGGCAAGGAGGAGGAGAAGCTGGCGCGCCTGCGCGACCTCGGTGCGTACAAGGTGACGCAGGAGCTCATGGCGCTGGCCAAGGACGACGCGATCTTCATCCACTGCCTCCCCGCCGACCGCGGGTACGAGGTCGACGCCGAGGTGATCGACGGACCGCAGAGCGTCGTGTGGGATGAGGCCGAGAACCGGCTCCACGCCCAGAAGGCCCTGCTCGTCTGGCTTCTCCGCCAGGACTGAGCGCGTCGCGGTGGAGGGCGCCGGGTCGCCGGACGGACAGCGCGAGCAGCGCGAACCGAGCGTGCAGGCCGCGTCCGAAGGCCGGCCCGACAGCGCATCGGGCGGTTGGCTGGCGTCCCGATGGGAGCGCCTGAACGGACCGCAGCGCATCGCGGGGGTCGATCTCGCGCGCGGTCTGGCCGTGCTCGGCATGTTCGCGGCGCACCTGCTCTGGATCACGGAGCCCTTCGACTGGGCGGATGCCACGACCTGGATCGCCGTCGTCGACGGGCGCTCGTCGATCCTGTTCGCCACGCTCGCGGGCGTCTCGATCGGCCTCGCGACGGGCGGCCGCACGCCGCCGGCAGGCGAGCGGCTGCGGAAGGCGCGACTGCGGCTCGTCGTGCGCGCGGTCCTGATCTGGCTGATCGGCATCTTCCTCGTCCTCACCGGCGTGCCGGTGCACGTGATCCTGCCCGCCTACGCGCTGCTCTTCTTCCTCGCCGTCCCGCTCCTGACCCTCCGCGCGCGGACGCTCCTGCTCGTGGCAGCGGTGCTCGCCGTCGTCATGCCCGTCGTGCAGGTCGCGCTCGACGATCTCCCGCTGTGGCAGACGATGCCCGGCGTCGCGCTGTTCCGCGCGATCGGATGGCACTACCCGTTCACGACCTGGATCGTGTTCCTCCTCGCCGGGCTCGGCGTCGCACGCGCCGGCATCCTGCGCACCTCCGTCCAGCTGTGGATGCTCGGCGCCGGTGCCGCGCTCGCCCTCATCGGATACGGAGCGGATGCCGCGATCGCAGGCCACGACGAGGATCCGGCGTCGTTCGCCGAGGCGCTGTGGACGGCCGAACCGCACTCGACCGGGTTGCTGGAGGTCATCGGGTCGGGCGGGTTCGCGCTCGCCGTGATCGCGGCGTGCCTGCTGCTTTGCGGCACGGCGCTCGTCTGGGCGGTGCTCCCGCTGCGTGCGGTCGGCGCCATGCCGCTCACGGCGTACGTCGGTCAGCTCGTGGTGTGGTGGCTGGTCGCGCTCGCCGTGCTCGACCGAGGGGGTGATCTGGCGGGCTTCCGGGCGCTCGAGCCCTTCTGGCCGCTCGCGATCACGACCGTCGTCGTGTGCACCGTGTGGGCTCTGCTGGTCGGGCGAGGTCCGCTGGAGTGGGTCGTCGACCGTTCCGCACGCCTCGTCGCCGACGTCACGCCGCGGGGCGACGACCTGAGGCCTCGGTAGGCTGGTCCGGTGAGCGACACCAAGGGCGACGGGACCAACGAGGGCGCGCTGTGGGGCGCCCGATTCGCGACGGGGCCGTCGCCGGAGCTGGCCGAGCTGAGCCGCTCCACGCACTTCGACTGGGACCTCGCGCTCTACGACATCGCGGGTTCGCATGCCCATGCCAAGGCGCTCGCGGCAGCGGGCTACCTCACGGCTGAGGAAGAGCGCGCGATGCACGACGGCCTCGACGCCCTCGCGCGGTCGGTCACCGACGGCACGCTGCGCCCCGCCGAGTCCGACGAAGACGTGCACGGCGCGCTCGAGCAGGCACTGATCGGCGAGGTCGGGGCTGAGCTCGGCGGCAAGCTCCGCGCCGGCCGGAGCCGCAACGACCAGATCGCGACGCTCGTGCGGATGTACCTGCTCGACCATTCGCGCACCATCGCGCGCGACATCCTCCGCCTCGTCGACGCCCTGGTCGCGCAGGCCGAAGCGCACCCGGATGCCGTCATGCCGGGACGCACGCACCTTCAGCACGCGCAGCCCGTGCTGCTCGCGCACCACCTCCAGGCACACGCCTGGCCGCTCGTGCGCGATCTTGAGCGCCTGGGGGACTGGTCCGTCCGTGCCGCCGTATCGCCGTATGGCGGCGGTGCGCTCGCCGGATCGACTCTCGGCCTCGACCCGCAGCTGGTCGCCCGCGAGCTCGGTCTCGCGCGCCCGGCCGAGAACTCGCTCGACGGCACCGCCGCCCGCGACGTGGTCGCGGAGTTCGCCTTCATCACCGCGATGATCGGCATCGACGTGTCGCGGCTCGCCGAGGAGATCATCCTCTGGAACACCCGCGAGTTCCGTTTCGTCACGCTCGACGACGGCTACTCGACGGGCTCGAGCATCATGCCGCAGAAGAAGAACCCCGACATCGCCGAGCTTGCGCGCGGCAAGTCCGGCCGCCTCATCGGCAACCTGACCGGCCTGCTCGCGACGCTCAAGGCCCTGCCGCTCGCGTACAACCGCGATCTTCAGGAGGACAAGGAGCCGGTGTTCGACTCCGTCCGCACGCTCGAGACGCTGCTGCCGGCGTTCGCGGGCATGATCGCGACGCTGCGGTTCCACACCGACCGCATGGCAGAGCTCGCCCCGCAGGGATTCTCGCTGGCGACCGACGTGGCCGAGTGGCTCGTGAAGCGGGGCGTGCCGTTCCGCGATGCGCACGAGATCTCAGGCCACCTGGTGCGCGTCTGCGAGGAGCACGGCATCGAGCTGCACGAGGTCACCGACGCCCAGCTCGTCGGCGTCTCGCCGATGCTGACTCCGGAGGTGCGCGAGGTGCTCACCGTCGAGGGCTCGGTCGCGAGCCGCACGGGTGCGGGTGGCACGGCTCCGGTGCGGGTCGCCGAGCAGCGCGCGGAATTGGTCGAGCGGATCCAGTCCGCCGCGCACGTGCTCGGCATCTAGTACCGACGAGCCGCGGTCACCAGATCGCGAGGCGCACGAGGCCGCCCACGACGCATGCCCAGAGCAGGCTCGCGAGGGTGCCGATGATGAAGCGCTCCCGCGCCTCGGCGGCGGCGAGTTCGGAGAAGCGTCCGATGCCCTTCACGGCGACGACCACGGCGAGCGCCTCGGGAAAGCCGACGATGATCGCGATCGCCACGCCGAGTCGCTCGAGGTAGCCGATCGTCGTGCCGCCGCGGAGCACCTCGCGCGCGGGGGCGTCGTCGGCGACGATCCCCGCCACGGTCGCAGGGCGCAGCAGGATTCCGCCGTTGTCGCCTTCGGGCACGCGCCCGTGCGTCGCGACCTCGAGCACGCGCCGTGTCACGGGGCTTCCTCCCGCGGCCGCGAGGGCGGTGCCGAGAAGTGCGATGAACACCGCGATGAACGGCGGCACGTTGAACGGAGCGACCACGACCACGAGCAGGGCGAGGATGACGAGTCCCCCCGCGATCAGCAGCGGGATCTCGCGTGGGCGGCGGGTGGTGAGCACGACGAGGATCAGCGCGGCGCTCAGGGTGACGAAGAGGAACAGCGACAGCGCGAGGGGGAGGAGCAGATCGGGGGGGATGACCATGCCGCTCAGTCTCGCACGCGGGTCGGACGGCCGACCGGCTATTCGAGGACGTGGGCATACCTCTGGAGGTTCGCCGAGGAGGACGTCCCCGCGTCAGCATCGGCGGACGATCAGCTCCTCGACGTGGTCGACGAACTCAGGCGCGCTACCGGCTGACCTGGTCGTCGAGCCGCGCGAGGAGTCGTCGCACCGCCGGCACGGCGGCCTCCTCCGTACGGAGCCCCGCGTTGCGTGCGCGCAGGCTGACCGCGGCCTCCGAGATGCCGAGTCGCCGCGCCGCATCGCGCTGGTTCAGGCCCTCCGCCAGCAGATCGTGCACTTCCCAGCCTTCGGCGGTGCGGCGGTCTCGCAGTTCGATGAGGAGACGGAGCAGGGCCTCGGGATCCTGTCCTTCCGGGCCGGCGGTGAGCGCGACACGGGTGGGTGCGCGCTTCGCGCGGTCCACCGCGTCGCGCGCGTTGACGAAGGCTGGACCGCGTGCGGCGCGGACGTTCGCCGGCAGCGGCTCCTCGACCACGCCGACGCCGATCCCCACGCTCCACGTGCCCAGCCGGGTGAGCTGCAGGACGATCTCGAGGGCGCCGGCGGCGTCGGCGATCGCGGTCTGGATCTCGTCGCCCGCGGTCCGTTCGGGGGCGAGCGAGAGTCGCGGCCCGGCCGCGGCGCTGATCGCGTGGATCCCTGCGGGAACGAGGTCGTCGTTCGCCTGACTGTCTCGCTGGTCCGCCGTCACCACGAACATGACATCTCCTTTTGCCTCAGGGCTGAAGTGGAATCAGTTTAGCCTGTGCACATGATCAACATAAGCTCCTATGCTAAAAAGTGATTGATTAAGTGTGAGTGCTTATCCCGAGAATCGGTCTTCCCTCTGTCCGATGCTCGTGGGAGCGTGGTCGCCATGGCGAAGATGGAGCACTTCGAGATCCCGGTCGATGACATCGCGCGAGCGCAGGCCTTCTATCGGGGCGTCCTCGGGTACGAGTACGAGCCGTGGGGCGACGAGATGGGCATGCTGCGACAGCCCGATGGTGAAGGCGTGAACGGCGACCTCCACATGCGCGGCCCGACTCCGCACCCGACCGTGGTGTTCACTGTCGACAAGATCGAGGATGCCGTCGCTCTGGCGGTCTCCCACGGCGGAGAGCAGCTCGGCGAGATCGAGCCGATGGGCGAGACGGCACGATACGTCTACCTCAAGGACTCCGAGGGCAACATCATCGGCCTCTACGACGAGATCTCCGCTGCCTGACGCGCGGCGAGCTCGTCATGGCTCCGAGGATTGGACTTGACCTGGAGCGGACTCCAGGTTGCAGGCTGGATTCATGACCCCTTCGACCTCTCCCACATCCGCCCTCGTCCTCGGCGCCATGATGTTCGGCACCGCCGTCGACGAGAAGACGTCCTTCGCGCTTCTCGACCGCTTCGTCGAACGCGGCGGCGTCTGGATCGACACCGCTGACTGCTACGCCTTCTGGGCATCGGACGAGGGGCGGGGAGGGGCGAGCGAGCGTGTCCTCGGGCGCTGGCTGGCCGCGCGGCCGGGCGTGCGCGAGCGCGTGAAGATCGCGACCAAGCTCGGTGCGGAACCGCTGTGGGCGGATGCCTTCCCGATGCGCCGTGAGGGTCTGTCGAGGCGCGCGGTGCGCGAGGCGTTCGCCGGCAGCCGCGAACGACTCGGACTCGAGTCGGTCGATCTGCTGTGGTTGCACATGGAAGACCGCGCGACGCCGATCGAGGAGACCGTCGAGGCGCTGGCCGAACTGACCGAGAGCGGACGCGTCGCGCGGGTCGGAGCATCCAATCACCCCGCCTGGCGGGTCGAGCGCGCTCGCGCCCACGCGCGGCACCTCGGCGCGACGCCCATCGACGCCCTGCAGCACAACAGCACGTACCTGCGGCCGCGTCCCGGCACGAACCCGACCAATCACCCGTTCGGCGTGCTGAGCGACGAGCAGCGCGACTACGCCCAGACGCACGGGCTCGAGGTGTGGGCCTACACGCCGCTGCTCTCGGGTGCCTACGACAACCCGGCCAAGCCGATCTCCGACATCTACGACCACCCGGGCACGACGGCGCGGCTCGAAGCCCTCGACGAGGTGGCGGCCGAGCTCGGCGCCTCGCGCGGACAGACGGTGCTGGCGTGGCACGTCGCTCGCGGCATCCGTCCCATGCTCGGCGGCAGCAAGCTCGAGCAGCTCGATGTCGCGATGGACGCCGTGCGGCTCGAGCTCTCATCCGAGCAGCTCGCGCGCCTCGACGAGCCCGCCTGAGAACAGGACGGGGGTGCCGCGCTGATAGCCTGGCACGCGTGTCGAACAGCTCTGTGAGCGCGACCGCCCCCGCCAACGACCCGTCGTTCGAGAACGTCTGGGACGAGCTGGTGTGGCGCGGACTCGTGCATGTGTCCACCGATCAGGAGGCGCTGCGCGCCGTTCTCGCCGGCGATCCGATCACGTATTACTGCGGCTTCGACCCGACCGCGCCGAGCCTGCACTTGGGGAACCTCGTGCAGCTGCTCACGATGCGCCGGCTGCAGCTCGCCGGCCACAAGCCGCTCGGCCTCGTCGGCGGTTCGACCGGGCTCATCGGCGACCCCCGCCCGACGGCGGAGCGCACGCTCAATGAGCGCGAGACCGTCGAGGAGTGGGTCGGCTACCTCCGGGCACAGGTCGAGCGCTTCCTGAGCTTCGAGGGCGAGAACGCCGCCCGCATCGTGAACAACCTCGACTGGACGGCGCCGCTCTCGGCGCTCGACTTCCTGCGCGAGATCGGCAAGCACTACCGCGTCGGCACGATGATCAAGAAGGACGCCGTGGCGGCACGCCTCAACTCCGAGGCCGGCATCAGCTACACAGAGTTCAGCTACCAGATCCTGCAGGGCATGGACTACCTCGAGCTGTACCGTCAGTACGGTTGCGTGCTGCAGACCGGCGGCAGCGACCAGTGGGGCAACCTCACGAGCGGGACCGACCTGATCCATCGCGTCGAGGGCGTACATGTCCACGCGATCGGCACGCCGCTGATCACCAACAGCGACGGCACCAAGTTCGGCAAGAGCGAGGGCAACGCCATCTGGCTCGACCCCGCGATGTGCAGCCCGTACCGGATGTACCAGTTCTGGTTGAACACCGACGACGCCGACGTGATCGCGCGGCTGAAGATCTTCACGTTCCTCACCCGCGACGAGATCGAGGAGTACGAGCGACTGGTCGCGGCCGAGCCGTTCCGGCGCGAGGCTCAGCGCCGCCTTGCCCGCGAGGTCACGACATTCGTTCACGGAGCGGATGCCGCAGCCGCGGTGATCGCGGCGTCCGAGGCGCTGTTCGGCCAAGGCGACCTGACGGTTCTCGACGCCGGGACGCTGCGCGAGGCGCTCGAGGAGCTGCCGAACGCCACGGTCGCATCGGGCACCGGCGTGCTGCAGGCGCTCGTCGACACCGGACTCGTCTCGAGCCTCTCCGAAGGGCGGCGCGCGATCGCTCAGGGCGGCGTGTCGCTCGACGGTGTGAAGGTCGACGAGTCGGCTCTCGTGACCGGTGACCTGCCCGGCGGGGTGTCGGTGCTGCGCCGCGGCAAGAAGACGCTCGCCGGCGTCTTCGTGAACGGCTGATCCCGCAGCGGCATGCCGTTCACGCCGAGCCATGCGGTCGTCGCGCTGCCGTTCATCCGGACGCCGCTGGTGCCGGCCGCCATCGCGATCGGTGCGATGGCACCCGACCTGCCGCTCTTCGTGCGCGGGCTGCCGCTCCACTACGGCGTGACGCACGACCTCGTGTGGCTCCCGGCGACGGTGCTGCTCGCGCTCGTTCTGCTGCTCGTCTGGCGAACCGTGCTGCGACCCGCGGCGCGTGAGCTCTCGCCGGGCCCGCTCGCCTCGCGTCTGCCCGCAGAGTGGGATCGGGGCGCCCTCGACGGCGCTCGCGAGACGCTCGCCGTGACGCGGGTCGACTCGGACTGCGGCGGTGGGCGCTGGCGTGTTCGCTGGGCCGGCATCCTGCTCCTCGTGCTGTCGCTGAGCATCGGCGTGGTGAGCCACATCGTGTGGGACCTGTTCACCCACGAAGGACGCGGGGGAGTGGCGGCGATCCCCGCCCTCGCCGAGCAGTGGGGTCCGCTGCTCGGACTCAAGTGGCTGCAGCACGGATCGAGCGTCGTGGGCCTCGCGATCATCGGCGTGTGGGGACTGCTCTGGCTGAGGAGAGCGGATGCCGCGCCCGCGGTCGATCGCGCGCTGCCGTCATGGCTGCGGGTGACGTGGTGGGCCTCGCTTCCGATCGTGCTGATCGGCGCGTGGTTCGCCGGCCTCGCGATGCTCGGACCACTCACGACGGAGTTCACGATGCAGCACCTGGCGTACCGGGTGCTGCCTCCGGCGTGCGCGGTGTGGGGGGTGCTGACCGTCGTGCTCTGCGTGGTGGTTCAGCTGCGTCGTGCCGACGCGCGGAAGCAGTCCGTCGCGAGCTGAACCGCCCGGCGAACAGGGGTTCTTCTCTCACGCGCGTGAGCGCGTCCACCCGCGACACGCCCGGGCTGCGCCGCCGATTCGACGTGGGGGCGGGGCTCGCGTAATGTTCTTGTTGTTCGCCCCAAAGGGTAGAGCGGAAGGCCGGAAGGCCTGGCTCCCCTCAAGCAGCGAACCACCCCCACCACCATGATCCGCTTCGGCAGATCTCCGGCTCGCCGGACCGGTGGGAGCCTCGCTCCGAGGGGTCCTGTCAAGTTGACGGGATCGCGACGGCGAGATAAGATTGTGAAGTTGCCCAGTTGGTGCGGCGGGTCAGGGATCCGTCGTGCGCTGGAGCGTCCGATCCTTGAGAACTCAACAGCGTGCACTTGTCAAATGCCAATTAACCTCGTCGGTCATTTTTTGATCGTTTGAGATTCCTTTGGATCAAGTCCAGCCTCTTTTTGGGGTTGGCGTATGGATTGTCAGTGATGGCATCCTTTTGGTCAGTTTCGAACTCGCTGCTCGACTCGTTTTCCCGGGTTGTGGTGGCAAACATTTTTTATGGAGAGTTTGATCCTGGCTCAGGATGAACG
>NZ_JBHJXQ010000002.1:0-625514 GCF_042274785.1 Microbacterium sp. NPDC056003 | reverse complement strand
CCGATGGTACTGCAGGGGGGACCCTGTGGGAGAGTAGGACACCGCCGGACTTCCATTACCGAAATGGCCACCCAACGCAGGGTGGCCATTTCGCGTTAACTAGGCTGAAGCGAGCCACGGGAAGGATCGAGAGATGGCCGAGCAGGAGCCGCGCGAAGGCGCAGCAGATCGCGAGCCGCGCGGACGCTCGGGCGGCCGTCCCCCTCGAGCCCGTGAGGCCGGCGCACGCCCGCAACGGAGCGGGGACTCCGCTGCCGCGCGTCGTCACGGAGACCGGCCGTACGCCAAGCGCGACGGTGACCGGAAGCCGTACGCCAAGCGTGACGGTGACCACAAGCCGTACGCCAAGCGCGACGACGATCGGAAGCCGTACGCCAAGCGTGACGGTGACCACAAGCCGTACGCCAAACGCGACGACGATCGGAAGCCGTACGCTAAGCGTGACGGCGATCGGAAGCCGTACGTGAAGCGCGACGGTGACCGGAAGCCGTACGAGAAGCGTGGCGGTGACCGGAAGCCGTACGAGAAGCGTGACGGTGACCGGCCCTACGCCAAGCGCGAGGGCGATCGGAAGCCGTACGAGAAGCGTGATGGTGACCGCCCGTACGCCAAGCGCGACGGTGACCGGCCCTACGCCAAGCGCGAGGGCGATCGGAAGCCGTACGAGAAGCGCGACGGTGATCGTAAGCCGTACGGCAAGCGTGATGGTGACCGCCCGTACGCCAAGCGCGACGGTGATCGGAAGCCGTACGAGAAGCGTGATGGTGACCGCCCGTACGCCAAGCGCGACGGTGATCGGAAGCCGTACGAGAAGCGTGACGGCGATCGGAAGCCGTACGGCGGACGCTCCGACCGTCCGGAGCGCGGGGGAGCGAACCGCCCCGACACCGCGCTGCGCCCGGAAGAGAACCGCCCGGTCCGCGCGCGCCACGATGACCCGTTCATTCCCGAGGACGTCACGCCTCAAGATCTCAACGGAGGCGCGCGCAACGAGCTCAAGACGCTCAGCAAGGAGAATGCCGAGCAGGTCGCACGTCATCTGGCGA
Organism: Microbacterium sp. NPDC056003; assembly: GCF_042274785.1. NCBI lineage: Bacteria > Bacillati > Actinomycetota > Actinomycetes > Micrococcales > Microbacteriaceae > Microbacterium > Microbacterium sp. NPDC056003. The sequence goes on along the minus strand of NZ_JBHJXQ010000002.1, from coordinate 624,468 downwards.
TGGCCGCGCAGCTGATCGACGAAGACCCTGCGCTCGCACACCAGCACGCACTGTCGGCATCCCGTCGCGCCGGCCGTATCGCCATCGTCCGCGAGACGCTCGCCATCACGGCGTACGCGACGGGCGACTACGCCCTCGCGCTGCGTGAGCTGCGCACCTACCGCCGCATTTCCGGCAAGGACGACCAGATCGCCCTGATGGTCGACAGTGAGCGCGGCGTCGGGCGTCCCGACCGGGCACTCGAGCTCGGCCGCAGCGTCGACCGCTCCACCCTCCCCACCGAGGTCCGCGTCGAACTCGCCATCGCGATGTCGGGCGCGCGCCTCGACCTCGGCGACGCCGAGCGCGCGCTGCTCGAGCTGGACATCCCCGAGCTCGACCCCGACCGGGCCTTCGAATGGAGTCCCGCGCTGTTCGCCGCGCGTGCGGCCGTCCTGGAGGAGCTCGGCCGCGACGACGAGGCTGCTCGCTGGCGCGAGCGCGCCGAGGTCGCCGCGGACGTGATCGACGCGGCATCCGGCATCGGCGATCTCGAGACGGTCTACGTCGATGAGATCATCGAAGAGTCCGGTGACGAGGACTTCGAGTCAGAGAACGTGGACGCGCCCGACGACGCGAACGACCTGGGCGACTCGCTCGGTGCCGACGACGTCGACGAGGCTGAGGCGACAGTGGAGCAGCCCTCCGTCGACGATGAGGTCGCCGAGATCCTCGCCGACGCGGGCATCGACGACGAAGACGACGACGACACCGACGGGATGGACGAGCCGGAAGGCTCCGACCGCTGATGGCGCTGTTCGGCCGCCGGTCCGCGCCGGCGACATCGTCCACGCCGCTCGACGGCGTGGACGTCGTCCTCGCCGACCTCGACGGCGTCGTGTACGCGGGTCCGGGCGCGCTGCCGCACGCGGTCGACAGCCTGACCCGTGCCCGTGAGGGCCGGTCGCTTGCGTACATCACCAACAACGCGGCGCGGACGGATGCCTCGGTCGCGGCGCATCTGTCGCAACTGGGTCTTCCGACCGAGGCTTCCGACGTCGTGACGAGTCCGCAGGCCGCGATGCGCCTGCTCGCCGGTCGCATCGCCCCGGGGTCGACCGTGCTCGTCGTGGGTGGCGAAGGGCTCGTCTCCGAGGTCGTGAAGGCCGGGTTCGCCGTCACACGCAGCGCCGACGACGCTCCGGCAGCCGTGGTGCAGGGCTTCGCACCCGAGGTGGGCTGGACCCAGCTCGCCGAGGCGGCGTTCGCGCTCAAGGTGCCGGAGGAGGAAGGCGGCATCCCCTGGATCGCCACCAACACCGACTGGACCATCCCGCAGGCGCGCGGCATCGCCCCGGGCAACGGGACTCTCGTGTCGGCCGTGCACACGGCGATCGGCCGCCTCGCGACCGTGGCGGGAAAGCCGGAGGTGCCGATCTTCGAAGAGGCCGTCGCGCGGTTCGGGGCGCGGCAGCCGCTCTTCCTCGGCGACCGGCTCGACACTGACATCCTCGGCGCCAACCGCGCCGGCATCGCGTCGGCTCTCGTCCTCACCGGCATCGACCGGCCCAAGCATGTGCTGGCCGCGCCGGCAGGTTCGCAGCCGACGTTCATCCTGGGAGATCTCCGCGAGCTGCATGAGCCCTACCCGGCGGTGACCGTCCAAGACGGCGTCGCGACCGTGCGCAACGCCGCGGTTGCGATCGAGGGCGCCGATGTGCGGATCATCGCCGAGGGCGACCGGCCCATCGACCTGCTCCGCGCGGGAGCGGCGGCGATCTGGAGCACCGGCCGTGCGATCTTCGGCTTCCGCGTTCCGGAGCGACTGTACGCGGATCCCTTCCACCGGCCCTGACCGCGCGGCGCGAGGGAGGGTTCGACGTATCCTGTACGGCATGGCCCAGCCCGACGACCGTGAGCTCGACCCCGGCGATCTGCTGTCGACCCTCGAGGTGATCGAGGCCCAGCCCCTCGCGACCCGCGCCGAGGCCTACGACGCACTCCACGACACGCTCGCCCGGCGGCTGGAGGCGGCACCCGGCGGCGCGCCGACGCCATGACGTCGCGCCTCGACGCCGCGCTTGCCGCTCGAGGACTCGCGCGCTCCCGCACTCACGCGGCGACGCTCATCGCCGAGGGCCTCGTGTCGGTCGACGGTCGTCCGGTGGTGAAGGCGTCGACGCCCGTGGCCGAGTCCGCGGTGCTCGAGGTCGCGGCATCCGATCACTATGTCAGCCGGGCCGCACACAAGCTCATCGCCGGACTCGACGCGTTCGGCGTCGACGTCTCGGGCCGTCTCGGCCTCGACATGGGCGCGTCCACCGGCGGGTTCACCCAGGTGCTGCGGGAGCGCGGGGCCGACCCGGTGATCGCCGTCGACGTCGGTCATGGTCAGCTCGCAGCGCCCGTCGCCGCCGATCCCGGGGTGATCTCGATCGAGGGCTTCAACGTGCGCCACATGACGGCCGAGTCCCTGGCCGAGGCGAGCGGCGTCGCCGCCCTGCCGTCGGTCATCACCGGCGATCTGTCGTTCATCTCGCTCGCCCATGTGCTGCCGGCGGCGCGCGCCGTCGCCGCGAACGACGCCGATCTCGTACTGCTCATCAAGCCGCAATTCGAGGTGGGCCGCACGGCGGTGAAGGGCGGGCTGGTCACCAACCCGACGCTCCGGGCCGACGCCGTCGCCCGCGTGCTGTGGTCGGCGTGGGATGCGGGCCTCGGCACGCGCGGGATCATCTCCTCCCCGATCGTGGGCACGCACGGGAATTCCGAGTACATCGCTCACCTCGGGCCGGGGCGCGGCACCAATCCGACAGAATGGTTGAGCACCGTGAACCGACTGGCGGGGAGCCGATGACCACCACCGACGTGCGCGCCGAGCGCAGCATCCTCGTCGTCGCCCACGCTCACCGCCACGACACCGTGCTCGCGGCAGAGCGCGTGGTCGCTGCACTGCGCGCAGCGGGCGCCCAGCCCGTGCTCGCCGCAGACGACCGCGCCGAGTTGGCTGCCGTCAACGACTCGTTCGCCGACGTGCGCGTGCTCGGCGACGACGTGCCCGTGCGCGACATCGAGCTCGCGATCGTCCTCGGCGGCGATGGCACCATCCTTCGCGCGGCAGAGCTCGTGCGAGACGGCACGGCCCCGGTGCTCGGCATCAACATGGGCCACGTCGGCTTCCTGGCCGAGATCGAGCGCGACGATATGGACGACGCGGTGCGCCGCGCGATCCAGCGCGACTACGAGGTCGAGGAGCGCCTCGCCCTGCACGTGCGGGTGAAGGATGCCTCCGACTCGGTGATCTACGAGACGTGGGCGCTCAACGAGGCCACTGTCGAGAAGGCCAGCCGTGAGCGCATGCTCGAGGTCGTCATCGAGATCGACGGCCGGCCGCTGTCGTCGTTCGGCTGCGACGGCGTCGTCGTGTCGACACCGACCGGGTCTACGGCCTACAACTTCTCCGCCGGCGGCCCGGTCATCTGGCCGACCGTCGAGGCGATCGCGGTGGTGCCGCTGTCGGCGCACGCCCTGTTCGCCACGCCCCTCGTGGTGGGTCCCGAGCACGCCGTCGCGATCGAGGTGCTCGAGCGCACCAACGGCGTCGGCATCCTGTGGTGCGACGGCCGCCGCTCCCACGACCTCCCGCCCGGGGCGCGCGTCGTCGTGCGCCGCTCCGAGCAGCCCGTCCGCCTCGCGCGCCTCCATCCCGCCTCGTTCACCGACCGGCTCGTGCGCAAGTTCCGGCTTCCCGTCGAGGGCTGGCGCGGACCCGCGGCGATCATGGGGCCCTCGACGTGATCGAGGAGATGCGACTGCGCGATCTCGGGGTCATCGCCGAGGCCACGCTGCCGATCGGTCCGGGCTTCACCGCTATCACCGGCGAGACCGGCGCAGGCAAGACGATGGTGGTCACCGGACTCGGGCTGCTGCTGGGTCAGCGCGCCGACTCAGGCGCCGTGCGCGCCGGGGCGGCCCAGGCGACGGTCGACGGCGTCTGGATCGTGCCCGAGAGCGGCCCGGTCGCCGAGCGCGTCCGCGAGGCGGGAGGCGACGTCGAGCCGCTCGGCGACGGCCGCGCCGAACTCTACGTCGGCCGCTCCATCTCGAGCGAGGGGCGTGGTCGCGCCTCTGTCGGCGGCCGCACGGCGCCCGCCGGAGTGCTGGCGGATCTCGCCGATGAGCTCGTCGTGGTGCACGGCCAGTCCGATCAGCTTCGCCTGCGCACGGCGGCGGCGCAGCGTGATGCGCTCGACCGCTTCGGCGGCGACGTCGTGCAGGGGGCCCTGGCGGCCTACCGCGAAGCCTACGAGCGCTGGCGGGCCATCGACCGCGAGCTGGCGGGACTCACCACCGAGCGCGACGCGCGAGCGCGCGAGGCCGACGACCTGCGGGCGCAGCTTACCGAGATCGAGCAGGCCGCGCCCCAACCCGGCGAAGACGCGGAACTGGCGGCCCGTGCCGAACGGCTCGCGAACGCCGAAGAGCTCCGCATCGCCGCAGCGACAGCGCACGACGCCCTGTCGGGCGAGGGGGAGCAGCCCGATGCCTCGTCCCTGCTCGCCGAAGCGCGACGAGCGCTCGAGCGCGCGCACGACCCGATCCTCGAAGACCTCGCGGGTCAGGTCGCCGATCTCGGCTACCGCGCTTCCGACCTGGCGGCGTCCCTCGCGGGCTACCTCGCCGACCTCGACGAGACCGGTCCCCACGAGCTGGCGGCGGTCGAGGAGCGCCGGTCCGTGCTGTCGGGGCTCATCCGCGCGAACGGCACGCTCGACGATGCGATCGCCCTGCTCGACACCGGCTCGGCGCGACTGGCCGAGCTCGACGACGACTCCGAGCGGATCGAGCGGCTGACGGAGGAACGGGGGGCCGCGGCATCCGCTCTCGATGACGCCGCCGCCGCACTCACCGCCGCCCGCACCGCCGCAGCCGAGCGGCTGGGGGCGGCGGTCACCGCCGAGCTGCACGCCCTTGCGATGCCCGACGCCACGCTGACGGTGTCGGTCACGCCCGGCACCGAATCGGCCGCGGGCCGCGACGACGTGGCGATCCTGCTCGCCCCCCACGTCGGCGCCGATCCGCGCCCGGTCTCGCGCGGGGCGTCCGGCGGCGAGCTCAGCCGCGTCATGCTCGCGATCGAGGTCGTGATCGCGGCGGTCGATCCTGTGCCGACCTTCGTGTTCGACGAAGTGGATGCCGGCATCGGCGGCGCCGCCGCGATCGAGGTGGGTCGCCGCCTCGCTCGTCTCGCGCACTCGTCGCAGGTCATCGCCGTGACCCACCTCGCCCAGGTCGCCGCCTTCGCGACCAATCACCTGACGGTGGTGAAGGCCGGCGACGGGTCGGTCACGGCGTCCGATGTGCGCCGCCTCGACGGTTCCGACCGCGAGGCGGAGATGGCACGACTGCTGTCGGGCATGCCCGACTCCGACGCCGCGCTCACTCATGCCCGCGAGCTGCTCGGCCTGCGCGCCGAGGTGGCCTGACCCCTCGACGCGACGCACCCATGTGCGTTTCCGCAGCTTGCCGCCACCGACGTGAGATAGGATAAAAGCCCGTGATGCAGACTTCTGATTCTTCCCGCGGCGACACTTCGAACGACACCACTCGGCACATCTTCGTGACCGGCGGTGTCGTTTCCTCGTTGGGGAAGGGTCTCACCGCCGCCAGCCTCGGCAACCTGCTCACCGCCCGCGGTCTGCGGGTCGTCATGCAGAAGCTCGACCCCTATCTGAACGTCGACCCCGGAACGATGAACCCGTTCCAGCACGGCGAGGTCTTCGTCACGGACGACGGCGCCGAGACCGACCTCGACATCGGCCACTACGAGCGCTTCCTCGACATCGAGCTGAACCAGGCGGCCAACGTCACCACGGGTCAGATCTACTCGCAGGTGATCGCGAAGGAGCGCCGTGGCGAGTACCTCGGTGACACGGTGCAGGTCATCCCTCACATCACCGACGAGATCAAGCGCCGCATGCGCCTGCAGTCGACGGAGGAGCCGCGCCCCGACGTGATCATCACCGAGATCGGTGGCACGGTGGGCGACATCGAGTCGCAGCCCTTCATCGAGTCGGCGCGCCAGATCCGCCACGAGCTCGGCCGTCAGAACGTGTTCTTCGTGCACGTGTCGCTCGTGCCCTTCATGGGCGCATCGGGCGAGCAGAAGACCAAGCCCACGCAGCACTCGGTGGCCACGCTCCGCAGCATCGGCATCCAGCCCGATGCCCTGGTGCTGCGCAGCGACCGGCCCGTCACCGAGGCGAACAAGCGCAAGATCGCGCTCATGTGCGACGTCGACGAGGGTGCGGTCGTGAACGCGGTCGACGTGCCGAGCATCTACGACATCCCGACGATGCTCAACGAGCAGGGTCTCGACGAGTACATCGTGCGGGCACTCGGTCTCTCGAACGCGAACGACGTGGACTGGTCGCGCTGGCAGCGCGTGCTCAACGCAGTTCACAACCCGAAGCACGAGGTCACGATCGGCCTCGTCGGCAAGTACATCGACCTTCCCGACGCCTACCTGTCGGTCACCGAGGCGCTCAAGGCGGGTGGCTTCGCACAGGAGACGCACGTCAACATCCGCTGGATCCCGTCCGACGAGTGCGAGACGCCCGAGGGTGCCGAGAAGGCGCTCGCTCCGCTCGACGGCATCGTGATACCCGGCGGCTTCGGCATCCGCGGCATCGAGGGCAAGATCGGCGCTCTGAAGTTCGCGCGCGAGCAGGGCATTCCGACGCTCGGCATCTGCCTGGGCCTGCAGTGCATCGTCATCGAGTACGCGCGCCACGTCGCCGGCATCGAGGACGCGTCGTCGAGCGAGTTCGACCCCGACACCGAGCACCCCGTCATCGCGACGATGGAGGAGCAGGTCGACATCCTCGAGAGCGGCGACCTGGGCGGCACGATGCGGCTTGGCCTGTACCCGGCGCACCTCGCCGAAGGCTCGATCGCGGCCGAGGTGTACGGATCGACCGTCGCTTCGGAGCGCCACCGCCACCGCTACGAGGTGAACAACCGCTACCGCGACCGCATCGCCGAGGCGGGCCTCGTGTTCTCGGGCATCAACCCCGACCTCGACCTCGTCGAGTACGTCGAGCTGCCGCGCGACGTGCACCCGTACTACATCGCCACGCAGGCTCACCCCGAACTGCGCTCGCGTCCGACCGACGCCAACCCGCTCTTCCGCGGGTTGGTCGGAGCGGCCCTCGAGCGCCACCGGGCCAGCGAACTGTTCGACGTCGAGAATGACTGACGAGCCGACGGCCGCGCCGCTCGCCGACGAACCCGTCGAGTTCGAGGTCACCGACAGCGACCTCCTCTACGAGGGGCGCGTGTGGGACGTCCGCAGCGACACCGTCGCCTACGGCGAGGGCGAGATCGTGCGGCAGTACGTCGACCACCCGGGTGCCTCGGCGATCGTCGCGATCGACGATGAGGGGCGCGTGCTGCTGATCCAGCAGTACCGGCATCCCATCCGGCATCGCGACTGGGAGATTCCGGCGGGACTGCTCGACATCGCGGGGGAGTCGCCCCTCGAGACGGCGCAGCGCGAGCTCGCCGAGGAGGCCGACCTCCGGGCGTCGTCGTGGGAGTCGCTGGTCAGCATCTTCACGACGCCCGGCGGCAACGATGAGGTCGTGCACCTGTTCCTCGCGCGTGGTCTCTCCGAGGTCGGCTCCGCCCATGCGCGCGCCGAGGAAGAGGCCGACATCCGTGTGGAGTGGGTGCCGCTGGACGAGGTGGTGGACGGCGTGCTCGCGGGCCGGCTGCGCAACGGCATCCTCGCGGTGGGCGTGCTCGCCGCCGCCGAGCGTCTCCGCCGCGCGGGCGATGTGGCGCGGAGCGCCAGAAGGTAAGACATGCGGCTCGATCGCGCGGTGGACACGTACCTGCGGCACATCTCGATCGAGCGCGGCCTGTCCGACAACACCGTCTCGGCGTACCGGCGCGACCTCGCCGGGTACGTGCAGTGGCTGGCGGAGCGCGGTGTCGACGACTCAGCCGCCGTGACACCCGAGATCGTGGCGGAGTTCGCCGCCGAGCGCGCCTCTGCGCAGCCGCCGGTCGCGGCATCCTCTCTCGCTCGTCTGCAGTCGTCTGTGCGCGGTCTGCACCGGTTCCTCGCACGCGAGGGCATCGAAGACGCCGACCCGTCGGCACGGCTGAGGCCGCCCAAGCAGGCCCGGCGGCTGCCGAAGGCGCTCACGATCGACCAGGTCGAGTCGTTGCTGGATGCCGCGGGCCCGGCGCCCGCGACGGACGGCGCTCCGGCGACCGGCGCGGCGCCCGGCGACGTGCTCGGACTGCGCGATCGCGCGCTGCTGGAACTGCTCTACGCCACCGGTGCGCGGGTGTCGGAGATCGTGCGGCTCGACGTGGACGACCTCTCGCACGGCGACGTCGTGCGCGTGCGCGGCAAGGGCAACAAGGAGCGGATCGTGCCCGTCGGGTCGTACGCGCGGGCGGCGGTCGACGCCTACCTGACGCGCGCCCGCCCCGATCTCGTCCGCCGTGGCCGCGCAACACCGAAGCTGTTCCTCGGGGCACGCGGGGCGCCGCTGTCGCGGCAGAGCGCATGGCTCGTCATCCACTCCGCCGCCGAGCGCGCGCATCTCACCGCGCACGTATCGCCGCACACGCTCCGCCACTCGTTCGCCACGCATCTGCTGCAGGGCGGCGCCGACGTGCGGGTGGTTCAGGACCTGCTCGGGCACGCCTCGGTGTCGACCACCCAGATCTACACGTACGTCTCCGTCGATGCCCTGCGCGACGTCTACGCGACCTCGCACCCGCGCGCCCGCTGACCGCTCCCGGGTGAGAGGCCGCACCGTGACTAGAATCGGTGCACGACATGGGAAAGTCAGGAGAGTCTGTGGCGGGCAGCAAGCGGGGCGCGGCGACGGCCTCAGACAACGAGACCCCGATCGGTCCCACCGGGCGTCCGTACCAGGGCTTCCCGACCCCGCCGAAGCTCGACGGCCACGGTCCCGCGCGCATCATCGCGCTGTGCAACCAGAAGGGCGGCGTCGGCAAGACGACGACCACCATCAACCTGGCGGCGTCGCTCGCGGGTTACGGACGCAAGGTGCTCGCGGTCGACTTCGACCCGCAGGGCGCGCTGTCGGCGGGTCTGGGCATCCAGACCCACGACATCCCGACGATCTACGACCTGCTGCTCGACAGCAAGCGCGACCCGTACGAGGTCATCGTGACCTCGCGCGTGGAGAACCTCGACGTCATCCCCGCGAACATCGACCTCTCCGCCGCCGAGGTGCACCTCGTCAACGAGGTCGCGCGCGAGCAGACGCTCGCGCGCGCCCTCCGCAAGGTCGCCGCCGACTACGACGTCATCCTCATCGACTGCCAGCCGTCGCTCGGCCTTCTCACGGTGAACGCCCTCACGGCGAGCCACGGCGTCATCATCCCGCTGGAATGCGAGTTCTTCGCGCTCCGTGGCGTCGCGATGCTCATCGAGACCATCGACAAGGTGCGCGACCGCCTCAACCCGACGATCGCTCTGGACGGCGTCCTCGCCACGATGTACGACGCCCGCACACTGCACTCCCGCGAGGTGCTGGAGCGGGTCGTCGACGCGTTCGGCGACGACGTGCTCGAGACCGTGATCGGTCGCACCGTGAAGTTCCCCGATGCCTCGGTGTCGGGCATGCCGATCACCGAGTTCGCGCCCGAGCACGCCGCCGCCCAGGCCTACCTGCGGCTGGCGCGGGAGCTGGTCGCCCGTGGCGCCGTCGCCTGACGAGGTCTCGGATCCGCAGCAGCCGGCTGACGGCTTCCGCGTCTCGGTCGGCGGGTTCGACGGGCCGTTCGACCTGCTGCTGACACTCATCTCGAAGCACGAGCTCGACATCACCGAGGTGTCGCTGTCACTGGTCACGAACGAGTTCATCGCGTACCTGCGCGAGCTCGGCCCCGAGGAGGAGCTGGAGGAGGCATCCGAGTTCCTCGTCGTCGCGGCGACCCTGCTCGACATGAAGGTCGCGGGCCTGCTGCCGCAGGGCGAGCTCGTCGACGCAGAGTCGGTCGCGCTGCTCGAGGCGCGCGACCTGCTGTTCGCGCGCCTGCTGCAATACCGCGCGTTCAAGGAGGTCTCGGTGTGGTTCGAGCGCTGCCTCCAGCGCGAAGACCGACGTCACGCGCGCAGCGTTCGGCTCGACGAGAAGTACCGCACGGCGGCGCCGGACCTCGTGTGGACGCTCAGCGTCGACGACTTCGCGGCGCTCGCCCTGCTCGCGATGACGCCGAAGGAGATCCCGCACGTCGGGCTCGACCACCTGCACGCGCCCCTCGTCAGCATCCGCGAGCAGGCGGCGGTCGTCGTGACGCTGCTGCGCAACGCCGGATCGCTGAGCTTCCGCGAGCTGGTCGCGGGGGTCTCGCAGCCGGGCGTGGTCGTCGCGCGCTTCCTGTCGGTGCTGGAGCTGTACCGCCACGCCGCCCTGTCCTTCGAACAGCTCGAACCGCTCGGCGAGCTGACGCTGCGCTGGAGCGCGCAGCGCTGGTCCGACGAGAACCTCGCCACTCTGGGAGCCGACTATGACCGATGAACCTTCGCAGGACCTCGAGGCGGGGGATCCCGATGCACCCGCGTCGCGGGCACGCGATCAACGCGAGAGCGCACCGCAGCTGCCGGCGGCCGACGTGGCCCGGCGGCTGGAGGCGATCCTCCTCGTCGTCGACGAGCCGCAGAGTCTCGTGAGCCTCGCCGCCGCCGTCGGCTCGCCCGTGCCCGCCGTTCGGCAGGCGATCGAAGGACTCGTCGCCGACTACGACGGTGAGGCCGGGGGACCGGTGCGGGGCTTCGAGCTGCGCGAGGTCGGCGGCGGCTGGCGCCTGTACGTGCGCGAGGAGCACGACGTCCTGGTGAGCGAGTTCGTCAATGCCCAGGCGCCGTCCCGGCTGTCGCAGGCCGCGCTCGAGACGCTCGCGGTGATCGCGTACAAGCAGCCCGTCACGCGCAGCCAGGTCGCGTCCATCCGCGCGGTGAACGTCGACTCGGTGGTGCGCACGCTGCTGTCGCGCGGCCTCATCACCGAGCTGTTCACGGATGCCGAGACCGGCGCCATCAACTACGGCACGACCGACGCGCTCCTGGTGAACCTCGGGATCAACTCGCTCGACGAGCTGCCGCACATCTCGCCCCTCCTCGACGACGGGGCCGACGGATTCGACGAGGAGGCGCGGCGATGACCGAGCACGATCCCTTCGCATCGCCGGAAGGCGTTCGCCTGCAGAAGGTGCTGGCGAACGCCGGCGTGGCCTCTCGCCGGGTGGCGGAGCAGCTGATCGTCGAAGGCCGGGTGCGCGTGAACGGCACGGTCGTGACCGAGCTCGGCTCACGCATCGACCCCGAGAACGACCTCGTCGACGTCGACGGCACCGCGATCCAGCTCGACCAGTCGAAGCGGTACGTCATGCTCAACAAGCCCACGGGCGTGGTGAGCTCGATGAAGGACGAGCGCGGACGGCCCGATCTGCGCCGCTTCACCAAGGACTGGGCGGAGCGGCTGTACAACGTAGGGCGATTGGATGCCGAGACCAGCGGCCTGCTCGTTCTGACGAACGACGGCGAACTGGCGCACGTGCTGGCGCATCCCTCGTTCGGTGTGACCAAGGTCTACATCGCGAAGGTCGAAGGACGCGTCACGCCGCAGACGATCCAGCGACTCACGCGCGGCGTCGAGCTCGAGGACGGGCCTATCGCAGCCGACAAGGCCCGGCTGCTGTCGTCGTCGGCCGAAGGCGGCGGCTCGCTCGTCGAGCTCACCCTGCACTCCGGCCGCAATCGCATCGTCCGCCGGATGATGGCCGAGGTCGGGCATCCGGTCGTCGAACTGGTCCGTCGCCAGTTCGGGCCGCTCCACCTGGGAACACTGCCAGCCGGGCACGCACGCGAGTTGACTAAGGTGGAGCGGGGCGCTCTGCTGACTCTCGCGCGTCGCGCGGCGGGAGACGCCCCCGAGCCCCGCGACAGCTCCGACCCGCGGAGCGACCAGGAGAACCAGTGACCGAGTCCACGCCCCCGTCTGCGCGCGCGCGTGCCCCGCGCGTCCAGGGCACGGTGCGGATCGTCGGCGCCGGCCTGCTGGGGGCGAGCATCGGCCATGCGCTCAGCGCGCTCGGGATCGACGTCGCACTCGATGACACGTCACCGGCCCAGCTGCGCCTGGCCGTCGACTACGGCGCCGGCCGTCGTGCCGCCGAGGACGACGATCCGTCCCTGATCGTCGTGGCGGTGCCGCCCGACGTCACCGCCGACGTCATCGAGCGCGAGCTCGCCCGCTTCCCGCGAGCGGTGGTGACGGATGTCGCGAGCGTCAAGCTGGAGCCGCTGCACATCCTTCGCGACCGCGGCGTCGATCTGACCCACTACATCGGCTCCCACCCGCTGGCCGGCCGTGAGCGCGGCGGTGCGATCGCCGCCCGCGCCGACATCTTCATCGGCCGGCCGTGGGTCGTGTGCCGCGACGGCGAGACGCCGCCGAGCGACCTCGCCCTCGTCGAAGGGCTGGCGCTCGACCTCGGCGCGATGCCGATCGAGATGAGCCCCGAAGACCACGACCGGGCCGTCGCGCTCGTGTCGCATGTGCCGCAGCTGGTCGCGAGCCTGCTCGCCGGCCGGTTCGTCGACGCCCCGGAGGGATCCCTGGGTCTTGCCGGCCAGGGCGTTCGCGACACGACGCGCATCGCGGCATCCGCCCCCGAATTGTGGGTGCAGATCCTCGGCGCGAACGCGACGCCCGTCGTCGATGTGCTCGACGCACTCTCCGCCGACCTGCGCGACGTGGCCGACGCCCTGCGCGCCCCCGACGCCCCTGGTGCACGCCGGGCGGTGGCCGACACGATCCGTCGCGGCAACGAGGGCGTCGAGCGGCTCCCCGGCAAGCACGGCCAGAATCGGCGCTTCGAGCAGGTCGTCGTGATGGTCGACGACACTCCGGGCCAGCTCGGCCGGCTGTTCGGCGAGCTCGGCGAGCTCGACGTGAACGTGGAAGACCTGCGCCTCGAGCACTCGCCGGGCGCCCAGTTCGGTCTGGCCGAGATCAGCGTCGTGCCCGGCGCCGTCCGACGCGCCGTGGAGGGCCTCGAGTCCCGCGGCTGGAAGATTGCGAGCACCACCAATGACTGACCCCGCGACGCACCCCGCCGAGACGGCGGCTGCGCCCGGTGCCCAGAGCGCCCCCGTCGTGGTGGCGATCGACGGCCCGGCCGGCAGCGGCAAGTCCAGCGTGTCGAAGCAGGTCGCCCGCCGCCTCGGCTACGGCTTCCTCGACACCGGCGCCGCCTACCGCGCCCTCGCGTGGCTCGCGCTCGAGCGCGGCACCGACACGTCCGACTCGACGTCCGTCGTCGACGTCATGGGCGACTTCGATTACGCCATCTCGCTCGACCCCGACGAGCACTGGGTGCGCGTCGGCGAGAGCGACGTGACGCAGGCGATCCGCGAGCCGCGCGTCTCCGAGGCCGTGAGCGGCGTGGCCCGCGTCCCCGCCGTGCGACAGGCGGTCAACGTGCTGTTCCGCTCGATGGTGGCATCCTCGGGTCGTCCGGGTGTCGTGGTCGAAGGCCGCGACATCACGACAGTCGTCGCCCCTGATGCGCCCGTGCGCATCCTCCTCACGGCGGCCCCCGAGGTGCGCGCGGCGCGGCGCAGCGCAGAGCTGTCGTCGCAGGATGCCGCGGCCGTCGCCGCCGCCCTGCACAAGCGCGACGCCTCCGATTCGACCGTCGTCGACTTCCTGACTGCCGCGCCCGGCGTCGAGGTCGTCGACTCGACCCACCTCGATTTCGACCAGACCGTGGACGCCGTCATCGGCGTCATCCGCACGAATGTGCCTGCACAGACAGGAGCGCACGATGTCATCTGACAACCGTGAGGCATCCGACGCCCGCAACGCCGAAGAAGAGTACGAGGGCGGCGAGGATCACCTCGCCGAGAACCTCGCCGACCTCGACGAGGAGCTCGCCGAGCAGCGGGCGAGCGCGCTGCGCGCGGGACTCGAGGACTACGAGCTCGACGATGAGGACGCGGCGCTGCTCGAGGGGCTCGCGCTGGGCGAGGACGGGATCGAGTACCTTCCCGCGCTGCCCGTCGTGGCGATCGTCGGTCGCCCGAACGTCGGCAAGTCCGCGCTTGTGAACCGCATCCTCGGCCGCCGCGAGGCCGTCGTGGAAGACACCCCCGGTGTCACGCGCGACCGTGTGACGTACAAGGCCGAGTGGATGGACCGCCGGTTCTCGCTCGTCGACACCGGCGGCTGGGAGCCCGACGCCCGCGGCATCGACCGCTCGGTCGCCGCCCAGGCAGAGGTCGCGATCGACCTGTGCGACGTCGTGCTGTTCGTCGTCGACGCGATGGTCGGCGCCACCTCGACGGACGAGCACGTCGTGAAGCTGCTCCGCAAGAGCGGCAAGCCCGTGTTCCTCGTCGCCAACAAGATCGACGACTCCCGCCAGGAGCCCGAGGCCGCCGCCCTGTGGAACCTCGGTCTCGGCGAGCCCTACCCGGTCTCGGCGATCCACGGCCGTGGCGTCGCCGACCTCCTCGACGCGATCATGAAGGTCCTCCCCGAGGTGTCGGCCGTGGCGAAGCACGAGATCGGCGGGCCGCGCCGCGTCGCGATCCTCGGTCGCCCGAACGTCGGCAAGTCGTCGCTGCTGAACAAGGCGGCCGGCGAGGAGCGGGTCGTCGTCAACGACCTCGCGGGCACGACGCGTGATCCGGTGGACGAGGTCGTCGAGATCGGCGGGCGCCTGTGGCGCTTCGTCGACACCGCCGGCATCCGCCGCCGCGTGCACCTGCAGCAGGGCGCGGACTTCTACGCGTCGCTGCGTACGTCGGCCGCCCTCGAGAAGGCGGAGGTCGCGGTCGTCGTCCTCGACGTCAGCGAGCCCATCAGCGAGCAGGACGTGCGCATCATCGACCTCGTGCTCGAGTCGGGCCGAGCGCTCGTCCTCGCGTACAACAAGTGGGATCTGCTCAACACGCCCGCATTCGAGGACATCGAGCGGCGCCGCTACCTCGAGCGTGAGATCGAGCAGGACCTCGCCCACGTGGCGTGGGCTCCGCGCGTGAACATCTCGGCACGCACCGGCCGCCACCTCGACAAGCTCGTGCCGGCGCTCGAGACCGCCCTCGAGTCGTGGGATCAGCGCATCCCGACGGGCAAGTTCAACGCGTTCCTGTCGGAGCTCGTGAACGAGCACCCGCACCCGGTGCGCGGTGGCAAGCAGCCCCGCATCCTCTTCGGGACACAGGCCTCGACGCGTCCGCCGACTTTCGTGCTGTTCACGACCGGCTTCCTCGACCCGGGCTACCGCCGGTTCATCCAGCGTCGCCTGCGTGAGCTGTACGGCTTCGAGGGGTCGCCGATCGTCATCAACATGCGGGTGCGCGAGCGCCGCCAGCGCTGAGCAGGAGCGGGCACGGGGCCGGCGCGGCGGTTCATGAGTTCATGACCGCGGCCGGTGCGCGCACGTGTGGAAGGGTGGCAGGGTGACGATCGAACCTCCCGCACCCGGTGAGCCGCGGCGCCCGCACGGGCCGCGCGACCCCGGGGACGCGTGGGTGGTCGCCCCGACGGGCGAGCGGTACTGGGGGCGCTTCGGCGCCGCCGGGCTGCTCGCCGTCGACGCCGACCGTGGCGTGCTGCTGCAGCACCGCGTGACCTGGAGCCACTTCGGCGACACCTGGGGGCTTCCCGGCGGCGCCCGACATGAGGGCGAATCGGCCGGCGACGGCGCGCTGCGGGAGGCGGCGGAGGAAGCGGGGGTTCCGGATGCCGCGATCCGCCCGCGTCTTCTCTCGGTGCTCGACCTCGGCTATTGGAGCTACACGACGCTGATCGGCGACGTCCTGCGCCCGTTCGAGCCCACCATCAGCGATCCCGAGAGCCACGCGCTGGCATGGGTGGCCGTCGACGACGTGTCGCGGCATCCGCTCCATCCTGGATTCGCTGCCTCGTGGGACCGCCTGCGCGCCCTTCTCGGTGTGCGCCCCGCGGTGGTCGTCGATGCTGCGAACGTGGTCGGCTCCGTGCCCGACGGCTGGTGGCGCGACCGCCCCGGCGCCGCAGGACGACTCGTCGAGAGCGTCGCGGGTCTGTCGAAGACAGGCATCCCGGCGGCATCCCTCGACCTGCCCGAAGACGTCTGGTTCCCGGACTGGGTCATCGTTCTCGAGGGGCAGGCCCGGGCGGCGGGTGACGCCCCCGGTGTCGACGTGGTGCGGGCCGAGGCATCCGGTGACGACACGATCATCGACGAGACGCGACGGCTGGTGTCGGCTGGGCGCACGGTCACGGTCGTCACCAGTGATCGCGACCTGGTGACGAGGGTGACGGATGCCGGCGCCGCCGCTCGCGGACCGCGCTGGCTGCACTCGCTCATCCGCCCGGCTGCCTGACGCTCGGGGCGCATCGGCAGGGTCGGCCGCGGTCAGTCGCGGCCGCGGAGGCGGTCGATGTCGCGGCGCTCGCGCTTGGTCGGGCGACCCGCGCCCCGGTCGCGCACCGGCACGAACGCGGTCATCTCGCGAGGCGGGGGAGGAGGCGTGCGATCCTCGACCGCTTCGGCGGCGAGAACGGCGCCGACGCGTTTGGTGATGGTCTGGCGCACGACCAGGATGCGATCGAAGCCGCTGATTCGCACACGCAGCTCGTCGCCGGGCCGCACGGGCTGAGCGGCCTTGGCCTTCTCGCCGTTGACCCGCACATGCCCCGCCCGGCATGCGGCGGTCGCGGCAGACCTCGTCTTGTAGACCCGCACAGCCCACAGCCACGCGTCGACGCGAGCCGAGGCATCCGTCATACGTGCTCTTTCTCGACGACCGCCGGGGCGGCGCCTTCCTTGGGTATGCGCAGGCGGCGCGCCGAAACGACCACGCCGGCCGCGATCAGACCCTGGCCGAGGCAGTAGGTGGCCATCACCAGCGGGCTCGACCAGTCGGGCAGGACCTCGGGCATGAAGAGGCGGAACGCGAGCACGGAGTCTGAGGCCAGGAAGAACAGTCCGCCCCAGGCGATGAGCGGGTGGCAGCGCGCCGCGCCGACCGCCGTCGCCCCGAGGACGAGACCGTAGACCGCGACCGGCCCGAGCAGGGCGCCGAGGCTCGGCCACAGCACGGCGAGGAGCGCGACGTACCAGACCGCATAGCCGAGCGTCCAGAGCGGGACGCGCCGCACCGGGAGCACATGCCAGAACAGCCAGATGTAGCAGAGGTGGGCGAGGCCGAAGAAGAGCAGCATCATCGGGACGGTCGGCAGCCAGTCGAAGAGGGGTCCGGCGCCGTCGCCCAGCCACGACAGCGCGATGGCGATCACGAGAAGGGTGTGTGCGTGCGTCCACGCCCGGTCCGCGCCCCAGACGACCGCGAGGGCCAGGAACGGCATCAGCATCAGCTTCGTCGGGTCGGCCGCGTCATGTGCGCCGGCGGCGAGGGTGGCCACGTGCACGAGCGACATTGCCACGTAGGGGATGAAACCGATCAGCAGCCGCGACATGGTCCTCCTCGTCGAACGTGGCGACGACCATCGTCCCACGTATGAGCAGCCGTCAGGTCGAGACCCGGGTGGGCAGGTCAGGCGCTCAGATCGAGCGCCATGATCGGCCGATCGGGTGATGGCCGAGCGACCTCGCGGAATCCGGCCGACAGGAACGTCGACACCACGCCGTGGTACAGGTCGTTGGACGATTTCTTGCGGCCCAGAGCGGGGTCGACCGGGTACGCCTCGATGACCCGGGCGCCGCCGTCGCGCGCGAACGCGAGTGCGGCGTCGAGCAGCCGGGCGTTGAGTCCGGCCCCCCGGTGCTCCTTGCGCACGACGAAGCACGTGACCGCCCACACCGTTTCGTCGTCCCAGGGCTCTTCGGAGGCGGCGAACCGCTTCGTGCGTGAGAGTCGGACCTGTGCGGTGCGTGGTCCGACCCGCACCCACCCTGCGGCCTCGCCGTCGACGTAGGCGATGAGCGCCGGTGGCGGCCCGGACTCGATCTCGTCGCGCAGCAGTTCTCGGCGCTCGTCGGTGGACAGGGCGTTGAACTGCGCGTTGGTGATCGTCCACCACTGGCACTGGCAGTGACGCCCGTCGCCTCCGCCGGTGAGGGCCTGCTGGGCATCGTCGAAGCGTGCGGGCGTGGCGGGCTCGATCGTGATCTGTGCCATGCCGCGACGCTACTCCTCGACACGGACACCGGCTGGAGGGATGCACGAGACGACGCGCCCGGACCGGTGGCCGGTTCGCGGCCGGTCCGCGGAGCGGGTAGCATAGGGGAGTTGTCCGCGCTCCGGCTCGGGCATCGGGATGTGGCGCAGCTTGGTAGCGCACTTGACTGGGGGTCAAGGGGTCGCAGGTTCAAATCCTGTCATCCCGACCGGAGAGTCCCGGGAACCTAAGGGTTCCCGGGACTTCTTAGTTGGTGAAGCATGACCCTGTCACCGAATTCCTACCTAATTGACCGTCTTCGGCGCCTCGGCAATCAGTCGGCATCGGCACGCGCGAGTTCGCGGCGGTTGTCTCCGATTGATC
This sequence comes from Microbacterium sp. NPDC056003, assembly GCF_042274785.1. NCBI lineage: Bacteria > Bacillati > Actinomycetota > Actinomycetes > Micrococcales > Microbacteriaceae > Microbacterium > Microbacterium sp. NPDC056003. The sequence continues at coordinate 605,938 of NZ_JBHJXQ010000002.1, read as the reverse complement.
GTGCGACGCCCGGCGCACCTATCTGGTATGAACGCAGACGACAGCCTCTCCCTCGAGATGTGGGGCTTGGAGCAGCTTCTCGACATCAACGAGCTCGCCGCCTATCTTCGCGTTCCCGTCTCGACGATCTACGAGTGGCGGATGAAGGGTCGTGCACCGCGAGCTCACCGATACGGCAAGCATCTGACGTTCGCTGTCTCGGACGTGCGTGCTTGGGTCGACGCTCAGCGAGAGCCCGAAGCGTCGCCACTCGCCGATCGGCGGTGACCCGATGAGCCGGCAGCGGCTTGCGATCGGTACATTCGGTGAGATCGGATTTCTGCCGGCCGCCGGGGGCCGCGTGGTCGCGCGGGCTCGCTACCGCGACTGGGACGGCCGCACGAGGCAGGTCCAGGTCACTGCCGCGACGGCTGCTCTCGCCGAACGCACGCTGAAGGTGAAGTTCTCAACGAGAAGCTTCTTCCAGCCCTCTACTTCCGTGCTCACGCCCGACAGCCTGTTCTCACAACTCGTCGACTACTGGCTTGACGACGTGGATCAGGAGGGCCGGGTGTCGACGACCACACGGCAGTTGTACGAGCGCAACATGCGAACCCTCGTCATGCCGGCGATCGGCAACCTGACGCTGCGCGAGATCGGCGTCGCACGTTGCGATCAACTCCTCAAGCAGCTGAACAAGCGAAGCTACAGCCGAGCGAAGCACGCGCGCGTCGTGCTTCGCCTGGCGTTCGGCCTGGCGGTGCGACATGAGGTCCTGCCGCGCAATCCAATGGACCACGTCGCTCGACTGACTCGGCAGACAAGCACGCCCGATGCGCTGACCCCTGTCGAAGTGACTGCCATCCGCACGGCGATCGCCGTGTGGGAGGCTGGCCGCGCGATATCCGGACCAAAGCCCGACGGGCAGCTCAGCGCAATCGTCGAGGTCATGCTCGGAACGTCCGCGCGCATCGGCGAGGTGCTCGCCATTCGACGCCGCGACGTCGACATCACGAGCGCGGTGCCCTCAGTTCGCATCGCTGGCACGATCGTCAGCAACAAGGGTGAGCCCACCCAACGGCAGGACCACCCGAAGACCGCGAAGTCTCGGCGCACAGTCGCGATTCCGACGTTCACGGCCGAGGCCGTCCGTCGACGTCTGGCCCGACTCAGCGATGCGTCGCTCGACGCGCTGCTGTTCTGTACCCGAGAGGGCACGCCCCTCACGACGAACAACGTGCGACGCCAGCTTCGACGGGTCATGGAGCTCGCCGGCATCACCGGGGTCACGCCGCACGCATTCCGCCGCACGGTCGCGACGGCGATCAATGAGCGGGCCGGCGTGGAGCTTGCGGCGGAGCTACTGGGCCACACAGATCCAAAGATCACCGTCCAGCACTACATCCGGCGCAACGAGATGGTGAACCCGGCGACGGCTGAACTTCTGGAACGTGCGTTCTCGAAAGAGGCTTGATCGCCGCAGGGTGGGAGTGGTTCGCGCACCTACAGGTATGACCGATCGAGAGCATGTCGACGCCGTCCTCGAGCACGTTGCGGTGCTCGCCTTCCTCTACTACCCGGACATCGAGGTCGACGACCCCACGTACCATCTGGGCGAAGACATTGAGTGGTGCATGGCGCGACTCGGCGATGTGTCTGACGTCGAGCGGGCGCGGATGCGGGTGTTGGTCGCGCGCGCGATCATCGACCCGACGGCGACGCGCGAAGAACTGTTCACCGCCCTCGCTGAACTCAGCGGCGTACTTGCGGTGGGCCACGATGAGTGACCCGCTCGATCCAGACGAGCGCTCGGCCCGGCTGGCCGCGCAGAGGAGGGCATGGAACGACGCTCACCCGACCTACTACGCCGACTACCGGGAGCGAAACCGTGAGTACATCCGCAAGACGAACCGCGAGCGCGAGCGTCGGCGCGCGCAACGCGAGCGAGATGAGAAGGAGCGGCGGCAGAAGGGCATCGAGCGGGCAAAGGAATGGGCACGACAGCATCCGGAGGAACGTCAGCAGGCACGCGAGCGCTATAAGCAGAAGCACCCAGAGGCGTACAAGCAGGCGCAGCGCGAGTACTACTACCGAAACCGTGAAGCGATCGCCGAGCGGCGGCGGGAGCGAGAGGCCGCGGATCCCGAGAAGGCTAACGAGGCCCGTCGGCGCTCGGTCGCTCGGGCGCGCGCAGCCGGGCGCGCAACCGAGTGGTCACCCAGTCCCTCCCAGCAGGAGTCGTATCGACAGCGTGAGAACGAGGCCAGGCGTCTGCAGCGTCGTCGCGCTCGTGCCGGACTGCCAGACCGACGGCTCCACCGCGTCCTGGCAGCGGAGCGGCGCCACAACGACAGCGCCGCAGATGCGTTCTTCGCCCGCAGGCGCACCGGGGACGAGATGGCGCGGATCAGGGATCAGGACGTGCCTACTCCACCAGAGTTGGTGCACGCACTACAGCAACACTCAGAGGCGCGCCGGGTGGCCCGTGAGATTCTGGCCATCGCCGACGTGTACTTCGCAGATCACGAGCTTGAGCTGCGGGCGCGAGTCGCCGAGGTTTCGCGGGCGCGCTTTCGGGCGGGGCTGCTCCCTCTCGACGTGTATACCGAGCCGCGCCGCCGCGCCCTTGAGGTAGCGAATGCCCATTATCGCGGCGGCGTCGTTTCTTCGCTCACCTCATCGCTCCCCATGTTCCAGTGGATGACGGCGGACTTGGCCAAGCGCGACCACGACATCCAGCTCTGACGGAGCCGACTATGCAGGCTCGTCGCGAGAAGGTGGCTGGATCATGAGCACGTTCGTGATGCCGCCCTGATTGACGCAATCCTGGGCGAAGTCGTGCACGTGCCAATAGAAGTCCGTTGGCGGCTCGAGGACATTCACGGTCGTTTCGACCCGGGTGTAGCGGTGCAGTGGCACCGACACGCCCTCATAGGTGAAACCCATGTTGTCCGTCGTCAGGATCGTCAACGGTTGACCACCCGTCCACTGGATCCCGAGACGCAAGTCGTACTCGTCGTTGTCGATCGTCTCGGCTGTGGTCCGCGTGAGGGCCATGAGGTCGGCGATGGCGCACTCAATGGCGGCAGATTGCACCTGCCAGCCCTCGAAGTAGGCGTCGCTGCTCATACGATGCCCGCCGACCGCCGCGGCGATCGTCACGGAACCATCGTGGTGAATGCTCACCCAAGCTTCTTTCCAGAGAGAGCGTTCATCGCTTGCCTTGTTCATGGCGACCCAGCGGCGCAATCCGGGACGCGGGTTGTCGAGGTCGACGTTTTCCAGAGGGTGGACGCCTCCGCGCCCGGCGTAGATGAGGGCCAACCCTACGGTCTTTGTTAACACCGCTCGTGCTTCCTCGCGCGTGAGTCGGTCGCGGAAGCGAGGGATACGTGGGTGAGCCACCGCGATTAGCCATGCGCGGTTGTCGGTATCCCGTCCTGCTGCGGCCTCGTCGAACAGCGCGTCCAACGCCTCAGTGGCGTGTCGGCGTTCCTCGAAGCGAGCCCGGTACATCGCTTCTATCTGGCGTTCCTTCATCCACACGGTGTCAGAATCGTTCCGGACTGGGGCTGCGAAGTAGTCGTTCTTGAAAATCAGGTGTGGCCCGTCGATGCTCGCGGGCACTTCCACCACCACGGCGCGATTGCCTTCCACGCCGAGGCGATGGACGTTGAGTCCGAAGACAGGGGGCGAGATGGCGGTGATCGCCGCGCTCCGTATGGAACGCTCGTATGCCTCGTCGAGCTCTCCTACATCGACTCGCTCGGTAGCAGCCTTCTGCGACTCGCGCACGCCGAACACGATCACCCCGCCGCCGCTGTTCGCCATCGCCGCAACGTCCTTCGGAAAGTCCGTCTGCGGCAGGCCTTTCGCCGGCGGTAGCTCCGACTTCCAATCGAGATCGTTCGCTTCGGCGACCCCCGCCGCGATCGCACCATCGAGGATTTCGTCGGTCAGCGGGCACGGCGTGAGGCCGAGCGCCCGGTGCAGCGCGGTGAACGTCATGCTCCCAGCGTAGGGACGAGCGCCGACGCTTCTCAGACTTCGAATGCGTGAGCGACTCGCCCTCCTGCGCCGCCACCCGCCGCATCACGAGAAGCGTCGCATGCCACTTCCCGTTGATACGCCGGAATGGCGAGGAGGCCTCGGAAACTACTCTGGACGGTGGGTCTCAGCCGCGATGAATGCGTCCTCAACTGCGCGCCGACGCGCGACGTCTTCGACGACGAATCGGCGGAAGTCGGCTGCCCGGTCGTCGATCGTGATCTCTTCCACCGACGGCGTTGGATCCTCGCCTGGCCACGCCGTCTGACGTGTCGCCCGATCGCGATCGAGGCGGGAGCCGCAGGCGGCGACCCAGTCGTGCAGGCGATCGCGAGCCTCGCTGAAGTCACGGTGCCAGCCGAGAGGGGCGGAACCGTGCTGCTCTTCGTCGTAGGCGCACAGCCAGTGCAGGTGCAGGGCGGACAGCTCCCAGACGAGTTCTGCGTGGCGATGCCACAGCGGCGGGATGATCGATGGTCCGATGCCGTAGGTGCGGCGCAGCCAGTTCACCCAGCGGTCGAGCTCGACCCACTCGAATGCGGCTTGGTCGGAGGTGAGTAGATTCCAGTTCACCGGGCGGGGGACGTTCGGCAGGCCCTCGGGCTCAGCGTCGGGGCCGTCTGGCAGCGGTGGCTCGAACTCGTACCCGGGGAAGCTGAGAGGCTCGTCGACGGTCATCGGGTGTCTCAGCGGGCGAGCGGTTGGACAGCTGGCCTTGCGGGCGCAGGCGCGGCTGCCGCCACGGGCGGAAGCGTGTTGCGGCGGCGCTGCAGGGTGTAGTTCGTGCGGGCGGAGTCGTGTCCGAGGCGTTTCGCGACGAACTCCTCGGATTCGACCGTGGTGCCGTCCACTTCCCGGGTCGACGTGTGCGTGTAGCCCTCGGCGATGAAGGCATCGCCCTTGTTGAACATCGCGTAAGCCCGTTCCGCGTTTCGCCGGAACATGACGAGGTCGTGGTAGGTGGTCTCGGTCTGGGTGAACGTGCCGTCGTCGTTGCGTTCGAAGTGCTCCTGGCCGATGCGCGCCCAGAAGCGTGCTTCGCCTTTCGCGTTGAACGCGAGCTGCGGTTCCGACGCGAGGAACCCGGAGAGTGATTGCTGGGTGTGGATGGTCATCGGATGCTCCTACGAGAGGCGGCTGGTCGGCGTTTAGCGGGAAGGTGCGTCGGCTATCCCCGCTGAAGTTGTTCTTCGACTTGCGCCCGTTCGGTGCGCAGTGATGTCGCGTCGGGGCGCGCGGTCCACTCGCGCATGCGCGTGACGATCGGTGGTGCCGACCTCAGCAGCAGCAACGCCGTGCCGTATGGCAGCGTGCGGATGACGTCCGGCGGCATGATGGGCACCCGGCGTGTCGAGCGCTGGTTGGAGCGCATGCCACGTTCGCCGACGGTGATCGAGTCGGTGATCTCGTCGCGGTCACCGATCAGGGTGGCGATGTCTTGGAGATCTCGCGATCCCGACGCTCCGCCGAGCACGACCTTGGCGATACTGGCATCCCAGATCGCGGTAGCGGCGTTGTCACCCCACCGTTGCCGTGCCTGGGCGAGGGACTGGAGCACGGGCATCGTGGTGATGCCGGTGCCTCCACCTTCCGCCATTAGCACGGGGAGTGAGGGCAGGGGCGCGAGGTTGCCGACCTCGTCGAGCGCGAGCAGCAGTGGGGGGTCGAGGCGCGCGCCCGGTGATCGTGCGGCGACTCGGCGGGCTGTTTCGACGAGGTCTTCGACGAGCGCGGCAACGAGGGACGAGGAGGCCCCGGCGCCAGCTCCCGTTGCGAGGAGGTACAGGGTCCCGTTGTGGCGGAGGAAGCTCTCCGGATCGAACTGTTCGTCTTCGCTCGGGCTGACGGCGTCGAGGACGCGTGGGTCGGCCAGCGCACCCAACGCCAACGACACGCCTTGCCAGATCGAGTCTCGGGTGCGTGGGTCTGCGTCGATCATCGCCGCGAGCGACTCGGCCCATCCCGTCGCGGCTGCCGGGTGGGAGGTCAGGACAGCGACGGCATCCTTCGCCGCGGCCGGGTCGAGCGTCCAGCGGAACAGTTCTGCGGGTGAGCGCCCGTCGAGCGCCGCGGCATGCAGGAGCGCCTGCAGGGCGGTGCGAGTCTTGCCTTCCCAGAACCCGCCGTTCTCCACACCGGCGCCCGACAGGCCTGTACCGGCGGCAAGGCCGGAAGCGCGGATCATCGCGGTGAGGGGGAGTTCGCAGCCGCGCACTGGCGACCACCGTAGGCCTGCTGGTACGCCCGGCGCGAGGTGTTGCGGGTCGAACACCGCGACCGGGCCGCGTCTCATCCGTGCGCGAATGGTGGTCGTGAGGTTGTCGGGCCTGGTGGAGGTCGTGACGACCGCGCCGGGTGAGTCGAGGATCGAGTTAATCACGATGTGGGCGCCCTTGCCCGAGCGGGGCGGGCCGATCACGAGGATGGAGTCCTCCACCGATGTCCACACCTTCGTTCCCCGCGCGGTGCCGACGAGGTAGCCGACGTCTTCGGGCCGTGGCGTTGCGACAGATGCCCGGAGGTGCGCGGCCCTCGACAGGAGAGAGTGATCGGAGGCAGCGCGGCGAATCTCGGCCGCGGAGGCGATGCCGGCGATGTGGTTGGGGTCGGGCCCGGTGTGCCGCACGTGATTTCGGATGCCGCGCCACGCCCACCATCCCACGGCGGAGATCAGCGTCACGAGAACCGCCACGACGGCCCAGTAGGCCGCGGCATTGAGTCCGGGGGAGCCGAGCGCAACTCCCGGATCAGCGGCGGAGCCGAAGACACCCAGCCCGGCGGCAAGGCCCCCGGTCGGCTGCGCGGCACCTGAGAGGAACGCGGCGATGTTGCCCGCGACACGCAACACGCCGGCGACGGCGACGACCCCGACGAGGGCGAGGAGCGCGAGGTTTGTCAGGCCGTCGCGGCCAGAGACATTGACACCGCCACTGCCGGTCATGTGATGCTTCCGAACACGCACGTGCCGGAGATGCGCCCGGCCAGGACGACCTCGCCAGTGGCGCTCGCCCGGCAGAGGTCCGGTTCCAGCAGTGCGCGTGCGGATCCGTCTGCGGATGCCTTGACGTGCCGCACGATGATCGCGACGGCAACCTCTTCGCCGGCGAGGAAGCCCTCATCGCCCTGCACGACGCGAGGCGGCGCGATCAACGGCGCCGCCTCGATGAGCGGTTCGGGAGCGCAGACGAGCTCGCCCGTTGCTCTTCGCGCATCGCCCCGAGAACGCGGCGGTGCGCTCGACGTGATCGAGCCCCGCAGCGGCCGGGTGATGAGGTCGGTGAAGACCGCGCCATCCGTCTCGTAGATGACGACGCGCACCGGCGACCCGTGCGCCCGCAGCACCGTGTCGATGATCTCCGCGAAGGACGCGCGGTTCCAGGATGGTCCGAAGCGCGGCGGTTCGAACGGTGTCCCGTCGACGGCGACGGTCATCGTGCCGTCCGGCGCGATCGTCATCGTGATGACCGGAAGAGCCGCGGGGGCGCGGATGACGTCCGATCGATCTCGTACTGCGTGTGCTGTGCTCATCTCACGCCCTCCGTCATGCGGCTCGTTGTGTCGAACGCGGCGAGCTCTGCGGGATGCATCTGGTGCTGCACCACGAAGCTGCGGTCCTTTATCCGCCAGAGACCCTGACCGGTAGCCAGGCCCGGCAGCAGGCCCTGCTCGGTGCTCGTCAGGCCGAGCGCGGTCGCTGTCGCCCCGAGCTGATCCGCTTCCTGCCGATAGATGATTCGGGTCTCCGCGTTGGCGAGAAGCGATGAGGCGATGGCGCGCATCGCGGAGCCCTGGTCGCCGACGTTGTCGAGATCGGAGAGCTTGTGGAACACGAGGAGGTTCGCGATCCCGTAATGGCGGGCGAGGCGCCATTGCGCATCCATACGGCGCAGCAGCGCGGGATGTGACATGAGTCGCCAGGCTTCGTCGTAGACAACCCACCGCTGCCCGCCGTGCGGGTCGAGGAGAGCGGATTCCATCCACGCGGAGGAGCAGGTCATGAGCACCGAGACGAGCGTCGCGTTCTCTGCGACGCGCGAGAGGTCGAGCGAGATCATCGGAAGGCTGGGATCGAAAGTGACTGTGCTGGGCCCGTCGAACAGCCCGGCCAGGTCGCCAGCAACAAGCCGACGCAGCGCGTGCCCGACGACCCGGCCGTCCTCGACGAGCCGATGGTCGGCGCGTTGGGAGGCGTCAGGAGAGAGGATGCGTTCGACGACCATCGGCAGGATCGGTGTGTCGCACGAGCGGACGGTCTCGGCGAGAGCGAGGTCGATCGCCGTGTGCTCGAGTGGGCTGAGTGGTCGATCGAGCACTGTTTCGGTGAGCGCGCCGATGAGGTCGCGGCGACGCGCGGCGACTTGCCCGGCCCAGCTCTCGTCGGACAGGCCAGCTGGGCGATGCCCTTCATCGAGAGGGTTGAGCCGGGTCGCCATGCCGTGCCCGAGCACGATCGCCTGTCCGCCGACGGCTTCCGCCACGGCGGTGTGTTCGCCTTTCGGGTCCCCCGGCACGTAGACCCGGCGACCGAAGGGGATAGAGCGCGTGTACAGGCTCTTCACGAGCGACGACTTGCCTGAGCCGACGATCCCGGCCAGCACGATGTTCGGCGCGGTGATGATCCCGAGTGAGTAGAGCACCCACGGGTCGTAGACGAACGAGGCACCCGAGTAGAGGTCTTGGCCGACGAAGACGCCCCGCGACCCGAGGCCACCTTCGGCCAGGAACGGGTAGGCGCCCGCCAACGTGGCGCTGGTGTCTTGATGGCGTGGCAGACGTAGGTGCCCAGGAGTTCGAAGCGCTGCGGGCCGCGCCTCGCCGGATTCGGGAAGGTAAGTGGTTGCGCGCTGCTCCGCGCGTAATGCGTCCGCTTCGGCACGGCCCTCGGCGGTTGTGGCGGCGCGTGCGGTGGCGTTGAGGCGTCGGGATGCCTTGCGCCGGGCGTGACGCTCCTTTCGGCGTTCGCCCGCGGGATCCACGAGCACGGTCGTGTGGACGCGTTCGCCTTCGTGCGCGTTCATAGCGTCATCCCGTCGCGACGGTGCGGTCTCGGAACGGAGTGGTGGGTACCGAACAGGCCGGTGGGCTGGAACGAGTCGGCGGCGTTGACGCGCGGCACGAGTGACTCCGAGACCGGCTCGGGGGTCGAGAGGGAGTCCCACGCGATGCGGCCGGAGTGCTGCGATGCCCGGTCGAGGGCAAGGCCGGCTCTCGCGACCAGAGTGGATGCGCGGCGTAGCGCGAGGGCGGCGGCGTGGGCTTCCTCGACCCCTGCCCAGTGGTCGCCGTCGTCGGTGCGGGCGATCGCGTCGGCGTTGGTGTGCGCCAAAGCGAGCTGATCGAGCACCTGTTCGAGCGATCTGAGTCCGCCCAGCAGGTCGCCGACCACCTCGTACGTCTGTGCCGGGTTGTCGAAGGTGCGTGTGGCGTGGGCGAGGGCGCGCAGGGCCGTGCACGCTTCTGCGCCGTCGCTGACGGGGTCTTGGAATGAAGGCATTGCGTCCCCTTGCGAGAGAGTCGTCAGTCAGGTACTTCGTGCGTCCCCGCGCGTCACACGGATCGGCAGAGAGGCAGGGCGGCGGCGGCGAACGCTTGCGCCTGCTGCCCGACGAGCCGTCGCGTCTCGCAGGCGGCTTGCACGGCCGCTTGCTCGATGGCCGCGACCGCCGCATCGAGTTCGTCGACGGTCGGCGCCGACACGGCGATGAGCCCGGTGAATCGCAGCACGCCGTGTCCGGCCGTCAGATCGGACTCCTGCTGCAGCACGTCGTTGTACTCGGCGGTGCGCGCGGCATCCTCAATCTGGCCGATCTTCGCGCGCTGCGCGGCGTCCGAGAGCAGGCCCACCTTCTTCTTGCGGATGTCCCGGGCGGCAAGATCGGCACGGACCGGTGTGCACGTCAAGGTGAATGTGCGTTGGATGCCTGAGGTGAGCAGCAGCGGAGACAGGAAGCCGGGGTAGACCTGCGACCGCGGCCACTCCGAGATCCACAGCACCGCGTGATGGGCCGAGTCGCTGTGCAGCCGGTCCCAGGTTTCGGAGACCGCGAGGGGACCGGCGGTCGCGAGGGACCGGCCGATGTCACCGTGTCGCTCGAGCGCGGGAGCGGCTGCGGGATCGTATGCGGAACGCAGCACGACTGCGACCTCACCGGGTGTGAGCCAACCGGTGGGTGTCAGGTCTGCCGCGCGAAGGGCCGCGGCAAACGTCGTCATCTCCTGGCGGAGCACGCTCGCCGCACCCTTCATGCCGCCCCCGGCGGCGCGGATCTGCCGTGCGGCGGCCCTCATGTCGAGCGCGAGGGACACTGTCGTCGCGTGCCGTTCACCTGCCGGCCCGGCACGTTCGATGAGTTCCCTGTAAGTCACCGAGGGCCAGGATTCATCGTCGATGCCGTGCAGTGTCCACCATTCCGCCAGCCCGCTGCCAGAGCTGGGAACGGTCCGCTCCGAAACCTGGACGCGCGCGATGCGCCCCGAGCGGCACACCGTGGCGAGCACACGGCCCCAACCCGTCACGCGACGTTCCTGTTCGCCGCTGTCGAGCAGTACGAACGCCGGATGCGTGATGCCGGCGATCACCGTCAGCGTCTGAGCGTGAGGGTCTTGAATCATGGCAGCGCCCGTCTCAGGGTCGACCCACTCGCGTAGCGCCGCGGCGTCACCCGGGAGCGCGAGGGTGCCGGCAGGACGCGGCTTGACCAGGTCCGCACGGAAGTGCAGTTGCCCGCCGATGCTCCGCCACATCCATCGGACTGAGATCGGCACCCATTCGATGAGCTTGCGGCCGCCGACGGCGACAAAGGCGAGCACGACGCTGGTCACCCATATCGGGGCTGTGATGACGAAGAGGTTGCCGCCGCCCGTGCAGACGGCGCTGGTGAAGGCCACCAGTCCGATGGCGAGCGTCACGAGCTGCGCCAGCGAAAGCCCGAGCATCACGCCTCGCTTGGGGAGCCGCGAGAACTGAATCGGATGCAACTGGTTCGCCCGAGGGGCGTTGTTCGCTGTCATGCCGTCGTCCTTTCGAGCGGGGCGGGAGTCGATCGCGGAGGGGGTGTCGCGGTGCGGGGCGGCGCCGGTGTGCGCAGCTGTGCGGACGGTTGCTCAGCGACTCGCGTGCCCGACGGCAAGGGCGATGCCTGGACCGGGGCGGCGCCTTCGGCCTGGCCCATCGCTGATGCTCCGGCGGCATTGCCGAGCTTGGGGCCTGCGGCGGCTGCTTTGCCGACCACCTGGGCGCCGACGACGACCGCGGCGGCGGGGCCGGCCGCCGCCGCGGCGCCTGAGGCACCGGCGCCCGTAGCGGCACCGGATGATCCCGCACCGGTGGCCGCCCCCGACGCCCCCGCGCCGGCTCCGGACCCGGCGGCGGTGCCCCCGGCGCCGGATGCGGCGGTCGTGGACGCTCCTCCCGACTGGCCACCGCCGTCGAGGATCGACTTGGCCGACTGCGCCGTCCCGGGTGTCACCGGCACGGGCACGGGGCGGTTGAGTGCACCCTTTGCCTCTTGCTCGGTCGACATCGCGTGGTACATGTCGACGCCGACGAAGGAGATGAACTTGTAGGTCATATACGGGGCGAAGGCTGCGACGAGCATGAGCACGACGCCGGCGACCGGGTCGCTGATGGAGGCGAGGTCCAGATCGATCGGTGCGGCGGCCTGGTTGATCGCGACGAGGAACAGCACAACGAGGACGAGCTTCGAGAAGACGAGGGCGACGACGAACGCGACCCATTTGCCGAACCAACCGCGGGCAGCATCCCACGAGAATCCGGCGAGGGCGATCGGGGCGAACACGATCGCCACCAGCAGCAGAGCTTTGCGGATGAGGAGCGAGAACCACACGATCGCGGTCGCGGCGATCGCGAGCCCACCGAGGAATATGGTCATGATCGCGCCGACGCCGGGGCTTGCGATGTTGATTGCGACGAGCCCGGTCGCCATCAGAGCGATCCGGTCACCCATCCCTTCCATCGTGTTCCCCGTTGCTTGGACGATCCCGATCGCCAGCTGATCCGTGATTTCGAGCAGGGTCGCGGTGAGGGCGATCGCGACGAACGATCCGAGCACGGACTTGCCGAGGCCCACGGCAGCTCGTGACAGCGCGGTCGGGTCGCGGTGCGCGAGCCCGGTGATCAGTTGCAGGCAGAAGAACACCAGCATGACGAACAGGGCGACGCCAAAGAGCAGGTTGTAGACCTGCACGTACTGGGCTCCGGTGACGTCGACGAGGGTGGTCGTATCGAACACCGTCCAGACGGCTTGAAAGAACCACGCGGCCGTCGACGCGAGTGTGTGTGCGAGCCAGTCGAAGGGCGCGGCGACGAGAGAGGTGACCCCTGCTCCTACGGCTTGACATACCTCGGCGATTGCCGGGATGTCGCACACGCCATCCACGCGGGTCGTCCTTCCCGATCGGTCGCGCCCTGCTCAGACGGACTGGCCGACGCCCCAGAAGAAGTTCACGAGCGTGACCGACGCGCCGCAGATGATGGCCGCGCCGCACGCCACGAGAACGCCGAGCTTGCCGCGAGATGCGAGGTGCGGGTTCGAGGAGTTCGCTCCGTACCCCCACGCAACGGCGGCGATGATAAGGGCGAGGACCGCGAGGATGAGCCCGACGGTCATCACTGCGCCGACGATCACGCGGAGTTGCTCGATGCCGGGAAGTCCCGACGCGTTGGGGTCGATGTCGATCATGACGGTGCTCCTTGTCTGCGCAGAAAAGAACCTGCGTACAAGGTGCGTGCGGCATCCCCGCGGTCGAGCGATCCCGCTTTCACGCGCGTGCTCGGCTCAGAGTTGCTGGCCGACCCCGAGGAGGAAGTTCATCCACCCGACACCCGCGCCGGCGAGCACTGCCGCGCCGATGGCAACGAACAGCCCCGCGCGGGCTCGCTGGGACGACTGGTAGTTGCCGCTCGCCGACGCTATCGCCCAGGTGACGGCACAGACGAGGATCGCGAGCACCGCGAACACGAGAACATACATGAGGAGCGCGCCGACGATGGCGCGGAGCTCACCCGCACCGCCCACTGCTCCCAAGTCAGGGAAGATGTCCATTCCGATCACCTCACGCGCACGCCGCAAGGCCAGAAGTGGCGGCATCCAGGCCTTCGGCGCCGTGCTGGGCGAGCCACGTGTTGGAGTCGATCGATGACTTGAATGAGCCGCCCGGGCGGATCTCGAAGTGCAGGTGCGACCCCGTGGATTTGCCGGATGATCCGACGTCGCCGATGTGCTGGCCAGCAGTGACACGTTCGCCGACTGACACGTGGATGCCGGTTGCCCACATGTGGGCGTATGCCGACGCGACCCGTTCGCCGCCGACCGTGTGTTCGATGAGGATCAGGTTTCCGTACCCGCCGTTCGGGCCCGCCCACGTGACCACCCCGTCCGCGATGGCCAAGATCGATGTGCCGTCGGCTGCCGCGTAGTCGGTGCCCGCGTGGAACGCCTGCAGGCCGGTCACCGGGTCGGTGCGCCTACCGAAACCACTTGCCCGCACCCACGTGCCACTTGGCAAGGGGAATACGACTCGGGTGGTCTCCGGCACCGAATCGAGCGATGTGCTTCCCGTGTTCGACGATGCGGGCGGTCGGGTCAGCGCCGAGATGATGGCCTCGGCGACGGGCTGGTACTGCTGGTATCGGTCAGGGAACGCCGAGCGTTCGACGGCCTGCGCCGCGGCGCCGGGATCTGCGGACTGCCAGCCCGCAATGTCGAGAAGCCCGGCGGGTGAGGGGAAGTTGGGGCCGGTCTCGCCGCCGAAGAACGCGCGCGCCTGGTACTTCGGATCCATTAGCTGGTCGACGCTGCCCCAGCCCGAGGTCGGCCGCATCTGGAACAGGCCGAGTGAGTCGTGGTCGCCCCCGACGCCGTCGTTGGGCAGCTCGAGGGATGCCGGGTGGGCGGCATTCGCCAGCATCCGCAGAGTCGACTCGGTGAGCGCGGCCATTAACCCAATGAGCACGCCCTGCCGTCCAACGCCCTCGATGCCGCTGCCGGTTGTAATGATCGTCGCGGCATGCGTGAGCTGCGTGTGGTCCAGCGTCACCGATACGCCGTCGCTGCGCACCGCGGTGAGTCTCTCCGGGACGCCTGTCACGACCAGCCCGCCAGCGGCCTGACACGTTGCCAAAGCCGCAGTCGAGAAGACGAGCGGAACCGCGATCAGGCCAGCGAGCGGCAACGCAAGCACGGCGATACCGAGAACGATCAGGAGCTTCTTCATGCTCATGCCCCGTCAAGGGAGCGGGTTGTCCACCTCAGAGAGCCGAAGCAGACGGCACACGTCGAAGCTCGGCTCGCACGCGATGAAGAGCGTGAACGTGATCGGTCGCGACGTCTCTTGCGGCTGTGTTCCCACGACGCCGGCGCGGTTTCGCGTTCCCTTGACCGTGTACGCGATCGTCCCCGGGAGCAGCTGCCCTGGTGCCGCTTGAGCTTCTGCCTCGGGCCAGGACGCCGGGACGAAGACCTCATCGATGGTGATCCACTGCCGGGTGCTGTAGGTGCGCAGGGTCGACCAGGCCGCCGCGGTCGGCAGGTAGCTGCGAACGTCGGCAGCAAGTCCCGCGGTCTCCGTACCCGAAGGATCCCCGGCATCGACGACGACCTGCGCGTGGTCGGCAGGGGTGAAGTCGGTCGCGGTGTCCCAGTCGATGAGAGCGCGAGCGGCATCGCGTGCGAAGGACTCGGCATTCGTCGTTGATCGGATGGGGGGAAGTGTGGCGCTGGGGGATGTCGGACCCGCAACGCTGGTCGAGGGGGAAGCAGGCGTCGGATCATCGGCGGTCGTCGGCGTCGTGGGTGCCGGTGCCAGCACGAGTCCGTACAGGCCGACACCGACGAGGGCGGCCAGAACAGCGAACCCGATCGAGACGAGCACGACGAGGCGCTTTCGGGGGCGAACAGTTGCGGTCATGAGGCGATCTCTTGTGTGAGCTGGGCGCGTGCCCTCCGTAGCGCCGCGAAGAACTCCACCGTCGCGGTGAGCGTCGATTCGAACTGCTCCAGCTGTTCGTCGGTCAGTCCGGTCGCCACAGCATCGACGTCGAAGTGGGTCCACCACTGATCGAGGTCCTCCCACACCCGCACGAAGGCCCGGACGGGGAAGACATGCGCGGACGCAGCACGAGCGCGGTTCGCTCGGCGACCGCGCTTGGCTTCCCTAACCCGCGCAAGTGCCGCGTTCGCCAATTGCTCGAGTTCGTCGGGAGGTTCGAAGTCGTCCGGTGCCTCGAAGTCCTCGAACTGCTGTGGCGGCTCGGGATCTATGAACTCACGGATCCGCGCGTGGGCCGCAGTGACGCTTCCACCCTGGTCGATGAGTCGCAGCTCCTCGGCGGCCCTCTCCTTGAGCACGGGGTCGGCGACCGGGTTGGCGACAAAGCGTTGCAGTTCGGCGATGCGTTCCAGCGTCGTGTACGACGCGCGGCCCGTTACCATCTGCGCGGCTTGCGTGCGGGTCTTGCCGGGCTTGAACTGCGGTGGTGCCACGGTGGCACCACCGCCCTTTCCGCCCTGCGGATCCGGACCACCGAAGCGCGTCGCGACCTGGCGGCGAGCCGCGTCGTCGGTGATGTAGGTCTTCAACTCGGTGTACAGCGCCGCGGCCTCGGTCGGCGTGAGCGGCTTGTGCAGGACGTTCTCAGCCTGCTCGGCCAGCAGTTCTGCGAGGCGATCCGAGATCCCGGCTCGCACCCACACTTTGATCGTCTTCTCGCCCAGCCGTTTCAGGGCTTCGAGCCGTCGTGCGCCGCACACCAGCACGCCTTCGGGTGTCACCGTGATCGGCTGCAGCAGCCCGTCACGGGTGATCGACTGGGCGAGCTCATCGATATCGCCGTACTCGCGGCGGTGACGCCTCCCGACGATGATCGACTCGATCGATCGCTCGAGCTCGATGTGGCCGACGCTTGTTCCCATGGTCATCGCCTCGATCGCTCGGTAGGGGCGGCGAGACTGACCGCGAGGACGAGGTCGTCGTCTGTCAGAAGAGAACGCAGCGGTTCGCCGATCAGTAGCCGGAGCAGGATGCCGCGGCCCGCTGTGGTCCGTGCGACCTCTGGTTCCGGGTTGCCGAGGACGGCGCGCAGCAGCCCGTTCCACGATGCTGACGACAGGTCGAGGAGTGTTCGTCCGTGGACGTCGCGGCGCAGGGACTCCCACGCGGTCGCGCGGGAGGGAACTTCGCTGAGCCGGGCGCAGATGTACTCCATGGCGGTGCGGGCGGGCGTGCGCGGCCAGCCGAGGAGTGCCATGAACGCAATCGCGTTCTCCACCGCCTCAGTGATGCCGACACCGTCGGATGTGGTGCCGTCAGCCGCGGAGTCTCCGGCGGGATCCACCCGAAGCGCAGGGTGGTAGTCGCTCAAGGGGTTCTCTCGGTCGCTGAATCGCTCGGGGTCGTGGAACGACGAGAACTCTGGCCTGCGCGCCTGGTACACCGAGCACAGCAGGCCGTTCGCACGTTCTTCGGCGATCAGCGTCACTTGCACCGCTCTGGTGACCACTGCCCAGGGATCTTCGGCATTGCGCACCGCGGCCGAGCGCATCGCATCGAAGGCGGCCGCGGCTGCGTCCCAGGGATCGAGCCCGTGCTTGCGGGCGAGCTTCGCGTACCGCCGGACGACGTGCCGCATGAGTGCTGCCGCTTCTGCGTCGCGGCGCCACGCGCCGTGATCTTGGTCGGCGAGGCGAGTCAGCAGGTCGCGCAGACCTTCCGAGCTTTCAAAGGCGGCTGGCGCCTCCGCCGACTCGGAAGCGACCGCTGTAAGCGGCGGGCGCTCAGTTGCGTCGACGGCCGGCTGGGAAGTCTGGGGTGACATGGCAACCTCGCTACCGACCGATTCCCGAGCGGCGGACGGCGCGATGGACCGTGCGACTGTTGCCGAATGCCTCCGCTGGCGGGAGGTGAAGAGCCCGTTCGCGGATCGCGCGGCGAGTGCTCGCAACTCCCTGAGTGGGAAGCGAGCGCATTCTGCGAGCGAGGGAGGTTTCGAGGTCGATGCCCTGACCCGCCACCCGCCCGGTGACGGCGGGAACGAGTTCCGTGGGCCGCATCCACACGACTTCGCTGCGAACTCGTTCGCTCCCGTTCAGCACGAGCGGCTGCTTCGCGAGTGACGGATCGCCGTGCCGCGCCAGCTCTGAGACTTCGTCGGAGGCCCGCTTGTTGACGAGTTCTCTCTCTGCGGTATCCACACCAAGCGGCGCGTGGGGGTGTTCGACGTGTTCGTATTCGTTCATGGCGTGGCTCCCTTCTGAACCTCAGGTGTGCGGATCGTCCCCGCGAACCATCGGCCGACTGTCGACGGGTGCACTCCGGTGGCACTCGCGATCTCCTTGTTCGACATCCCGCGCTGACGCATCACCACGGCGATGTCCTTGCGGGCACCCTGCTCCGAAACGTCCATCGGCGGGCGGAGCTGCATGATTTCCGTGGAAAGGTCTCGTGCCGCCTCACCTGTGGAGGACACGTCAAATCGGAATCGCTGAGTGAGGACAACGGTGAGGTGCGTGATCGCGAGCAGCACCAGCGGAGGGACTGCGGCGACGGATGCGGCGAGCACGGGTGGCACATCGGCATCGGCTGCGACGATCGCGTGGATCGAGTTCGCGGTGACCGACACTGCGGCACCGGCCACCAGCAGCATCCACGGATACCACGCACCCCGTTGCCCGGCGAGCGCGACGACGGCGACGGTTCCGACGACGATGATCCCGTCCACGATGAGCGGCCACGCCCAGGCTTGCGTCGGTGCGATCCCGGAGCGGCGTGCGAGATCCGCGAGAGAAGTGAAGGACAACCAGAACGCGCCGGCGGCGATGAAGACTGTGCCGATGATGGCCGTCCACACCGCAGTCCGCGCCGATCGCAGGTCCGTGGTGCCGGGGATCATAGGGCTATCTCCCCGTTGAGCGCGCGGGAACCTGTGCTTCCCGCGCGGATGCGAAAGGGCGCCACCTGCCCCACCCCCGTTCGGTACGCGGAGCGGATCGTCGCCACGATCTCGGCCTGGTG
Source organism: Microbacterium sp. NPDC056003 (assembly GCF_042274785.1). Lineage (NCBI taxonomy): Bacteria > Bacillati > Actinomycetota > Actinomycetes > Micrococcales > Microbacteriaceae > Microbacterium > Microbacterium sp. NPDC056003. Next base: position 587,881 of record NZ_JBHJXQ010000002.1, on the reverse strand, counting down.
CAGCCCCGCGCGTTCGGCTGCCGGCCCGAGCGCGTGGCGCGCGTTCTGATCGGTGATCCCGTTCTCCGCGAGCCGGCAGGCGGCCCAGTACAGGGCACGGTTCCGCTCGCCCTCTCCACGAGTAGCCAGCCAGGACGCGATTCGTTCGACGTCGACCTCGCGTTCGGCCCCCGCAGGTGCCCGGATGGCTGGCGTCGGCCGCGGGTCCAGGAACTGTCGAAGTGCGGCGCCGTCGATAGGGGCGGCATCCCCACGTCCGGCACCGATCAGCTCATATGTCGACCTGTTGCCTTCGAACAGCACCTGCGACGGCGGCACGATGACGTAGGCGCCCTCGCCGCGGAAGTCGATGCCGGCACAGGCGGCCTGCCACGACGGCTGAACACGGTCGGGTTCCGCGGGGTAATAGGCATGCATCCCACCGGACGCCGTCTTGACCAGCGCCTGCCAGCGGTCGACGAGACCCTCCCGCCGCGCGAGCTCGAACGCGGCGAACCCCCGCACCCGACCGTGCACGTCTATGTCGACGACTTCGATACCGGAAGCCCGTCCGGTCGGCATGCCGATGTTCGCCTGGGGCCACCGCGCCCACCATCGGGCGACCTGGTCGCTGTCAGAGGTGGCGTCATGGAACCCGTGCTCGGTGAGCGGGCGCTTCTCTGCGGGCTTGCAGGGGAAGATCGGTACTCCGGCTGCAGAGAGCCTCTCCGCTCCCTCGCGCGGTGAGAGGCCGATCACTCCGGCGAACAGCGCGACGGTATCCATCAGAGATCCCGGATCGAGGCTGTGGGGCGGTCGGAGGCGTGCCGATCGTTCGCGAAGCGGGCACGGCCGAAATGTTCAGCCCGACCCGCGGCGGTCGGCAGGTGGGCACCGTGCTGCGTCGCTCTTGTCAGACCGGGCGGGTCGCCCGACCCGACCTGCACTGTCGGCAGTGCTTCCAGGATCGCGACCGCTGTCGCCCGCACGCGCTCACCCGTTGCTTGCACGACTTCCACAGGCGTCTTTCCATCGACGGACGTCGCCCATGTCGCCACGTAGGGGATGGTGTATCCCGCAGTGTCGAGACCGTGGGCTGCTCCGATCATCAATGCGACGGACTCCGCTTCGACCTCGCCGATCCCGCGATGGAGCACGGCATCCGGGTTGTCGGGGCCGTGCAGCATGACGTGGGCCAGTTCGTGAGCGAGCGTCTTCGTGCGCGCGGCCGGATCCATGTCGGCCCGTACGGCGACGCTCCGGGTGAGGTAATCAGTCATGCCGTTGGCTCCGCCGAGTTCGTGACCGCTCGCAACAGTGCGCAGCGAGTACCCATGACTGCGCACCAAGGACGCCAGCCCATCCCAGAGGCCTTCCGGGGCGTCTCCCGCGAGCAACTTCGGAGTCGGCCGGTGCGGGATCGGCGCGCCGCTCGTCTGCGAGGCATCCCACACGTATGTGGGCCGCACGCCAACAAGCCGTGAACGTACGACGTCGTTGGGCCTGGCAGACTCGCGGGGTGCGAGACGACGCCACGACTCCGCAACCTGCGGGGTGGGCGAGGCGAACCGCGCGAGGATCGGCGCGAAGATCATGTAGCCGGTCTGGCCGCGGTCGACCGACCTCCCGAGAGCAAGCCACTGCCGAAACCCTGCGACGTACGTCGGCGCCGGTTCCGTTACCCGCCCCTGCTCGAATGCTGTCAGGTGCTGCAGCCAGATCAGCATGGTGTTGTTGAACGAACGAGCGCGGAATCGAGCAGCGAACTCGAGAGCCCGAACCCAGTCGCCGCCCGTCACTAGCGTGGCCACGGCTTCCGCGAGTTGCGCGTGTAGCCGTTCAAGCTTCGCCTCAGTGAGGTCCTTGCGAGTCATGGTAAGGGCGCCTCCTCCGTCTCAGCCGGCTTTGGCGGCTTCGTGTGGGAGGTACGCGTCAACTCACCGTCGCGTCGGCGGCAGGCGGGGGAGTGGACATCGGGGGTATGCGTACATAGGTGCACCATACGCCTCGTGTGCTGAATTAGGTAGCAACAGGTGCGGAATGCGTATAGCGATACCCTGCTGTCGTGGGTAGAGGTTCCCAGGGTGAGGCTGGCGCATGGTCAATGGATCTCGTGCGCGCAGTGTCGACGCTTCGAGATGCCGCCGGGATGACGAACCAGGAACTGATCGACCGGGCGGGGATGTCGGCCACATACTTCTACGGGCGACTGCGGGGTGCCGCACCCTTTGATGCGAACGACATCGAGAAGCTCGCGCAGGCACTGGGGACTCACCCACACGAGATCTCGCGTGTGGCAGCATCTATCGGCGACGCTCGCGAGATCGAGCCGATCGTCGACACGGACGCCAAGGAACTGGGTCGCCGGCTAACCGCGGTATCTCGCGCGCCTCGCCTGGACGGATCCGCATTCGATATCGACGGTCTTGTCAGTGAGCTCGCCGAACGTGGAGTCGCGCTGGATCGCGAAGAGTGGTCTAGCCTGCTCGCGGGTGACTCCAGCACACCTATTCGTGTGAGGGTGCTTGAAGGCGTCGGGGCGTATGCCGGGGTTCCTACGGCGTACCTGCTCGACCTGGCTGACGCTGCCGCAGTAGAAGCAGCGGAAGCGAACTTCGAGTTCCGCGAGGCGCTGAAGGCGTCGGGCGCGGACTCGGTGTCAGCGCGCGCGGTCGGCGAGATCTCGCCCGCCGCATTGCGGGCCATTGCGCAGACCCTCAGGTCGATCTCTGCGCGTTAGCGCATTCACCTGACCTCTACTGCGCATCGGCGTACAGTGGAGAGCATTCGAGCGATCGCTGTGCCGAGGTCGTGATCGGAGGTCGGGCGTCATGAGCTATCGCGCATCTCGACATCATGAAGAGTTGCGCGCCCGCGCCGAGGCGCAGCTCGAGCGCCTCCATCTCCCAGCCGACGTAGAACTGCAAGACATCGTGAGGCAGGTCGCGGCAGCGACCGGTCGACGAATTGACATCGAGCCGGTCGGCGATCGGGACTGGGAGAACATCACCGGGCTGGTGCTACTGACAGCCGATTCGGCCAAGATCCTCGTGCGGAAGTCCGACCCTCGCTGGTACCAGTTCCACACAGTGCTGCACGAGCTGTCGCATGTTCTGTTCGAGCACGCCGGGTGCGCGACTCTGCCCGTCAAGCATCCGGGATCTCGTCATGTGCGCGCAGGTCAGACCGTGCTCGCGCGCGGCATCGTCACTCCGGACTTCGAGGTCGACCTGGACTTCGCCGACACTGAACTCGTGATCGAAGCCGAGGCGGAGAAGCTGTCGCAACTCCTGTCGCGGCTGCTGCTTCGACCTCGCCACGGCCATGACGAGGCGGTGTTCGGCTGATGGTGCTCAGTATCGAAGCAGTTGCATTCCTCGCACTGCTGCTTCTCACCCTCATCCGGTTGCCGTCCGCGATCCGCGAGCCATCGAGTCGACTGACCTGGATCGCCACGATCACCGGGCTCGCAGCAGTCTTCATGGTCGGAGTCGTCGTTCCGTTGCCGATCATCGACGGCTGGCTCGGCGGAACGAACGTCGCAAACCTCGTCCAGAACATCCTCGCGACGACCGCATTCTGGTTCGTCATGCAGGCGGCGCTCACGCTCGATGGCAGCAGGTTCAATCCGCGCAGTCTTTGGGAGCTGCCCGCGATGTTCCTCTCCTTCACCATTCCATTTCTGTTGATCGCCGATCGTGGATCGACGACGGACGACTTCATAAAGGAGACCGCGGATCAGCTCGGCCTATGGGCATACGCATCGCTCTACATGGGATGCGTCGTCTTGATCATGACCCGGATGCTTCGCGGCATCCACGGGCGCACGCCTCGGCCGTACATCCTCATCCGCATCGGCGCCTGGGGAATCCTTGGGGCGAGCCTCATCGAGATCGTCTACCTCACCCTGCGCGTCGCCGGCCTGGGGCGCACGCAGCCCGTCGAAACAGTCGGGGCTCTGTTCACGATTCCGTTCTACGGGGGTGTCGTCCTGGTGTGCGCCGGGATCATCGTGTTCGCCGTCGCCCGAGCCGGCAGAAGATCGATGAACGCGACCCTTGGACGGCTCCTCGCGAAGGCGAGCCTCGATCGCGGGATGATTGTGAAGCCCATTCCCGACGAGGACCCCGTGCACGAGACATACCGGCTGGCGGTTCGCCTGACGGACATTGCCAACAGCCAAGAGTTGACGAAGCGCGAACGAGTCCTTCTTCGCGCTGCAACTGAAATGCTCGATCGACAGATGCGGGCGCCAGCAGTAGTCCGGATGTCAAGCGTTGCGGGGACGGTGAGGGCACCTTGAAGACAATCGGCACTTTGGCCGCGGTCTTCGTCGTGCTGCTAGCGGCTGCCACAGGAGTGATCTGGCTGCTGGCACGTCGCATTGTCGGCGTCGAGCCGCGACGCAAGACTGTGACCGCTCGTCGCGTCGGCGACGATCTCGAGTTGCCGCAGAGCGACCTCACGGCTGTTGACGGGAGCTACGGCCTCTGGTTCGGAGAACGTTTTGAGCACCACGCGTTGATTGGGCCCGTGGTGTCGTCGGACGAACACCGCGTCATCCGTCGTGTGCTCAAGACGACTGCACCGATCAGCACGGAGCCCTTCGAAGCGCAGTGGACCGGACACACCATGAGCGGTCCTGCGGAAATCGACCCCGACTGGGAGGACGTGGCGGTACCTCTTCGCGACGGCGCATCAGCCCCGGCGTGGCTCTTCCGACGCACTGCCCTCGATGGGCCTTGGGTGATCCACGTTCAGGGGATTCGAACGTCGAGACTCGTGACACTGCGCTCGGTCGAGGTGGCGCAGACCGTCGGCCTGACGTCGCTGGTGATCACCTACCGAGGCGCCGGAGATGGGCCGAAGGCATCCGCGTCGACACTCGGGCAGCGCGAGTGGACGGACCTGGCCGACGCCATCGCGTACGCCCGAGCTCACGGAGCTACCGCCGTGTACGTAATTGCGTGGTCGATGGGCGCGGGGCTCGCGCTGGAACTTCTTCGCCACGACCCCATGGCGTTCGATCGACTTGCTCTGATCGCTCCTGCGACCAACTGGCGAGAGATCATCCGGCAGGGTGTGAAACGCGCTGGACTCCCGGGTTTCGTTGCTTCCGTCGTGACTTGGGCGCTCGGCTCACGCGTCGCGAGTCGACTGGCCCGGATGCCAGTTCCGCTCGACTTCGACCGGCTTGACTGGAGTCGGAACGTCACGACTGACATCCCGACGGTCGTTATCCATTCGAAACGGGACGAAGAGATTCCGTTCGAACTCACCCGCGCGTTCTCCACTCGCTCGAACGTGACGCTTGTCCAGACGGCAGATGCTCCACACGGGTGGGAGGCCAACGTCGATCCTGAGGGATTCCGATCTGCACTCCGGTCCGGGCTCCGGTGACGATAGATCGCGGCCGAGTTCGACTCGATGCTGCCGAGGCACAGTCACTGCGGTGATCCGCACTCGGCGGTGATCGATGACCAAGGCATCCGGGGGTGTCGGCGGATACTTCCGCCAACGGAGCGGCGATGTCAGTTGCGTGCCTCCTGCGAGAGTCGGCGAACGCTGGCTTGGACACGGTCGCGGAGGTCTCGGACTCCGTCGATGCCCCAGTTGGCGGGGTCGGGAAACTCCCACTCGATCAGTTCGCCTGGCACCGGGCCAGGCAGGGCGAGTCCGGGCTTCATGGTGACGACGATGTCCGCGGCCGCGAGATCCTCGACGGTGACGGCGCGAGGATGAGCGGTGGTGGTGTCGATGCCGAGCTCGGCGAGGGCCTCAGCGACCACCGGGTTGATCTGCTGAGCCGGGGTGATCCCGGCGCTGGTTGCGGTGAACCGTTCGGGCGCGGCGTGGGCGAGAAGGTGCGCGCCGAGCTGGGAGCGGCCGGCGTTGTGCTGGCAGAGGAACAGCACCGTGGGGGCGGTCATGACGGGACTCCCGCGGGGGTGAGCGCGTGCGCGCGCGACCAGGCCTGGGTCGCGGCCTGGATGGCGTCCCACGGGGAGCCGAGCGGGGGCGTGTAGGAGAGGTCGAGGTCGGAGATCTGCTCGACGGTCAGGCCTGCGTGGAGGGCGGTGGCGTAGGTGTCGACGCGCTTGGCGGTCTCGGTGCCGAGCCGGCCGACCAGCTGTGCGCCGAGGAGGCGCCCGGTGGTGGTGTCGCCGGTGATGCGGATGCTGATCGGCTGCGCGCCGGGGTAGTAGCGCTTGTGGTCGTCCGCGACCGACCCGATCGTCGACGGGGAGAACCCGGCGGCTGCGGCGTCCTGGTCGCGCAGGCCCGTGCGGGCCGCGACCAGCTCGAAGACCTTCACGACCTGGGTTCCGACCGACCCTGCGAACCGTGCACCACCGCCCAGCGCGTTCTCCCCGGCGATGCGGCCCTGTTTGTGCGCGGTGGTGCCCAGCGGCAGGTAGGTGGTGCCGAGGAGGCGGTGGTGGGTGATGACGCCGTCGCCGGCGGCGAAGACGTGCGGCAGTCCGGTGCGCATCTGCTCGTCGACGACCACCGCGCGGCCGGCGCCGATGGTGGCCCCGGCCGACTCGAGGAGGGTGGTGTTCGGGTGGACGCCGACGACGGCGAGGACGAGGTCGGCGGTGTGGGTGACCGGCTCGCCGTCTTGGGTGGCGTGGACGGTGAGCCCGTTCGTGGTCTTCTCGACGGCGTGGACGGTGGTGTCGGTGTAGACGAGCACGTCGTGGTCCTCGAGCTCGGCGCGGACCAGGGCGGCCAGTTCGGGGTCGAGGGTGGAGAGCACTTCGGGGCCGCGCTGCAGCTGCGTGACCTGGATGCCGCGCGCGGCGAAGGCTTCGGCCATTTCGAGGCCGACGTAGCCGGCGCCGATGATGATCGCGGTCTGCGGGTCGCGGCTGGTCAGGTGCTCGTCGAGCGCGAAGGTGTCGCCCATCGAGTGGATGACGTGGACCCCGTCGTCCGGGCCGAGCCGGTCAAGGCCCGCGATGCCGCCGTGGGAGGGCAGGGCGCCGGTGCCGACGACGAGCTCGTCGTAGCCGATCACGTCCTCCCTGCCGAGCCGGTCGCGGACGGTCAGGTTCCGGTCGGCGACGTCGATGCCGGTGGCGAGGGTGTCCAGCCGCAGCGACATGCCGGTCGCTTCCAGGTCGGCGTGGGTGCGGTGCGCGAGGGACTGCCACGGAGAGACTTCCCCGGTGAAGTAGTACGGGATGCCGCAGATGGAGTAGTTCGGGTAGGCGTCCGCGACGATCACGGTGACATCAGCGGTGGGGTCGAACTCGCGGGCGCGCAGCGCGGCGGAGATCCCCGCGTCGCTGCCGCCGATCACGGCGATATGGGTCATCAGGAGGTCTCTTTCGTCTCGGTCAGAACGGGCTCGGCGACCAGGTCGCCGGCCTCGGTGGCATGCGGGAACAGCAGGACGGCTAGCCCGATGCCTGCGGCGGCGCCGACCAGCTGGGCGCCCAGGAACGGCAGCACCGAGCCGGGGGCGATGCCTGCGAACGTGTCCGTGAAGATCCGGCCGATGGTGACGGCGGGGTTCGAGAACGACGTGGAGCTCGTGAACCAGTACGCGGCGCCGATATAGGCGCCGACCGCGGCCGCCACGACCGGGACGGAGCAGCCGGCGCGAGCCAGGCCGATGATCAGCAGCACCAGCCCTGCGGTCGCGACGACCTCGGCCAGCACCGTCGCAGGGGTGGCCCGGCCGGTCGTGGAGATCGCAGTCGGAGTAGCGAACATGGCGTTCGCGAGGACTGCGCCGCCGATGCCGCCGAGGATCTGCGCGGAGATGTATAGGGCGAGCAGCGGAAGCGAGAGCCCCGCGCGGGTGCGGCGCCCGAGGAGGGCATCGGCGAGGGACACCGCGGGGTTGAAGTGCGCGCCGGAGACGGGGCCCAGCAGCAGGATCAGCACGCCGAGGCCGAAGGCGGTGGCGATGGAGTTCTCGAGCAGCTGTAGGCCGGTATCCGATGAGAGCCGTTGCGCGGCGATCCCGGAGCCGACCACGACCATCACCAGCAGCCCGGTGCCCAGCATTTCGGCCCCGGCCCGGCGGGCGAGCGCGCCGATCGTCGCCCGCGTTTCGGTGCGGGCGGGTGCGGGTGCGCTCACGTCCCGGCTGCTGTCAGGTCGGGGGTGAGCTCGGTGAGCAGCTGTTCGACGTGCTCGCGGATCTCGTCGCGTACCGCGCGGACGCCGGCGAGATCCAGGTCGGCCGGGTCGTCGAGCTGCCAGTCCAGGTACCGCTTGCCGGGATACAGCGGGCAGGCGTCGCCGCAGCCCATCGTGACCACGGCATCCGCGGCGCGCACGACGTCGTCGGTGAGCGGCTTGGGGAACTCGTCGCCGACCGTGATGCCCTCCTCCTCGAGGACCGTCAGCACGGAAGGCAGCAGCCCTGCGGCGGGCTGGGAGCCGGCGGAGCGGACGTGGACGCGGTCGCCGCCCAGGTGCCGGGTGATCGCCGCGGCCATCTGGGAGCGGCCGGAGTTCTGGACACAGACGTAGAGGATCTCCGGCACCCGCTTGGCGATCAGGCCGCGGGACTGCGCGAGAGCGGTGAGCCGGTCGCGGGCGAACTTCTCCGCCAGGCTCGCCAGATGCGTCGAAACGCTCGCGGTGCGCGCCAGGGCCGCGTAGGACTCGAACACCACCCGCTCGACGGTCTCCTCGCTGACCATGCCGGCGAAGTTGTGGGCAAGGCGCTCGGACGCGCGGTGCAGCACGGAGTCGGGGAACAGCAGCGCCTCCTGGCCGCGGTGCTCGTTCATGCCGTCCTCCTAGCGGGCAGGAGCTCGTCGATCAGCGTCTCGACGCGACCGCGGATGTCGTCGCGGATGGGCCGGACGGCCTCGATGCCCTGACCGGCCGGATCGTCGAGCTCCCAGTCCTCGTACCGCTTGCCGGGGAAGATCGGGCAGGCATCGCCGCAGCCCATCGTGATCACGACGTCGGACTCTCTGACGGCGTCGACGGTGAGGATCTTCGGGATGTTCCCGGCGATGTCGATGCCCTCCTCGGCCATCGCCTGCACCGCGACGGGGTTGATCTGATCCTTCGGCGCCGACCCGGCCGACAGCACCTCGATCCGGTCGCCGGCCAGGGCCCGGAGATAGCCGGCAGCCATCTGGGACCGGCCGGCGTTGTGCACGCAGACGAACAGGACGGTGGGCTTGTCGTTCATGGGGTCTCGCTTCCTCTTGAGAAAAGCATAGACCGAAATCTATTGATTAGCGACAGAGATCGTGGGGAGAAGCTCGGGGAGGAGCTCGCGCACGCGCCGGTCGATGTCGTCGCGGATGCGGCGCACCGTCGCCGGCGGCTTGCCGACCGGGTCTTCGAGATCCCAGTCCAGATAGCGCCGGCCAGGGTAGACCGGGCAGGCGTCGCCGCAGCCCATCGTGATGACGTAGTCCGCCGCCTGCACGACGTCGTCGGTGAGCGGCTTGGGGAACTCGCCGCCCAGCGGCACGCCGATCTCGTCGAGAGCGGACACGATCGACGAGCGCACGTCGTCGGCCGGCGCGGAGCCTGCGGTGCGGACAGTGACGCGATCGCCCGCCAGATGACGGAGGATGCCGGCGGCGAGTTGTGACCGGCCGGCGTTCTGCACGCAGACGAACAGCACCGTGGGCACTGTCGTTTCGGTGTCCGTTGCGTCGCGGCCGAGGTCGTCGAGTCGCGCGGCCGCGAACGCTGCGGTGCGGGACGCGAGCAGCGGGGTGTGCTCCCTGGCCGACAGCAGCCGGTACGAGTCGTGGACATACTGCTGCACGGTCTCGCGGCCGAGCGTGCCGCGGTAACGGGCGGCGAGGTCGTCGACCACCCGCTCGAGGTCCGGATCGCCCCCTGCCGCCGAACCGCCGAGCAGGGCGGTGACGCGGTCCTCGTGGTCGGGGTTGATCGAGTACCAGACCCGGCGCCCCTCGGGTTCGCGCACCACGATCCCCTCGGCGTGAAGGGCGCTCATGTGATGGCTGACGGTGGGCTGGCGCAGCCCGAGCTCGTCGGCGAGCCGCCCCACCAGCGCCCGCCCGTCCTCGGCATCGCGGATCAGCTGCACGATGCGCGCGCGGGTGGGGTCGGCGAGCACCGTCAAGGGTGGGTCACCGACTACTTCCGCCTTCACTGAACGCATAGACACAGGTCTATCTTAGAGGTCGCTTCGGCCACGAGTCCGCTCGTCGCGCTGCGTTCACTCCCTGTGCCGGCGGGGTGAGAAGGCCGACGTACGCTTGAGGATGAGATTCACCCGCGCGTCAGGAGCGAGCGCGGGAACGGTGACGACGGGGAATGGCAGTTCCCGGTACACCTGCCCGAGCAGGTCGTGGATGCGCCGCTGCGCGGCGGGGTCCTCGGTGCGCAGCGTAGTCGGGCGCCAGTGGGAGCAGGTCCAGCAGGAACACCGTCGCGTACTGGGCGCCGGCCAGCGCGCCCAGCAGGGCGGGGTCGGGGTCGATGCCGAGGAACCGGTAGTAGGCGAGCGAGTCCGGGAGGGCGCGGTCCAGGAACACGGTCTGCTGCGGATCGAGGGCGCGCTCCTGCTCGATCTGCATCTCGACGACGGCGCGCTGGAACTCGCCCTGCCGAGCGCGGATCTCCTCGGTGCTGCGTCCGGTGATCCGCTGCAGGTCGATGTAGTGGCGGGGGTGCTCGATCGTGGTCGTGTATCCGCGGTCGCGTAGCAGGTTGACCGTGGTGGTCTTGCCCGAACTGGGACCGCCCGTCACGACGTGCCAACGGGTGGTCTGTGCGGGCCGCGTCTCCTGGATGCTGGTCATGACCCCACCCTATACCCTGTACCCCTACAGGGTATGGTAGGTTGTGGTGTGGAGGTGCGAGATGGCACACGGGTATGTGGACAACAAGCCGGCGCTGCTGGCGCGGCTGAGCCGCGCGGAGGGTCAGGTGCGCGGGATCGCGCGGATGATCGACGAGGACGTGTACTGCATCGACGTGCTGACCCAGGTGTCGGCGGCGACGAAGGCGCTGGAGTCCGTCGCGCTGGCGTTGTTGGAAGACCACCTCGCGCATTGCGTCGCGCAGGCCACCGCCGAAGGCGGCCCGGTCGCGGAGGAGAAGCTCCGCGAGGCGAACGCCGCGATCGCCCGGCTGGTCCGTTCCTGACCGCCCCTTGCACGTCTTGGTTTTTCGATCGAAAGGAAAGAGCACATGTCTGGTTTCGAGTCTCGTGATCTGGGTCTGACGCAGTCCGGCGGCGGGTGCGCCTGTTGCTCCGGGCACGCCTCCGCGCAGGCCGCGCCGGCGGCGGTGGCGCAGCCGGCCGTGGTCGCGGAGTACCTGGTGGAGGGGATGACCTGTGGTCACTGCGTGTCGAGCGTCACGGAGGAGCTGTCCGAGCTGTCCGGCGTGGGCGCGGTGGATGTCCAGCTGCACGCCGGCGGGCTGTCGAAGGTCACCGTCGGCAGCGCCGCGCCGCTGGACGCGGATGCGGTGCGGCAGGCGGTGGAGGACGCCGGGTACCGGCTGGCGCCGGTCTCATGAGCGTCCGTGATGTCGAGCTCGACATCACGGGCATGACGTGCGCGTCGTGCGCGACCCGGATCGAGCGGAAGCTGAACAAGCTGCCCGGCGTGGAGGCGACCGTCAACTTCGCCACCGAGAAGGCACGCGTACGCACCGACGCCACTCCCGACAGCGAGCTGATCGCGACCGTCCAGGCCGCCGGGTACGACGCCGTCGTGCCCGGCCCGCCCGACACCGCGGCCGATGTGGCGCCGGCGCGGGATGAGGAGCTGGTATCGCTGCGGCACCGGCTGATCGTGTCGGCGGCGCTGAGCCTGCCGGTCGCGGTGCTGTCGATGGTGCCGGCGTGGCAATTCCTGAACTGGCAGTGGCTGGTGCTGATGCTCGCGGCGCCGGTCGCGGTGTGGGGGGCGTGGCCGTTCCACCGTGCCGCGGCGGTGAACATCCGGCACGGCGCGGTCACGATGGACACGCTGATCAGCCTGGGCGTGCTGGCCGCGTTCGGGTGGTCGCTGTACGCGCTGTTCTTCGGCGGCGCGGGGATGCCGGGAATGCGGATGAGCCTGCAGCTGTTCGGCACCCCGCAAGCCGGCGGCCATGAGCTGTACCTGGAGGTCGCGGCGCTGGTGACGGTGTTCATCCTCGCCGGCCGGTACATGGAGGTCCGCGCGAAGCGGCAGTCCGGCGAGGCGCTGCGCGCCCTGCTCGAGCTGGGCGCGAAGGATGCCGCCGTGCTCCGCGACGGCACCGAGCAGCGGGTCCCCGTGGCCCAGCTGGTGCCGGGGGATGTCGTGGTGGTGCGGCCGGGGGAGAAGATCCCCTCCGACGGCCTGGTCCGTGAGGGCTCCTCCGCGGTGGACGAGTCGATGCTCACCGGCGAATCCGTCCCGGTCGAGGTCTCGCCCGGGTCCCGGGTGGTGGGGGCGACGGTGAACGCCGGGGGCCGGCTGCTGGTGGAGATCACCCGCACCGGCGCCGACACGGAGCTGGCCCGGATGGGCCGGCTGGTGGAGGAGGCGCAGACCGGGAAGGCCCAGGTGCAGCGCCTCGCCGACCGTGTCTCGGCGATCTTCGTGCCCGTCGTCATCGCCCTCGCCGTCGCCGCGTTCACCGTCTGGATGCTGGTCGGCGCACCGCCCGAGGTCGCGTTCACCGCGGCGGTGACGACCCTGATCATCGCCTGCCCCTGCGCGCTCGGGCTCGCGACGCCCACGGCGCTGCTGGTCGGTACCGGCCGCGGGTCGCAGCTGGGCATCCTGATCCGCGGACCCCAGGTGCTGGAGCAGACCCGCCGGATCGACACCGTCGTGCTGGACAAGACCGGCACCGTCACGACCGGCACCATGACCGTCACCACCGTCCACCCCGTGCCCGGCACCGACCCGGAAGAGCTGGTGCGGGTGGCGGCGGCCGTCGAGGACGCCTCGGAGCATCCCATCGCCCGCGCGATCGTCGCCGCCGCCGGGGGCGAGCCTGCCGCGGCCGAGGGGTTCGTGGCCCACCCGGGCGCCGGGGTGCAGGCGGTCGTCGACGGGCGGGCCGTGGTCGCCGGGCGCGCCGGGTGGCTGGCCGACCAGTGGGCGCTGAGCGTTTCCGGCGAGCTCGCGGCACGGATCGCCTCGGACGAGGACGCCGGGGCGACGGTGATCGTGGTGGCGTGGGACGGGGCGGTGCGCGGCGCGATCAGCATCTCCGACACCCTCAAGCCGCACAGCGCCGAGGCGATCGTCCGGCTCAAGAAGCTCGGGCTCACCCCGGTGCTGCTCACCGGCGACAACCCGGGCGCGGCCCACGCGATCGCCGCGCAGGCGGGCATCGACGACGTCCGCGCCGGGGTCACCCCCGCCGGCAAGCTCGATGCGATCCGGGCACTGCAGGAGGCCGGGCATGTCGTGGCGATGGTCGGCGACGGGGTCAACGACTCCGCCGCGCTGGCCGCGGCGGATCTGGGCATCGCGATGGGCACCGGCACGGACGCGGCGATCACCGCGTCGGACCTGACGATCGTGTCCGGGGACCTGCTGGTGGTGCCGGACGCGATCCGGCTGGCCCGCCGCACCCTAGGCACGATCAAGGGGAACCTGTTCTGGGCGTTCGCGTACAACGTCGCCGCGATCCCGGTCGCGATGCTCGCCCTGCTGAACCCGGTCGTCGCGGCCGCCGCGATGGCGTTCAGCAGCGTGTTCGTGGTGACCAACAGCCTCCGGCTGCGCCGCTTCCGCCCCCTGCCCGGCGTCCCCACTCCGGCACCCGCCGCCGCCGAGCGCGTCCCCGCGTCGGTGGCCTGACCACGCGAGAAGAACGGAGAACCCCGATGACCGCCCACACCCACACACACGACCACGACCACGACCACGACCACGACCACGGCACGCATCATCACCATGAGCCGGCGCCGGGCGCGAGCGAGCTGGTGCGTTGCCCGGTGATGCCCGGCAACCTGGTCAACCCGCAGGACGCGGAGTTGAAGGGCCTGTACCGCGACTATCAGGGCATGCGGTACTGGTTCTGCTGCGCGGACTGCGGTCCGCTGTGGGACGCCGACCCTGCCCGGTACGCCGCGGCCGCCTGACCCGCCCACGAGCAGCGCGAAGACGAGAACCCGGAGCGAGGTGAGCAGGGATGGATGTCGCGGTGGCGGTGGTGCAGGCCTACCTGCGGGTGAACGGGTATCTCACCGTTGCCGAGTACCCGGTGCTGGATGCCCCGACCCGTCCTGCGCGCACGGTCACCGACCTGGACATCCTCGCCGTCCGCCTGCACCGCACCCCCGGCCCGGCCGACGCCCCGCTGGATCCGGCGCTGGGCGCGGTGACCGGCGCGGCCGACATGATCGTCGGCGAGGTGAAGGAGGGCCGTCCGCACCCGAACCCCGCGATGCGCCACCCTGCCGTGCTGGAGGCCGCGCTCACCCGGTTCGGCTGCTGCCGGCCCGCCGACGCGCCACGGCTGGTCGCGGAGTTGCTGCGCACGGGGCGGGTCACCGCCCCGGAAGGGCACACGATCCGCGCGGTCGTGTTCGGCAACCCCACCTCCGCCCCCTCACCGCGCACCCCCTGGCACATCGTGCCGTTCGCCCAGGTGCTCGGGTTCCTCGAAGAGCACGTCTCCGCGCACTGGCAGGTGATCGGCAGCACCCAGATCAGGGACGACACGCTGGGGCTGCTCGCGCTGCGCGAGAAAGCTCGCCGCGCCGGGGCCCATCCCCCTGTTGCGGCTACCCTGGACTCTGAGGGGGGGTCCCGGTGATGCTCGCCCTCCGCTCGATCGTGCACCGCCACCGGCTCCCCGTGCGCACCCTGGCCGCCGTCCTCCTCGCCGCCGCGGTGATCGTCGGGCTGCTGGCCATGCACGTGCTCAGCAGCGGCACCGCCGACCACGCCCCCGCCGCCCCGGCCGCTGCCGCCGTCTCCGAGATGGCACCGGCCCCGCCGTCGCACGACGCGGCGCCCGCCGCCGGCCATCCCGGCACGGCGCAGGCCGGTGCCGCTCAGGCCGCCCCCTGTGACTGCGATGCACCGATGGCGCCGATGGCGGCGCCGGATCACTCGATGCTGATGATGGCGTGCGTGCTCGCCCTCCTGGTCGGCCTGCTGCTGATCGCCGCGCCCGTCCTCACCGGCGTGCTTGCGGTGCTGGCCTGCACGACCGACACCGGGCTGCAGGTGGCCCGTCGCGGGGTGGCGCGCGCCCGCGCCCCCTCCCTTCTCGTCCTCTCGATCAGTCGGACCTGATTCGCCGCCGCCTCTTCCCCGGACCCGATCCCCGGGGGGAGTGCTCCGCCCTGCCCGGGCACCGAATCACCTCTGTACTCGACTGACACGAAAGGACCCTCCGATGAGGAGACTGCGCACTATCGCACTGACCAGCTCCGCCCTGCTCGCCACCGCCCTCGTTCTGGCCGGCTGCGCTCCGCAGGACGGCACCATGCCGGGCATGGACCACGGACCCGGTGGGATGACCGCGACCACCGAACCCGCGGCGGAGTTCAACGCCGCCGACGAGATGTTCGTCACGATGATGATCCCGCACCACCAGCAGGCCATCGACATGGCCGACATCGTCCTGGCCAAGACCGACGTCGCCCCGCAGGTGACCGCGCTCGCTCAGCAGATCAAGGACGCCCAAGGCCCCGAGATCGAGACCATGCGCGGCTGGCTCCAGGACTGGGGCGTCGACTACGACGACTCCATGGGCGGGATGGGACACGGCGACGGGATGATGTCCGACGACGACATGACCGCCCTCGAGGACGCCTCCGGCCCGGAGGCCGGCCGGCTGTTCCTGGAGCAGATGATCGTGCACCACCAGGGCGCGATCGAGATGGCCGAAATGGCGCTGGAGTCCGCCCAGAACCCCGACGTGACCGCCCTCGCCACCCAGGTGATCGAGGACCAGACCGCCGAGATCGCCACCATGCAGGACCTGCTCGCCACCCTGTGACCGCACCGGGCGTGCGGGAACCCATCCTCCCGCACGCCCGGCCCCTTCTCGCACCGCTCTCGAAGCGGACCACGAGACCCACTGCCACACCCTCATGGAGGTTCCCCTTGATCACCCGATCCGCGGCCGTCGCCGCGGCCGCCGCCCTGACCGCCGGCATGCTGCTGCTGACCGGCTGCACCCCCGACCCGCCACCGCATCCCGCGGCCGACCCGGACCCCTTCGAACACGTGCACGCGATCGCCGCCGACGGGGAGGGCGTGCTGCTGGCAACGCATACCGGCATCTACCGGGTCGACGAAGACGGGCAGGTGACAGGCCTCGTGGGCGGGCACGACTTCGACGCGATGGGGTTCACCGTCACCGACGGCACCTGGTTCGCATCCGGGCACCCCGGCCCGTCCACCCCGGCCGAGCTCGGCGCCCCCAACCTCGGTCTGATCCGCAGCACCGACGCAGGCCAGACCTGGGAGCCGGTCGCGTCCACCGGTGCGGAGGACTTCCACATCCTCACCGCCGCCGCGGACGGCACCCTCTACGGGGTCGGGTCGACCGGTCCCGCACTGCGCCGCAGCAGCGACCGCGGGCTCTCCTGGGACAACGGACCCATCCTCGCCGGGCTCGCCGGGCTCGCCGTCGCCGACGAGACGGTGTACGCCGCGACCGAGGCAGGACTGCAGGCCAGCATCGACGGCGGCGTGACGTTCACCCCAGTGCCCGACGCACCGCTGCTGTACACCGTCGCCACCGCCGGTCAAGTCCTCGTCGGGGTGGACACCGACGGCGTCCTGTGGCGCCTGATACCGACGGGCACATGGGAACAGGTCGGCACCGCCGCCGGGCGGGTGCAGGCCATCGCCACGACCGCCAACGGGACCGTGCTGCTCGTCGACGACCGCGGCATCGTCCGCCTCGGCCCCGCCCCCGACGAGACCACGATCCTCCGCCCGGCCACCGCTTCGACAGGAGAACACCCATGACCATCACACCCGCATCGGCCCGTTGGGCCCACCGCGCCAAAGACCCCACCCCGGAGCGGCTGGCGGGGGTGGATGCGTGGTGGCGGGCGGTGAACTACCTCAGCATCGGGCAGATCTACCTGCTCGACAACCCGCTGCTGCGGCGCCCGCTGACCAGGGAGGACGTCAAGCCGCGGCTGCTGGGCCACTGGGGCACCACCCCGGGCCTGAACTTCCTGTACGCGCACCTGAACCGCGCCATCGCCGACCGGGACCTGGACACCCTGTATGTGACGGGGCCGGGGCATGGCGGGCCGGGGATGGTCGCCAACGCCTACCTGGACGGCACCTACACGGAGCTGTTCCCCCGGATCACGCGGGACGAGGACGGGGTGCGGGCGCTGTTTCGGCAGTTCTCGTTCCCGGGTGGGATCCCTTCGCATGCGTCGCCGGAGACGCCGGGGTCGATCAACGAGGGCGGTGAGCTGGGCTACTCCCTGGTGCACGCCTACGGGGCGGCGTTTGACAACCCGGACCTGCTGGTGGCGTGCGTGATCGGTGACGGGGAGGCCGAGACCGGGCCGTTGGCGACGGCGTGGCACGGCAACAAGTTCCTCAACCCGGTCGCGGACGGGGTGGTGCTGCCGATCCTGCACCTGAACGGGTACAAGATCGCCAACCCGACGGTGCTGTCCCGCATCCCCGAGGAGGAGCTGGTGGCCCTGCTGCGCGGCTACGGGCATGAGCCGTTCGTGGTCACGGTCGGGTTCGACGACGAGACCCCGCAGGAGTCGCACGCCCGGTTTGCGGGGGTGCTGGATGCGGTGCTGGACCGGATCGCGGACATCAAGGCCGCCGCCGCGGCGGGCACCTTGGAGGGGCGTCCGGCGTGGCCGGCGATCGTGCTGCGCAGCCCGAAGGGCTGGACCTGCCCGAAGGTGATCGACGGGCTGCCGGTGGAGGGCACCTGGCGCTCGCACCAGGTGCCGCTCGCGGAGGTCCGCGACAACCCAGAGCATCTGCGGATCCTGCAGGACTGGCTGGCCTCCTACCGGCCCGACGAGCTGTTCGACGCGGCCGGCGCCCCGCTGCCCGGCACGGTTGCGGTGGCGCCGGAGGGGGTGCGGCGGATGAGCGCGAACCCGGCCGGCAACGGCGGGCAGCTGACCGTCCCGCTGCGCCTGCCGGACTTCCGGGCGCACGCCCACCCGGTCGACCCGGAGGCGCGCGGGGCGGGAACGGCGGAGGCGACGCGGGTGCTGGGCGAGTGGCTGGCGGGGGTGATCGAGGACAACCCGGACAACTTCCGCATCTTCGGGCCCGACGAGACCGCCTCCAACCGGCTCGCCCCAGCCGTCTACTCGGCGACGGGCAAGCAGTGGAACGCGGCTATGGAGCCGGTGGACGAGCACCTTGCGCCGGCGGGGCGGGTGATGGAGGTGCTCAGCGAGCACCAGTGCCAGGGATGGCTGGAAGGGTACGTGCTGACCGGGCGGCATGGGCTGTTCAACTGCTACGAGGCGTTCACCCACATCGTCGACTCGATGTTCAACCAGCACGCCAAATGGCTCGAAGCGGCCCGTGACGTGGCCTGGCGGGACCCGATCCCGAGCTTCAACTATCTGCTGTCCAGTCACGTGTGGCGACAGGACCACAACGGGTTCTCCCACCAGGACCCCGGGTTCATCGACCTCGCCCTGAACAAGAGCCCCGACGTGGTGCGGGTGTATCTGCCGTTCGATGCGAACACGCTGCTGTCCACCTACGACCACTGCCTGCGCTCGACCGGCTACATCAACGTGGTCGTCGCCGGCAAGCAGCCCGCCCCGCAGTGGCTGAGCATGGACGAGGCGATCGAGCACTGCACCCGCGGGCTCGGGATCCTGCCGTGGGCGGGCACCGAGACCGAGGGCACGGAGCCGGATGTCGTGCTCGCCGCCGCCGGCGACGTCCCCACCCTGGAGACTCTGGCCGCGGCGGCCCTGCTGCGCGAGCACATCCCGGACCTGAAGGTGCGGGTGGTCAACGTCGTGGATTTGACCCGGCTGCAGTCCGAGGACCAGCACCCGCACGGGCTGCCGGATCGGGAGTTCGACGCGATCTTCACCCCCGACAAGCCGGTGATCTTCGCCTACCACGGCTACCCGTGGCTGATCCACCGGCTCACCTACAAACGCACCGGGCATCAGAACCTGCACGTGCACGGCTTCCAGGAGCGCGGCACCACCACCACCCCGTTCGACATGGTCATGCTCAACGACCTCGACCGGTACCGGCTCGCCATCGACGTCCTCGACCACGTCCCGGGCCTGGCCGCCCGCCACGCAGGTCTCCGACAGGAGCTGCAGGACGCCCGCCTGCGCGCCCGCGCCCACACCCGCGAGCACGGCACCGACATTCCCGCGGTGACCGACTGGCAATGGCCCCACACCGACACCGATCCCCGCTCCACCGACCCCGTTCCCGGGAAGGAACTGTGATGAACGACACCAAGACCGTGACCCTGCAGGTGAGCGGCATGATCCGCGCGACCTCCAAGAACGTCACCGAAGCCCACCTGGGCCGCCAGCCCGGCGTGATCGCCGTCGACGCGAACCCCGTCTCGCAGACCGCGACCGTCACATACGACCCGCAGACCACCTCGGTCGCGCACCTGCAGCAGTGGATCATCGAATGCGGCTACCACTGCGCCGGCCAGTCCGTCCCCGACCACATCTGCGACCCTGCGCACGACCCGCACGGCGACGGTACGCACGACCACAGCGCCCACCACGGCCACGCGGCTCACGACGCGCAAGAAACGCGTGCGGGTCACGCCGAGTACCAAGACCACGCAGATCACACGGGTCATGCGAGCCACGAGGGTCATGCAGACCATCACGACAACCCCGTCCACGACCACGCTGCTGGCCACGACCACGCGCACCCGGTCGCACCACAGGGCCATGCCCCCTCGGCGACGGCGGATACCGGCGAGCACGCCGGTCACGACGTCGAGCACGCCGGTCCCGCCGCGGCCCCAGGCGGGCACGATCACGGTGCGGCGTCGGGGCACAGCGCGCAGGAGATGATGGGTCACGGCGGGCACGGCGGCGGGATGTCGATGGACGCGATGATCCGGGACATGCGCAACCGGTTCCTGGTCGCGCTGATCCTGTCGATCCCGATCACCTTGTGGTCCCCGATCGGGCGGGAGGTGATCGGGTTCGAGGTCCCGGCGCCGTTCGGGCTGCGCGATGACGTGTTCATGCTGACCCTGTCGCTGCCGGTGATCTTCTACTCCGCGTGGATCTTCTTCGACGGCGCCTACCGGGCCCTGCGCGCCCGAACCCTGGACATGATGGTGCTCGTCTCGGTCGGTGTCGGCGCCGGCTGGCTGTACAGCCTCGCGGTCACCCTCACCGGCGGCGGCGAGGTGTTCTACGAGGCCGCCACGGTTCTCGCGACCTTCGTGCTGCTGGGCCATTGGGTGGAGATGCGCGCCCGCGGCGGCGCGAACGACGCGATCCGAACGCTCCTCGAGCTTGCCCCGTCGCAGGCGGTCGTGATCCGCGACGGGCAGGAGAGCGAGATCCCCACCTCCGAGGTCGTCCCGGAGGATCTGATGTTGGTGCGGCCGGGGGCGAAGATCCCCACGGACGGGGTCGTGGAGTCCGGGGAGTCCGAGGTGGACGAGTCGATGGTCACCGGCGAGTCCATGCCGGTGGAGAAGTCGTCCGGGTCGGAGGTGATCGGCGCGACCGTGAACACCGTCGGAACGCTCCGGGTGCGGGCCACGAAAGTAGGGTCCGATACGGCGCTGGCGCAGATCGTGAAGCTGGTGCAGGAGGCGCAGAACTCCAAAGCGCCGGGTCAGCGGCTCGCTGACCGGGCCGCGTTCTGGCTGGTGCTGGTCGCCCTGATCGGCGGCACCCTGACCTTCCTGGTGTGGCTGCTCGCGGGCGCCGAGGTGCCGATGGCGATCCTGTTCGCCATCACCGTCGTGGTGATCACCTGCCCCGACGCCCTGGGACTGGCGACCCCGACGGCGATCATGGTCGGCACCGGCCTGGGCGCCAAGCGGGGCGTGCTGTTCAAGAACGCCGCCGGCATCGAGACCGCCGCACGCATTACCACGGTCGTGTTCGACAAGACCGGCACCTTGACCAAAGGCGAACCAGAGGTCACCGACTACCTCACCGCCGGGGGAGACGACCTCGAGCTGCTCAGTCTGGCAGCGTCCGCGGAGCGGGAATCGGAGCATCCCCTCGCCCAGGCGATCGTCGCGTACGCCGACGCCCGCGACATCCCGCGCCGCACCGCGACCGCGTTCCGCAACGTCACCGGGCAGGGGGCGGTGGCGACCGTCGACGGGAGGCAGGTCGTGCTCGGCAATACGCGCCTGATGGCCGCGGAGGGCATCGACATCACACCCGTACGCGCCGCGCAGGAGGAGCTGGCGGGGTCGGGTCGCACGGCGATCCTGTTCGCCGTCGACGGGAAGATCGCCGGTGTGATCGCCCTGGCCGACGCGCCCCGGGAGAGCGCGAAGACCGCGATCGACGCGTTGCACGAGCAGGGCATCGAGGTCGCGATGCTCACCGGCGACAACAAGCCCACCGCCGACCGCATCGCCGCCCTGCTGGGCATCGACACCGTGATCGCCGAGGTGCTCCCCGAAGACAAGTCGCAGAAGGTCGCCGAGCTGCAGGCGGCGGGGAAGAAGGTCGCGATGGTCGGCGACGGCGTCAACGACGCCCCCGCCCTCGCCCAGGCCGACCTCGGCATCGCGATCGGCGCTGGCACAGACGTCGCCATCGAGACCGCCGACGTCGTGCTGATGCGCTCCGACCCCCTCGACGTCGCGATCGCGCTGAAGATCGGCAAGGGCACGCTCCGCAAGATGCGGCAGAACCTCGGCTGGGCCATCGGCTACAACGCCGCCGCCCTGCCGATCGCCGCCGGCGTGTTCTACCCCGCGTTCGGGATCATGCTCTCCCCGGAGATCGCCGCACTGTCCATGTCGGGCTCCAGCGTCATCGTCGCCGTCAACGCCCTCCTGCTCAAGCGGCTGCGCCTTCCCGAACAGGCTCCCGAGGAGACCAGCACCGTCTCCCCAGCGAAAGAGCCAGAACCCGTGTGACCCGTCGTCGTCGTCGTGCCTGGTGTCCGTCGAGACACCGCGCCATGAAGTACGCCTATGTGATGGCTGACGGTGGGCCTGTCGCAAACCCGAGCTCGTCGGCCATACGCCCCCACCACGCCCGCCCGCCCTTGGCGTTGCGAACCACATGCCCGATCCGTGGGTGGGTGGGGTCGGCGAGCACCGCAAGCGCGGAAGCCTCCACCACATGAATTAAGATGCGAGGTCAATTTCACGCGGGTGGCAGGGATCGTGTCGCGCCAGCCTCGTCGGGTGTCGACCTCTAATCTGCCGCCGCAATCGGGGGTGCCCACAACATGCCAAAATCCGCGTGAATCGAGAGATATTCCTTGGGGCGGAGCCGCGCTGGTCGGGCCCACAATCCCATGCGACCCTCGCCACGCGACTTAGCGTCTCGATAGCGGATCGCTCATCGGACGGCCATCGCGCGTGCGGGGCCGTGGCCAGTGGTTGGAGTTGTCTGACTCCGGCGAGTTTCACCACGTCCTGGTACCAGCATGCGCAGGCCGTTGAGGATGATCAGGGCCGCGCTGCCTTCATTCAGAAGGAGGCCGGTGGTCAGGGACATCCACCCGCCGAGGGCGGCGACGATCAGGATGGCCACGACAGTCAGGCTGAGCACGATATTGATCTTGATGTTGTTCCGCGCTCGGCGGGAGAGGCGGATCGCTGCGGGGAGCCGGTCGAGCTCGTCGGCCATGAGGGCGACGTCGGCGGTCTCCAGGGCGACATCGGTGCCGGCGGCGCCCATCGCGATGGCAAGGTCGGCGTTGGCCAGGGCGGGGGCGTCGTTGACGCCGTCACCGACCATGGCGATCAGGCCGTGCGTCTGACGCAGTTCAAGGACTGCGGCGGACTTGTCCTCGGGCAACAGCTCGGCGCGGTAGTCATCCAGCCCGAGGGCGTCGGCGGTCGATCGGGCAACGGTCGTGCTGTCGCCGGTGAGCATCATGACACGTGTGATTCCCAGTGCGCGGAGCTCGTCGATGCTGTACTGCGCATCTGGGCGCAGTTGATCGGCCACAGTCAGCACGGCCAGTGCAAGGGTTTCGTCGCGGAGCACGACAGCTGTCCGGCCTTCTGACTCGGCTTGGGAGACCACCAATCCGACATCTGACCTTGCACGGTCGGCGGCTGTCGGGCGACCGATGTGCACGGGGCGGCCGTCGACAATGGCCTCCATGCCGGCACCGGGCAGGGCGCGAGCGCCCATTGCGGCGGGAACGACGAGGCCGCGAGCGTTCGCGCCAGTGACGATCGCGGTGGCGATGGGGTGTTCGCTGCCCGCCTCGACCGCGGCCGCCAATGCTAAGGCCTCGTCCTCGGTGAGGTCGCCCACGGGGATGACGGTGGTTAGCGTGGGTCTGCCGCGGGTCAGTGTCCCGGTCTTGTCGAAGGCCACGGCCTTGATATCGGCGAGGCGCTCGAGGTAGACCCCGCCCTTGATGAGGATCCCATCCCGTGCACCGCGGGCGATCGCGGTGACGACGCTGACGGGCACCGAGATGATGAGCGCGCAGGAGCACGACACGACGAGGATGACCAGTGCCCGGTAGATCGCCTCACGCCACTCGAACCCGAACAGCGGCAGGAGCAGGGCCGCGGCGATGGCCAGGATGAACATCGCCGGGGTGTAGACGGCACTGAACTTGTCCGCGAACCGCTCTGCTCCGCTCCGGTTGGCCTGCGCTTCCTCGACCTGCTCTATCACCCGGGCGAGCACGGTGTCATAGTGCTCCTTGGTGACCCGTACCCGCAGCACCCCGTTGCCGTTCATACTTCCCCCGAAGACCTCGGTGCCGGCAGTGGCCTCGACCGGCACCGATTCTCCGGTGACTGGGCTGGCATCCACCCATGAAGCACCGTCGGCGACGATGCCATCGGTGGGGAGGCGTTCGCCGGGACGCACGAGCACGACATCGCCGGGGTGCAGCTCCTCCACCGCCACGGTCTCGCTCCGGTCGCCGTGGGAGAGGCGGGTGGCAGTCGGGGGTGCCAACTCCATCAGCGCGCCGATGGACCCGCGCGCCTTGTCGGTCGCGTAAGCTTCCATCGCTTCACCCAGGCTGAAGATGACCACGAGCATCGCCGCTTCTTCGACGACACCCAGCGCAATCGCGCCGATCACGGCCACCACCAGCAGCACGGTGATCGTCAGCCGCTTGTTGCGGACCGCCCGAACCGCGCTGCGCAGCGGATAGACACCCCCGACAATGATCGCGGCCCAGAACATCGCCAGCGAGACCGGCTCGAGATGGGCTGACCACTCCACGACCAGGCCCGCGACCAGCAGCACCGACGCAACCCCCAAGGTCACCATCGCTGGCTCCTGCCACCACCGACGCCGGACAGCCCGTGGTGTCACGGGTGCCACCTGTGTCGGTGGGTTCGCGCCAATACTCATCCGTTGTCCTTCTTCCTGGGAGTGACGTTCCGGGGAGCGGTTAGCCGCGGAGGGGACGCGCAGGACCTGCCGCGGCCAGGGGCAGCCCGGCCTTCTGGGCGGCCTCGATCACGGCAGCGTCAGTCACGGAGCCGTCATGCGTGACCAGCACGACACCGGAGGCCAGCGCGTCGACGTCCTGCACGCCCGGCACAGACTGGATCGTGGCGAGGTCGCCGGAGCAACTCACGCACCCGCCTTCGAGGGTGCGGTACTTGGAACGAACAAGCTGGATCGGTGCACTCACGGGTGTCTCCTTCAGTCGAGATGACTTCGATCAACTTCGAAGTCCGGCTCCCATCCTACGCAGATATCGATATTCGTCAAAGTATCGAAGTGTGGGACACTGGAGGCATGTCAATGCCCCTGACCCTTTCCCCGGGCAGCGCCCTCGGGTACTGCACACCGTTGTCCCGGGAGCCGATCACCCCCACCCAGGCGGAGCCTCTGTCTCGGATGCTGAAGGCCCTCGCAGACCCGGTGCGGCTACGGCTGATGTCGATGGTGCTTTCGCACGAGAGCGGCGAAGCGTGCGCCATGTGCGACCTGACCGAGGGCTTCGACCTATCCCAATCGACCCTCAGCCACCACCTCAAGATCCTGCACGACGCCGGACTCGTCGACCGGGAAAAGCGCGGAGTGTGGGTCTACTACAAGGCACGCCCCGATGCCATGACCGCGCTACGCACCGTATTCAGCACCGACCTCTGATCCCGCGGCTCATCCCGAACGCCACGGCTGTCGGCAGCGCCGCGCAGAGATGACCGTTCCTCGCGCTACTTGTGGTTCCAGACCTTCCACGAGGACAGCACGAGCAGCAGAGCGAGCAGCGGGACTATGACGACGCTCGGGAACACGCCCAGCAGCAGTCCGCCGATGATGGTGCCGACGATCGACCCGGCGGTCATGGCGATGAGGAATCCGGGGTTCTGCCGTAGGACGGTGAAGCTGTTGTCGCGACTGTAGCGGGCGAACGCGACCAGCATCGTCGGCAGCGATACCGCCAGCGACAGGGTGCCGGCAATCTTGATGTCGATGCCGTAGAGGAGCACGATCGTCGGAATCAGCAGCTCACCCCCGGCCACGCCCATCAGGGCGGCGACGACGCCGATCGCGAACCCGGCGACCACGCCGATCAGCCACTGCCACGTCACAGGCAGATTCAGCGGGTTGGCGCCGATGAAGTGCGTGAGCACGAGGACGACGGCGATCAGGACGAGCAGGACCCCGAGGACGCGGTAGAGGGTCTTGCTCGCGATCTTCGTCGCCCAGTTCGCCCCTACCCACGCGCCGATGAGGCTGCCGATCAGCAGGTTCACGATGACGTACCAGTACGGGGGCACCTCGGCCAGCGGAACGCCGAGGAGACGGGCGGGCAGGGCGATGATGACGACGATGAGGCTCATCGCCTTGTTCATGATGATCGCCGGCAACGCTGCCAGCCCGAACAGGCCGATCAGCAGCGGCAACCGGAACTCCGCACCACCAAGGCCGATCATTCCACCCAGCACCCCGACCGCGGCTCCGATAAGGAAGACCAACGGCAGCGACTTTCGCCAACGGCCCGGCGAGGTCCCAGCCGTCAACCCGGAGACCGTGCCTTGTGGGTCCCGGCTCATTCGCTCACCCTATCCACCGACCCCAGCGACTGCCGAGCCTACAACGGCTGCACGGGGCGCAGCTGTCCCCCAGCGAGGATGAGAAGTATGGATGCTCTCAGGCGTGTGGTGCTGATCGTCGCCGCGCTGAACCTGGCGTACTTCGGCATCGAGTTCGCCGTCGCCCTCACGATCGGATCGGTCTCTCTCTTCGCCGATAGCGTGGACTTCCTCGAGGATGCCGCGGTCAACCTGCTCATCTACGCGGCGATCCCCTGGCCGGTGCGCCGCCGCGCGATCGCGGGAAGCGTCTTGGCGTTCGTGATCCTCATCCCGGCCGTTGCGACGATCTGGACTGCGATCGTGAAGATCCTCGACCCAGTCGCGCCCGACCCCGCCGCCCTGTCGATCACCGCGCTCGGCGCCCTCGCCGTCAACCTCGCCTGCGCGACCATCCTCGCCCGGCACCGCCACCAAGCGGGCAGCCTCACCAAAGCGGCCTGGCTTTCGGCACGCAACGACGCCCTCGCCAACCTCGCGATCATCGCCGTGGGCGTGCTCACCATCTGGTTCGTCACCGGATGGCTGGACATCGTCGTCGGCATCGCCATCGGCCTGCTCAATGCAGATGCCGCCCGCGTCGTCTGGAAAGCCGCCCGCCAGGAAGCCTACGCCCAACCATAAACTTGACCCGATTGTCGCCTCCGGGGCCCGCGGGTTTGTACATCGTTGGGTGTATAGTCATCGTATGCTGACTATTGCCGATCGACTCGACGTGATGAACCGGCTCGGACGGGCTATGGCCGACCCGACCCGCTCCCGAATCCTCCTGACCCTCCTGGCCGGCCCGAGCTACCCTGCCGTGCTGTCCCGGGAGCTGGGGCTGTCGCGCTCGAACGTGTCGAACCATCTGACGTGCCTGCGCGGGTGCGGGATCGTGGTGGCCGAGCCCGAGGGTCGGCAGACCCGCTACGAGGTCGCGGACCCGCACCTGACCCGCGCGCTGACCACGCTCGTCGACGTGACCCTGGCCGTCGACGAGAGCGTGCCGTGCATGGACCCCGACTGTGGGGTTGAGGGCTGCGTGGTGGGGGAGGCGAGCGCGTGAGCACGGTCACGGGTTCGCAGGTCGAGCGTGTCGACCTCGACGATGACGACGACGACGACCGGCCCTGGTATCGGAGTCCAAGCGTCCTGATCCCCATCGCCTCCGGCGTCGCGTTCGCCGCCGGCCTGATATGCGAATGGACTGGCGCGGAGACCGCCGGCCTGGTGCTGTTCTGGATCGGTCTGCTGCTGGGCGCGTACACGTTCGTCCCCGGTGCGCTGCGCAAGCTGTTCACCAAGGGCAAGCTCGGCATCGGACTCCTGATGACCATCAGCGCCACTGGCGCGGTGATCCTTGGCTACGTCGAGGAGGCCGCTGCGTTGGCGTTCCTGTACTCCATTGCGGAGGCGTTGGAAGACAAGGCAATGGACCGCGCCCGCGCAGGGTTGCGGGCACTGTTGAAGCTCGTACCCGACACCGCTCTGGTCAAGCGCGGCGACGCCACGGCCGAGGTCGAGGCGAAGGAGCTGCGCGTCGGTGACGTGCTCGTGATCCGGCCGGGCGAGCGGATCGCCACCGACGGCATCGTGCGGGCTGGCCGAAGCAGTCTGGACACGTCCGCGATCACGGGCGAGTCGATCCCGGTCGAGGTCGAGCCCGGTG
The DNA here is from genome assembly GCF_042274785.1 of Microbacterium sp. NPDC056003. NCBI lineage: Bacteria > Bacillati > Actinomycetota > Actinomycetes > Micrococcales > Microbacteriaceae > Microbacterium > Microbacterium sp. NPDC056003. The sequence continues at coordinate 560,136 of NZ_JBHJXQ010000002.1, read as the reverse complement.
TCGACGTGTCAGCCGGGTCGATCAACACGACAGGCGTCCTCGAAGTCGAGGCGACCGCCGCCGGCACCGACAACTCGCTCACCACGATCGTGGAGCTGGTCGAGCAGGCCCAGGCCGAGAAGGGCGACCGTGCCCGCCTGGCCGACCGGATCGCCCGCCCGCTCGTGCCCGGCGTGATGATCCTCGCCGTGCTCGTCGGCGTACTCGGCTCGCTGCTGAGCGGCGACCCCGAGCTGTGGATCACCCGCGCCCTGGTGGTACTCGTCGCAGCCTCCCCGTGCGCTCTGGCGATCGCCGTCCCGGTCACGGTCGTCTCCGCGATCGGTGCGGCGTCGAAGTTCGGTGTGGTGGTGAAGTCCGGGGCCGCGTTCGAGCGATTCGGCGGCATCCGCCACCTTGCCGTCGACAAGACCGGCACGCTGACCCGCAACGAGCCCACCGTGGCCCGCGTCGTGACCACTGCGGGCGCGACCGAAGATGAAGTGCTGGCGTGGGCGGCGAGCCTCGAAGGGCACAGTACGCACCCGCTGGCCGCCGCGATCACCAACGCCGCTCCCGACGCGCCGACCGCGCAGGAGGTCAGCGAGACCGCCGGGCACGGCATCGCCGGCACCCTCGACGGTGTCCGTGTCGCTGTCGGGAGCCCCCGCTGGCTCGCCGCCAGCACACTGGCCGACGAGGTGACAGTGATGGAATCCGAGGGGATGACCGTCGTCATCGTGTACCGCGACGACCGGCCGGCCGGCGCGATCGGGGTCCGGGACGAGCTGCGCCCCGAGGTTCCCGAGGTCATCGCCACGCTCAACCGCCGCGGAATCGGGGTGACGATGCTCACCGGCGACAACGCCCGCACCGCGGCGGCCCTGGCCGCACAGGCAGGTATCAGCGACGTGCGCGCCGAGCTGCGCCCCGAGGATAAGGCCAGCGCCGTCGCGGAGCTGTCCGCATCGCAACCCACGGCCATGATCGGGGACGGCATCAACGACGCCCCCGCCCTGGCGGCCGCGGACCTGGGAATCGCGATGGGAGCCAAAGGCGCGGACGCGGCGATCGAGTCCGCCGACGTCGCGTTCACCGGCCACGACCTGCGCCTCATCCCGCAGGCCCTCGCCCACGCCCGCCGCGGCCGAAGCATCATCAACCAGAACGTCGTGCTGTCCATCGCGATCATCGCGGTTCTGCTGCCGCTGGCGATCACCGGCATCCTCGGGCTCGCGGCAGTCGTGCTCGTGCACGAGGTCGCGGAGGTCATCGTCATCCTCAACGGGCTCCGCGCAGCTCGGCGCCCGCGCGCTTGACACGCGCGTCCCGCTGACGAACCGACCGTCGACGGCGAGAACACGGCAGACCGCATACCGAGGCAGATCGCTCCTAAGCCACAGCGACCACGGGATGTCTGTTCGGGATGAGCCGTGGGATGAGGCGGACGAACGCGACCATGACCAGGAGCTCGACGAGGGTCTGGGTGACCACGACGAGCGGCGCGAGGTCGAACGCGGGCGGCAGCGCAAGGACGAGCGGGAGGACGACGAGCGAGTTGCGGGTCGCGCCGCTGAATACGACCGCTCGACGGCCGGGGACGTCGAGTCGGGCGACGCTGCCGGCGAGGGCGCCGATCGGGATCATGAGGGCGGCGAAGAGCACGTAGACGGGGATCGTGAGCAGCAGCGATGCGATCTGCTGGCCGACGCCGGCGATCTGTGAGGCGACGACGACGGCCAGGGTGAGCATCATCAACGGCACCATCGCCCCGAGTACGGCGTCCTGCAGCCGTGCACCCCACGGGGTGCGGGCGGCGAGCTGTGTGAGTCCCGCCGCGATGAGCGGCAGCACGACGAGCAGCAGGAACGCCTCGACGAACGGGGCGAGGTCGACGCTTGAGACGAACTCGGCGCCGACGAAGAGCCAGAGGTAGAACGGCAGCAGCAGCATCTGGGCGATCATCAGCAGCGGCGCGGCCGCGAGCAGGCGGTCCTTCGCGCCGCCGGCGATCCCGGTGAACACGATCACGTAGTCCACGCACGGGGTGAGCAGCACGAACAGCACGCCGACGAGCAGCACCTGATCGTGGGCGACGATCCGCGACAACAGCCAGACCACGACCGGCACGAGGACGAAGTTGACGATCATGACGGCGGTGAGGAATCGCCAGTCACGGAACGCGGTGCCGATCTTCGCGAACGGCACACCGAGGAAGGTCGCGTAGAGCAGCAGCCCCAGCACCGGGTTGATCGCGAGCTCGGCCGGGTGGGCGACCGCGGGGATGAGCAGCCCGACCGCAGCTCCCAGGGCAAGGGCGGCGAGGTAGAGCAGCACCTGGTGTCGTTCCATCCACTCGACGCTCGCTCGCATCGTCCCATTCTCCCGGACGGCGGGATCGGGTCTCAGCAGGCGCAGTTCGCGTCGCCGCACCCGGATCCGCCGGCTGCGGCGCGTCGCTTCGCGATCTGGCGTCGGCGCAGCCACCACATGCCCAGGGCGAGAGCGGCAAGTCCCGCGGCGGCCGCGATGAGCGTCTGCTGCAGGACCGCGGCGCCAGCGCCGGTGACGATCCCGGCGACGATCAGGTACGGGAGTGCGCAGCAGCCCACGCAGGCCAGCAGAGCGAGCAGTCCGGCCACCTTCGTGCGCGTCGGCACGCCCTCCTCGGTGAGTGCCTTGCGCGCGCAGCTTGTCGTGGTTTCGGGGGCGCTCATGCGGGTGCTCCTTCGGGGTGCGCGATGTCGACATAGGGGATCGGGCAGTCGGCGCAGGTGCAGCCGGTCAGGCTGTCGCAGCGGGCTTCGACCACCTGCTGCAGCGACGCGCGGATCGCGGTGAGGTCGGCCAGTTTCTGCTCGATCTCGTCGATCTTCTCGAGCGCGCGGGTGCGCAGGTCTGGGGTCGCGGCGTCCGGTGTCGAGCAGCTCGGCGACCTCTTCAGAGCGAACCCGAGCCGTTGCGGAGCATCGTCGTCATCGCGCCGAGTCGGCGAGGCTCGTGAGCGCCGTGAGCACGTCGGCGTACTGCTCGGGAACCTCAATCGTCATCACGGCGCTGCCCCCGACCGGACTGGTCGTGAACGTGAAGAACGAGCAGCACGCCGTCTCGCGCTCCGCGAGATCTCTCGCCGTCGCCAGCGACTCCAGCGGAAGGGTCACCACCGCCCGAGTCAAGGAGGAGCGGGCGACGGTCTCCGTCGCGGTCGCGAAGAGCTCGGCGAACTCGGAGACCCGCAGCGGACGGTCCACCGTGGGCAACGTGCATGCTTCGGGAGCCTGCTCGAAGAGTTCCAGAAAATCGGTCATGCGCCAACGGTAAACCCGTACCCAAGTAGGGAATGCAACCCCTGCCGACCAAGGCGGCTCGGCCGGGATGAAGGTTCTCGATAGGAGTTGCAAAGTCCACGCGCTCTTTCGAGCAAGTTGCGAATTTGAACTTTGACGGGGCGCACCGGTGCTCGGATCGGACACGAATCATGGGAAGTGTCGGAGCGAGAGTTGTAGTTTCAGGTGAAGATGGCGTTGCCCAAGGGTCGACGGAACCCGGCTCAGAGTGGCGCTTGGGCGCGCACGGTAGGCTGTTGGCGATGGTCTCTTCGGCCCAGACTCCGCGCTCCGTGACGCTGAATGAGCAGTTGTTGATAATGAGGCTCATTACCAGCGTCGGTTTGGCGTTGCTGCTGATGCTGGGTCTGGCAGCGACTGGCCACACGGAGGCGGACGGTTCGTCTCCTGTCCCGCTGGTGATATCTGGGTTGATGGACCCGCACGTCGAGCCCGTGGCAGATGCCCCGGCCGAGCATGAAGCAGTCGCCGGTGGCGTCGCTTCTGGGCCGAACGCGTTGGTGGGCGCTGCGCTGTGCATGCTGGGCGTGTTGTGCGGGTTGACGTTCATGGTGGTGCTGCGGGGATTGTGGCGTCGGCGGATGCCTCCGGTTCTCGGTGACCGACCACGAAGGCCTTCGCTGCTTCCGGCGCCGGCCGCTCGTGCTCACCCGATTGTCTTCTCGTTGACGCAGTTGGGTCTTTCCCGAACCTGACATTTGGCACGCCGCCCTTTCGGGTGGCGCTTCGTCCCGGGTTGCGTGCCCGGGTTCTGTCCTGTGCCGTGTCTTGGTTTGGAGTACCCGATGAAAACCCCTGTGAAGGCGACACTCGTCACCATCGCCGTTGTGGTGGTGCTGGTGGGCGCCGCGTTGATCTACGTCCTTGTCAATCAGAGCCAGACCGCTCCACCATCTGGGGGCGGTGACGCATCCCCGCAGGTAGTGCGGGAGAGCTCGCATGTCCTCGACGACGGCGGGGAGGGCGCTGTCACCCTGGTGGAGTTCCTCGACTTCGAGTGTGAGGCGTGTGGTGCGTTCTTCCGGATCGTGGAGGATCTGCGGGAGCAGTTCGCGGGGGAGATCACGTATGTGGTCCGTTACTTCCCGCTGCCGGGCCATTTCAACTCGAAGAACGCGGCGGTCGCGGCGGAGGCGGCCGCGCAGCAGGACCGGTTCGAGGACATGTATGTCCGGCTGTTCGAGACGCAGGCGGAGTGGGGTGAGGCGCAGGAGTCTCGCGCCGACCTGTTCCGTGGCTTCGCGGAGGAGATCGGTCTGGACATGGCCGCCTATGACGCCGCCGTGGCGGACCCGGCCACGACGGAGCGGGTGGAGCTGGACTTCGAGGAGGGCCAGGCGCTTGGCGTGAGCAGCACCCCGACGTTCTTCCTCGACGGTGAGCTGCTCGAGCTGCAGGAGTGGGACGACCTCGAGAACGCCATCCAGGCTGCGGTGAACGGTGGCCAGTGATGAGGGCGGGTTTGACGCATCGGCGGGCGATCATCGTCGGCGCCGGGCAGTCCGGGCTCGCGGTTGCCGCGGCTCTGAGCGCGGAAGGGCTGCGGCCGCAGCACGAGTTCGTCGTGATCGACGCCGCCAGCACGGGGCAGCGTTCCTGGTCCTCACGGTGGCATTCGATGGAGCTTCTCAGCGACGCCCGGCATAGCGCGCTGTCTCCGCGGCGGCTGCTGGGTGACCAGCGCCGGCATCCGCGAGTGGACGAGATGGCGGACTACCTCACCTTCGTGGAAGCCGGGCTGGGCGTGGAGACGGTCTGGGGCATCCAGGCGACCGGGGTGGAGCACCGCGGGAACGGTTCGACTTTGCTGCTGTCGACGACGGCAGGGGAGGTGCAGACCCGCAACGTGATCTGCGCGACTGGCGCGGCCGCGCACCCGCGGATTCCGGAGTGGGCTTCTCTGCTGACGGTGCCCGGGGTGGTGCTGCACAGCAGCGAGTACCTGTACCCGAAGCAGATCCCCGTCGGCGACGTGCTCATCGTGGGCGGCGGGAACAGCGGTGTGCAGCTGGCCCGCGAACTGTCCGCGTCGCACACCGTGACGCTGTCCGTGCGAACCCGGCGGCAGCATCGCCCCGCGATGAGCTATCCCGTCGCGGCGGGGGAGAGGGTGCCGCTGTTCTCGCGGGAGCGTCGCCCCGAGCCGGTCTTCGGCGACAGCTATGAGCAGCTGCGCCGCGTCGGGGTCACGATCGCAGCTGCGGTGGAGGACGCTACCGGCGACGTGGTGATCTTCGCTGACGGCACGCAGGCATCCCCCCGGTCGGTGATCCTCGCCACCGGCTACACGCCCGGCGACGATTGGCTCCCGGAGCCGGCCCGCGTCGACCGGCCGCGGCGCACCCTGACCGGGCTGCCCGGGCTGTTCGTGGCGGGGATGCCGCAGTACGGCGGCCGCGGCTCCGACACCCTCGCCGGGGTGTGGAAAGACGCGACGACGATCGCCCAGCACATCATCAACCGGCCCTGAAAGGACCACCGCTTTGACCACGGTCACCGACCACGAACACCCGCACCGATCCGGCTCATGGAGACGCGTCCTCCTCCTGCCCGCTCTGACGGCGCTGCTGCTGGCCGCCGGGCTCCTGTTCGCCACCGCGGCGCCCGCAGCCGCGCACGATGAGATCGTCTCCTCGTCTCCGGAAGCCGGATCCACGGTCAGCGTGGTCCCGGGGGAGATCTCGCTGACGTTCAGCGGTGAGATCCTCACCGATTTCAGTGCGGTGATTATCGAGGTGGTCGCCGCGGACGGGCAGAACATCGCATCGGGGGATCCGGTCATCGACGGGACCACGGTCACCCAGGCTGTGCAGCCGGGTCGGACCGGGGTGTTCACGGTGCGGTGGCGGGTCGTGTCCAGCGACGGGCACCCGATCAGCAACGAGTACCAGTACACCGTCGAAGCGATCACCGTCCCCACCAGCGCCCCCACCCCCGAAGCGACCGAGGAGCAGACACCCGACCCGTCTCCGACGTCCACCGACACCACCGGGAACCCCGGTCACGGTGAGCCCTCCGGGGGTGGGGAGCTTCTGCCGATCTTGACTGTCGCCAGCGGCGTGATCGTGCTGGGCGGCGCGCTGGTGGTCGTGCTCATGGTGGCCAGAGAGCGTCGTCGCCGCGACCGAGCAGCCGCAGCCGCAGCCGCCGCGGATGGTGGACCCGCCGACGACCAGCAACAGAAGGAGAACCCCTCATGAAATGTCCGGTCGACGGGACCGCCCTGCTGATCACGGAACGCTCCGGGGTAGAGATCGACTACTGCCCGCAGTGCCGGGGCGTCTGGCTGGACCGTGGCGAGCTCGACAAGATCATCGACCGTGCCGCCGACCTCGCCGGCGGCGGCCGGCAAACCAGCACCGCCCCCTATCCGCGGGAGGGCGACCACCGTTCTGACCGCGACAGGGATCATCACGGTCGCTCCGGGCGTCGGCGGAAGGAAGGGTTCCTCGGTGACCTCTTCGACTTCTGACACCAAAGGTCTCTTCCTGATAGCCGGTCTGATGGCCGGGGTATCAGCGACCGCCGCGAACGCACGAGGAGCCGCTGATGGTTCGTGAGCAGACCCGGCGGTTCGCGGTCGCGTGCCTGGCCGCCGCTGTGGTGGTCCTGGTCGACCAGGCGACGAAGGCGGCCGCACTGGGAGGGTTGAGTCAGGAGGAGCGGATCCCGCTGCTGGGGGATCTGCTCGGGCTGCAGCTCGCGTTCAACCCCGGCGCGATCCTCTCTCTCGGAGCCGGGGTCACCGGGCTGCTCACTCTCCTCGGGGTCGGTGCCGTGGTGTTGCTGGTTGTGGCCGCCGCGCGGGCGCGGACCGGATGGTGGGCGATGGGGATCGGCCTGATCCTGGGAGGCGCGATCGGGAACCTGATCGACCGGCTGTTCTCCCCCCCTGGGTTCGGGGTCGGGCACGTCACCGACTTCCTCGCCTACGGGAACCTGTTCATCGGCAACCTCGCCGACGTCGCCCTCGGCGCCGGCGTCATCGTCCTCGGCCTGAGCCTGTGGGTCCGTCACCGCCGCGCCCGCGCGAGCGCGGCAACCGGTGCGTCGCCTGCGACGGGCTCCGTAGGGAGCGGGTCATGATGGCGAAGCAGCGGACTCCGTCCGTGTACCAGCGCAATGCGTTTGCGCCGGGGCTGCTCGCGGCGGCGGTGTTGTTCCTCGCGCCGGTGCTGATGGGTGGGGACTGGTTCACGGTGGTGCTGTTTGTCGCGGCGATCTTCGCGGTCATCGTGGGGTGGTTCGCGATCCAGGCGCGGCAGTGGTGGTGGCTGCCGGTGTTTGCGGTGATCGTGGTGATCTGGAACCCGGTGTTCCCGTTCCCGTTTTCCGGCCCGGTGTGGACTGCGGCGCAGCCGGTCGCGGCGGTCGTGTTCCTGGTCGCCGGCGCCCTGATCAAGGTCAAGCGCGCATGATCCGGCGCCGCGTCCTTGTCGCTGTGACGCTGGTCGCGGCGCTGCTGCTGGCCGGGTGCACGTCCAGCGATTCGCTTGCGCAGCAGTACCGGGACGGGAACGAGAAGGGCTACATCGCTGGCGACTTCCAGGTCGTCGAGATTCCGGATCCCGACCGCGGGGAGCCGGTGGTGTTCGAGGGGGTCACCGAGACCGGCGAGACGGTGTCCAGTGACGATTACCGCGGCGGGGTGCTGGTGGTGAACTTCTGGTACGCCGCGTGCGGGCCGTGCATCGTCGAAGCGCCCCTGCTCGAGGAGGTCTGGCAGGAGTACCAGGATCAGGGCGTCGCTTTCCTCGGGGTGAACACCTACGACCAGCCCGCCACCGCACTATCGTTCGCGAGAGACAACAACGTCACCTACCCGAGCGTGATCGACGTGAACGACGGACGGGTCAAGCTCGCGTTCGCGCAGGTCACCCCGATCCAGGCCACCCCCACCACTCTGGTCATCGACCGGGAGGGGCGGGTCGCGGCGCGGATCATCGGGCAGCTGGCCAGCGCGTCGATTCTGTCCACCCTGGTCGCCGATACCCTCGCCGAGGACAGCTCGTGAACCCGGGCCAGGTGATCGTCGACGGTGCCCTGTGGGTCGCGATCCCGGTCGCGATTCTCGCCGGGCTGGTCTCGTTCGTGTCCCCGTGCGTGCTGCCGTTGGTGCCCGGCTACCTCGGCTACCTCGGCAGCACCACCACGACGACCGCGGCCCCCACGGTGGACGGGGGGCGCACGGTGACGGCGGAGCGCGCGCGGCTGCTGCTGGGCGTGACATTGTTCATCGCCGGGTTCACCGTGGTGTTCGTCGCCGTCACGATCCTCGGCGGCACCTTCGGGTACCTGCTGCTGCAATACGCCAATGTGCTCACTCGCGTCTTCGGGGTCGTCATCATCGCCCTCGGCCTGGTGTTCCTCGGCTTCTTCGGCATTGCCCAGCGCACCCTCCGCCCTCGCGCCCAGGGTAGGACCGGGCTGATCGGGGCGCCGCTTCTCGGGTTCGCGCTCGGCGTCGGCTGGACCCCCTGTATCGGCCCGACGCTCGCAGCGATCATCTCTATGTCGTGGAACCTCGGTGACCCCGCCCGCGCGGGCCTGCTCGGGCTCGCGTACTCGCTGGGCCTGGGCATCCCGTTCCTGATCCTCGCGGCCGGATGGGGGTGGGCGTCCCGATCGGTGACGTTCCTGCGCCGCCACATCCGCGCCCTGAACATCATCGGCGGGGCCATGCTCATCGCCCTCGGCCTGCTGATGGTGACCGGGCTGTGGACGGCGCTGATGTCGCAGCTGCAACAGGTGGTGATCAATGTCCCCCTCCCGCTCTGACACCGGCATCGACGTCACCGCCGACCCGCTACGCCCCGGCGACCACGCCGACAGCGAATCCGCGACGGAGATCACCCAGCCGGCGCTGGGCATCACCGGGTGGTTGCGGTGGGCATGGCGGCAGCTGACCAGCATGCGCACCGCGCTGGTGCTGCTGCTGTTCCTCGCGATCGCCGCCGTCCCCGGGTCCCTGTTCCCGCAGCGCAGCGCCGACCCCAACGGTGTCATCCAGTGGGAGCGGGACAACCCCGACGTGTTCCCCCTCGCCGATGCGGTCGGCCTGTTCGACGTGTACCTGTCGCCGTGGTTCTCCGCGATCTATCTGCTGCTGTTCACCTCCCTGATCGGCTGCGTGATCCCGCGCGCCAAGCACCACTACAAGGCGCTCCGCTCCCGCCCCCCTCGCACCCCGGCCCGGCTGTCGCGGCTCTCGGAGTACCGGGAACTGACCTTGCCGAGAGAGGAAGGGAGGACCGACCCGGCCGCGCACGCGATCGACGTCGCGGCAGAGCAGCTGCGCAAGGCCGGATACCGGGTGGAGCGATACGACGCCCGCGGAGCCGCGTCGGTGTCGGCCGAGCGCGGCTACCTGCGCGAGACCGGCAACCTGATCTTCCACGTCGCCCTCGTCGGCGTGCTGGTCTCGGTCGCGATCGGCGGGTCGTTCGCGTATACCGGGCAGCGGGTGGTGGTGGAGGGCACCACGTTCGTGAACGCGCTCAGCGACTACTCCTCGTTCAACCCCGGCCGTTTCGTCGACGGCACGGGCCTTGCCCCCTACTCGCTCACCCTCGACGACTTCCAGGTCTCCTACCGGCTGCCCGGCACCCCCGGCGCAGGCCAGGCCGGAGACTTCTCCGCCGACATCACCATCCGCCAACCCGGGCAGGACGATCGGGCGCAGAGCGTGATCGTGAACTACCCGATCACCGTCGACGGCGATCGCATCTACCTGCTCGGCAACGGCTACGCCCCCACCCTCACGATCCGCGACGCCGCCGGCGAGGTGGTGTACAGCGAGTCGCAGCCGTTCCTGCCGCAGGACTCCAACATGACCTCGCTGGGGATCATCAAGATCCCGGACGGGCTGCCCGAACAGGTCGGGCTGGTCGGGTTCTTCTACCCCACCCAGGGGGTGTTGCCCTCCGGCGCGTTCACCTCCGTCTACCCGGACGTGGTCAATCCGGTGCTGACTCTCAACGTGTTCAGCGGGGATCTCGGCATCGACGACGGCACTCCGAGGTCGGTGTACACGCTCGAGGTCGACGGGCTCACCCAGCACACCGGCGGCGACACCGCCGCCGACTCCCTTGAGCTCACCCCGGGCGCCACTGTCGACCTGCCGAACGGGTGGGGCACGATTACGTGGGAGGAGGTTACGGCGGAGGAACCGGTGAAGCGGTTCGCGTCGCTGCAGATCCAACGCGACCCCAGCAGCGGCTGGGTGCTCGCGTTTTCCGTGCTCGCCACCCTCGGCCTGTTCGCCGGCCTGTTCGTGCCCCGCCGCCGGCTCTGGGTGAAAGCCCGCACCACCCCGGATGGTGTGCACGTCGAATACGCCGGCCTCGCCCGGGGCGAAGACCCCACACTGGCGCGCGCCGTCGACGAACTCGCCACCCGCCACGCGCAGGCCCTCGGCGTCGAGCCACCGGTGAAAGGCACCCCGTGAGCGTGTGGATCCCGGACGCCCCGCCGACTCTCGGCGGGTTCCTCACCCCGGCGCCGCTGCCGGCCCCGCTGCTGCCGATTCTGGCGGGGCTGCTCGCGGTCGCTTACCTGGCCGGCGCGATTCGCATGTGGGTGCGCGGCCGCCGATGGCCGATCTGGCGGACGAGCAGTTTCCTACTCGGATGCGTCGCCCTCGCGGCCGTCACCGGTCTGGCCGTGGAGAACTTCGGGTACGCCCTGTTCTCGGTGTTCATGTTCCAGCAGCTCACCCTGATGATGGCGATCCCTCCGCTGCTGGTCCTCGGCTCCCCCGGCACCTTGCTGCTGCGCGCCACCCCACACCACGGCCCCGGCCTCCTACTACTCCGCGTCGCACATGCCGGGCTGCGCAGCCGGACGGGACGGTGGCTGCTCAGCCCGTGGCTGGCGGTGCCGCTGTATCTGTTCGCGTTTTACGGCCTCTACCTGGCGAACTTCGCCGATCCGATCCTTGCGACCGTCACCGGCCATACCCTCCTCGAGGTCGGGTTCCTGGTCGCCGGGATGCTGTTCACCATCCCGATCCTGTCGTCGGACCCGCTGCCGGTGCGGATGAGCCACGGCGGCCGCGCCCTGGACGTGTTCGCCGAGGCCGCCCTGCACGCCTTCTTCGGCGTCTTCCTGATGATGGCCACCACTACCCTCATCGACGGGTTCGCCGGTCCGACGAGCGCGCTGGGCATCGACCCGATCGAAGACCAGCGCCTCGCCGGCGGGCTGGCCTGGTCCTACGGCGAGGCCCCCACCTTGCTGATGCTCATCTACGTCATGCACCGCTGGTTCCGCGACGACACCGCCCAAGCGGTCGCCGCCGACCGTCGCGCTGACGCGCACGGCGACCCTGAGCTCGACGCGTACAACGACTACCTCACCCGACTCCACCAGAAAGACACCTGACCGATGCGCACGCCTTTGCCGACACCCGCCCCGGCCGCCGCGCCGGAGCAGGAGACGCCGCGCCGCACCGTGGCGGCATGGTCGCTGCCGGTGTGGGCGGCGGTGCTGGCATCCGCGGCCGCCGGCCTGCTGCTGGATCTCGCCTCCGCACCGGTGGGGTGGTGGCCGTTGACGTTCGTGAGTGTCACGGTCGCCCTGGTGGCCCTGATCGGCCGCAGCATCGGCGGGGCGCTGCTGGTCGGCACTGTGTTCGGCGCCGTGTTCTACACGACCCATCTGGTGTGGGTGGGGGAGTTCCTCGGCCCGGTGCCGTGGCTTGCCCTCGCCGGGCTGGAAGCGGTCCTGTTCGGCGCGGGCGCGGTGCCGATCGCGCTCGCCTACCGGTGGACCGCCCGCTATCCGGCCCGCGGCCTCGTGCAGCTGCTCGCGGTACCGCCGCTGATCGGGGTTCTGTGGACGGCCCGTGAGGTGGTGATGGGTGCGTGGCCGTACTCCGGGTTCCCGTGGGCGCGCCTCGGGATGACCCAGGTGGGCGGCCCGCTCGCGGAGGCCGTGTCGTGGACGAGCGTGACCGGCCTGTCCCTGCTGATCGTCATTCTGTGCGCCTCTGTGGTGCAGTGGATCCGCGCCGGCGGCATCCGCTTCATGCTCGGGCTGCATCCTGCTGTGAGCGTCGCCGCTCTCCTGGTGATAGCGCCGCAGTTCCCCACCGCGCCGGCCGGGGAGTTCCGCGTGGGATGGGTGCAGGGCAACGGCCCCACCGGGTACTTCGACGACAAGGCGCCCGGCGATGTCCTTGCCGCGCAGACCGCCGCCACGGTGCCGCTGTACGGGCAGCCGATGGATCTGCTGGCCTGGCCGGAGGGCGGCGTCGACGCCGACCCGCTCAGTGATCCCGCCGCCGCCGAGGCGTTGGACCGGGTCGTGCGCTCGGCCGGGGCGCCGTTGCTGATGAACGCCGCCACCATCCGCGGCGCCGATGTGTTCAACACGTCCCTGTTGTGGACCGCGGATCCCACGGGCCGGCAGTGGCACGACAAGGTCAACCCGGTCCCGTTCGGGGAGTACGTGCCGGACCGGTGGTTCTACGAGCTGATCGTCCCCGACCTGGTCGGACTGATCCAACGCGAGTACACCCCGGGCACCAACCCGCCCATCGTGCAGGTCGGGGACGTCGGGGTGGGGTTGGCGATCTGCTTCGACGTGATCTACGACGCCGTGATCTGGGACGCCGCCCGCGTCGGCGCAGAAGTGTTCGTATTCCAGACCAACAACGCCGACTTCCGTGGAACCGATGAGAACCTGCAGCAGCTCGCGTTCGCCCGGATGCGCGCCATCGAAACCGGCCGCGCGGTCGTCAACGTCTCCACGGTAGGCACCAGCCAGGTCATCGCCCCGGACGGCACCACCGTCGACAGCATCGGTGTCGACACCGCTGACGCGTCGATCAGCACAGTCCCCCTGCGGACAGGCCTCACACCCGCCGTGATCCTGGGACCCTGGCTCACCGGTCTCATCGTCCTCACAGCAGTCGGTGGTCTCGCTGCTGCGGGTTTTTCACACGGTGCCCGCACTCGTGCTGGCCTCACAGATTGCTTGATTGATCGGGGGAGACGTTCGTGAAAACCTCAAGGTGGAGGTCTGTCAGGGGTCGCCTTGCCCCGGCGGTGGGAACGCAGGTGGCGGAAAGCAATGTGCCGGTTGTCGGTGAGCCACTGGCTGAGGAACGCGGATGCGCGCCGACGCCCGCCGAGAGCAGGACCTTCGGATACGGGGTGAGTCGACGCACTCTGCTGACGGCGGGGACAACGAGCCTGGTAGCGGTTGTGGTCGGCGGCCCAATGCTGCCGGCCGCATTCGCGGCGACCTATCCGTCGTGGGAGGACGTGCAGGCTGCGAAGGCCAACCAGGCGACCAAGGCCGCCGAGGTGCAACGCATCCAGGGCCTCATCCAGAGCCTCACCGGGCAGGTGGCGAGCACCCGAGCCGCCGCAGAGCAGGCGGCCGACGCGTTCTACACCGCCCAGCAGGAGTACTTCGACGCGTCCATCCGCGCGGACGCGTTGCAGGCCCAGGCCGATGAACAAGCAGCGAATGCGACTGACGCGGCGAACGAAGCCGGACGGGTCGCCGCGCAGCTGTACCGCGATGGAGGCGACAAGACCACCCTCGAGCTGTTCTTCGCAGGGTCGGCGGATACAGCGGACGACCTGCTTTCCCGGCTGGGCGTGATGGACAAGCTCCTCGAACGGAACCAGGTGGTCTACGCTGCGGCACTCACTGCTCGCGATGCGGCGCAAAGCCTCACCGATCAAGCCGTGGTGGCCCGTGAGGAGCGCGACCGGCTGAAGCAGACCGCCGAGCAGAAGATGATCGAGTCGCAGCGAGCCGCCGAAGCGGCGCAGGCCGCGCTGGACGCTCAGACACTTCACCTTGACGAATTGCGAGCACAACTGGCTGCCCTCGAGGACACGACGGCGAAGACTATCGCCGATTATCAGGCCGGGGTGGAAGCCGCCCGTATCGCCGAGGAGCGGCGGCGAGCGGCACAGCGCGCCGAAGCGGAACGGCTCGCGGCATCGGGCGGAGGTGGAGGTGTGGTCGCTTCCGGATGGGCGCGGCCGACATCCGGGCGGCGCACGTCCGGGTTCGGGCCGCGCAGCTCGCAGTGCGGCAACGGGTACTGCTCAACCAGCTATCACTACGGCGTCGATCTGAGCGGCGGCTGCAACTCAGGGATCTACGCCGCCGCAGCGGGCACCGTCGTCTACGCCGGCTACAACGGCGGCTATGGAAACTACATCAAGATCGACCATGGTGGCGGAATCGGCACCGGATACGCGCACATTCGTAACGGCGGGTTCCACGTGCGATATGGCCAACGAGTGAACGCGGGCGACCTGATCGGCAGCGAAGGCAATACCGGCAACGCGTTCGGCTGCAACCTGCATTTTGAGGCCTACGTCAACAATGCGCCGGTCAACCCGGTGCACTTCCTCGCCGCCCGCGGCGTCTCCATCTGACCCCGAACCGAAGGAGGAATTAGTGACTGAACCGATTACCCAGCGAGACGGCGCCCAGGCTCCGACGCCCCCCACGCGCCGCAGCCTCCGCCGCGCCCGACACCTGCGACCCACCAGCATGACCACGGACCCCGTGCGCAGGGTGCCGGCGGAGGCGCTCGCCCGCCGCAAGAGCATCGTGCTACGGCCGGTCCGGTCCCTGGCCGCTCTCGCGGCGGTCGCAGGCCTGGTCACGGCCTTCGCGCTCCCCGGATATGCTGCCTGGCAGCCCGCGGACGTCGAGGTCTCGACGCTGCAGCAAGTCGCGTCCGATAACGCCCAATCCTTGGTCGTCGCCTCCGACTCAGTCGAGACACAACTCACACGGGAGAGTTACGCGGCCACGACTCAGGCGGAGATCGACCAGAAGAAGGCGGCAGAAGCAGCCGCAGAGCGTGCGCGGGCCTCTGCAATGGTCGCCTCGGTGCCGTTCGACTACAGCATTGTGCCGCCAGGCAACGGATCAGTGCGGTGGCCGGTGGGCGGCCCGTTCACAGTAACGGACAGGTTCGGTTCTCGAGGCGGCGCGCATATGGGCACCGACATGGTTGCCGCTGGCGGAACCCCCGTCTACGCGTCGCTCGACGGTGTCGTGCGGATCTCGCAGGACAGCTATGGCGGCTACGGAGTCACCGTTGTCCTGGAGTCCGTCCTGAACGGGCAGCGGGTGAGCACGGTCTACCCGCACATGCGGACCGGAAGCCGGCAGGTCGTACCTGGCCAGGTTGTCGCAGCCGGGCAGCTGGTTGGACTCGTCGGCAGCACCGGACGCTCCACCGCGAACCACCTGCACTTCGAGGTGTACATAGACGGCACCGCCGTCGACTCTCTCGCCTGGCTGGAAGCGAACGCGGGCTGACCATGTCGTGGACGAAATCGTCGCGCGATCACGCCGATTCCTTGAGCGCAACGACGAAGTGGATGACTTCCTATGACCGGAACTGACGTGCTCTCCCTCGACGGCATCTCGCTGCTGCTGGTGTGGACGGCGATCGCCACCTACCTGTTCGCATTCATCGCGTACGCCGTCGATCTTTCCCAACGATCGGTCCCTGCCAGCACCCCGCGGCGGGAGCCGGCTCTGGTCGGCGCCGCTGCAACGGCGAGCCCCCAGACCGAGGGCACACGGAGTGGTCAGGTGGATAGCGTTCGCATTCTGCCCGCGCAGCGACCGCGGCTGCTGTGGGCGCGGATCGGGACGTCACTGACGGTCCTCGCGTTCCTGTTCCACCTGGCCGGAACCATCTTGCGCGGCGTCGCAGCTGAGCGCGTGCCCTGGGCGAACATGTACGAGTTCGCCCTCACCGGCACCGTCCTGATCGTCGCCGTCTACCTGCTGGTGCTGCTCCGCTACGACCTCCGCTTCCTGGGCGCATTCCTGATCGGAATGATCGTGCTGCTGCTGGGCGGGGCTACCATCACGTTCTACGTCGACGTGGTCCCGCTGATGGACCCGCTCAAGAGCGTCTGGCTGGTAATCCACGTCTTCGTCGCCTCGCTAGCCACCGCCCTGTTCGCGATCGCCTGCGGCCTCGCGGTCACTCAGCTCATGCAAACCCGCCGGGAACGGCGCGACCACGCAACCTCGGCTCGTGCCCGTGCCCCCCGTTTCCTGGCGACGCTACCGGCCGCGGACACCCTCGAGGCCCTCGCGTACCGGTTCGTGATCGTGGGTTTCGTGTTCTGGACCTTCACCCTGATCGCCGGCGCGATCTGGGCCAACGACTCCTGGGGACGTTACTGGGGCTTCGACACCAAGGAAGTGTGGACCTTCGTCATCTGGGTGCTCTACGCGGGGTACATCCATGCCCGCGCGACCAGAGGCTGGCGCGGCACCCGCTCCGCTTGGCTGTGCATCATCGGCTTCCTCACCGTGCTGTTCAACTTCACCATCGTGAACATGTTCTTCAAGGGATTGCACGCATACTCCGGCCTCAACTGAGTCCTCCTCCCTATTCCGCCCGACCCCCCGAACGAAAGCGCAAGCATGACCCCGAACGACTCGAATCCGGCCAACCGACCCCAGCAGGGCCAGCTGACCGTCAAGCAACAGCGCGAGCAGAAGCGCCAAGCGAAACTGGCCGAGTACCAGAAGCAGATCGCCAAACGCCGTCGCAGCAAGCTGGTTTGGTGGGTCGTCGGATCCACGTCAGCGGTTGTGATCATCGGCCTCGTTGTCGCCTCCGTTGTGCTCGCCCCGTCGCCGCCAAGACAGTACGAGGCGGGAAGCGAGGGGGCGACGATCGAAGGCGTCGAAACCTTCGAGAACACGGCTGAGCACGTCGAGGGTGTTGTCGAGTACGAGCAGAGCCCTCCGGCGGGCGGTCCACACAATGCTGTCTGGTTGAACTGCGGCATCTATGACCAACCGGTTCCGAACGAGAACGCTGTCCACTCCATGGAGCACAGCGCCGTGTGGGTGACCTACGACCCCGACGAGGTGGCGGGCGAGGAGCTCGCAGCGCTGAAGAGCCATCTGCCCTCCACCTATGTCGTGCTCTCCCCATATGAGGGGCTGGATGCGCCGGTAGTGCTGTCCAACTGGAACCAGCAGCTGAAGGTCGACTCGGCGGACGACGAGCGTATTGGCGCCTTCTTCGAAGAGTACTGGCGCAGCCAGAACGCCCCCGAGCCGAACGCCGCCTGCACCGGGGCGTACGACGCACCGGGAAAGCAATGAACCACATCGAAGACATCGACGCGTCCGCACCCCGGCGGTGGCGGCGGTGGGGAGTCGTCCTTCTCATCCTCATTGCGGTCGGCGCGCTGACCTTCGCTGTGGGACGCTTTTCGACCTTCGGATCGCAAGGCGCGGCCACGCCGGGTACCGACTCTCCCGAGGCGGGCTTCTCACGCGACATGCAGGTGCATCACGCGCAGGCCATAGAAATGGCCATGGAGATCTACCGCAAGACGACCGATGACGAACTGAGGATCCTCGCGTATGACGTCGCCACCGGGCAGGCTGGCCAGCGCGGCGAGATGTACGACTGGCTCGTGCAGTGGGGCCTGCCGCAGTCCGGTGGTCCGATGATGCAATGGATGGATGCCTCTCCAAGCGGCAGCGGCCACACGATGTCCGATGGTGCAGCCATGACGGAGGAACAGGCACGCATCGAAATGGGCATGGCGTCAGCTGACGAGATCGCCGCCCTCAAGGGTGCGACCGGGCCGCAAGCCGACTGTCTATTTCTCGAGCTGCTGATTCGTCACCACGAAGGCGCCATGCCGATGGCAGCGGCACTCTCCGAACTCGGCTCGGATCCGCGTGCCTTGGCTGTCGCAGAGAGCATCGAGAAGGGACAAACAGCCGAGATCAGCGCAATGAAGTCCATCCAGGCGCGAATGGGCTGCGAATAGCACCCGAGTCCACTCGCCTGCGGCTGGTGCAACGATCCGCGTGACCCCGTATGGCCCAGAACGGAAGAACAACCTTGACGACAACGCCGAAAGAGCATCGAAGACTCGTGGGTGGCGGGCAACCCGGTACACGCCGCGCCGACGTGATGCCGCGCAGCAATGAGGTGAATCACCGCACGCTGCGGGTTGCGGGGCCGATGATCCTCGTTGGAGCGGCACTCGTCTCCCTGGTCGGCGCACTAGCACTCGGTGGCGGCGCGGCGCCGCTTCCGCTCGGCGATGCCGGTCCGTTCGTGCGATGGGGGCTTCCGGTCGCGAAGCTGCTGGTGAACCTTGCCGCCGCCGGAATGGTCGGCGTTCTCGTGACGGCGCTGTTCGCACTCCGGTCCGGAGAGCGCGAGTTCGACGTCGCCCTCGATGCCGCTTCGATCTCCGCCGCCGTGTTCACCGTTGCGGCGGGCGCGACCGCGTTCCTCACGTTCCTCAGCGTGTTCAACCCTGCGATCGACGTCGGACCGCAGTTCGGTGCCCAACTCGGACAGTTCCTCGTGGAACTGGAAGTCGGCAGGACGTGGCTGATTACCACTGTCGCGGGCGCTGCACTCACTGTGCTGATCTTCGCGGTGCGGTCCTGGGTCGGAACGCTTCTGGTCGCCCTGCTGGCGGTGGCGTCGCTCGTGCCGATGGGGACGCAGGGGCACTCGGGTGATGACGCTCTTCATCACGAGGCGATGATGGCCCTGATCCTGCACATCATCGCTGCTGCGGTGTGGCTGGGCGGTCTGCTCCTGCTCGTCATCGTCCGTCCGGTCCTCGAGCGTCCCCGCGTTCCCGATGTGATCGCCCGATACTCGAGCATTGCCCTGGCAGCGTTCGTGCTCGTAGCCGTCTCCGGCACAGTACGCGCAGCCATCGGCCTGCAGGAGTGGTCGGACCTGCTGTCTCCCTACGGGGCGATCTTGACGGTCAAGGTCGTCGCGCTCATCGGGCTCGGGCTGTTCGGCGCGTGGTACCGCACGCGTTTAATCGTTGGCATGCGCCGCACTGACGCCGCATCTCGCCCGTTTTGGACTCTGGTCGTGTTCGAGCTCGCGTTGATGGGCGTCGCAAGCGGCGCCGCCGCGGCGCTAGCCCGCACCCCGCCGCCCAACCCGGCCGCGCCTCCCGAGGTCCCCTCGCCAGCCGAACGGCTCACCGGTGCGCCGCTGCCTCCGGAGTTGACGCCTGATCGCTGGCTCACCGCGTGGAACATCGACCTGCTGTGGGCCGTCGCCGCCGGGTTCGGCGTGTTCTTCTACCTCGTCGGCGTGTGGCGCCTGCGCCGCCGCGGCGACCGGTGGCCGATCTACCGCACGATCATGTGGGTCGCCGGCCTTCTGCTGCTCGTGTGGGTCACCGGCGGCGTGATCAACGTGTACCAGGACTACCTCTTCAGCATCCACATGGTCGGTCACATGCTGCTGACGATGGCGATCCCCGTGCTACTCGTGGCGGGCGCGCCCGTCACGCTCGCCGCACGCGCGATCCGCAAACGCGACGACGGCACGCGGGGCGGACGCGAATGGATCCTCTGGGCGGTGCACTCGCCGGTGGCGCGCGTGCTCACCAACCCCTTCGTCGCCGCAGGGCTGTTCATCGGGTCGCTGTGGGTCTTCTACTACACCGATCTCTTCCGCTGGTCGCTCTACGACCACCTGGGGCACGAGTTGATGGTGGCGCACTTCCTGTTCACCGGCTATCTCTTCGCGTTGACGCTGATCGGCGTCGACCCCATGCCCTACCGGCTGCCCTACCCGGGCCGCCTGTTGCTCCTCATCGGCATCATGGCCATGCACGCCTTCTTCGGCATCGCGCTCATGATGCAGTCCGGGCTCATGGTCGCGGAGTGGTTCGGCTCGATGGGGCGCACGTGGGGGCTGTCGCCGCTCGAGGACCAGTACCTCGGGGGTGGTGTCGCGTGGTCGATCGGCGAGATCCCGACCCTGATCCTCGCCATTACCGTCGCCATCCAGTGGAGCCGCACGGACGCGCGCGATCAGAAGCGGCGCGACCGCCACGCCGACCGGACGAACGACGCCGAGCTCGAGGCCTACAACGCCCACCTCGCTGAACTCGCGAATCGGGACGCTCCCGCTCGCGGCTGACCGTCCAAGGAGACCCCCCATGACGACGAAGAAGGAGCTCGACGAGCGCTACGGTCGTTCTCGGCGCCCCGTCCGCCGCCGCGTATTCTGGACCGTTGTCGCGGGCGCGGCGGTATTTTCCGTAATCGCTCTTTCGTGGCTGACCATTTCCAACTCACTCGACGAAGTCGGATTCGACGAGACGGGCTTCGAGGTGGTCGATGCACGGACCCTGACCGTGTCCTTTCAGGCCACCCCACCCGCCGGAGTTGCGTTCGCGTGCGCTGTCCAGGCGTTGGACGAGGACTTCGGCATCGTGGGCTGGCGGGTGGTTGAGTATCCGGCGTCGGAGGCGACCACGCGGGCCTTCGTTGAAACGATCCCGACCGTCGCAGCGGCGACGACCGGGACCGTTCATTCCTGCTGGGTCGTGTCCGCCGAAAGATAGCCGCTCAAGCGTTCGGCCTGTCCTCGTGGTCGATGCCATGGTGCTCCTTGTCCCGCTCGAAGTTGAGCAGGCGAAGTGCGTTGGCCACGACGATCAGGGTGGAGCCCTCGTGGATCAGCACGACGGCGCCGATGTTCAGTCCCAGGAAGGTGGCGAGGATGAGGAAGGCGACGATCGCGAGGCTGGCAATGAGGTTCTGCCGGATGATGCGGCTGGTCGCGCGGCTGAGTCGAAGGGCGAACGGGACGCGGCCGAGGTCGTCACTCATCAGGGCGATGTCGCAGGTTTCCAGTGCGACGGTCGAGCCCGCCGCACCCATCGCGATGCCTACGTCGGCGCGAGCCATGGCGGGGGCGTCGTTGACGCCGTCGCCGACCATCGCAATCGGTCGGTGGGATTCAGCAAGGCGGGTGATCTCGGCGACCTTGTCCTCAGGGAGGAGTTCGCCGATTGCCGTGTCGACGCCGACTTCCCGGCCGACCGCATCCGCGACGCGCTGGTTGTCTCCGGAGATCATCACGAGCTGCCCCACGTTCGCAGCCCGGAGTGCGCTGAGTACCTGAGCGGACTCGGCACGTGAGGCATCCATCACTCCTACGATGCCAAGGAATCGTTCACCTCGGCGGACGATCATCAGCGTCTGCCCGGAGTCCCGCGCCTCCGTGTACGCGTCGGCGAGACCGCCGGTAAGCGTGAGCTGTTGCTCGTCGAACATGCGCAGGTTGCCGACATCGACCCGCTCGCCGTCGATCGTCGCCGTAACGCCCCGGCCGACGACCGCGTTCAGGTCTGTCGCGGTGAGACGCTCGGCCGGGGGGACACGGGGCTCGAGGTCGCGGACGATCGCCTCGGCCAGCGGGTGATCGCTGAGCGCTTCGACGGCGACCAGAGTGCGGATCAGCTCCGTCTCTGGAACGTCGGTGGCAGGCGTGACGGACGTCACCCGGGGGGCACCCCAGGTCAGGGTGCCGGTCTTGTCGAACGCCATCGCCTTGACCCGTCCGAGCGTCTCGAGCGGCGCGCCGCCCTTGACGAGCACGCCGGCACGCGCAGCACGGGCTACACCCGCCAGCACCGCAGCCGGTGTCGCGATCGCGAGAGCGCAGGGGCTGGCGGCGACAAGCACCGTCATGGCGAGGTAGAACGCGTCGGGGAACGGTTGCGCGAACGCGAGCCAGGAGATCAGGAGCGTGACGGCGACCCCGAGGATCACGGCGGGCACGTACCAACGCTGGAACCGGTCGATGAACTGCTGTGTGGGGGAGGCGGCCTGGTCGGCGGAGCGGACGAGCTCGACGACCTTGCTGAGCGTCGAGTCCGCGGAGGTCGCGGTGACCTCGACCTCGAGCACGCCGGACCCGTTCACGGTGCCGGCGAACACGCGGTTGGCGGCGGGCAGGGTGTCGACGGTGCGCATCGCCCGCTCCGGGTCGGCGACCGGCTCCTTTTCCACCGGGATCGACTCCCCGGTGACCGCGGACTGATCCACCGCGGACACCCCGGAGATCACGAACCCGTCGGAGGGGATGCGGGAGTTCGGGCGGATGACGACGATGTCGCCGACGACGATCTCCTCCACCGGCACCTCTACCGGCTCGTCCCCGCCGCGGCGCACCAGGGCGCTGCGGGGGGCGAGCTCGGCGAGCGATTCGATGGACTTGCTGGCACGGCTGAGGGCGTACTCCTCGAGCGCGTGGCCGAGGCTGAACAGGAACAGCAGCACCGCCCCTTCCGCCCACCGGCCGATGAGGGCGGCGCCGATCGCGGCCACCAGCATGAGGAAGTCGACCTCGAACTTCCCTCGCATTGTCGAGGCGATCGCGGTGCGGAACGTGAAGAACCCACCGAAGAAGTAGGTGGCGAGGAAGAACACCAACGGCCACCCAACCATCGGCAGCCCCAACGCAAACTCGGCGATCATTCCGCCGGCGTAGGTCACGCCCGCGGCGATCGCGAACCACAGCTCCCATCGGGCCGAACCGTGGGAATGGTTGTGCGTCTCCGCAGCGGGCGCGGTAGTCGTCGGAGAGGAAGCAGTCATGTCAACAAGATACATCATAAGATCATGATATATTGTACTTGTGAATGATTATCGTGATCGGAGGGCACAATGGTGAGCATGGCCGGTACTGAGACGCGTCGGGAAGCGAGCTCCTTGTCCGTGGCGGATGCTGAGCGTCTCGCCGAGATCATGCAGGCGCTGGCCTCGCCTGTGCGGCTGCGCATTCTGAGCGCGCTGAGTGTTCAGCCGAGTACCGTGACCGACCTCAGCGAACAGCTGCGCATCGGCCAGACGACCACATCGAACCATCTGCGGCTGCTGCGGCATCTGAGCCTGGTCATTGGCACGCGCGACGGCCGGCACATCCACTACTCGCTCTTCGACGACCACGTCTCCGAATTGCTCGAGGAAGCTATCGGGCACCTCGAGCATCTGTCCGGGGTGTGAAAAGTCCGCTCCCGCCTAGGACTTCCGTTCGCGGAGCGTGTTCGAACACTGCAGCCGTCTACTGCGGCGCATCATCGCGGAGTCGGAGTGCGATCCAGAGGCCGCATCGACGGCATACGAAGCCAGCGCCGCCATTCAGCGCATGCACCTTGCGTCGCGGCAGAACTCTTCCGCAACAGGAGCACTCGACGGTCGTGTCATCGTTCACGGGAGTCGATCGCATCAATGAGCTGTTCAGTTGTGGGCAGTCCCGCCGGGCCTGTTGGTGTGGCGTAGACCCGGCATGCAAGATTGGATGTTCTACCATTGCCAGGAAACAGATCCTCACCGTCTCGAAGGATCGTGGGTGACCCAGCGAACAGCACGCGCTCAGCATCCTCCGGACCATTGACCCGTCGGTAAACAATCTCAGTCTCGTGGAAGCCGCAGGCGCGCAAAGCGTCCTGCAAGCGTCTGCCGGCTTCGACCCAGCTGGGGCAGTCGTCGATGTGAAGGACAACGAGATGCACACTGCCATGATCCTCCGATGTGTGATCCTCCGCACCTCGTGTGGCCCAGTACAGGACTATACATCGGTGGATGTATAGTCATCGGATGCTGACTATTGCGGATCGTCTCGACGTGATGAATCGACTCGGGCGGGCGATGGCCGATCCGACTCGCTCTCGCATTCTCCTGGCGCTCCTGTCGGGACCGAGTTACCCTGCGGTGCTGTCCAGGGAGTTGGGGCTGTCGCGTTCGAATGTGTCCAATCATATGACGTGTCTGCGTGGCTGCGGGATCGTGGTCGGCGAGCCCGAGGGCCGGCAGACCCGCTACGAGGTGGCTGACCCGCACTTGGCGCGCGCGTTGACGGCGCTGGTGGACGTGACTCTCGCTGTCGACGACAGTGTGCCGTGTCTGGATCCCGACTGCGGCGTCGAGGGATGCGTGGCAGGGGCGGCACGAGCATGAGCGCTGTCACGGGTTCACAGGTCGAGAACTCCGACCTTGATGACGACGATGATGACGATGACCGGCCGTGGTACCGGAGCCCGGGCGTTCTGATCCCGATCGCGTCCGGCGTCGCGTTCGCAGCTGGCCTGGTCTGCGAGTGGACCGGCGCGGAGACCGCGGGGCTGGTGCTGTTCTGGATCGGTCTGCTGCTGGGGGCGTACACCTTCGTACCCGGAGCGCTGCGCAAGCTCTTCACCAAGGGCAAGCTCGGCATCGGCCTTCTGATGACGATCAGCGCGACCGGGGCGGTGATCCTCGGCTTCGTCGAGGAGGCGGCCGCGTTGGCGTTCCTGTACTCCATCGCGGAGGCGCTGGAAGACAGGGCCATGGACCGCGCCCGTGCAGGGCTGCGGGCGCTGCTGAAGCTCGTACCCGATACCGCACTCGTCAAGAGGGGTGACGTCACGACGGAGGTCGAGGCGAAGGAACTGCGCGTCGGCGACGTCCTCGTGGTCCGGCCGGGTGAACGGATCGCCACCGACGGAACCGTCCGCGTCGGACGGAGCAGCCTGGACACGTCCGCGATCACCGGCGAGTCCATCCCGGTCGAGGTCGACCCCGGCACCGACGTGTCGGCCGGGTCGACCAACACGACGGGCGTCCTCGAGGTCGAGGCCACCGCCGCCGGCACCGACAACTCGCTCACCACGATCGTCGAACTCGTCGAGAAGGCGCAGGCGGAAAAGGGCGACCGCGCCCGTTTGGCCGACCGGATTGCCCGTCCCCTCGTTCCCGGCGTGATGATCCTCGCCGTGCTGGTGGGCGTGCTCGGGTCGCTGCTGAGTGGCGACCCCGAACTCTGGATCACCCGCGCCCTAGTCGTGCTCGTCGCCGCCTCGCCGTGCGCTCTGGCAATCGCCGTGCCCGTCACGGTCGTGTCCGCAATCGGCGCGGCGTCGAAGTTCGGCGTGGTCGTGAAGTCCGGGGCCGCGTTCGAGAGGTTCGGCGGCATCCGTCACCTCGCCGTCGATAAGACGGGCACCCTCACCCGCAACGAGCCCACCGTCGCCCGCGTGGTCACCACCGGTGCGAGCGAGACCGAAATTCTCACGTGGGCGGCGAGCCTGGAAGCTCACAGCACCCATCCCCTCGCCGCAGCGATCACCAACGCGGTGCCCGCCGCCACCGTTGCGCAGAACGTCACCGAGTCGGCCGGGCACGGCATCACGGGCACACTGGACGGCGTTCGGGTCGCGGTCGGCAGCCCGCGCTGGCTGGACGCCGGGACGTTGGCCGAGCAGGTGCACGCGATGGAATCCGAAGGGATGACGGTGGTGATCGTCCACCGCGAAAACGCCCCGGCCGGCGCAATCGGGGTGCGGGATGAGCTACGTCCCGAGGTTCCCGAGTTCATCGCGACACTGACGCGCCGCGGAGTCGGGGTGACGATGCTCACGGGGGACAACGCGCGCACCGCTGCCGCGCTGGCTGCACAGGCCGGCATCAGTGACGTGCGCGCCGAGCTGCGCCCGGAGGACAAGGCCTCGGCCGTCGCCGAGCTCTCCAAGACGCAGCCCACCGCCATGATCGGCGACGGCATCAACGACGCCCCCGCTCTCGCGGCCGCCGACCTCGGGATCGCGATGGGCGTCAAGGGCGCGGATGCCGCGATCGAATCCGCAGACGTCGCGTTCACCGGCCACGATCTTCGCCTGATCCCGCAGGCCCTCGCTCACGCACGCCGCGGCCGCAGCATCATCAACCAGAACGTCGTGCTTTCGATCGCGATCATCGTGGTGCTGCTGCCGCTGGCGATCACCGGAATCCTCGGTCTTGCCGCCGTCGTCCTCGTGCACGAGGTCGCGGAGGTCATCGTCATCCTCAACGGGCTCCGCGCGGCGCGGCGCACGAACGTATGACCGCTCCGGCAAACGGCCCCGCTCTGACCCCGGGAAACGAAAACGCCGTCAAAATGAGGTCCCCCGGCCCAGCGGCCCAGCGCGGTCGGGCCCGGCTGCTCCTTCTCGCGTGTGCTGTCGCAGTTGCAGCAGTGCTGATCGACCAAGGCTCCAAAGCACTTGCACTCGCGCAGCTCACCGAACGAGAGCGCATCCCACTCCTGGGAGACTGGCTCGGCTTGCAGCTCGCGTTCAACCCCGGCACCGTGATGTCGCTCGGTTCCGGTTCGACCTGGCTGCTCACCGTCATCGCGACGGTCGCATCTGTGGTACTGCTCATCGCCGCGACGCGCGCGCGCACCGCACGATGGGCGGTCGTGATCGGGCTGCTCTGGGGCGGCGCGGTCGGCAACCTCCTGGACCGGCTGTTCGCCCCACCTGGATTCGGCCGCGGCCACGTCACCGACTTCCTCGCCTACGGCAACCTGTTCATCGGCAACATCGCCGACGTCATCCTCGGCGTCGGCGTAGCCCTCGGCCTCCTGCTCTACCTCCGAGGCTCCCAGCACACCGGCGACGGGGGATGATGGGTCTCGAGCACCAAGTTCGCACGAATGTCGCCGACGCATGGTGGTCTGACATGAGGTCCGCGGGATGCGGTTGCCCGGGGGTGGGCGCATGATTCTCTCGTCGATCCTTCAGGCAATCGGTCTGTTCATGGCGACGAACATCGATGACATCATCGTGCTCTCGCTCTTCTTCGCCCGCGGCGCCGGCCAGCGCGGGACCACAGCCCGCATCCTGTTCGGACAGTACCTCGGGTTCGCCGGCATCTTGGCTGCCTCCGTCCTGGTTGCACTCGGCGCCGGGGCGTTCCTGCCCCCAGGGGTCATCCCCTACTTCGGGCTCATTCCCCTGGGATTGGGTTTATGGGCGGCATGGCAGGCCTGGCGCGATCGGCATGATGACGACGATGACGACGCGAAGTTCGAGGGCAAGAAAGTCGCCGTGTGGTCCGTTGCCGGAGTGACCTTCGCCAACGGTGGCGACAACATCGGGGTCTACGTCCCCGTCTTTCTCAATGTGGGCACAGCCGCCACGATCGCGTACTGCATCGTGTTCCTGGCTTTGGTCGCCGTGCTGGTCGGCCTGGCCAAGTTCATCACGACCCGCAAGCCGATCGCGGAGCTCCTCGAACGCTGGGAACACATCCTGTTCCCCATCGTGCTGATCGGCCTGGGCGTCTTCATCCTCATCAGCGGCGGTGCCTTCGGACTCTGACGACAAACGCGGCTGCAGTGCCACGAAACGAGTCGGACGTAGCGGGCAGCGGGCGTCGTCCGGCGCTTGGGACGTCGTGACTGCCGTCGCGCAGTAATGCTCCTACTGCGCTGGGATGTGTTCCCACGAGACGCTGTACGCGCGATGTGACTCTTCGATGTCTCCGAAGAAATACCGGCCCTGGTCACGGCTTGGTGAAGATCCGCTTGTCCCGCCGCCCCCACTGTCCGTGATGGTCCGCACGACGCGATGTTTCAGGGTCGTCCCCGTATCCGCTGGTCGGCTGTCCCTCATGTTGTGAAGCTAACACTCCGCCTCACCAATCCAGACACACCTTTGCGGCCCCGGGCTTGTCGGCGATCAGCCCACACGTCTTGCAGATCGAGGGCGAGCCCGCTGTACGGGCCTGGCTCGACCACCTCTCTGACAGCAGAGGGGCGGTGACGGGTGTCGGTGTCGATGCGGGTGATGAGCGCGGGGAATGGATACAAGTACCTCCTCCGCACCGTGGCTGCGGCCGACGGCGAACGGCCGCTCTCCACACCGCTGACCCGCTACTACGCCGAGGCCGGCACGCCGCCCGGCCGCTGGCTCGGGAGCGGACTTCCGGCGCTGGCAGTCGGCAGAATCGGCGCGGGGTCGCGGGTGTCTGAAGCTCAGCTCGAGCTGCTCCTTGGAATGGGTCGCGATCCCGGCACGGGCACCGCGCTCGGCCGGGCATATCCTGAGTACGCGGCATCCGAGGCCGGCGTCGAGCCTCCGAACGCACACACTTCACCGCCGACTCGCCGACGCGCGGTCGCCGGCTATGACTTCACCTTCTCGCTCCCCAAGTCAGCATCGGTCCTCTGGGCAGTCGCCGACGCCAACACCCAGGCCACAATCGCCGCCGCGCACCACAAGGCGATCGACGACGTTCTCGCCTTCATGGAGAGCAAACTCGCCGTGACCCGAGCCGGAGAAGCAGGCCGCGACGGTGCAGTGGCCCAGGTCGAGGTCGCTGGGCTCGTCGCTGCAGCCTTTGACCACTTCGACTCGCGCGTGGGCGATCCGCAGCTGCACACGCACGTCGTGGTGAGCAACAAGGTCCAAACAGTGTTCGACGGCAAGTGGCGCTCGCTCGACGGGCGCCCTCTGCACGCGGCGACGGTTGCGCTGTCCGAGCTGCACGCCGCTGTGTTTGCCGACCACCTGTCGCGTGCGCTCGGCGTCCGGTGGGAACACCGCGAGCGCGAAGCCGATCGCAACTCGGTCTGGGCGATCGCTACTGTTCCCGAGCACCTCGTCGCCGAGTTCTCGTCTCGCTCGCGTCACATCGACATCGAGAAGGACCGGCTCATCGACGAGTACATCGCGGCGCACGGTCGGGCGCCGTCGAAGGTGACGATCATTCGGCTTCGTCAGCAGGCAACGCTCGCGACCCGTCCCGAGAAGCAACTTCGATCGCTCGCCGATCTCACGCACGAGTGGCGCACGCGCGCGAGCCGACTGCTCGGCCGCGATGCGACCGCCTGGGCGCGCAAAGCGGTGAATCACGATGACACTCCACGGCCGTTGCGTGTCGAAGATATCGAGCGCGGCATCCTGAACCAGCTCGAACAGCGTGTCGTCGAAGCCGCGAGCGAGCGTCGCTCGACTTGGACGCGCTGGAACCTCTACGCGGAAGCCGCGCGTCAGACGATGGGGTGGCGCTTCGCTGCGACCGAGGACCGCGAGGCGATCGTGGGTATGATCACGGATGCTGCGGAGCAGCGCTCCACACGCCTCTCGCCACCTGAGTTCGCGGTCTCTCCCGCTGAGTTTCGGCGTGCTGATGAGACGAGCGTCTTCCGTCCGCGCAACTCCGCGCGCTACTCATCGATTGCGCTGCTCGACGCGGAGGAGCGACTGCTCGCCGCATCGCACGCGACCGATGCGCCGGTGGTCAGCGCTGCAACTCTCGAGCGCGCGGAGCGGGCGCGCCGCAATCGCGGGATCGTCCTCGGGGATGATCAGCGCACGGCCCTCCACTCGATCGCGACGTCAGCGCGCTCGCTCGACGTGCTGATCGGCCCAGCCGGTGCGGGCAAGACAACCGCGATGCACGCGCTCCGCCTTGCATGGGAGCACGAGCACGGCCGCGGCTCGGTCATCGGTCTCGCACCGTCGGCAGCTGCCGCGCGCGAACTCTCCGACGACCTCGGGATCACAACCGAGAACACCGCCAAGTGGTTGCACGAGCATAGCCATGGCCGCGTAGCGGCGCGCGCATCACAGCTCGTCATCATCGACGAGGCATCCCTTGCTGGCACCCTCACGCTCGATCGCATCAGCACGCTGGCGACGCGGGCGGGCGCGAAAGTGCTCCTGGTGGGTGACTGGGCGCAGCTGCAGTCGGTCGACGCCGGCGGTTCGTTCCGGATGCTCGTCGAAGCACGCCCAGATGCCCCTGAGCTCGCCGACGTGCACCGCTTCCGCAATGCGTGGGAGAAGGAGGCATCCCTCGACCTGCGCTACGGGCGACTGCAAGCCCTCGACACGTACGGCGCGCACGACCGGATCGTTGGTGGCGACGCCGACGCGATGGCCGACGCGGCCTACAGTTCTTGGCTCCACGACATGGTCGCCGGCACGTCGTCCGTGCTCGTCGCGGAAACCGGTGAAGCGGTCGCAACCCTCAACCGACGGGCGCGCGCCGAGCTGATCCTCGCCGGCGCTGTGGATGCCACGGCCGAAGCATCCCTGCGGGATGAGTCCGCAGCATCCGTCGGTGATGTTGTCATCACGCGCAAGAACGACCGTCGCCTGCGATCAGGCCCTGACTGGGTTCGCAACGGCGCACGATGGAAGGTCGTCGCGGTTCGTCGCGACGGCTCGCTACGCGTGCGAAACACCGACCGCGCCGGTGCTCGACCGATCAGCCTGCCGGCCGGATACGTCGCGGAGAACGTCGACCTCGGCTACGCCGTGACCGCCTACCGGGCGCAAGGGATCACGACCGACACCGCGCACGCCGTCATCGAGCCAGGAACGACGCGCGAGAACCTGTACGTCGCGATGACGCGGGGGAGAGAGTCGAACACGGCGTACGTGGTCGTGGCCCGCCCCGACGACAATCACTCCGCGCGGCATCCCGGTGAACGTCCCGATGCCACAGCCCGGGACATCCTCGCGGGCGTGCTCGGGCACGTCGGCGCCGAGCTATCGGCACACGAGACGATCGCCGCCGAGCAGGAGACCTGGGGATCGATCGCGCAGCTTGCGGCCGAGTACGACACGATCGCGGCGTCCGCCCAGCGGCCGCGGTGGACGAGTCTCATTCGGGTGTGCGGACTGTCAGCCGAACTGGCCGAAGCGGCGATCACCTCGGACGCTTTCGGCGCCCTGACAGCGGGCTTTCGACGCGCGGAGGCGGTCGGTTACAACGTTGGGACGCTGCTTCCGCGGATTGTCGCCGCGCGTGGGTTCGAAGATGCTCAGGATGCCGCGGCGGTGCTCCACGAGCGCCTCGAGCGAGTCCTCGCTCAGCCATTGAGCGGCAGCTCGCGGGGCAGCGGGGGGCGGCTCATCGCCGGCCTGATCCCGGCAGCGATAGGGGAGATGGATGCCGAGATGCGGCGCGCCCTCGACGAACGGGCAAACCTCATCGAGGAGCGTGCATCGGTGCTAGTCGAATCCGCGTTGACGTCGGGGGAGAGGTGGATCGCTTCGCTCGGGCGCGTCCCCGTCAGTCCGGCGCGAGCGGGTAGGTGGCGGCAGCAGGCGCGCATCATTGCGGCTTACCGTGACCGGTACAGCGTTTACGAGGATGACGCGCTCGGTGCTCCCGCTGCGTCGGCAAACCAGCGAATGGATGCCGCGGCCGCAGCGGTGGCGCGGGATCGGGCGATCTGGCTGTCGGGGACGGATGCTCCTAGACAGCCACACCGGCCACCTGCGCGCGCTCACGTTGTCCACAGCTTGTAGCGGGTGGTCCTATCGACGTCCGAGAGGCGGGCGTAGCCTGAGCGCAACTGCAAGCCCCATGCCTGAAGGAGAGGCTTGGCCGATGTTCCGACTGCTGATCGCCTTCGTAAGTCGCATCTACGCGTTCTTCCAGCGGACGATGCCGACGAACATGATCATCCGCGCCACGCACACTCGCCGCGGCCTGAAGTGGGGCGTGCCCGCGATGCTCTTCGCCGTCGTCTACCTCGTGCTCGCCGCCGCCCTCGCGCAGTGGGTCGCCGGCGGCGCTCCCGGATGGATCAACCTGCTCGTGCTGGTGTGCTTGTGGAACGCGCTGAAGTTCGTGGTGAACGGGCCGATCACCCTCGTTCGGCTGGTCCGCGTCCGGGCGCTCGAGCGTCGCTACCGCGGCGCGGGAGTGGCCTCGAACGAAACGATGACGGTCGGCTGAGACCGAACCGCGGACGCGACGACGTCAGCCGGCAGTCGCGGGTTCGAATGTCGCCCGCTCAAAGTTCATGTGTTTGCACGGGTCTTGCGGGTCAAATTATAGGGCGAAAGTCGCGAACCGGTAGGCGCATCGCATCCGCACTTGCGACGACCGACTTGCGGTCACGTTCGAGCCCACGCGCCCCAGGCAGGACGGGCGAACAAGGGCGGCGTACGCTGCCGACCTACCCATCACCATGAAACGCAGGGGGGACTGCTGCACGAGTAGGTGACATCTGAGCTGGCTTGCCCGTGGGGCGGGCCTGGAAGGATGTTGCTGTGCCCAAGCCCTACCCGAGCGAGTTCCGTGACGACGTTGTGCGCGTCGCGAGGAACCGCGAGCCCGGAGTGACGATCGAGCAGATCGCGAAAGACTTCGGAGTTCACCCGATGACGCTGCAGAAGTGGATGCGTCGCGCCGACATCGAGACGGGCGCCAAGCCTGGACAGTCGCGGACCGAGGCCGCCGAGATCCGCGAGCTGCGGAAGCGGAACCGGCTGCTGGAGCAGGAGAACGAGGTGCTGCGGCGGGCGGCGGCGTATCTGTCGCAGGCGAACCTGCCGGGAAAAGGTTCTACCCGCTCGTGACAGAGCTCGCCGGAGCGGGGATTCCTGTGACGGTGACGTGCCGGGTGCTCAAGCTCTCCCGCCAGCCCTACTACCGGTGGCTGGCCGATCCCATCACCCCGAGCGAGGTGGTGGAGGCGTATCGCGCGAACGCGCTGTTCGACGCCCACCAGGACGACCCCGAGTTCGGGCATCGGCTGCTCGCCGACGAGGCCCGCGACCACGGCGAGGCGATGTCGGATCGGACCGCGTGGCGGATCGCCTCAGCGAACGGCTGGTTCAGCGCGTTCGGGAAACCCAAGCGCGGCAAACATCGGCGACCCGGGCCTCCCGTGCACGACGACCTCTGCGCCGTCGTCGACGAGCACGGCCGGGTGAGGCATGTGTTCTCCGCCGACGCGCCGAACGAGCTCTGGCTGACGGACATCACGGAGCACCGGACCGCTGAGGGCAAGCTGTACCTCTGCGCGATCAAGGACGTCTATTCGGGTCGGATCGTGGGGTACTCGATCGACTCGAGGATGAAGTCGCGGCTGGCCGTTCAGGCGCTCGAGAACGCCGTCGCGATGCGCGGCGACGTCGCCGGCTGCGTGGTGCATTCGGACCGAGGATCTCAATTCCGAAGCCGGAAGATGCTCCGCGCTCTCAGCCGCCACCGCATGGTCGGGAGCATGGGAAGAGTCGGATCGAGCGGAGACAACGCAGCCATGGAGAGCTGGTTCGCGCTGTTGCAGAAGAACGTCCTCGACCGCCGAACCTGGACGACCCGCGAGCAGCTGCGCATCGCGATGGTGACCTGGATCGAGCGGACCTACCACCGGCGCCGCCGTCAGGCCCGCCTGGGGCGTTTGACGCCCATCGAGTTCGAGACCATCATGAACACGACCGTCGCACTGGCGGCGTGACTACAACCTGTCACCTATCCGTGCAGCAGTCCCCACCTCTCACCGCTCATCAAGCGCATGGAGACGCGCGTCCGGGACATCAAACGTGTCGTCGTTGCGGCCGATTCGATCGCGCCGACCGCTCCGCTAACCGTTGTTTCGCTCCGCGATGTCAACCTGGCGATGCGCAAAGTAGTTCCGATGCTCCTCTGCAAGCATCTCTACGATCGCAAGAAGGAAACGGACCTCGACAACTCGACCTATCTCAACTTGATCATCGATGAGGCGCACAACATCCTCTCGACGGAGTCAGCGCGAGAGAGCGAAGCTTGGCGGGATTACCGCCTGGAGACGTTCGAGGAGATCATCAAAGAGGGACGGAAGTTCGGCGTCTTTCTCACCATCGCAAGCCAGCGACCCCACGACATCTCGCCGACGATCATCTCCCAGCTCCACAACTACTTCCTCCATCGACTTGTGAATGAACTGGACATCCGTGCCGTTGAGAAGGCCGTTGCCTACCTCGATCGAGTCTCGTTCGAATCGCTTCCGATTCTTCCGGCCGGCGTGTGCGTCGTTGCTGGCGTGTCCGCACAGGTTCCGGTGATGGCGAAGGTCGGAACTATTCCCGAAGCGTTCGCGCCTAATAGTCGGACAATGTCCGTCGCTGGCGCCTGGCGCGAGGCTTAGCCGTCGGCTGGCATCTCACGCTCGAATTCTGCTTGAGTGGTTCCTCGCGGGATTGGCCGAGCAGAAACGCCACGTGTCCGTCCCTGTGAGCGCGGCGAACTCCGACGGCTACCTGGTGCAGCGCTACGCCGACCGGCTCGGGTCTGTGAAGGTGGGCGCGGCGGCGCTCACCTTCACGGCGATCGACCGGCTCCACCTCGAGGAGTTCCACGCGATGCGCCAACGAGCGCGCGAACTCGCTCCCGACGCAAATGGCAGGACTCGATCGGCCACCGTCCCGGTCTCCGGCACGAGGCGGGGCAAGTCGAATGCACCCGCTTCGCCCCGTGCGCGATCGTGGCCCCGCAATCGCACGGCCTGGAAACCGCCCGCGGCCTACCGCTACCGTGCCCTGCCCGCAAGGGGATCCGCAACCGAAGGACCGTGACCAGCGGCAGAACTGTCACAGGAGCTTCCAAGGCCGATTCCTTCAGTCGACTGCGTGGATCACACTGGTTCCGGCGCACGGTCCTTGATAACGGGCGGTGACGCATCGGCAGATGCGGTCAGCGGGAGCACCGGTCTGAACGGGATGGATGTCGCGAGTCCGACCACGACGATGGAGCCGAGTGCGAGTGTTCCGGCCCAGGCGCCGCGCGGGTCGCTGAAG
Source organism: Microbacterium sp. NPDC056003 (assembly GCF_042274785.1). NCBI lineage: Bacteria > Bacillati > Actinomycetota > Actinomycetes > Micrococcales > Microbacteriaceae > Microbacterium > Microbacterium sp. NPDC056003. Next base: position 525,665 of record NZ_JBHJXQ010000002.1, on the reverse strand, counting down.
GAGATGCGCCCGTCGCTGATCAGCGGGGTGAAAGCAACGAGAGCGATCGCCGCCCCGGCCGAGATGGCGCCGACGATGACGCGGAGCCATGCGCGCCCCAGGCCGCCGAAGGTGTAGCCGAGGCCGATGGCGATGAGCGCGACGGCCATCCCCGCGGTGCCGATGCCCTGCGCGAGTGCCGCGAGCGTCCCGGGCACGGTGAGGGGCAGCAGACCCAGGATAAGGGGCGAGAGTGCGAGCCACCGCCAGTGCGGCCGCCCGCCTGTGCGGCGAATGTGGTCGGCCCAGCCCATCAGTCCGCCGACGATGCCTGCGCCGCCGAGCACGACGCCGAAGGTCGCGTACCAGCCAAATACGGAATCGGGACCCGCGATCTCCGCCATGAAGGCCCGGAATCCGGCGGCCCAGGTAACCCCGAGGAGTGAGCCAATGAGGATGCTCAAGGTTGCTGTCCGCGCTCCGGGGCGGCCGTCGCCGGGGTCGAACCTCCTCGGTCGCGGAACACTAGGGTCAGGCGTTGCGGCCGATGCAAGGATGGCGGCGAGTCGGCCCTCGTCTTTGGACGTCTCGCGCACGAGCAACAGACGCAAGAACGGCTCGAGCACCCGCCATGCCCCACGGGCGCTGAACTGCATCGTGCTGATCAGCCGTGTGCCCCCCGTGACCGGCTCGACGAGGTACGCGGCGCGGCCGGACAGCCATGCTCCGGGCACCTCGAACTCCACCAGGTGCCCAGGTTCGAATCGTACGAATCGATTGCGACTGGTGAGAATTCGGCCAGCGAAGGTGCGAGTGAATTCGTGCTCTGTTCCAACGCCGATGGGTCCAGCCGTCAGCCGACGTACCTGCTTGAGCCCCGACTGCCAGCGCGGTGCGTTGGTCTGATCGGCGACGAACCGGAATACCGCGTCGGGCTCTGCGGCGATGATGCTCCGTGTCGTGACGGTGAACATGCCTGCCTCCCCGGGAGGTCTCACACTAGAGCGGTACTCTAGTGTTTGAGTGCAATATAGTTCCCCTCATGAGTGTTGTCAAAGGGCCAGCGCGGCGAGATCAATCACGGATGACGCGCCGGCGCATCCTGGATGCCGGCAAATCCGAGTTCATCTCGAAGGGCTACCACGGTGCGACGATCGCTGCGATCGCGCGGCGAGCCGAGGTCGCTCCGCAGACGGTGTATTTCGTGTTCCACAACAAGCCAGAGCTGATAAGCGCGGTCATCGACGACGCCGTTCTGGGCACCGACGCGACGCCCCCTGAGGCAAGCGCGTGGTGGGCGGAGATGCGCAGCGCAGCCACCGCGGCGGACGCTCTTACTGCCTTCGTGCGGGGCGCCGCACCCTTGCTGGAGCGCGCCGCCTTCGTCTCCGTGGTGCTGAAAGCGGCGGCCCTCGCCGACCCAGAGGTCCAGGCGATCCAGGACAAGCACGACCGGATGCAGGAAGCAGGATACCGACAGGTCATCGACACCGTCGCCGCGAAAGGGCCGCTCCGCGCTGACCTGACCCCAGCGACTGCCACCGATGCGCTGCTGATGCTGTGCGGCGACAGCACCTATGTGCAACTACGCCATGACCGGCAATGGACCCACGACCAGATCGTGGCCTTCCTCGACCGCATAGTCGTCGATTCCATCCTCCAAGATCAGAGCCACTGAGTCATGTGGTCCAAGCGACCACGACGACGTGCTCTCATTGAGACGATGCTCAACCGTGCCGTGACCCCTGCCCGCTAAGGGATCGTGCATGCGTGACTCCCGGTCCGGATCCGTTGTCTGTGAGGCTCACAGTCGGATCTCGTTGGGGCGGCGTGTACTCCGGTGTCTCTCGAATCCGAACTGCTCCGGTGGCGCCACGCACACGCTCCTGATCTCGACCACAGCATCGAAGTGGCGAAGGAGCGACACATACCCGAATTGATAGTTGTACATGAGCGCGTAACCGGAGACGTTGTCGTGGACAACGCGGTCGGTGGGACTCTCCGGGACTTCGTCGTACACGTATCCGTTGTCCAACGCGGCATCCCGCGTCTTGTCCCCGTAGTCCGATCGGGACAGATGGTGGATCGCAGCCTCCGGCCCGTTCCTATCGATCATGTCAAGGACGGTGTCGGCTTCCTCGCCCTGCATGAAGACGACGGTCATCCAGCGTCGCCCGGCCGGTGGTGCGACCGACGACTTGGGCGAGGCGGCTGTCGCCTTCGTGGTGATGCTGTTCATCTCGAGCTCCCTTCTCTGCAGGGAAGGTGCGCGGACATTCACCGTGGTGCGACGGGGGAGTGGGGCCACCGTCTTGCCACCTCAATCACCCAGGGACGACCCGAGTTGACCGGATACAATCGGAGAATTCGAACCGTCCGGTTCCCTGTCAACACAAGGGAATGCGAGGGTTCTCAAGACATCCGGTGAGGTTCGGAAAACGCCCGAACTCTCCAAGGGGTCGCAGGTTCAAATCCTGTCATCCCGACCAGATGGACCGTCAGCAGAACTGATGGCAAGACGGTCGGAAACGAGAAGGGCACTGGCTTCGAGCCGGTGCCCTTCTCGTTTGCCCGCCTGTTCTCGGCTCAGTCGACCGGGGAGAGCGGCACGGCTCCGTCATCCACGCGATTCAGGGGTAGCGGAATGCAGGTCGGGCTCCGAGCCGCGGCTCGGGCCGCAGAAGGCCACGTAGACCACGAGGACGCTCATGACGGCGACTCCGACCCACATCGCCTGCTGCCACCCCGCGACGAACGCCTGGTTCGCCGCGGCGAGGATCTGGTCGGCGTACCCGCCGGCGTCCTGACTGAGGGCGCTGGCGTTGGCGATGCCTTCGCGCGCCGGGGCCGCCAGCCTTTCGGGGACACCCGTGAGCAGTCCCGCTATCGTCGTCTGGTATCCGGCGACGAGCACGCCGCCGAGGAGGGCGATACCGAGTGCTGCTCCGAGCTCACGCGTGAGATCGTTCAGGGCCGACGCGACGCCCTGGTGCTCGCGGGGGAGTGATGAGGTGATCGCCTCGGTGGAGGGAGTCATCGCCACACCCGCGCCCAGGCCCATCGCGATCAATCCCGGGAGCACGGTCAGGTATCCGCCTTCGGCGGATACGAGGCTCGCCATGAGCGCGAGCCCCGTCGTCGCGATGATGAGCCCTGCGACCATCGTGGCGCGCGGTCCGATGCGAGTGGCGAGTCGGGGCGCGAGACCGGAGGCGAGCATCATCAGCACGGCCATCGGCATCAAGGCGAGGGTGGAGAGCAGCCCGCCCCACCCGAGCACGACCTGGAAGAACGGGTAGAGCACGAGCGAGACACCACCTTGCACGCCGAACAGCACGAGCAGCAGCGTGGTGCCGGACGAGAGACTGCGGCTGCGGAAGTGCCGGACGTCCAGCAGCGGCGAAGGGGTGTGCAGCTCCCACACGATGAAGACGACGGTGGCGATGACGGCCGCGATCAGCGGGATCAGCACGGTCGGGTCCGTCCACCCCAGAGAGGGTGCCTCGTGGAGGGCGAAAGTCAGACCCACGGCCGCGACGATCGACGTGAGCGTGCCCACGGCGTCGAACCGGCCGGGAACTCCGTCGTGAGAGTTGGGGATCGCGCGGCTGCCGATGAGCAGTGCGGCCACGGTGAGCGCGATCGGCAGCGCGAACAGCCACCGCCACGACGCCACATCGACGAGCAACGCGGAGAGATACATGCCGAGGATGCCACCGCCTCCCGCCACGGCCGTCCACATCCCGATCGCGCGGGAGCGTTCGCCGTCGGGGAAAGACGAGGTGATCACCGAGAGGGTGACGGGCATGATCAGCGCCGCACCGACGCCGCTGAGCACGCGCGCGGCGAGCATGACCTCCACGATCGGCGCGACGGCGGCGACGACGTTCGCGATGCCGAAGACGATGAGGCCCGCGATGAGAACGGGCTTGCGCCCGAGCCGGTCGCCCAGTGCCCCCATCGGGAGGAGGAGCGCGGCGAGGGTGAGAGTGTACGTGTTGATGATCCACAGCACCTCCCCCTGGGAGGCGCCGAACGTCGTCGCGAGCTGGGGTTGCGCGACATTGAGGCCGGTGACCGAGGCGACGACGGTCATCAGGGCGATGCAGACTGCCCAGAGGATCGCGCGCCTGCGTCGCGGGTCGTCGATGATGAGCGCAGCATGATCTGCGTCGCCGCGTGTGGTGGAAGCCATGGTGGGGTGTGTTCCTTTCTTGGATGCGTGCCGCGCGGCAGGTGTCCGCGAGCAGCGTGAAACCGGGACAGGGGCCGGAGCCCCTGCACGGAGTGGGTGCGACCGGCGGGTCAGGCGATTCGCTGGGCGCGGACGATCACGTCGTGCAGCTGCATTGCAGAGACGCCGGGGTGAACGATGCGGGTGCGCTCGTAGGCGGCGTCGATGCGCCACTCCGGGGCAGGGAACAGGTCCGTGATCGCCTCGGAGGTCACCGTTGCACCCTCGGGGTGACGGTGCCCATGCGCGTCCGCGTGATGCGGGTCGGGGAGGTGCCCGACGATCAGGAGCGTGCCGCCCACGGCGACCCAGGAGGCGATGCGCTGATACAAGGGGAGCTGCCCGATCTCGGCGTGTGCGTAGCTGGTGACCACAAGATCCCATCTCCGCCCCGGCTCCCATCGGGACAGATCGGCTTCCCTCCAGTCGACGCGCTCGCCCGCCGGTGTCGTGGCCGCTCGGGCGCGGGCTACCGCCAGCGCTGACCGGGAGATGTCGACGGCCGTGACCTGCCACCCCTGCTCGGCAAGCCAGAGCGCTTCGACCCCGTGACCGCAGCCGGCGTCCAGAGCCGTACCGCCGCGAAGGTGCGCGGTCTCGGCCAACAGGTAGGGATTGACCGGGAGGCGCCGCTCATCGTCCGAGGCGACCGGCCCCCAGTGGCTCTCCCAGTAGGCCTGGTCGAATTCGGCCATCACGCACCCTCTCGATGAGGATCGCCCGGGCCGACGTGCGTGCCAACGTCCACGTGTCGTCTCCTTGTGCTCGTGGTGTCGAACCAGAATGACTCGCGAAGGGCATGGTGGCAATCATTCTTGCTGAATGGCAAAATAGAACAATGAGCGACCATGACGATCAGACCCTCGACACCGTGGGTCCGCGCCTGAAGCACCTCAGATTGCGGCGTGACATCACGCTGACGACCCTCGCCGGCGAGACCGGCATCTCCACCAGCACCCTCTCGCGCCTCGAAGCGGGCCTGCGACGGCCGACTCTGGAGCAGCTGCTTCCCTTGGCCCGGTTCTACGGCGTCACCATCGACTCCCTCGTCGGCGCGCCCCGCACCGCCAACCCCCGCATCGACCTGCGACCCATGTCGTGCGCCGACGGATCGATCATCATCCCGCTCACACGCCGACCGGGAGGAATCCAGGCCTACAAGTTCGTCCTCCCCACCGGTGACGACGCCACGGTGCCCGATCTGCGATCCCACGAAGGGTTCGACTGGGCCTACGTGCTCAACGGAACCCTGCGCCTCGTGCTCGGTGACCAGGACCTGCTCCTGCAGGCGGGGGAGGCAGCCGAGTTCGACACCCGCACCCCGCACTGGTTCGGTGCCACGAGTGCCGGCCCCGTCGAATACCTCAGCCTCGTCGGCAGACAAGGTCAGCGCGCCCACATCCGTGCGTCCGGCAGAGACCACGACCACGCCCACGACCACGACCACGACCACTCCTCGCCGTTGCCGTAGTCGCCCGATACGTAGGGAAGAATCGACCGGATGGATGCTTCCGCCCCGCGCCGCCCGGCACGCCGCGTCATTGCGGCTGTGCTCCTCGCCGGCGTGATCGGCGCCGGCCTAGCCGTCCATGCTCTGCTGCCCGACACGGCGATGACCGACATCGCGGGCGACTCCCTGTATGCCGGCGCGGCATACCTCGCGGTCGCGATCGTCGCCCCGCGCCTCGCGCCCCTCGTCGTCGGTGCGCTCGCCGCGGCGTGGTGCATCGCCATCGAGCTCTTCCAGCTGACCGGCATCCCGATGCAGCTCGGCGCGATCTTCCCTCCGGCGATGCTCGTGTTCGGCACGGTCTTCGACGGCCGTGATCTTCTCGTCTACGTCGTGACCCTCGTCGTCCTGGTCGGGGCGGACGCAGTGGTCGCGGTCCTGCGGGGCACCGCGACGACCGACCCGCGCCGGCCGGAGGAGTCGGCGACACCGACATAGCGCTCAGGTTGCGGCATCCGTCACCCGCACCGACCATGGAGTGCATGGGGGATGCCGCACCACGGAGCGCCGGTCCGGGTGAGCCTGCCGGGCCGTCCGCCCGCGCGCGTCGTAGGCGCACCGGCGGGCTGCTGCTGGCGGCGATCGTGCTCGTGGCCGCGGGAGTGGTCACGGCTGCGCTGCTGGCGAGCCCGGAAGCGCCGTCCGCGGCGGCGCCGTCTCCGATGTCGACCCCGACAGTGACGCCCGCACCGACACCGACGCCCACTCCGACGCCGACCGGATTCCCCGCGAACACAGCGCGGTACGACGTGACGCAGCTCCCGCAGGTGGACGTGTTCGCCGTGATACCGAAGCTCCCGCTCGACGACGATCCGTTCGCGGAGGCCCCCGGCGAGACGGCGCTCGCACTCGGGATCGGCGCGCCGGTCTGGGCAGATCCCACGGGGGAGCCCGTGGCCTACGTGCCGCGCGAGTTCCCGTACGACGGCACGACGCTGCCGGTCGTCGAGCGGCAGGACCACTGGGTCAAGGTGCTGCTCACGGGGCGGCAAGCAGTGCCGTCGGAGGGTGACGCAGCCCAGGTGAGCGGCTGGCTGCGGGTACAGGACGTCGAGTTCGGCGCGACCGACGCCGTGGTCGAGGTGAGCATCGCGGCACGCACCGTCGACATCGTGCGCGACGGCGTGCCCGAGCGCATCGCGACCGACTTCGGCTGGGGCACCGACATCACCCCGACGCCGCTCGGCCGCACGTTCATCATGACGACCCGCGTCGTACCGGAGCTCTGGTACACCCGCGGGCATCCGATCATCTACCTCGGCGTGCAGTCACCGACCCTCGACGGATTCGGGGGAGCGGATGCCGCGGTCACGGCCTTCCACTACCACGATGAGCATTCCGGGCCGATCTCGAACGGCTGCATCCGGCTCGATCCCCACGCGATCGCCCGGCTCGCCGAGCTGCCGCAGGGGACGCCGGTCATCATCAACCCCTGACCTCCGGCAACCTGGCATGCTGGATCGCGGTGCCTCGTTCGAGGAGGCCCTCATCGGAAGGATCCCCCATGAAGCAGCGCCCGCTCGGCCGCACCGCACGTCAGGTCTCGGCGATCGGCCTCGGAACGTGGCAGCTCGGCGCCGACTGGGGCGCGGTCAGCGAGGAGGACGCGACGGCTGTGCTCGCGGCATCCGCTGATCACGGCGTCACCCTCTTCGACACGGCCGACGTGTACGGCGACGGGCGGAGTGAGTCGATCATCGGGCGCTTTCTCGCGGGGCGCACCGACATCACGGTCGCGACGAAGATGGGACGCCGGCTCGCGCAGGAGCCCGGGAACTACACGCCCGACAACTTCCGTGCGTGGACAGACCGGTCGCGCCGGAACCTCGGCGTCGACACGCTCGACCTGGTTCAGCTGCACTGCCCGCCGTCGGCCGTCATCGAGGACGATGCGACGTACGAGGCGCTCGACGCCCTGGTTGCCGACGGCAGCATCGCGGCGTACGGGGTCTCGGTCGAGACGTGCGCTCAAGCGCTCGCCGCGATCGCGCGGCCGAATGTCACCAACGTGCAGATCATCTTCAACCCGTTCCGCCTGAAGCCGCTCGACGAGGTGCTGCCCGCAGCCGAGGCCGCCGGCGTCGCGATCTTCGCGCGCGTGCCGCTCGCTTCGGGGCTGCTGTCGGGCAAGTACACCTCGTCGACGACGTTCGCCGAGAACGATCACCGCACATACAACCGTCACGGTGAGGCGTTCGATCGCGGAGAGACGTTCTCGGGCGTCGACTATCAGGTGGGAGTGGATGCTGCAGCCGAGCTGGCTGCGTCGCTGCCCGAGGGCGTCTCGCTCCCGGCGGCGACCTTGGCGTGGATCGCGTCGCGCCCGGGAGTGACGAGCGTGATCCCCGGTGCGCGCAACGTGCGCCAGGCGACGTCGAACGCCGAGGCGGCAGCCCTGCTCGAGGGCGGGTTCGATGTAGAGGCGTTCGACCGGGTCGTGCGCGCGGTCTACGACCGCGACCTGCGCGAGGCCATCCACCCGCTCTGGTGAACTCGGCGGGGTCAGCTCGCGAGGACTGAGCCGAGGTCGGGCAGCCAGCCTGGCGTGAGGTCCCAGCCTCGGAGGGTCGCGAGCGTGAGGAGCGCCGCAAGCAGGAGCACGTTGAGGACGACGGTCCGCCAGAAGGCGCGGCGGAACGTGCGCTTGCGCGTCTTGTGTCGGAGCACGTGCTGGGCGACGAGCGCGCCCGGCCAGCCGCACAGGATGCCGAGCGAGAGCAGCGTCTGCTCTGAGATGCGCTGGGCGCTGCGACGGGCCGCCGCCTTGTCGAGAGCGTACGCAGCGAAGGTGATCAGGCTCATCGCGACGTAGAGCGCGGGCATCCACCACGGCAGGTCGAGCACGGCGAAGGCGATCGCGAAGGCTGCGGCGAACACGAACAGCACCGTCCAGCTCAGGGCGGCGGGGAGCGGGCGCGAGAGGTCACGCGGGCGCTCGACGGAGTGGGACACGCGTCGGTCCGGGGCGAGGGACATGCGCCTGATCCTAGAGCGCCGACGTCGTGTCCCAGAATCAGGAGGCACGCCGCCGCGGGCGGATTCCGGGTGCGGGCGTGTCTCCTGACGATGGCGCGCGATTGGGCTTGCCCGTTCGCTGACGATGGCGCGCGTTCGGCCCGCCCGTTCGCACGGCGACGGTGGCGCGCTCGACGACCGGGCATACGGATGCCCCGGCCCCGCGGGGGGAGCCGGGGCCGGGGCATCCGATCCTGTTACGGCGCGGGGTAATCCACGAGGTATTGCGGCACGCCGGTGTTCGTGTTGTCTGCCTGCCCGCCGACGCCGTTCACGACGTGCTGGATCGTGCCGGCGCTGAGGTTCACCGTCATGATGTGGTGAAGCTGCACGCCGGGCGTCTCCGGCACCGAGAATCCGTTCGCCGTGATGATCGACGGGTTGTTCTGGTTGAAGACGTACACGCCGGCTCCGTCGAGGCGGTGGTTCTTCACCTTCGCGTCGACGACGTAGCCCGGGTAGCCGAGCGTGCCGTCCGGCTGCGTCCAGTCCGCCTGGGTGGGCGGGTCGTACGGCAGCTCGTTCTGGTACAGGATCACGCGGCCATTCTCGCCCTTCCAGAGGGTGTTGTACTTCTGGAAGTGCTCGACGAACAGGCCCGTCGCCGTGACGTTGTCGCCGTTGACGATGACGCCGTTCGTGCCGGTGTTCGTGGCCCAGCGCTCGTTGTCGCCGTTGACGCCGTCGGCCGGGTCGAAGCCCTCGATGCCGTGGTCGCCGCGCCACACCCAGGTGTGATCGATGAGCACGTTGTCGGAGTTCACCTCGAGCGCGGTCGTCGTCTTGCCGATGTGCGGCCCGCCGACGCGGAAGTACACGTCGCTCAGCGTGATCGGGTTCGCGGCGCCCAGCGGCTTGCCGCCCTTCGCCTTGCCGACGCGGAGAAGCACCGGCGAGAGCTCGGCGCCGGCGTCGATGGTGACTCCGGCGACGACGATGCCCGGGGCATCCTTCACCTCCAGCGGAACCGCCCCGCCCACAGCCGTGAGCGTCGCGTGGCCGAGGCCGAGCACCACCGTGTCGGCGCGCTTGACGTCGATCGTCTGGGCGATGTCGTAGACGCCGGGTGTGAGGAGCAGATGCTGGCCGCGGGCGAGCGCGTTGTTGATGTCCTTCACCGAGTCACCGGGCTTCGCGATGAAGAAGTCGGTGATCGGGATGCTGCGCCCCGCCGTCATGCCGTCGGCCCAGCTCACCCCGCGGGTATCGGACTGCGCCTTGGGCACGCGCACGTTGTAGCGACCCTCGTCGTCGACGTAGAGGTACGGCTTCTCGCGGCTGAGCGGAGTCTCGTCGATGGTCGTGTACGGCGGGTTGGGGAAGCCGGCGTCATCCGGGGCGCCGACGACGCCGGAGAAGACCTGGTTCCAGACGCCGTTCGACCAGCCGGCGACCTCGCTGTTGCGCGTGAGCCACTGCTGCTGTGAGCCGCTCACGACGAACGGCAGACGGGAGTCGGCGATGAACCCGCCGCTCGCGAACTGCGGGCCCGCGGTGCAGTAGTCCATCAGCGACAGGTTGGCGCCCGAGATGTCGAGTCGGCGCATCGATACGGCCTGCGACACCGCCCAGAAGTTCGCGCTGGCGCGGCATCCGTCGTCATCGAGGCTGTTCACCTGCAGCGAGAGGTTCGAGATCGTCCGCCAGAAGTTGACGAGCGCGATGCAGTTGTCGGCGGTGAGGCAGCGGTTGTAGACCTCGATCGACCCGTTGATGTCGACGTCGGTGGGGGACGCGCCGAGCCCGGCGACCTCGGTGTAGTAGCCGACATCGAACTGCAGCGGGTTGTCGGCCGTGCCGTACTGGCCCGGCAGGAAGTAGACCGCGCGGCGCACCGAGCTCATCTCGGCGTCGCGCTGCTCATCGGCAAGCGCGTCGAGCTCGGCTTCGATCTGGTCGGCGGGGGTGTCGGGGCTGTACACGGTCACGTTCGGCCCGAAGTCGGGGTTGAACGGGTCGATCGCACGTGGCGGTGCGGCTGAGGCCGGGGCGGCCGTGAGGGCTCCGGCGATGAGGGTCGCGCCCGTGACGACGGCCGCGATCCGTGTTCTCCGGCGGTGGTGCGTGGGGGTGGTCATGCGAATGTCTCTCTTCGTCGAGGGATGTCGCGCGGCAGGTATGCCGCCTACTTACAGGACAGTAACCAAACTGTGGGAGCGGTTTCAAGGGTCACTTTCTCGGCGAACGCTTGCCCGGCTCGGACGCAGATCGCGGTCGCGGTAACAAGGGAAGGACGCCGCACCCTGGCCGGGTACGGCGCCCTTCATGGTCGGCGGACGGCTGCGATCAGCCCTCCTGGAGCTCCCGGCCGTGCACGGTCAGGGCGTAGATGATGATCACGTCGAGCGCGATCACGATGAGCGCCCACCAGGGCTGCACGCTGAAGAACGCGAGCTGGCTGATGGCGTTGAGGGCGACGAGGATGACCGCGATCACCCGGGCCCAAGTGGCCCCGCGGAGCACGAAGATGCCCACGATGAGGATCACGATGCCCAGGATGAGGTGCCACCATCCCCAGATCTCGACGTCGAACAGGAAGGTGCCCGCTTCGGAGGACACCGCCCACTTCTCGACGGGCGACAGGACGGCGTTCAGGCCGTTGAGCGCCGCGAGGGCTCCAGCGATGATCATGAGGATGCCGGCGAAGACTGCCCAGCCCGCCCATCCGGTGCGCTGCGTGTTGGACATGATGTCGATCCCTTCGGAACGGTGAGATCGGCGAGGGTGCGATCTCTGGCGACTACATCGTTCTCCTTGCCGTTGCGGCGGTGCGTCACCCGCCTCGGGTGAAAGGTCAGAGGTCCATTCGCATGACGATTCGGCGCTTCGTGGGGTGTGCGACCTCGCGGAATCCTGCGGCCAGGAACGGGCCGACGGGACCGACGTTCAACTCGTCCCAGATCACCTGCGCGCCGCCTGTCACGAGTGGATAGCCCTCGATCGCCGATGCGCCGCGTTCGCGCGCGAACTCGACGGCAGCAGCGACGAGCGGGTAGGTGAGGCCTTCGCCGCGGTGGCCCTTGCGCACGATCATGCACGCGATCGCCCAGACGGTCTCGTCGTCCTTGTCTTGGGTGCGTCCCTTCCACGGCACGGGGGAGCCGCGCAGCCGGCCGTACACCGCGCGGCGGTCGACCGCGCACCACGCGACGGGCTCATCGCCCTGATAGGCGACGATGCCGATGGTCTCGGTCGCCCGTGGGTCGCCGCAGTGGGTCTCTTCGCGCAGGATCGCGGCGCGCTCGCTGACGGGCATGTACCACCAGTCATGGTCGCCGAGTCGCTGCCGCTGGCACTGGCAGTGCCCGGCGGCGCCGGTGAGGATCGCCTGCAGGTCGTCCCACGAGGCTTCGTTCGCGGGGACGATGTGCAGGTCAGGCGTGGTGCCGGCCGCATCCATGGGGTCAGGGTAGCCCCCGGCATGGACAGTCGCGTCAGTCCCGGTGAGAGCCGCCCCGCACACGCCTGCCACCGACGCCGCCCGCCGTGCCTGCGCCTGCCTCCATACGCCCGCCACCTGCGCCTGCCACCTGCGCCTGCCTCCATACGCCTGCCGACTACTCCCGCCACAGGCCCGTCGCCTACGCCGCCCACCCGAACCGGGCCTTGCCCCCGAGTCTCGGAACCCTTCCCGGATCGACGTGCGGCGGCGGGATGAACCACACCCGTCCGTCGATGCCGCGGCCTTCGATCCGGATCTCCCACCCGTTGTCGTGAATTCGATGGTGGCAGGTCTCGCAGAGCAGGATGCCGTTGTCGAGGTCGGTGGGTCCGGCATCCCGAGCCCACCATCGGATGTGATGCGCCTTCGTCATGCCCGGCGGCAGACCGCACATCGCGCAGCCGCCATCGCGCTCAGCCAGAGCCAGCCGCTGGGTCGGGGTGAAGAGGCGCCTGCGGCGTCCCCAGTCGAGGATCTCGCCGCGGGCTCCGAAAACCCACGGGATCACGCCGCCCGACGCGGCCAGGCGCCGGGCCGTGGCGATCGACACGGGGCGATCGATGCCGTCGATGGTCGCGCTGCCGGTGCCGTCGCGGAGGTCGGCGAGAGTGACTCGGACGATGACCGTCGCACCCTCGATCGGCTGATCGGCGGAGCCGCAGCCCAGCAGACGCGAGGCGAGGAGCACGAGGGCGTCGGCCTGGCGCTGGGGGAGTGTGCGACCTGGCGTATCGGCATCGGCGGGTGACACAACCGAGGCCGCCCCCGCGCCGGAGCCATGGTCACCGACGCCGGGGTCACCGACGCCGTGCCCGCCGGAGCCGTGGTCACCGATGCACTGGTCGCCGACGCCGAGCCCACCGGCACCGCGCGCACCGTCCGCATCCCCCTCGTCCGTGCCGACGCCACCGGCGCCTGCGCGCTCGCTGCGGAACTCCGCCGTCACGATGGCCTCGATCGCGGCCTTCACCGGCGCAGCTGATTCGGGGTCGAGCTTGGCGTTGAGGTGCACCATGCCGCCGCGTTCGAACATCAGCAGGCTGCGCTCGCCGCGGAGCTGGTGTTCCTGCGGCTCGAGGCCGTCGGGGTCGAGCCATGCTTCGGCGCGTGCGACGACCTTGCCTACCTGGTCGAGTGCGAGCCCCTCGGCCTGCGCGCACAGCATGCGCTCGGCCTGGTCGCGCTGTTCGATACCGGCGCGCAGCGCCACCCGGTCGAGCATCGAGATGATGACCGACGCTGCGGGCATGCCGATGCGCCCGTCAGAGAGGGCCTCGGCGACATGAGGGTGGCGGGGCGGGGCATCCGCTCCACTGAACGTGCGACGGGGAGCGGTGGCCTCGCCGACGGCGACGAGTCGTGCGGCGTCGCCGACCGTGGTGCCGGTGGTCGCGGCGATGAGCACGGCGGGGCTGCGGTAGCCGTTCTTTTTGGCGAGCCCCTCGGAGCCGAGTTCCGGGCGTGACTGCCGCGCGATCTCAGACGCCACCCGCGCGTGCACAGCTTCGACGCGTCGGCGCAGCGCGCCGATCGCGTTGTTGAGGGACACCAGTTCGGCGTGGTCGAGCGTGTCGACATCGACGTGGGAGCCGTGGGGATCGGCGGGCCAGGCATCCGTCACCATGGCCAACGTATCGGCGAGACCGCCGATCGGATCGTCCATAGATTCGAAAATGAGAGTGCCTTCCGCCTGCGCGCGATCACTAACCTGTCGCTATCGGGCCGCTTCTTCGGCGGTTGGGCACTCCGACAAGAACAAAGATACTAATGTGCACGGCACAGCGCAAGCATTTGTCGAAAACTTCCGCGCCGAACCCGGACCCCTCTCGTGGCGAGAGTATGGTGTGCGTGTGCCCCTCGTCCCACGTGTCACGGTCGTCATACCGTGCCGGAACGATGCCGATTTCCTCGATCCCTGCCTGACCGCGCTCGAGGCGCAGACCCATCCGGCCGACCGCGTGATCGTCGTCGACAACGGCAGCACGGATGACTCAGCCGACGTCGCGCGGCGGCACGGCGCAGTCCTGGTCGAGGAGGCGAGGGTGGGGGTGTGGCCGGCCGCGGCACGCGGCTACGACGAAGCGATGGCCGACGCCGACATCATCGCCCGGCTCGACGCCGACTCTCGGCCGCATCCTGACTGGATCGCCCGGCTCGTTCGTGCGTTCGTGGCGGATCCGGGGCTCGGCGTGCTCACCGGCGGAGCGGAGTTCTACGGCGGCAGCCCCCTCACGAACTACCTCGGCGAGAGGTGGTACATCGGCGGCGGGCACTACTGGGTCCGCAAGTGGCTGGGTGTGCCGCTCGTGTTCGGCTCGAACTTCGCGATGCGCTCGACCGTCTGGGAGCGCGTGCGAGATCGGGTCGATCGCGACAACGGCGCGATCCACGACGACCTCGACCTCTCGATCCGGCTGCGTCCTGCCGACGGCGTGCGCTACGACCCGCAGCTGCTCATGCCGGTCTCGGCGCGCCCGCTGCAGACGGTGGGCGGACTCTCACGCCGCATCTTCAAGGTCGCGACGACCTTCGCCGCGAGCTGGCCCGAAGGCGCGTCGTGGCGCCGCCGTGAAGAGCGCAGGCGCAGAGCGGATGCCGCGGCCGGCGTCACCGACGAGTGGACGCCCGACACCGACGACTGGACGCCTGAGTTCGGGCGCTGACCTCACAGCATCGCCAGATCGGCCCTGCCGCGGTGTCGGTACGCTGCGCTACGGTGACGGGCATGTTCGAGATGACCGAGAGCGCACTCGTGGCGGCATCCGTCGAAGAGGTCTGGAGCGATCTGACGGATGCCTCGCGGCTGGCTGACTGGTACTGGCCGCCGCGCCTCGAGGCCGAGGTCGTCGTCGAGCCGGCCGAGCTGGGGCGGTGGGAGATCCGCTCGCAGGTCGCCGGCCTCGCGGTGCTGGGCCGCGTGCTCGCGATCGAACCCCCGTCAAGGCTGCGGCTGGAGTGGCGGTGGGAGGGGGAGGACCACGCGACCGACGCCGAGGTCACGCTCGAGGGAGCGGCGGACGCCTCGACCCGCGTGATCGTGCGCCACTCCGGGTTCGTGTCGGCCGACGAGCGCGACAACCACATCGAGGGCTGGTCGAACTGCCTGCAGCGGCTCGTCGATCGCCATGGCGGGGTCGCGGCGTTCGGGTAGAGAGCACCCGCGACTGTGGGGGCGGGTGCTCTTCGCGCTGATCTGGATCGTCGGCGTGCTCGGCGCGCTGCTGCTGCTGTGGTGGGGCATCTACCGGCTGCGCCCGGTCGAGATGCAGCCGCAGGTGTGCGTGGTCAACGATGCGATGGTGCTGATGATCGGCGCGTTGGCGCTTGCGCTGGTTGCTGCGATCGGCTGGCTGATCATGGGGTCGGGCGCCTGGTGCACGATGGTGGCGGCCCCGGGCTTCGTCACGACGGCGCTCGTGCTGGCGTTCCCGTGCTCGTTCCTGCCGCAGCTCGTGCTGCCGTTCCTGTCGATGGTCGCGGTCGGCTCGATCGTTCCCATCGTCTGGCTCTACTTCGCGGGCACCGGCGGACCGGCTACCGGCTCGGCCGGCGTCGGCGGCGGTGAGTAGCCTCGGAGCATGATCATCGAGTTCGAGGGCGAGATGTTCCGGTGGGACGCCCGCGACGACTCCGCCTGGTTCTTCACGGCGGTGCCGCCCGAGCTGAGCGAAGACATCCGCGAGATTCCGCGGCCGTACCGCGGCTTCGGGTCGGTGCGGGTGCGTGCGCGGGTCGGCGGGTCGGAGTGGTCGACCTCGATCTTCCCGTCGTCGCAGAGCGGCTCGTACGTGCTGCCGCTGAAGAAGGCGGTTCGGGATGCCGAGGGCTTGGTCGACGGCGGTCCGGTGCTCGTCCGGCTCGACGTGCTCGACGGCTGAGACGCGGCCGCGCGAAGCGCGCCGGGCAGGGCGGACTGGCTGTGAGGCACCGGGGATGATGTGACTTCGTCACACAGAGACGCGCAGGACCTCTTCGATCGTCGTGAGTCCCTGGGTGACCTTCGACCAGCCGTCCTCGCGGAGCGAGACCATGCCTTGCTGCAGGGCGACCTGGCGGATGTCGCTACCCGTCGACCGAGTCACGACGAGCGACTCGATCTCGTCGCTGAGCGTCATCACCTCGTGGAGAGCCACGCGTCCGCGATAGCCGGTGTTCGAGCACGCGGGGCAGCCCACCGCCCGGTAGAGCTGCGGCACATCGCGCGGGTCGTGCGGGAAACCGAGCGACGACAGCACCTCGGTGGGCTCGACCATGGGCTCGCGGCACTTCATGCAGAGGCGGCGAGCGAGGCGCTGCGCCACCACCGCCGAGAGTGCGGTAGCGACGAGGAACGGCTCGCAGCCGATCTCGGTGAGGCGGGTGAGCGCCGACGGGGCATCGTTGGTGTGCAGCGTCGAGAGCACGAGGTGACCCGTGAGGGCCGCCTCGATCGAGATCGTCGCGGTCTCGTTGTCGCGGATCTCACCCACGAGCACCACGTCGGGGTCGCTTCGCAGGATCGACCGCAGCGCCGACGAGAAGGTCAGGCCGGCGCGATTGTTGACCTGCACCTGATTGATGCCGGCGATGCGGTACTCCACCGGGTCTTCGACGGTGATGACGTTGATGCGAGGGTTCGCCACCGCCCGGAGTGCCGTGTACAGCGTCGTCGACTTGCCCGAGCCCGTGGGGCCCGTCACGAGGATCATGCCGTGCGGCTTCATGATCGCCTCGCGGAACCGGCGGTCGTTGACCCCGGAGAAGAGCAGATCGCGCATGGTCATCGTCTGACCGCTGTTGTCGAGGATGCGCATGACGATCTTCTCGCCCCACACGGTGGGCAGCGTCGCGACGCGGAGGTCGACCGAGCGGCCTTCGTGGGTGACCGAGAGGCGGCCGTCCTGCGGCTTGCGCTTCTCGGCGATGTCGATCGCCGACATGATCTTGAGGCGCGAGATGATGCCGTCCTGAATGGCGCGATCGGCTTTCTGCATCTCGTGCAGCACGCCGTCGATGCGGAACCGTACGGTCAGCTGCTTCTCACCGGGCTCGACGTGGATGTCGCTCGCACGGTCGTTGATCGCCTGGGCGATGAGCAGGTTGACGAACCGGACGACGGGCGCGTCGGTGTCCTGTTCCTCGAGCGACTCGGTGAACGCCGCCTGATTGGTCTCGGCGGACTCCTCGATCGTCATCGACAGCTCGCTGAGCTCTTCGTCGGAGCGGAGGAATCGCTCGAACATCTGCGCCAGCGCGTCCTGCGCGACGACGACCGGCTCGACGAACAGGTCGGTCACGCTCGCGACATCATCGAGGGCGACGATGTCGGTGGGGTCGAGGATGCCGACGGTCAGCCGCTCGGCGGTCTTGTCGACCGGGATCAGCTGGTACTTGCGGCAGAGATTGCCCGGGACGAGCGCGACGATATTGGGATCGAGCGGCAGGTTCGCGAGGTCGATGAAACGATGCCCCGTCTGCAGCGCGATGGCCTCGGCCAGCTGGCTCTCGGTGACGAGTTTCGACCTCACGAGCAGCTGCGGCAGCTCGGGCCCCTCGCCCACCTCAGCCATGGCCGCCGACATGTCCGCTGCGCGCACCGCACCGGTGAGCACGAGCGTCTGGGCGAGTCCTCTCATGGCATTCCCCTTTTTCCCCGTCGCCATCCTATGGCGGGAGAGCCGTGCGGAACCTTCCTCAGCAAACCCTCAGGAAACTGCTTGCCCAATCTTGGGGAAAACCGACTTTGATTCCGTATGAGAAGTCTCTAATGTAATCGGCGGGGAAGGAGCCATGCAGACGCATGGATCCAGAAGTTTGCCTCTGAATCGACTGGCCGACTGGGCGAAAACGCGGTCTGATCAGGGATATGTGTATCCACAGATCAAGAAAGCGGTCGCCATGCGCACGTTCATCAGCAACTACATCCAGTCCGAGAAGGCCCGTCGTGAGGAGAACGGCGACGCCGGCTTCTCGCTCATCGAGCTCATCATCGTCGTCGTGATCCTCGGCATCCTCGCCGCCATCGCGATCCCGATCTTCCTGAACATCCAGGACGACGCCAAGCAGAGCTCCGCTGACGCGGTGGCGGCGAACGCAGCCACCCAGTGGGCTGCCGCGACCGCGCAGGGCGAGACCACCACCCCCGCCGCGGACTTCTTCGACAACCTGGAGACCGATTCCGTTCCGGTCGTCACCGGCACGTCGATCGACGACTTCTGCGTGACCGTCGTCGTTGAGACCAAGACCGGGACGTCCGGCCCCGGCTGCCCGTAAGACCCCTCAGATTCGCCGGGGCCGGTAATGCCTGGCCGGCCCCGGCGTACATTCGCGCGAAGGGGGAGCCGATGCGTGACTCCGAGGGCTTCAGCCTCGTCGAGGTGATCATCGCGATGTTCCTGCTCATGGTGCTCGCGCTCGCGGTGCTGCCGCTCATCATCGGAGCCACCAACACGAGCGTGGTCAACCGCGACCTCGTCGCGGCGACCACGTTCGCCAACGCACAGCTCGCCCCCATCAAGGCCTCGTTCCCGAACGACCCGTTGACGCCGACCAGCTGCGCGACCCTCGGAGCCCGTGCCGCGACCGACGTCGTCGACACAGCCGGAACGGGGCTGCAGGCGGACCTCACGATCGGCACGTGCCCGGCCGCCTACCCGGGCATCGTTCTCGTGACGGTCGCGGTTGAAGACTCGGCCGCCCCCGGAACCGCCCTCGTGCGGATTCCGACCCGCGTCTCGGTGTCGGCGCCGTGAACGCAGACGACGACGGCATCACGCTCATCGAGCTGATCATCTACATCGTCGTCACCTCCCTCTTCCTAGGACTGCTGGCCCTCATGTTCGTAAACGGACTCCGCGCGCAGGCGCAGACGACCGATCGCGATTCCGCGACCGGTCAGTCCGTTGTGGTCAGCAACTCCATTCAGACGTCGTTGCGCAATGCCACAGCCTTCACGATCACTTCGGCCAACAGTGCGCTGATCGCGAAGGTCTCGACCCCGGGGGGCGGTCGGGAGTGCCGGGCATGGGTCGTGACGACCGGTGGAGATGTGCGGTACCGGGTCGCAGCATCCGGTCCCATCTCCACCTCGAACACGAGCACGTGGACCGTACTCGTGGACGGCGACGCGGCGAGCGGCGACGGTGCGCACCCGTCGCTGTCTCGCCGCGACGGCAACGACGCGAGCGGCAAGCCCAAGTTCGTGCCGATCGACGCCGATGGCGACGGGCTCACCGACGCGTTCTCCCGCAACGGCCAGACGCTCTCGTACGGCCTGGAGGTCACGCGCGGCGACGCCACCGTCGTCGTGTCGAACGGGGTGACCGCGCAGGCGGCGATCGAAGGGACGGACACGCTCACATGCTGGTGAAGCTCTCCGCGCGCCGCGTCGCCCTCGGCGACCGAGGATCGTCGCTCGTCTCGGTGCTCGTCATCATGCTGGTGCTCAGCATCGGCGGGCTCGCCCTCGCGGCCATCGTCACCAATACGACCTCCGTGCTGTCCGACAGCCGCAGCACGGCGCAGGCGCGTTCGGCCGCCGATGCCGGTCTCGCCGACGCGGTGACGGCACTCCGCCGCGGTACCCTCGCGTGCCCGGGCGTAGTCAAGGACGTGAAGGTCGATGCAGCGGATGCCTCGTCCCCGACCTACAGCTACAAGGTCGCGTGCGGTGCAGGCATCGCCACGATCACCGCGACCGGCACGGCGGGTTCGGGCATGACGACGACCCAGGCGATCTACGCGTACACCGAGACGCCCGCCGGCGCCGGCGACATGGTGTTCTTCGGCACCGCCGAGGTGAAATTCACCGAAGAGGTGAAGACCGCCGGCATGGGTCGGCTGCTCGACATCATCGTGCCCCAGGCGACGTTCACGTGCCAGAGCTTCATTCCGGCGAACTTCACGATCGGCGGCGACATCAAGACGAGCGGCGGCTGCACGATCAAGGGGAACGTACGCGCCACCGGAGTCCTCAACGTCTGCTGCGCGGCCGACATCTTCGAAGGCGACGTGGCGACGTCCGGAACCGGCACGGGAAGGGTCGAGGGGACCATCCTCGGCAACCTGCACGCCAACGGTGCGCTGAACTTCGGATGGGGCAACAAGCGAGTCGGGAAGTCAGTCACGACGACCGGCAACGTCGGTCTGGGAAACGTGCGGATCGACGGAACGCTGACCCTCCCCGCCTCTCGAACGCTGACGATGAACAGCGGGGCCGCCGCTGGCGGCATCTCGAGGCCGCCGTCCGTCTCGGGCCCGACCCCGCCCACGCTGCCGCCGTGGTTCGAGTACAAGTACAAGGCGTCCGACTGGCCGGGCTTCAGCGTCGTGACGCTCGTGAACTCGGGAAGCGGACCCGGCACGTGCTCGTACTTCAACAGCTCTCCCGGGACGGGCTGGACGACCTTGCCTTCGTACACCGGAGCGACGATCCTCGACGCTCGCGCGTGCTCGACGCTCTCGTCCAACAACGGCTCTAACCCGAACCTCGCCATTCGCACCAACCTCGTGATCCTGGCCAAGGGCATGGATCTCACGACCCTGACGATGAAGGCCGCCTCGGGGCTGACGTCGAAGCCGAAGGTGTGGTTCATCACCGAGGATGTCACGCCGGGCGATACCAAGCCGACGTGCGGGTCGGGATACAGCCCCATCATCATCAACGGCACGGTCACTGACACGAGCATCACGGCGATGGCGTACACGCCCTGCAAGATCGATGTCGGCGGCGGCGCCGGCGGCATCGACGATGCCTGGAACGGCGCCTTCTACGGCGGCGGATGGAATTACGGCGGCGGCCTCACCTTCACGGCTGATCCGATCGGCGTGCCCGGGATGACCTCGGGTGGCGCCGGCGGCAGCGGATCGGGCACGCTCGGCACGCTCGTCTCGCAGCGCGACATCCCGCCTCAGGTGATCTCGTGAGCACTGGACTCTTCGCATTCGCGCTCGTCTTCGCCGGCCTGCTGGGGCTGGTGATCGGCTCGTTCCTCAACGTCGTCATCTACCGCGTGCCCGCCGGCATCCCTCTCACCCGCGAGAGTCGCTGCCCGGCGTGCGACGCTGCAGTGCGGCCCTGGCAGAACGTGCCCGTCCTGTCATGGGTCGCGCTGCGCGGCCACTGCGCGTCGTGCGGAGCACCCATCTCGCCGCGCTACCCGCTTGTCGAGCTCGCGACGGGGCTCGCCTTCGCCGGGGTCACGTGGCTCTTCCTCGCGCAGAGCGCCCTGCCGGCGGCAGCGTCGGTGGTCGTGACGATCGCATTCCTCTACTTCGCGGCGATCACGATCGCGCTCGGGCTCATCGACATCGACACCCACCGCCTTCCCAACAGCATCGTGCTGCCGAGCTATGCCGTGGTGACCGTGCTCTTCGCGCTCGCCTGCGTGCTCGGCGTCGACTGGGCGGCGCTGCTCCGCGCCGCGATCGGTGCGGTCGCGCTGTACCTCTTCTACTTCGTGCTGCGCGTGGTGCGTCCGGGCGGCATGGGGGGCGGCGATGTCAAGCTCGCCGGAGTGGTCGGGGCGTACCTGGCGTGGCTCGGCTGGGGAGCGCTGGCCGTCGGTGCCTTCGCCGCCTTCCTGGTCGGAGGCGTGTTCGGCGTCGCGCTCATCCTGATGCGGCGCGCCGGACGCAAGACCGCGATCCCGTTCGGGCCGTTCATGCTCGCCGGCGCGTGGATCGGAATCCTTTTCGGCGAGACCCTCGCCGGCTGGTACCTGGGGCTGTTCGCGATCGCCTGAGCGATCGCGCGGAACAAGAGAGGAGAGGGTCATGTCGAAGACGGTCATCGGTCTCGAGATAACCGAGGAGGGCGTGCGCGCCGCCGAGGTGACGACCGGTCGCACCCCGACCCTCGTCGCGTACGGGGCCGTGCCGCTGCCCGTCGGGGCTGCGAAAGACTCGGAAGTGCTCGATCCGGATGCTGTCGCGCTCGCGCTGCGCCAGCTGTGGACCCGCGGGCGGTTCTCGCATCGGCGCGTGGTGCTCGGCATCGGCAGCCGCCGCATTCTCGTGCGCGAATACACGACGCAGGCGCTACGACCCGACCTGCTCCGTCAGGCGCTCCCGTTCCAGGTGCAGGATCTCCTGCCCGTGCCCGCTGATCAGGCTGTGCTCGATTTCTACGCGTCCTCGCAGGAGGGCGACCAGATCACCGGACTGCTCGTCGCGGCGGTCGCCGAGACGGTCGAACAGCTCGTGACGGCGGTGGGGAAGGCCAAGCTCACGGTCGACACCGTCGACCTCGCGCCGTTCGGGCTCGCCCGCGGGGTGAGCCGTCTCGCGGCACCCGGGGAGTCGGTCGCGGCACTGCACCTCGGCGACCACACCAGCTACGTCGTCATCGTGCGCGACGGCGTGCCCCGGTTCGTGCGCATCCTGCCGCTCGAGATCCTCACCGATGCCGTACGCGAGCGCGAGGCTGCCGCGGCTCCCGCGGTCGAAGAGGCCGAGGCGCCGGTCGAGGAGCTCGTAGGCGTCGGCGCCGGATCGGGCGGCCCGCGTCGTCGCCGGTACTCGTCGTCGCGCGGCGAGCGCGTGGCCGGCATGACCGAGGCCGCGCTGGCCGACCTCGTCGGCCGCATGCGCAGCACGCTCGCGTTCTACGCGGGCCGTACCAACGATGTGCCGGTAAGCCGCGTCATCCTCACCGGTGCGGGCGCATCCGCTCCGGAGGTCGGCGAATCGCTCGCGGCCAGCCTGCCGCTGCCGGTCGCCTACGCCGGCGCGGCCGAGATCGTCGCGATGAAGACCGACGCGCCGCAGGGCACCGTGGGCCTCGATCTGCTCACGACCGTCGGCCTCGCGCTGACCGAGGGGCGCTGATGTCGATCGCGAAGACGGCGGCGATCGCCATCGGAGGGACGCCCTTCGTCAACCTCATCCCGCCGTCCGAGACAGCGCGGCGGCAGAGCGCTCGCTTGCTGCGACGCTGGATCCTGGCGCTGGTCGCGGTGATCCTCGTCGTCGCCGCCGCGACGGCCGGCGTCTTCTGGCTGCAGCTCACCGCCGCCCAGCGCTTCGCGGTCGAGAGCCTCCGCACGCAGACCCTCCTGTCTCAGATGGCCGCGCTATCGGACGTGCAGGCTCAGCTCGACCTGCAGTCCGAGCTCGCGGCGTTCCGCAGCGGGGCGATGGCCACCGACATGCGGTACGGAGGACTCGTCAACGCCATCGGCGGTGTCCTGCCCGGGGGCTCGGTGATCGCCGGCTTCAGCATCGCGCCGGGAGGCATGCCGCAGGGCGACGACCCCACGCTCGAGGTCGGGGCCACCGGCACCGTGACGGTCGCCAGTCCCGCCCCGCAACTCGTCGTGCCGATCGTCCGCAATGTGCGAGCCCTGCCGGGTGTGCTCGAGGCCGACGGCTGGGAGGTCGAGGCGACCGAGAGCGGGTA
The DNA here is from genome assembly GCF_042274785.1 of Microbacterium sp. NPDC056003. Classification (NCBI taxonomy): domain Bacteria; kingdom Bacillati; phylum Actinomycetota; class Actinomycetes; order Micrococcales; family Microbacteriaceae; genus Microbacterium; species Microbacterium sp. NPDC056003. The sequence continues at coordinate 502,108 of NZ_JBHJXQ010000002.1, read as the reverse complement.
CGAGTACGAGCTGCGCGTCGTGTTCGACCAGTCGGTGTACACCGGTGCCTACAACGAGGAGGCGGCGGAGTGAACGTCCCCCGTCAGATGATCAACCTGCTCGGCATCGTCGTGGTGGTCGCGCTGCTCGTCGCCGGCCTGACGATGGTCGTGCTGCCGATGTACAGTTCGGCGCGAGCGATCGACAGCGACACCGCGAACGTCGCACAGACCAATCAGCTGTACGACGTGCGGGTCTCGCAGCTCACCGCGGCCCAGGCCGAGCTCGAGACCCTCACCGGCGACGTCACCGCACTGCGGCGCCAGATCGCGGCATCCAGTCAACTCGATGACGTCATGCAGATCGTCGTGGACTCGGCTCGGGTCACCGGCGCCACGATCGAGAGCGTGGTGGCCGCCGACGCTGAGCCATGGGCGCCGCGCAGCGGCCTCGAGGGCGACGAGGACGCCGGCACCGCCCCGGCCGACACCGCGCCTGCCGAGGGTGAGACCGCCCCGGCTGAGGGTGAGACGACGGAGACCGCCGACGCAACGACGGACGCCACGACCGGCGCCGGCGCAGGCGAGACCTCGACCGAGACCGAGCCGGCGGTCTCACCGCAGCAGCAGATCCCGGTGACGATCACCGTGGAGGTGTCTGACGCCCGGTCGGCGGCGGCGTTCATCGACGCGCTCAGCCGCGGACCCCGCCTGCTCGCCACCATCGACGGAACCCTCGAGGAGGGCACGCTCACCGTGACTGCCCTCGCCCTCGTACGCACGGAGGACTGACATGACCGCATCCGAAGATCTGACCTCGATGCTCGGCGTCGCCCAGCGGTCGCGGGCCTCGGACGTGCACCTGACGGCTCGCCAGCCAGCGCTCATGCGCGTGGACAGCGACCTCACCGGCATCCCCGGCTGGGCCGAGCCCACCTCGTCGGCCTGGCTCGACGAGGCTGTGGGCGGCCTCATGTCGCGCGAACAGCTGGAGGAGTTCCGCACCCATGGCGAGGTCGACCTCTCGTACACGGTGCCGCAGGTCGCCCGCTTCCGCGTCAACGTCTTCCGTCAGCTCGGTGACGTCGCCGTGGCGATGCGCTTCATCCCCGACCGGATCCGCCCGCTCGAGGAACTGGGCGTGCCGGCAGCGGCGCGCGATCTCGTGCTGCGCCCCAGAGGGCTCGTGCTCGTGACGGGGCCGACCGGCTCGGGTAAGTCGACGACGCTCGCCTCCATGATCGACGTCGTCAACCGCACGCTCCCCGCGCACATCGTGACGGTCGAGGATCCTGTCGAGTTCCAGCACACGAGTCGCCGCTCTCTCATCCATCAGCGCGAGATCGGCAGCGACACCGCGTCGTTCGCCGAGGCCCTCCGGCGCGTACTCCGTCAGGACCCCGACGTCATCCTCATCGGTGAGCTCCGGGATCCGGCATCCATCTCCACCGCCCTGTCCGCGGCCGAGACCGGTCACCTCGTGCTCTCGACTCTCCACACGCAGAGCGCGGCGAAGTCGATCAACCGCATCGTCGACGCCTTCCCGCCCGACCAGCAGGCTCAGGTGCGCACCCAGCTCGGCGACACGCTGCAGGGGATCATCAGCCAGACTCTGCTGCCGCGCGCCCAGGAGGACGGCCGCGTGATCGCCACCGAGGTGCTCGTCAATACGCCCGCCATCGCGAACCTGATCCGCGAGGGACAGGTCAGCCAGATCTACTCGATGCTGCAGGCCGGGGGCAGCCTGGGTATGCACACACTCGATCAGGACCTCAAGCGACTCGTCGAGGACGGATCCATCTCGATGCAGCTCGCGAAGAGCTACGCGGCCGACGCCGCCTCGTTCGACGACGTGCGGGTGCGCCCGCGCGACCTCGACGCCGACGCGTGGTCGGCCCACGCAGACATGCAGTCGGTCGGCTGGACGAACTGATGGCGCTCATCGAGGAGTACTCGTACCGGGCGATCGATGCCACGGGCGGCGGGATCGTCAAGGGCACGCTCGAAGCCTCCGGCGCGAACGGAGTCACGGCGAAGCTGCGCGCGCAGGGCCTCACGCCACTCGAGGTGACGCTCACCTCGAAGACCGGGCTCAACCGCGACGTCTCGATCCCCGGGTTCGAGCGGCGGGTGAAGGTCGGCACGCTCGCAGTGTTCTCGAAGCAGATGGCCGGGCTGATCAACGCCGGCCTCCCGCTCATGCGCACGCTGGCGATTCTCATCGAGCAAGCCGAGGACAAGAAGCTGCAGAGCTCGCTCGTCGGCGTGCGGGCAGCCGTGGAGTCGGGCTCGTCGTTCTCGGCGGCCCTTGCGGCGTACCCCGATGTGTACCCGCCGCTCATGATCAGCATGATCCGGGTGGGCGAGTCGGGCGGATTCCTCGGGGAGGCGCTGGCGACCATCGCCGAGACCTACGCGGGCGAGGCCGAGCTCCAGGGCAAGATCAAGTCGGCGACGACCTACCCGATCATCGTCTTCGTGATCGCGATCCTCGGCGTGGTCGCGATGGTGACCTTCGTCGTGCCGATCTTCGAGGGCATGTTCACGGGCCTGGGTTCGGCGCTGCCGCTGCCGACGCAGATCCTCGTGACGCTGTCGAACAACATGCTGTGGATTCTGCCGATCATGATCGGCGGGGGCGTCGCCGGCTGGCTGTGGTGGGTGCGCAACCGGCGCGAGGAGAAGGTGCGCCGGGTGGTCGACCCGTGGCGGCTGAAGCTCCCCGTCGTCGGTCCGCTGACCACCAAGATCGCCGTCGCGCGGTTCGCCCGCAGTCTGTCGATGATGCTCGACGCCGGTGTGCCGCTGGTGCAGGCGCTCTCGATCGTGGGCGCGGCATCGAACAACTGGAAGATCGAGCAGGCGGTGCGCGAGATCCAGGAATCGGTCAAGCAGGGCCGGTCGTTCTCGGGACCGCTCGCCAAAGCCGAGGTCTTCCCGCCGATGGTCGCGCAGATGATCTCGGTCGGTGAGGAGTCGGGCACGCTCGCCGAGATGCTCCGCAGCATCGCCGACTTCTACGAGAACGAGGTCGAGACGGCGACCTCGCAGCTCACGGCCTCCATCGAGCCGATCCTCATCGTCGGCATCGGCATCATCATCGGCGGCATGGTGATCTCGCTGTACATGCCGATCTTCTCGATCTACGGCGAGCTCGGCCAGACCGGCTGAGCCTGCGGCGCGACTCGGACCACCCCGGCCGTGTGCACCGTGTTCGGGCGCCGTGTCAACCGGGTCGAGTGCCGACGGCGCCCGGATAGCCTGGCGACATGGCTGACCTCATCGCGAAACTGACGGCGTGGGCACTGAGTCTCCGGCCGGTGCGGGTCTGGTTCCACTTCCTCGAGCGGCGCGGAGCGATGCTGGCGGACAGCATCACCTACCGCGCGCTGTTCTCGGTCTTCGCGGGCGTGCTGCTGGGCTTCTCGTTCGCGGCGCTGTGGCTGTCGGGGAATCCCGCAGCTTGGCAGGCGCTCGTCGACGCGGTCGACTCGGCGATCCCCGGACTGCTCGGCGAGGACGGACTCATCGAAGTCGACAAGATCCAGGCTCCCGCCGGCCTCACGGTGACCGGCATCCTGTCGCTCGTCGCTCTGGTCGGCGCGGCGATCGGTGCGATCGGCTCGTTGCGGGCGGCGCTGCGCACGCTCGCCGACGAGATCCACGACGACGTCTTCTGGATCTGGGTGATGCTGCGCAACCTGCTGCTGGCCATCGCCATCGGCGGCGGGTTCGTGGCCTCGGCCGTCGTCACGTTCTACGGCTCCACGTTCATCGGGTGGGTGGGGGACTGGCTCGGCATCGAAGGATTCGTGGCGGATGCCGCGACCCGCGCCCTCGCGATCGTCGTGGTCTTCCTGCTCGACGCAGGCCTGATCGCGCTCGCCTTCGTGGTGCTGAGCGGCGTGAAGGCCCGCCCGAAGACCCTCTTCACCGGCGCGCTGATCGGCGGCATCGGCCTCACCGTGCTGCAGCAGCTGTCGGGCATGTTCGTCGCCGGAGCCGGGTCGAACCCGCTCCTCGCGTCGTTCGCCGCCCTCATCGCGCTGCTGCTGTGGTTCAACCTCTCGGCCCAGGTGATCCTGCTCGCCTCGACCTGGATCATCATCGGCGTCGCGGAAGACGCCGACCGCGTGCGCGAGCGCTTCGGCGCCACGTCCTTCGAGGCGCGTCGCATCAAGCGCGCCGAGGACGCCGTGCGCGTGGCGTCCGAAGAGCTGCGCCTCGCGAACGAGGCCGCCGAGAAGTCGCGCCGCGCGGCCGACGCGAAGCAGGCGTGACCGTGCGCGTACCGGCGTACACCGCGGCGCAGGTGCGCGCGGCGGAGCGACCGCTTCTCGATGCCGGCCAGCCGCTGATGCGACGTGCGGCGACGGCGCTCGCGGGGGTGATCGGAGAGCGACTGACGGATGCCTCGGCCCCGCACGCGCTCGTGATCGCGGGCAGCGGCGACAACGGCGGCGACGCCCTGTACGCGGCGTCCGAGCTCGGCGAGGGGGTCGAGGTCGACGTGCTCGCGGTCGGGAGCCGCGTGCACCACGACGGACTGGTGGCCGCGGTCGAGGCCGGGGCGCGGCAGGTCTCGGTCGACGAGGCCGTGGCCGTGGCCGCGGCATCCGGATACACCGTCGTCGTGGACGGGATCCTCGGCATCGGCACCTCGCCCGACCCGGCGCTGCGCGGCGCCGCCCGCGAGGCGGTTTCGCGCCTGCTCGACGCGATGGGCGACGGGATGCCGCGCACCGTCGCCGTCGATCTGCCGAGCGGCCTGCAGCCCGACACGGGGGTCGCCGACGACATCGTGCTGCCGGCCGCCGTGACGGTGACCTTCGGCGCAGTGAAGGCGGGCCTGGTCGTCGGGCGCGGACCCGACCTGTGCGGCGATCTCGTGCTCGTCGACCTCGGGCTGGGGCCCGGCCTCGCCGACGAAAAGCCGGCCGGCGAGGCATCCGTCACCCGCATCCTCGAGGCGTGAGCCCGTGCGCCCACGCCGGACGGCGCGCGGGCGAGGTGCCGATACGGTGGCCGCATGATCCCGTTGCTGGTCGTCGCGCTGGGGCTCATCGCGCTCGTCGTCGGAGCCGAGCTGGTCGTGCGCTACGGTGCGAAGCTCGCGCGGCGGATGGGCATCCCTCCGATCATCATCGGGCTCACGGTCGTGTCCGTCGGCACGAGCGCCCCCGAGCTCGCCGTCGGCATCGACGCGGTGCGGTCGGGGGCGGGCTCCCTCGCCATCGGCAACATCGTCGGCACCAACATGGTGAACCTGCTCCTGATCCTCGGCATGACTGCGGCCATCCGGCCGATCGTGATGCACGCGCAGACGCTCAAGCTCGACCTGCCGGCCATGGCCGTGGCATCCGTCCTCCTCTTCCTGCTGTCGTTCGACGGGGCGCTGTCGGTGCTCGACGGCGTGCTGCTGTTCGTCGCGGCGCTGGTCTACATGGCGCTGCTCGTGCTGCTGACCCGGCGCGAGTCGACGCGAGTCCTCGAGGAGTACGAGCACGAGTATCCGAGGCAGGACGTGCACGGGAGTCGGCGGTGGGCGGCCGTCGAGCCCGCCCTGCTGGCTCTCGGCATCGTCGTCATCGTGTTCGGCGCGGACTGGCTGGTTCGCGGGGCGGTCGAGCTCGCTGCGGCCGCCGGCGTCTCGAATGCGCTGATCGGCCTCACGATCGTCGCGATCGGCACGTCAGCGCCGGAGCTCGCCACGACGATCGTCGCCACGATCCGCGACGATCGCGACATCGCGGTGGGCAACCTGATCGGGTCGAGCATCCTCAACCTCACGTTCATCCTCGGCGCCTCGCTCTTCTTCGCGCCGGGACAGGTCGCCGTCGAACCGAGCCTCGCCTACATAGACATGCCGATCATGGTGCTCGTGTCGCTGCTGTGCGTCCCGGTGTTCCTGACCGGCAGACGGGTGACCCGCGTCGAGGGTGTCCTCTTCGTCGTCGCCTACGCGGTGTACCTGACGTACCTGATCGTCGCGCGCACGTAGACGCGGTTCAGCGCGCGTAGCGCTCGACGAACGTGCGCAGGATGCGGCTCGGGTGGGACACCGCCGCGCGGCGCACCGCGGCGAGGGTGAGCTCGAGCTCCTCGGCGGCGAAGTACCCATAGCCGGCGTACGCGTGGATGCGCGTCGTGATGCCGTCGACGTCCAGCTCGGGGTGGAACTGCGTGGCGTACACGTTCTCGCCGACCTTGAACATCTGCACGGGGCAGCCGGGCGACGAGGCGAGCAGCGCGGCCGTCGCGGGGAGTGTCGCTATCGCCTCCTTGTGACCGACGAAGGCCTCGAACTGCGGCGGCATGTCGCGCAGGAGGGGGTCGGATGCCCCGGCCGCGGTGAGCGAGACGGGAACCACGCTGATCGGCTCGGGGTAGGTGCGGTCGATGACGGCGCCCTGGTGCGTGCCGAGGGTGCCGATGCCGTAGCAGGCTCCGAGGAACGGGAAGTCCCGGGCGACGACCTCGTCGAGGAGCGTTTGGAACTCGGCCTCGACCCGGTGCTGCACCGCCGACTTCGTCTCGGCCGGGTCGGAGGCGTTGAACGGCCCGCCGCCGACGAAGATGCCCGAGAGGGCGTCGAGGTCGAGGCGCGGCATGGGCTCGGCCTCGAGCCGGACGCGCACGAGGTCGCGCTCGTCGAGCCCGGAGTACCGCAGGAAGAGCTGGTACTCCTCGTCGGCGGGGACGTCTTCGGCCCGCGTGGCGAGGAGGACGAACGGCTTCACCCCCCAAGCCTACGGCCCGCCCGCCGGGGTCCCCGGCGGCGTCGCAGTGCCGGAGATCCCGGCCGACACGCCGCCGCCGGGTCGCGGTGGACGGCGTGTCGCCGACGATCTCCGATTGTGCGACGTCGGGAGCCCCCGCGCGGGGTCAGGCGGGGTCAGGCGGGGTAGGTCACCAGGCCGAGCTCGACCGGGGACACCAGCTGCGGGTGCGAGGGCACCACGCGCACGGTGTAGCCGAACGTTCCCGTCACCGTGAGGGGGAGCGCGCCCGTGAACGTCGTCACGCCGTCGACGGCCGGGCCCGCGGGTGCGAGCCGGTGGACGGAGTGGTCGCGCGCGAGCGCGTCGTCCTCGTTCGTGCGCCCGTAGGCCAGCTCGACGGCGACGTCGTCGGGCGAGAGCCCGTCGAGCCGCACCTCGGCGCGCACCTCGAGCGTGTCGCCCGCCTGCGCCTGGGCCGGGATGCCCGAGGAGTCGACACCGGCGATCGAGACGCGGGGCCAGGCATCCTTCACCCGCTGCACGAAGTCCGCGAGGGCACGGGCCTCGGCGAAGCCGGCGGCGCGCAGGGCGCCGTCGTGCTCGGCGGCCGGCACGTACAGGCGCGTCACGTAGTCGCGCACCATGCGGTCGCTCGTCGCCTTCTTGCCCAGCTCGGTCATCGTGTGGCGCACCATCGAGAGCCAGCGCAGCGGGATACCGCCCTCACGCTCGTAGAACCGCGGCACGAGCTGGTGCTCGATGAGGTCGTAGAGAGCGGATGCCTCGGCATCGTCGCGCTCCTCGTCGTTCGACGCGGTGTCGGCGGTCGGGATGGCCCAGCCGTTCTCGCCGTCGTACCACTCGTCCCACCATCCGTCGAGGATCGAGAGGTTCAGCACGCCGTTGAGCGCGGCCTTCATGCCGCTGGTGCCGCACGCCTCCAGCGGACGCAGCGGGTTGTTGAGCCAGACGTCGCAGCCGGGGTAGAGGCCCTTGGCGAGCGAGATGTCGTAGTCGGGCAGGAAGACGATCCGCCCGCGCACCTTCGGGTCGCGGCTGAAGCGCACGAGCTGCTGGATGAGGATCTTGCCCGAGTCGTCGGCCGGGTGCGACTTGCCGCCGATCACGATCTGCACCGGGCGCTCGGGGTCGGTGAGGAGCTTCGTCAGCCGCTCGGGGTCGCGCAGCATGAGCGTGAGCCGCTTGTACGTCGGCACGCGCCGCGCGAAGCCGATCGTCAGCACCTCGGGGTCGAGCAGATCCGCGATCCACGACGGGGTGTGGCCGTTGCCGACGCCGGCCGCGACGCGCCGCCGAGCCTCGGCGACGAGCTCGCCCTTCATCTGCTGGCGCACGCCCCAGAGCTCGGCGTCGGTAACGGCCTCGCGGTTCGTCCAGTCATGGGCGTCGGTGTGGGCGTCGCCGAACGCGCGCTCGCTGACCGCCTTGAGGGCGGGGTGCACCCAGGTCGGGGCGTGCACGCCGTTGGTGATCGAGGTGATGGGCACTTCGTCGGTGTCGACGCCGGGCCACAGCATCCCGAACATTCCTCTGCTGACCTCGCCGTGCAGCTCGGACACGCCGTTGGCGTGCTGGCCGAGATGCAGGCCGAGCACCGCCATGTTGAAGACGCCCTGGTCGCCGCCGTCCCACGTCTCGAGACCGAGCGAGATCGCGCGGCCCGCGTCGAGGTTCTGGAACAGCCCGCTCGCGAGGAAGTCGGCGATGAGGTCGCGGGGGAAGCGGTCGATCCCGGCGGGCACGGGGGTGTGCGTCGTGAAGACCGTGGATGCCCGCACCTGCGCCAGCGCCGCGTCGAAGGCGAGACCGTCGTGGGTGATGAGCTCGGACATCCGCTCCAGTCCCTGGAACCCGGCATGCCCCTCGTTCGTGTGGTAGACGTCCGGCGTGGGGCGGCCGGTGATGCGGCAGAACGCGCGCACCGCGCGCACGCCGCCGACACCGAGGAGGAGCTCCTGCAGCAGGCGGTGCTCGCCGCCGCCGCCGTAGAGGCGATCGGTCACCCGTCGCATCTCCTCCGAGTTCGAGGGCGTCTCGGAGTCGAGCAGCAGCAGCGGGATGCGGCCGATGTCGGCCACCCACACGCGCGCGTGCAGGCGCCGGTCGGCGGGGAGGTCGAGGGCGATCTCGACGGGGGAGCCGTCGGATTCGCGCAGCAGCGTGAGGCCGAGGCCGTACGGGTCGAGCAGCGGGTAGCTCTCGCGCTGCCAGCCGTCGTCGCCGATGGACTGGCGGAAGTAGCCGGCACGGTAGAACAGTCCGACGCCCGTGAGCGGCACGCCCAGGTCGGAGGCGCTCTTGAGGTGGTCGCCGGCAAGGATGCCGAGTCCGCCCGAGTACTGGGGGAGCGATCCGTCGACCCCGAACTCGGGGGAGAAGTAGGCGATGTGCGCAGGCTTGGGCCCGTCGAGGTGCTGGAACCAGCGGTCGCCGTCGAGATAGGCGGTGAGGCGCTCGTCCTCGGCGTGCACGCGCTGAACAAAGGCATCGTCGCGCGCGAGCTCGTCGAGGCGCTCCTGGCCCAGAGCGCCGAGCATGCGCGCGGGGTTGGCGCCCACCTCATCCCACAGCGCCGGATCCATCGAGGCGAAGAGGGCGTGGGTCGCGCGGCTCCATGACCAGCGCCAATTCGACGCGAGGCGGTCGAGCGGGGCGAGGTTTTCGGAGAGGACAGGGCGGACGGTGAACGTTCGGATGGCCTTCACGCGAGTGATTCTAGGGCGAGAAGATGAAAACGCTTGCACTCGTGGGGTCACCGCAACGCGGGAAACGCCCGCGTCAAGGGCGGGTCTCGCGCCCCGGCGCGGGTCTAGGCTCGGCACATGGCTATCGCACGACTTCACGGAGGTCCGCTCGACGGGCAGCTCCTGCCGCTCGAGAACCCCGACCTCGACCGCCTCATCGTCCCGTACAGCGAGACGCAGGTCGTCTACGCCCGCAAGGGCGAGCTGGAGCGCACCGGGGAGGCCGACGGCCCGACCGAGGCCGAGTTCTGGTTCGTCGAGGCGCAGGACGACATCGACCCCTACACCGACTCGGCGAGTGAGCGGCGCTGACCCCCGTCCCGAGACCGCGCCCTCGCGCACGGTCGAGATCGAGCTGAAGTTCGACGTCGACGACGGCGTGGCCCTGCCGGACTGGTCGGGGCTGCCGGGCGTCGCATCGGTGAGCGCAGGCGAGCCGCGGTCGCTCGACGCGACCTACCTCGACACCGCCGATGTCGCACTGGCTCGTGCCGGCTACGCCCTGCGGCGTCGCACCGGCGGGCCCGACGCCGGCTGGCACATCAAGGGCCCGCGCGGGGCGGATGGCGGACGCGTCGAGCTGCACTGGCCGCTCGGCGAGGCAGACGAGGTGCCGGTCGGCGCCCGCGCGGAGCTCGAGACGGTCGTCGGTGACGCGGCACTCACACCGCTCGCCCGCATCCGCAACGAGCGCGTCGCGTATTTCCTGCTCTCGCCTGCGGGTGAGGTCGTGGCGGAGGTGGCGGACGACCACGTGCGGACGCGCGACGAGCGCTCGGGGATCGAGCACGACTGGCACGAGTGGGAGATCGAGCTCGGCCCTGCCGGGCCCGCCGATCCCGAGCAGCGCCGGGTGTTCTTCGCGGCGGTCGCGGACACGGCGCACGCCGCCGGCGCGCGGGCCGCGGCATCCGATTCGAAACTCGCGCGAGCGCTGGGGCACTGACGGCGCGGCGCGGCCCGTTCCGCCTTGCGGCGCCCGTCCGGCGACCGGTGACGACGAAGGCCCCGGCGCAGTGCCGGGGCCTTCGTGTCGATCGGATGACCTAGAGGTTGATCATGTGGCCGGCGAGGCCGTGGAACGCCTCCTGCACAGCCTCCGACAGGGTCGGGTGGGTGTGGACGTTGCGGGCCGCCTCGAGGGCGGTGAGGTCCCACTTCTGCGCGAGGGTGAGCTCGGGGAGGAGCTCCGACACGTCGGGTCCGATGAGGTGGCCGCCGAGAAGCTCGAGGTGCTCGCCGTCGGCGATGAGCTTGACGAAGCCGACGGGCTCGCCGAGGCCGTTGGCCTTGCCGTTGGCCGAGAACGGGAACTTCGCGACCTTGACGTCGTAGCCGGCGTCGCGCGCCTGCTGCTCGGTGAGGCCGAACGAGGCCACCTGCGGCGAGCAGAACGTCGCGCGCGGCATCATGCGGTAGTCGCCCAGCGTCATCGTCTCGGCCTTGCCGATGGTCTCGGCGGCGACCACGCCCTGCGCCTCGGCCACGTGGGCCAGCTGCAGCTTGGCGGTCACATCGCCGATCGCGTAGATGTGCGGCACGTTGGTGCGCATGTGGTCGTCGATGTCGATCGCGCCGCGATCGGTGAGCTTCACGCCGGTCTTGTCGAGGCCGAAGCCCTCGACGTTGGCGGCGAAGCCGATCGACATCATGACCTTGTCGGCGTCGATCGAGCCGGCGGTGCCGTCCTTGGCGGTGTAGGTCACGGTGACCTTGTCGCCCTGGTCGGTGACGGTCTCCACCTTGGTCGAGGTGAGGATGTCGACGCCGTACTTCTTGTACTGCCGCGCGATCTCCTTCGAGACGTCGGCGTCTTCGTTGGGCAGCGCACGGTCGAGGAACTCGATGATCGTGACCTTGACGCCGTAGTTGACCATCACGAAGGCGAACTCCATGCCGATGGCGCCGGCGCCGACGATGACGATCGACTCGGGCAGGTCGCGGGCGAGGATCTGCTCCTCGTACGTGACGATGTTGCCGCCGAGCTCGACGCCGGGCAGCAGGCGCACCTTGGAGCCGGTCGAGATGATCGCGTTGTCGAAGGTCACCTCGTCGGTGGACCCGTCGGCCTTGGTCACCGTGATGGCGTTGGGTCCGGTGAAGGAACCGCGCCCCTCGTACTCGGTGACCTTGTTCTTCTTCATCAGGTAGTGGATGCCCTTGACGTGCGTCTCGGCCACGGTGCGGCTGCGGTCCCACGCCACGCCGAAGTCGAACTTCACGTCACCGGAGATGCCGAACAGATCGGCCTTGTGGGTGAACTGATGCGCGAGGTCGGCGTTCTTCAGGAGGGCCTTCGAGGGGATGCAGCCGACATTGAGGCAGACACCGCCCCAGTACTTCTCTTCGATGATGGCGACGGAGAGGCCGAGCTGTGCGCTGCGGACGGCCGCGACGTACCCGCCGGGGCCCGCGCCGAGGATAGCGACGTCGTAATGGGGCATGACTGCAAGCCTATCGCTCGGCGGAGGCGTCGGAGTCGGGCCGGGGAGCCCCTCCGCGCGCCCGCTCGCGGTTGTCGGCGAGGGCCTTCTCGCGGCGTGCGCGCGACACGAGCAGGTACGTGATGCCGCCGCCGAGGGCGATCACCACGATGCCGATGAGCACCCAGGGCCACACGTCGGAGCCGGTCGTGCCGGAGTCCGCCGGCACGGTGGCCGACGGCGACGCGGAGGGCTCCTGGGTCGGCTCGGACGTCTCGGTCGGCGTCGGCGTCGGCGTGGCGGTGTCCGTCGGTGTCGGCGTGGGCCCGGACGTCACGGTGAACGCGAACTGGCCCGAGATGGGGTGGCCGTCGCTCGAGACGACCTTCCACAGAACGGTGATCTCACCGGATGCCTCGCCCGTGAGCGGCTGGGTCAGCACGTTGTCCTGCGCGGTCGGAGCGCCGTCGATGAGCGATGCGCCCGCGGCATCCGTCACCGCCACGTCCGAGGCCCCTGCATCGGTCGCGATCGCACCGCTGAACGTCAGCGTCAGCTGCGCCGGAACGGCCTCGACGGTCGAGCCGGCGGAGGGAGTGCTGCCGATGAGCTCGTCGTGCGCGTGAGCGGGGGATGCCGGCACCAGCAGCAGCGCGAAGGCCACGAGCAGGGCCGCCGCGAGGGCGAGGGCGCGGGCCGGGAGGGCCGTGTGAATTCCTTGTGACATCACATGATTCACCCTAGCCAAGACCTTCTCAGCCGCCGGACGCGCGAGTAGCCTGACCGCAGGCGGGCACCCCTGCCCGCGGACGAACACGGAAGCGAGGTGGGCAGATGGACTCCATGATGATGGACGCCATGTCGAAGGACATGATGTCGATGCCCGGCATGGCGACGATGGACATGTCGGTGCTGCAGGCCTGTATGGACGCCTGCTCGGCCTGCGAGCAGGCGTGCACGGTGTGCTCCACGCAGATGATGTCGTGCGCCCCCGCGTGCATGAACTGCGCGGACATGTGCAACACGATGATGCGCGCCATGATGCGGATGCAGGGGATGACACCGGCATCGATGATGGCGATGCTCGACGCCTGCATCGCGATGTGCCAGACCTGCATGGACGAATGCATGGAGCACGCCGACCACAGCGAGGTCTGCAAGATGTGCGCTCAGTCGTGCAAGGCCTGCATGGACGCCTGCATGGCCGTCAGGGACATGATCATGAAGGCGGCCTGAGCCGCGGCCTCACCGCGCGATGTTGAAGTGCTCGCGGCCCACCGCGAGCACGCTGTAGCGGCCGTGGACCGCCACCGGCGTGCCGGGCGTGAGCACGCGTGCCGCGCCCGCGCCGTTCCACACCGTGATGGGGGAGGCGCTCGTCAGATCCCGCACGACGATGGTGCCGGTCGTGGCATCCGCCGACTCGACGATCGCGTCGCTCCAGTCCGAAGGCGTCGCCGACGCCAGGCGCGACTGGATGAGGTGCAGCGCGTGCCCGGGCGCATACGAGGAGCACGCGTCGCCCCGGTCGCACATGCACGCCGCACGCTCACGCACCTGGAGGGGCGGGATGTGGCGGTGCGGGCTCGACACGGTGGGGCTCCTTCTCGTAGCTTCGGTGTTCACCACGTTAGGTCGGCGGCACGCCCGAAGCACGCGGCCCGACATGAGGCGAAACAAAGCGGATCCGCGCGTCGAGCCGATTCCCGCCCTTTCGCCGGCGAGGTGATCGGATAGGCTTGCACGCAGAGGAGGATCACCGTGGAGGAACACCGCCGACCTGACGAGGGCGACATCCGCCGGGCATCCGGTGCACACCCCGAGTCGGCCGAGTCCGATCGCGGGACCGACACGACGCAGACCTTCGGACATGATTCCGACCTCTCGTTCGTGCCGTTCGGAAGTGAGCTGGCCACTGCCGAGCTCGAGGCGATCGACGCCCTTCCCACCGGCGCTGCGCTGCTCCTCGTGCGATCCGGCCCGACCGCCGGGGCCCGCTATCTGCTCGACACCGATGTGACGACGGTCGGCCGGCACCCCGAAGCCGACATCTTCTTCGACGACGTCACGGTCTCGCGCCGTCACGCCGAGATCACGCGCACCGGCACCTCGTTCGAGCTCGTCGATCAGCGCTCGCTCAACGGCACGTACGTCAACGGCGAGCGGGTCGACCGCGCGGTCCTGCGCAACGGCGCCGAGCTGCGCATCGGCAAGTTCCGCCTCAACTTCTTCGTCTCGCCGGCCGATCTCGCTCAGTCCGCGGACGGGTGATGCCGGCTGCATCCGCCCGCGAACGATCGTCGTCCGCGGGGCTTCTCAGCATCGGCCAGGTCCTCGCGCGCCTGTCGCCCGAGTTCCCGTCGCTGACCTCGAGCAAGCTCCGCTTCCTCGAGGTGCAGGGCATCGTCACGCCCGTGCGCACCGAGTCCGGCTACCGCAAGTTCTCACAGGCCGACCTCGAGCGGCTGCGCCTGGCGCTCACGCTCCAGCGCGACCATTACCTGCCGCTCGTCGTCATCCGCGAGTACCTCGAGGACGTCGACGCCGGGCGCGAGCCGGCTACGCCGACAGCGGTCTCGCCGCCGTCGATCGTGCCCGCGCCGCGCCGGTACCGCCGTGACGAGATGCTCGCCGCCGCGGGCGCTGCGCCCCAGCTGCTCAACGACGCCATCAGCACCGGTGTGATCGTCGGCTCCGACTCGTACACCGAGCAGACCGTCGCGCTGCTCCGGGCGCTCGTGGCGCTCGACCGCCACGGCATCGAGCCGCGCCACGTGCGCGCGCTGCGTCAGAACGCCGAGCGCGACGTCGCCCTGGTCGAGCAGGCGCTCTCGCCTCTGCTGCGGCGGACGGATGCCTCTTCCCGGGGCCGCGCCGGAGAACTCGCTCCGGAGCTGGCCAAGCGGCTCGACGAGGTGCGCGCGATCTTCGTCCGTTCGGCGCTCGACCGGCTGCTCACCTGAGCGATCCCAGCCGCCGAGCGCGCGACACGCCGAGGCCGTAGGTGCCGATGTCGTAGACGGAGCGGGGTGGCTCATCTAGCGTAGAAGTATCCGAGTCCGGAGGGGGGCGAGCATGACTGCTCGAGAAGCGGCCGACAATGAGCCGTTCGTGGCGGAGCTCCTCTTCACCGACGGACTCCCCGCCATGGACGACGAGGTCGGCTACCGCGGTGCGGTGGCAGCACGCGCCGCCGGCATCACCTACCGCCAGCTCGACTACTGGGCCCGCACCGAGCTCGTCGAGCCGACGGTGCGCGGCGCGAGCGGATCCGGATCCCAGCGGCTCTACGGGTTCCGCGACATCCTCGTCCTCAAGCTCGTGAAGCGCCTGCTCGACACCGGCATCTCGCTGCAGCAGATCCGCACCGCCGTCGATCAGCTCCGTGCCGCCGGCATCCGCGATCTCGCCGGCACGACGCTGATGAGCGACGGCGCCTCCGTGTACCTGTGCACGTCGAACGACGAGGTCATCGACCTCGTGAGCCGCGGTCAGGGCGTCTTCGGCATCGCCGTGGGCAAGGTGCTGCGCGAGGTCGAGACCGAGCTCGTGGCCTTCGAGGCGCAGGCGCCGGACGCGCTCGACGAGCTCGCGGTACGACGCGCCGCACGCTCCGCGTAGCGGCTCGAGCGCCGACGAAGAAGGCGGGCCCCGTGTGGGGAGCCCGCCCTTTCCGTCTCCGGATGCCGCTTCGGCGTCAGACGCGCTCGGCCGCCGAGCGCTCGAGGACCCGCGAGCGGGCGAACGCCTGGTCGAGGTCGGCGATCAGGTCGTCGGGGTTCTCGAGCCCGATCGACAGGCGCACCAGCGCGTCGGACGGCTTGGCCTCCGACTGCACCGGGCGGTGGGTGAGCGCTGCGGGGTGCTGGATGAGCGAGTCGACGCTGCCGAGCGACACGGCATGCGTGAAGAGCTCGACGGCGGCGGTCAGCTCGCTCGCGGCGTCGAAGCCGCCGGCGAGCTCGATCGCGATCATCGCGCCCGGACCCGACTGCTGCGTGCCGATGAGGCCCTGGGGGTCGCACTCGGCGAACTCCGGGAAGTGGACGCGGGCGACCTCGGGACGCGTCGTCAGCCAGGTCGCCACCGCGCGGGCGCCCTCCTGCTGCGCGCGCATCCGCACGGGCAGCGTCGTCAGGCCGCGGTGCAGCAGGTAGGCCGCGAGCGGGTGCATGATCGCGCCCGTGATGGCGCGCGTGCGGCGCAGAGCCGCCGCGGTCGTTGCGTCGCACGCGATGACGCCGCCGACGACGTCGCCATGACCGCCGAGGTACTTGGTCGCGCTGTGCAGCGAGATGGCTGCGCCGAGATCGAGCGGATGCTGCAGCACGGGCGTCGCGAACGTGTTGTCGACGAGCACGGGCACGTCTCCCGCGGCGGCGACGACCGCGCGGATGTCCACGAGCTCGAGTGACGGGTTCGCGGGGGACTCGAGGATGACCAGGGCGGTGTCGGGACGCACGGCGGCGGCCACGGCATCCGGAGTGCAGTAGGTGGCCTCGACGCCCAGCAGGCCCGATGCGAGCAGGTGGTCGGTGCCGCCGTACAGCGGGCGCACGGCGACGACATGACGCTTGCCCTGCTCGTGCGACAGCGCGAGGAGCGCCGCGGTGACGGCGGCCATGCCCGACGAGAATGCGACGGCCTCCTCGGCGTGCTCGAGCCGGGCGAGCGCCTGCTCGAACCGCGCGACGGTCGGGTTCCACAGCCGGGCATAGACGTTCGACCCGCCCTCGAACGGGTGGCCGCCGGTGGCGAGCACCTCGTAGGAGAGACCGCCGACGTCGATGCCGGGGAGCGGGTTCGTCGACGAGAGGTCGAGGGGGAGCGCGTGCACTCCGAGCTCGGCGAGGTCTTCGCGGC
The DNA here is from genome assembly GCF_042274785.1 of Microbacterium sp. NPDC056003. Lineage (NCBI taxonomy): Bacteria > Bacillati > Actinomycetota > Actinomycetes > Micrococcales > Microbacteriaceae > Microbacterium > Microbacterium sp. NPDC056003. Next base: position 485,356 of record NZ_JBHJXQ010000002.1, on the reverse strand, counting down.
CGGCGTGCACCGCAAGGCTGTCAGGGTGCAGCGAGTTCGGTGTCATGCCCTGATCGTCGGCGATATCGCAGTCCCAGGCAAGTGGAATCGCGACTGTGATGCCGTATCGTCATCGGTGATTGCAGAATCCGCAGAGTGGGGGCATCCGGTGGTCTCGTCTTCGAAGAATCCGCAAGCGGTCTCGCTCGACGCGTTCGGCCGCGCGATCCTCGCCGCACTCGTCGAGGACGGGCGCATGACCAACGCGGCGCTGGCGGCGCGTGTCGGACTCGCCGAGTCGACGTGCGCCTATCGGGTGCGCGCGCTGCGCGAGAGCGGCGTCATCTCGAGCATCAGCGCCCGCATCGACCTTGCGGCGATCGGGCGCCCGATCCAGGCGGTCGTGCAGGTGCACCTCTCGAGTCACAGCCGCGTCCACATCGACGAGCTGTTCGACCGGCTGGTCGAGATCCCGGGGGCGCTGTCGGTGGTGCACGTCGCCGGCGACAACGACTTCCATCTGCACTTGGCGGTGGCGAGTCCCGAGCGCCTGCGCGACCTGATCCTCGAGCACATCACCAGCCATCCGGCGGTCACCAAGACCGAGACGCAGCTGGTCTTCGAGGTACGGCGGGGCGCAGGCGCCCTCGGGCCGCTCTGACGCGGTCCGGTCCGGCGGATCAGGCGCGCGCTTCGCCCGGCACGGGGATGCGCCCGGTGCGCATCACGCGGTCGAGCAGCGAGTCGAAGTCGGCTGCGAGCTCCTGCGCCGAGTCGCCCGGCCAGATGTGCAGCGGCTTGGCGGCGCCCTGCGCCTGCTGGAGCGAGGTGCGCTCGGGCAGCTGCGGGCTGAGCACGAGCGGACCGAACATGTCGCGGAGCTCCTTGATGCGGAACTGGTGCTCGATCGACTGCGGGCGCACGCGATTGACGACGATGCCGAGCGGCTGGAGGCGGGGGGAGAGGCCGCGGCGGATCTCCTCGATCGCGCGGAGGGCGCGGTCGGCGGCGGCGACAGAGAACAGGCCGGGCTCTGTGATGACGATCACGCGGTCACTGGCCGCCCACGCGGTGCGCGTGAGGGCGTTGAGCGACGGTGCGCAGTCGATGAGGACCAGGTCGTAGTCGGCTTCGATCGTCGCAAGCGCCTCTTCGAGCTTCCACACGTCGCGGACGCTCGGGTGTGGCCCATCGAAGTTGATCGCCGAGGGGCTGCCGATCATGACGTCGATGGTGCCCGGGTGCACCTTGGCCCACCCGCTGGAGGTGATGGCCTGGCGGACCGTCTTCTCCTTGGGGTTCGCGAGGACATCGGCGACATTCAGGCGGCCTGCCACCTGGATGTCCATGCCCGTCGAGACGTCGGACTGCGGGTCGAGGTCGACGACGAGCGTGCGGACACCGCGGGCGAAGGCCGCCGACGCGAGTCCGAGGGTCACGGTCGTCTTGCCGACGCCTCCCTTGAGCGAGCTGACGGAAAGGACGTGCACAAGGCACCACGTTACCGTCCCCTAGGCTGAGAACACACTCAGGCCCGCACGCACTGCCGCACCCGGAGGTCGAATGTTCCGCAAGATCCTCGTCGCGAACCGAGGCGAAATCGCCATCCGAGCCTTCCGCGCCGCCTACGAACTCGGTGCGCGCACGGTTGCAGTGTTCCCGTTCGAGGATCGTGGTTCGCTCCACCGGCAGAAGGCCGACGAGTCCTACGAGATCGGCGAGAAGGGGCGTCCGGTCCGCGCCTACCTCGACGTCGACGAGATCATCCGCGTCGCGAAGGAGTCCGGCGCTGACGCCATCTACCCCGGCTACGGCTTCCTCTCCGAGAACCCCGACCTCGCCGACAGGGCGGCCGCGAACGGCATCGCCTTCATCGGCCCGCCCGCCCAGGTGCTCGAGATGGCAGGCAACAAGGTCACCGCGAAGCACCACGCGGTCTCCGCCGGCGTTCCGGTGCTGCGCTCGACCGAGGCGTCCGACGACGTCGACACGCTCCTCGCGCAGGCGGACGACATCGGCTTCCCCATCTTCGTGAAGGCGGTCGCGGGCGGAGGCGGCCGCGGCATGCGCCGCGTCGAGCAGCCCGGCGAGCTCGCCCCCGCCCTCGCCGAGGCCATGCGCGAGGCGGGCAGCGCGTTCGGCGACGCCCGCGTCTTCCTCGAGCAGGCGGTGCAGCGCCCGCGGCACATCGAGGTGCAGATCCTCGCCGACACGTCCGGCGAGACGGTGCACCTCTTCGAGCGCGACTGCTCGGTGCAGCGCCGCCACCAGAAGGTCATCGAGATCGCCCCGGCCCCGAACCTCGACCCCGAGGTCCGCGACGCGCTGCACGGGTACGCCGTCGCGTTCGCGCGGTCGATCGGCTACCAGAACGCCGGCACGGTCGAGTTCCTGCTCGAGACGGCCGGCCCTCGTGCCGGCGAGGTCGTCTTCATCGAGATGAACCCGCGCATCCAGGTCGAGCACACCGTCACCGAGGAGGTGACCGATGTCGACCTCGTGCAGTCGCAGATGCTCATCGCCGCCGGCAAGACGCTCGCCGATCTGGGCCTCACGCAGGACCGCATCCAGCTGCGCGGCGCCGCGCTGCAGTGCCGCATCACGACCGAGGACCCGTCACAGGGCTTCCGCCCCGACACCGGACGCATCACGACGTACCGGTCGCCGGGTGGCGCCGGCATCCGCCTCGACGGCGGCACGACGGCCGCGGGTTCGCAGATCAGCCCGCACTTCGACTCGATGCTCACGAAGCTGACGTGCCGCGGCCGTGACTTCCCGGCCGCCGTCGCCCGCGCCCGCCGCGCTCTCGCCGAGTTCCGCATCCGCGGCGTCGCGACGAACATCCCGTTCCTGCGTGCCGTGCTCGACGATGCCGCCTTCGTGGCCGGCGACGTGAGCACGTCGTTCATCGACGAGCGCCCCGAGCTGCTCTCGAGCAACCCGTCGCGCGACCGTGCGACGAAGCTCCTGGCGTGGCTCGGCGACGTGACGGTCAATCGGCCGTACGGCGAGAAGCCGGTGTCGGTCTCGCCCGGCAGCAAGCTGCCCGCGATCGATCTGGCGGCCGCACCGCCGGCGGGAACGCTCGACCGGCTGCGCGAGCTCGGGCCCGAGGGCTTCTCCCGTGCGCTGCGCGAGCAGAGCGCCCTCGCCGTCACCGAGACGACGTTCCGTGACGCGCACCAGTCGCTGCTCGCGACCCGGGTGCGCACGCGCGACCTCGTGCGCGTCGGTCCCCACGTCGCGCGCATGACGCCGCAGCTGCTCTCGGTCGAGGCGTGGGGCGGTGCGACGTACGACGTCGCGCTGCGCTTCCTCGCCGAAGACCCGTGGGAGCGCCTCGAGGCGCTGCGGACCGCGATGCCCAACATCCCGATCCAGATGCTCCTGCGCGGACGCAACACGGTGGGCTACACGCCGCGCCCGGTCGAGGTGACCCAGGCCTTCGTACAGGAGGCGGCGACCACCGGCGTCGACATCTTCCGCATCTTCGACGCGCTCAACGACGTGTCGCAGATGCGCCCGGCGATCGACGCCGTGCGTGCCACCGGCACCGCGATCGCCGAGGTCGCGCTGTGCTACACGTCCGACCTGCTCGATCCGTCGGAGAAGCTCTACACCCTCGACTACTACCTCCGGCTCGCGGAGCAGATCGTCGAGTCGGGCGCACACATCCTCGCGATCAAGGACATGGCGGGGCTCATCCGTCCCGCCGCCGCAGCGAAGCTCGTCACCGCGCTGCGCGAGAGGTTCGACCTGCCGGTGCACCTGCACACGCACGACACCGCCGGAGGACAGCTCGCGACGCTGCTGGCGGCAAGTGCCGCGGGAGTGGATGCCGTGGATGCCGCGGCCGCACCCATGTCGGGCACCACCAGCCAGCCGTCGCTGTCGGCCCTGGTCGCCGCGCTGGCGCACACCGACCGCGACACCGGGCTCAGCCTGCAGGCGGTGAGCGACCTCGAGCCGTACTGGGAGGGCGTCCGTCACCTCTACCGGCCGTTCGAGTCGGGCCTGGCTTCGCCCACCGGTCGCGTGTACCACCACGAGATCCCCGGCGGGCAGCTGTCGAACCTCCGCCAGCAGGCCATCGCGCTCGGCCTGGCGGACGACTTCGAGCTCATCGAGGACATGTACGCTGCGGCCGACCGCATCCTCGGTCGCATCCCGAAGGTCACGCCGTCGTCCAAGGTCGTCGGCGACCTGGCCCTCGCCCTGGTCGCGGCCAAGGCCGACCCTGCCGACTTCGAGCAGAACCCGCGCAACTACGACATCCCCGACTCGGTCGTCGGGTTCATGGCCGGCGAGCTGGGCGATCTGCCGGGCGGATGGCCCGAACCCTTCCGCACCAAGGTGCTCGAAGGCCGCGAGGTGTCCATCGGCGTGCCGCCGCTCACCGACGAGGAGCGCGCCGGGCTGGCCGGCGACGGCGCCGACCGCCGACGCACGCTGAACCGGCTGCTGTTCCCGGCGCCCGCCCGCGAGTTCGAGAAGAACCGTGCGACGTACGGCGATCTGTCGGCACTCGGTACTCCCGACTACCTCTACGGTCTCAAGCCGGGGGAGGAGCACGTGGCCGAGATCGACCCGGGCGTGCAGCTCTATGTCGGCCTCGAGGCGATCGGCGAAGCCGACGCGAAGGGCATCCGCACCGTCATGACCACGCTCAACGGCCAGCTCCGGCCGGTGTTCGTGCGCGACCGCAGCATCAAGGTCGACGTCGTGCAGGCAGAGCGCGCCGACACCTCGAAGCCCGGTCAGGTGGCCGCGCCGTTCGCGGGCGTCGTCACGGTCAAGACCGCGGTCGGCGCCACCGTCAGCGCGGGTCAGCCGATCGCGTCGATCGAGGCGATGAAGATGGAAGCGGCCATCACCGCGCCCGTCGACGGCGTCATCGAGCGCCTCGCGATCGCCGAGACGAAGCAGGTCGACGCCGGCGACCTTTTGGTCGTCATACGTCCTGCGCAGTAATCTGGAGGGTGGCACCCGCCCGAAATCGCCTCCCCTGTCTTGGAGAACTCCGCAGTGACGCCTGATCGACCCGACCACACGCCCGAAGAATCCGAGAACGGCGTGCTGTCCGACACGGGCAGCCTCGAGACCGCGGGCTTCGGCATCCTGAACGGGGCGACCGCGCAGGTGAGCGTCGAGATGCCGTCCGGGTCGGATGACGACCTGGTCGACGACGACGTCATCGGCGACGAGGTTCCGTTCGTGGTCGAGATCCCGGCAGACACGGCCCAGGCCGAGATCGTCGAGACCGCCGCAGGTGCGGAGGACTGGACGGTCGAGGACGAAGCCGCGGACTGGGAGCCCATCGAAGACATCGCCGACGCCGACGAGGTGTTCGAAGAGACCGAGGTGATCGCCGCCCCCGACGGAACCCCGGCGGCCGCGGCATCCGCTCCCGCATCGTCGTTCGACGACATCACCGCGCCCGCCGCCGCCGCGCCCGCCGCCGCCGCGACCGCTGTGCCCGCCCCGGCGCCCGCCACCCGCCCGGCCGCGCAGAGCGAGGCCGCCGACCGCCCGCAGGCGGTCGAGCGCGCGGGCTACCCGCGCCCCGACGTCACCCTGACGTCGAAGCGCCTGGGGGAGTTCGAGGCCGACCGCGAGACCGCCGACCTGCTCACTGCCGACCGCCTGCTCGACCCGCACCACATCGTGCGCTCCGAGCCCGAGGGCTACTGGCAGCACCTCGTGTACTCGATCTCCGGCCGTCGAATCAACCTCGGCGACGGCAAGCGCGCTCGCGCTCGCAAGGAGCTCGACCGCCGCATCGCCGCACCGCTCGCCGGCGGCGCCCGGTTCGTTCCGGTGGTCTCGCGAAAGGGCGGCGTCGGCAAGACCACGGTCACGACGCTCCTCGGCATGGCGCTGGCCGACGCACGCGACGACCGGGTCATCGCCGTCGACGCGAACCCCGACCGCGGTACGCTCGCCGAGCGCATCGCCCGTTCCAGCGGCAAGACCGTCCGCGATCTCGTGCGCATCCGTGGGGAGGTCGTGGGCTTCAACGACCTGTCGGGCATCGTCGCGCGCGACGAGACGCGCCTCGACGTCGTGGCGTCGGACTCCGACCCGCGCGTGTCCGAGGCCTTCAGCGACTCCGACTACCGCGACGTGGCCGGCCTCGCCGCGCACTACTACTCGATCGTCCTCACCGATACCGGCACCGGCATCGTCCACTCCGTCATGGAGGCGACTCTCGAGCTCGCCGACCAGCTCGTGATCGTCGCCGGCCTGAGCGTCGATGAGGCCCGGCTGGCATCCGAGACGCTCACGTGGCTCGAGACGAACGGGCACGCGGCCAAGGTGCGCAACGCGATCGTGGTGCTGAACAACTCGCGCCCGGGCACTCCGCTGGTGCAACTGGAGGAGCTCGAATCGCACTTCCGCACCCGCGTGCGCGGAGTGGTGCGCATGCCGTACGACGCCCACATCGCCGCGGGCAGCGCGATCGTGTTCCGCGACCTGCACCCCGAGACGCGCCTCGCGGCCCGCGAGCTCGCCGCCTCGGTGGTCGAGGGCCTGCGCTCCGTCCCATCGGCCTCGGCCGCCTGAGGCTCGGCGTGTCGGTCCGTCCGATCCGGGTCTTCGGCGACCCGGTCCTCACCTCCGTGTGCGCGCCCATCGACGAGGTCGATGACGGCGTGCGCGCGCTCGTTCGTGACCTGCTCGACACCGTCGAGCTGCCCGGCCGTGCGGGTGTCGCGGCGCCCCAGATCGGCGTCGGCCTGCGCGCCTTCAGCTACAACGTCGACGGCGTGATCGGCTACGTGCTCAACCCGGTGCTCGTCGAGGTCTCGGGCGACCCCGAGGCGATCGGCGAGGGATGCCTGTCCGTGCCAGGACTGTGGCACGACGCCGTGCGCTATCCGCATGCGAAGGTCGTCGGCACCGACCTCGACGGGAACGAGGTCGTCCTCGAGGGGGACGGGCTGATGGCCCAAGCGCTCCAGCACGAGACCGACCACCTCGACGGCATGCTCTACCTGCGGCGGCTCACGCCCGAGGAGCGCAAGATCGCGATGCGCGAGATCCGAGAGTCGGACTGGTTCTGACACCCCGCTGACGTTCTTCGTCGGCGCGAGCGGTACGTCTCGCGTCCCTCGCGCGCGGCCGACGTTGTGAGGCGATTCACCTCGCGTCACGCGCCCGGCGCGAATGACGAAGCCCCGGACCTCGTGGATGGAGGTCCGGGGCTTCGTCATGGGGTCACTTGAGCGAGACGTTGCTCGTGTTCACGGGTGCGCTGTAGAGCTCGACGATCTCGTCGGCGAAGTCCTCCATGATCACGTTGCGCTTGATGCTCATCTTCGGCGTCAGGTGCCCGCTCGCCTCGGTCCACTCGGTGTCGAGGATCGTGAACTTGCGGATCGACTCGGCGCGCGAGACGGACTTGTTGGCGTGGTCGATCGCCCGCTGCACCTCGGCGCGCACGTCGGGGTTCTTCGCGGCATCGGCGAGCGACATGTCGCCCGGCAGGTTGTTGTTCGCGAGCCACGTCGGCAGCATCTCGGGGTCGAGCGTGATGAGCGCCGAGATGAACGGCTTCTGGTCGCCGACGACCACCACCTGTCCGACGATCGGGTTGGCGCGGATCGGGTCTTCGAGCGCGGCGGGCGCGACGTTCTTGCCGCCGGCCGTCACGATGATCTCCTTCTTCCGGCCGGTGATCTTGAGGAAGCCCTCCTCGTCGAACGAGCCGATGTCGCCCGTCTTGAACCAGTCGCCGTCGAATGCCGCAGCCGTGGCCTCGGGGTTGCGCCAGTACTCCTTGAACACGTTGATGCCGCGTACCTGGATCTCGTCGTCCTCCCCGAGACGGATGCCGACGCCCGGGAGAACCGGACCGACGGTGCCGATCTTCGACTTGGTCGCGAGGTTGACCGTCGCGGGGGCGGTCGTCTCGGTGAGGCCGTAGCCCTCGAGGATCGTCACGCCGAGGCTGTGGAAGAAGTGGCCCAGGCGCGGACCGAGCGGAGCCGAGCCCGAGACGGCATACTCGACGTTGCCGCCCATCGCAGCACGCAGCTTGCTGTAGACGAGCTTGTCGAAGAGCGCGAACTTGATCTTCGTCATGAACGGCACCTTCTTGCCGTCCTGCAGCAGCGTCGAGTGCTCCACGGCGGTGTGGGCGGCGGCGCGGAAGATCTTGCCCTTGCCGCCGGCCTCGGCCTTCTGCTCGGCCGAGTTGTAGACCTTCTCGAAGACGCGCGGCACGGCGAGGAGGTACGTCGGCTTGAACGAGCCGAGGGCGGGAAGGAGCTGCTTCGTGTCGGGCTGGTGCCCGGTCTTCACCCCGGCGTGGATGTTCAGCACCGAGATGAAGCGGGCGAAGATGTGCGCCGTCGTGATGAACAGCAGCGTCGAGGCGCCGGGCTTGGCGACGACCTCCGACAGCGCCTTCGCCGAGTTGCGGCACAGCTCGACGAAGTTGCTGTGAGTGAGCACGCAGCCCTTGGGGCGGCCGGTCGAGCCGGAGGTGTAGATCAGGGTGGCGATGTCGGCGCCGTTGGCGAGGTGACGGCGGCGCTGGATCTCGTCGTCGGTGACGTCCTTGCCGGCGGCGACGAGCTTGTCGAGGTCGCCGCGCGCCATCTCCCACGTGGAGCGGATGAGCGGCAGCTCGGAGCGCACCTCGTCGAGACGCGCAGCGTGGTCGGGCGACTCGCTGATGCACGCGATAGCACCGGAATCGGTGAGGATCCACGAGATCTGCGACGGCGAGCTCGTCTCGTACACCGGGACCATGACCGCGCCGGCATAGAACAGCGCGAAGTCGACGAGCGTCCAGTCGTAGGTGGTGCGCGCGATGAAGGCGACCTTGTCGCCGGGCTCGATGCCGGCGGCGACGAACCCCTTCGCCAGGGCGATCACCTGCTTCTCGAAATCGGCGGCGCTGATGTCGCGCCAGCCCTCGCCGTCCGGTACGGCGAACAGGGCGAGCTGCGGGGTCGCCTTGACCCTGTCGGCGAGCAGATCGGTGACGTTCGCCTGTGGGTCGGCGGGGACGATCGCGGGGACTTCGAATTGGACCACGGCAGCTCCTTCGGTACCGGAAACAAGAATCTCGGGTGGATCTCATCCGAGTCTAATCGGCTGGCGGCCGCGGACCAGCAGGGGTGTGGACGCTGACTCGCCGATAGACTGCAACGCGCCGTCGCGCCTGCGCCGGCCGGAGAGGGAGTGCGGTGCTCAAGGTCGGGATCGACATCGGCGGGACGAAGATCGCGGGAGGCGTCGTCGACCAGGACGGCCGCATCCTCGAGAAGGTCCGCGTGGACACCCCCGCAGACACCCGCGCCCTCGCAGACGCCGTCATCGACATGGCCCGTCACTTCCGTGCCGGGCACGAGGTCGCGGCGGTCGGCGTCGCAGCCGCGGGCTTCATCGACCGCGACCGGGCGACGGTGATCCACGCGCCGAACATCGCGTGGCGCAACGAGCCGCTCAAGGCGACGCTCGAGGCCGGCATCGACGTGCCCATCGCGATCGAGAACGACGCCAATGCCGCCGGCTGGGCCGAGTTCCGCTTCGGCGCGGGCCGTGACGTCGACAACATGGTCATGCTCACGATGGGCACCGGGGTCGGCGGCGCGATCGTCCTCGACGGCGAGCTCTTCCGCGGCGGCCACGGCATCGCCGCCGAGCTCGGCCACACCCGCTTCACCCGCGACGGTCTGCCGTGCGGCTGCGGACAGAACGGATGCCTCGAGCAGTACGCCTCCGGCCGCGCACTGCAGCGCGAGGCGAACGCCATCGCCGACGCCGGCGGGATCGGCACGGCGCTGGCTGAGCTGCGCGCAGAGACCGGCACCATCAGCGGTCCCGCGGTCTCGCGACTCGTGCTGGCGGGCGACCCTGGGGCGACGGAGGCGCTGCGGCGCGTCGCGACCGCGCTCGGCGAGGCCTGCGGAGGGTTCCAGGCCGTGCTCGACCCCGAGCTCTTCGTGATCGGCGGGGGAGTGGCCCAGCTCGGCGAGGACCTGCTCGCGCCCGTGCGGCTGGCATATGAGACGTCCCTGCCCGGGTACGGCGACCGCCCGGTCGCCGAGTTCGCGATCGCGCAACTCGTCAATGACGCGGGTCTCATCGGTGCGGCTGATCTGGCGGGCCGGGAGGTCTAGCGATGTTCTACTGGCTGATGAAGTACGTCGTGGTCGGACCGATCGTCAAGGCGATCTTCCGCCCGTGGATCGTCGGCCGGCGCAACGTCCCCGCCGAGGGAGGCGCGATCCTCGCCAGCAACCACCTGTCCTTCGTCGACTCGGTCATCCTCCCGCTCATGATCGACCGACGCGTCGCGTTCCTCGCGAAGAGCGACTACTTCACGGGCAAGGGCCTCAAGGGCTGGGCGACCCGGATGTTCTTCAAGGGCACCGGCCAGCTGCCCATCGACCGCTCCGGCGGCAAGGCGTCCGAGGCATCCCTCAACACCGGCCTTCAGGTGCTGGGCGGCGGAGAGCTGCTGGGCATCTACCCGGAGGGCACGCGCAGCCCCGACGGCAAGCTCTACCGGGGGCGCACCGGCATCGCCCGCATGGCGCTCGAAGCCCACGTGCCCGTGGTGCCGGTCGTGATGGTCGACACCGACACGATGATGCCGATCGGGCGGCGACTGCCCAACGTCGTGCGCGTCGGAGTCGTCATCGGCGAGCCGCTCGACTTCTCGCGCTTCGCCGGCATGGAGGGCGACCGGTACATCCTGCGGTCGATCACCGACGAGATCATGGTTGCGCTGCAGCGGCTCGGCGAGCAGCAGTACGACGACGTCTATGCGTCGACGGTGAAGGACCGTCTCACGTCCGCGCGCTGAGCGCTCGTCACACGGCGGCAGGCCACCGTCCGCCGCGGATAGACTCGAGGGATGCTCCAGCAGCTCGACAGCCTCGACCACTGGCGGAACCTGCCCATCAAGCAGCAGCCGTCGTGGCCCGATGCCGACGCCGTCGCCGCGGTATCGGCGGAACTGGCCACCCTGCCCCCGCTCGTGTTCGCCGGTGAGGTCGACAACCTGCGCGAGAAGCTCGGCCGCGCCGCATCGGGGCGGGCGTTCCTGCTCCAGGGCGGCGACTGCGCCGAGACGTTCGCGGGTGCGACGGCCGAGCAGATCCGCAACCGCATCAAGACCGTCCTGCAGATGGCCGTCGTGCTCACGTACGGCGCGTCGATGCCGATCGTGAAGATGGGGCGCATGGCGGGCCAGTTCGCCAAGCCGCGTTCGAGCGACACCGAGACCCGCGGCGACGTGACACTGCCCGCTTACCGCGGTGACATCGTCAACGGCTACGACTTCACCGAGGGCTCGCGCCAGGCTGACCCGCAGCGGCTGCTGAAGGGGTACCACACGGCCGCGTCGACCATCAATCTGATCCGCGCGTTCACTCAGGGTGGCTTCGCCGACCTGCGCGAGGTGCACTCCTGGAACAAGGGGTTCGCGCAGAACCCGGCCAACCAGCAGTACGAGCGCCTCGCCACCGAGATCGACCGCGCGATCAAGTTCATGGAGGCCGCCGGCGCCGACTTCGACGAGCTCAAGCGCGTCGAGTTCTACACCGGTCACGAGGGTCTGCTCATGGACTACGAGCGTCCGATGACCCGCATCGATTCGCGCACGAGCCTGCCGTACAACACGTCGGCGCACTTCCTCTGGATCGGCGAGCGCACGCGCGACCTCGACGGCGCGCACGTCGACTACTTCTCGAAGATCCGCAACCCCATCGGCGTGAAGCTCGGCCCGGCGACCTCGCCCGAGACGGCGTTGGCGCTCATCGACAAGCTCGACCCGAACCGCGAGCCGGGGCGCCTCACGTTCATCACGCGCATGGGCGCGGGCAAGATCCGCGACGCGCTGCCGCCACTGCTCGAGGCCGTGCGCGACTCGGGTGCGACCCCGCTGTGGGTCACCGACCCGATGCACGGCAACGGGATCACGACGCCGACCGGCTACAAGACCCGACGCTTCGACGACGTCGTCGACGAGGTGCGCGGCTTCTTCGAGGCTCACCGTGCCGTCGGCACGTTCCCCGGCGGCATCCACGTCGAGCTCACCGGCGACGACGTCACGGAGTGCCTGGGTGGCTCCGAGCACATCGACGAGGCCACCCTCGCGACCCGCTACGAATCGCTGTGCGATCCGCGACTGAACCACATGCAGAGCCTGGAGCTGGCCTTCCTCGTCGCCGAGGAGCTCGAGAAGCGCTGACGGATGCCGCGGCACGCGGCAACCCGCTCTGATCGGCGGCTCAGCCGCTGACGGTGATCTCGATGTAGACGCGTGTGCCCTTCGTGAGCATCGATCCCGCGGCGGGATCCGACAGGGTGACCTCGGTGATCTCATCAGGGAACGGCGTCCACAGCGCCGAGTAGTCGACCTGGAATCCGGCGGCCTCGAGCTCTTGGATCGCCTGATCGCGGGTCTTGCCGGCGACATCCGGCACCGGGAACAGCGGCGGGCCGGTAGACACGATCAGCGTCATTTCGTCGCCAGGCCGCCACGCGCCGCCGCCCTCGCGCTCACTCACGCCGATCACGAGTCCGGCGGCGATCTCCTCGTCGGGTCGCTCGTCCACGCCTTCGGCGACGACGAGGCCTGCGCCGGTGAGCGCACTGCGCGCATCGTCGACGGACAGTCCGCGCACGGCGGGGAGCTTTCCGAGCGAGACCGAGAGCGTGGCGGTGTCGCCCTCGTGAACCGTGCAGCCTTCGCCGCAGGCGACGTCGTCGCCTCCTGCGCGGGGGTGGATGCGCACGCCGATGACGGTGTCGGGTGCAGCGTCGTTGAACAGCCCGGTCTCGCCGTCGACGGCGATGCGGTGGGAGTCGAGGATGCCGGTCACTTCGGTCTTGTCCTTGCCGACCAGAGACTCGACCTGCGCCTCGGCCGGGCCGAGCGAGATCAGCACCGTGACCTCGGATTCCTTCTCGACGCGCGTGCCCCATCGCGGATCGGTGCCGATCGCGAGGCCTGCCTCGACGTCGAGACTCGTCTGGCCCTGCTCGACCGCGACCAGCGAGTCCTCGGCCAGGCGCGCCTGCGCGTCGGCGAAGGCCAGACCTGACACATCGGCGACGGTGACCATCGAGCCGGGACCGGAGCCGAACCACCAGCCGAGCCCGCCGGCGAGTGCGGCCAGCAGGATCACCAGGACGATGAGCCAGCCGCCCTTCGCGCGGCGGCGGCGCGCGGCCGCGCGGAGCGATGTGGCGTTGTCGACCTCCTCGACGGCGGCCGTCGGCCCGGTGCCGGGCGAGGGGAGCACGGCGGTCAGGTCGCCGGACGGTGCGCCGTCCTCACGCATCATGCCGAGGGGCATGGCGCGGGTCACATTCGGCGTGATCCCGAGCTCGCGCTCGATCTCGCGCAGGCGGTCGAGCATCTCGCGGGCGTCGGACGGCCGGTCGTCGGGGGTCTTCTCGGTGGCCCACAGCACGAGCTCGTCGAGGGGCTCGGGCACGCCGGGGTTCTTCACACTCGGGCGGGGGACGGAGTCGGTGGCGTGCTGGAAGGCGATCTGCATGGGCTGCTCGCCCTTGTACGGCTGCTCACCGGTGAGCATCTCGTAGAGCATGATGCCGAGCGCGTAGATGTCGCTGCGCGCGTCGGCGGTTCCGCGGGTCACCAGCTCGGGCGCGAGGTACGCGATGGTGCCGAGCAGCTGGGCGCCCGTGGCTGTGTTGGCCGTGGTCGCGCGGGCGAGCCCGAAGTCGCCGATCTTGATGCGTCCGTCCTCGGCGAGGAGCACGTTCTCGGGCTTGACGTCGCGGTGCACGATGCCGGCACGGTGGGCGGCGGCGAGCCCCGACAGGATGGCGTCGAGGATCGACACCGCCTGGGGGACGGTGAGCCGGCGCTGCTCGCGCAGGAGCTCGCGCAGCGTGATGCCGGGCAGGTACTCCATGACGAGGTACGCCATGTCGCCGTCCTGGCCCTGGTCGAAGACGTTGACCACGTGCGGATCGGCGAGTCGCGCGGCGGCGCGGGCCTCCTGGATGAACCGGCTCTGGAACACGGTGTCGTCGCTCAGGTGACCGTGCATCACCTTCAGCGCGACCCGGCGCTCGAGGCGCAGGTCGGTGGCGACGTAGACCGTGGCCATTCCGCCACGGGCGATGCGAGCGCGGACGCGGTACCGGGCGTCGACCAGACGCCCGATCAGCGGGTCCGTCTGCTGGCTCGTGCTCACGGGGAGAGTCTACGGACGCAGACCTGCGAGCCCGCGGAACGGCTCACCCTGCGGGCGCTCGTTCTCGGCCTAGCCGAGCGCCGCGAGCCAGGCGTACGCAGGTTTCTCCCAGCGGGCGTAACGATCGGGATACGCCGAGATCTGCACGGACTGCGCAGCCTGCGCGAACGTCATGTTCCGCCATCCCGGGATGTCGAGCAGGCCGCGGGTGCGTGAGCCGTTCGGATCGGACGGGCCGCCGTAGAAGGCCTTGATCGACCGCACGCGGTCGCGGATCTGCGCCGCCGTTCCCCAGCCGGTGCTCGGACGCTGCTGGAAGAGACCGAGCGAGTCGCGATCGCCCCAGTCGAGGTTGCGGATCCAGGACTCCTGCATCGCCGTGCCGAGGGCGATGGCGATGCCCCGGTCGGGAACGCCGAGCTCGCGGCCGACACGGATGATGAGGCGCGCGTTCTCCTGCTGCGCGGCGTCGAGGCCGGTGGCTGCCGCCTTCGCCGGGATCGTGAGCTTCTGGCCGGGGTAGATGATCGACGACATGCCGAGCTGGTTGGCGGTGAGCACCGCGCCGACAGAGACGCCGTGGCGCGCGGCGATCGCGCTGATGGTCTCGCCCGCCGCGACGACATGGCTGCGGGCGGTCGACGGGGCGGGTGCTGCGGCAGCCTTCGGAGGCGCCGCTTTCGCGGGCGCCGTCGCCGCCGCCCGGACCATGCCGGGGACCGTGAGCTTCTGGCCGGGATAGATGATCGACGACCAGCCCAGCTTGTTGGCAGACAGCATCGCCGCGGTCGAGACCCCGTGCCGCTGTGCGATGGCGCTGATGGTGTCGCCCGGCTTGACCGTGTAGGTGCCGGATGCCGCGGCCTTCGCCTTCTTGGCGGGTGCCGGCTTCGCGGGTGCCGGCTTCGCGCCGGCTGAGAGCGTGAGGACTTGCCCCGGATAGATCGTCGACTTCCAGGTGAGGCCGTTGAGCGTGAGCACGTCGACGGTGCGCAGGCCGAAGCGCGCGGCGATCGCGCTGACGGTGTCGCCGCGCTTCACGGTGTAGGTCCTGGGGGTAGCGGCCATGATCCGGGTGCCGGTCGTGACCACCGTCGCAGCCTGCGCCGCTGCGGCGGCCGGCAGAGCGCGGAGGGGCAGGGGGCGCGGCATCCGCTCTTCTGCCGCTCGTTCCTGAGCATGGGCGGGAACACCCGACAGGACGAGGGCGATCGAGCCGAGGATTGCTGCGGGAACCCCCGCGGAGATCACCTTCGGCGCGTGGGCACGATGGGTGCGGGTATCAGGTCGCAAGAGATTTCCCCCCTCTTCGGACTTCCAGAACCGTGTCACGGATGTAAACCAGTGTCAACGGAAGGGAAATGAGAGTTGGATGTGACTGGTGTGACGCACGCGTGGTCGCGCGGGACCGTGCGAAGGGCACCGGGGGAGTGCGATAGTTGCTGGGTGACCGCTGACGACGCCCCGCGCATCGAGACCGAATGGCTCACCCTGCCCGAACTGGTTGAGGTGCTGGGCGAACCGCTCGGACGCATCCGCCGCTTCCTCGACGAGTCCCAGCTGGTCGGCTCACGACGCGAGGGGGCGCTCAAGGTGCCCGCCGTGTTCATCGTCGACGGACACCCGCTCGCGTCGCTGCGCGGCACCGCGATCGTGCTGCACGACGCCGGATTCTCCGACGACGAGGTCATCGACTGGCTCCTCACGCCCGAGGAGTCGATCGGCGTCCCGCCCATCGAGGCGCTGCGGGCCGGACGCAAGGCGGAAGTCCGCCGCGTCGCCCAGACGATGGCCTGACACTCCGCGTCAGGTCACGCGGACTGTCGCGGCCCGAGCGAGATCGCGCAGCTCGCCCACGGCGGCATTGCCCAGCCGTGCCCCCGAGAGGGAGCGCTCCGCCTCGCGCGCATACGCGCCGATGAGGCTCTCGACGCGTTCGAGCGCGCCCGATTCGACGATGGTGCGCTGCAGCGACGCGATCTGCGCCGCGTCCAGGGTGCGGTCGCCGACGAGCTCGTCGACGATGCGCCGGGCCGGCGGGGCGAGCGACTCGCGCGCGTAGGCGATGAGCACCGTGCGCTTTCCCTCGCGGAGATCATCGCCCGACGGCTTTCCGGTCTCGCGCTCGTCGCCGAATACGCCCAGCACGTCGTCCCGCAGCTGGAACGCCATGCCGAGCGGATGCCCGAACGCGGCGAGAGCGGCGACCTGCGCGGCATCCGCTCCGGCCAGCGCCGCACCGATCACGAGCGGCTGCTGGATGCTGTAGCGCGCAGACTTGAGCGACGCCACCCGCAGCGCGCGGTCGGCGTGACGGTCGTCGTCCTCGGTGACGAAGGCGGATTCCTCGGCGATGTCGAGGAACTGCCCGATCGTGACCTCGCGGCGCATCGTGGCGTATTCCGCTCGCGCGGCCGACGCCCGTGCCGTGAGGGAGACGGCGAGTCCCTCTTCGAAGAGGTCGTCGCTCCAGGCCACGAGCAGATCGCCGAGGAGCACGGCTGCCGAGCGACCGAAGGCCGCGGCATCCCCCGCCCAGCGGGCATCGCGGTGCGACGCCTCGAGGGCGCGGTGCGCGGCGGGGCGGCCCCGGCGGGTGTCGGAGTTGTCGATCACGTCGTCGTGCACGAGCGCCGCGGCGTGGAACACCTCGAGCGCGGCGGCGGCGGTGACGACCTCGGCGGGCAGCGTGGGAGCGGGGCGCGATGCCTCCTCCACCGCCCTCCACCCGGCGACACAGAAGCGGCCGCGCAGACGCTTTCCGCCCTCGACGGTCGCAGCGGCCGCTTCGACGAAGGATGCCGCCTCGGCGCCGAGGTCGGCCGCGTGGAGCCGTTGAGCCGTGACGAAGATGTCCAGACGCTGGGAAATGGCTTCGACAGGATCTGGAGAGGCTGACACGGGCCTAGCCTAGTGATCTACGGCACGCGTAGAATCGGTGCAAGCGAGCTAAAGAGGGGGATGCATGCCACTCTCCGAACAGGAGCAGCGTCTGCTCGACGAGATGGAACGCCATCTGATGCGCAACGACGCAGACGTCGTCAGCGCGCCCAGTGACGGACGCAGCCTCAGCTACCGCAACATCGTCTACGGGACGATCCTCGTGCTCCTCGGCCTCGGCGGACTCATCGTCGGCGTCTCGCAGCAGCTCATCGTGGTCGGCGTGATCGGGTTCGTGGTCATGCTGGCGGGGGTTCTGCTCGCTGTGACTCCCACCCGCGGCACAGGCCGCGTGCGTGTCGAGTCCGAGAAGCCGGCGACCGCCCGCCAGGGGTCGTCCTTCATGGACCGCATGAACAACCGCTGGGACAGGCGTCAAGAGGGGCGCTGACCCGCCCCACCCGCTGACGACGGGAGACGAGCACCGACCTTCGGGTCGGTGCTTTTTCTTTGCCCGGGAACCGCGTCATCGCGCGCCGAATGGAGGCGCAGTGGAGTGTCGCGCGATGAACGGGTGACAAAGTGGAGGGAAGTGGAGTAAAGTGGCGTACACCCAGGGGGGCCGGGATGAAGGGGGAGTGATGAGCCGATGCTGTTGGGCACGCACTCTCCCAAGCTCGATGACAAAGGCCGCGTCATCCTTCCCGCGAAGTTCCGCGACGACCTCGGTGGAGGCGTCGTGGTGACTCGCGGACAGGACCGCTGCCTGTATGTCTTCAGCACGCAGGAGTTCGAGCGGGTGCACGAGCGCATCCGCGAGGCGCCGCTCGCCAACAAGCAGGCGCGGGACTTCCTGCGCATGTTCCTCTCCGGCGCGAGCGCCGAGAAGCCCGACAGCCAGAACCGCATCACGATCCCCCCTCCGCTGCGCGCCTATGCAGGCCTGGAGCGCGACCTCGTCGTCACCGGCGTGGGCGCCCATGCCGAGATCTGGAACGCCGACGCGTGGAACGCCTACGCCGACGCGAACGAAGAGAGCTATGCCGAGCTGGAGCAGGAGGTGATTCCGGGGCTCTTCTGAGAGCCCTCGGTCCTGACTCCCAGCTGCTCGTGCCCTGACATCACTTCCCCGGTGGCAGGTCGGAGCGGATGGGGATCAGGACCGAGGGACACGGCCCCGCACGACATGAACCTCCGTGACATCCACACCCCGGTCCTTCTCGAGCGCTGCGCCGAGCTGCTCGCCCCCGCGCTCCAGCGCGACGGCGCCGTGTTCGTCGATGCCACGCTCGGCATGGGCGGCCACTCCGAGGCCTTCCTCGAGCGGTTTCCGGGCATCCGTCTCGTCGGTCTCGACCGCGACACCGACGCTCTGCGCATCGCCGGCGAGCGTCTGGCGCGCTTCGGCGACCGCGTCACGCTCGTGCACACGGTCTACGACGGCATCGCCGACGCCGTCGCTTCATCGGGATACGCCGCGGCAGACGGCATCCTGTTCGACCTCGGCGTCTCGTCGCTGCAGCTCGACGTCGCAGACCGCGGCTTCGCCTACTCGCAGGACGCCCCTCTCGACATGCGCATGGACCAGTCCGCCGGCACGACGGCCGCCGACATCCTCGCGACCTACGGCGAGGGCGACCTGCGACGCATCTTCGAGCGCTACGGCGAAGAGAAGCTCGCCGGTCGCTACGCCCGCGCGATCATCGCCGCGCGCGCCGAGGAGCCGATCGAGCGGTCCGGCCGCCTGGTCGAGATCCTCGTCGCAGCCACGCCGTACGCGGCCCAGCGCACCGGGCATCCGGCCAAGCGGGTGTTCCAGGCCCTGCGCATCGAGGTGAACCGCGAGCTGTCGGTGCTCGAGCGCGCCATCCCGGCGGCCCTGGGCACGCTGCCGGTGGGCGGCCGCATCGTCGTGCTGTCGTACCAGTCGCTCGAGGACCGCCTGGTCAAGCGAGCTCTGGCCGAGGCCTCGGCCTCCACCGCACCCGCGGGGCTGCCGGTCGAGCTGCCCGAGCACGCACCCAAGTTCAAGCTCCTCGTCAAGGGCGCCGAACTGGCATCAGACGAAGAACGCGCGGTCAATCCGCGCGCCACCCCCGTGCGCCTGCGCGCGGCCGAGCGGGTGCGGGAGGACGCATGAGCACCGCCACCGCACTGGGCGCCGTCGCCGCGACCACGCCGGCGATCGCCCCCGAACGTGGCGGGCGGCCCGATCGCCGGCTGCGCGTCGTCGAGGCACCGGCGCGCCGCCGTCGTCCGAAGCTGCTCTACGGCGTCGTCGCGGTGCTGGGCGCCTTCCTCATCGCCGGTGCGCAGATGGTGCTGTCGATCATGACGACCCAGAGCTCCTACGAGCTGTCCACGCTCACGCAGCAGCAGCGCGACCTGACCTACGAGAAGCAGATCCTCTATGACGACGTCGCGGGTCTCAGCTCGCCGCAGTATCTCGCGGCCAACGCGGCCGCGCTGGGCATGGTGATCGACGAGTCGCCCAGCTACCTCCGGCTCAGCGACGGCGCGCTCCTGGGAGCGGGGGAGGTCTCGCTCGGATCCTCGTCGGTCGACGCCATCGGCCGTGGTGCGGTGCCGAACGCCCTCATCACCGACACGCCGCTCGTGACGGAGCCGGACGCGACGATCGGCGGAAAGCCGGTGGTGCCGGTCGACGCCGGAACGGGCGCCGGCGACGGCGGAGTCGGCAACACTCCGCCTCCCATCACCGACGGACTCCCGACGCCGAGCACACACTGATTCCATGACGACACGCAGCACCCGCAGCCCGCGCCGCCGGACCGTCGTCGCACTGGCCGTCGTCCTCGCGGTCCTCGCCGGTTTCATGGTGCGGCTCGTCGACATCCAGGTCGTCAACGCCGACGAGCACGTGGCCGACTCGCTTGAGATCGCGCTGCGCGGCTCGCAGACGCTGTACGGCACGCGGGGGCAGATCGTCGACGAGACCGGCCAGACGCTGGCGGGCAGCATCCTGGAGTACGACTGCCAGCTCGACCCGCTGCTCATCACACAGATCGACGCGCAGGTGCTCGACGAGAAGTCGGACGCGCGACTCTGGGCGGAGGTGTCGGATGACGTCGCCGAGATCCTCGAGACGACGCCCGATGCCGTGCGCGAGATCGTCGGCGCCGCCCTCGCCGCCGACCCGGGGAGCCGCTACGCCGAGCTGGAGCGCGGGGTGTCGACCGAGCAGTTCCGCGCCCTCGCGGACCTCGGCACGCCCTACATCGTGTGCCTCCAGCACCCGGCGCGCGCGTATCCCGACGGGGCGGTCGCGGGCAACCTCGTGGGCTTCGTGGGCACCGACGGCGACGCGCTCGAAGGCCTCGAGAAGTCGTACGACGACTGCCTCACGGCGACCAACGGCAAGCGCGCCTATCAGAAGGGCAAGGACGGCGTCATCATCCCGGGCACGAAGGTGCAGCAGGATGCCGTCGACGG
The DNA here is from genome assembly GCF_042274785.1 of Microbacterium sp. NPDC056003. Lineage (NCBI taxonomy): Bacteria > Bacillati > Actinomycetota > Actinomycetes > Micrococcales > Microbacteriaceae > Microbacterium > Microbacterium sp. NPDC056003. Next base: position 464,852 of record NZ_JBHJXQ010000002.1, on the reverse strand, counting down.
CGGCACGCTCGAGCTGACCATCCACCGCGATCTGCAGTGGTACCTGCAGCAGCTGATCGGCGAGCAGGTGCAGGACATGCGGGCCGAGCGCGGTGCCATCCTCGTCGTCGAGACGGCGACCGGGAAGATCCGCGCCGCGGCCGAGTACCCCACCGCCGACCCCAACGAGCCCGGCGCCGTCGAGGGCGTCCGAGGCAGCAAGATCTTCGAGGGCACGTTCGAGCCCGGCTCGACGTTCAAGGCGCTGACCGCGGCGACCGTCATCGACGCCGGCGGGCAGACGCCGGCCTCGACCGTGGTGGCGTCGAGCCTCGAGAACTTCCCCGGTGGGGCGCGTGTGCGCGACGCGTTCCAGCATCCGGCGTACACGTACACGCTGGCGGGTGTGCTGATCGACTCGTCGAACGCCGGCATCTCGAAGTTCAGCGAGCGGGTGCCGTCCTCGACCCGCTACGAGTACTTCAAGAAGTTCGGCATCGGTTCGGGATCGGCCGTGCAGTTCAGCGGCGAGGAGTCCGGCGACATCCACCCGGTCGACGAGTGGGGCGCGCAGACGACCTACAACACGTCGTTCGGCCAGGGCCTCACCACGACGATGCCGGAGCTCGCCGGCGCCTACGGGGCGATCGCCAATGGCGGGCTGCGCATGCCGCTGTCGCTGATCGAGTCCTGCACCACGGCGGACGGCACGGTGGTCGAGCCCGAGCTTCCCGAGCCGACCCGTGTGATCAGCGAGTCGACCTCCGCGCAGGTGCGCGCGATGCTCGAGAACGTGTTCCTGCAGGCTCCGTACGCCAAGGCGGTCGAGATCCCCGGCTACCGCATCGGAGGCAAGACCGGAACCGGTGAGAAGTCGGACGGCAAGGGCGGCTACAAGGCCGGCGTCTACTACACGACGATGGTGGGATTCGCGCCCGCCGACGACCCCGAGTACGTCGTCGTCGTCACGCTCGACGAGCCCAAAAAGGTAACATCGTCTGCGGCCAACGCGACCGCGTTCCAGAAGGCGATGACCCAGGTTCTCAAGACCTATCGCGTCATGCCCTCGACGACGGCGCCGAAGCTGTTGCCCAAGTTCGGGTGACGCTTCCGATCCGGCCGGAGACCACATGATCCCCCTCACCATCGCCCAGCTCACCCGTGCCGTCCGGGGTCAGGCCGTCCTCGCGGACGGCGACTCTTCCGAGACCGTCGTCTCGGGCACCGTCGACACCGACTCCCGCCTGATCGCCCGCGGAGACATCTTCGTCGCCAAGCCGGGGGAGGAGACCGACGGGCACCTGTTCGTCGGCGCCGCGGCTGAGGCGGGCGCATCCGTCGCCATCGTGGAGCACCCCGTCGAAGGGGCGGCCCTGACGCAGATCGTGGTGCCCTCGGCGGTGGACGCGCTGGCCGACCTGGCCCGGACGGTCGTCGCGCAGGTCCGCGACCGCGGTGCGCTGCGGGCCGTGGGGATCACCGGCTCGAACGGGAAGACGACCACCAAGAACCTCCTCGCCCGCATCCTCGAGGGCGAGGGTGAGACGGTGTCGCCCAAGGCATCGTTCAACAACGAGGTCGGCGCTCCGCTGACGATGCTGCGCGTGACCGGAGACACGAAGTACCTCGTGAGCGAGTTCGGTGCGAGCGCACCCGGCGAGATCGCCCGGCTCGCCGGTCTCGTCGAGCCCGACATCGGCATCGTGCTCATGGTCGGCATGGCACACGCAGGCGGATTCGGCGGCATCGAGGCGACCTTCCTGGCGAAGTCCGAGCTCGTGCGCTCCATCCGCCCCGGCGGGCTTGCGGTGCTCAACGCCGACGACGCCCGTGTGGCCGCGATGGCGAAGATCGCCGCCGAGCGCGGCGTCGACGTGCTCTGGTTCGGCCGCGGGCCCGACGCGCAGGTGCGCGCGGACGACGTGGTGGTGACGGCATCCGGAACCTCCTTCCAGGTCACTGCCGGCGGCGTGACCGCGCCCTTGAAGCTGCGTGTGCTCGGTGAGCATCACGTGATGAACGCGCTGGCCGCCATCGCCGCAGCGACGGCGCTGGGCGTCTCGCTGGAGGACTGCGTCACCCGGCTCGAGACCGTCGAGATCGCGGAGCGCTGGCGCATGCAGCCGCTCGGGTCCGACCGCGTGCGCATCATCAACGACGCCTACAACGCCAGCCCCGACTCGATGGCCGCTGCACTGCGGACGCTCGCGCAGATCACCGGCCCCGGCGAGCGCACCGTCGCCGTGCTCGGCGCCATGAGCGAACTCGGCGAGCACGCCGAGGAGGAGCACGATCGCGTCGGCCTGCTCGCGGTGCGCCTGGGGATCAAGCGGATCGTCGTGGTCGGCCAGGACGCCCGTCGCATGTACCTCGAAGCCGTCGCGCAGGGGTCATGGGACGCCGAGGCCGTCTTCTTCGCGACCGCCGACGAGGCGTTCGAGTACCTGAAGGGCGAGCTGCGCGACGGCGACCGGGTTCTGGTGAAGTCGTCGAACTCGGCGGGTCTGCGGTTCCTCGGCGATCGTCTGGGAGAATCGTTCTCGTGAGATCACTCCTGACTGCAGCCGCGATCTCGCTGGCATTCACGCTGTTCCTCACCCCTGTCTTCCTGCGGCTCTTCCGCAAGTGGGGCTGGGGACAGGTGATCCGCACGCCGGAAGACATCCGCAACCCCAATCACAAGGCCAAGCGCGGCACGCCCACGATGGGCGGGACGATCTTCATCGTCGGCACGATCGTCGGCTACCTCGTCGGCGGGATGGTCGGCAACAACCCGCCCACCGTCTCGGGCCTGCTCGTCATCTGGATGATGGTGGGCCTCGGGGCGGTCGGCTTCATCGACGACTACATGAAGGTGCGACAGCAGCGCTTCATGGGACTCAGCGGCTGGCGCAAGGTCGTCGGCCAGGTGATCGTCACGGTGCCGTTCGGCGTCGTCGCGCTGATGTTCCCGAACGGGTTCGACGAGACACCGGCATCGCCGTACGTCTCGATCTTCCGCGACGTCCCCGTCCTCGGGTTCATGACCTTCGGCCTCATCGCCGGATGGATCCTCTACCTCGCATGGATCACGTTCATCGGCGTCGCCTTCTCGAACAGCGTCAACGTCACCGACGGGCTCGACGGCATGGCCGCCGGCGCCGGCATCTTCGTCACCGGCGCGTACAGCCTCATCGCGTTCTGGCAGTTCAACCAGGCCTGCTGGGGCGGCGACGGCCTGTCGGAGGCGGCCAAAGCCGCGTGCTACCCGACCCGCGACCCGTTCGACCTCGCGATCATCTCCGCGGCGTTCGTCGGCGCCCTCGTCGGCTTCCTCTGGTGGAACGCGCCGAAGGCCAAGGTCTTCATGGGCGACGTCGGCTCGATGGCGATCGGCGGCGTGATCGCCGCGATGGCGATCCTCACCCGCACCGAGCTGCTCGCCGTGCTCGTCGCCGGAGTCTTCATCATCGGCCCCGGCTCGGTGATCCTGCAGCGCCTGTACTTCAAGGTCACGCGCGGCAAGCGACTCTTCCTCATGAGCCCGTTCCACCACCACCTCGAGCTGCGCGGATGGTCGGAGGTCACCATCGTGGTGCGCATGTGGATCATCGCCGGTCTGCTCGCCGTGTCGGGCGTCGGCTTCTTCTACGTCGAATGGCTCTCGCGCACATGACCTCACAGCGTCTCGACTCGCTCACCAGCTGGTACGCGGACTGGAAGGGGCGGCGGGTCGCCGTGCTCGGCCTCTCGGTGACCGGCTTCTCCGTCGCCGACACCCTCGCCGAGCTGGGCGCAGAGGTGCTCGTCGTGAGCGAGAAGGCCGACGAGGAGTACGCGAGGCTGGTGCCGGTGATCGGCGCCCGGCTCTGGACGGGCGCGCTCGACGTCGTGCCGCAGGAGCTCGCAGACTTCGCGCCCGAGGTCGTCGTCGCCTCGCCCGGCTTCGCGCCGGGGCATCCGCTCATCTCCTGGGCCCGCGACGCGGGCATCGCGCTGTGGGGCGACATCGAGCTCGCATGGCGCGTGCGCGACAAGGTCACCCGGCCGGACGGCACGCCCGCCGAGTGGGTGCTGATCACCGGCACGAACGGCAAGACCACCACCGCACGGCTGACCGCGTCGATGCTCGTCGCCGGCGGGCTGCGCGCCGCGCCGGTGGGCAACATCGGCACCCCGGTGCTCGACGCGGTGCGCGACCCGAACGGCTTCGACGCCCTCGTCGTCGAGCTGTCGAGCCACCAGCTCTGGTACCTCGGCCTGCAGGACGGGCCCGCACCGCTCTCGCCGCATGCCGCAGTGTGCCTCAACCTCGCCGATGACCACCTCGAGTGGCACGGGTCGTTCGAGGCGTACCGCGACGCGAAGGCCCACGTGTACGACAACACGCGGGTCGCATGCGTGTACAACAAAGCGGATGCCGCGACTCGCGCCATGGTCGAAGACGCCGAGGTGGTCGAGGGCGCACGCGCCATCGGCTTCGACCTCGGCGTGCCCGGGCCGAGCGACCTCGGCGTCGTCGACGGGATCCTCGTCGACCGCGCGTTCCTCGAGGACCGTCGCACCAGCGCGCTGGAGCTCACGACGGTGTCCGAGCTCGCCGAGCTCGGCCTCGCCGCGCCGCACGTCGCGGCGAACATCCTCGCCGCAGCGGCGCTGGCCCGCTCGCTCGACGTGGCACCTGCCGACATCCGCGACGCCCTGCGCGGCTTCCGGCTCGATCCCCACCGGATCGAGGTCGTCGCGCAGCACGCCGGCGTCACATGGGTCGACGACTCGAAGGCGACCAATCCGCACGCCGCGGCCTCCTCGCTGACGGCCTACCCGGGTGCGGTGTGGATCGTCGGCGGTCTGCTGAAGGGCGTCGACATCGCGGCACTGGTGTCGGAGCGGGGCGCGAGCGCCAAAGCCGCGATCGTGATCGGCACGGATCGCACCGCCATCGTCGCCGCGTTCGAGCGACACGCGCCCGCGGTGCCGGTCTGGGAGGTGGACGACGCGGAGACTGAAGAGGTCATGACGCGGGTCGTCGAACTGGCGGCCGGGATCGCGCGTGACGGGGACGTCGTTCTGCTCGCCCCCGCCGCGGCATCCTTCGACCAGTTCTCGTCCTACGCGGACCGAGGCCGGCGCTTCGCGGCGGCGGTGAGGGAACGGATCGGAACGGGGGCCGGCGATGAGCACGACGCAGTCGCGGACCCGTCAGACCCCGACGACGCCGCCTGACGCCTCGTTCCGCGGCGGCGGCCTCGCCGCGCGGGTGTCGCTGGGGCGCGTGTTCGCCCCGGTGCCCAGCGAGTTCCTGCTGATCTCGTCGACGGCGCTGCTGCTGACGTTCTTCGGGCTGGTGATGATCCTGTCGGCCACGTCCGCCGTGGCGACGGCCGCCGGGCTGCCTCCGTATGAAGCCGTGCTCAAGCAGGCGGTCTTCGCCATGATCGGCGTGCCGCTGATGTTCATCGCGAGCCGCGTGCCGGTGTCGTTCTGGAAGCGCATCGCCTGGCCCGCGCTGATCGTCGCGACGGCGTTCCAGCTGCTGGTGTTCACGCCGCTCGGCGTCGACAACGACGGCAATCGCAACTGGATCAACATCGCCGGCATGCAGGCGCAGCCGTCGGAGTTCCTCAAGCTGGCACTCGCGCTGTGGCTGGGGTTCATCCTCTTCCGCAAGCAGACGCTGCTGAGCAAGTGGCAGCACGTCTTCATCCCGATCGTGCCGGTGTCGGTCGCGGTGTTCGCGACGGTCCTCGCCGGTCACGACCTGGGTACCGTGATCGTGCTCGTGCTGATCCTGCTCGGCGCGCTCTTCTTCTCGAACGTGAAGCTGCGGCTGTTCGTGATCCCGCTCATCCTCGCGATCGTGGGCATGGCGGTGTTCGCCGTGACCAGCCCCAACCGCATGCGGCGCATCATGAGCTTCCTCGACCAGAACTGCATCGCGGACTACCTCGACTCGTGCTACCAGCCGCTCCACGGAATCTGGGGGCTCGCCAACGGCGGCGTCTTCGGACTGGGCCTCGGCAACTCGCGCGAGAAGTACGACTGGCTGCCTGCCGCCGCGAACGACTACATCTTCGCGATCGTCGGCGAAGAGGTCGGCCTCATCGGCTGCGCCGTCGTGCTCGCCCTGTTCGCGCTCTACGCCGTTGGCGCGTTCCACGTGATCCGCAAGACCGATGACCCCTTCGTGCGCATCGTCGCGGGCGCCATCACGGTGTGGATCGTCGGCCAGGCGCTCATCAACATCGGCGTCGTGCTCCGCGTCTTCCCGGTGCTCGGCGTGCCGCTCCCGTTCATGTCACAGGGCGGCACGTCGCTGGTCTCGGTGCTCGTCGCCTCGGGCGTGCTGCTGTCGTTCGCCCGCACTCTGCCCGCGGCGGTGGCCAAGCGCCAGGCCGCGATCGAGGCGGCACGCGCCTCACGGGCCGCCCGCGCGGCCCGCTGACGCTGCGGACGCGACGCGCCGACAGCCGTCGGGTGCGCCCGGTCGGGCGCCCGACCGGGCGGCTTCGGGCGCCCGACCGGGCGGCTAGGCTCGTCGGGTGACGACGTATCTGCTCGCCGGCGGCGGCACCGCCGGACACGTCAATCCTCTTCTCGCCGTGGCCGATGCGCTGCGGGCGCAGGATCCCGGCGCCGAGGTGCTCGTGCTCGGCACCCGCGAAGGCCTCGAAGCCCGGCTCGTGCCCGAGCGCGGCTACGAGCTGCTCTTCGTCGACAAGGTGCCCTTCCCACGTCGTCCCGACTCGGCGGCCGCCGCCTTCCCGGTGCGGTTCCCGCGCGCGGTGAACCAGGTGCGCTCGCACATCGCCACGCGCGGCGTCGACGTGGTCGTCGGCTTCGGCGGCTACGCGTCGGCGCCCGCGTACCTCGCCGCCCGCCGCGCACGCGTGCCGTTCGTCGTGCACGAGGCGAATGCGCGGCCGGGTCTCGCGAACGTGCTCGGCGCGCGCACCGCGGCCGCCGTCGGCGTCGCTTTCGACGGCACTCCGCTCAAGCGCTCGCGCGTGGTCGGGATGCCGCTGCGTCGCGAGATCGTCGAGCTCGACCGCGCCGCGCGCAGGACCGAGGCGGCGGCGCACTTCGGGCTCGCCCCAGACCGCCCCGTGCTGCTGGTCTTCGGCGGTTCGCTCGGCGCGCAGCGCCTCAACGAGGCGTTCGGCGAGGGCCACGGCGCGGCCTGGCGCGACGTGCTCGCCGCCGGCTGGCAGCTGCTGCACGTGACGGGGGAGCGGTCGACGCTCACCGACCCGGGCGAGCCCGGCTACGCCGTGCGCCGCTACGTCGACCGGATGGACCTCGCGTTCGCCGTCGCCGACCTCATCGTGTCGCGCGCCGGCGCCGCGACGGTGAGTGAGATCGGCGCGCTCGGGATCCCCGCCGTCTACGTTCCGTACGCCGTCGGCAACGGCGAGCAGGCCCTGAACGCCTCGTCGGCCGTCCGCGCCGGCGCGGCCATCCTCATCGCGGACGCCGACTTCACCGCCGACCGCGTGCGCAGCGACATCGTGCCGCTGCTGGCCGATGAGAGTCGTCGCGCGGCCATGACGGCGGCCGCGGCATCCGTCGGCACTCGAAACGGCACCGAGAACGTGATCGCCCTCATCGACATGGCCCTCGGGCGCTGAACGGGGTCAGGCGCTCTCCGGGCCACCGCCGCGCAGCGCCGCAGCGACGAGAGCGAGGGCTTCGTCGGGGTCGAAGCGCAGACTGCGGATCTGCTCGGCGAACATCGTCGCCGCCTGCTGCGCGGCCCGGTGCGCGGGATCGCCGCTGAACGACACGAATGTCCCGTTGCGTCCGCGGGTCTCGATCACACCGGATGCCTCGAGCTCGCGGTACGCGCGGGCGACGGTCCCGTGCGCCAGGCCGAGGTCTTCGGCCAGTCGTCGCACCGTGGGCAGGCGCTGCCCCGCCGGGAGCTCGCCGGACGAGATCGCGTCGACCAGTCCGCCGCGCAGCTGCTCGAACGGCGGGACGGGCGACGCGGAGTCGATGGTGATCATGCGGGACCTCCTGCAGGCGGTGCTCGATGTGGCCCACGGTAGCGCGGCCGCGGCACGAGACGATCGTCCCGAGAGGTCCCACGCACGTTCGATCGCGATGGGGGACGGGCGCGCCGGGGCCACGGCATCCCGACCCCAACTTAGGATTGACGGGTCATGATCAGACCTGACCTCACCCTGCCCATCCCCGAGAACATCGAGGCCGCCCACTTCATCGGCATCGGCGGCTCCGGCATGTCGGGCCTCGCCCGCATGTTCCTCGCGCGCGGCATCCGCGTCTCGGGCTCGGACCGCGCGGACAGCGCAGGCCTGCGGGAACTGGCCGCGCTGGGTGCCACGGTGCACGTGGGGCATGACGCCGCGAACCTGGGCGACGACGTCGACACCGTCGTGCACACCGGCGCCATCTGGCCCGAGAACCCCGAGTTCCTGCTGGCCAAGCAGCGCGGGCTGCATGTCATCCACCGGTCGCAGGCGCTCTACTGGCTCATCGGCGGCCGCCGCCTCGTCTCTGTCGCGGGCGCCCACGGCAAGACGACTTCGACGGGCATGATCGTCACCGCGCTGCGGACGCTCGGCACCGATCCCACGTTCGTCAACGGCGGCGTCATCGCCCAGCTCGGGGTGTCGAGCGGCAGCGGCACCGACGACCTCTTCGTCATCGAGGCCGACGAGTCCGACGGCACGTTCCTGCTCTACGACACGTCGGTCGCGCTCATCACCAACGTCGACCCCGACCACCTCGACCACTGGGGCTCCGCCGACGCGTTCTACGACGCCTTCGCCCGTTTCGGCAACGAGGCCCGTGAGGCCGTCGTCATCTCGTCCGACGATGCGGGTGCACGCCTCGTCACCGAGAGGCTCACGCACGAGCGCGTGGTCACCTTCGGCGAGGCGTTCGACGCGGCGGTCCGGGTGGCCGACATCCGCACGGAGGGTCCGGTGTCGTTCACGATCAGCCACGACGGCGTCGCGGTCGCCGGCCGGCTCCCCGTTCCCGGCGCGCACAACGCGATCAACGCCACCGGCGCCGTCGCGGTGCTCCTGACCCTCGGCTTCGAGCTCGAGCCCGCCGTCCGCGCGGTCGAGGAGTTCGCCGGCACGGTGCGCCGCTTCGAGCTGCACGGCACGAAGCGCGGCGTCAGCGTGTACGACGACTACGCCCATCACCCGACCGAGGTCGCCGCGGCGCTGGCGGCCGCGCGCACGGTCGTCGGGGAGGGCCGCATCATCGCGATCCAGCAGCCGCACACGTACTCGCGCACGCAGGAGATGTACCGCGAGTTCGCGGAGGTGCTCGAGACGCACGCCGACCACACCGTGATGCTCGACGTCTACGGCGCCCGCGAGGATCCGGTCCCCGGTGTGACCGGCGAGCTCGTCAGCGGCGCCTTCGCCGACCCGGCTCACGTGCACTATGTGCCCGACTGGCAGGAGGCGGCCGACTACGCCGCGTCGGTCGCGCGCGACGGCGACTACGTCATCACCCTGGGCTGCGGCAACGTCAACCTCATCATCCCGCAGGTGCTCGACGCCCTCGAGCGCTCCACGTCCCTCGACAACCCGGGGGAGTAGCAGCCGATGCGCCGGCCGTCGCCGCTCCCGCCGCCCGTCAGCGGCGAGACCCGGCGTGCCGCCCCTGCGGGCGACGCGACGTCAGCGGTCGATGACACCGACCGCGCGGTCGAGGAAGCCGGCGACGCGGCGGTCATCCCGATCGACTCCGCTGAGGCGATCGGGAGCGCGGGCCGCGCCGCTCCCGTCCCGCTACCGGCGGGGGACGCGAACGGTTCGGACGCCTCCTTCGCCGACGACGCGGTGGGGATCCGCGAGGTGTGGCGCGCCGCGCGCGCCCGGCGCAAGGCCCTGCGCGCCGAGGTGCGGCGATTCACGGCCCGGCAGCGACGACGCCGTGCGGTCTGGATCGGTGTGACGGCATCCCTCCTCGTCCTCGCCCTTTCGACGATCGGCGCGGCGTACAGTCCGCTGTTCGCCGTGGAGACCATCACCGTCGAGGGCGTCCAGCAGCTCGACGAAGCCGACGTGCGGGCTGCGCTCGGCGACCAGCTCGGCACGCCGCTGCCGCTCGTCGATGAGAGCGCGGTGAAGGCGGCGCTCGTCACCTTCCCGCTCGTGCAGTCGTACACGCTCGAGGCGAGGCCGCCGCACGAGCTCGTCGTGCGCATCGTGGAGCGCCTGCCGATCGGCCTGATCGAGACTCCTGCCGGCTACACACTGGTCGATGCCGCCGGTGTCGCGCTGTCCACCACGCAGACCCCGATGACCGGCGTGCCGCTCCTCGACATCCGCGGCGGCGTCTCGTCCGACGCGTTCACCGCGGCCGGGCGGATCATGCACGCGCTGCCTGACGAGATCCGGTCGCAGGTCACGGGCGTCACGGCCTCGACCCCCGACGACGTGAGCCTGCGTCTCGGGGGCACGAGGACGACCGTGGTGTGGGGGAGCGCCGACGACTCCGCGATGAAGGCACTGACCCTCGGCAAGGCGATGGTGTCGCGCCCGCCCGCCGGTGTGAGCGTCTACGACGTGTCGTCTCCCACGGCGATCGTCATCCGCTGACCCCTCGCGACACCGTTATCGGACGAGATGTCGCGACACGCCCACCCCGGTCCCGGCCGGGTGGCGGCATCCGCTTACCTTCAATTCAGGAATTGCATACCGGGCAATTCTTTATACCTCTACTAGAGGTTGAAGGTTTCGACAGGTCCAGGGCTACGGAGGCCGGCATGAGCCAGAACCAGAACTACCTCGCCGTCATCAAGGTGGTCGGGGTCGGCGGAGGCGGCGTCAACGCCGTCAACCGCATGATCGAGCTCGGCCTGCGCGGCGTCGAGTTCATCGCCATCAACACCGACGCCCAGGCGCTGCTGATGAGCGACGCCGACGTCAAGCTCGACGTCGGCCGCGAGCTCACCCGCGGCCTCGGCGCCGGCGCCGACCCCGAGGTCGGGCGACGTGCGGCAGAGGATCACGCCGAAGAGATCGAAGAGGCGCTGCGCGGCGCCGACATGGTCTTCGTGACCGCGGGCGAGGGCGGCGGCACGGGCACGGGCGGCGCGCCGGTCGTGGCCAAGATCGCCAAGTCGATCGGCGCCCTCACCATCGGTGTCGTCACCAAGCCGTTCTCGTTCGAAGGCCGCCGGCGTCAGCAGCAGGCCGAGACCGGTGTCGGCAAGCTGAAGGAAGAGGTCGACACCCTCATCGTGGTGCCCAACGACCGCCTCCTCGAGATCAGCGACCGCGGCATCTCGATGATCGAGGCGTTCGCGACCGCCGACCAGGTGCTCCTCGCCGGTGTGCAGGGCATCACCGACCTCATCACGACGCCGGGCCTGATCAACCTCGACTTCGCCGACGTGAAGTCGGTCATGCAGGGAGCGGGGTCGGCCCTGATGGGCATCGGGTCGGCGAGGGGAGCGGACCGCGCGATCAAGGCGGCCGAGCTCGCCGTCGAATCGCCGCTGCTCGAGGCCTCGATCGAGGGCGCGCACGGCGTGCTGCTCTCGATCCAGGGCGGCTCGAATCTCGGTATCTTCGAGATCAACGACGCCGCGCAGCTGGTGAAGGAAGCGGCGCACCCCGAGGCGAACATCATCTTCGGGACGGTGATCGACGACACCCTCGGCGACGAGGTGCGCGTCACGGTCATCGCCGCGGGCTTCGACGGTGGCGAGCCGCAGCAGCGGATCGAGCCGATCACCGCTTCGCGGATCGTGACGACGCCCGCCGTGCCGGCGCTGCCCGCCGACGAGGCGGCCGCGCAGGAGCGCGAGGCCGAGCCGGTGTCTGTCGGCGCCGCACTTCCCGAGTCGTCGTTCGACTCGGCGTTCGGCGACGACGACCTCGACATCCCCGACTTCCTCAAGTAATCCGTCGACGAGCTCAGAGACCGACACACCGTGCCAGACACCCCTGAGCTCGCAGGAGCGCTCGTCGATCGTCTCTCAGACGTCGACGAGCGGATTGCGGATGCCGCGCGCGCGGCCGGGCGAGACCCGGCCGCGCTCACGCGCATCGTCGTGACGAAGTTCCACCCCGTCTCGCTCGTGCGCGAGCTGTACGCGCTCGGCGTGCGCGACGTGGGGGAGAACCGTCAGCAGGAGTTCTCGGCCAAGGTCGCCGAGGCCGGCGACCTCACCGACCTGCACTGGCACTTCATCGGGCAGGCGCAGACCAAGAAGGCGCGGGCGATCCGGGCCGCGGCATCCGCTGTCCACTCCGTCGATCGCGCGAAGCTCGCCGATGCCCTGCATGCGGCCGCCGGGCCGGACGCGCCGGTGCTCGACGTGCTCCTTCAGGTCAACCTGACGGACGACCCCGGCCGCGGCGGCGTCGCTCCGGTCGACCTCGAGGGTCTCGCCACCCACACCGCCGCGCTGCCCAGCCTGCGCGTGCGGGGCATCATGGCGGTCGCACCGCTCGATGTCGCGCCCGAGGCCGCCTTCGCGCAGCTGCCGGGCCTCGCCGACACCGTCCGGGCGGTCGTGCCGGACGCCGACTGGATCTCCGCCGGCATGACGGCGGACTTCGCCGAAGCGATCGCCGCAGGCGCGACACACCTGCGGATCGGCTCGGCAATCACGGGCCCACGGCCCCTGCACGGTTAATCTCGGAACAGATGAGCACTACGGAGGATGCGATGTCGAACCCGCTCAAGAAGACCATGGTGTACCTGGGCCTCGCCGACGAGGAAGAGGTCTACGACGAGCCCGCGCCGCAGCCGCGCAGCCGCAAGCCCGAAGCGGTCGTCGAGAAGGCCGCCCCGGTCACCCCGCTGCACCGCCCCGCCGTCGTGCGTCAGCCGGCGCCGACCGCGATCAGCGAGATCCTCACGGTGCACCCCAAGCAGTATCGCGACGCCCAGGTGATCGCCGAGAACTTCCGAGACGGGATCCCGGTCATCATCAACCTGTCGCAGATGAGCGACGCCGACGCGCGCCGCCTGATCGACTTCGCGAGCGGGCTCTCGCTCGGCCTCTACGGCCGCATCGAGCGTGTGACCAGCAAGGTCTTCCTGCTCTCGCCCGAGAACGTCGCGGTGTCCGGTGACGGAGCGGTCGCACAGGCCGACCCGGAGTCCGTTCCCTTCGCACAGCCGTAGTCTGGATCCGTGGCCGTCGTCCAACTCATCGCCTCGATCCTGAATCTGGCACTGCTCCTCTACGTCTTCCTGTTGCTCGCGCGGCTGATCATCGACTGGATCCCGTTCTTCAACCGTGAATGGCGCCCGAAGGGCGCGGGACTGGTCGCTGCCGAGATCGTCTACACCGTCACCGATCCGCCCATCAAGCTGTTCCGCAGGTTCATCCCTCCGCTGCGGGTCGGCGCGATCGCGATCGATTTCGGGTTCGCCCTGACGATGCTCCTGTGCTTCATTCTGCTGAGCGTCACGCGCGCCATCGCGATCTGACGAATCGGCTGCGGGAACGCCGTCGTACTTCGACACTCTCGGGAACCCGCGGCTATGCTTGCTTGATACGACCAGCCGCCGGCGGGTCGGCCCCGACATCGGCCAGCGACCTGAGCGCTCGAAAGAGGAATCACCATGGCATTGACCCCCGATGACGTCGTCACCAAGCAGTTCCAGCACGTCCGCTTCAAGGAGGGGTTCGACCCCGACGAGGTGGACGACTTCCTCGACGAGATCGTCGTCGAGTGGCGCAAGGCCCTCGCCGAGAACGAGGAGCTGAAGGCCAAGCTGGCTGCCTACGAGTCGGGTGCCGCTCCCGCTCCCGCTCCCGCCCGCGCCGCCGAGCCGGTTCCCGCTCCGGCGCCCGCGCCCGCCGCCCCTGCTGCCGCCGAGTCGGCGCCGAGCGGTGCCGCCAGCGCCGGCATCATCGAGCTCGCTCAGCGCCTCCACGACGAGCACGTCGCCGAGGGCCGCGCACAGCGCGACCAGCTCATCGCCGACGCCAAGGCCCAGGCCGCACAGATCGTCTCCGAGGCCGAGTCGCGCGGCCGCGACGAGGTCGCCAAGCTCGACCGTGAGCGCGCTCAGCTCGAGTCGCGCATCTCGGAGCTGCGCAACTTCGAGCGCGACTACCGCGCGCAGCTGCGCAGCTACATCGAGGGCCAGCTGCGCGACCTCGAGACCACGTCCACGTCTTCGGGCTCGACGCCGGTCTCGGCCATCGGCCTCTAGGCCTGCCCTTTGGCAGACCGGCCCCCCCTTCGCAAGGCGGCGGCCGGCGCCATCATCGCGTTCCTCGCGGTGGTGGTGCTGGCCGCCGATCAGTTCACCAAGCAGCTCGCCCTCGAGAACCTGCCGTACGAGCAGCCGGTTCCCGTCATCGGCGACTTCCTGATCTTCTATCTCGTCCGGAACCCCGGCGCCGCGTTCTCGCTCGGCGAGGGTGTCACCTGGATCTTCACCATCGCACTGGCCGCCGTCGCCGTGGCGATCGTGTGGCTCGCCGCCACCCGCGTGAGGTCACGGCTGTGGGCGGTCGCGCTCGGACTGCTCCTGGGCGGCGTGCTCGGCAACCTGGCCGACCGCATGTTCCGCGAGCCGGGCTTCCCGGTCGGCCACGTGATCGACTTCATCAACACCCCGTGGATGATGCCGGCCATCTACAACATCGCCGACATCTTCATCGTCTCGATGATGATCGGCGTCGCGCTCCTGGTGCTCGTCGGCCTGCACCTCGACGGCACGCGCGAGGCGCGAAAGGCGGCCGCGACCGGCGGCGGTGCCGGCGCGAGCGCCGGCGGCGCAGGCGGCGACGGAGAACCGGATGCCGCGGCATCCGATTCCGCAAAGGACTGACGTGGAGTCGCGCAGTCTTCCCGTCCCCGACGGCCTCGACGGCACCCGCGTCGACGCGGCCCTCGCCAAGATGCTGGGGTTCTCGCGCACATTCGCGGCCGACGTCGCCGACGCCGGCGGCGTCACGATGGACGGACGCACTCTCGCGAAGTCCGACAAGCTGCGGGGCGGCGCGTGGCTCGACGTCTCGTGGACGCCCAAGGAGGAGCCGCGCATCGTCCCCGTCGAGGTGCCGGACCTCGGCATCGTGTACGACGACGACGACATCGTCGTGGTCGACAAGCCCTCCGGCGTCGCGGCGCACCCCTCGCTCGGCTGGGAAGGACCCACGGTGCTCGGCGCCCTGGCCGCGGGCGGCTACCGCATCGCGACCACCGGCGCCGCGGAGCGCCAGGGTGTGGTGCATCGCCTCGACGTCGGCACGAGCGGTCTGATGGTCGTCGCGAAGACCGAGCACGCCTACACCGTGCTGAAGCGCGCGTTCAAGGAGCGCGAGGTCGACAAGATCTACCATGCCATCGTGCAGGGGCATCCCGACCCGCTCGCGGGCACGATCGATGCACCCATCGGCCGTCACCCCCACCATTCGTGGAAGTTCGCGGTGACCCCCGACGGCAAGGACTCGGTCACGCACTACGAGACGCTCGAGGCCTTCCCCCGGGCATCCCTCCTCGAGGTCCACCTCGAGACAGGGCGCACCCACCAGATCCGCGTGCACATGGCCGCCCACCGGCACCCGTGCGTCGGCGATCCGCTGTACGGGAGCGACCCGACCCTCGCGGCGCGCCTCGGACTCACGAGGCAGTGGCTGCACGCGCACGAGCTGTCGTTCGCGCACCCGTCGACGGGGGACTGGGTCACGTTCGCGTCGCCCTACCCGCCCGATCTGGCCCGCGCCCTCGAGGTGCTGCGCGGCGACTGACGACACGGTCCGATACGCGTGTCGGACGCCGGTGCCAGGCTGAGACGGTGACGTCATCGATCAGGGTCGTTCCCGCCACGAAGTTCGCCGATCTGCGCACGATGGTCGGCCCGAAGAGGCCCGACGCCGACGTCTGCTGGTGCCTCAGTTACCGCGTGCCGAGCAAGGAGAACCTCTCGCTGCACCGCGAAGCGCGGGGTGAGCGGGTGCGCGAGCTCATGAAGGAGGGGCCGCCCGGCGTGCTGGCCTACGACGGCGACGAGGTCGTCGGCTGGGCGGGTGTGCACCCGCGCGCCGACACCGCGTTCGCGACGAACCGCAAGATCCCGCACGTCGACGACCTCGACGTGTGGAGCGTGTGGTGTCTCCGGGTGCGCCCGGGGCATCGCGGCCACGGCATCTCGCATGCACTCCTGGCCGGTGCCGTCGCCTTCGCCGAGGACAACGGGGCGCCCGCGATCGAGGGCTATCCCGTCGACAACCGCGGCCGGAAGGTCGATCTCACGATGGCCTACGTCGGCACCAAGAAGCTGTTCATGAAGGCCGGCTTCCGCAAGGCGGCAGGCACCGACTCGGTCATCAACGGCTTCCCTCGTGTGCTCATGCGGCTCGACCTCCGCTGACGCGGGCGTCTTCCGTGCTCCGACTCACTTGGGCCGGCCGCCCTCGAAGCTCGCGGGATCGTCCTCGGCGACGGCCAGGGCGATGCGCCGCACCTGTTCCTGCTCCATGTCGCCCAGCTCCTCCAACCCGCGGAAGCCGACCTCGATGAGCTCGCCATCGGCGGGATACGGGTCGCCCGACACCCAGCTGCACCGGAAGACGAGGTCGACGAAGTCGACCTGATCCCCATTGGGGTAGGTCAGCCGCGGCAGCGTGTGCACGAAGGCGAGCCGCTCGACGCGCACGGCGACGCCGGCCTCCTCCGCGCATTCCCGGACGGCGGTGTCGGCGGGCTGCTCGCCGGGGTCGACGATACCCGAGATGCACTGCAGCCGGCCGTTGTCGGCCCGCCGCCCGACCAGCACCTTCTCGTCCCGGAACACCACCGCAGTGACCCCCACGAGGGGGAGCGGAGCGGTGCCGATCTGCTCGCGGAGCCGGACGACGAAGTCGGGTGTGGGCATGACACTCACCCTAGGCTCACCGCTGTGCCCCGCCACGCGCGGACGTGCCTGTGCCGTGCCGTGCCGTGCCGTGCCTCGCCGCGCACAGAATCGGAGATCGCAGCGGACACGCCGGGCCGCGGCATCCGTTCCCGGCGTGTCGCGAAGGATCTCCGATGTTGTGCGCCACAGGGTCCCCGCGAGGGCGCAACCCTTACCCTCGACTCGAGGGTGAAGCGACCTGGCCCGGTCGTTCGGCCCCATCCCGGCGCGCGGCACCGAGGTGTCTGCGGGGCTGGTTAGGCTCGATCCGTGGCATCCGACTCCTTCGTTCACCTGCATGTCCACAGCGAGTACTCCATGCTCGACGGAGCCGCGCGCATCGGCCCGATGGTGCAGGAGGCTTCGCGCCTCGAGATGCCCGCCATCGCGGTCACCGACCACGGCAACACGTTCGCGGCGTACGAGTTCTACAAGACCGCGAAAGATGCCGGGATCAAGCCGATCATCGGCATCGAGGCCTACGTCACGCCGGGCACGCACCGCTCCGACAAGGCCCGTGTGCGGTGGGGGACCCCCGAGCAGAACGACGACGATGTGTCGGGCTCGGGCGCGTACACCCACATGACGCTGCTCTCCGAGACCACCGAGGGTATGCACAACCTGTTCCGGCTGTCGTCGCTGGCGAGCATCGAGGGCTACTACTTCAAGCCCCGCATGGATCGCGACCTGCTGCAGAAGTACGGCAAGGGCCTGATCGCGACGACCGGCTGCCCGTCGGGCGAAGTCCAGACACGCCTGCGCCTGGGCCAGTACGACGCGGCACGCGCGGCGGCGGCCGAGTTCCAGGACCTGTTCGGCAAAGAGAACTACTTCGCCGAGATCATGGACCACGGACTCTCGATCGAGCGCCGCGTGATGACCGATCTGCTGAAGATCGCGAAAGACCTCGGCATCCCGCTCGTCGCGACGAACGACCTCCACTACACGCACCAGCACGATGCGTCGAGCCATGCGGCTCTTCTGTGCGTGCAGTCGGGGTCGACGCTCGACGACCCGAAGCGCTTCAAGTTCGACGGCGACGGCTACTACGTCAAGACCCCGGCCGAGATGCGCCAGGTGTTCCGCGACCACCCGGAAGCCTGCGACAACACGCTGCTGATCGCCGAGCGCTGCAACGTCGAGTTCAACACCAGCGCCAACTACATGCCCCGGTTCCCCGTGCCCCCGGGCGAGACCGAAGAGTCGTGGTTCGTCAAGGAGGTCGAGAACGGACTTCGCGACCGGTACCCCGGTGGCATTCCGGACGAGGTGCGCTCGCAGGCCGAGTACGAGACCAGCGTCATCGTTCAGATGGGCTTCCCGGGCTACTTCCTGGTCGTCGCCGACTTCATCAACTGGGCCAAGCGCAACGGCATCCGCGTCGGTCCCGGGCGTGGCTCCGGTGCGGGCTCCATGGCCGCGTACGCCATGAAGATCACCGACCTCGATCCGCTGCAGCACGGCCTGATCTTCGAGCGGTTCCTCAACCCCGACCGCGTCTCGATGCCCGACTTCGACGTCGACTTCGACGACCGTCGTCGTGGCGAGGTCATCCAGTACGTCACTGAGAAGTACGGCGACGAGCGCGTCGCGCAGATCGTGACCTACGGCACGATCAAGGCGAAGCAGGCGCTGAAAGACGCCGGGCGCGTGCTGGGCTTCCCGTTCAGCATGGGGGAGAAGCTCACCAAGGCGATGCCGCCCGCCGTCATGGGCAAAGACATGCCGCTCGAGGGCATGTTCGACAAGAGCCACCCGCGCTTCAAAGAGGCCTCCGAGTTCCGCGCGCTGATCGAGACCGATGCCGAGGCCAAGACGGTCTTCGACACCGCCGTCGGGCTCGAGAACCTGAAGCGTCAGTGGGGCGTCCACGCCGCCGGCGTCATCATGTCGTCCGAGCCGCTGATCGACATCATCCCGATCATGAGGCGGGAGCAGGACGGCCAGATCGTCACGCAGTTCGACTACCCCGCGTGCGAGTCGCTCGGCCTGATCAAGATGGACTTCCTGGGGCTGCGCAACCTCACGATCATCAACGACGCGCTCGACAACATCGAGGCGAACCGCGGCCACCCGCTCGTGCTCGAAGACCTCACCCTCGATGACGCCGAGTCGTACGAGCTGCTCTCTCGCGGCGACACCCTGGGTGTCTTCCAGCTCGACGGCGGGCCGATGCGCTCGCTCCTGCGGCTCATGAAGCCTGACAACTTCGAAGACATCTCGGCCGTCATCGCGCTGTACCGTCCAGGCCCGATGGGTGCGAACTCGCACATCAACTACGCCCTGCGAAAGAACGGCCAGCAGGAGATCACGCCGATCCACGAGGAGTTCCGCGAGTCGCTCGCCGACATCCTCGACACCAGCTACGGCCTGATCATCTACCAGGAGCAGGTCATGGCGATCGCGCAGCGCGTCGCCGGCTTCAGCCTCGGTCAGGCCGACATCCTGCGCCGCGCGATGGGCAAGAAGAAGAAGTCCGAGCTCGACAAGCAGTTCGAGGGCTTCCAGGCGGGCATGCACGCGAACGGGTACTCCGACGAGGCGGTCCAGAAACTGTGGGAGATCCTCCTCCCGTTCTCGGACTACGCCTTCAACAAAGCGCACTCGGCCGCGTACGGACTCGTGTCGTACTGGACGGCGTACCTCAAGGCCCACTATCCGGCCGAGTACATGGCCGCGCTGCTCACGAGCGTCGGCGACTCGAAGGACAAGATGGCGGTGTACCTCAACGAGTGTCGCCGCATGGGCATCAAGGTGCTGCCGCCCGACGTCGGGCAGTCGATCCGCTACTTCGCGGCCGTCGGCGAAGACATCCGCTTCGGCCTGGGCGCCGTCCGCAACGTCGGCGCGAACGTGGTCGACGGCATCGTCGCGGCGCGTGCCGACGACGGGTATGCGAGCTTCCACGACTTCCTGACGAAGGTGCCGATCCACGTCGCGAACAAGCGGACGGTCGAGTCGCTCATCAAGGCGGGCGCCTTCGATTCGCTCGGCTCCACCCGCCGGGCGCTCATGGAGATCCACGAGGACGCCACCGAGGCCGCGGTCGAGACCAAGCGCAAGGCGGCGACCGGCGCGATCGGATTCGACTTCGACAGCCTCTACGACGAGGCCGAGGAGGTCATCCCGGCCAAAGTGCCCGAGCGGCCCGAGTGGACGAAGAAGGACAAGCTCGCGTTCGAGCGCGAGATGCTCGGTCTCTATGTCTCGGACCACCCCCTGGCCGGACTCGAGATCCCGCTCGCCAAGCACGCGTCGACCAGCATCCACGACCTGCTCTCGTCCGAAGACGTCAACGACGGCGACCAGGTGACCATCGCGGGGCTGGTGACGAGCGTGCAGCACCGCGTGGCCAAGGCCAGCGGCAATCCGTACGGCATGATCACCGTCGAAGACTTCAACGGCGAGGTCACCGTGATGTTCATGGGCAAGACCTACACCGAGTTCAGCTCGATGCTGGTGGCCGACTCGATCCTGGTGGTGCGCGGTCGCGTGTCGCGGCGCGACGACGGACTCAACCTGCACGCGCAGTCGGCATTCGCACCCGATCTGGGGGCGATGGATGCCTCGGGGCCGCTCGTGCTCCTCCTGCCCGAGCGCCGCGCGAGCGAGGCGACGATCGGCGAACTCGCCCGGATGCTCGAGCGTCACCAGGGCGAGACCGAGGTGACGATCAAGCTGCACAGCGGTTCGGCGGCCAAAGTGTTCGAGATCCCGCATCAGGTGCGGCTCACCGCCGATCTCTACGGCGAGCTCAAGGGGCTGCTCGGCCCGCAGTGCCTCGGCTGAGCGGCATCCCATCTCATTTCCGTCTCATGAGGCGTGAGTAGCATGAAAACGACGTATGCCGCCGTGCGCGGCCGGAAGGGAACATCGTGACCGACGATCAGCGTGCTGAGGAATTCGACGTCGCCGCAGGGCAGAACCACCAGGACGAACCGCCTC
Source organism: Microbacterium sp. NPDC056003 (assembly GCF_042274785.1). Classification (NCBI taxonomy): domain Bacteria; kingdom Bacillati; phylum Actinomycetota; class Actinomycetes; order Micrococcales; family Microbacteriaceae; genus Microbacterium; species Microbacterium sp. NPDC056003. Next base: position 444,086 of record NZ_JBHJXQ010000002.1, on the reverse strand, counting down.
AGTACGGGGTCGGGCCGTTCTCGATCCGCGAGGTCGCCCTCGTCGGAGTGTGGTTGGTCGCGTTCGTCGTTTCGTTCTTCTCGATCGACGAAGGACGCTTCAACTCGGTGTGGACCGCGAGCATCCTCTGGATCCTCTCCATCGGCGTGCCGACCGTCGCCGTGTTCCTGATCGTCCTCCGTCGGCTCTCGCCGACCGGCATCCGGCGGGTGGGCTCGCTGGGCATCGACCAGTTCGCATCGGTGGCGTTCTCGGTGGCGGTGATCGTCTGGCTGCAGCTCGTGTGGGAGACGGTCGCGTTCGGGATCGACAGCGGGCGCTGGGTGCGCACGTGGGTGATCTGGGTCGAGCTCGCCCTCATGCTCATCGGCGTCGTGCTCACGGTGTTCGCACCGCTTCTGCCGACGCTCGGCCAGGACTTCCGCGGTCGCGCCGAGGTGCCGGCACACCGCAACGCCCGGCCGATCCGCCCGGTCTCGCCCCGCCCCGCCGCGCCGCGCGACGAGGAGCCCGCGGGCACCGATTTCGCCGAGTACGCGCCGCCGGCGGCCGAGGCCACCGCGGCGTACGACACCACGACCGCGTACGACACGGGCTCCGCCTACGGGACCCAGCGCGCCGGGGCCGCTTCGGAGGCCGGGGCCGCTCCGCTCCCCGACGACGCCACGTCATCCGCCGAGCCCCGCGCCGAGCAGGAGCCTGCCCCCGCCACGACGGCCTTCGAGCCCGCGCACACCCGCGACACCTACGAGGCCGTCGAGACGCCGAGCAGCACCGCCGAGCCGGCGGCTGAATCGTCGCAGCGTCATCAGGCATTCTGGGCGCTCGTCCCCGAGGAGCGCGACGTCGTCGACGAGATCGGAATCCCGGTGTTCCGCATCGGCCCGACCGCGTGGGCGCTCGTGATCGAGGACCGCGTCGACGTGTTCGTCGTGCGCCACGAGGACGGCCGGATCGGCTACCTGCACGACGTCACGGGCGTCACACGCGGCTGATCTCGATACACGTCCGCGCTTCGCGTGGTCGCACTCGATCCGGCGGATCTCGATACACGTCCGCGCTTTGCGGGGTCGCACTCGATCCGGCGGATCTCGATACACGTCCGCGCTTCGCGTGGTCGCACTCGATCCGGCGGATCTCGATACACGTCCGCGCTTCGCGTGGTCGCACTCGATCCGGCGGAGCGCCACAAGGAACGAGATACCGTAGAAGGATGCTCCGGACGATCGATCTGCGGGGACGCGCGCTGTCTCCAGCCGAACTCCTCGCCACCGTGCCGCGGGCGACCGCTGCGCGCGAAGAGGCGCTCTCGACGGCGGCGCGCCTCGTCGCCGACGTCGCCTCGCGCGGCGAGACGGCACTGCGCGATCAGGCGGAGCAGTTCGACGGCGTGACGGGCCACGACATCCGGGTTCCGGCGTCGCACCTCGACGAGGCGCTCGAGTCTCTCGATCCGGCCGTGCGCGACGCGCTCGAGCAGGCGATCGAGCGCGTGCGCGAGGCATCCGCCGCACAGGTGCCCGCACCGGTCACCACGCAGCTCGCGCCGGGCGCGCGGGTCATGCAGCGGTGGCAGCCGGTGCGGCGCGTGGGGCTCTACGTTCCGGGTGGCAAAGCGGTCTACCCGTCGAGCGTCGTGATGAACGTCGTTCCGGCGCAGGTCGCGGGTGTGTCCCAGATCGCGGTCGCCTCTCCGCCGCAGCGCGACCAGGGCGGTCGCGTGCACCCCGTGATCCTTGGAGCCGCGAAGCTGCTCGGGGTCGACGAGGTCTACGCGATGGGCGGTGCCGGCGCGATCGGCGCGCTCGCCCACGGGGTCGGCGGGCTGGGCCTCGACCCGGTCGACGTCGTCACCGGTCCCGGCAACAACTTCGTCGCGGCCGCGAAGCGGGCCGTGGCGGGATTGGTGGGGACGGATGCCGAGGCCGGCGCCACCGAGATCCTCATCGTCGCCGACGACAGCGCCGACGCGCGACTCGTCGCCGTCGATCTGATCAGCCAGGCCGAGCATGACGAGCAGGCATCCGCGGTGCTCGTGACGGACTCCGAAGGTCTGGCCGAGGCCGTCGCGGTCGAGGTCGCGACACGCGCCGCAGCGACCCGACACACCGAGCGTGTCGCGGCGGCACTCGCGGGTCCGCAGTCGGCGATCGTCCTGGTCGACGACCTCGACGCTGCGACCGCCTTCAGCAACGCCTACGCGCCCGAGCACCTGGAGCTCCACCTGCGTGATCCGAAGCCCGAGCAGTTCGTGCACGCGGGCGCGGTCTTCGTCGGTGCCGACTCGCCGGTGAGCCTCGGCGACTACCTCGCGGGCAGCAACCATGTGCTGCCGACCGGCGGGCAGGCCCGCTACTCGGCGGGTTTGTCGGCGTCGACGTTCCTGCGCCCGCAGCAGGTCATCGAATACGACCACGCCGCGCTTGAGGCCGTGCGCGACGCGATCGTGGTGCTCGCCGAGGCCGAGGCCCTGCCCGCCCATGGCGAAGCCGTCGTGGCCCGCTTCGAGACGCCGGCCGGCTGACCCGGGCGTAGGCTGTCTCTGCCATGCACTGTCCGTTCTGCCGCCACTCCGACTCGCGCGTCATCGACTCCCGCACCAGTGACGACGGTCTCAGCATCCGTCGCCGTCGTCAGTGCCCCGAGTGCGGAGGCCGCTTCACGACGATCGAAACCGCCAGCCTCAATGTGATCAAGCGCTCGGGCGTGATCGAGCCGTTCAGCCGCGAGAAGGTCATGTCGGGGGTGCGCAAGGCGTGCCAGGGGCGACCGGTGACGGAGGCCGACCTCGCCGTTCTCGCGCAGACCGTCGAGGAGACCGTTCGTCAGACCGGCGCCTCACAGCTCGACACGAATGAGATCGGACTGGCGATCCTCGGCCCGCTGCGCGAGCTCGACGAAGTGGCCTATCTGCGGTTTGCGAGCGTCTATCAGGCGTTCGATTCGCTGGAGGACTTCGAATCGGCGATCGACCAGCTGCGAGCCGATCACCAGGACCGTCCCGTCCGCGCCATCGCCGATTAGGCCCGGTCGGGTCGCGCGCGGCCGACCGGATAGCCTGGACGGGATGTATCCCCTCCTGTTCCGGACCGTTCTGTCGCGCATGGACCCCGAGACCGCGCACCACGCGGCGATGGTGGTCATCCGGGTGCTCGGCGTTCCGCCCTTCTCGTGGGTGGTCCGCGCCCTGACCCGCCCCGACCCACGGCTCGCGACGTCGGCACTGGGCCTCTCGTTCGACTCGCCGTTCGGCGTGGCCGCAGGCTTCGACAAGAACGTCAAGGGCGCGGCCGGGCTGTTCGCGCTCGGCTTCGGTCACGTCGAGGTGGGCACGCTCACGGCCATCCCGCAGGAGGGCAATCCGCGTCCCCGGCTGTTCCGGCTGATTCCGGACCGTGCCGTGATCAACCGCATGGGCTTCAACAACCACGGCGCCGAGGCCGCTGCGCGCCGGCTCGAGAAGCTGCGCCGACGCACGCGCCGCGGCGTCATCGGCGTCAACATCGGCAAGAGCCGCGTGGTCGACGTCGACGACGCCACCGCGGACTACGTCCGCAGCGCCACGCTCCTCGCGCCGCTCGCCGACTACCTCGTCGTCAACGTGTCGTCGCCGAACACGCCCGGCCTCCGCGGCCTGCAGGCGGTCGAGACGCTCCGCCCGCTGCTGGAAGCCGTGCACGCGGCGGCCGGTGCGACACCGCTGCTCGTGAAGATCGCCCCCGACCTGCCCGACGACGAGGTCGTCGCCGTCGCGCAGCTGGCCGTCGACCTCGGCCTGGACGGACTCATCGCGACGAACACGACGATCTCCCGCGAGGGCCTCGTCACCGACCCCGCCGTCGTCGAGAAGGCGGGGGCCGGCGGACTGTCGGGGGCCCCGCTCAAGGCGCGCGCCCTCGACGTCCTGCGCCTCGTGCGCGGCGCGGTGCCTGCCGAATTCTGCGTCATCTCCGTCGGCGGCGTCGAGACCGCTGACGACGTGAAGGAACGGTTGGATGCCGGAGCCACCCTGGTGCAGGGCTACACGGCGTTCCTCTATCGCGGTCCGCTGTGGGCGCGGCAGATCAACCGCGGACTCGTGCGCGCGCGCTGAGCCGCGGCATCCCGCATCATCTTCTCCGGGTGGGTGATGACCCGGCTCAGACCGGACGCTGGCCGCGCTTGACCTGCGGCTTGGGCAGACGCAGGAACCGCATCTGCACGGTGCGCATCGCCGCGTACCAGCCGAGGCCCTTCTCGATCTTGTCGGCGCCGAACTTGGCCTTCACGGCGCGCTTGGCGTTGATCGACGTAAGCACCATGTCGCCGACGACGAAGAGGATGAAGATCCACAGCGCGACGAACGAGTAGTACTGCACCTCGGGCACGGGGATGAACGTCGCGAGGATTACGACCACCATCGCGGGCATGACGGCCTCGCCGAGGTGCCATCCGGCGTCGACGTAGTCGCGCACGAACTTGCGCTGGGCACCCTGGTCGCGCGCCGGGAGATAGCGAGGGTCGCCCGCGGCCATGCCGACGCGGGCCTTGTCGCGCTGCGCCTGGAGCTCAGCGCGGGCGCGTGCCTTGGCCTCTTTGGTGTCGGGGACCAGGGGGCGCTTGCGTGCCGCCTCCTGCTCCGCTCGGCTGGGAGTGGCGCGCCCCTTGCCGGTCACCGGCACGCCGTTGAGGACCGTTCCGTCGGAAGGAGCGTCGTTCGACGCGGGAGCTGCGGAGTTCTTGGCCACGATGATCCTCGGAAGTGCGGGTGCGGGGGTGCACTTAAGATTACCCGCATGACCACTGAGCTCTCCCGACAGGATGCTGTGCGTGACGCCGCGGCCTCCGGCATCCCCTCCGCCCTCGCCGACCTCGGTGCGCTCGTGCGCATCCCGTCGGTCGCCTTCCCCGGCTTCGACGCCGCTCCGGTGCAGCGCAGCGCCGAGGCGGTCGCCGACCTCGTGCGGAGGACCGGGCTGTTCGAGACCGTCGAGATCCGCCGCGCCGCGATCCCGGGTACCGACGAACAGGGTCAGCCGGCTGTGCTGGCGACACGGGCCGCCCGTAACGGGCGCCCGACGATCCTGCTGTACGCGCACCACGACGTGCAGCCCGTCGGCGACGAGGCGCTCTGGGAGTCCGCCCCGTTCGAGCCGACCGTCCGAGGAGGACGCCTGTACGGTCGCGGCGCCGCCGACGACAAGGCCGGCATCATGGCGCACATCGCGGCCCTCCGTGCTCTGAAGGAGGCCGTCGGCGAGGACTTCGACCTCGGTGTGGCGCTGTTCTTCGAGGGCGAGGAAGAGGCGGGCTCGCGCTCGTTCGCGCAGTTCCTGTCCGACAACGCCGACGCGCTGCGCGCGGACGTCATCGTCGTCGCCGACTCGGGTAACTGGGACGACAAGACTCCCGCCCTCACGGTGTCGCTGCGCGGCAACACGCGCTTCACCATGCGCGTGAAGACGCTCGACCACGCGTCGCACTCCGGAATGTTCGGCGGAGCGGTGCCCGACGCGATGATGGCCACAGTGAAGCTGCTCGCCACGCTGTGGGACGCCGATGGCGCAGTCGCGGTCGCGGGCTTGACCGAGAGGGATGCCGAGACCCCGGAGTACAGCGAGGCGACACTGCGCGACGAGGCCGGCCTGCCCGACGGCGTCTCGCCGATCGGTCGCGGCACGATCCTGAGCCGGATCTGGAACAAGCCGTCGATCACGGTCACCGGCATCGATGCGCCCAGCGTCGCCAACGCCTCGAACACGCTGAGCCCGGAGATCTCCGTCGTCCTCAGCGCCCGCATCGCGCCCGGGCAGCCGGCGCGCGACGCCTATGCAGCGATCGAGGCCCATCTGCGGGCGAACGCCCCGTTCGGCGCGGAGCTCACGTTCACCGATCAGGACTACGGCGATGCCTTCCTGGTCGACACCTCGGGCTGGGCGGTCGAGGCCGCCCGTGAGGCGCTCCACGAGGGATACGGGGTCGAGTCCGTCGACATCGGCGTGGGCGGGTCGATCCCGTTCATCGCTGACCTCGTGCGGGAGTTCCCCGGGGCGCAGATCCTCGTGACCGGCGTGGAAGACCCGCACGCCCGCGCGCACAGCCCCAACGAATCGCTTCACCTCGAGACGTTCCGCAACGCGGTGCTGTCGGAGGCGCTGCTGCTCGAGAAGCTGGATGCGCGCGGCGACCGCGGCTGACACGCCCTGCTCGGAGCCGGTTCTCGGACTACGGGCGTAGAATCGCAGCATCCCGCCGCCCCGGTGCCGATCACCGGATCAGGCGGCCCGTCCGGAGGAGTGCCATGACCGACACTGCGCTGTCGACCGACCAGTCCGTTCGCGAACACGGCGTCGCACTGACCGAAGCCGCCTCGCTCAAGGTGAAGAGCCTCCTGTCGCAGGAGGGCCGCGACGACCTGCGTCTGCGCGTGGCCGTGCAGCCCGGAGGCTGCAGCGGGCTGATCTACCAGCTGTATTTCGACGAGCGCTATCTCGACGGCGACAAGACGGTCGACTTCGACGGCGTCGAGGTCATCGTCGACGACATGAGCGTCCCGTACCTCGACGGCGCGACCATCGACTTCAAGGACACGATCTCGGAGCAGGGGTTCACAATCGACAACCCCAACGCCGCCGGCAGCTGCGCCTGCGGTGACAGCTTCCACTGATCCAGCCCGATTTCCGCAGGCCCGGAGCGCTCCATGGAGTGCTCCGGGCCTGCGGTTTTCCCCCCTCGCGACACAGGTCAACCTGGGCGGATGGCCTGAATACCCTGGATGCTTGCCCTAGACTGAGGAGAGTCCTGTTCGCGACCCGGAAAGGTGCACCGTGCCCTCGAAACGCCGTATCCGCTGGGCCGTTCTCCCGCTCGGGATCGCAACGGCCGCAGTACTCGCCGGATGCACCCCGACCGAGCTCCACGGCTTCCTGCCGGGCTTCGTCGAGAGCGGCCAGCCGGCCACCGATCGCACCGACATGGTCGCCGGTCTGTGGGTCAACTCCTGGCTCGTGCTGCTGGCCGTCGGCGTCATCACGTGGGGCCTCATGGGCTGGGCTGCGATCGCCTACCGTCGCCGCCGCGGTCAGGTGGGCCTCCCCGTGCAGCTGCGCTACAACATGCCGATCGAGATCTTCTACACGGTCGTGCCGCTGATCCTCGTGATCGGCTTCTTCGCGTTCACGGCGCGCGACCAGACGATCCTCGAGACCCAGACGGAAGACCCCGACGTCTCGATCGTCGCGATCGGCAAGCAGTGGTCCTGGGACTTCCAGTACGACGGCGAGTCCGACGACGACACGGTGTGGACCATGGGCGTCCAGGCGCAGACCGACGAGCAGGGCAACGTCACCACCGAGCTGCCGAAGCTCGTCCTCCCGGTCGACAAGACGGTCAAGATCAAGCTCCAGTCGCGCGACGTGATCCACTCGTTCTGGATCATCGACTTCCTGTACAAGAAGGACATGTACATCGGGAGGGACAACTACTGGTCGTTCACTCCCACCCGCGAGGGGGAGTACGCCGGCAAGTGCGCCGAACTCTGCGGCGAGTACCACTCGATGATGCTCTTCAATGTCGAGGTCGTCAGCGAAGCCGAGTACGAGGATTACCTCGACACCCTTCGCGAGGCCGGCCAGACCGGTGACATCAACGACGAGTACGACCGACTTCAGAATCTGCCCGGAACGGGTGCGAGCTCCGAGGGAGACGACTGATCATGGCGACGACGGTTCCACTTCAGGGGACGACTCAGGGTCGCCCGACCACACTGCCGCCTCGCCAGGCCGCACTGCTCAGCGCTTCGCGCGTCGAGCAGAAGGGCAACATCATCGTCAAGTGGATCACCTCCACCGACCACAAGACGATCGGCTACCTCTACCTCATCTCGTCGGTGCTGTTCTTCCTCCTCGGAGGAGTGATGGCGCTGATCATCCGTGCTGAGCTCTTCGAGCCCGGGATGCAGATCATCCCGACGAAGGAGCAGTACAACCAGCTCTTCACGATGCACGGCACGATCATGCTGCTCATGTTCGCGACGCCACTGTTCGCCGGGTTCGCCAACGCGATCCTGCCGCTGCAGATCGGCGCGCCCGACGTCGCCTTCCCGCGTCTGAACGCGTTCGCGTTCTGGCTGTTCCTCTTCGGCTCGACCATCGCCGTGGCCGGCTTCCTCACCCCGCAGGGCGCGGCGTCGTTCGGCTGGTTCGCCTACCAGCCGCTCGCCAATGCCAGCTTCTCCCCGGGTGCCGGAGGAAACCTCTGGATGCTCGGCCTCGGCATGAGCGGTTTCGGAACGATCCTCGGCGCGGTGAACTTCATCACGACGATCATCACGATGCGCGCGCCGGGCATGACCATGTGGCGCATGCCGATCTTCTCGTGGAACACGCTGATCACGAGCATCCTGATCCTGATGGCGTTCCCGGTGCTCGCCGCCGCCATCCTGGCCGCCGCGGCCGACCGTGTGCTCGGCGCCCACATCTACGACCCGGCCAACGGCGGCGTCCTGCTGTGGCAGCACCTGTTCTGGTTCTTCGGACACCCAGAGGTGTACATCATCGCCCTGCCGTTCTTCGGCATCGTCTCGGAGATCTTCCCGGTGTTCAGCCGCAAGCCGATCTTCGGGTACAAGACCCTCGTCTACGCGACGATCGCGATCGCCGCCCTCTCCGTGGCGGTGTGGGCCCACCACATGTACGTCACCGGCGCGGTTCTGCTGCCGTTCTTCGCCCTGATGACCATGCTCATCGCGGTGCCGACCGGTGTGAAGATCTTCAACTGGATCGGAACGCTCTGGCGAGGCTCGGTGACGTTCGAGACCCCGATGGTCTTCGCCCTCGGCTTCCTCGTGTCGTTCGTCTTCGGTGGCCTCACCGGCGTCATCCTCGCCTCGCCGCCGCTGGACTTCCACCTTTCCGACTCGTACTTCGTCGTCGCGCACTTCCACTACGTCGTGTTCGGAACCGTCGTCTTCGCGATGTTCGCCGGCTTCTACTTCTGGTGGCCGAAGTGGACCGGAAAGATGCTCAACGAGCGCCTCGGCATGGTGCACTTCTGGCTGCTGTTCATCGGCTTCCACATGACCTTCCTCATCCAGCACTGGCTGGGCGTGGACGGCATGGTGCGCCGCTACGCGGACTACTCGGCGGCCGACGGCTGGACGTGGCAGAACCAGGTCTCGACGGTCGGCGCGATCATCCTCGGCGCCTCGATGATCCCGTTCCTGTTCAACGTGTGGATCACCGCCCGCAAGGCGCCGCGCGTGACCGTGAACGACCCGTGGGGCTACGGCGCCTCGCTCGAGTGGGCCACCTCGTGCCCGCCGCCGCGGCACAACTTCACGTCGATCCCGCGTATCCGCAGCGAGCGCCCGGCGTTCGACCTCAACCACCCCGAGGCGGGGATCCCCGTCGGTGTCGGACCTGCGAAGGACGCGCCTGAAGCCCCGGTTGTCGACGCCGCCGACGGAGAGGTGAAGTAAGTGCGCACCAACACCGGACTGTGGTGGCTCCTCACCGTGTTCTTCGCCCTCGTGGGCGTGGTCTACATCGTGTGGAACATCGTCGCCCACCCCGACGTGCCGTGGTACCGGGCGATCGAGTGGGTCGGCGCCGTGGCGCTGATCTTCACCTCACTGATGGGTGCGCTCATCGCGTTCTACATCAGCCGTGTGCACAACGCGCAGGGTGGGGAGCTTCCCGAAGACGTCCTGACGTCCGACATCGACGACGGCGACCCCGAGCTGGGCGAGTTCAGCCCGTGGTCGTGGTGGCCGATCGTCCTCGCCTTCTCGGCTGCTCTCGCGATGATCGGCCTGGCCGTCGGCGCGTGGATGGTGCCGATCGGCGTCGGCGTCTTCGTCATCGCCATCGTCGGCTGGGTCTACGAGTACTACCGCGGGTACTTCGCGCGCTGATCGTGCCGTTGCGGCCTTCCCGCGTGCGGCTGCGTGCCGCCGCCGTCTCCGACACCGGAGCCTACCGATCCGTCAACCAGGACGCCGCCTTCACGGCACCCTGGGGCGGTGCGGTGGCTGACGGTGTGGGCGGCGGTCCTGCCGGAGATCTCGCCTCGGCCGCTTTCGTTCATCGTCTGGCGGCCGGCCGGGTCGGCACCGTCGATGCCGCCGCGCTGGCTGTCAGCGTGAGAGCGGCCAATTGGGATCTGCGGGCGCACGTCGAGCGCGATCCGGCGCTGTCGGGCATGGCGACGACCTTCACCGGCGTCTTCGTGTCGGAGGACGACACGCTCCTGCTCGCTCACACCGGCGACTCTCGCGCATACCTGTTGCGCGATGGCGTCATGACTCAGCAGACGCGTGACGATTCGTACGTGCAGGTGCTCGTCGAGCGGGGGCTGGTGGCGGAAGCGGATGCCGCGACCCATCCGCGACGCAACCTCATCACCGCCTCGCTCAGCGGCGGAGAGCGCGATCGTGTCGTCGTGGCCGAGCACGATGCGCGTCATGGCGATCGCTGGCTGCTGTGCAGCGACGGCTTGACCGACTACGTGCCGCCGAGCGACATCGCGGCGGTGGTCGCGCGATGCGGCGACGCTGTCGAGGCCGCGGGTGCCGCGGTCGCCCTCGGGCTGACGGCCGGCACACGCGACAACGTCACAGTCGTGATCTTCGACGTGGAGCTCGGACCGGCGGAGCCGTTCGGTCTGAGCAGCAGGACGTCGTTCTACGGCGCGGCCGCGGCCCGGTTCACCGAAGGCCTGGACGAGGGCCTGGAGTCGGCCTGAGAGGCGCCCTGAATCGTTCTCAGGGTGCGATGGGCGAGCGCACGACCATGACCTGCTCATCGAACACCCGGGGGAGCGGGCCCTCGTCGTTCTCGATGGGCTGACCCTCGCGGATCCAGTACTCGTAGCCGCCGATCATCTCGCGCACCTCGAAGCCGAGCTTCGCGAACTGAAGGGCGCCTTTCGCACCGCCGTTGCAGCCCGGGCTCCAGCAGTAGACGACGACGGGGACGCCTCTGTCGAGCTCGGCCGCCGCGCGCTGTGCGATCTCCTGGTGCGGCATGTGGACTGCGCCGGCTAGCCGTCCCTGCGCCCACGCCTCATCGCCGCGCACGTCGACGAGCACGAACGTCTCGCCGGCCTTCTGCGCCGCGTAGACGTCCGAGGCGTCCGTCTCGAGAGCGAGCTTGGCCGAGAAGTAGTCGAGCGCTGTGGTCATGCGTCCACGCTACGGAAGGGCGCCTCACGATGCGTACCGTCGGGCTGTCATGGGTCGCCGGATTCCTGCCGATCGGCCTGCGGCGCGCGGGGTTGGTGCGGGGGAGCGGTGACGCAGAACGCCCCGGCTGCGAACCCGTGAAGGGTCGTGCCGGGGCGTTCTGACGGGGGAGGACGACGTCAGCGGTCGGCGTCCTTCTCTCGGTTGCGCGGCTTCTTCTGGCCGTCCTCGGGAACGATGACGTTCGTCGGACGGACCGCGGTCTCACTGTTGCGGCCGTCGTCGAGGGGCACGTGAGGAGCATCCGGCACCCCGGCGCGCTCGTGCGCGGCCTGGATCTCGGCGTCCTCTTCCTCAGCGATGTGGTCGAGGGTGTGGTGCTGGTGCGAGAGGGCCTCGTCGAGCTCGGTCTGGGTGACCGGGGTGAGGCGGTCCTCGAAGAACCAGCGCGAAATGACCGCGCGAAGGTTCTCGTGCCACGGGATGCGGCCCTTGGCGTTGGGCCGCACGACGAGCGGCTCGTACGTCACGAAGTCGACCAGCTTGTAGCGCTCGTACTCGTCGACGGGCTGGTGCACCTCGATGTACTCGCCACCGGGGAGGCGGACGATGCGCCCGGACTCGTAGCCGTGCAGGGCGATCTCGCGGTCCTTCTTCTGGAGCGCGATCGCGATGCGCTTCGAGACGAAGTACGCGACGATCGGGCCGATGAAGAGCAGCGCCTGGAGGGTGTGGATGACGCCCTCCATCGTGAGCCAGAAGTGGGTCGCGATGATGTCGGACGCCGCCGCTGCCCAGAGAACGGCGTAGAACGTGACACCGGCGGCGCCGATGGCGGTGCGGGTCGGCGCGTTGCGCGGACGCTCGGCGATGTGGTGCTCGCGCTTGTCTCCGGTCACCCACGCCTCGATGAAGGGGTAGATGAGCACGAGGACGATGAACAGACCGAGCGCGACGAGCGGAACGATGATGTTGAACGACCAGGTGTGGTCCAGGAAGACGAACTCCCAGCCCGGGGGCACGAGACGCAGGGCACCGTCGGCGAAGCCGATGTACCAGTCGGGCTGCGTGCCGGCGGAAACGGGCGACGGGTCGTACGGGCCGTAGTTCCAGATCGGGTTGATCGTGAACAGCGCCGCGATGAGCGCGATCACGCCGAACGTGATGAACAGGAAGCCGCCCATCTTCGACATGTAGACCGGCATCATCGGGTAGCCGACGACGTTGCTGTTGGCTCGGCCGGGGCCGCCGAACTGTGTGTGCTTGTTGATCACCATCAGCATGAGGTGGAGCACGAGCAGGCCGACGAGGATCGCGGGCAGCAGCAGGATGTGCAGCGAGTACAGGCGGCCCACGATCGCCGTGCCCGGGAACTCGCCGCCGAACAGCAGGAACGAGGTCCACGTGCCGATGAGCGGGATGCCCTTGACCATGCCGTCGATGATGCGGAGGCCGTTGCCCGACAGGACGTCGTCGGGGAGCGAGTAGCCGGTGAAGCCCTCGCCCATCGCGAGGATGAAGAGGATGAACCCGATGACCCAGTTCAGCTCGCGCGGCTTGCGGAACGCGCCGGTGAAGAACACGCGGAGCATGTGCACGCCGATGCCGGCGACGAACACGAGCGCGGACCAGTGGTGCATCTGACGCACCAGGAGCCCGCCGCGGAGATCGAACGAGATCTCGAGGGTGGACGCCATCGCCGCAGACATCTCGATGCCGCGCATCGGGAGGTAGGCGCCGGTGTAGTGCGTCTCGACCATCGACGCCTGGAAGAAGAACGTCAGGAAGGTGCCGGTGAGGAGCACGACGACGAAGCTCCACAGGGCGATCTCGCCGAGCATGAACGACCAGTGGTCGGGGAAGACCTTGCGGCCCAGCTCCTTGACGAAGCCCGACAGGCTCGTGCGCTCGTCGATGTAGTTCGACGCGGCGCCGATGAAGCGTCCGCCCAGCGGCTTGTCACGGGGCGTCGTGGCAGGAGGCGCCTCGACGAGGTCCTCGGTTGCGGTTGCGGTACTCAATGACGCTCCCAGAAGCTCGGGCCGACGGGTTCGGTGAAGTCGCTGCGGGCGACCAGGTAGCCCTCGGCGTCGACCGTGATCGGCAGCTGGGGCAGGGGACGAGCGGCCGGCCCGAAGATGACCTTCGCGGCGTCGGTCACGTCGAACTGGGACTGGTGGCACGGGCACAGCAGGTGGTGGGTCTGCTGCTCGTAGAGGGCGACCGGGCAGCCGACGTGCGTGCAGACCTTGGAGTAGGCGACGATCCCGTCGTACGACCAGTCGGCGCGCTCCGGGCTCTCGATCAGCTGGTCGGGGAGCAGGCGCATGAGGAGGACGATCGCCTTCGCCTTCTCCTCGAGATAGCCGTCGCTGTGCGAGAGCTCGGCGAGCTCCTCGGGGATGACGTGCACGGCCGAGCCCAGAGTGACGTCCGCGGCGCGGATCGGCTCACCGCTCGGGTCGTGGGCGAGGCGCATCCCCTCCTTCCACATGGTGTGGCTGAGGAGGAAGACCGGGTTGCCGCCCTCGGGGTGCTCGGGCGAGTCCTGCGGCGCGAGGCCGCGGAACAGCACGATCGCGGGCGCCACCGAGGCGACGAGCGCTGCGATCATCGAGTTGCGGATCATCGTGCGGCGACCGAAGCCGGAGTCCTCGTTGGCGTCGGCGAACGCCTGGATCGCGGCCTCACGCGTCGAATCACGGCCACGGGTCGCGTGCCGCGGCTCGACGAACTCGCGGTCGGACATGACCGCCTTCGACCAGTGGATGGCTGCCACTCCGATGGCGAGCAGGGCGAAGGCGATGCCGAGACCGATGAAGAGGTTGTTGTTGCGGATGTCGGTCATCCGCCCGCTCTCGATCGGGAAGAGCATGTAGGCCGCGATGGCCCAGATGCTGCCGGCGATCGACAGGTAGAACAACGTGTAGACCGTGCGGACGGCGGCCTTCATGGCCTTCGGGTCCTTGTCGGTCATCCGCTCGCGATGCGGAGGGAACTCCGGGGCGCGCACCGGGTCGTTGACCGCGACGGCGAGCCCGGTGGAGGGCTTCCAGGAAGCCCTCTCGTGCTCGAGCGGGTCGTCCTCGTGTGCCATGCTGCTCCTCGTCAGGTCTTGCGTGTCAGTACGTTCAGTTGGACTTCGCCGTGATCCACACGGTGATGGCGATCAGCGAGCCGATGCCGAAGATCCAGATGAAGAGGCCCTCGGAGACGGGGCCGAGCGATCCGAGCGTGAACCCGCCGGGCGACTGGGTGTCCTGCAGGAACAGCAGGTAGGAGATGATGTCGCGCTTCTCCTCGGTCGTCAGCGTCATGTCGTTGAAGACCGGCATGTTCTGCGGACCGGTGACCATCGCCGCGTACATGTTGAGCGGGGTGGTGTTGTAGAGCGCCGGGGCGTACTTGCCCTCGGTGAGCGCTCCGCCCGCTCCGGCCACGTTGTGGCACATCGCGCAGTTGATGCGGAACAGCTCGCCGCCCTCGGCGGCGTTGCCCTCGCCGTCGAGCACTTCCTCCGACGGGAAGCTCGGGCCGGGGGCGATGCTCTGGATGTAGGCGCCGACCGCGGCGATCTGCTCATCGGTGAACTGGACGGGCTTCTGCGGAGCCTGGGGTCCCTGCATCTGCAGGGGCATGCGGCCGGTGCTCATCTGGAAGTGCACCGCGAGCTCGCCCACGCCGTACAGCGACGGGCCGTCGGGCGTGCCCTGCACGTCGAGGCCGTGGCAGGTGGCGCAGTTCGCCTGGAACAGCAGCTTGCCGTCCTCGACGGTAGTCGCGGTGGCGACCGTGGTCTCGGTCGTGGCGGCCACTGCCGCGGACGCGCCCGCGTACACGCCGCCGGTGATCAGAAGTCCGATGCCGATGAGCGCGGCAGCAGCCCAGGGGCTGCGGCGGCCTTTCGAGCGGCGCGGGGTGTCTCGTGCCATGTCGGGAATCAGCTCCGCTCTTATTTCAGGAAGTAGATGACGAGGAACAGGGCGATCCAGACGACGTCGACGAAGTGCCAGTAGTACGACACGACGATCGAGGACGTCATCTCTTTGCGCCCGAAGTTCTTGACGGCGTAGGCGCGGCCGATCACCAGGAGGAAGGCGATGAGGCCGCCGGTGACGTGGAGCGCGTGGAACCCGGTGGTGAGGTAGAACGCCGACGCGTACGAGTTCGCGGTGATCGGCATCCCCTCGGCGACGAGCTGTGCGTACTCCCAGACCTGACCCGACACGAAGATGGCACCGAGGGCGAAGGTCAGCCAGAACCACTCGACCATGCCCCAGCCGAGCCAGCCGCGCTTGCGCGTCGAGTAGGGCTGGAATCGCTCAGCGGCGAAGACGCCCATCTGGCAGGTGACCGACGAGAGCACGAGGATGATCGTGTTCACGGTCGCGTAGGGGATGTTGAGCAGCTGCGTCTCTTCCGCCCACAGATCGGGGGAGGCGTTGCGCAGGGTGAAGTAGATCGCGAAGAGACCCGCGAAGAACATCACCTCGCTGCCGAGCCACACGATCGTTCCGACGGCGACCGGATCGGGCCGCTTGACGGACCGCATGGCCTGGGCGTAGGTCGCTGAGGAGGTCGTCACGCTCCCCATTATGGCCGATCCTGGGACACGATATTCGCATCACGGGCGATGCAATTGCCACGGACGGAACTTAGGACCACCTAAGGGGTGCCCGCGAGTATGCCGTGAACACGTGGTGAAGACGCAGAACCGGCGCCGGCGGGACGCCGTGTCACGAAACGGTTCCGATCCCGCCGCACGGCTAGGCTCGTGGTCATGGCGGAGCTGTACACCTGGCCGAACGTCCTCACCACGCTGCTGGAGCGTCGCGACCTCAGCGTCTCCGAGTCGACGTGGGCGATGCGGCAGATCATGAACGGCGCGGCGACACCGTCCCAGTTGGCCGGATTCCTCCTGGCCCTGCGCGCCAAGGGCGAGACGGTCGACGAGATCGTCGGGTTCCGCGACGCGATCCTCGAGGCCGCCGTGCCGTTGCGCGTCGACCCCGCCGTCCTCGACATCGTGGGCACGGGCGGCGACCGCTTCGGCACGGTCAACGTCTCCACCATGGCCGCGCTCGTGGCCGCGGCATCCGGTGTCCCCGTCGTCAAGCACGGCAACCGCGCTGCCAGCTCCGCCTCGGGTTCATCCGACGTGCTGGGCGCTCTCGGCGTCGACCTCTCGCTCCCGCCCGAGGCCGTGGCCGAGGCTCTGCCGCAGGCCGGCATCACGTTCGCGTGGGCCGCGGCCTTCCACCCCGGGTTCAAGCACGCGGGGCCCACGCGCAGCGAGCTGGGCGTGCCCACGGTCTTCAACTTCCTGGGTCCGCTGTGCAACCCCGCGCGCGCCGAGGCGAACGCCGTCGGCGTGGCTCAGCTCGACCGAGTCCCGCTCATCACCGGTGTGTTCCGCACCCGCGGCGCGACCGCCCTGGTGTTCCGCGGCGACGACGGGCTCGACGAGCTGACGACCACGGGCCACAGCCGCCTCTGGGAGGTCAGCCGCGGCGACATCCACGAGCACGACCTCGATCCGCGCGACCTCGGCATCCCGCTCGCCGACATCGACGACCTGCTCGGCGGCGACCCCGCCCACAATGCGGCCGTCGTGCGGCGCGTGCTCGGCGGCGAGGAGGGTCCCGTGCGCGACATCGTGCTGCTCAATGCCGCCGCCGGCATCGTGGCCTACCGCCTGTTCCAGGATGCGGCGCAGGTGCAGCGGCCGATCCTGGAGCGCCTCGCCGAGGCGCGGGACGCATCCGCCGAGGCGATCGACAGCGGCGCGGCACTCGCGACCCTCGACCGGTGGGTCGAGGTCACTCGGGCGCTCGCCTCCTGACGCGACGCCTTTTGCACGGCCGGCGCTCTTCCCTCGCGGTCGGGCGCGCCGATAGCGTGGCCCCACGATCACCGATCAGGAGGACGCCATGAGCCAGGACCTTCCCACGACGACCGCAGACGCCGTAGCGCCGCCGGCGAAGAAGGTCGGCCTGGTCAAGGCGGTCGGCGTGCTCGGCATCGTCGGCGGCGTCCTGCTGATCGTCGTCGCGATCATCGCGTGGATCGCGGTGACGATGCAGCTGACCGCTGAGAACATCACGATCCCCGACGACGCCGCGGCGTTCCAGGGTCAGCAGGTCACCGGTCCGGTGACGGCCTACGTCCAGGCCGACATCATCAACCACCACGCGCTGCAGGCGTCGGGCGGCAAGACCTACGCCGAGCTCGACCAGGACGACCCGGTCCGGGCGACGATGATGCAGGCCTCGTTCCTGCGCGCGTCGCTGTTCACCTCGGTCGTCGCGTACGGCGTCGCCCTGTTCGCGGCAGGAATGGGCGTGCTCGCGATCCTGTTCGGATGGGCGATCCACCGGCTCGCGGACGTCCCCGTCGTGGTGAAGCGATCGGCGCTGGCCGTCGAATGACCCGTTGCCCGTCGCCGGGCGTGCGATGAATCCCCACGACGCGCTCACCGAGATCGCGACGCTGCTCGAGCGCGAGCGGTCGTCGCGATACAAGTCGAAGGCGTTCCGCGCAGCGGCCGACGCGATCGCGGGCCTGACAGACGAGCAGCTGCGGGATGCCGCATCCCTCCGCCGTCGCAAGGGCATCGGCGACTCGACCTTCGCCGTCATCCAGGAAGCGCTCGGCGGGACCGTGCCGGCCTACCTCGCCGACCTCCGCGAGCGCGCGGGGGTGGTGGTGGCGTCTCGGCTGCGGGGGCTCCTGCGCGGCGACCTGCACGCGCACAGCGACTGGTCGGACGGCCTCACCTCGATCGACCTCATGGTCGACGCGGCGCGCGCGCTCGGCCACGAGTACCTTGCGCTCACCGACCACTCGCCGAGGCTGCGCGTCGCGAACGGGCTGTCGCCCGAGCGCCTGCGCGCCCAGCTCGAGGTCGTCGCCGGTATGAGCGGGGACGGGTTCACCCTGCTGTCGGGCATCGAGGTCGACATCCTCGACGACGGCGCCCTCGACCAGGAGGCAGGCCTGCTCGACGAGCTCGACATCGTCGTGGCCTCGGCGCACTCGAAGCTGCGGATGGAGCGGGCGCCGATGACGCGACGGCTCGTCGCGGCCGCGTCCAACCCGCACGTCGACGTGCTCGGCCACGTCACGGGACGCCTGGTCGAAGGCGCGCGCGGCACCCGGCCGCAGTCGTCGTTCGACCCGAGAGCGGTCTTCGAGGCGTGCGCGTCGCACGGCGTCGCGGTCGAGATCAACTCCCGCCCGGAGCGGCAGGACCCGCCCGACGAGCTGATCGCGCTCGCGCTGGAGATCGGATGCCTCTTCTCGATCGACTCCGACGCGCATGCGCCCGGGCAGCTGTCGCTGATCGACCACGGCGCGGAGCGTGCGGAGCGGATGGGGGTCCCGGCGGACCGGATCGTCACCACCTGGCCGCTCGATCGCCTGCGGGAGTGGGCCGCACGCGATCGGTGACCTCGGCGGGCTTCCCGGCTACGGTGGCGTCGTGGACTACACGCACGCAGAGCTCATCGCCCGCAACGACGCCGAGTTCGCCGCGCTCTTCGCGCTGATCGAAGGGCTGCCGGAGGAGCGCCTGACCGAGGAGTTCGCCGGCGACGGACGAGACCGCACCGTGCGCGACGTGATCGCGCACCTGCATGCCTGGCACATCCTGCTGGAGCGGTGGTACTCCGACGGGGAGGCCGGTGGCTCGCCCGCGATCCCCGCGGAGGGATACACCTGGCGCGAGCTCGCACAGCTGAACGAGGAACTGCGGCAGCAGTGGCAGGGCACCGGGCTCGGCGAACTGCTGGCCCTCGTACGGGCCTCGCACGAGGCGCTGCAGGCCATGGTCGCGCTCCGCACGGACGCCGAGCTCACGGCACCCGACGCCTTCGCGTGGACGCAGGGGTCGCCTCTCGGCGAGTTCGCGTGGGAGTGCGGCGGAAACCACTACATCTGGGCGCGCGGCGTGATCGCCGCGGGGCTCGGCCTCTCCCCGACGACCTGACCCCTGCCACCGCCTCCTCACCTGTCACGAAGCGACGGGTGCCCCGGCAGGTCGTGACAGGTGAGCGGGCGGGGGCCGCGGTCAGGCGTCGACGCGCTCGAGGGCGTCGGTGATGCGCGCCATCGAGGAACCCAGCGCCCAGCGCTCGGCGAGGGCTTCAGCCGCCGCCTTCCGCTCGGCGTCGAGCGGGCGCAGTCGCGCGTCGACCTCGGGCAGCGGAAGGTCGCGCACCACGGCGACCACCTTCGGGGCGACCGCCAGGTAGGGCGCGCCGGCCTCGAGCTTCGCGCGGACGCCGGCCGACATGCCCTCGCCTGATTCGGCGGCGGCGAGGATGCCGGGCAGGTCGCCGTGGGCGGCCAGGAGTCCGGCGGCGGTCTTCTCCCCGATGCCCGCGACGCCGGGCAGCCCGTCGGAGGAGTCGCCGCGGAGGGTGGCGAAGTCGGCGTACTGGCTGGGCAGCACGCCGTACTTGGCGACCACGCTCGCGTCGGTCAGCACTTCGAGGTTGCTCATTCCCCGAGCGGTGTAGACGACGCGCACGTCGCGGGCGTCGTCCACGAGCTGGAAGAGGTCGCGGTCGCCGGTCACGACATCGACCGGAATGGTGGCGCGCGTCGCCAGCGTGCCGATGACGTCGTCGGCCTCGTGCTCGGCAGCGCCGACGATGCGGATGCCGAGCGCGTCGAGGGTCTCGCGGATGACCGGCACCTGCGCCTCGAGCGGGTCGGGGACGACTTCGATGTCGGGACCGGCCGCGACCACCTCGGCGACGCGATGGGTCTTGTACGTCGGGATGAGGTCGACGCGCCACTGCGGACGCCAGTCGTCGTCCCAGCAGGCGACGAGATGCGTCGGCCGGTAGGTCGTGACCAGGCGGGTGATGATGTCGAGGAAGCCGCGCACCGCATTCACCGGCGTGCCGTCGGGTGCGCGCACCGTGTCGGGGACGCCGTAGAACGCGCGGAAGTAGAGCGAAGCCGAGTCGAGGAGCATGAGGCGGTCGGTCACGCGCTTCATCCTGGCACGCGCGTCAGACGCCCCGCGACGGGGTGACGGATCAGCTCGGACCCGTTGCGGCGCCCGTCGCGGCTCGGACCCGTCGGCGCCCGTCGCGGCACCGGTCGCGGCACCCGTCGTTCACCTGTCCGACGCCGCGCGGTCGCCTACCGGGCGTGCCGCCGTTCATCCGCGCCGTCCAGCGTGGTCGGACAGCCGAGGAGGAGGTGCCATCGTGCGCAGCGAGGTCGTCGCGTGGGTCGAGTCCCCGCTTCAGCTCGTGGGTGCCGCGGAGTGGGCTGCGGCGCACCGCACAACCGTCACCGTCGCCGGGCGTCTGACGGCGCAGATGTCGGCGACCGCCGACGAGCTGCTCGCGCGTCGTGCGCGGTTCGGGCACCTCGAGCCGTACCTCGGCATCCCTTTCTCGCTGCTCACCCGGCACGGACACTGGCTCGTCGGCGATGGCTTCTCGGGGCAGTTCCGGGCGGCTGCCGCCCTGCTGCGCCCGGACCGTCTCACCTTTCTCGACGACGGCGCGAACGCGCTCGCCTACGCCGACACCCTTCTCGACCGGAGGCCGTACGCGCGTCCCGAGGTGGTCGAGCGCGGCCTGACGACCTGGTTCGCGCCGCTCGCCCACGAGATGGTGCTGCGGCGCGCGGCCGCCCGACGTGTCGAGTTCTTCACCGCTTTCGACCTCGGCGACGATCGGGTGGACGCACTGAGCGACCGTGGCTTCGCCATCCGCCGTCATGCCTTCGACTGGACGCGCGCCAGCGCTCCGGCGGTGGCGAGCCTCGCCGACCGAGTGCTCCTCGGCAGCGCCCGGCCGGTCGACGGACGGCTGTCGCTCGAGGACTATCTCCAGTGGGTACGGGATGCCGCGGGCCTCGGTCCGGCCGTGTATCTGCCGCACCGACGAGAGACGCCGGAGCAGCTCGCCGCCGTGGCGGGGGTCGCCGGTCTCACGATCCGCGAGACCGGACTGCCCGTCGAGCTCGTCCTCGCAGGGGCAGCCGGTCCGCTCGACATCCGCACGATCGTCTCGACCACCACCACCACTCTGCCGCTCGTGCTCGCGGGAACCGGATCGACCGTGACGGTCGGCCGGGGGAGCGCACCCCGGGAGCAGACGGCATGAGCGAGGTCGTAGCCATCATCCCCGCGCGCGGCGGGTCGAAGGGCGTGCCGCGCAAGAATCTCCGCCGGGTCGGCGGCATCCCGCTCATTGCTCGCGCCGTCGATGCCGCACACCGGTGCCCGTCCATCGATCGGGTCGTCGTCACGACGGACGATGCGGACATCGCCGCGCTGGCCCGGGAGTGGGGCGCCGAGGTGGTCGAGCGACCCGCCGTGCTCGCCGGCGACGAGGCCAGCTCGGAGAGCGCGCTGCAGCACGCCCTCGAGACCCTCGACGCGCGCGGGGTGGACGTCGGCGTCATCGCGTTCCTGCAGCCGACTTCGCCGTTCATCGACGTGCCCGCCCTCGACGGCGCTGTGCACCTGGTGCGGTCTCGACGGCGCGACACGGTCTTCTCGGCCGTCGAGACCCACGCCTTCCTCTGGGCCAAGCCGGCCGGGTGCGCCGCGGCGCCCGTCAATCACGACGTGGAGGTGCGGCTCCGACGCCAGGAACGCGAGCCGCAGTACCTCGAGACGGGTGCCTTCTACGTGATGCGCGCCGCCGGATTCCGTGCGACGGGGCACCGGTTCTTCGGCAGCATCGGCATCGCGGAGGTCGCCCCGCGCACGGCGATCGAGATCGACTCGGCAGCCGAGCTCGACATCGCTCGCGCCCTCGCCGCGCTGGTCGACGCGCCCGCGGCCCTCGACGTCGACGCGGTGGTCACCGACTTCGACGGTGTGCACACCGACGACACCGTGCGCGTGGCCGAAGACGGCACGGAGTCGGTGACGGTGAGCCGCGCCGACGGGATGGGCGTGTCGCTGCTCCGGGCAGAGGGCATCCCGGTGCTGATCCTCTCCACGGAGTCCAACCCCGTCGTCTCGGCGCGAGCGCGCAAGCTGGGAGTCGATGTCGTGCAGAACGTCGCCGACAAGGGATCGGCGCTGCGCGAGTGGGCCGCGGAGCGCGGCATCCCGCTCTCGCGCATCGCCTATCTCGGCAACGACGTCAACGATCTGCGCTGCCTCGAGATCGTGGGGTGGCCCGTCGCCGTCCCCGACGCGCCCCACGCCGTCCTCGCCGCTGCCCGCACCGTGCTCGACCGCCGGGGCGGCCACGGTGCGGTGCGCGATCTCGCCGATCGCATCCTCGCCGTCCGCGCGGGAGCTGCCCACCTCGTCATCGCCCAGGAGGCACCATGACCGTGACCATCGGATCCCGCGTCGTCGGAGGCGGTCGTCCCGCGTACGTGATCGCCGAGATCGGCCTCAACCACAACGGGGACGTCGAGCTGGCCAAGCAGCTCATCGATGTCGCCGCCGATGCCGGGGCGGATGCGGTGAAGTTCCAGAAGCGGACTCCCGAGCTCTGCACGCCCGAGCACATGCGCGACGTCCCGCGCGAGACGCCGTGGGGCACGATGCCGTATCTGGACTATCGCCGGCGCGTCGAGTTCGACCGAGACCAGTACATCGAGATCTCCGATCATGCTCTGCTGCGCGGCCTCGAGTGGTTCGCCTCGCCGTGGGACGAACCCAGCGTCGCGTTCCTGGAGGGACTCGGCGTCACCGCCCACAAGGTGGCGTCCGCATCGCTCACCGATCGCGGACTGCTCGAGGCGCTGCGTGCCACCGGCAAGACGCTCATCCTTTCGACGGGGATGTCGACCGTCGAGCAGATCGACGCGGCGATCGAGGTCGTCGGAACCGAGCGCCTCCTGCTCATGCATGCGACCTCGACCTACCCGATGGAGCCCGCTGAGGCCAACCTTCGGATGATCCCCGCGCTGCGCGACCGGTACCCCGGCGTCCCGGTGGGGTACTCGGGCCATGAGCGCGGACTGCAGATCTCGCTCGCCGCGGTGGCACTGGGCGCGGTCGCGGTGGAGCGGCACATCACCCTCGATCGCACGATGTGGGGCTCCGACCATGCGGCCTCACTCGAGCCGACGGGGCTTCAGCACCTCGTGCGCGACATCCGTGTGATCGAGGCCGCTCTCGGCGACGGCGTGAAGCGCATCTATCCGGGCGAGCTCGCGCCGATGGCGAAGCTGCGCCGCGTCCCGGCGTGAGGCCGGCGCGGCGCATCGTCGCAGTCGCCGACAGTGACTCCTATGTGAAGTGGGCTGCGGCGCTCCTCGGCACGCTCGATGGGCGGTGGGATGCTTCGCTCCTGGTGCTGCGCACGCCGCTTGCGGTGTCCGACGATCAGCTCGATTCCCAGCTCCGCGGCGGTGGACTGCCGCGGGAGCGCGTGTCGCGTGTCGCCTGGCCCGACCTCATGTCCCGCCTGGGGGAGCAGCGGGCGGACGCGGTGGTCCTGGCGGGCCGCGGGCCGCTCGTGCGCATGCTCGCTCGCGAGATCGCCGGGCTCTCGCCCCGCCCGGTCATCGTGACCGGGCTGCCCGGCATCTCGATACCGGCGACCCGCAAGGCGATCGTGTACCGGACGCAGTGCGACCTGTTCCTCCTCCACTCGCACCGCGAGCGTCGTGAGTTCGACCGGCTCTCGGTCACTCTCGGGATGCCGCAGCGGTTCGCGCTGGCGACGCTCCCGTTCGCGCGCAGCGGCGGTGCCCTGCCCGGCGGAGGGGGCACGGATCTGGTCTTCGCGCCGCAGGCGAAGGTGCCGGCCGCGCGGGCCGACCGTCTGCGGATCGCCCGGCTGCTGGTGCGTGCCGCCGACGCCGACCCGTCGCGCCGCGTGGTGGTCAAGCTGCGTGCCGCGCGCGGCGAGATGCAGACGCACGCCGAGCGCGACAGCTACCCCGACCTCCTCGCGACGCTCGGACGGCTGCCCGCCAACCTCGTGACCTCGACCACGTCGATGGCCAGCGCGCTGCGCACGGCGGAGGGAGTGCTGACGGTCAGCTCCACGGCTGCGATCGAGGCGATCGCGCTCGGCCTTCCGGTCATCGCGCTGGACTCGTTCGGCGTGGCGCCCGCACTGATCAACGAGGTGCTGGCCGACGCAGGCCTCCTCGGCAGTGAAGACGACGTCGTCGAGCGGAGTTTCCGGCGGCCCGCCGAGGCCTGGCTCGAGGACAACTACTTCCATCGGCCCGAGGACGACGACTGGGCGCAGCGCATGGGCGACCTCATCGACGCCCGCCGAAGCGGTGTCCTCGCGCCGCAGCCCCCGCTGGGTCGCATCGGCGGTGCGCTGCGCGATGCGTGGGAGCGCAAGACCGTGCTGGGACCTCAGGATCGGAGCTTCGCGGGCGCCCTCGCCCTCGCCCTCGGCGTACCGCTGCGGTCCGCCATCCGGCTGGTCCACCGTGCGCGACGCCACGTCGCGAGCAAGGCGCCGGACGCCCGGATGCGCGCTCAGCAGCCCGGACCCGACGGGTTCTCGCGGCAGGTCTCGTCGACGAGCGCGGTGCGCACCTCGACGACGCGCACGTCGTAGTCGCCGCTCGTCGCCGTCACGAAGCCGTCGACGGGCAGCCAGAGGCCCGTGCCGAAGTCGACGGATGCCGCGTACCGCACGGTCACCGACACCGGATACGTGCCGCGGTCGCCGTACACGTGGCTCGTCGCCGTCGGGGTGAACTGCGCTTGTGCGAGGCGGTCCCAGCTCGCACCGCCGGTCGTCGTGGTCGCCGACGTGCCGTCGCCGTGTGAGAAGACGAATTCGGCCGGAACGAAGCGGACGGTCACGTCCCAGCCGAGGAGGGTTCCCGAAAGACGCTGCTCGGATGCCGCGCCCACCAGGTTCGTCGGCATGCCCACGACGCCGAACCCGGTCGGCTCGCCGGTGAGCTCCGGTGTCGCCGGCCGGAACGACGCCAGGTCGGCGAGCGTCACTTCGGGGAGCCCCGCCACTTCATAGTTGCCGCGGCAGCCGAGCGACCCGCACTCCTCGGCCCCGTCGGGCGCCTCTGGCGATGGGTCGGCAGGGTCGGCAGGGTCGGACGGGCGGTCGGAGTTCTCCGGATTGGCCGGCTGGGAGCCGGGGCGGGACAGGCCCGCGGAGATGTCGACCTGGTCGCCGGAGTTCTCGGCGGTCGGACAGGAGATCCACTGACTTGCTCCACCGCAGTCGAGGGAGGCGCCAGTTCCCACGCCGGACAGAACCGTGAGGGCGATGGTGATTGCTGCTAGCTGCACGTGGAGCTCTCGATGGCGTTGCTGGAGCTGATCAGGAGACCTGTTGGTGAGGTTGAGTCGGAGTCAAAGTTCACCGTCAATGTGTAGACCTCCGGTCTGTCGCTCCCGACGACCGAGTTCCCTTCTGCGTCAACCACAGTCACCCCTTCGACGTTGCTGCACACCGTCGCGACCACAGTTGGAAGTTCGTCTGCATTCAGCTCGTCGCCAACGAAATTGGTGATCACGGTGCTGCCATCCACTACCCAGCCGTCGGCGTGCATCTGTGACAACTGTTGCCGCTCTTGCGTATTCAACTCCCCGGTCGTCCACGCGTAGACGTCCTCGAACGTCGCAGGATCGCTGAGATCCACGGCGTTAAGCGCATCGACGTACGCGCGGTAGGTCTCTTCGGCCGCGGCGAAGGCCTCGGCCTCGTCGGCGAACGCGCCCGTCGAGGTGGGCGCCTGCTCGGAGGCGGGCGCGCAGCCGGCCAGGATGGCGGCGAGCGCCGACGCGACGAGGATCATCGGGGCCGGTCGCGAAGTCACGCACCCAACGTACCCACGACGGGTTCGTGCCCGACGGACTTATCCACACCGCCGGCACGGCAGCGCAGAACGCGTCCTGGGGAGGAGCCGGCGATCTCGTGGGGGGCCGTGACCGCCGGCTCTGGGCGACTCGCAGAGGCCGCCCCTCGTGCCCCTGGGGGTGGGCACGAGGCGGGGCCCCGCCGAGCGTCGGCGCCGTCTGATCCCATGCCGTCTGCCGGGCCCGAATCGGGCGCCGCGCGATGCCATGGGGACACCTCAAGAATCCCACTCCCACCTGGGAGTCGACTGGTGCCCGTTCATGTTCGCGGCACCGGTGCGACCGCGGCGCGTAGGCTCGGGGACGATGTCCGTGCGCTCCGACTCCGCCCCGTCCGACGACGCGGCTGCGAACCGCGAAGCCGACGCAGACCTCGAGGTACTGCGGTCGTCGGCCGCTGCGCGGCTGACAGGTCTCGAGGCTGCGATCGCGCAGCTGCGCTCCGACCGGGGCAGCGACAACGCCGACGACGAGCACGATCCCGAGGGCGTCACCCTGTCGAGCGAGTGGGCGCGCCTCGAGGGTCTGCGCGGCGCCGCGCTGCGCGAGCTCGCCGAGATCGACGACGTCCTCGCGCGACGCCGGTCGGGGAGCGACGGCATCTGCATCGACTGCGGCCGCGGCATCCCACCGGAAAGACTCGCCGTACGACCCACCGCGACCCGCTGCGTGGCCTGCGCCGAGCGGGCGGGGCTCTGACATGTCGTTCGGTGCGGCCGCTTCGTCCGCCCGCGACGTGAGGTTTCGCCGCCCCGCCGCAGACCGGCCGTGCCCGTGCGGGAGCGGAGATCGGTTCGACGGATGCTGCGCGCCGCTGCTCGCCGGAGCGGCAGCGGCCCCGACCGCCGAGCGCCTGATGCGCTCGCGCTACACCGCGTTCGTCACCGGTGACGACCGGTACCTCTCCGATACGTGGCATCCCGGAACCCGTCCCGAGTCCCTCGATCTCGATCCCGCCCAGCGCTGGACGGGACTCGAGATCCTCGCGACGGAGGAGGGCGGCGAAAAGGACGCACGAGGGGTCGTCGAGTTCCGGGCGTCGTGGTCGTCCGGGCGCGAGCGCGGCGCCCTGCACGAGCGGAGCAGGTTCGTCCGCGGGAGCGAACGATGGTGGTACCTCGACGGCGTGGTGTCGTAGCCGAAGCCGAGCCGCCCCGTGCCGTCATCGCACGATCCCGTTAGCGTGGGGGCATGAGCACCCAGGTCGACAGAGCCCAGTCCCTCGCCCGTCTCCACGCCGCCCCGGAGATCCTCCGGCTCGTGAACGTGTGGGACGCCGTCTCCGCGAAGACGATCGCGGCGCTGCCCGAGACGCGGGCGATCGCGACGGCGGGGCACTCGATCGCCGCTTCCTACGGGTACGGCGACGGGCAGATCCCACTCGACCTCATGCTCGACATGGTCGGCCGCATCGTCGAGGCGGTCGGCGACCTGCCGGTGACCGCCGACCTGGACGCCGGTCACGGCGACCCGGGGGAGACGGTGCGCCGTGCGATCGGCAAGGGCGTGGTCGGCGCGAACGTCGAGGACCGGCTCCAGCCGCTCGCGGACTCGGTCGCCGCGGTCGAGGCGATCGTCGCCGCGGGCGAGGCGGAGGGCGTTCCGTTCGTGCTCAACGCCCGCACCGACGCGTTCGTGCGCGCGGGTGGGCGGCCGCTCGACGACTCCATCGCCGACGCGGTCGAGCGCGGCCGCGCATACCTGGACGCCGGCGCCGACCTCGTGTTCGTGCCGGGGATCCTCGACGCCGACGTCACGCGCCGGCTGGTCGAAGGCATCGGCGAGCGCAAGATCAGCGTGATCGGCCTGCCGGGCGCGCTCACCGCACGCGAGTACGAGGAGCTCGGCGTCGCGCGCAACTCCTACGGGCCTCTCCCGCAGCGCGTCGCCCTGACGGCACTGCAGGACGTCGCCGCCGACCTCTACGCCGACGGGGTCATCCCGGCGAGCACCCGCGCGCTCAACTGACGGGTCAGGTGTCGTGCTCGATGGGCGCGACATCCTCGCGGTGGTCGTCCACCGCGCCCGGCGGGTACTCCGCGGGGTCGGGCCGAGACCGCAGGTACAGCGCGCTGGCGACGAGTCCGCCCCAGACGAGGATGATCGACAGGATCAGGAACGTGATGGCGACTCCTGTCATCACGACACCTCCTTCGCGGATGCCTCCGCGTGCGTCCGCGAAGGTGACGAGTACGGCGGCCAGGCCGTGAACGCGTCGGGCGACGACCGCCAGGGGATGAGCGCCATCACGATCGCGGCGATGACGATGAATGCGATGGTGCCCCAGCCGACGACCAGCAGGTACCAGGGGGGCATCCCGCCGTATCCTTCGATCACGAGCGTGACGATCCGCTGGATCAGCATGTAGCCCAGCACGATGGGTGCGAGAACACCCACGAGCAGCACCCAGATGCGGCCGACCTTGAACGTCGAGACGGCGTTGAGGTGGAAGCGCAGTTCGGGTCCGCGGCGGAGCACCCAGATCACGACGATCGTCATGAGCACCGCGGAGGCGACGATGCCGACGTTGTTGGCCCACTGGTCGGCGACGTCGAGGGCGAGCAGCCCGGTCGTCGTCGAGAAGAGCAGGATCGACAGCACGGCGGAGATCGCTCCGACGGTCACCGCCGCGGTGCGTCGGGTGATGCCGAACTTCTCCTGGACCGCCGCCGACACGACCTGGATCACGGAGATCAGAGACGTGAAGCCGGCCATCACCAGAGAGCCGAAGAAGAGGACTCCGAAGATCGGGCCGCCGGGCATCTGCGACACGATGGCGGGGAAGGTGATGAAGCTCAGCCCGACGCCCGTGAGCCCTTCGAGCTCCGATACCGCGACGCCCTGCTCGAACGCGAAGAACCCGAGGGTCGCGAAGACTCCGATGCCCGCGAGGATCTCGAACGACGAGTTCGCGAAGGCGACGACGAGACCGGGGCCCGTGAGGTTCGACCGCCGGCGCCGATACGACGCGTAGGTGATCATGATGCCGAAGGCGATCGACAGCGAGAAGAAGATCTGGCTGTAGGCCGCGATCCACACATTGGGGTTCGCCAGCGCCTCCCAGTTCGGTGTGAACAGCGCGTTCAGACCCTCGACGGCGCCGTCGAGGAAGAGCGCCCGTACGACGAGGATGAGGAAGGCGACCACGAGGAGCGGGAGGAAGATCACGTTCACCCGCTGCAGTCCCTTGGCCACGCCCGCCCACAGCACGGCGATGGTGGCGACCCACACGAGGGTCAGCGGGATCAGCACCCCGGGTACGAACTCGAGGCTGAGGCCGGGCTCGCCGACCTGCAGGTAGTCGCCCGTGAGGAATCCGGCCGGGTCGTCACCCCACCGCAGGTCGAACGAGAAGATGAAGTAGCTCAGCGCCCACGCGATGACGGCGGTGTAGTACAGCCCGATCACGAAAGCGATCGACACCTGGAACCACCCGAGCGACTCGACGGCGCGCTTGCCCCTGCCGGCGAGCCGACGGAACGACGTCGGCGCGGCGCCGCGGGAGCGGTGGCCGATCGCATAGTCCAGGAACAGGATCGGGATGCCGGCCGTGATCAGGGCCACGAGGTAGGGGATGAGGAATGCTCCGCCGCCGTTCTCGTAGGCGACGCCGGGGAACCGCCAGATGTTTCCCAGCCCCACAGCGGAGCCGATCGCCGCGAGGATGAATCCGACTTGGCCGGTCCACTGCTCGCGCGGCCGCCCTGCCTCGGCGCGGGCACCTGCATCGTCTCGGACATTCGTCACGTCATCGTCTCCTTCGTCGATGGCATCTCCGCTTCCGGACGCTACCAGTGGGGTTGGAAGGCGGAAAGGGCGGCGCGCACGCAGCGGGGTACCGGGACCGGGAATCCGATCGCGCCGCGCGCTGTTGGTGCGGAGTATGGAGCCCGCAGCCGTCGACGTCGCCGTGATCGGCGCCGGCCAGGCGGGGCTCTCGGCCGCCTACCACCTGCGTCGTCGCGGGTTCGAGACCCTCGGGCGGGCACAGCCCGGCGACGAGACGTTCGTGGTGCTCGACGCCGATGCGCGGCCGGGCGGTGCCTGGCAGCATCGCTGGGCGTCACTGCGCATGGCGACGGTGAACGGCATCCACGAGCTGCCCGGCTTCCCCGTCCCGCCGGCGGACCCCGCGGCCTCCAGCCGCGACATCCTCCCCGCGTACTTCGCCGAGTACGAGCAGCGGTACGCCCTCGACGTGCAGCGGCCGGTTGCGGTGCGCGCGGTGCGCCGGCAGGGCGACGACCCGGACGGGCGCCTGCTCGTCGAGGCCGATCACGGCGCCTGGAGTGCGCGCTACGTGATCAACGCCACCGGCACGTGGTCGCGCCCGTTCTGGCCGCACTATCCCGGGCAGGAACGCTTCCGCGGACGTCAGCTGCACGTGGCGGACTACGTGTCGCGCGAGGAGTTCGCCGGCAAGAGGGTCGTGATCGTGGGGGCGGGCGTCTCGGCGGTGCAGCTGCTCGATGAGATCTCCCACGTCGCCGAGACGTTCTGGGTCACGCGCCGGGAGCCCGAGTGGGTCGAGGAGGACTTCGACATCCCGGCCCGGGTGGCCGCGATCGCCGGGGTGGAGGACCGCGTGCGGCGCGGCCTGCCGCCCGGGAGCGTCATCTCGGTGACGGGCATGCACTGGACGCCCTGGGCGCGCGCCGCCGATGCGCGAGGCGTGCTGGTGCGGCATCCGATGTTCGCGTCCCTGGAGGAGAGCGGTGTCAGGATGCCCGACGGCACATTCGTGGCCGCCGACGTCATCCTGTGGGCGACGGGCTTCCGCGCGGCCGTCGACCACCTGGCGCCGTTGCGCCTGCGCACGCCCGAGGGCGGCATCCGCGTCGCCGACGGGCGTTCGATCGACGAGCCGCGGCTGTTCCTCATCGGCTACGGGCCGTCGCAGTCGACAGTCGGGGCCAACCGCGCCGGGCGCGACGCCGTGCGCGCGATCGTCGGGGAGCGCGCGGCCGCCGCGGCCTAGCCGGGATCAGCCCGCGAGGGCGTCGGAGTACGCCTTGATGACGCCCCAGGCGCCCTCGGAGGTGTTGGCCACGATGGTCACCGTGGTGCGTGTCCCGGGATCGAAGCGCGAGCGGATCGACACGCCTGCGTCGTACCCTTCGAGCACGATCCCCGGCCCGTCGAGGTCGAGCCAGAAGCCGAGGCCGTAGCGCAGCCCTTCGGACGCGTCGGTGTGACGCGGCCGCCAGAGTTCGGCGACCGACGATTCGGGCAGCACCGCGCCATCGGCGAGCGCGCGCCAGAACCGGCTGAGGTCGGGGGCCGTGGTGAAGGCGCCGCCGTCGCCGTTCCCGCGCACCGGCAGATGCAGCACGTTCGAGCGCAGCGAGTCGGGTTCCTCGTACACGTACCCGATCGCGGCGTCGCCGGGCAGCTCGTCGAGCCGGAGGTAGCCGCTGCGGTCCATGCCGGCGGGGGCGAGCACGCGCTCGCCGACCAGCTCGTGGAACCCCAGCCCCGAGACCCGCTCGGCGACGATCGCCAGGACGATGTAGCCGCCGTTGTTGTACGCGAAGCGCTCGCCGGGGGCGGACTTCTGCGGCTGGCCGTCCACGGCACGCACGAACGCCTCGGTCTGCGCGAGCTCGTGCACGGGGACCGTGAGCACGTAGTCGTCGACCTCCCAGTCGGCCTCCTCGTCGAGGTAGTCGCCGATCCCCGAGGTGTGCGAGAGGAGGTGCTCGATGGTGACGCCGTCGTCGATCGTGGGAAGATCGCGACCCAGGATGCTGCGCACCGGCGTGTCGAGCTGAAGCGCGCCGTCCTCGACCAGCGCCATCGCGGCGAGCGCGGTGAACGCCTTGCTCGCGCTCGCCATGCCGAAGCGCGTGTCGACCGTGTTCGGCACGACGTGCGCGCGGTCGGCGAGTCCGTACGCCTGCGCGAAGACAGGGGCGCCGTCGACATCGATCGATACGACGCCGTTCAGCGCGTCCGCGCGGGCGCGCTCGTCGAGAGCGGCGGCAAGGGCATCGAGGTCGGAGTGCGGCATCCTGCCACGCTACGGCCTGGGTGCGCGGCGCACCAGGCGAGTAGCGTGGGGGACGGTTTCCGGACCACCGCCCCATCCGCGCCACGGGAAGGTCGTCGCATGAGCGCCGCGCGCGACCTGTTCCGACGCAAGCCGGTGACCGCCCCGGTCGCCGCTCCCGGCGGCCTGGCCCGCGGGATCGGCACCTTCCAGCTGGCGATGCTCGGGGTGGGCGCCACGATCGGAACCGGCGTGTTCTTCGTGATGCACGAGGCCGTGCCGCTCGCAGGACCCGCGGTCGTCCTGGCCTTCGTCGTCGCCGCGATCGCCGCGGGGCTGGCGGCGGTCTGCTACGCCGAGATGGCGTCCGCGGTGCCGGTCTCGGGTTCGACGTACTCGTACGCGTACGCCACCCTCGGCGAGATCGTGGCGATGGCGGTCGCAGCCTGCCTCACGCTCGAGTACGGGGTCTCCACGGCGGCCGTCGCGTCGGGGTGGAGCGGGTACCTCGACCGGCTGGTGGGCGACCTGTTCGGGTGGAGCATCCCGGCCGCGCTGACCGTCGGACCTCTCGAGGGCGGAATCGTGAACCTGCCGGCGGTCGTGCTGGTCGGCCTGTGCGCCCTGCTGCTCATCCGGGGCACTCGCGAGTCCGCGACGGTCAACACGGTCATGGTGCTCATCAAGATCGGGGTGCTGCTGATGTTCGCGGCGATCGCGATCAGCGCCTTCAACGCCGATCACTTCGCCGATTTCGCGCCGCACGGAGCGGCGGGCGTCACCGCCGCAGCCGGGACGATCTTCTTCACCTTCATCGGCCTCGACGCCGTCTCGACCGCCGGTGACGAGGTCCGCGATCCGCAGCGCTCGCTGCCGCGCGCCATCATGATCGCGCTCGCCGTCGTCGTCGCGGTCTACCTCTTCGTCGCGATCGCGGCGGTCGGAGCCCAGCCGGCGCAGGACTTCGAAGACCCCGAGCAGCAGAGCGCCGGGCTCGCGGTGATCCTGGGCGACGTGCTGGGTGCGTCCTGGCCGGCGACCGTGCTCGCTGCGGGTGCCGTGGTGTCGATCTTCTCCGTCACCCTCGTCACGCTGTTCGGGCAGACCCGCATCCTGTACGCGATCGGCCGCGACGGCCTGCTCCCGTCCGCGTTCGCGCGGGTCGACCCACGCACCCATACACCGGTGTTCTCGACGGTCGTCGTCGCGATCGCGGTGTCGCTGCTGGCGGGGCTCATCCCGCTGTCGAGCCTGTGGGACCTGGTCTCGATGGGCACCCTGGTCGCGTTCATCGTCGTGTCACTGGGCGTGATCGTGCTGCGCCGGACGCGCCCCGACCTGCCCCGCGCGTTCCGTGTGCCGGGCTATCCCGTCACGCCGATCCTCGCGATCGCGGCGTGCCTGTACCTCATCGTCGGGCTGGGCTGGTCGACCTACCTCTGGTTCGCCGTGTGGGTCCTCGCGGTGCTCGCGTTCTATCTGCTGTGGGGGCGTCGTCACAGCCTGCTGGCGCGGCAGCCTGAGGGAGCGGATGCCGCAGCCGGCGGCGCGACGGATGGCCCGGGGCACGGCGGCTCCTGATCGTTCCGCCCGGTGCGTGACGTTGCGGCGTAGCGTGGGGGATGCGACGAAAGGAGGGCCCATGGCCCGCGTCCTGACCTTCGGCGGCCACGGCAAGGTCGCGCTGCTGCTCGAGGCACTGCTGGCCCAGCGTGGTCACGCGGTCACCGCCGTGATCCGCAACCCCGCGCACGAGGCGGAGGTGGCCGCGACCGGGGCGGTGCCGCTCGTCGCCGACGTCGAGACGTCCGACCTCGCTCAGCTCACTAACCTCGTCGCCGGGAACGACGTCGTGGTCTGGTCGGCCGGGGCCGGAGGCGGCGACCCGGACCGCACCTACGCCGTCGACCGCGATGCGGCCATCAGATCGATGGATGCGGCGACCGCCGCCGGCGTGCGCCGCTACATCATGGTGTCGTGGATCGGCTCGCGCGCCGACCACGGCGTCCCGCCCGACAACTCCTTCTTCCCGTACGCCGACGCCAAGTGGGCCGCCGATGCGCACCTGCAGGCCTCGGCGCTCGACTGGACGATCCTCGGGCCGGGCACGCTGACGCTCGATCCGCCCACCGGACGCATCCAGGTCGACCCCACCGGGCGTGGTGAGGTGAGCAGGGCGGATGTCGCGGCCGTCGCGGCCGCGGTCGTGGACGATCCGGCGACCGCGGGGCGCAGCATCCGCTTCGGGAACGGCGATCAGCCGATCGCCGACGCTCTCCGCGGCTGAGCCGAACGACCGGAGGGGCGTGACCGGCCGGAAGCTCAGGCGATGCGGGTGAAGCGGGGGCCGCGGTGGCCGTCGTGCTCGACCTGCTCCTCCCACATCGACACGGGGCGCACCCAGAGTCCGCGCTCGCCGTAGAGCGCGCGATAGACGACGTGCTCCTCCTCGGTCTCGCTGTGCCGGGCGACCCCGATCACCTCGTACTCGGCACCCCTGAAGTGGCGGTAGGTCCCCGGTTCGATCGGCATGCCCTCAGCGTAGGGCGGCCTGCGTGGTGGGCGGCCCGTCGTAGGCTCGTCGCATGCGTGCCACCGTCATCCATGCTGCCCGTGACATCCGTGTCGAGGAGGTCCCCGATCCCGTACTCTCCACCGGAGCCGACGCCATCGTCCGCGTCGTCGCCGCGTGCGTGTGCGGCTCCGACCTCTGGCCGTACCGAGGTGTGACGCCCACCGACGAGCCTCACCGCATCGGACACGAGTTCGTCGGCATCGTCGAGGCCGTCGGCGTCGACGTGCACACGGTGACGCCCGGCGACTTCGTGATCGCGCCGTTCTACGTGTGCGACGGCACGTGCGCCAACTGCCTCAACGGCGTCAGCACGTCATGCCTCACCGGTGGCTGGTGGGGGAGCGACGACCGTTTCGGCGGCTTCGCCGACGGCGGCCAGGGCGAGTACGTGCGGGTTCCGCTCGCCGACGGCACGCTCGCGGTCGTGCCGGGCCCGGTGGCCGACGACGAGGTCGCGGGTCTGCTCACGCTCAGCGACGTCATGGGCACCGGGCACCACGCAGCCGTCTCGGCAGGCGTCGGTCCCGGCGACTCGGTCGCGGTCGTCGGGGACGGCGCGGTGGGGCTGTGCGCGATCATCGCGGCCACGCGCCTCGGCGCCTCCACGATCATCGCGATGTCGCGGCACCCCGAGCGCCAGGGGCTCGCGCGTGAGTTCGGCGCGACCCACATCGTCGAGGAGCGCGGCGACGAGGGCGTCGCGGCGGTGCGCGAGCTCACCGGCGGGATCGGCGCCGACCGCGTCCTCGAGTGCGTCGGCACCAAGGAGTCGATGGACCAGGCGCTGCGCTCGGCGCGACCCGGCGGCATCGTCGGCTACGTCGGTGCGCCGAACGGCGGACCCGAGCTGCCGATCCGCCAGATGTTCGGCCGCAACGTGGGCGTCAACGGCGGCGTCGCCCCGGTGCGCGGCTACATCGAGGAGCTGCTGCCCGACGTGCGATCCGGCGCGATCCAGCCTGGCCGGGTGTTCGACCTGGTGCTCCCCCTGACCGAGGCGGCCGAGGCCTATGCGGCGATGGATGAGCGTCGCGCGATCAAGGTGATGCTGCGTCCCTGATCCGCGCCGACTTCCCGGATCCGGCCCCACCACTATTCGACAGATGTAGAATAGTGGTGGGCGTCGACGACACCTGCCGGCGCCACCGGGTCACGAGCCCGGGTCTCGATACAGAGGAGGGTGCCGCCATGGCACGCGTTGCAGGAAAGGTCGCTCTGATCAGCGGTGGAGCACGAGGCATGGGGGCGTCTCACGCCCGTCTGCTCGTCGATGAGGGTGCGAAGGTCGTCATCGGCGACCTGCTCGACGCCGAAGGGGAGGCGCTGGCCGCCGAGCTCGGCGACGCGGTGCGCTACGTCCACCTCGACGTCACCCGCTACGACGACTGGCAGAACGCCGTCGAGGTCGCGCTGAAGGAGTTCGGTCGACTCGACGTGCTCGTCAACAACGCCGGCATCGCCAACTTCGGCCCCATCGAGGAGTACACCCTCGATCAGTGGGACACGATCATCGCCATCAACCTCACCGGAGTCTTCTACGGCATCAAGGCCGCGATCGAGCCGCTGAAGAAGAGCGGCAAGGGCTCGATCATCAACATCTCGTCCACCGCGGGCATCCAGGGCTACGAGGCGCTGCCCGGCTACAACGCCGCCAAGTTCGGCGTTCGCGGACTGACGAAGAACGCCGCGCTCGACCTCGGGCGCTACAACATCCGGGTCAACTCCGTGCACCCCGGCGTGATCCGCACCCCGATGACCGACAGCCTCGAGACCCCGCAGAACCACGTGGCGCTGCACCGGGTCGGCGAGCCGATCGAGCTGTCGCAGCTCATCCTCTTCCTGGCGAGCGACGAGTCGAGCTTCTCGACCGGCGCGGAGTTCATCGCCGACGGCGGTGAGACGGCCGGACTGGCCCACTACGAGTCATGATGAGAAGAGCGGATGCCTCGAGCCGAGGCATCCGCTCTCCTCGATCGGAGAGTCATGGGTGAGGACCCTCGGCAGGCGAGGACGCGCGAGGCGCTCGGCGCCGCGCTGGTCCGGCTGCTCGAGTCCGTGCCGCTCGAAGAGGTGAGCGTCGCGCGGCTTTGCCGCGAGGCGGGCGTGCACCGCACGACCTTCTACGGTCACGCCGACAGCGTGGACGCCTTCGCGGTCGCCTGGTTCACGCGCGACCTCGACCAGCTCAGCGCGGTGGACGCCTCGTCGGAGTCCTCGCGCGGCATCGCGGGGGAGTACCTCGATGCCCTGCGCGCTCTGCTGGCCCACGTCGCGGCCGAGCGTCCGGTCTTCCGCGCGATGTTCGCGTCGTCCTCGCGCGGCGCGTTCCGTGCGGCGCTCGAGGAGCGGCTGCGCTCCCGCGCGGCGACGGCGCTCATCGCGTTCGACGAGCACGGGACGACGGGCGTTCCCCAAGGCGCACGCGCCCGTGAGGAGACGGCGGCCTTCATCGCGGGCGCCCTCGTGGGGGTCGTCGAGGTGTGGGCACGCGACGGCGACGACGACGTCCGGGCGGCGAGCGGGCGGATCCTCGCGCTCATGCCGCCGTGGTGGCCGCTGCACTGACGGCGCGAATCGGGGCCGCGACGCCCGTGACGGGAACATCGCAGTGGTCGCCCGCGTTCTGATACCCTGGACTGTCACTCTTGTGGCTATATCGCCACGCCCCGGTGTCGGCCTCGCGCCGGCTCCGATGTGACATCGCACCAACACAATCCGCTTCGCCTCGGCCCGAGGCATCCGCTCGTCATCATGCGATCGGGAGCCGCGAATCGAGCCCAGGCCCGACACCCCCAACCCAACAAGGACAACCCACTACATGACTATCGCAACGACCGCCCCGGCCACCAAGCAGGTCGCCATCAACGACATCGGATCTGCTGAGGACTTCCTCGCCGCGGTCGAACTGACCATCAAGTCCTTCAACGACGGCGACCTCATCGAAGGCACCGTCGTGAAGGTCGACCGCGACGAGGTCCTCCTCGACGTCGGCTTCAAGACCGAGGGCGTCATCCCCTCGCGCGAGCTCTCGATCAAGCACGACGTCGACCCCAACGAGGTCGTCAAGGTCGGCGACGCCGTCGAGGCCCTGGTTCTCCAGAAGGAGGACAAGGAAGGCCGCCTCATCCTGTCGAAGAAGCGCGCGCAGTACGAGCGTGCGTGGGGCGACGTCGAGAAGATCAAGGAGAACGACGGTGTCGTCACCGGCTCCGTGATCGAGGTCGTCAAGGGTGGCCTCATCGTCGACATCGGCCTCCGTGGCTTCCTCCCGGCTTCGCTCATCGAGCTGCGTCGCGTCCGCGACCTCACGCCGTACCTCGGCCAGGAGATCGAGGCGAAGATCCTCGAACTCGACAAGAACCGCAACAACGTCGTGCTCTCGCGCCGCGCGCTCCTCGAGCAGACGCAGTCCGAGTCGCGCACCACGTTCCTCAACAACCTGCACAAGGGCCAGGTCCGCAAGGGCGTCGTCTCGTCGATCGTCAACTTCGGTGCGTTCGTCGACCTGGGCGGCGTGGACGGCCTCGTGCACGTCTCCGAGCTGTCGTGGAAGCACATCGAGCACGCCTCCGAGGTCGTCGAGGTCGGCCAGGAGGTCACCGTCGAGATCCTCGAGGTCGACCTGGACCGCGAGCGCGTGTCGCTCTCGCTCAAGGCGACCCAGGAGGACCCGTGGCAGGTCTTCGCCCGCACCCACGCCATCGGCCAGGTCGCGCCGGGCAAGGTCACCAAGCTCGTTCCGTTCGGCGCGTTCGTCCGCGTCGCCGACGGCATCGAGGGCCTCGTGCACATCTCGGAGCTGTCGGGCAAGCACGTCGAGCTCGCCGAGCAGGTCGTGTCGGTCGGCGAAGAGGTCTTCGTCAAGATCATCGACATCGACCTCGAGCGTCGCCGCATCTCGCTCTCGCTGAAGCAGGCGAACGAGTCGGTCGACCCCAACGGCACCGAGTTCGACCCGGCCCTCTACGGCATGCTCACCGAGTACGACGAGAACGGCGAGTACAAGTACCCCGAGGGCTTCGACTCCGTCAACGGCGTCTGGCTCGACGGCTTCGACGCGCAGCGCGAGAAGTGGGAGCAGGAGTACGCCGCTGCCCAGGGTCGCTGGGAGGCGCACAAGGCCGCCGTCGCGAAGGCGCTCGAGGCCGAGGCCAACGCCCCCGCCGACGCCGGCTCGTCGAGCTTCTCCTCGGAGAGCGCCTCGGGCGGCACGCTCGCCGACGACGAGGCTCTCGCCGCACTGCGCGAGAAGCTGTCGGGCCGCTGATCTGATCAGCAGCTGAACCGTCTGGTTCGAAAGGGCCGGGACCTTCGG
This sequence comes from Microbacterium sp. NPDC056003, assembly GCF_042274785.1. NCBI lineage: Bacteria > Bacillati > Actinomycetota > Actinomycetes > Micrococcales > Microbacteriaceae > Microbacterium > Microbacterium sp. NPDC056003. The sequence continues at coordinate 405,252 of NZ_JBHJXQ010000002.1, read as the reverse complement.
GTTCCGGCCCTTTCGCTGTGCCTGGGAGATGTCGGCGGCCGCCCGTACACTCGCGGTCGTGCCCCGCAGTTGCCTCATGATGAGCGGATGCCGCGGCCCCGTGCCGCGCGACGCCCCGGTGCCGCTGTGCGAGTGGCATCTCGCCGTCGCCTCCGAGTGGGAGCAGCGTCGCCACGGCGTCACCGACGTCCTACCCTCACCGTGTGCGCTGTGCGGCTCGCGGCTCGGGGTTCACTACCCGTCGGGCTGGCTGTGCGCGGTGTGCGAGTGGCGGCACGGCGACCTCGTCGACCACGAGTTGCCTCCGCCCCGCGTCGACGTCGTCTACTACGTGCGCTACGACGACCGCATCAAGATCGGCACGTCGGCGAGCCCCAGGCAGCGGCTGACGGCCGTCTGGCACGACGAGCTGCTCGCGTTCGAGCGGGGCGATCGCACCGTCGAACGCCGGCGCCACGAGCAGTTCGCGGTCGACCGCTATCCGCGCACCGAGTGGTTTCGCCGGTCGTCGGCCCTCGAGGCGCACATCGCCGAGCTGGCCGCGGGCGTCGACGACCCGTGGGCGCTGCACGCGCGCTGGCTGAGCGAGGCGGTGGCCCGGGTGGGCTGAGGCGGCGCGGCGGGCCTCGACGGCGGGCGTCGACGCGGGTCTCGACGGCGGGCCTCGACGCGGAGGTCGTGGGCGTCGGTTCGCGCCTGCGTCGCGAGCCCCGCTCACGCGGGGGCGCGGCATCCGTTAGTTTCACCCTATGGACGCCGCGACAGGTGACGGAGCTCATCGCGCGTCGCATCCGTCGGCGGCCCACGTCGGGCGAGCGCGGGCGGCATGGCTGCGCGCGGACTTCGCCGACCGTACGACGGACCGCGCCGCGACGCTGAACCAGCTGCTGCTGTCGTCGGTGGTGTTCGTGCTCGCCGTGCTCGTCGCCTTCACGCCGCCGGACGTCGATCTCGCGCTGTTCTTCCTGGGCGTCGTGGTCGTGTTCGTGGTGACCGGTGCGACGCTCGTCGTGCCCTGGAACCGCCTGAGGTTCGGGTGGGTCGCCGTCGTGCCCGCCATCGACATCGTCGCGATCACCTTCATGGTGCTCGCCGCACCCGACACCGCCATGGGGCTGCTCTGGATCTTCCCGACGATGTGGCTGGCGGCGGGCTTCGGCATGCTCGGGCTGTTCGCGGTGATCGTGGCCGTGGCCGCCATCATCGGCGTGCTGACGGCGCTCACGACCCGCGAGCTCACCTTCACCTCGCTGCTGCTCCCACTCGTGCTGGTCGCCGTAGCCGCTACCAGCCACCTGACCGCCCGGCGGTCCGACGCCCAGCGCACGCTTCTCGCGAAGCAGTCCCAGCTGCTGCGCCGCGTGCTGGAACAGTCGCGCCGGCAGGAGCAGGTCGTCACCGAGGTGCTCGACGCAGTCGACTTCGGCGTGATCCGCATCGACTCCGACGGCAGGATCGCCGTGACGAACGAAGCGAACTCGCGCCTGCAGCAGACGATCCAGGGCGACGCGTCGGCCGAGGCGCCGGTGTTCCGCGACGACGGCGAGACGCGGCTTCCCCCCGACGAGCTGCCCGTCGAGCGCGCGCTGCGGGGCGAGGCCTTCGACGGCCAGGTGGTGTGGTTCGGCGAGGAGCCCGGGCCTCGCCAGGCGCTGAGCATCAGCGCGCGGCGCCTGATCGACCCGAGCGGGGAGGACACCGGCGCGGTCGTCATCTCGCGCGACGTCACGTCCGAGCTCGAGGCGCTGAGGGCCCGCGACGAACTGGTCGCCTCGGTGTCGCACGAGCTCCGCACGCCGCTCACCTCGATCCTCGGATACCTCGACCTCGCGATCGAGGAGCCCGGCCTGCCCGACCACGTGCGGTCCAACCTCGACATCGCCGAGCGCAACGCCGAGCGCCTGCTGCGCATCGTGGCCGACATCCTGGCAGCGTCGAGCTCGTCGCCGGCGTCGGTCGAGGCATCCCTCTCGGCACAGCTGCTGGACGTGCGCGACACGGTGCGCGCCGCCGGCGAGGCCCTGACACCGCGAGCGGCGGGGCGCGCCATCACGATCGACGCCTCGGGGCTCGAGCCGGCCAGGGCGTGGGCCGACCCGATGCGCCTGCGCCAGGTCGTGGACAACCTGGTCTCGAACGCGATCGCCTACAACAAGGACGGCGGGACGGTGTTCCTCGGCACGACCACCGACGGCACGTCGACCTGGATCCTGGTGCGCGACACCGGGGTCGGCATCACCGAAGCCGACCGCGCGCGGCTGTTCCAGCGCTTCTACAAGGCCGGCGCCGAGCGCCGCAGCGGGACGGGGCTTGGTCTCGCCATCACCCGCGACATCGTGCGCGCCCATGGCGGCGAGCTCGGCCTGCACAGCTCGCCCGGCGTCGGCTCGACGTTCATCGTGAAGCTTCCCGCCACGGCTCCGGAAGGAACCCCGCAATGACCCTGCAACTGGCCAGCGTCGTGATCATGACGGCGCTCGTCGTCAACGTGAGCGGCATCCTGTTCATCGTCGAGACGCTGCTGCGCCGGGACGAGGGTGCCGGCCGCATCTGGGCGCTCGGCTTCCTGGCGGCCATGCTGACCACCCTCGCGTACACGATATGGGCGCAGAGCGTGGGCGGATGGTGGGCGATCGCCGTCGGCAACGCCGCCTTCGTCGCCGGCACCGGATGCATGTGGCTCGGATGCCGCCGCTTCAACGGGCGGCGCATGACGTGGTCGTCATGGCTCGTCGCCGTCGGGGTCGTCGGGGCGGGCGCGACCGTGGTGATCCAGGGGCCCGAAGGCGGTGATTGGGCGGGTGCCGTGTGGATGTTCGTGGCCCTGCTGCTCTTCGCCGGCGCGGGTGCGACCGAGTGCGTGCGCGGCGCGCTGCTCGAGTCGCGCACCGCATGGGTGCTGGCGATCGTGCTCGGCATCCAGTCGCTCTACTACGTCTCGCGCACCACCGCGTTCCTCGCCGCCGGTCCCGACAGTGCGCTCTTCGAGAGTGCGTTCGGCACGATCCCGACGAGCTTCCTCACCATCGTGCTCACGATCGTCGCCGTGGTCGTGACGTCGGTGCTCCGCGCGACGCGCGCACCGATGCGCGGCTATCTGCGCCCGGACACGTTCGTCTCGGCGCAAGGCGGCATCCTGTCGCGCGATCTGTTCGACGCCGCGCTGGTCGGCCTCTGCGAGCGGGCTTCCGCGCGCTCGGAGCTCGTCGGCGTGATCGCCGTGCGGGTCGACGACCTCGACCAGATCTCGACGGCGTTCGGAAGCGAAGTCGCGCTGGCCGTCACCCGGACCTGGCGCACCGGCGTGCGCCGCCATGCTCCCTCGAACGCGCTCGTCGGCGAAGACGGTGCGACGGGACTCGTGGTCGGCGTGCTCGTCGACACCGACCTCGACGCGCGTCGGCAGGCCGGCGCGATCTACCGCGGCCTGTTCGACGACCTCGGCAAGGTCGGCGGGGGAGTGATCCCCGTCGTCGGCGTCGGCGTCGCGCTGAGCGACGTCACCGGTCACGACGCGCACGCGCTCCTCCGTGTCGCACGCGAGGCGGCGAGCCGGGCGGCCGCCAGTGTGGAGTCGTCGGTGCTCGTCGGAGAGGCCGACTAGCGGCGTCGGCTCCGGATCACGTCGCTCGGCGTGGGGGACTCGGCGTCACGGGGACGTCACCGGTCACGACGCGGTCAGCCGGTAGCCGACGCCCCGCACGGTCTCGATCCACCGCGGATTCGTCGGCGACTCGCCCAGCTTGCGCCGCAGGTTGGCCACGTGCACCTCGATCGCCCGCGCGTCGCTGTCGCTGACGAACTCGACGCCGGTGAACTGCTCGCCGCGCAGCATGAGTGCGAGGTCGGACTTTCCGCGCACCCGCCGCCCGGCGGCGAGGAGGTCGGCCAGGATGTCGAACTCGCTGCGCGTGAGCTCGAGGTCGTCGCCGTCGACCATGACGATGCGCATGTCGGGGTTGAGCCGGAGTCCCTGGTGCTCGAGCCAGGCGCGGGAGTTGTCGGATGCCTCGACCGCCGGCGTGGCAGCGGCGACATGGTGCCTCGGCCGACGCAGCATCGCGTCGATGCGGGCTCGCAGCTCGCGAGGGCGGAACGGCTTCGCGACGTAGTCGTCTGCACCGGCTTCGAGGCCCTGGAGGGCGTCGATCTCCTCGGTGCGGGCGCTGAGCATCACGATGTACGTCGTGCTGATCGAGCGGATGCGCTTCGCGGTCTCGAAGCCGTCCATTCCGGGCATGTTCACGTCGAGAGTGGTCACGAGGGGCTGGTGCTCGACGACGAGGTCGAGCCCGTCCTGGCCGTTGCCGGCTCCGTGCACCTCGAAACCGGCCTGTGCGAGCACCGCGGACAAGAGCGAGCGGATGTCCTCCTCGTCCTCGATGACGACGGCCACGCGCTGATCTTCCACCGATTCATCCTCCGGCGTCAGCGAGACGAGCGCCGTCTCGCGGACGTCGGTCAGGATATCCCAGAACGCGTGCTGGAACAGGCGCGGCGCGTGGGCGGTCATGATCTGCACCGTGTCCTCGCCCGCGCGGCGGGGATGGGGGTGGCGATCGCCCCCACGATCGCCACCCCACCGCACCGAGTCCCGGCCCCGTCACTCCGTCTCGTTCCGGAGACGGACAGGTGGGTGGCTGGGCATCGAGCCTGCCGCGCAATGCTGCGTCGGTAGGCCACGTCCCAACCTCCCCAGAGACCCCCACGAAGCCGGTCTTCTTTCGGGTTGCCCCGACGCTACTCGCATGCGCTCAGGCCACCCTCAGTGCGACCTCAGGAGCGCCCAAGGTTCACGCGCACATGGCATTCTCGTTGCATGCCCCTCATTGCCCTCACCGGCGGTATCGCGTCGGGGAAGTCCACCATCGCGCGACGGCTCGCCGAACTCGGTGCCGTCGTCGTGGACGCCGATCAGATCGTCCGCGACGTCCAGCAGCCCGGTTCTCCGGTGCTCGCGGCGATCGCGCAGGAATTCGGTGACGGGATGCTCCAGCCCGACGGCGCGCTGGACCGAGCGGCGCTCGCCGGCAGGGTGTTCGGCGACGGCGCGGCCGTGACGCGGTTGAACGCGATCGTCCATCCTGCGGTGCGCGCCGAGTCCGCGCGCCGCTTCGCCGAGGCGCGGGACGCCGACCCGTCGGCGGTCGTCGTCTACGACGTTCCGCTGCTGGTCGAGGCGAGGGTCGACGACCCGTGGGAGCTCATCGTGGTCGCCGACGCCCCGGCCGGCGTCCGGCGGCAGCGGCTCGTCGAGCTGCGCGGCATGAGCGAAGCCGACGCCGCCGCACGGATCGCCGCGCAGGTGCCCGACGAGGCGCGCCTGGCGATCGCCGACGCCGTGATCGACACCACCGGCTCACTCGACGACACCGTCCGCCAGGTGGACGAGCTGTGGGCGACGCTGCCCGCGCGGCTCGCTGCGCGCGCCGCCGCGCGATCGCCGGGGTAGGGCCGGCGCCGCGGACGGCGTAGCCTGACACCACACACGGAGGTGGCGCATGGGCATGCTCTCGAGATTCCGGCGCAAGCGGCGCTACGCGGCGCTGACCGACGAGGAGCGGATGGGCAGGTACGTGTACCTGCTCAACACGCTTCCGGCATCCGTCATCGAGAAGGCGCACGCGGCCGCGTTCCGCGATGTTCCCGCCGCCCGACGGCGCGCGATGTTCGAGCAGCTGCGACCCTTCCTGTCGGATGCGGAGCAGGATGCCGCGGCCGACGACCCGACGGTGCTCGCGAGGCTGTTCCGCCGAGCGGAGGAGCGCCGCGCCCAGCGCGCGCAGGACGCGGGGTCTGGCGCAGACCGCGACGCCCGCGACGACATCGATCCGCGCACGCTGCTGACGAGCAGCGGCGTCGCGGCCGTCGTCTCGCAGAACTTCCTGCTCTCCGCTGTCGTGGTGACGTACTTCTCGTCGGGGGCGGGGTCGCTGGCGATCGCATCGGAGCCGGCGTGGGTCGGCGACACGTACGACCCGGGAACGTCGTCGGCCTTCGACGGCGGGGGTTTCGCGGGCGATCACGGCGGCGGGGGATTCGACGGCGGGGGCTTCGGGGGAGGGTTCGACGGAGGGGGCTTCGGCGGCGGCGACGGCGGCGGAGGGTTCTGAGTCGGTCCGCCCGGCGCGAACGCCGGCCCGCGTGTCGGAGGGGCCGCCTACGCTTGAACGGTGCAAGCCACACGTTCCGTGCGCCCCTTCGAGGTCATCAGCGAGTATGAGCCGTCCGGCGACCAGCCGCAGGCGATCGCCGACCTCGCCGCCCGCATCAACGCCGGAGAGACCGACGTCGTGCTGCTCGGCGCGACCGGCACCGGCAAGTCCGCGACGACCGCCTGGCTGATCGAGCAGGTGCAGCGGCCGACACTGGTGCTCGCGCACAACAAGACGCTGGCCGCGCAGCTGGCCAACGAGTTCCGCGAGCTCATGCCGAACAACGCGGTCGAGTACTTCGTCAGCTATTACGACTACTACCAGCCCGAGGCCTACGTCCCGCAGACAGACACCTTCATCGAGAAGGACTCGTCGATCAACGCCGAGGTCGAGCGTCTGCGGCACTCGACGACCAACTCGCTGCTGAGCCGCCGCGACGTGGTCGTGGTCAGCACCGTGTCGTGCATCTACGGACTCGGCTCGCCCGAGGAGTATCTGCGAGCGATGGTGGCGCTGCAGGTGAGCGAGCGCTACGACCGCGACGCACTCATCCGCAAGTTCATCGCGATGCAGTACAACCGCAACGACGTCGACTTCTCGCGCGGCAACTTCCGGGTCCGCGGCGACACGATCGAGATCATCCCGGTCTACGAGGAGTTCGCCGTGCGCATCGAGCTGTTCGGCGATGAGATCGAGGCGATCTACATGCTGCACCCGCTCACGGGCGACGTCATCCAGCGCCTCGACGCGGTGCCGATCTTCCCGGCGACCCACTACGCGGCGGGCACCGAGACGGTGCAGCGGGCGATCGGGACGATCGAGCACGAGCTCGAGCAGCGTCTGAAGGAGCTCGAGTCGCAGAACAAGCTGCTCGAAGCCCAGCGCCTGCGCATGCGCACCACGTTCGACCTCGAGATGCTGCAGCAGCTGGGGTTCTGCTCGGGAATCGAGAACTACTCCCGCCACCTCGACGGGCGCATGCCGGGCGAGCCGCCGCACACGCTGCTCGACTTCTTCCCCGACGACTTCCTCATGGTGATCGACGAGTCGCACGTGACGGTGCCGCAGATCGGGGCGATGTACGAGGGGGATGCCTCGCGCAAGCGCACCCTCGTCGAGCACGGGTTCCGGCTTCCCAGCGCGCTCGACAACCGACCGCTGCGATTCGACGAGTTCAAAGAGCGCGTCGGCCAGACGGTGTACCTCTCCGCCACCCCCGGTCGTTACGAGATGGGGATCGCCGACGGAGTGGTCGAGCAGATCATCCGCCCGACCGGCCTCGTCGACCCGCACATCGTGGTCAAGCCGTCGAAGGGGCAGATCGACGACCTGCTCGAAGAGATCCGGCTGCGTGCGTCGCGCGACGAGCGCGTCCTGGTCACGACGCTGACCAAGAAGATGGCTGAAGAGCTCACCGACTTCCTCGGCGAGCACGGTGTCCGCGTTCGCTATCTGCACTCCGACGTCGACACGCTGCGCCGGGTCGAGCTTCTCAGCGAGCTCCGGGCGGGCATGTACGACGTGCTCGTGGGCATCAACCTCCTGCGTGAAGGACTCGATCTTCCCGAGGTGTCGCTGGTGTCGATCCTCGACGCCGACAAGGAGGGATTCCTGCGCAGCGGCACGTCGCTCATCCAGACGATCGGCCGTGCGGCGCGCAACGTCTCGGGCGAGGTGCACATGTACGCCGACACGGTGACCGACTCGATGCGCAACGCCATCGAAGAGACCGATCGCCGGCGCGAGAAGCAGATCGCGTACAACACCGCGAACGGCATCGATCCGCAGCCGCTGCGCAAGCGGATCGCCGACATCACCGACGCGCTCGCGCGCGAGGCATCCGACACCGATGCGATGCTCTCGCGCAAGACGTCGGCGAAGCTCAAGTCGGGCAAGGGCAAGGCTCCGACGCCTCAGCTGCGGCGCGAGGGCATCGCGGCCGAAGGGGCCGAGCAGCTGGAGGCGACCATCGCCGACCTCAGCGGTCAGATGCTCGCGGCGGCGGGTGAGCTCAAGTTCGAGCTGGCGGCGCGGCTGCGTGACGAGGTGCAAGACCTGAAGAAAGAGCTCCGGGCGATGGAGCGCGCAGGGCACGCGTAGCCGACGGAGGCGGCGGCTGGAGCGTGACCGCCGTCAGGGGCAGTGCATGAGCGGCTTGGGTCCGCTGCGGTCGAAGGTGTGCTGCGTGATCGGCGCGCCGCACAGCGGGCACGCCCGCTCGGCGCGCTCGGCGGCGGACGGCGGGGGAGCGGTCTCGTACGGACCGACGGCAGCCGGACCCGCCAGCCGGATCAGCCTCGTGTTGAGGAAGGAGTACCAGCCGCCGGCCTCGCGCACGCGGTCTCGCAGCGGAGGTCGTTCGGCCGAGGCATCCGTATCGCTCATATGATTAGTGTACTAACGATCAGACCCTGGAGGATCCGGCCGTGAGCGAATATTCGTGGAGCCCCGACGAGCTGCTCAAGCTCGACAACCAGGTGTGCTTCGCTCTGGTGACGGCGGCGCGCAATGTGGTGGCGATCTACCGGCCGATCCTCGAGCCTCTCGGGCTCACGCATCCGCAGTACCTCGTGATGCTGACACTGTGGGAGCGCTCACCCCGATCGCTGCGCGACCTCGCAGACGAACTCGCGCTCGAGCCGGCGACCCTCTCGCCGCTGGTGAAGCGTCTGGAGTCGCAGGGCCTGGTGTCGAAGTCGCGGCGCGACGGCGATGAGCGGGTGCTCGACGTCCGGCTGACCGCAGAGGGGGTCGCGCTGCGCGAACGCGCGCTGGCGGTGCCCTCCCAGGTGATGGCGAGTGTGGGAACGGATGCCGCGTCCCTGCTGTCGCTGCGCGACGCCCTCGCGCCGTTCTCGGGCTCGCGGAACCGCCAGATCACGGGTGGGTGAAATCTTCTCACCCCTCTGGTCGTCCGGCCGATCGGAACTTAGGCTCAGGAGCGGCGTCCCGACCGCGGTGAACCTGCGTACCGGATGCCGGAAACACCGTTGTTCCGATCCAGCACAGAGGAAGCCACCCATGCGCACAAGGTCCCACCAAGACCGCCCCGTCCCACGGCGCCGTCGTCTCACCGCAACCGCCGCCCTCGGCGTCGTCGCCCTCGGAGCGGGCGTCCTCGTCGCCGCTCCCGCCGCACAGGCCGCCGACCCGGTCTCGATCAATCTCGTCACCGTGAACGACTTCCACGGACGCATCGAGCAGGTGGCCCCTTCAGGCGGAGTCGCCGCGCTCGCGCAGGCCGTGAACCAGGTGCGCACCTCCAACCCGAACACCGTGTTCGCCGCCGCCGGCGACTTGATCGGCGCGTCGACCTTCACCTCGTTCATCCAGAACGACGTTCCGACGATCGAGACCCTCAACGAGGCCGGGCTCGAGGTCAGCGCGGCGGGCAACCACGAATTCGACAAGGGCTGGGACGATCTCAAGGGTCGCGTGCAGGATCTCGCCGACTGGGAGTACATCGCCGCCAACGTGTACGAGAAGTCGACCGGACTCCCCGGGCTCGCGGAATCGTGGGTCAAGGAGATGGACGGGATCAACGTCGGCTTCATCGGTGCCGTGACGGAGGAGCTTCCGTCGCTCGTCGCTCCCGCCGGCATCCAGGACGTCGAGGTGCGCGACATCGTCGACAGTGTCAACGCGGTCGCGGACGAGCTGACCGACGGCGATGACGCCAACGGTGAGGCCGACGTGCTGATCCTCCTCATCCACGAGGGCGCGAGCGGCACCTCGTACGCCGCCGCGACGGACCCCGCATCGCCGTTCGGGGCGATCGTCAACGGCGTGACGCCCAAGGTCAACGCGATCGTGTCCGGGCACACGCACCTCGCGTACAACCACCAGGTGCCCTACGGCGGCGACACCGGCATGCGCCCGGTCATCTCGTCGGGCCAGTACGGCGAGAAGTTCAGCAACATGGAGATCCAGGTCGACCCGGACTCCGGCGAGGTGCTGTCGATGACGAACAACGTCGTCGACATGTACTGGGATCACGACAGCAACCCGGCCACGCCGACGGTTCCTCGCTACACCGTTCCGGCCGACGACCCGATCAAGCTCCTGGTCGACGACGCCGTCAAGGCGGCTGACGGGCCCGGGTCGGTCAAGCTCGGCAGCATCACCGCCGACTTCAACCGTGCCAAGCTCGCCGGCGGCGCGGAGAACCGCGGTGGCGAGTCCACCCTCGGCAATTTCGTCGCCGACGCGCAGCTCTGGTCGGCCAAGCGCACGGATCCGGCCACGCAGATCGCGTTCATGAACCCGGGCGGCCTGCGGGCAGACATGACGTTCGCGCCGGACGGCGTGCTGACCTACCGCGAGGCCGCCACGGTCCAGTCGTTCGCGAACACGCTCGTCACACTGTCGCTGACCGGAGACCAGATCCGGCAGGCGCTCGAGCAGCAGTGGCAGCCCGCCGGAGCGTCGCGTCCGTTCCTCAAGCTCGGAATCTCGAAGGGCTTCGAATACGCCTACGACCCGGCGGCCCCGGCGGGGTCGCGCATCGTGCGCATGACCCTCGACAGCGTGGACATCGACCCCGCGGCCTCGTACCGCGTCGTGGCGAACTCGTTCCTCGCGTCGGGCGGAGACAACTTCTTCGCCATTGGGCAGGGGACGGCCAAGCGCGACACCGGACAGGTGGACCTCGAGTCGATGGTCGCGTACATGGCCGAGATCCAGACCGCGACGCCGGACTACGTGCAGCGCTCGGTCGGCGTCACGCTCCCCTCGGCAGGTGAGCGCGGACACGAAGTCGGCACGACCTTCGACCTTCCGCTGGCCTCGCTGGACTTCAGCACGACCGAGCCGCGCGTCGAGACCGTCGACGTGGCGATCGGCGGAAAGCCTGCGGGCTCGGGTGCCGTCACCCTCGCACTGCCGAGCACGCACGGCGAGGGCAGCGGCTCCGCGACCGTCTCGGTCACCGTCCCCGAGGGCATCACGGGGAAGGCGCCGTTCGGCACTCCTGTCGAGGTTCCGCTCACCATCAGCACGGCAACCGGCACGAGCATCGATGTGCCGATCACGGTGTTCGAGCGCGCCGACAGCGCCACCATCGGCCTGCCGAACAAGCTCATCGCCAAGAAGGGCTCCGCTGTGCAGTTCACGACCCTCGTCGTGGCGGAGAAGCGCACCGCGGTGACCGGCGAGGTGACGATCTACGACGGCAAGACGGCGATCGCTACGGCGACGCTCACCGCCGACGACCGCGGTCGTGTCAAGGTCAAGCTCCCCACGCTCGGCCGCGGCGTGCACAAGCTGTCGGTGTCCTACGGCGGCAGTGACAATGTGAAGCCGTCCGAGAGCCCGACGATTCCGCTGCTCGTCTGGTAGTAGCCAGTGAAGGCGGGGTCTCCGAGACCGATGTCGGAGGCCCCGCCTAAACTTGTCTGGTGCCCATCGTTCCTGTCGCCGTGCCCGGAAACACCAGTGGAAAGCTCAGCGTCCGCGGTGCCCGCGTCCACAATCTCAAGAACGTCGACCTCGACATCCCGCGCGACTCGCTCGTCGTGTTCACGGGCCTCTCCGGCTCCGGCAAGTCCAGCCTCGCGTTCGACACCATCTTCGCCGAGGGGCAGCGCCGCTACGTCGAGTCGCTGAGCGCGTACGCCCGTCAGTTCCTCGGTCAGGTCGACCGTCCCGACGTCGACTTCATCGAGGGTCTCAGCCCGGCCGTCTCCATCGATCAGAAGTCGACCAACCGCAACCCGCGCTCGACGGTCGGCACGATCACCGAGATCCACGACTACATGCGTCTGCTGTGGGCGCGCATCGGCGTACCGCACTGTCCCGAGTGCGGCGAGGTCATCCAGCGCCAGACGGTGCAGCAGATCGCCGATCAGCTGATGGAGCTGCCCGAGCGCACCCGGTATCAGATCGTCGCTCCCGTCGTCACCCAGAAGAAGGGCGAGTTCGTCGACCTCTTCAAGGAGCTCTCGGCCAAGGGCTACGCCCGCGCCGTCGTCGACGGCGAGCTGATCCAGCTGGCCGAGCCGCCTGCGCTCAAGAAGAGCTACAAGCACGACATCGCGGTGGTCGTCGACCGCCTCGTGGCGAGCCCCGACATCCTCAGCCGCGTCACCGACTCGGTCGAGACCGCGCTCGGGCTCGCCGGCGGCGTGATGCAGGTGAACTTCGTCGACGCCGAGGGCGACGAGGCATGGCAGTCGTTCTCCGAGAAGCTCGCGTGTCCGAACGGGCATCCGCTGCAGCTCACCGAGATCGAGCCGCGCACGTTCTCGTTCAACGCGCCGTTCGGCGCCTGCCCGGCCTGTTCGGGGCTCGGCACGCGCATGTCGGTCGATGTCGACCTCATGGTCGGCGACGAAGAGCTGTCCATCCGCGAGGGCGTGCTGATCCCGTGGACCACGCAGGGCAAGGGCCTCTTCCAGTACTACGAGCGCCTGCTCGAGGGCTTGGCGAATGATCTCGACTTCTCACTCGACACCCCGTGGCGGATGCTGCGCGCCGAGGTGCGCGAGGCGGTGCTGCGCGGCGAGAACTACAAGGTCACCGTGCGGTGGAAGAACCGCTACGGCCGCGAGATGCGCTACTCCTCTGGCTTCGAGGGCGTGGTGCCCTACATCGAGCGGCAGTACCTCCAGGCCGAGACCGACACGCAGCGCCAGCGGTGGGCCGAGTTCCTGCGCGAGGTGCCGTGCCCCGTCTGCGACGGCGCGCGACTGAAGCCCGAGGTGCTGTCGGTGCTCGTGCACGGACACTCGATCGCGGATGCCTCGCGCCTGAGCCTGGCCGACGCGCAGGCCTTCTTCGCCGGGCTCGAGCTCACCGATCGCGAGGCGAAGATCGGCGCGCAGGTGCTGCGCGAGATCCGTCTCCGTCTCGACTTCCTCATCCAGGTCGGACTCACCTACCTCAATCTCAGCCGCTCGGCAGGGTCTCTCTCCGGCGGCGAGGCGCAGCGCATCCGGCTCGCCACGCAGATCGGGTCGGGCCTCACCGGCGTGCTGTACGTGCTCGACGAGCCGTCGATCGGTCTCCACCAGCGAGACAACCGGCGCCTTATCGAGACGCTCATCACGCTCCGCGATCTGGGCAACACGCTGATCGTCGTCGAGCACGACGAGGAGACCATCCACGCGGCCGACTGGATCGTCGACATCGGCCCCCGCGCCGGCGTCGACGGCGGCGACGTCGTGCACTCCGGCCCGCTCGAGCAGCTGCTCAACGAGAGCGACTCGATCACCGGCGACTACCTCGCGGGCCGTCGCGAGATCCCGACGCCGAAGAAGCGCCGCAAGGTCGACAAGAGCCGCAAGGTGACGGTCGTCGGCGCGCGCGAGAACAACCTGAAGAACGTGACCGTCGACTTCCCGCTCGGGGTGCTGACCGCGGTGACCGGTGTCAGCGGTTCGGGCAAGTCGTCGCTGGTGAACGACATCCTCTACGAAGTGCTCGCCACCCGCCTCAACGGTGCGCGCCGGGTGGCCGGCAAGCACACGCGCGTGACCGGAACCGACGACCTCGACAAGGTCGTGCACGTCGACCAGGGGCCGATCGGTCGCACGCCGCGCTCGAACCCCGCCACCTACACCGGCGTGTTCGACCGGATCCGCACGCTCTTCAGCGAGACGCCCGAGGCGAAGGCGCGCGGCTACCAGCCCGGACGCTTCAGCTTCAACGTCAAGGGCGGCCGGTGCGAGGCGTGCTCGGGTGACGGCACGATCAAGATCGAGATGAACTTCCTCCCCGACGTGTACGTCGACTGCGAGGTGTGCCACGGCAAGCGGTACAACCGCGACACGCTCGCCGTGCACTACAAGGGCAAGAACATCGCCGAGGTGCTCGAGATGCCGATCTCCGAGGCGGCCGAGTTCTTCGAGCCGATCCAGGCGATCCACCGGTACCTGCGCACCCTGGTCGACGTGGGCCTCGGCTACGTGCGCCTCGGTCAGTCGGCGACCACCCTGTCGGGCGGTGAGGCGCAGCGCGTCAAACTGGCGACCGAACTCCAGCGCCGGTCGAACGGGCGCTCCATCTACGTGCTCGACGAGCCGACGACGGGTCTGCACTTCGAAGACGTGCGCCGTCTGCTCGAGGTGCTCGGCGGGCTGGTCGACAAGGGCAACACCGTCATCGTCATCGAGCACAACCTCGACGTCATCAAGAGCGCGGACTGGATCATCGACCTCGGACCCGAGGGCGGCTCCGGCGGCGGCGAGATCGTCGCCACGGGCACGCCGGAGCAGGTCGCGCGCGTCGAGGGCAGCCACACGGGAGCGTTCCTCGCCGAGGTCCTGGGCGGGGCGCAGGCGGTCCGCAAGGCCGGCTGACCCCGATGGCACGATCCGCACCCACGGTCGCATACAAGCCCAAACCGGGTGAGATTCCGACCAATCCCGGCGTGTACCGCTTCCGCGACGCCGATGGACGTGTGCTGTACGTCGGCAAGGCCAAGAACCTGCGCGCCCGCCTGTCGAACTACTTCGCCCCACTGCGCACGCTCCACGAGCGCACCCGGCGGATGGTGACCACGGCGGCATCGGTCGAGTGGACGGTCGTCGCCAGCGACGTGGATTCGCTGCAGCTCGAGTACATGTGGATCAAGGAGTTCGATCCGCCCTTCAACGTGCGCTACCGCGACGACAAGTCGTATCCGTTCATGGCGATCACGCTCGGCGATGAGGCGCCGCGGGTCATCGTGACGCGCAACCGCCGCATCCCCGGTGCGAAGTACTTCGGCCCGTACCCGAAGGTGTGGGCCGTCCACGACACGATCGACCTGATGATCAAGGTCTTCCCCATCCGCACGTGCAGCGACTCGTCGTACAAGAAGGCGATGGCTTCCGGGCGGCCCTGCTTCCCCGGGCAGATCGGACGCTGCGGCGGGCCCTGCTCGATGAAGGTGACGATCGAAGAGCACCGCGCGATCGTCGAGGACTT
Organism: Microbacterium sp. NPDC056003; assembly: GCF_042274785.1. NCBI lineage: Bacteria > Bacillati > Actinomycetota > Actinomycetes > Micrococcales > Microbacteriaceae > Microbacterium > Microbacterium sp. NPDC056003. Next base: position 390,190 of record NZ_JBHJXQ010000002.1, on the reverse strand, counting down.
CGTGGCCTTCATGGCGGGCGGCGACCAGCGCTTCCGCAAGGAGCTCACCGCGCGCATGAAGGAAGCGTCGGCGGCGATGGACTACGAGGCGGCCGCCGTCTACCGGGACCGCCTCCAGGCCATCGATGCGGTGCTCAACAAGAGTGCCCTGGTGCTCGCTGCCGACACCGATGCCGATCTGTTCGGCATCGCCGAGGACGAGCTCGCCGCGACCGTGCAGCACTTCGTCATCCGTGGCGGACGCGTCCGCGGCGTGCGGGCCACGACCATCGAGAAGGAGCTCGACATCACCGGCGGCGACCTCGTCGACCAGGTGCTGCAGCGCACCTACGGCAACGCCGACGGCGCCGACATCCCACGCCAGGTCCTCGTGCCTGCGATGCCCGACGACGCCGACGACCTCGAGCAGTGGCTGCGCGATCGTCGCGGCAAGTCGGTGACGATCCAGGTCGCCCAGCGCGGGCGCAAGGCGGAGCTCATGAAGACCGCGACGCTCAACGCCCAGCAGGCGCTCATGCTGCACAAGACCCGCCGCACGAGCGACTACGTCGCCCGCTCGCAGGCGCTCACCGACCTGCAGGAGGCGCTCGACCTGGCCGAGGCCCCGCTGCGCATCGAGTGCTTCGACGTCTCGCACCTCGGCGGCACGAACGTCGTCGCCTCGATGGTCGTCTTCGAAGACGGCCTGCCGCGCAAAGACCAGTACCGCTCGTTCAAGGTCGAGGAGACCACGGACGACACCGACTCGATCTACCAGGTGCTGCGGCGCCGGCTCGCCTACCTCGATCGTCCCGACGACGACGACGTCCCACCACCCGCCGATGCCACGGCCGACGGCGAGGTCGTCACCGAGCGTCGACGCGCCCGTTTCGCCTATCGACCCCAGCTGCTCGTCGTCGACGGCGGCAAGCCACAGGTCGAAGCCGCAGCGCGCGCACTGCGGGACGCGGGTCACGAGGAGATCGCGCTGTGCGGCATCGCGAAGCGCCTCGAGGAGGTGTGGCTGCCGGGGGAGGAGTACCCGGTGATCCTGCCGCGCACGTCCGAGTCGCTCTACCTCCTGCAGCGGCTGCGAGATGAGGCCCACCGCTTCGCCATCACCCACCAGCGCCGCCGGCGTCGCCGCGACATCCAGAGCGTGCTCGCCGAGGTGCCCGGGCTCGGAGAGGCCCGCATCAAGGCGCTGCTGCGTCACTTCGGCTCGGTCGCGGCTCTGAAGGAGGCGACCCCCGAGCAGATCGCAGAGCTCCCCGGTGTGGGTCCGAAGCTGGCCGCGTCGATCCATGCCCACCTCTCCGCTCGATAGGCTGGGGTGGACGACGGGGGTGGTCATGACCGAGGCAGCGCGCCAGGCCGGTGAGGTGCTGATCGTGACCGGCATGTCCGGCGCCGGTCGGTCGACCGCAGCCAACGCGCTGGAAGACCTCGGCTGGTATGTCGTCGACAACCTCCCGCCGCAGATGCTCAGGCCCCTGCTCGACCTGACCGAACTGGCCGCCGGCGTCCTTCCGAAGGTCGCGGTGGTCGTCGACGTCCGAGGACGCGACCTGTTCTCGGACCTGCCCGATGCGATGCGCGCGCTGCGCGAGCGGCGTCAGATCCGTCTTCTGTTCCTGGACGCCGCCGACGACGTGCTCGTGCGCCGCTTCGAGGCCGTCCGGCGCCCGCACCCGCTGCAGGGCGACGGCACGATCCTCGACGGCATCCGGCTCGAGCGCGAGCGCCTCATGGGCGTGCGCGAGAGCGCGGACGTCATCGTCGACACCTCGACGTACAACATCCACCAGCTCGCGACTCAGGTGAACGACCTCTTCGCCGACGCCGGTGCCGCCCGCCATATCCTCACGATCCTGAGCTTCGGCTTCAAGTACGGACTCCCGCCCGACGCCGACCTCGTCGCCGACATGCGCTTCCTGCCGAATCCGTTCTGGAACGAGACGATGCGCCCGCTCACCGGCGAAGACGACGAGGTGCGCGAGTTCGTGCTCGCGCAGACGGGCGCCGAGGAGTTCATCGACGCGTACGCGACTGCGCTCAAGCCCGTCCTGGCCGGCTATCAGCGCGAGAACAAGCGCCACTCCGTGGTCGCGGTGGGCTGCACCGGGGGCAAGCACCGCTCGGTCGTCATGGCCCGCGAGCTCGCAGACCGCCTGGCCGAGGTGCCGGGAGTCGCGGTGCGTGTGAAGCATCGCGACCTCGGGCGAGAGTAGACCCACCACCAACGGTCCGGCGCGCGGGTAGGCTGGACCGTCGTTCCCCCACCCCGCGAAGAGGAGTCCCGTGTCGCTGACCGCTGACGTGAAGGCCGAGCTGATCACCGTGCGCGACCCGCGCCCCACGGCCCGGGTGGCCGAGCTCACCTCCCTGCTGCGGTTCTCGGGCGGCCTGCACTCGATCGCCAATCGGGTCGCGGTCGAGGCGGAACTCGACTCCGACGTCCTCGCCCGCCGCACAGCGCGCGACCTGATGGAGCTCTACGGCGTGCGCCCGGAGCTCGTCCACGTGCAGGGGTCGGGCGCGCGCGGCGGCAGCCACTACGCGGTCCGGGTCATCGAGGGCGGAGAGACGCTCGCACGTCAGACCGGACTCCTCGACCAGCGCCGCCGCCCCGTCCGCGGCCTGCCCAACAAGCTCACCACCGGCTCGCGCGGCGACCTCGCCGCCATCTGGCGGGGCGCGTTCCTCGCCGCGGGCTCGCTGTCCGAGCCCGGCCGTTCGGCTGCGCTCGAGATCACCTGCCCGTCTCCCGAGGCGGCGATGGCCCTCGTCGGCGCGGCCCACCGGCTCGGCATCGCCGGCAAGGCCCGCGAGGTGCGCGGCGTGCCGCGCGTCGTCGTGCGCGAGGGGGAGGCCATCCGTGCCGCCCTGGCGGCGATGGGCGCTGAGAAGGCGGCCGCCGAGTGGGATCAGCTGCGCCAGCGCCGCGAGGTGCGCGCAGGGGTCAACCGCCTCGTGAACTTCGACGACGCCAACCTGCGGCGCTCCGCCCAGGCGGCAGTCGCCGCGTGCGCCCGCGTGGAGCGTGCGCTCGAGATCCTCGGCGACGAGGTGCCCGACCACCTCCGCGAGGCCGGTGCGCTCCGGCTCGCCCACCGCGACGCGAGTCTCGACGAGCTCGGCCACCACGCCGACCCGCCCCTCACGAAGGACGCCGTCGCCGGCCGCATCCGCCGGCTGCTCGCGATGGCCGACAAGAAGGCCGACGCCGAGGGTCTCCCCGGCACCGAGTCCGCGGTGCCCGCGGGCATCGAGGACTGACGCGCCTCAGCCGATCGGCACCGCCGTGCCCGACACGGTGATGCCGCCCGACTCCGGGATGTCCACGGTCAGCAGACCGGGCCGTCCGACGTGGCGGCCCTGCTCGATGAGCACGCGTGCCGGCGGGGTCACGGCGCCGGTCGCCCGCAGATAGCCGCCGGTCGCGGCTGCGCCGGCGCCGGTCGCGGGGTCCTCGGCGATGACTCCGACCGGGAAGATGTTGCGCGCCTCCCATCGCCCGGTGCCGTGCTCATACAGCACGATGATCGTCGCAGGCCAGCCCTCGGCATCCATCAGCGCGCGCGCCTCGCCGGGATCGAACCTCAGGGAGTCGAAGGCGCCCAGGTCGGCGAGCACGAGGAGCGGATGCCGGTTGCCGGCGAACGCGAGCCGTGGCGGATGCCGCGGGTCGAGGTCGTCCGGCGTGAGACGGGTCAGTGCGAGCAGGGCGTCGCGCGTGGCATCCGGCAGCTCCTCGACCCACGGCTCGACGCTCGTGAACGCCGCCGTGCGGACGCCGGCATCCGTGTGCGTCTCGATGTCGACGCGCCCGACGGGAGTGTCGAAGAGGAAGGGGCCGTCGCCGAGCTCACCGGCCAGCGCGATCGCCGACGCCACAGTCGCGTGGCCGCAGAAGGGCACCTCCGCGACGGGGGAGAAGTAGCGAATGCCGCGCTCCCGGCCGGATCCCATGACGAACGCCGTCTCGGCGTAGCCGACGTCGGCGGCGATCCGCTGCATGCCGGCCTCATCGAGGTCGTCGGCACCGAGGACGACACCGGCGGGGTTACCGCCGCCGGGATCGTCCGAGAACGCCGCCCATCGCTGCACCGTCGCTCCCCTCATGCCGCGATCGTATCGGCGACGTTCGCCGTAGTCCGCGTCATGAAGGGAAGCAACCCCCTCTCCGCCGCGTTGGCCCTCAGTAGGATGAACCCGTCACCCTCGCTGCGCCGGGGAGCCTCGGCGCGCGCCGACAGGAAGAAGAGAACATGGCGAAGTACACCTTGCCCGACCTCCCCTACGACTACGCCGCGCTCGAGCCGCACATCAGCGGCAAGATCATGGAGCTGCACCACAGCAAGCATCACCAGGCGTACGTCACCGGGGCGAACACCGCGCTCGAGCAGCTGGCCGAGGCCCGCGAGACGGGCAACCTGGCGAACGTGAACAAGCTCGAGAAGGACCTCGCGTTCAACCTCGGCGGACATGTCAACCACTCGATCTTCTGGACCAACCTGTCGCCCGAGGGCGGCGGCGAGCCCGAGGGCGAGCTCCGTGCGGCGATCGACGAGTTCTTCGGCGGGTTCGACAAGTTCCAGGCCCACTTCACGGCCGCGGCCACCGGCATCCAGGGCTCCGGCTGGGCGGTGCTGAGCTGGGACCCGATCGGCGAGCAGCTCATCGTCCAGCAGCTGTTCGACCAGCAGAGCAACACCGCGCAGGGCACGATCCCGGTCTTCCAACTCGACATGTGGGAGCACGCGTTCTACCTCGACTACCTCAACGTCAAGGCCGATTACGTCAAGGCGGCATGGAACATCGTCAACTGGCAGAACGTCGCGCAGCGCCTCGACGCCGCCCGGCAGAAGACCTCGGGCCTGCTGGTACTGTCATAGCAGGCGCGGCGTCCCGTCGGGACCGCCCGCCGGGACGCCGTTGTCCTCTGTCTGCATTTCGCACCAACTGCGCACTCGCGCACGACACCTCAGGAGAAACTCCGTGACTGTCAAGATCGGCATCAACGGCTTCGGCCGCATCGGACGCAACTACCTCCGCGCGGCCCTCGCGCAGGGCGCGGACCTCGAAATCGTGGCGGTGAACGACCTCACCGACAACAAGACCCTCGCGCACCTGCTCAAGTACGACTCGGTGGGCGGCGTACTGTCCGAGGACGTCTCGTACACCGCGGACTCGATCACCGTGGGCGACAAGACCATCAAGGTCTTCGAAGAGCGCGACCCCGCCAACCTCCCCTGGGGCGACCTGGGCGTCGACATCGTCATCGAGTCGACCGGCCGCTTCACCAAGGCGGAAGACGCCAAGAAGCACATCGCCGGCGGCGCGAAGAAGGTCCTCATCTCGGCGCCGGCCACCGGTGACGACGTCACGGTCGTCATGGGCGTCAACGAAGGCGACTACGACCCCGAGAACCACGTCATCATCTCGAACGCCTCGTGCACCACCAACTGCCTCGCGCCGCTCGCGCAGGTCTTCAACGACGCCTTCGGCATCGAGCGCGGCTTCATGATGACCGCCCACGCGTACACCGCCGACCAGAACCTCCAGGACGGTCCCCACAGCGACCTGCGTCGCGCGCGCGGCGCGGCGATCAACATCGTCCCCGCGTCGACCGGCGCCGCGAAGGCCATCGGCCGTGTGCTCCCCGAGCTCAACGGCAAGCTGAGCGGTTCGTCGTACCGCGTGCCGGTTCCCACCGGCTCGATCGTCGACCTCACGATCGTCACGCCCACCGAGGGCCTCACGGCCGAGAAGGTGAACGAGGCCTACAAGGCCGCTGCCGCCGACGGCCGTCTGGCCGGCTACCTGCAGTACACCGAGGACCCGATCGTCTCGAGCGACATCCAGGGCAACCCGCACTCGTCGATCTTCGACGCGGAGCTGACCAACGTCAGCGGCAACCTGGTCAAGGTCTCGGCCTGGTACGACAACGAGTGGGGCTACTCGAACCGCCTCGTCGACCTCACCGAGTACGTCGCCGAGAGCCTCTGACACACGATCATGGCTCTGCGCACCCTCGACACCCTGGGTTCGCTGGCCGGCAAGCGCGTCATCGTCCGTGCTGACCTCAACGTCCCCCTCAAGGACGCGGTCATCACGGACGATGGCCGTGTGCGGGCCACGCTTCCCACGCTCAATGCCCTCATCAACGCCGGCGCCCGCGTCGTCGTCTGCTCGCACCTGGGTCGCCCCGACGGCGCGCCCGACGCGAAGTACAGCCTCGCCCCGGTCGCCCAGCGGCTGTCGGAGCTGCTCGGAAAGCCGGTCGCGTTCGCGCGCGACACCGTCGGCGAGTCCGCCCACGAGGCCGTCAGGGCTCTCGAGGACGGCGACGTCGCGGTGATCGAGAACCTCCGCTTCAACCCGGGCGAGACCTCCAAGGACGACGCGGAGCGCCGTGAGTTCGCCGCGCAGCTGGCCGAGCTCGGCGACGCGCTGGTGTCCGACGGCTTCGGCGTGGTCCACCGCAAGCAGGCGTCCGTATACGAGCTCGCGCAGCTCCTGCCCTCGGCCGCAGGCCTGCTGATCGCCGCCGAGCTGGACGTGCTCGACCGGCTCACCGAGAACCCCGAGCGGCCGTACACGGTCGTCCTCGGCGGTTCGAAGGTCAGCGACAAGCTGGGCGTCATCTCGCACCTGCTCCCGCGCGTCGACCGTCTGCTCATCGGCGGCGGCATGCTGTTCACGTTCCTCGCCGCCCAGGGCCACAAGGTGGGCTCGAGTCTGCTCGAGGCCGACCAGCTCGACACCGTCCGCGACTACATGCGCCGGGCCGAGGAGTCGGGCGTCGAACTCGTGCTGCCCACCGACGTCGTCGTCGCCTCGAAGTTCGGCGCCGACGCGGAGTACGTGGTCACGAGCGCCGCGACCATCGAGGACACCGACTTCGGCGCCTCCGGACTCGGTCTCGACATCGGCCCCGAGACGGCGGCGCACTTCGCCGACCTCGTGCGCGACTCGAAGACGGTGTTCTGGAACGGCCCGATGGGCGTGTTCGAGCTCGCACCGTTCGCCGCCGGCACGAAGGCGGTCGCGCAGGCCCTCACCGAAGTCGACGGCCTGTCGGTCGTCGGAGGCGGCGACTCCGCCGCCGCCGTGCGTCAGCTCGGTTTCGCAGACGACCGCTTCGGTCACATCTCGACGGGCGGAGGCGCCAGCCTCGAGTTCCTCGAGGGCAAGAAGCTCCCCGGACTGGAGGTCCTCGGATGGCAGTGACACCCCGCACCCCGCTCATCGCCGGCAACTGGAAGATGAACCTCGACCACCTTCAGGCGGTCGCGTTCGTCCAGAAGCTGCACTGGACGCTCAAGGACGCCAAGCACGAGCACGACTCGGTCGAGGTGGCGGTCTTCCCGCCGTTCACCGACCTGCGCACCGTGCAGACACTCCTCGATGCCGACAAGATCCCGTTCGCGCTCGGCGCGCAGGACATCTCGACGCACGACTCCGGTGCCTACACCGGCGAGGTGTCGGGTGCTTTCCTGGCGAAGCTCGACAACCGGTATGTCATCATCGGCCACTCCGAGCGCCGCGAGTACCACCACGAGGGCGACGAGATCGTCGCCGCCAAGGTGCAGGCCGCACTCAAGCACGGTCTCGTGCCGGTGATCTGCGTCGGGGAGACGGCCGAAGATCTCGAGAAGTTCGGCGCGAGCGCCGTGCCCGTCGGCCAGCTGAAGGCCGCGCTCGAGGGCGTGAAGGCCGACGCCGACATCGTCGTCGCCTACGAGCCCGTCTGGGCGATCGGCTCCGGCCAGGCGGCCACGCCCGAACAGGCGCAGGACGTCTGCGCCAAGCTGCGCGACGTCATCGCGGAGAAGCTGGGGGAGGACGCCGCGGCTCGCACGCGCGTGCTCTACGGCGGATCCGTCAAGGCCGCGAACATCGCGAGCTTCATGCGCGAGCCCGATGTGGACGGTGCGCTGGTCGGCGGCGCGAGCCTCGTCGTCGACGAGTTCGCCGCGATCATCCGGTATCAGAAGCACGTCGGCGTCTGACCGGTATACTCGACCCTTGTGCGATCGGCGACTGATCGCGGCGAAAGGCTTCAACGACTGTGCAGATCCTCGAGTTCGTCCTGCAGGTGCTCCTCGGTATCACGAGCCTCCTGCTGACCCTCCTCATCCTGCTCCACAAGGGGCGCGGCGGCGGCCTGTCCGACATGTTCGGCGGCGGCATGACGTCCGCGCTCGGCTCGTCCGGACTCGCTGAGCGCAACCTCAACCGATTCACGGTGATCCTGGCCCTGGTGTGGTTCGTGGCCATCGTGGCGCTCGGCCTGATCACGAAGTTCCAGGCGCTCTGATGGCGACCGGAGGCAACGCGATCCGCGGCACCCGCGTCGGTGCCGGGCCGATGGGCGAGCAGGATCACGGGTTCCACGCAGATCGGGTGGCGGTGTCCTACTGGGACGCGCTCGGCAACGAGACCGTCCGGTACTTCGCCGCCGGGATCCCCGACGAGGAGATCCCCGACACGATCGACTCTCCGCACTCCGGTCTGCCGGCCGGTCGCGACAAGGCCAACCCGCCCGCGGTCGCGAAGACCGAGCCGTACAAGACGCACCTCGCGTACGTGAAGGAGCGCCGCACCGAGGAAGAGGCCGACGCCCTCCTCGACGACGCGCTGAAGCAGCTGCGCGAGCGTCGCGGCCAGGACTGACCACGACGGATTCAACAGAAGAGCGGATGCCTCGGCATCCGCTCTTCTGTTCGTTCCGGGGGCGATCCGACCCGGTTTCGCTTGGATCTCGATACACCGTCGCTTCGCGGCGGCACTCGACCTCGACCCGATTCGCATCAACGCGGGCTGCGCCCGCACCGATCCGAATCGCGTCAATACTCGCGGTCGATGAGCTCGGGCGGCACGTTGGCCGCGGCTGCCTGGTCGACGAAGAAGACCGTGCGCTTGCGGCCTTTGGCGCCCGCGGCCGGCACGCTGGCGTAGCTGGCGCCCGCGAGGGCGAGGCCGAGGGCCGCGGCCTTGTCGGCACCGGCGATGACCATCCAGACGCGCTTCGAGCTGTTGATGACGGGCCGGGTCATCGTGAGACGCTCGGGCGGCGGCTTGGGGGAGTCGCGCACGCCGAGCACCGAGCGGTCGGTGACGAGGATCTCCGGCCGGTCGGGGAACAGCGAGGCGATGTGGCCGTCCGGCCCGACACCGAGGAAGCAGACGTCGAACGACGGCCACGGTCCCTCCGATCCGGCGAAGCGCGCGAGTTCCTCGGCGTGGACGTCCGCCGCGGCGTCGAGGTCGAGGCCCTCGTCACTCGCCGGAGCGACGTGGAGGTTACCGGCGGGGATGTCGAGCGCGTCGAGGAGTGCGGCGCGCGACTGCTTCTCGTTGCGGTCGTCGTGGCCCTTCGGCACCCAGCGCTCGTCGCTCCACCAGAAGTGGACGCCGGACCAGTCGATCTTCTCGATGCGAGGGCTGCGGGCGGCTGCGGCCAAGACCGCCGCACCCATCGACCCGCCGGTGAGCGCGATGTGGGCGAGCTTGCCCTCGTCGACGCGCTTCGCGACGCGGCTCAGGAACCGTGCGGCGACCGCTTCGGCGAGCGTGGAGGGATCGGGGGAGATGACCACCCGCTTCTCGGCCCAGGCTTCAACCATCGTGGTCACTCACCACACGACTCATGCGTCCTGCGTCTCCTTCGTCGCCGGAGGGTCGAGCAGCTCCCAGCCCTCGGTGATCACTCGACCATACAGGACGTCCGGATCGAGGCGACGGAGCTCTTCGGCGAGGCACTCGCGCAGCGTGCGGCGCGGGAACGCGAGGTCGTGCGTGGGTTGACCCGGCTGGGTCAGGATCGCCACGCCGGGGCTCGGGCGCTCGAGGAGCACCTCGCCGCTCGGGCGCACGAGCGCGACGGACTTGATGCCGTGCGGCCACTCCTCGGCGTCGAGGTACGCCCAGTCGACGGGCACGTCCAGCGTGAGGCGCAGCCACGCCGCGAGGAGCGCGGTGGACGGCGAATCGGCCGCGCCGCGCACCCGCACTCCGACGACCGGCTCGTAGGGCGGCTGGTCGAGGATCGCAGCCAGCTGCTCGCGCCAGCGCGTCAGGCGCGTCCACGCGAGGTCGGTGTCGCCGGGTGCGTACTGCTCGCCGAGCCCGGCGACCCAGGCCGAGGGATCGGACTTCGTCGCAGCATCCGTGATCCTGCGCTGCGCGATGCGGCCGATCGAGGTCTTCGAGATGTTGGCGGGCGTGCGGTTGGGCCACCACACGACGACCGGCGCGTCGGGCAGCAGCAGGCCCGTGACCAGGCTCTCCAGGTTCGAGCGGCCGGCGTCGCCGAACGCGCGCAGCGTGACGACCTCGCTCGCGCCGGCGTCGCCGCCGACACGGATCTGCGCGTCGAGGCGGGACTCGCCGTCGTCGCCGTCGGGGATCATCAGCACGATGACGCGCATCGGGTGCTCACGCGACGCGTCGTTCGCCGCCTCGATCACCTCTTCGACGGCGCCCTCGCGCGTCAGGATGACGAGCGTCAGCACGCGGCCGAGCGCCACGGCCCCGCCCTCCTCGCGCACGTTGACGAGTGCACGGGAGATCTTGCTGACGGTGGTGTCGGGAAGGTCGACGATCACGGGCGCCTCCAGGTGCGACCATCGCGGGCGAGCATCTCGTCCGCGGAATCCGGGCCCCACGATCCGGGCGAGTACTGTTCGAGCGGTCCGCCCTGGGCCTCCCAGAACTTCTCGATCGGGTCGAGGATCTTCCACGACAGTTCGACCTCTTCGTGCCGCGGGAACAGCGGCGGGTCGCCGAGGAGCACATCGAGGATGAGGCGCTCGTAGGCCTCGGGGCTCGCCTCGGTGAAGGCGTGGCCGTAGCCGAAGTCCATCGTGACGTCGCGCACCTGGGCGCCCGCGCCCGGCACCTTGGAGCCGAAGCGGATCGTCACGCCCTCATCGGGCTGGACGCGGATCACGAGCGCGTTCTGGCCCTGACCCGAGGTCTGGCTGCGCGAGAACAGGAGCTCGGGGGCGCGCTTGAACACCACGGCGATCTCGGTGACTCGGCGGCCGAGGCGCTTGCCGGTGCGCAGGTAGAACGGCACGCCGGCCCAGCGGCGCGTGTTGACTTCGAGCGTGACGGCGGCGTACGTCTCAGTCGTGGACTGCGGGTCCATGCCGTCTTCCTCGAGGAAGCCGAGCACCTTCTCGCCGCCCTGCCATCCGCCGGCATACTGACCGCGGGCGGTCGAACGCCCGAGGTCCGCCGGGAGGGTGACCGCAGCGAGCACCTTCTCCTTCTCGGCGCGGAGGTCCTTCGCGTCGAACGAGATGGGTTCCTCCATCGCGGTGAGCGCCATGAGCTGCAGAAGGTGGTTCTGGATGACGTCGCGAGCGGCGCCGACACCGTCGTAGTAGCCGGCGCGGCCGCCCACCCCGATGTCCTCCGCCATCGTGATCTGCACGTGGTCGACGTAGTTGCGGTTCCAGATCGGCTCGTACAGCTCGTTCGCGAAGCGCAGCGCCAGGATGTTCTGGACCGTCTCCTTGCCGAGGTAGTGGTCGATGCGGAAGATCGAGTCCGTCGGGAACGCCGATCGCAGCACGTCGTTGAGAGCGCGTGCCGACTCCTGGTCGTGGCCGAACGGCTTCTCGATCACCACGCGGCGCCAGCGGTCGGGCTGGTCGGCGGTGTCGTCGACGAGGCCCGACGCCTTCAGCTGCTCCGCGACGAGGGGGAACGCCTTCGGCGGGATCGACAGGTAGTACGCGTGGTTGCCCATCGTGCCGCGCTCGGTGTCGAGTTTGTCGACGGTCTCCTTCAGGCGGCGGAAGGCCTCCGGGTCGTCGAACTCGCCGGAGACGAAGCGGATGCCCTGCAGCAGCTGCTGCCACGTCTCATCGCGGAACTCGGTGCGCGCGTGCTGGCGCACGGCGTCGTAGACGACCTTGGCGAAGTCCTGGTCCTCCCAGTCGCGCCGGGCGAAGCCGACGAGCGCGAAGCCGGGAGGCAGCAGCCCGCGGTTGGCGAGGTCGTAGACGGCCGGCATGAGCTTCTTGCGGGAGAGGTCTCCCGTGACCCCGAAGATCACGAGAGCACTCGGACCGGCGATCCGGTTGAGGCGACGGTCATCCGGGTCGCGCAGCGGGTTGCCGCCGCGTGAGATCTCGACTGTCATGTGGGAGCGTGTCTCCTACTGGGCCGCCTCGAAGAGCGAGAGCACTTCGATCCGGGGGTCGGTGAGCGTGAGCGTGACGACCGGGCGGCCGTGGCCATCCGCGAGCACGCTCGCGTCGCCCGCCGCCTGTGCCTGGATGAGCTGACCGAAGGTGAAGGGACGGTCGGGGATCTCGAGGTCGGTGTCGGTGCGCTCGAGGATCTGCAGGAAGACGCCGTTCGCCGGGCCGCCCTTGTGGAACTGTCCCGTCGAATGCAGGAACCGGGGGCCCCAGCCGAACGTCGTCGGGCGTCCGGAGTCGGCGGCGATGAGCTCCCGCAGTCCGGTGAGCTGGTCGAGTTCGAGCCGGTTGACGTAGGCCTGGATCGAGACGTAGCCGTCGGCGGGCAGACGCGACCAGAGCGCGTCGAGCACGCCGGCGACGGTGCCCGAGACTGCGAGCTCGGGGTCGGACACACGCACCTCGACGCCCTCGGCGGTGAACGCCGGCTCGGTCGGTTCGGGTCGTGCATCGAGCAGGCCGCGTGCGGCGATCTTGGCGGACTCGACGTCGGGCTGATCGAACGGGTTGATGCCGAGCATCTTGCCCGCGATCGCCGTGGCGTACTCCCAGACGACGAACTGTGCCCCGAGCGAGCCGCTGACGAGGACCTCGCCGTTGTGGTGCTCGAAGAGGTGGAACCGCTTCGCCTCGTCGACCAGGCGCACGATCTGCAGGTCGGCAGGGACGTTCTCGACCTCGGGCGAGACCGGGAGCAGGACGACGGGCAGGATGCCGGTGCCCTGCTTGCCCGTCGACTCCGCGACGAGCTGCTCGATCCAGTCCGGAAGGCCGACGATGTGCGTGCCGTCGGTGACCAGGCCGAGCTTGTCGCGACGGGGCTCGCCGCCGGCGATGGCCGCGGCGAGCACGAGCGCGGGGTTGTCGGGGCTGTCGATCGCGACCTCGAGCAGGGTCGCCTCCGCCTCGTCGAGGATCTCTGCGATGTCCACGCCGGCGAGACCGGCCGGAACCAGCCCGAACGCGGTGAGCGCCGAGTAGCGACCACCCACCGTGGGGTCGGCGTTGAAGACGGTGTAGCCGTCGGCGCGCGCCGCCTGGTCGAGCGGCGAACCCGGGTCGGTGACGACCACGATGCGCTCGACGGGGTCGATGCCGAGGTCGCGGAAGGCCGCCTCGAAGGCGCGCTTCGCCGAGTCGGTCTCGACGGTCGAGCCCGACTTGGACGACACGACGAGGACGGTCCTGCTGAGGTCGCCCTGCTGGGCGTCGCCGTCGATGGCGGCCAGGACCTGACCGGGGGCCGTGGAGTCGAGGATCACGAGCGGCACGCCGGCCGTCTGGGCGATCACCTCGGGCGCGAGCGACGAGCCGCCCATGCCCGCGAGCACGACGCGCGTGACACCCTTCGCGGCGAGCTGCTGGCGGAGCGCCTCGACCTGCGGCACGAGGGGACGCGAGACGCTGACCGCCTGCACCCAGCCGAGACGCTTGGACGCCTCTTCCTCGGCTGCCGGGCCCCACAGCGAGCCGTCGCCCGCGGTGATGCCCGACGCGACGAGGCTGGCGACGAGGCCGGGGAGGGTCTCGTCGACGACCGACTTGACGTGGCCGCTGAGGTGGATCTCGAAGCTCATCGTGCGACCTCGGGCGCGTTCTCGAGCGCGGTCTTGACCGTGCCCTGAAGGTCGTGCCACGAGGCGATGAACTTCGACACGCCCTCGTCTTCCAGCACCTGGGTGACGTCGGCGAAGTCGACGCCCGCGGCCGCGAGGTCGGCGAACACCTTGTGTGCGGCCGCGTAGGCGCCGGTGACGGCGTCGCCGGCGATCTGGCCGTGGTCGAACGTCGCCTCGAGGGTCTTCTCGGGCATCGTGTTCACGGTGCCGGGTGCGACGAGCTCGGTCACGTAGAGCGTGTCGGGCAGCGAGGGGTCCTTGACGCCGGTCGACGCCCACAGCGGGCGCTGTGCGTTCGCGCCGGCCTCGAGCAGCGCCTTGGCACGGTCGGTGGCGAACGCCTGCTCGTACAGCTCGTACGCCAGCCGCGCGTTGGCGACGCCGGCGAGCGACTTCAGCGCGACGGCCTCGTCGGTGCCGATGGCCTCGAGGCGCTTGTCGACCTCGGTGTCGACGCGCGACACGAAGAACGAGGCGACCGAGTGGATCTGAGACACGTCGTGTCCGGCATCCTTCGCCTTCTCGATTCCGGCGAGGTACGCCTCGATGACGTCGGCGTAGCGCTCCAGGCTGAAGATGAGCGTCACGTTCACCGAGATGCCCTCGGCGAGCACCGCGGTGATGGCCGGGAGGCCGGCCTTCGTCGCGGGGATCTTGATGTGCACGTTCGGGCGGTCGACGGTCGCCCACAGCTCCTTGGCCTGCGCGACGGTGGCGTCGGTGTCGTGAGCGAGATCGGGGGAGACCTCGATCGACACGCGGCCGTCCACGCCCTTCGTGGCGTCGTACACCGGGCGGAAGATGTCGGCCGCGTCGCGGACGTCATCGGTGGTCGCGGCGAAGATCGCCTCGTCGACCGACGCGCCCTTGGCCGCCAGCTGTGCGATCTGGTCGGCGTACGCGTGGCCGCCGCCGCCGATGGCGCCCTGGAAGATCGTCGGGTTCGTGGTGACGCCCGTGACGTTGCGCGTCGAGATGAGCTCGGTGAGGTTGCCCGACGTGATGCGCTCGCGCGACAGGTCGTCCAGCCAGATGCTCACGCCGGCGGCGGAGAGCTTTTCGGTGGGGGTGCTCATGCTGCGTTCTCCTTAAGGGATTCGCGAGCCGCCTCGACGACGGCGTCGGCGGTGATGCCGAACTTCTGGAAGAGGGTCTTGTAGTCGGCGGAGGCGCCGAAGTGGTCGATGGCGACCGAGCGGCCCTTGTCGCCGACGATGCCGCGCCACGTGAGCGCGGAGCCGGCCTCGACCGACACGCGCGCGGTGACCGACGCGGGCAGGACCGACTCGCGGTAGGCGTCGTCCTGCTCGGCGAACCACTCCAGCGAGGGAGCGGACACCACGCGGGCGTTCACGCCCTCGGCGGCGAGCGTCTCGCGCGCCGCGACGGCGAGCTGCACCTCGGAGCCGGTGGCGATGAGGATCACGTCGGGCGTTCCGCCGGGCGCTTCGGCCAGGACGTACGCACCCTTCGCGGCCAGCTCGGCCGATGCGAAGGTGTCACCGGATGCCTCGCCCTCACCGCGCGGGAACACCGGGATGTTCTGGCGGGTGAGCGCGATGCCGGCGGGTCCGGCGTTGCGGCGCAGCAGCTCGAGCCACGCGACGGCGGTCTCGTTCGCGTCGGCGGGGCGCACCACGGCGAAGTTGGGGATCGCGCGCAGCGTCGCGAGCTGCTCGACCGGCTGGTGCGTCGGGCCGTCCTCGCCCAGGGCGACCGAGTCGTGCGTCCAGACGAAGATCGACGGGATGTCCATCAGGGCGGCAAGGCGCACCGAGGGGCGCATGTAGTCGCTGAAGATGAGGAAGGTTCCACCGAACGCGCGAGTCGGGCCGTGCAGGACGATGCCGTTGACGATCGCGCCCATCGCGTGCTCGCGGATGCCGAAGTGCAGCACGCGGCCGTACGGGTCGCCCGACCACTCGTGGGTCGACCACTCGGCGGGGATGAAGCTCTTGCCGTCCTTGATCGTGGTCAGGTTCGACTCGGCCAGGTCGGCCGATCCGCCCCACAGCTCGGGGAGCTCCGCGGCGAGTGCGTTGATGACGACGCCCGACGCGGCACGCGTCGAGACGTCCTTGCCCGCCTCGAAGGAGGGCAGTGCCCCTGCGATGCCCTCCGGCAGCTCGCGGGCCTGCACACGGTCGAACAGGGCCTTGCGCTCGGGGTGGGCCGCGGCCCAGGCGTCGAAGGACTCCTGCCAGGCGGCGCGGGCATCGGCGGCGCGCTCGGCGAGCGAGCGCGTGTGTGCGAGCACGTCGTCGGCGACCACGAAGGACTGCTCGGGGTCGAAGCCGAGGACCTTCTTCGTCGCGGCGAGCTCATCGGCGCCGAGCGCCGACCCGTGGATCTTTCCGGTGTTCTGCTTGCCGGGCGAGGGCCAGCCGATGATGGTGCGCAGGATGATCAGCGACGGCTTGGCGGTCTCGCCCTTCGCCGCCTCGATCGCGGCGTAAAGCTCGGCGACGTCTTCGACGTACTCGCCGGACTTCTTCCAGTCCACGACCTGCACCTGCCAGCCGTAGGACTCGTACCGCTTCGCGACGTCCTCGGTGAAGGCGACGTTCGTGTCGTCCTCGATCGAGATCTGGTTCGAGTCGTAGATCGCGATGAGGTTGCCCAGCTGCTGGTGGCCGGCCAGGCTCGACGCCTCGGAGGTCACACCCTCCTGCAGGTCGCCGTCGCCGGCGATGACGTAGATGTGGTGGTCGAAGGGCGACTCGCCCGCCGGGGTCTCGGGGTCGAACAGGCCGCGCTCGTAGCGCGCCGCGTAGGCGAAGCCGACCGACGAGGCGAGGCCTTGGCCGAGCGGGCCGGTGGTGATCTCGACACCTGCAGTGTGCCCGTACTCCGGGTGTCCGGGCGTCTTCGAGCCCCACGTGCGCAGCGACTCGAGGTCTTCCAGCTCGAGGCCGAAGCCGCCGAGGTACAGCTGCACGTACTGCGTCAGCGACGAGTGTCCGGCCGACAGGATGAACCTGTCGCGCCCCACCCAGTGCGTGTCGGCCGGGTCGTGGCGCAGCACCCGCTGGTACAGCAGGTACGCGGCAGGTGCCAGGCTCATCGCGGTGCCGGGGTGGCCGTTGCCGACCTTCTCCACAGCGTCCGCAGCCAGCACACGAGCGGTGTCCACCGCGCGCCGATCGATCTCATCCCAACGCAGCTCCGACACGGGACCGCCTCTCTAATGAAGGTGCGCCCGACAGGGGCCGAACCACAGCCTTGTCCCGGGAGTGGGCGAAGGGGGATCGACGCGGGCGCGCGTGTGGTCTCAGCATAGCGAAGGGGCATGCCGCCCCGGCGATGTGAGCCGCTGTGTGACAGAGTCTTGCGGACCGGCCCGTGTTGTGCATGTCGTGGTCGTGTCGCATGCGTGACGTTTCGCTCACGCGAGTGCGCCGCCGAATGTGAGCGCCAGTCCGCGGCGGGGGATCTTCAGCCCCATGCCATAGACTTGAGTGATTTCTGCGGGCGGCGATTGCGGGGGAGATGGACATCACGACGACGGCGGGTGCCGAGGCATCCGCTCACTCTCCTCGCGAGTCCCGCCAGCCGCTCGGCCGCACCGTCCGCGCCTACATCGCGCTGATGAAGCCGCGCGTGCTCGAGCTGCTGCTCGTCACGACCGTTCCGGTGATGATCCTGGCCCAGGGCGGACTTCCCGACCTCTGGCTCGTGGTCGCGACGGTCATCGGCGGCACGGCCAGCGCGGGGTCGGCGGCCGCGTTCAACATGTACCTCGACCGCGACATCGACGCCCACATGCAGCGCACGGTCAACCGGCCGCTCGTCACCGGCGAGGTGTCGCCCCGCGGGGCGCTGATCTTCGCGTGGACGCTCGCGGTGTTCTCGACCGTGTGGCTGCTGTTCACGACCAACTGGCTCGCGGCCACGCTGTCGGCCGCCGCCATCTTCTTCTACGTCGTGATCTACACGATGATCCTCAAGCGCCGCACCGAGCAGAACATCGTCTGGGGCGGGATCGCCGGCTGCTTCCCGGTGCTGATCGGGTGGACGGCCGTCACCGGCTCGCTGGCCTGGCCGCCCGTCATCCTGTTCGTGCTCGTCTTCCTCTGGACGCCGCCGCACTACTGGCCGCTGTCGATGAAGTACAAGGACCAGTACGAAGGAGTCGACGTGCCCATGCTGGGCGCCACCCGCAACGGCTCGCAGGTCGGCCTGCAGGTCATCCTCTACGCGTGGGCCACCGTCGCGTGCTCGCTCCTGCTCATCCCCGTCGCCGGGATGGGGCTGGTCTACACCGTCTCGTCGCTCGTGTTCGGCGGCTGGTTCATCTACGAGTCGCACCGCCTCTACAACCGTGCGGTCCGCGGCACCGAGCCGCGTCCGATGCGGGTCTTCCACGCCTCGATCACCTACCTGACGCTGATCTTCGTCGCGATCGCGGTCGATCCGCTGCTCCCGTTCTGATCGTTCGATCCGCATCGAGGACCCGCGCATTCGACTGCGCGCCTAGGCTGACCCCGTGAGAGCACGTCATCGCGCGGCCGGCGCCGGCACGGCGATCGTCGCGGTGCTCGTGCTCGGCAGCGCGGGCGGATCGTGGGCGGATGACGCGGCCACCCCGTCTGCGACCGCGGCCACCCCGTCTGCGACGGCCACGCCGACTGCGATGGGATCCGTCGTCGTCGAACCGGCGCCCGCCGACGACCTCGCCGCCGCCGCCGCGCAACGGGTGGAGGCGATGTCGACGCGCGAGCAGGCTGCCTCCGTGGTGATGGGACACATCCCGACGACCGACCCCGGGGCGCTGAAGTCCTACATGCAGGCGACCGGGATCGGCGGCTTCATCCTGATGGGCGCCAATGTGCCGGGCGACGAGGCGACGCTTCGCGCCGTGACGGCAGCTCTGACGACGGATGCCGCCTTCCCGCCGGTGCTCGCGATCGACCAGGAGGGCGGCGACGTCTCACGACTGCCGTGGGACGACTTCCGCTCCTCGGTCGACCTCAAGAACGAGGCACCGGCCGCAGCCGAGACCGCGTTCGCCGGCCGGGGCGCGCTCGTCGGGCGCGCCGGTATCGGCGTGAACTTCGGGATCGTCGCCGACGAGACCGACGATCCCTCGTCGTTCATCTTCCGCCGCGCGCTCGGCACCACCCCTGCGGCCTCGGCCGATCGCGTCGCCGCAGCGGTGACGGGCGAGAGCAGCGCGGCGCTGTCCACGCTCAAGCACTTCCCGGGCCACGGCGCCGCCCCCGGCGACTCGCACCGCGGCGTCCCGTCCACGGACATGAGCAAGGACCAGTGGCTCAGCGGCCCGGCGCAGCCCTTCCGGTCCGGCATCGACGCCGGGGCGCCGCTGCTGATGTTCGGCCATCTCGCGTACACCGCGGTGGATGCGCGGCCGGCGACCCTTTCGGCCGAGTGGCACCGCATCGCGCGCGAGGAACTCGGCTTCGACGGAGTGGCGGTCACCGACGACCTCGGCATGCTCGAGGCATCGGGAATCTCGTCCTACTCCGACCCCGTCGCCAACGCGGTGGCGGCGCTGGCCGCCGGGAACGACCTGCTGCTGTCGGTGATGTTCACGTCGGCCGACAGCGCACCGCGCATCGTCGACGGCATCGTCGCGGCGGTGGACGCGGGGACGCTCCCGCCCGAACGCCTGCGCGAGGCGGCGACGCGGGTGGCGCAGCTGCGCCTGCAGCTGGCGGCGGACGGCCGCGGACTCCTGCCCTGCGGCGACTGTCCGCCGGTCGGCTGACTCAAGAGGCGTCGAGCGCGTCGACGGCGTCGAGGAGTCGCGCGCGCAGCGCCTGGCCGCGCTCGGCGAAGCCGCGTTGCGCGCGCACGTACCCGGCCTTGCCCTCGACCGTTTCGATCCGCACGGGCGCGTAGCCCCAGTCGGCGAGGTCGTAGGGCGAGGCCTGCATGTCGAGCGTGCGGATGTCGCGGGCGAGGGCGAAGGTGTCGAGCAGGAGGTCGCCCGGAACGAGGGGCCCGAGCTTGACCGCCCACTTGTAGAGGTCCATGCCCGCGTGGAGGCATCCGGGCTGCTCGAGGTCGGTCTGGCGCTCGCGCGTCGGCTCGTCGCGGTTGAGTGGCACGGCCGCCGGCGTGAAGAAGCGGAACGCGTCGAAGTGCGTGCACCTCAGGTCATGGGCCTCCACGACGGCGTCCGTGGCCTCCTGGCCCAGGCGCAGCGGCACCTCGTGGCGGTGCCCGCGCTCACGGTAGACCATCGCCCATTCGTGCAGGCCGAAGCATCCGAAGCTGCCCGCTCGTCCGGCGGTCGCGCGCAGGATGCGGCCGATGTTGGCGATGAGAGCACCGCGCTCGGCGCGCAACGCGGCCGCGTCGAGGGTCAGGGCGCCCGGGGTGTCGCCCGCGGCGTACCAGCGCCAGCCTGCCCGGTCGGTGCCGGCAGCCTCGGCGAGCTCGATGCCCGCGCCCGGGTGCCAGCGCCGCAGCAGCGACGGCTTGTAGGAGTAGTACGTGAAGAGGAAGTCCTCGACGGGATGCTTCTCACCGCGCGCCGCTCGTCGCCGGTGCGCCGCCGTCAGCTCGTCGGCCCGCGCGCGGTGAGCGGACTCCCGTGCGCGCCAGTCGGCCGCGCGGAGCACGGGGCGCTGGGGCGGGGCGATCGTCACCGTTCGAGGATACGCACGACCACCATGGCATCCGCCGGGAGTCGCTCACGGCGCGGACGATACGGATCAGTCGTCGACGGGCTCGATCAGCTCGGGGGAGTTGTTGCGCACGTTGCCCACGGCCTTCGACACGACATGGTCGTCGAGTGTCTCCGCCAGCGCCGGCGCGGCGTCGATGGCGGCGTCGAGCACGTCGCGCACGTTGTCGGTCGTCGGGTCGAGCCACGCATCGGCGTGGTCGGCGTCGAGGAACAGTGGCATGCGGTCGTGGATGGAACCCAGGCGGCCGATCGAGTCGCGCGTGAGGATCGTGAAGCTCAGGAGCCAGCGGGTCGGGTCGTCGTCGCCCTTCGCCTTGTCGCGCCACCACTCGTAGAGACCCGCCATGAACAGAGGAGATCCGTCGGCGGGGTGGATGTAGTGCGGCGTCTTCACGCCGTCTTCGGTCTTCCACTCGTAGTAGCCCGAGGTCGGAACCACGGCGCGCCGCTTCTCGAGGGCGCTGCGGAACATCGGCTTGGCCTCGAGCTCTTCGGACCGTGCGTTGAAGGCGCGGGCGCCGATCTTCGGATCTTTCGCCCACCCCGGCACGAGGCCCCACCGCGCGCTCTCGAGCCGTCGGGTCGGCAGTTCTTCTTTCAGTGAGTCGAGCACGATCGCCACCTGCGCGGTCGGCGCGACGTTGTACGACGGCTCGGGAAGGTCGTCGCCCTCGACGTCGACCCGCAGCACGCCGACGAGGTCGGAACCGGCACTGGCCACCACGAAGCGTCCGCACATGCCGTCAGCCTACGCGCGGGCTCCGACGTCGGACCGGGCTCAGTGCGGGATGACGCCGGCTGCTTCGAGCCGCTCCAGCAGCCCGGCGCCGTCGGAGTCGGTCACCCACGGCACCGCTGCGGCGGAGTGGTCGTTGACGGCTGTGCGACCGCCCGCGAGCACGGCCTCGGCGGGCGACAGGCGACGGATCGCCACGCCGACGACGTTCTGGGGATGCTCGGCGGTGAAGGTCGTGTACAGCTCGTCGTCGTGCTGGCCGTCGTCGCCGAGCAGCAACCACCGCACGTGCGGGAACTCCTCGGCCAGACGGCGGAGGTTCGAGAGCTTGTGGGCCTGACCGCTGCGGAACCAGCGGTCGTGCGTGGGTCCCCAGTCGGTCAGCAGCAGTGCGCCGGGTGGGAAGAGGTGACGCGTGAGGAAGCGCATGAGCGTCGGCGCGATGTTCCACGCGCCCGTCGACAGGTAGATCACCGGGGCGCCGGGATGCTCGCGCACCACGCGCTCCATCAGGACCGCCATGCCGGGTACCGGCTGGCGTGCGTGCTCGTCGACGACGAACGAGTTCCAGGCGGCGAGCAGCGGGCGGGGGAGCGCCGTGACCATGACCGTGTCGTCCACGTCCGACACGACGCCGAACGTCACGTCCGGGCCGACGACGAAGACGCGGGTCTCGACGGGCTCGCCGTCTTCGACCGACATCGTGAAGGTCTGCCAGCCGGCTTCGAGCGTTGCGGGGAGCCGGACGTCGATGACACCGCCGCGATCGGCGACCACGTCATGGCGCACGCCGGCGATCGTGACGGTCACCTGCGCATAGCCGATCGGCACGGCCACGAAGCTGCGCCAGCCGCGCACGCTGGCGTACTCGCCCGACTCGGTCTTCTTGACCGGCGGCACGATCATGACCCTGCCGAGCACGCGCACCCACTCGGTTCCGGCGTATCCGGGGAAGGGTGTCACGGTCGGAGTCTGGCCGCGGCGCCGGGCGCGCCGCTCACGCCAGGAGTGGAAGCGGTACTCGAGCCGTGCGAGCCACAGCACCTTGGTGCGAGGGGTCGTCGCTTTCTCGGGCATCCCCTCAGTCTTCCACGTCCTCCTCCACGCGACCTGCACGGGCGGGGGAGTGACCGTGGTCGAGGTGCTTGCGCTCGATCCGCTCGATGACCTTCTTGCTGACGTAGATGAGCACCAGGAACAGCACGATGATGCCGACGAAGATGTAGCCGGCGTAATGCAGCTGATCCGCGAGCTGGCGGTACGTTCCCGCGGCCACCGAGGCGACCGAGATGTACAGCCCCGCCCAGATCACGCACGCCGGCAGCGTCCACGCGAGGAACCGGCGGTACGGGTAGCCGCTCATGCCGACGGTGAGCGGCACGAGCGAGTGGAGAACCGGCAGGAAGCGGGAGATGAAGATCGCCGGGCCGCCGCGCCGCAGCAGGTACCGTTCCGACCTGGCCCAGTTCTCGTGGCCGATCTTGCGGCCGAGCCAGGAGTGCTCGATCTTCGGTCCGAGGAAGCGGCCGAGCCAGAAGCCGATGCTCTCGCCGATGAGGGCGCCGACCACGACGGCGACGCCGAGCAGCACACCCTCGAGGGGCGAGGCGACCGCTGTCGCCGCCACGATGACGATCGTGTCGCCGGGGACGACGAGTCCGATCAGCACGCTCGTCTCGAGCATGATCGCGAGGCCTGCGAGCACCGTCCTGAGAACCGGATCGACGCTCTGCACCGCGTCGAGCAGCCACGACAGGAACTCGTTCACCCCACGAGCCTAGAACCCCGACCCGCCCTCTAGCCTGGGAACATGTCGGACTCCCTCGTCGCGGTCGAGCTGACGGACTGGGTGGATCCGGCGTCCGTCTTCTCGAGCCTTCACGCCCACGACGCGCACGCCTTCTGGCTGGATGCCGGCCCGGATGTCTCCGACGGCTGGAGCTGGGTCGGTGCGGGCGTGCCCGAGCCCGACCCCGAGTCCGTCCGGGCGGTGCCGTGCGCGACGTCGGATGCCGACGCGTGGGAGGCGGGCAGGTTCCGCGGGGGCTGGGTCGGCTGGCTCGGCTACGACGATGCCGCGGAGCGCGCCGGCGCCCCGGCCCGATTCGATGACGGGATGCCGCGGCAGCAGTGGCTCAGGGTCGAGCGGTTCCTCGCCTTCGACCACGCGGCCCGGCGGGTGTGGGCCGTGGCCCCGGGCGCCGAGGCGGAAGCCCTGGCCGCCGCGGTTGCCCAGCTCGACCCCACGCCGCCCGTCCCGGCACCTGCGCCGACGGCGGCGACGGCCCGCTCCCGGCACAGCGCCGAGGAGTACGCCGGGCTGATCGGGCGTTGCCGCGATGCGATCCGCGAGGGCGACGCCTATCAGCTGTGCCTGACGACGCGCTTCGACGTCGACGCGACGCTCGACACGCTCGAGACCTACCTGCGCCTGCGGGCGGCGACGCCCGCTCACCACGGCGGTTTGGTGCGGTCGGGCGCGGTCGCCCTCGCGAGCGCCAGCCCGGAGCGGTTCCTCGAGGTCGAGGGCGGCATCGTCCGCACGCGCCCGATCAAGGGGACGAGGCCGCGCAGCGCCGATCCTGCGACGGACGCCGAGCTGGCCGACGAGCTGCGCACCGACGTGAAGGAGCGCGCCGAGAACGTCATGATCGTCGACCTCATGCGCAACGACCTCTCACGGGTCTGCGTCCCGGGCTCGGTCGGCGTCGACGGCCTCCTGCAGGTCGAGTCCTACCCGCACGTGCACCAGCTCGTCAGCACCGTCTCGGGAGCGCTGACGCCGGGCGTCACGGTCGGCGGGCTGCTGGATGCCGCGTTCCCCGCCGGCAGCATGACCGGGGCGCCGAAGCTCTCGGCCATGACGATCCTGCACCGCCTGGAGAACGGCCCGCGCGGCGTCTTCGCGGGGTGCTTCGGCTGGGTGGGGACGGACGGCGCGCTGGATCTCGCGATGGTGATCCGCTCCATCGTCGTGCACGACGGCGGCGCGTATGTCGGCGCCGGCGGAGGGATCACGTGGCGATCGGATGCCGCGGCCGAGGTCGCCGAGGTGGGGATCAAGGCGCGGGGGCCGCTCGCCGCCCTCGGCGCCTCCCTGCCGCCCGGCTGGTGAGGGCGCCGTTCCGGTAACCTGGAGTTTCGCGCTGCGCGCGCGTCTCCGGCATCCGTTCGATTGGTTCCCTCGTGTCACAGACCCTCCCGCCCGACACCACCGCGCCCTCCGAGGGCGGCGGCTACGACGCGTACGCCATCCAGCAGAAGTGGCAGCAGCGCTGGGCGGAGGCCGACCCGTTCCGCGCGGGCGGTGACGACGACACGCGCCCGCGCAAGTACGTGCTCGGGATGTTCCCGTACCCGTCGGGCGACCTGCACATGGGCCACGCCGAGAACTACGCCTACGTCGACGTCGTCGCGCGCTTCTGGCGTCACCGCGGCTACAACGTCCTGAACCCGATCGGGTGGGACTCGTTCGGCCTCCCGGCGGAGAACGCGGCGATCCAGCGCGGTGCCGACCCGCGCGAGTGGACCTACGCCAACATCGAGCAGCACAAGAAGAGCTTCCGCGAGTACGGCTCGTCGTACGACTGGTCCCGCATCCTGCACACCAGCGACCCCGAGTACTACCGCTGGAACCAGTGGCTGTTCCAGCGCCTGTACGAGCGCGGCCTGGCCTACCGCAAGGAGAGCCCGGTCAACTGGTGCCCCAACGACCAGACCGTGCTCGCCAACGAGCAGGTCATCGACGGCCACTGCGAGCGGTGCGGCTACGAGGTCATCAAGAAGAAGCTCACGCAGTGGTACTTCAAGATCACCGACTACGCCGACCGGCTGCTCGACGACCTCAACCAGCTCGAGGGGTTCTGGCCGCAGAAGGTCATCCGCATGCAGCGGAACTGGATCGGCCGTTCGATCGGCGCCGACATCGAGTTCGAGATCGAGGGCCGTGACGAACGCGTCACCGTCTTCTCGACGCGGCCCGACACGCTGCACGGCGCCACGTTCTTCGTCGTGGCGCCCGACAGCGACCTCGCCGCCGAGCTGGCGGCGGGCGCATCACCCGAGGTGCGCGTGCGCTTCCAGGATTACCTGGAGCGCGTCCAGCGCGAGACCGACATCGAGCGCCAGAGCACCGACCGTCCGAAGACCGGCGTGTTCCTCGACCGCTACGCGATCAACCCGATCAACGGCGAGCGGCTGCCGATCTGGGCCGCCGACTACGTGCTGGCCGACTACGGTCACGGCGCCGTCATGGCCGTGCCCGCCCACGACCAGCGCGACCTCGACTTCGCCCGCGCCTTCGACCTGCCGGTCAAGGTCGTCGTCGACACGACCGCGCCCATCACCGGAGCGATCCCGGTCATCGAGCTCGACGACGACGGCGTTCCGATCGATCCCGGTGCGGACGAGGCATCCCTCGACGATCTCGACCCGGCCAAGACGGGCATCGCGCTCACCGGCGAGGGCCGGATGATCAACTCCGGCGCGCTCGACGGCCTGTCCAAGCGCAACGCCATCGCCCGCATCATCGAGCAGCTCGAAGCCGCGGGTGTGGGTCGCGCGGCGAAGTCGTACCGTCTGCGCGACTGGCTCATCTCGCGCCAGCGCTTCTGGGGCACGCCGATCCCCATGATCCACACCGCCGACGGACGCATCGTTCCGGTGCCCGACGACCAGCTGCCGCTGCAGCTGCCCGACGCGCACGGCCTCGACCTGGCGCCCAAGGGCACGTCGCCGCTCGGCGGCGCGTCGGAGTGGATGCAGACGGTCGACCCCGAGACCGGCGAGCCCGCCCTGCGCGACGCCGACACGATGGACACGTTCGTCGACAGCTCGTGGTACTTCCTGCGCTTCCTCGCCTCGAACGACCCGACGCAGGCGTTCCCGACGCGCGAGGCCGACCGCTGGGCGCCCGTCGACTCGTACATCGGCGGCGTCGAGCACGCGATCCTGCACCTGCTCTACGCGCGCTTCATCACCAAAGTCCTGTACGACATGGGCCTGATCGACTTCACCGAGCCCTTCACCAGCCTGATCAACCAGGGCATGGTGCTGCTCGGCGGCTCGAAGATGTCGAAGAGCAAGGGGAACCTGGTCGAGTTCGCGTCGAGCATGGTCGACCCCGGCGCCGACGCGGTGCGCACCGCGATCGCGTTCGCCGGTCCGGTCGAGGACGACATCAACTGGGAGGACGTCTCGACGACCGGCGCCCAGAAGTTCCTCGCCCGCGCGTGGCGCATCGCGAAGGACGTCACGAGCGACCCCGACGTGATCTGGGCCGAGGGCGATCCTGCGCTGCGGCGTGTCACGCACCGCCTGCTCGCCGACGCCCCGGGTCTCGTCGAGCACAACAAGTTCAACGTCGTGGTCGCCCGCCTGATGGAACTGGTGAATGCGACCCGCAAGGCGATCGACACCGGCGCCGGCCCCGCCGACCCGGCGGTGCGCGAGGCCTCCGAAGCCACCGCGATGATCCTCGACCTCTTCGCGCCGCACACGGCGGAGGAGATGTGGGAGATCCTCGGGTACGACGGGTTCGTCGGGCTCGCCACGTGGCGCTCGGCAGACCCGACGCTGCTGGTCGAGGAGTCCGTGACGTCGGTCGTCCAGATCGACGGCAAGGTGCGCGCGACGCTGCAGGTTCCCGCGCGGATCGACGCCGCTGAGCTCGAGCGGCTCGCTCGCGCCGACGAGCGCGTCGTGCGTTCGCTGGCGGGCCGGGAGATCACGCGTGCCGTCGTGCGCCCGCCGAAGGTCGTCAGCTTCAGCACGCACTAGCGGTGGGGTCATCGGGCCTGAGTCGCCGGGTATGGCGCGTCGGCGGTGCGAAGCGCGGTGTGCCCACAGGGCGTCCGGGGTCGTACCGTGTGTCTTACTGAGAGCCGCCTCGCGCCTCCGGCTCGTCTCGGAGCGGCGCGCCCATTCGATCGCGCCGCAGGAGCCCGCTCTGTGACGTGAGATCTGGCCATGCAGGCTGGGTCCGCGCAGACTCACAGCGGTCGCCACAAGCGCTCGAATAGGGAACCTCGCGTGAGCAAAGCATCGGCCGGGCTAATCGTACGCATGAGGCCCGCGTAGCTGAGTTGCCGCGCACAGCCAGCGGCCGCGGCGGTTGAGCTCGCTCAAAATGAGCCCATGAGGACCGCTCAGGGGGCGGCGCGGTAGGTGATCTCCCAATAGTGAAACGCGATGGTGTCGTCGGGTAGCGCGCGCTGAACCTCGTCGTACAAGCGCTCTCCTTCAGCTCGATGTTGGTCCGCAGTGGCCTGGTCCGGCCAGCCGTGCTGCCAGTCGAAGAGCTGCTCGAACTGGTCCGCCCACTCCCGCACTTCACGCTCGAGCTCTGGCGGGAGCGCAGGGTCCCCGTCGGCGCACAGCCCATCAGCAGCCCAGAATGGCCAGCGGGCACCGTAGTCGTTGGAAAGGCGGTAACGCATGTGGCGATTCTCTACCGACAGCCGTTCGACGCACAGACAGCGACCGGCGTCCGTGCGGGACCTCGAACCGCCGTCGCCCATCCACGCAGAGGTGGGGCTCGCGCTTGAGGTCAGTGGCTGTCGGCCTCTCCCTCCGGGTAGACCATCACGCCCACTTCCTGAAGTGTCTTGCTCAAGCGCGCGCGCTCATCACCCGTCTCGTAAGCGTCGGTAAACACCACGTTGGGCGCGTCGGCGGAAGTGAGGTGGTGCCCTGTTGCGCGGAGGGCGGCGACGGCACTGTCGGGGAGCAGGTATGCCTCCACCGATTCGGTTGGGCTTCCCATCCGCAGTGCGGCGCCGCGAGCGTTGAACGAGTCCGGGCTCTGACACGCTGACCCTACGACCCAGTCATCCGCCGACACGTCAATGCTGCTGATCACGCACAGCTCGCCCGAGGCGCTGAACGCGGTGAAGATCGCCGCGTGCCCGGTGGTGCCAACCAGTCGCAGCGTGCCCGGGTCAATCTTGTCGCCGAGGTTGGCGAACTCGAAGTCATCGGGCAACGCGCTGCCCGGCGAGACGGTGTTGGCGTCGTTCAGCAGGGCGAGATCGTAGCTGTCCGCCGAGTAGCCGGATCCCGGTGATGCAGCGGCGAGCGCGGATATACCCACGATGGCTCCGGTGAGCCCGGCGATCCAACAGAGTCTCGTACTCTTCTTCATGGCAGACCCCTCGTGTCACGGGAACCCTTGCGATTTCCGGTGCTATCAGGCCTCTTGTGGAGTTTCTAGCACTCGCATACCACTGCCGCAAGGCCGGCATTTCCAGATCGGACACCGCCGCGTGCTCTACGTTCGGCGCCCAGTAGGACTTCCGGCTCCGGCTGTGTCGCGATCACTCCCGACCGGAGCATTCCCGTCTCGCTCACCCACCGACTTGCGCCCCCGCCATCACCGCGTAAGCGTGCTCTGCCCGTTCACCACGACCTGTCTGGCTGAAGTATGTCTAGTACGTGACACCCAGTGAGAAGGTGATCCAGAACAGCAGTGCATAAGCCAGTGGCACGGCGGCGATGAGCCCGATTAGCGTGGCCCAGGCGTAGACGGGCGAAGCCAAGTGCTGGACCCACCTATCAGAGCGGCCGTGACGACTCATCGACTTGCGAAGTGCCCGGCTCCGGCCCTCTCGCCCAGCCCGCAGCAAACCGACACCTGATACCACGGCGATCGGGACGAGCACAAAGACCGCTGCGAATCCGGCGAGCAGTACGGCGATCGAGACCAGATAGCTGACTCTGCTGGGCGAGTCACCGGAGGCTTCGAAGTTCAAGTCCGTTGCGATGATGGCACCGAAGTATCCGCCGGCTGCGAGGACCATCGCGGCCCATAATGACCGTCCAGCCCAGGCGAGACGTGCCGTGAGTAGGTTGCGCTCCGCGAAAGGAACAGGCTTTGGAAGGCCGGCGAGCACGACACAGCCGAAGCCGACGAGGGCAAACACGAGAGCGTAGAGGGCCAGAAGCATCAGCACCGTGCCGATCGGCTTCAGGCCACCAAGCCAAAGGAATAGGCCAACCAGGAACACGACGACAAGGGACGATACGAGCGCCAGCACTGCGACGCGGGGCGGGATCCCCCGGAAGTCTCTCATCCTGCGATCCTCCCGCAGGCAAACCGGAACGCCCGGCTCCTCGGCTGGCAGAAAGGAAAGTTCATGCCCAGATCACTCAGCGACGCGGTAGACGACCGCCGATCGCGCCGCAGTTCAGCACTGTCGCCCGCACCGGCGCGCACCGCTGCGCTGATTGCTCCTCAACCGGATACTGGGCTGATGACCCAACATCGACTGCGGCGAATCACCGCGGGCAGCATCACTGCGATGGCAGTGTTGGTCATCGCCGGCTGCTCGAGCGGGTACGACAGCGTGTTGTGGCGGCAGATGGATCGGCAGGAGGCCGAGGCCTACCAACTGATTGACGAGTCCGAGTCTTTGGCGGTGTCACCCGCCGGATTCGTTGCCGATCTAAGAAGTTCGCCGACCTATTGGGACGGGCACACGTTGCCGCAAGTGGATCCGGAAGAACCAGCGACGTTCTATTACGACGTTCGTGGCCCCGACGTGAATCAGTTGGGCGCCCCCGTTGTCTCGTTCGATGTTCTGGTGCACTCGGGTGCACGGCCGCCAGGTGCACCGCGGGAGGAACCAGGAGGCGAGTCAAGCGGACCCTACGCCGGGCCTCCGTCCGTCTACACCTGCTACACCCTCGCCGTGGCGTTCACGGCCGAGCGCATGTGGCAAACGCGCCGTTCGAACGACGGTGGGGAAGAGCTCCTTTCCTGTCCACCGGAACTGGTAGAGGTAATTGGCGAACGAGCCCGGTACGAGCTGCCTACTGACTTCGACGGTTAGGCCGCCGCCGCTGCTTGCACGATGAGCGACCCGCAATCGGGCTTGGTGTCACCATGAGCCACAGTTCGGGCGGAGAATGGGGCGATGAACATCGAGGTCCTGCATATCGACGAGTGCCCGAGTTGGGTCGAAGCCGGGAACCGCCTCCGCGATGCACTGAATGAAGCCGGGTTCAGTGAGACGGCAATCATCTATCGGTTGATCAGCACGCCCGAAGATGCAGCCCAGTTTTCCTTCGCGGGTTCGCCCACCATCACGATCGACGGCCAGGATCTCTTCCCGAGCGGTGGGCGCACTACCGACCTCGCCTGCAGGGTCTATCCGACTCCCACTGGTTTGGCTGGCCTCCCCACAGCCGAACAGCTCGTCGACGCGATCGCCGCCTATGGACACTGACGCGGCGGTCCAGTGTTCCTGCTGCGGCCGAACCCTGCCCCGCCGCCGAGTGCACGCATTGCACGGCACCGCCGCCTACGTGTGCCGACGCTGTGGTTTGTGGATCGCGTTGCGGCCGCACAAACGATAGACGCGGATGACTGAGCACTGACATTGAGCGCTATCCGAACGCCGCCACCAAGCGCAAAGCTCCACGGGCCGGGGCCGGCGAGGCCGAGCCTGCGATCGCCCGGCCAATTCCATGAGACGTCGCATAAGGCATGGGTTACGAGGCAGGAGGCTGGTGGTGGTGGCGCCTATTCGTCCTTCATCTCGGTGAGCACCTCGAAGGGTGATTCGACGTCGCCGCGCCATGCTTCGATGCCTTCACGGACGGCGAGGGCGGCGACGATGAGGGCGGCGACGGAGTCTGCCCACCACCATCCGAAGAGGCTGTTGAGGATGAGGCCCACGAATACGGCTCCGGACAGGTAGACGCAGAGCAGCAGTTGGCGTGCGTCGGCGAGAACACTCTTGGATCCGAGTTCGCGGCCGGTGCGGGTCTCAAACCAGGCGAGCAAAGGCATCACGAGCAGGCTGAGTGCGGTGATTCCGATCCCTAGCGGGCTGTGCTCTGGGCCTTCTTGCGAGATGAGACTGACGATGGCGTCGATGCTGACGTAGGCGGCAAGGGCGAAGAACGCGAGTCCAATCGCCCGGACGGTCGCTTTCTCCCAACGCTCTGGGTCCTTTCGCGTGAACTGCCAGGCGACCGCGACTGCGGAGAGGACCTCCACGACGGAGTCCAGGCCGAAGCCGATCAGTGCCGCTGAGGATGCCAGCACACCCGCGGTGATCGCGACGACTGCTTCGATCACGTTGTAGGTGATGGTGAACGCCACGATGAAACGGACGCGGCGGTGCAGCCGCTCCCGGCGTTCGGTCGTCAACGCGGTCACGATGCAACCTCACAGCAACCGGGAACGGTGCACGCGGCGTCCAGGCACGGGGCATCCTCATCGACGGCCAGGGCGACATCAACGAGCGCAGTGAGGGCAGCAGTGAGATGCGGGTCGGAGATCTCGTAGCGGGTCTGCCGGCCTTCCGGTTCCGCAACAACGATCCCGCAATCGCGAAGGCATGTCAGATGATTCGAGACATTCGAGCGAGTCAGGTCGAGATCGCGAGCCAGCACGGCCGGGTAACTTGGCCCCTCCAGCAGGGTCATCAGAATCCGTGATCGGGACGCGTCGGCCATGGCGCGGCCGAGGCGGTTCATCACGTCCAGACGAGTCGTTATGGTCAGCATTCGCTGATCATACAGTCTCCGCTGTATTGACGGGCGGGAGATGCTCCCTACTCCGAGCACAGCTCGCTGGAGGATCCCGACGATCGGGACACTTGGGGGTAACGTGGCCGTCGATGTTCCGCACAGGCCATGGAGAAGGCCATCTATGAATCGCCTGCCCAAGGGATTGTGGCCCACTGAATACCGTTCCACGTATCCCGCAGTTCTGCATCGGATTTCGGAAGAGCAAGGGCTCGCAGATCTGCCAACTGCGCGGCAGCCCAACGGGCATCGCGGAGCAACGAGCGAGATCCTCCCAGCTCCGCCAGAGCCCTTGACGCACCACCCCCGTGCGCAATCGCATTGCGGACGCCGTAAACCTGGTCGTATCGCTTGAACCGCTCCTCACGTAGAGCGGGGTTGCGTTCGAGAAGCGCGAAACGCCCCTTGCTGACGGCGCCGGGGGCAGCGTCTTTCCCAGTCAGTATCGAGTCGAGCGCGACGCAGACAGCCAGCGCCGCGTCATCCTCGGACGATGCCCAGAAGGCGCGCGCGTACCATCTCGCTGCCACGCGGAGCCGTTGCGCAAGGGCATCGTCCGCCTGAAGCAACTCTGCGATCACACGTTGCTCATCGCCCGCGAGCAGCTTGTCGATGGGCATCGGGTCAGCGCTGAACCAATGGAATCCGTTTCGGCTTCCGAAGCCGCCAATAGACAGAACGCGTGCACCCAGCTCGCCCGCTCCCCTTTCGGTGAGCAAACTTCCTAGCGCGCTCCTGTCCAGCGTGACCCCACGGACACCGGGACGATTGGTGGCACCTCGTCCGGAATGAATCCCGTGACTCTCGAGGTGCCTTGAGTACATCAGCGTCAACCCCACCAGGTCCTCAAGCGAGCGCTCGAAATCGTTGTACGCGAGACGCTCTTGTCGGTTGCTCGCCGCCGTCGCCACTACATACGATCCGAACTCGCGCGTGAGCTGTGCCGTGTGGTGCCTGAGAGCGTCGGTTGATGGTGCGTCAAGTTTCAACACCCCGGCCAGTCGTCTCGCGTCTTCCTCCGATGCCAAGTGAGCGAGCGTAAGCCCTCCGATCGTCTGGGGCTCAGAGTGCCATGTCACGTTGGCAAGGGCAGCCACCACACGAACCGACTGAGGCTTCAGTATCCGGTCGACCGCGGACTCCAGATCAGTCTGGGGGTTTACCGCGATATGAGCGAGCAACTGGAGAACGACCGTCCAGACATCTTCATCGCGCCAGACTTCGCGCACTTGGGGCATCCGAAGGAGGCTTTCGACCGCGTCGGTAAGGGTTGCAATGCCCGCATCATCGACGGTCATCGACCCATCGGGCCCTGTAAAGGCCCTGAGGGGTGATGCACGGTAGTCGGGGTCGACCCATGCCCATCCGATGCGTGGGTCAGCATCAGTGCTGCGCACCGTGGCTCGCGCCCGCTCCAGCCCCGCGATGATTGATGCCTTCTGGTCCTTGACCTTCATTGCATCTTCCTTTGCGCTCCGCGACCACACGGCTGGCCTCGATGAATCCGGGTGGATCGAGCACGAACTGCTCAGTGCAGTTGTGGCGCCGATTGCATCACCGGGATCTCGTCAACATATCTTTACTCCATGACGCTCATCGCCGCCGTCGCCCACGACTCCGGGATATCCATCGCTGCCGATACAAAGGTGACGTACGAGGATGATGCCATCGCGTCCGCGCGGGTCTTCGATCTCGCGCTCCCCAAGATAGTCCTCCTACGGGATGAACTTGCCGTAGCTATCTCGGGCGCCCGCCCGACCGCGCTGATTCGACAGTTGATTGACCGCCGTGATCAGGAGCTGGGCGAGATCATCGAACACCTTCGTGGCGTTGAGGATGCAGGTTTCATCGTCGCCTCGCTTGGTGGACCATCTATCTGGACCGTTAGCGACGGAGCCGTAGAAAGTGTGGCAGCCGGCGAGCTGGCACTAGAAGGCGATGACACGGCCTTCGATGATTTCGCCATGCTCTTCGAGGACTCGCGGCGTGCTTGCGGAGCAGGGCACGGCCTATACATGGCCATGGACAGTCTCGCGGGCCCGGGGCCGTGGGGTCGACACCCAAGCGTCGGCGGCTACAGTCTTGTGGCAGTGACTAGCGGCGACGGCTTCCGATTTGCTAGCCGTCCGACGACCATCGCACCCCGCGCAGAGCAGCCGGCCCAAGTATCGTCCCGTGATTCCGATCTTCGCGTCAGAATTCCGCTACCAAGTGGGAACTCGTCCTGGTACCAGTCGTTGGTGTTCGGTGGCCGAGGCCGAACGCCCGGCGCGGTGGGCATCTATGTGCTTCAGGCTCAGGCGGGTCGGCTGTTCACCCACGCCCGCCCCTACGAAGGCATGACGCTCTCCGCGTCTGACGCCGATGACTTCGGAAGGCTCGCACTCGAGCATGGTCAGGAGTTGCACCTCATCCAAAGTCCCCTGCCGCCGTTGTGAACGAGGTGTTACAACCTCAGTAGGCTCGAGCCCGAACCGACGACATCACAGCGTGGCTACCGCTCGCCACTGCAACGACCGCCCCTGGCCCTGCTTACGATCGACGCATGGATCGCGACCCGGTAGCCATCAGGAAACGACTGGTCTCACACATTTGCTCGCGACCTCCGGCGCCTGTGAGCCCAGGCAAGCCAAGGCCGCGGGACGACTCCGAACAGCAAGACCTCATCCTCACGGAAGTCAGTCGTCAGTTACAGGACGTCATGGCGCGGCAGACGAATGCCGTCACTCGGGGCTCGATCGTAGTGGGCGCTGCCGCCGCGACGTCGATCGCGCTGACGGCGACTGCTGAGTCGCCATGGGCGCTGATCCCGATCGTCATCGGCGCAATCGCCGCAGTTTATGGGTTCTTGTCACTCTGGCTATGGAAGACGCACGCAGCAATGCTCACGCCGGATGTCGCAAAGATCTACCAAGCCGCACCTGCGGCAGCGCTTCGCAACTCGTTCATAAGCGACCTGTTGACTGAGCTACGCAGTGCTCGCGCCGACCTGAATCGCAAGAATCGCCACATCCGACGCGCGATGATTATCGCAGCAGTGTCGTGGGCCTCTGCGATAATCGTGACCATCCTCGATGTATTGGGAGCTCTGTAGGGAGTTGGATATGGGCAACGAGTCATCGACTGGCGACACGCACTCCGTTCCTGCGGCAGCCCCCATGCTTCCGAGCATGGTCGGTGAGACTCTCACGGCATCCGGCAACCCGCCGATCGTCCATCGCCCCGGGCCGCGTCACGAACACCGCTAATTCTCCTGGAGACTGCGCAGGCGACTGGGGTTGACCAGAGCCTCCACCCGAGCGTCCTGCGCGATCGGCGTCCCTGGTCGTGCGCATGCCCGCTTAGGGATGGCAACCGCACGCGCCCTCGGCCCCCCATAGTCTCCCCCTTGCGGGCGATGCGCGTTTACGGATCGCCCTTCACACCGCAGGCGACACGGAGAACCCGTTCGGACTCACGGGATTTGGATGCCGCCCACTCAACTGTCGTGCTTTGCGAGACATCCCCTGCGCCTCACGGCTGGAGGGCGCGACGATGCGATAAGAGTTGCCCTGAATACCATAGGGGGGTATGGTATTTGCCATGAACGGCTATACGGCGAGCAAGGATGACCTGCTGAAGCGGCTGCGACGCGCGGAGGGTCAGGTTCGTGGGATCGCGCGGATGGTGGAGGAGGACAAGTACTGCATCGACGTCCTCACGCAGGTCTCCGCGGCGACGAAGGCACTCGAGTCTGTCGCGCTGTCACTGCTGGGTGACCATCTCTCGCACTGCGTTGCCGAAGCAAGCGCCGAGGGTGGTGCCGTCGCGGAACAGAAGATCCGCGAAGCCAACGATGCAATCGCCCGTCTGGTCCGTTCCTAGCCCGCCTGCCCACGCACTATGAGGAGACGATGATGAACACTGAGAACCGCAACGACCTGGGCTTGAAGGACGCAGGCGCCGGCTGTGCGTGCTGCGCGACCGCATCGACGCCCGAGACCGTGGGTGAGGTCACGGCGGCGGTGACGTCCGAGGTGCTGGTGACGGGGATGACCTGCTCGCACTGCGTGGCGAGCGTCACCGAGGAATTGTCCGCGATCGACGGGGTAGATGGTGTGTCGGTTGACTTGAACGCGGGCGGTGCGTCGCGGGTGACGATCCGCAGCTCGACGCCGATCCCTGCTATCGCTGTGGAGGCGGCGGTGGCGGAGGCTGGTTACGCCTTGGCCAGCAGCCCGTCATGAAAACGGTCGATGTCGAGCTCGACATCACCGGGATGACCCGCATCCGTCGAATGCGAACAGTGGAAGGAAGCTCATCATGAGCCAGCACGACCACCACGCACACCACCGCTCGGCGCCGACCCAGGCGGGCGATGACGACGCCGTTCAGGGCGCCCGAGCCGCGGTCGTAGAGCCCGAGACCGCTGGCGACCTCCACGCACACCACACATCCGCGCAGCACAGCACCGATGAGCGACACGGCGGCGTCCACGAGGGGATGCAGCACGGTGGGCACGCCGGGCATGGTGCGGACCATGTCGCACGGTTCCGTCGATTGTTCTGGATCAACCTGGTCCTCGCTGTCCCGGTGGTGGCGTTCTCGGGCATGTTCTCGATGCTGCTCGGGTATCCGCTGCCCGACGCGGCATGGGTGGGCTGGATTTCCCCGGTCCTCGGCACTGTCATGTACGTGTGGGGTGGCGCCCCGTTCCTGACCGGTGCGGTCAGCGAATTGCGGGCCCGCAAGCCCGGCATGATGCTGCTGATCGGGCTGGCGATCACCGTCGCGGTCGTCGCGTCGTGGGGCGCGAGCCTCGGGCTGCTGGATCACGAACTGGACTTCTGGTGGGAGCTGGCGCTGCTGATCGTCATCATGCTCCTGGGGCACTGGATCGAGATGCGCTCGCTCGCGCAGACCACCTCCGCCCTGGATTCCCTTGCCGCTCTCCTCCCGGACGAGGCGGAGAAGGTGGACGGGGATACCATCGTCACGGTCGCGCCGGCGGATCTGCAGGTCGGTGACGTCGTGGTGGTTCGCCCGGGTGGACGAGTCCCCGCTGACGGCCGGGTGGTGCAGGGTTCGGCGAGCATGGACGAGTCGATGATCTCCGGCGAGTCCAAGCCTGTCCGCCGAAGCGACGGGGACGCGGTCGTGGCCGGCACCGTTGCCACCGACTCCGGCATCCGTGTCGAGATCAGCGCGGTCGGGGAGGACACCGCCCTCGCCGGCATCCAACGCCTGGTCACCGAGGCGCAGAACTCCTCGTCGAAAGCGCAGCGCCTCGCTGATCGTGCCGCCGGGTGGTTGTTCTGGTTCGCACTGACCGCCGCAGCGATCACCGCCGTGGTGTGGACCCTGGTTGGGCTTCCTGATGACGCGGTGATCCGCACCATCACCGTGCTGGTGATCGCCTGCCCCCACGCTCTCGGCCTGGCGATCCCGCTGGTGGTGTCCATCGCCACCGAGCGCGCAGCCCGCGGCGGGGTGCTGATCAAGGACCGTCTCGCGTTGGAGAGCATGCGCACCGTGAACACGGTGCTGTTCGACAAGACCGGCACCCTCACCAAGGGCGCCCCCGCCGTCACCGCTATCGAACCGGCAGACGGGATCGACGCCGACCGGCTGATTACCCTCGCGGCCGCCGCGGAGGCCGATTCCGAGCACCCGTTGGCTCGAGCCATCGTCGCCGCCGCGCGGGAGAAGAGTCTGTCCGTGCCGGGTTCGACGGACTTCGAGTCGTCACCCGCGGTCGGGGTTCGCGCCACGGTCGACGGCCAGGTGGTGCAGGTCGGTGGCCCGTACCTGCTCGAGCAGACCGACACGCAGGAGCTGCCCATCGCCGACACCTGGCGTGGCGAGGGGGCGATCATCCTGCATGTCCTCATCGACAGGAAGGTCGCCGGTGCGCTGCGCCTGGCCGATGAGATCCGACCCGAGTCCCGGCAGGCGATCGACGCGCTCCACGCCCGCGACGTGCAGGTCGTGATGATCACCGGAGACGCCGAAGCTGTCGCCGCATCGGTGGCCGCGAAACTGGGCATCGACCGGTTCTTCGCCGGTGTGCGGCCGGAGGACAAAGCCTCGAAGGTGAAGCAGCTGCAGGATGAAGGGCGCAAGGTCGCGATGGTCGGCGATGGGGTGAACGACGCGCCCGCTCTCGCGCAGGCTGATGTCGGGATCGCCATCGGCGCCGGCACGGATGTCGCGATCGCCTCTGCCGGGGTGATCCTGGCCAGCGACGACCCCCGATCGGTGCTGTCCGTGATCGAGTTGTCCCGCGCCAGCTACCGGAAGATGAAGCAGAACCTGTGGTGGGCTGCCGGGTACAACCTGATCTCGGTGCCGCTGGCCGCCGGCGTCCTCGCCCCGATCGGTTTCGTGCTGCCGATGTCGGTGGGCGCGATCCTCATGTCCCTCTCCACGATCGTCGTTGCCCTCAACGCCCAACTGCTGCGCCGACTCGATCTCACCCCCGACGCGGTCATCCGACGCTGACGGGTGTGACGTACCGTGGAAGAGAGGGAGGTGACATGTCGCTGATCGCACTGACGGACCGGCTTCGTACCGGCCGGACGGTGGCCCGCAGGCTGCTGCTGCTCATCGCGGTCACCGGCGCGATCATCGTGGGTCTGCTGGCCATGCACTCCCTCAACGCCCACACCGCCACCGACACCGGTCACCAGGCCACCGTCACCGCGTCAGCGGCTGCAGGTGCCGGTGACCACCACTCCGGCACCACCGCCACCGACGAGCCGTGCGCGGAGTGCGGCAGCGGACACTCCGACATGCTCGCGATGGCGTGCGTGCTGGCGCTGTTGGCGACCGTGCTGCTGCTGATGCGGCCCGGCGCCGTCGTGCGGTGGTTGTCGATCCTCCCGCGACCGAAACGCTCGGTCCTGACGGCACTGCTCACCAGGCCGGCCCTGCGTCCACCTTCACTCACCGTTCTCTGCCTCAGCCTTACGTGATGCACCCGAGCCGCACCCTCGTGTCCGGCTCCCGCACCCGCACGCCCGTCACCCTGACCGGCGCTGCTTTCACGTACCCCTGTATTGGAGAACCCTGATGAAGATCCGTACCACCGCAACCGCCGCAATTACCCTCGCTGCCGCCCTCACCCTCGCCGGCTGCGCCGGCGGCACCGGCTCAGAGTCCATGCCCGGCATGGACCACGGCAACAGCTCCGCCCCGTCCTCCTCGTCCGCGGGCACAGCGGACGTCAACGACGCGGATGTGATGTTCGCGCAGATGATGATCCCGCACCACGAACAGGCCGTCGAGATGTCCGACATGATCCTGGACAAGGAAGGCATCGACCCGGCCGTTCTTACCCTGGCGTCCGAGATCAAAGCTGCCCAGCAGCCCGAGATCGACCAGCTGCACTTGTGGCTGGACGAATGGGGCGCTGACAGCGACACCGGCGCCGTGGGCGGCATGGACCACGGCGGCGGCATGATGAGCGACGACGACATGGCGACCCTCGATGCGGCTACCGGCGCGGAGGCGTCGCGACTGTTCCTCGAGCAGATGACGATGCACCACGAAGGCGCCATCACCATGGCGCACGACGAAGTCGACAACGGCCAGAACCCGGACGCGATCGCGATGGCGCAGACCATCATCGACACGCAGACCACGGAGATCGCCACCATGCAGGAGCTGCTCGGGAGCCTCTGACCCGTTGCGTGCGGGTCGGTGCAGTTGCAGTGCGCCGACCGCACGCGATCGACTCAGAAAGCAACACCATATGCTTCTTCATCGCACTCTGACATCGCCCCTGCGCCATCACCATGCGCGTCGCAGCATCCTCGCTGCGGGCGCGCTCGCCGCGCTCATCTTCATCGCCGGTTGCGCTGCCCAAACGCCCTCCACCGGCGACGACCACACCGCGTCCACGATCGAACACGCGCATAACGTCGTCGCCGACCCGTCCGGGTCGGGGTTCCTGATCGGTACGCACGACGGCATCTACACCGCAACCGACGACGGCAAACTCGGCCCCCGAGTCGACGGTCCCCGCTTCGACGCCATGGGCCTCACCGCCGTCGGCGACATCCTGCTCGCCTCGGGACACCCTGGCCGCACCACCCCTCCCGGGCTCGGCGACCCACACCTGGGCATCATCCGCAGCACCGACACCGGTCGTAGTTGGACTCCGGTCGCGTTCACGGGGGAGAAGGACTTCCACGTCCTCGCGACCGCCCCCGACGGCACGGTGTACGGGGTTCCCACCGACTCCTCGGATGTCTTGGTGAGCACCGACGAAGGAGACACCTGGACACCTACGGGCGGCTCCATACCTGCCTTCAACCTGGTCGCGGACGCCACCGGCAGAGTCATCGCGTCGACACCCGACGGGCTACAGGTCAGTACTGACGGCGCAGCATCGTTCGGCCCGTGGGCGGATACGCCGCTCATCGCACTGCTAGGCGTCTCACCGGATCATCAACGAATCGTCGGAGTAGCCAGCGGCGGGAAGATCTGGACGACTACCGCCGGAGCCCCCTCCTGGAGCGAAGCAGGAACCGTGCATGGTCAAGCCCAAGCGATCGCCATCACCAACACTGGCGACCTGCTCGTCGTCGACGACAGCGGCCTCACGCTGCTCCCATCACCCCCTTCGCCCTAGCAGCCCCCACCACCCACGATCCTTCGCCACCCCACGAAACAAGGAGACAACCGATGTCCCACCACGACGAGCACTCCGGCACTCACCAGGAAAAGCAGCAGAAGCACGGGTCCGTCAGCATGTACATCCGCTTCGGCGCGATGATCCTCACCGCTGTCGTCATCATGTACTTCGTGATGTTCGCCGGCTCCTGGGAATGGAGCCACATCCGCCTCAGCGAAAGCCGCATCTTCATGGCCCTCACGATGGGCGGCACGATGGTCCTCATCATGCTCGGCTGGATGCTCAACATGTACAAGAACACCAAGGCGAACATCGCGATCATCATTGCGGGTGTGGTCCTCATCGGCGGAGGGATCGCCCTCGACCGCAGTCAGATCACAGTCGACGACACCGCCTTCATGCAGGGAATGATCCCGCACCACTCGCTCGCCATCACCCGCTCAGAGCGTGCACAGATCCAGGACTATCGCGTGTGCCAACTCGCCGTCGACATCAGCGAAGCGCAGAAGCGCGAGATCCACGAGATGGACTGGCTCATCAACGACATCGCAGAGAATGGCATTGCTGCGACGGCCGAGCAGGCCGCAGACCGCCCCGTGCCCACCTACGACGACACTGCGGATCGCACCTGCCCGCCAGAATGACGCCGTTGCCCCAGACGACTCGTTGAGACTCGACGAGCGGCGACGAGGCGAATGCACGCTGCCCTCCGCTCAGCGTGCATTGCCCGCTAGGGGATGCTTTGTGTCGGAGCGGCTCGCAATTCGCCGGCGTGTGGCGCACTCGGTTCGCGCCGCGGACGCGGGCCGGCACGAGTGCGGCGAGCGGTCGCGGCGGTGCCGGGCGTCAGAAAAGGTGCGCTTCGCAGGTTGCGAGGAATGCCACGCGCCGGCGCTTGAGTTCGCGGTAGATGGTGGCGCGCGACACGTTGAACAACTCGGCGATCTCCGTTTGGGTGTATTCACCACGATCCTGCACGTCGAACAGGAGTTTTCGCTGCGTGGTCGACAGCTTGGGTTGCTTGCCCTTCAGGTGACCTTTTGCGCGGGCCACCGCCATTCCTTCCTTCGTACGCATGCTGATCAGGTCGCGTTCGAATTCGGCCACCATCGCGAGCACGTTGAACAGCAGCCGCCCCACCGGGTCTGTGGGGTCGTACCTGCTGCCGCCGAGACTGAGCGCGACGCCCTTCGTCGTCAGTTCGTCGGCGATGTCACGTGCGTCACGCACGGAACGGGCGAGCCGGTCGAGTTTGGTGACGACGAGGGTGTCGCCTTCTCGGACAGCGGCGAGGGCCTCTCGAAGTCCGGGCCTCGCGCGGTTGGTGCCGGTCAGTCCGTGATCGACGTACATGTTCGAATCGAGGACCCCGAGGCGCAGCAGCGCATCCCGCTGTGACGTGAGGTCCTGATCGGCCGTGGAGACTCTGGCATAGCCAATCTGTATTCCATTCATGCCGCCGAGCGTGCTACTCACAGCGCGCGGGCGCACCAGGATGCATCCTCGCAGTGTTGAGCGTGGATTTCCTGCGCCACCGGCTCCTCCACGGCAGGCCCGGCCGCGAAGCTCTCCCCAGCTGCCACTCGGCCGAGCCGCCGCTGAGAGGTGCGCTCCTAGCGTGGGCGGGTGACCGCCTCCGACGACCCGTCCTCGGCGTCGTCGAGACGGCGACTCGGGCTGGGCGCGGCCGTCGTGCTGGTCATCGCGGCTCTCGCGGTGACCGTGGCGATCGGCATCCTGCGCGGCGCGTCGGCGCCCGTCGAGCACGTCGTCATCGATGAAGGCGGGTCGGATGCCGCGACCCCGGCCTCGCAGTATGTGCATGTGTCGGGCGCGGTCATGGCTCCCGGGCTCTACGTGCTCGCTGCGGGCGCGCGCGTCGTGGATGCGGTGGCCGCAGCCGGCGGGTTCGCGGCCGACGCCGACCAGAGCGCGGTGAACCTCGCCCGGCCGGTGACCGACGGGGAGCAGCTCCATGTCCCCGCGCAGGGGGAGACTCCGGATGCCGGCGGCCCCGCGGCGCCGGCGGGCGACGGTCGGGTCAACCTCAACACAGCCGACGTCGCCGCGCTCGACACGCTTCCGCGTATCGGCGAGGCGATGGCGCAGCGCATCATCGACTGGCGGGACCAGAACGGGCGCTTCACGTCCGTCGAAGACCTGCTCGCCGTGCCCGGCATCGGCGACAAGATGCTCGAGGCGCTGCGCGACCTCGTGGTGGTCTGACGTGCCGCGCCGGCTGACGCTCCGACTCGTCCCGGTGGCCGCGGCGGCCTGGATCGCGGCATCCATATGCGTGTTCCTTCCTGCGGCAGCCGGAGGCGTAGCTATCGCTTGCTGGGCAGCCGCGCTCGGCGTGCTTGCATGGGACGTCGTCCGGCGACCTGCGGACACGCGGCTCCGACAGGCCGTCGTGGTCGTCGTGTGCGCGCTCGCCCTCGCGGCAGCCGTCGCGTCGCACGTGGCGCTCGCGCAGCCCGCGCGGGCGGGCGTGACCGAGCTCGCCGTAGACGGCGGGCGTGCGATCGAGGTCCGCGCGACCGTCGTCGGCAAGATCGAGCGCCGGGTCGACGGCAGCCTCGCTTTCGATGCTGTTGCGACGCGCATCGCCGTAGGCGATGTCCGTCACGCCGTGCGGGTCGATGTCGTAGTGCGGGTGAGTCCGGGCGACGTGGATCCGCGCACCCTGCTTGACGTCGGCTCCGAAGTCGAGGTGCGGGGCGCAGCGCGCGGCAGCAGACCGGGCGATCGTGCGGTGCTGGAACTGCGCGCCACGCGCGGTGTCGAGGTGATCCGCCCCCCGGAGCAGACGGCGGCTGTGACGGCCGCGCTCCGTCGGGGGCTGCTGGCGGCGGTCGCCGACCTGCCAGGCGAGGGGGCGGGGCTCGTCCCCGGGCTGGCGGTGGGCGACACGTCGATCGTCTCGGCCGAGCTCGACACGGCCATGAAAGAGTCCTCGCTGTCGCACCTCACCGCTGTGTCGGGGGCGAACTGCGCGCTCGTCGTCGGGCTCGCGTTCTTCGGCGCAGCGGCCGCCGGCGCTCCCCGTGCCCTGCGGGTGTTCGCCGGACTCGCCGCGCTGGCGGGCTTCGTCGTGCTCGTGACGCCCGAACCGAGCGTCGTGCGCGCGGGGGTCATGGCGGCGATCGCCATGTCAGCCGTGCTGCTCGGGCGGCCGGGTGCCGGCATGTCGATCCTGTCGCTCGCGGTCGCTGTGCTGCTCGTGGCTGACCCCTGGCTGGCCGGCTCGCTCGGGTTCGCGCTCTCCGCCGCGGCCACCGGCTCGCTGCTGCTGTTCGCGCGGCCACTCGCGCGGGGTCTGGAGCGGGTGCTGCCACGTGCACTGGCTCTCGCGCTCGCCGTGCCGCTGGCGGCGCAGCTCGCGTGTGGTCCGCTGCTGGTGCTGATCGCGCCGCAGGTGCCGCTCTACGGCGTCGTCGCGAACCTCCTCGCCGCGCCGGCCG
The DNA here is from genome assembly GCF_042274785.1 of Microbacterium sp. NPDC056003. Classification (NCBI taxonomy): domain Bacteria; kingdom Bacillati; phylum Actinomycetota; class Actinomycetes; order Micrococcales; family Microbacteriaceae; genus Microbacterium; species Microbacterium sp. NPDC056003. The sequence continues at coordinate 346,363 of NZ_JBHJXQ010000002.1, read as the reverse complement.
CGCCCGTCGCCACCGTCCTCGGACTCGCGGCCTGCCTGACGGCGCCGATGCCGTGGCTGCAGGACGGTCTCGCCGCTCTCGCGTGGGTGCCGGCCGCGTGGATCGCCGGTACGGCGACGACGTTCAGCGACCTGCCGGGCGACCTGCTGCCGTGGATCGAGGGCGTGCCCGGTGCGGTCGCCCTGGCCGTCGTGGGGCTCGCCGCAGGAGTCGTGATCGCGGTGCGGCGCTCCAGCCGCCGCGCACGGGCCGCCGTCGCTCTGTCAGCCGTCGTCCTGTCGACCGTGACCGGCGTCCTCGCCGGTTCCGGACTCCTCACCTCGGTGGCCGGCCGGTGGACTCTGCCGCAGGACTGGACGGTCCTCGCGTGCGACGTGGGGCAGGGCGACGCGGTCCTGCTGCGCTCGGGCGACGCGGTGGCGCTGGTCGACACCGGCCCCGCACCCGAGTCGCTCATCGCCTGCCTCGACCGCGCGGGGGTGGGGCGCATCGACCTCCTGGTGCTGACGCACTTCGACCTCGATCACGCCGGAGGCGTCGACGCGGTGGTCGGGCGCGTCGGAACGGTGCTCCACGGCCCCACAGCGTCGGGCGACGACGGGCGCGTGCTGGAGGAGCTCGAGCGAGGCGGTGCGCAGCTGATCGCCGCACGCGCCAGGCTGAGCGGCGCGTTCGGGGAGGCGCGGTGGCGCGTGCTCTGGCCGACCGCCCGGAGTCGCGCCTTTCCCGCGGGGAACGACGCCAGCATCGTGCTCGACGTGCGCGGGGGAGGGATCCCGCCGACGCTGCTGCTGGGTGACCTCTCCGCGTCGCCGCAGCGCGCGCTCGAGGCATCCGGAACACTGCAACCGCCTTATGCCGTCGTCAAGGTCGCCCACCATGGCAGCGCGGACCAGGATGCCGCGCTCTACGCTGCTGCCGCGCCGAGCGTCGCCTTCGTCACGGTCGGCGCGGGCAACGATTACGGTCATCCGCGCGCCGAGATCCTCGATGCGCTCACGGGGCTCGGCGCGCGGATCGCCCGCACGGACGTCGACGGCATCGTCGCGATGTGGGGGAGCGGCGACGCCGTCTCGGTGTGGCGCGAGCGCGGCGGCTGAGTCGGGGGTGCTCGGTAGGCTGGAGAAATGGCATCGACTGCGCGACGCGCCCCCTCGAAGGCAGCGCGCAGCGCGATCCCGCAGCTCTCATGGCGGGCACCCCAGCCGGCGCCCATCGTGCTCGTCTCCGGCCCCGAAGACGTCTGCGCCGAGCGGGCGATCGCCGGAGTCCGCGACTACCTCCGTGCCGAAGACCCGAGTCTGGAGGTCTCCGACCTGCGCGCAGACGACTACGCCGCCGGCTCGCTCCTCGGGGTCACCTCGCCGTCTCTGTTCGGCGAGCCGCGCCTGGTGCGCGTCACCGGCGTCGAGAAGTGCTCCGACACGTTCCTGGCCGAGGCGATCTCGTACCTCGCCGCGCCGCAGGACGGCGCGACGATGGTCCTGCGGCACACCGGCGCGAGCGTGCGCGGGAAGAAGCTGCTCGACGCCATCCGCGCCGGCCAGGGCGGCGGAGTCGAGGTGGCCTGCCCGGCCATCAAGCGCGACTCCGATCGCTTCGACTTCGCTGCGGGCGAGTTCCAGGCTGCGAAGAAGCGCATCGCGCCCCCCGCACTCCGAGCGCTCGTGTCGGCGTTCGCCGACGACGTCACCGAGCTCGCCGCCGCGTGCCAGCAGCTCATCGCCGACGTGCCCGGCGACATCACCGAGCAGGTCGTCGAGCGCTACTACGGCGGCCGCGTCGAGACTTCGGCGTTCACCGTCGCCGACACCGCGATCGCCGGCCGCTACGGCGATGCGCTGATCGCCCTGCGCCACGCTCTCGCCTCCGGGGCCGACCCCGTGCCGCTCGTCGCGGCCATCGCGCTGAAGCTGCGCACCATGGCCAGGGTCGCCGGCAGCCGTGAGCCCGCCGCCGCCCTCGCCGGCCGGCTCGGACTCAAGGACTGGCAGGTCGACCGCGCCCGTCGCGACCTCTCGGGCTGGAACGAGGCGTCGCTCGGCGGCGCCATCCAGGCAGCCGCGCGCGCCGACGCCGAGGTGAAGGGCGGCTCTCGCGATGCCGTCTTCGCGCTCGAACGCCTCATCACGGTCATCGCGACGCGGGCGCCCTACGGCGCGTAGGCCGCACCCCGACCCGTCACGCCCCGCCGTCGCACCCCGTCAACGCCGAAGGCCCGCCCCCAGAGGGACGGGCCTTCGATCGAATCCGGTGAGGATCAGAGCGCGGCGACCTGCTTCGCGATGGCCGACTTGCGGTTCGCGGCCTGGTTCTCGTGGATGACGCCCTTGCTCACGGCCTTGTCGAGCTTCTTGGTCGCCTTCTGCAGCGCCTTCTCGGCGGCGGCCTTGTCGCCGGCGGCGATGGCTTCGCGGGTGCGACGCACCTCGGTCTTCAGCTCGCTCTTGACGGCCTTGTTGCGCTCGCGCGCCTTCTCGTTGGTCTTGTTGCGCTTGATCTGCGACTTGATGTTCGCCACGGTGAAGTGTCTTTCGTGTCTGATGGATGGGAATTGCCGCGTTACGGGTAGAGGGGCCGCTCGCGGCGTCGTGCGGAGGTGGGACCCCGCACGCAAGCCAATCACCGAGTTTATCAGGTCTGCTCGAGCGTCGTGATCGCCAGGTTCAGGAGCGCGTTGAAGACCTGCGGGCGCATCACCGTGACGTGGTGGGTCGTGCGCGGCACGACGAACAGCTCGGCATGGGGCGCGAGCTCGAGGAACAGCCGCTCGTTGACGCGGAGCTGGTCGTACTGGCCGTTGACGAACCACAGCGGCACCTCGATGCGCCGCAGCGCGGCGAGCAGGTCGAGCACCGACAGGCTGCGCAGCGCGACGTCCTGCGCGTCCAGGGCGTAGCCCCCTGCGCCGAAGTCGTGGCGCGTCTCCGGCGGCAGGATGCGGTCGAGCATGCGGTCGGTGAGCCACATGCCGCGGTCGGGGAGCGAGTCGAACCCGCGGGCGAGCATCCGGTAGGTGGCGAGCCCGACCCCGCGGGGGATCGCGGTGCACGACGCGGCGATGAAGCCGGCGACGGGCGGCGTGTCCTCCTGGCCGACGTACTCGATCGAGATCAGGCCTCCCATCGAGTGGCCCGCCAGCAGCACCGGCCCGCGGGCCGCGGCATCCCGCACTGCGTCATCGATCGTCGCGAGGGCGCCCTCGAGGGTGAACTCCTCCGACATCCGCGACCCGTGACCGGGCAGATCGACCGGGGTCACCGGGTTGCCGCGCTCTGCGAGGTACTCGACCTGCGCGCGCCACATGGTCGCGGACGTGCGGATGCCGTGCACCAGCACCACTTGCACGACCATTGCCCCAGGCTAGCGATCGCGCCGGCTCGTCGCCGCCCGCAGCCGCCCCCGGTCGCCCACCCGCACGGATCCAGCGACTGCGCAGGGTGGGGCCTTCCCTCACCCGTAGAATCGACGGGATATGTCACCGCGCGCCCTGAAGCCTCCCGAGCCGTCCGCGACCCCGCCCGAGCTGATCCGCAACTTCTGCATCATCGCCCACATCGACCACGGAAAGTCGACGCTGGCCGATCGGATGCTGCAGATCACCGGCGTCGTCGCCGACCGCGACATGCGCGCGCAGTACCTCGACCGCATGGACATCGAGCGCGAGCGCGGCATCACGATCAAGTCGCAGGCGGTGCGGATGCCCTGGCAGACGGCCGAGGGCACCTTCGCGCTCAACATGATCGACACGCCCGGCCACGTCGACTTCACCTACGAGGTGAGCCGCTCGCTCGCCGCCTGCGAGGGCGCGATCCTGCTCGTCGACGCCGCTCAGGGCATCGAGGCCCAGACGCTCGCCAACCTCTACCTGGCGCTCGACAACGACCTGCACATCATCCCGGTACTCAACAAGATCGACCTCCCCGCAGCGGATCCGGACCGCTTCGCCAAGGAGCTCGCGAACCTTATCGGCGGCTCGCCCGACGACGTGCTGCGCGTGAGCGGCAAGACCGGTCAGGGCGTCGAGGAGCTGCTGGATCGCCTGGTGGGCGAGATCCCGGCACCGAAGGGCGACGCGGATGCTCCGGCCCGAGCCATGATCTTCGATTCGGTGTACGACTCCTACCGCGGCGTCGTGACCTACGTCCGCATGGTCGACGGCAAGCTCTCCCCGCGCGAGCGCATCCAGATGATGTCGACGACGGCGACCCACGACCTGCTCGAGATCGGCGTCTCGAGCCCGGAGCCGGTGCCCACCCAGGGCCTCGGCGTCGGCGAGGTGGGCTACCTCATCACCGGTGTGAAGGATGTGCGCCAGTCGAAGGTCGGCGACACGATCACGACCCACCGCAAGCCGGCGACCGACGCGCTGCCGGGATACACCGACCCGAAGCCGATGGTCTTCTCGGGCATCTACCCGATCGACGGCAGCGACTACGGCGACCTTCGCGAGGCACTCGACAAGCTGAAGCTCTCGGATGCCTCGCTCCAGTACGAGCCCGAGACCTCGGTGGCGCTCGGCTTCGGCTTCCGCTGCGGGTTCCTGGGCCTGCTGCACCTCGAGATCATCACCGAGCGCCTCTCGCGCGAGTTCGGCCTCGACCTCATCACGACGGCGCCCAGCGTCGTGTACGAGGTGCTCACCGACACCGGCGAGACCGTGGTCGTCACCAACCCCAGCGAGTACCCCGACGGCCGCGTCGCCTCGGTGAGCGAGCCGATGGTGAAGGCGGCCATCCTGCTGCCCAAGGACTTCGTCGGCACGGTGATGGAGCTCTGCCAGGGCCGGCGCGGCCAGCTGCTGGGCATGGAGTACTTCTCGGAGGAGCGCGTCGAGCTGCGCTACAACATGCCGCTCGGCGAGATCGTCTTCGACTTCTTCGACCAGCTGAAGAGCCGCACCCAGGGCTACGCGAGCCTCGACTACGAGCCGGCGGGCAGCCAGGAGGCCGACCTCGTGAAGGTCGACATCCTGCTGCAGGGCGACAAGGTCGACGCATTCAGCTCGATCGTGCACCGCGAGAAGGCGTACGCCTACGGCACGATGATGACCGAGCGGTTGCGCAAGCTCATCCCGCGCCAGCAGTTCGAGGTGCCCATCCAGGCTGCCATCGGCGCCCGCATCATCGCCCGTGAGAACATCCGGGCCATGCGCAAGGACGTCCTCGCCAAGTGCTACGGCGGTGACATCACGCGCAAGCGCAAGCTGCTCGAGAAGCAGAAAGAGGGCAAGAAGCGCATGAAGATGGTCGGTCGCGTCGAGGTCCCCCAGGAGGCGTTCATCGCCGCGCTCTCGGGCGACGTCGAGGGGAAGTCGGCGAAGTAGGCTGGTCGTCATGCGTCGAGGGAACTTCCGGGACGACACCGTCGACTACGCCGCCGTCGGGGCGACGCAGGCGCCTGACCTCATGCATTACCCGCCGGAGCGGAGCATCCCCGCGGAGGAGTCATGGCGCATCGGCAGCGGTGAGGCGCGATTCCAGGGCGCCGGCGAGGCGCTGATGTCGTGGACCGCGCAGCGCGGTGCCGGGCTCACCGTGAAGGACGTGCGTCCGGCCTCCGGCCCGATGTACTCCGGCGTGAGCTTCGACGGCGAGGGCAACCCGATCGCACCCAGCCGCTCCGAGTCCGATCTCCGCTACGACGCCGACGGCACGCCGTACGTCGGCGCGGGCACGACGATCCGCGTGGACGGTCGCGTGCGCGGGCTGCGGGCCGATGCCGAGCTGCGCGTCATCTTCGCGGTCGAAGAGCCGCGGCGCATCGGCTTCGCCCTCGGCACGGTCGGCGATTCCGTCGTGAGCGGCGAGGAGTCGTTCATGCTCGACTGGCACGACAACGACGAGGTGTGGTTCACCGTGCGCGCCTTCGATGCGCCGTCGTCGTTCGTCTACCGGCTGCTGCCCGGCCTGATCCGCCGACGCCGGCGCGAGCTCTTCACGCGGTACCTGCGGGCGATCTCGCCGCTGTACACGACGCCCGCGTGAGCTGCTGATGGGCTCCGCGCTTCCCCTCGGCGAGCCGGTCCCCGCCGACGGCTCGTTCCCTCCGGGCACGGCGATCGACGCGACGACGCCGTTCGGCGTGTACCTGCACGTGCCGTTCTGCCGCGTGCGCTGCGGCTACTGCGACTTCAACACGTACACGTCCGACGAGCTGCGCGGCGCACGCCAGGATCAGTACGCCGACACCCTGCTGCGCGAGGTCGCGCTGGCGCGCGGCGTGCTGGAGCGCACCGGACCGCTGCGCCCCGCGTCGACGGTCTTCTTCGGCGGCGGCACCCCGACACTGCTCCCGCCCGGCGACCTCGGCCGCATGCTCGACGGCGTGCGCGAGGCGTTCGGCATCGCCGAGGGCGCCGAGGTCACGGTCGAGGCCAACCCCGACACGGTCACCGATGCGGTCGCGGCCGAGCTCGCGGCATCCGGAGTCACGCGTCTTTCCATCGGAATGCAGTCGGCCGTTCCCCACGTGCTCGCGGCGCTCGACCGCACCCATGATCCGGCGAACGTGCGCACCGCGGTCGCCGCAGCGCGCGCCGCCGGCCTCGATGTGAGCATCGACCTCATCTACGGTGCGCCGGGGGAGTCGCTCGACGACTGGCGTGCGTCGCTCGACACCGCGATCGGCCTCGCGCCCGACCACGTGTCGGCGTATGCGCTGATCATCGAGGACGGCACGAAGCTCGCCCGGCAGATCCGCCGTGGCGAAGTGCCTGCGCCCGACGACGACCTTCAGGCGGACATGTACGAGCTCGCCGACGAGCTGCTCGCGGCGGCCGGCTTCGATTGGTACGAGGTGTCGAACTGGTCGCGCGGCGTCCACCAGCGCTCGCAGCACAACCTGGCGTACTGGCAGGGGACCGACTGGTGGGGCTTCGGCCCCGGTGCGCACAGTCACATCGCCGGCGTGCGGTTCTGGAACGTCAAGCACCCCGCCGCGTACGCGCAGCGCCTTGCGGCGGGGGAGTCCCCGGCCGCCGCTCGCGAGGTGCCCGATGTGGAGGCGCGGACGCTGGAGAACGTGCTGCTGCGCACGCGCATCCGCGAGGGGCTGCCCGTCTCGGAGTTGCTCGGAGAGGGGCGCCGGGCGGTCGCGGCGCTCATCGCGGACGGGCTCGTCGACGGGCCCACGGCGCTCCACGGCCGGATCGTGCTCACATTGCGCGGCCGCCTGCTCGCCGACGCCGTCGTGCGCGCCCTCACCGAGTAGCGGATACGACCGTCACGCTCCCGGCCGCGGGTCGGGGCATCCGGTAGAATTGGCACTCCAGTCATGCGAGTGCCAGCAGCGGCGTGAGGAGGCGGGATGGTCAGCGAGCGAGGGCTCCAGGTGCTGCGCGCGATCGTCGAGGACTACGTCGACACGCGCGAGCCGGTCGGCAGCAAGGCGATCGTCGAGCGGCACGCGTTCGGCGTGTCGGCGGCGACCATCCGCAACGACATGGCCCTGCTCGAGGACGAAGAGCTCATCGCGGCCCCGCACACGTCGTCGGGTCGCGTGCCCACCGACAAGGGCTACCGCGTCTTCGTCGACCACCTCGCCGACGTGCGCCCGCTCTCCACGGCGCAGCGCACGGCGATCACCTCGTTCCTCGAGGGGCCGGGCGACCTCGACGACGTTCTGGCGCGCACCGTCCGCGCACTCACCCAGCTGACCGGTCAGGTTGCGATCGTGCAGTACCCGTCGTTCGCCCGCGCGAACGTGACCCACGTCGAACTCGTGCAGCTCGGCGGCGGGCGGATGCTCGTGATCGTGGTCACCGACACCGGCCGCGTCTCGCAGCGGATGGCCTTCGTGCGCGACGAGTTCGACGAGGCCGACCTCGCGCGCATCCGCGCCGAGCTCGGCACGCTGCTGGTCGGCCGGTCGGTGCGCGACGGACTCACCCGCATCGCCGAGCGTCTCGACAACGCCGCGGTCATGACCGCGCCTCACGAGGCGGCGACGGCTGAGATCGTGCGCGTGGTCGCCGAGGAGCTCGACGAGTTCCGCCAGGACAAGCTGGTCATGGCGGGCAGCGCGACGCTGGCCCGTCGCGAGGCCGACTTCCGCGGCAGCATCTACCCGCTCCTCGAGGCGATCGAGGAGCAGGTCACGATCCTGCGGCTGATGGGCGAGATGGTCGCCGACGAGAAGGGTCTCGCCGCCAGCATCGGACGCGAGAACGAGCCCTTCGGGCTGTCGGAGGCCTCGGTCGTCGCCAGCGACTACGACGCGACCGGATCGCGCGCCCGGGTCGGAATCATGGGCCCGACCCGCATGGACTACCCCACCAACCTCGCGGCGGTCAGAGCCGTCGCGCGCTACCTCACGCGGATGCTCGAGGAAGACGAGAGCAGCCGCTGACGCGGACGCGCACACGAACGATCCCCGCGGGCTTCCGCGGGCAGGAAGGCGAATGTGGCTGACCACTACGAGGTCCTCGGCGTCTCGAAGGACGCATCCCTCGACGAGATCAAGAAGGCGTACCGGCGCCTGGCGCGGGAGCTGCACCCCGACGTCAACCCGGGCGAAGAGGCATCCGAGCGGTTCAAGCTCGTCACGCACGCGTACGACGTGCTGAGCGACCCCGATCAGCGCGCCCGCTACGACATGGGCGGCACCGACAGCCCGTTCGGCGGTGCCGGCGGGTTCGGCGGCTTCAACGACATCTTCGAGACGTTCTTCGGCGCGGCCGGTGGCGGCGGCGGGCGTGCGGGTCGTCCGCGGTCACGGCGCGAGCGCGGCCAGGACGCCCTCGTGCGCGTGACCCTCGAGCTGGGCGACGTCGTCTTCGGCGTCCACCGTGACATCGAGGTCGACACGGCCGTGCTGTGCGACACGTGTCAGGGCTCGTGCTGCCAGCCCGGCACGACGCCGGTCACGTGCGACATCTGCCACGGCACCGGCCACGTGCAGCGCCAGGTGCGCAGCCTGCTCGGCAACGTGCTCACCAACCAGCCGTGCAACGTCTGCCAGGGCTACGGCACGACCATCCCGTACCCGTGCGCGACGTGCCAGGGACAGGGCCGCGTGCGCGCGCGCCGCACCGTGTCGCTCGACATCCCCGCCGGTGTCGAGACCGGCCTGCGGCTGCAGCTTCCCGGATCCGGCGAGGTCGGTCCCGCCGGCGGCCCCAACGGCGACCTCTACATCGAGGTGAACGTCACGCCCCACGAGGTCTTCAGTCGCGACGGCGATGACCTGCTGGCGACGCTCGAGGTGTCGATGCCCGACGCGATCCTCGGCACGACGACGACCATCCAGTCGCTCGACGGACCGGTCGAGCTCGAGATCCGCCCGGGCGTGCAGGCCGGCGACGTGCTCACGATCAAGGGCCGCGGCATCACGCCGCTGCGCGGCACCCAGCGCGGCGACCTGCGAGTCGGCGTGCACGTGGTCACCCCGACGCGCCTCGACGGCAAGGAGCGCGCCCTCATCGAGGACTTCGCCAAGCGCACGAAGGCACCGCCGCCCCGGCTGTCCGAGTTCCACCAGGGTCTGTTCGCCAAGCTGCGCGACCGGTTCCGGGGTTGACGGGTGGTACTGCACTTCGTTCTCGATGAGCCGACCGGCGCCGGTCCCGGCGACACCGTGGTGCTCACGGGTGCGGAGGCGCACCACGCCGCGTCGGTCCGGCGCGTGCGCGTCGGCGAGGAGGTCACGGTCGGCGACGGCCGCGGCGCCTGGCTGACGGGCCGGTGCGCGTCGGTCGCGCCGCGCGAGGTCGTGGTGAGGATCGAATCGCGAACGGATGCCGCGGCCCCACGTCCGCGCGTCGTGCTCGTGCAGGCGCTCGCCAAGGGCGACCGCGACGAGCTCGCCGTCCAGGCGGCGACCGAACTCGGGATCGACGAGATCGTGCCCTGGCAGGCCTCTCGCAGCGTGTCGCGATGGGACGCCGCGAAGGCCGAGAAGGGCCGCGCCCGCTGGGCGACGATCGTGCGCGAGGCGGCCAAGCAGGCGCATCGCGCGTGGATCCCCGAGGTCTCGCCGCTGGTGACGACCCGCGAGCTGCTGCGCCGGGCCGCGGCATCCCGCACCCTCGTCCTCGAACCGACCGGCACCGCGCGTCTCACCGGCGTCGACCTCGCCGGCGAGGAATCGGACGTGCTGCTCGTGGTCGGCCCCGAGGGCGGCATTGCGCCGGATGAGCTCGCCGACCTCGAAACCTCGGGGGCCGTGCTCGTCCGCCTCGGCGAGAGCGTGCTGCGCACGTCGACGGCCGGCCCGGCGGCGCTGGCTGTCGTGAGCGCCTCGCTCGGCCGGTGGTGAGCGGACTTCGCGCCGCCCACACCAGCCCAAGCTGCCTCGACCCGTCCGACCCACGCCGGACCCTCGTCGGTAGACTTGCGGGATGAGCGAGCCATCGATCTTCACGCGCATCCGCAACGGGGAGATCCCGTCCGAGATCATCGCCGAGACCGAGAACACGTTCGCCATCCGCGACATCGCGCCCAAGGCGCCGGTGCACCTTCTGGTGATCCCCAAGACACAGGAGTACCGCAACGTCGTCGAGCTCGCCGCGGGCGACCCCGAGCTGATGGCCGAGATGGTCGGCCTCGCCAACAGCCTGGCGGCCGAGCACGCCGACGGCGACTTCCGTCTGATCTTCAACACCGGTCCGAATGCGGGCCAGACCGTCTTCCACGTGCACGCCCACGTGCTCGCCGGAGGACTCGAGGAAGCGAGCCTTGGTGCCTGACGAACAACCCCATGATCCGGTGATCGACCGGGTGTACGCCGACGGCGTCGCCATGGTGCAGCTGCTGGGACCGCAGGACCGCCTGCTGCGCGTCGTGGAGAAGGAGCATCCGGGCGTCGACGTGCACGTGCGCGGCAACGAGATCACGCTGACGGGGGAGGCGGATGCGGTGGCCGCCGCGCGCTCGCTCGTCGACGAGCTGCTCGAGATGACGAAGGCCGGGCAGGGCCTCGACCCCGCCGACGTGTCGTCGTCGAGCCGCATCCTGCGCACCGAGGGCGGACCGCGTCCGTCCGAGGTGCTCGGCGAGGCGATCCTGTCCTCGCGTGGCAAGGTGATCCGCCCGAAGACGCTCGGCCAGAAGGCCTACGTCGACGCGATCGAGGAGAACACGATCGTCTTCGGCATCGGCCCCGCCGGCACAGGCAAGACGTATCTCGCCATGGCCAAGGCCGTCCAGGCGCTGCAGCGCAAGGAGGTCAATCGCATCATCCTGACGCGTCCGGCCGTCGAAGCCGGCGAACGCCTCGGGTTCCTCCCGGGCACGCTCACCGACAAGATCGACCCGTACCTGCGCCCGCTGTACGACGCGCTGAACGAGATGATGGACCCCGAGCTCGTGCCCAAGCTCATGGCCACCGGCACGATCGAGGTCGCCCCGCTGGCGTACATGCGCGGTCGCACGCTGAACGACTCGTTCGTCGTGCTCGACGAGGCGCAGAACACGACCCCCGAGCAGATGAAGATGTTCCTGACTCGGCTCGGCTTCGGCACCCGCATGGTGGTCACCGGCGACATCACGCAGATCGACCTGCCCCAAGGCGCATCGGGGCTGCGACTCGTCACGCGGGTGCTGGGCGAGATCGACGACATCCACTTCTCGTACCTCACCAGCGACGACGTCGTTCGTCACACCCTGGTCGGCCGCATCGTCGACGCGTACAGCGAGTACGACGAGCGCCGCATCGCCGCGCGCCGCGAGCGGGACGAGGCATCCGAGTTCGCCAACCGCGCCGAGCGGCGCGCCGGTATGCGGCCGCAGAACCCGCGCGACCATCTTCCGAAGCGAGGACGCTCATGACGATCGAGATCAGCAACGAGTCGGGCATCGCGGTCGACGAGACCGTGCTGCTGCGCTTGATGGAGAACAACTTCTCCGAGCTGCACGTGAGCCCCGAGGCCGACGTCGCCATCCTCCTCGTGGACGAGGGTGCGATGGAGGCGCTGCACGTGCAGTGGATGGACGAGCCCGGACCCACCGACGTGCTGAGCTTCCCGATGGACGAGCTGCGCCCCGGCACCGAGGACATGCCGACGCCGGCGGGTCTGCTCGGCGACATCGTGCTCTGCCCGCAGGTGGCCGAGACCCAGGCCGTCGCCGCGAAGCACTCCACGATGGACGAGCTCGTCATGCTGACGACGCACGGGCTGCTGCACCTGCTCGGTTTCGACCACGCCGAGCCCGAGGAGGAGCGCGAGATGTTCGGGCTCCAGCGCGAGCTCATCACGGCGTTCCAGGCCGTGGAACGCCGTCGAAATCGCGCATGACCGCTGCACTTCTCCTCGTCGCCGCCGCTCTGCTGCTGGCGTTCGGCGCCCTGATGGTCGCCATCGACGCCGCACTGAGCGTGACGTCCCGGGCCGACCTCGCCGAGCTCGGTGCCTCCGGCCGCAACGCCCCCTCGCTGCGGCGGATCGCCGCCGACCCCGAGGCGCACACGAACGCCGTGATCTTCATCCGCGTCCTCGCCGAGACCACGGCCGCTGTGCTCGTCACCGTCGCGTTCACCATCCTGTTCGACAGCATCTGGTGGGCGATGCTCGCCGCGGCGGTGCTGATGACCGGCATCTCGTACGTCGTCGTGGGGGCGAGTCCGCGCAACGTCGGCCGGCAGCACGCCAAGGGGCTGCTGCGAGGCGCCGCTCCGGTCATCCGCGGCGTCCGCATCATCCTCGGGCCGCTCGCGCACGGTCTCGTTGCCCTCGGTACGCGCATCACGCCCGGAGCATCGCGCGGGGCGTCCTTCGCTTCGGAGGAGCAGCTGCTCAGCATCATCGACGAGGCCGCCGAGAACGAGCTGATCGAGCAGGACGACCGCGAGCTGATCCACTCGGTCTTCGACTTCACCGACACGTTCGTGCGGGCGGTCATGGTGCCGAGAACAGACATGGTGACCGTGGATGCCACGGCCTCGACGCGCGAGGCGATGTCGATCTTCCTCGATAAGGGCATCTCGCGCATCCCGATCGTCGACGACGAGGCGGACGACGTGGTCGGCGTGCTGTACCTCAAGGATCTCGTGCAGTTCGGCTTCCGCGACGAGTCCGGCTGGCGCGATGCGCCCGTGACGCGGATCGCGCGACCGGCGGTCTTCGTGCCGGAGTCGATGAAGGCCGAGACGCTCCTTCAGCAGATGAAGCGCGACGCCGTGCACGTGTGCCTCGTCATCGACGAGTACGGGGGCGTGTCGGGCCTCGTGACGCTCGAGGACCTGATCGAGGAACTGGTCGGCGAGATCGCCGACGAGTACGACCCGCGCTCCGACGAGGTGACCGAGATCGAGCCCGGGCACTACCGAGTCAGCGCACGGCTCGGCCTCGACGAGGTGGGCGACCTGTTCGGCATCGACCTCGAGGATGAGGACGTCGACTCCATCGGGGGACTGCTCGGCAAGGCGCTCGGTCGCGTGCCGCAGCCGGGTGCGACCGCCGAGTACGGCGGGCTGGTCATGACCGGCGGCGCTTCGCGCGGTCGCGGCCGCGGCATCTCCACCGTCTTCGTCGAGCGCGGGGAGTCCGCGGACGCGGACGAGCAGAACGGTCGCGCACCCCGCACCGCCGAGATCCACATCGTGTCGACCCGCACCGGCGAGGTGCGCGTCCAGAGGAGAGGCGACCGCACATGACCGAGACGACCCGTTCCGGCTTCGTCACCTTCGTCGGACGGCCGAACGTCGGCAAGTCGACGCTGACCAACGCCCTCGTCGGCGAGAAGGTCGCCATCACCAGCGACAAGCCGCAGACGACCCGCCGCGCGATCCGCGGCATCGTCAACCGGCCGGCCGGGCAGCTCGTGATCGTCGACACCCCTGGCATCCACAAGCCGCGGACACTGCTCGGCGAGCGGCTGAACAGCCTCGTGGAGCAGGTGCTCGGCGACGTCGACGTCATCGGGTTCTGCGTGCCCGCGACCGAGAAGGTCGGGCCCGGTGACCGGCGCATCGCGGACTCGCTCGGCGGCTACCCCCGGGCGAAGAAGGTCGCGATCGTGACCAAGACCGACGCCGCCACCCGCGACCAGATCACCGAGCGCCTCATGGAGGTCGACTCCCTGCGGGAGGACTGGGCCGCGGTCATCCCGCTGTCGGCGCTCACCCGGGAGCAGCTCGACGTGCTCACCGACGAGCTGCTCGTCCTCATGCCCGAGGGGCCGGCGCTCTACGAGGCCGACGTCGTGACCGATGAGTCGATGGAGGATCGCGTCGCCGAGATCATCCGCGAAGCTGCCCTCGAAGGCGTGCGCGACGAGCTGCCGCACTCGATCGCCGTCACCATCGAAGACATGGCGCCGCGCGAGGACTCCGACCTCACCGACATCTATGCGAACATCGTCGTCGAGCGCGACAGTCAGAAGGCCATCATCATCGGCCGCAAGGGCTCGCGTCTGGCCGATGTGGGCAAGCGCGCCCGTGCCGGCATCGAACCGCTCGTCGGCACCCGCGTGTTCCTCTCGCTCCATGTGCGCGTCGCCAAGGAGTGGCAGCGCGACCCGAAGCAGCTGGGCCGGCTCGGCTTCTGAGGGTTCGGACGCGTCTGACGGCTCTGACGATTCAGAGGCCGGATCAGCCGTCGACCGGACGCATCGCCGACCGGACGATGACGGTGTCGTCGCCATAGTCGTCGTCCGCGGCCTTCTGCCACGTGCCGTCGTCCCACACGACGTCGATGTAGAGCCAGCCGTTCTCGACCGACGACCCGAGGTACGCCTCCTGCAGGATGTCGGGGAGTTCGTCCTGGATCCCGGCGAGCATGGCCTCATCGCCCTGCCCGGGCTCGCCGCCCGTCGGGTCGTCCTGCATCATCGGGTCGTACAGCGCGAGCATGATGGGCGGCTGCGAGAGGGTGAACTCCTCGCCGTCGTACGTGCCCTGCACCGCGTACGCTCCCCAGGTGGTGTCGCCCGACGACTCCGAGCCCTCGACGCCCTCCCACGTCCAGTCGGGGATCGGGATGCCGCTGCACTGCGGGGGGTAGGACTCCGCGATCGGGCCGAGACACAGCTCGGCTTCGCCGCCGACGTCCATCACCGTGCCCTGCGCGATCACGTCGCCCTCCGGGGGAGCGGGCCACAGCGAGCCGAGCGAGGCGCCCACAGGCGCGCCGCCGGCCGACGAGGGTGCGGTCGAGCCGGCGGGAGTCGCGCACCCGGCGAGGGCGAGGACGGATGCCGCGCCCAGCGTGACGAGGAGGTCGACGGTGACGTGTCATATCCGTCGAGTGTCGCGGATCGCGGGATCGTCTCACGCGATTGTGACGCCGGGTTCGCACGCCCGTCGGGGACGGGTGTAGCCTGGGGTCATGCGTGCAGGCTCGCTTCTCCTTAGCTGCCGCGACGAGGCCTCGATCTAGGGCCCCCCTCGTCGCGGAGCTTGTCGTCGGCCCGCCATTCGACGAGAGAACGAAAGCGACGATCATGCAGAACACTCAGAAGCCCTCGGGCATGCCGGTGCACAAGTACCGCCCGTACCACGAGCAGATCGCGGTCGACCTGCCCGACCGCACCTGGCCCGCACAGCGCATCACGACGGCACCGCGGTGGTGCGCGGTCGACCTGCGCGACGGCAACCAGGCGCTCATCGACCCGATGAGCCCCGAGCGCAAGCGCATCATGTTCGACCTCCTGGTGCGGATGGGCTACAAGGAGATCGAGGTCGGCTTCCCGTCGGCCAGCCAGACGGACTTCGACTTCGTCCGGCAGCTGATCGAAGAGGACCTGATCCCCGACGACGTCACGATCCAGGTGCTGACACAGGCGCGCGAGCACCTGATCGAGCGCACCTACGAGTCGATCGCTGGTGCCAAGCAGGCGATCGTCCATCTGTACAACTCGACGAGCATCCTGCAGCGCGAAGTCGTGTTCCGCACCGACCGCCAGGGCATCATCGACATCGCCCTCGAGGGCGCCCGGTTGTGCCGTGAGTTCGAGAAGCGGGTCCCCGAGACGAAGGTGTTCTACGAGTACTCGCCCGAGAGCTATACCGGCACCGAGCTCGAGTTCGCGCTGGAGGTGTGCAACCAGGTCATCGAGATCTTCGAGCCCACCCCGGACCGCAAGGTGATCATCAACCTGCCCGCCACCGTCGAGATGGCCACGCCCAACGTGTACGCCGACTCGATCGAGTGGATGAGCCGCCGCCTGGCCCACCGTGAGAACGTGATCCTCTCGCTGCACCCGCACAACGACCGCGGCACGGCGGTCGCCGCCGCCGAGCTGGGCTACATGGCCGGTGCGGACCGGATCGAGGGATGCCTGTTCGGCAACGGCGAGCGCACCGGCAACGTCGACCTGGTCGCGCTGGGCATCAACCTCTTCACCCAGGGCATCGACCCGCAGATCGACTTCAGCGACATCGACCAGGTCAAGCGCACGGTCGAGTACTGCAACCAGCTCCCGGTCCCCGAGCGCAGCCCGTGGGCCGGCGACCTCGTCTTCACCGCGTTCAGCGGCTCGCACCAGGACGCCATCAAGAAGGGCTTCGAGGCGATGGAGGCGCGCGCTGCCGCCACGGGCGTCACGGTCGACGAGATCGAATGGGCCGTGCCGTACCTGCCGATCGATCCGAAGGACCTGGGCCGCTCGTACGAGGCCGTCATCCGCGTGAACTCGCAGTCGGGCAAGGGCGGCGTCGCGTACCTGCTGAAGACGGATCATGCGATCGACCTGCCGCGCCGCCTGCAGATCGAGTTCTCGGGTGTCGTGCAGGCCAAGACCGACGCCGAGGGCGGCGAGGTGACGAGTGACCAGATCTGGGCGATCTTCACCGACGAGTACCTGCCCTCGCAGGTCAGCGACGACCGCTGGGGCCGCTTCGAGCTGCTGGCAACGAGCACCCGCAGCGACATGTCGGGCGACGTCTCGCTCGATGTCACGCTGCGCGACGGCGACGAGCGGTACGACGCGACCGGCCACGGCAACGGACCGGTCGCGGCATTCCTCGAGATCGTGCGTACACGGGGCTTCGACGTGACGCTGTACGACTACGTCGAGCATGCGCTCAGCGCGGGCGGCGACGCTCAGGCCGCGGCGTACGTCGAGCTGCAGGTCGACGGCGAGCGTCTGTGGGGCGTGGGGATCGACAGCGACATCTCGACGGCCTCACTCAAGGCGATCGTGTCGGGAGTCAACCGTGCGATCCGCACCCGCGAGCGCTCCGGAGCACTCGCCGGCGTCTGACTGGACGGCGGCGGGATGCCGCGACGTCAGGACTTGACGATCGGGATGGTCGACGTCTCGACGGCGACCTTCCGGCGGTAGAGCGCCCGCTGCTCGGGCAGCGAGATGTCGAACATGACGGCCAGCAGGCGGATGATCGTGGTCACCGAGATGCCGATCGCAGCGGCGATGACGAGGTCGACGCCGAGCGTGTGCGCGACGGCCAGGACGAGGCATCCCGCCCCCGCCGCGACCGCGTAGAGCGAGCCGACGTGCATGATCGCCACCGGCAGTCCCATGATCATGTCGCGCAGGATGCCGCCGCCCACCGCTGCGCACACGCCGACGAAGACGGCGGGGACGAGCGGAAGGCCGAGTGCCAGTGCCTTGCTCGTGCCGAAGGCGCCGAAGAGTCCGATCACCAGCGCATCGAGACCGACGATGACGGCATTGAGGCGCTGGAAGACGCCGGCGAGCAGCATCCCGAACAGAGCGGCACCCGTGGCGGTCAGCAGGTACCAGTTGCTCTGCAGCGTGACCGGCGTGACGTTGAGCAGGAGGTCGCGGATGAGACCGCCGCCCATGCCGACGACGATCCCGATGATCGCGACGCCGAGCAGGTCGAGCCGGCGCTGGCCGCGGAAGCCCGAGGCGAACAGGGCGCCCTGGATGCCACCGAGTCCGACGGCGATGAGGTCCGCCCACAGCGGGATCACGAAGATCGGCTCGTCCACCCCTCTATTGTCGGGGCGCCGGGCGGTGAGCGCAGGCGCATCGCCGCGAGGAGCGCCACCAGGGCGGCACCCGTTGACCGGGCATCGCCCGGCTGGGATCCTTGCCAGGGGCTCACACTGGGGAAGGTGATGGCGATGACGATCTCCGATCGCGCAGCGCGGGCTAAGGCGGCGGTCGATGTCGTGACCGCGTTCTTCGCGCAGATCCAGGCGGCGGCCGACGATCCCGACGCCCTCGACTTCACCTTCGGCAATCCGCACGAGCTCGCGCTGCCGGGCCTGACGAGCGCCCTGCAGGCGCAGCTCGAGCCGCGATCGGTCGAGTGGTTCGCGTACAAGACCAGCGAGCGCCCGGCACAGGAGACGGTGGCGGCGGGGCTGCGGACCGAGCTCGGGCTCGACTTCGAGCCCGAGGACATCGCGATGACGCAGGGTGCGTTCGGCGCCCTGTCGCTGGCGTTCGCGCTGCTCGCCGACGCCGGCGACGAGGTGGTCATCCCCGTGCCGGGCTGGTTCTGCTACGAGCCGATGCTCCACGCGGCCGACCTCGTTCCGGTGCGTGCGGCCCTCGACCCCGAGACGTTCGACCTCGACCTCGACGCGATCGGGAACGCGATCACGCCGCGCACGAGGATCGTGGTCGTCAACTCGCCCGCCAATCCGACCGGCCGCGTGTACTCCGAGGCCACGTGGCGATCGCTCGCGGACCTGCTCGAGAACGCGTCGCGCACGCACGGGCGGCGCATCTGGCTGGTGTCCGACGAACCATACCGTCGCATCCGCTTCGACGGCATCGAC
Organism: Microbacterium sp. NPDC056003; assembly: GCF_042274785.1. NCBI lineage: Bacteria > Bacillati > Actinomycetota > Actinomycetes > Micrococcales > Microbacteriaceae > Microbacterium > Microbacterium sp. NPDC056003. The sequence goes on along the minus strand of NZ_JBHJXQ010000002.1, from coordinate 327,711 downwards.
TTCGTCAGCCCGGCCGGCATGTACCCGTGGACGGTGATCGACTACAGCTACGGCAAGGTGCTCCTGGCGCCCGGCCAGCGGCTCGGCTACCTCGCGCTGTCGCCGCTCATCCCGATCGCCGAGCGGGACGAGTTGCGCGAAGCGCTCTTCCCGATCGGCCTCGCGATCGGCTGGGGCTTCCCCGACGCCCTCATGCAGTACTCGGTCCCCGCGCTGGAGAGCGTCTCGCTCGACCTCGACGAGCTCGCTCGCAAGCGTGATCGGCTGTTCGGTGCGCTGGACGCCGCCGGCGTGCGTCTCACCCGCCCCGAGGGCACGTTCTACCTGTGGGGCGAGGCTCCCGGCGGCGACGCGGCCGCGTTCTGCGCCGCCCTCGCGGAGCGCGGTGTGCACGTGATGCCCGGCACGCTGTTCGATCAGCCGCATCACTTCCGGATGTCGCTCACCGCGACGATGGACATGATCGATCGGGCGCTGCCCCACCTCACCGAGGTCGCGGCGTCGCTGGGGGCGACGGCGCGCTGATCAGCGGCCCGTCGAGGCCCGTGCGCCGGAGGCGGCATCCATAATTGACGGGTGCCCACCTACCGCGATGAAGTCGTGGTCCTGCGCACCCACAAGCTGGGTGAGGCGGACAGGATCGTGACGATGCTCAGCCGCCGACACGGCAAGCTGCGCGCCGTCGCCAAAGGCGTGCGCCGCACCTCATCGCGGTTCGGCGCGCGGCTCGAGCCGTTCATGGTGGCCGACGTGCAGCTCTACCAGGGGCGCTCGCTCGACATCGTGCAGCAGGCCGAGACGCTCGGGTCGTACGGCGCCGACATCGCCGCGCACTACGACCGGTACACGTCCGCCCACGCGATGGTCGAGGCGGCCGACCGGCTCAACGAGGCCGAGGCGACGCCGCAGCAGTACCTGCTCCTGGTGGGCGGTCTCCGGGCTCTCGCACGGGGGGAGCATGCGTCGCGCAGCGTGCTGGACTCGTACCTCCTGCGCGCGATGGCGCTGTCGGGCTGGGCGCCCGGGCTGAGCGAGTGCGCGCGCTGCGGCCGCCCCGGCCCGCATGACACCTTCGTCGCGCAGCTCGGCGGGATGGTGTGCCGCGACTGCGCCCCGACCGGTGCGGCGCGCGTGCATCCCGAGACGGCCGCGCTGCTCGACTCCCTCATGGCCGGCGAGTGGGACCGGGTGGATGCCGCGTCCGCCGGCTCCGGAGCCGCGGCGTCGGGTCTGATCGCGGCCTACGCCCAGTGGCACCTCGAGCGCGGCATCCGCTCGCTCTCGCACGTCGCCGCCGACCCCGGAGGCGATCGATGACCCCGAAGCCGTTCACCCACCGCGACGCCGTTCCGTACCGCCCCGTGGACTGGACGGGCCTGTACCCGCCGGCATTCCCCGCCGGGTCGGTCCCTGCCCACGTGGCGATCGTCATGGACGGCAACGGTCGCTGGGCGAACCGGCGAGGGCTCACCCGCGTCGAGGGGCACAAGGCGGGGGAGGCGGCGCTGCTCGACGTCGTGGCCGGTGCGATCCAGGCGGGGGTGAAGCACCTGTCGGTGTACGCGTTCTCCACCGAGAACTGGTCGCGGTCGCCCGACGAGGTGCGCTTCCTGATGGGCTTCAACCGCGACGTGCTCCACCGCCGTCGTGACCAGCTCAACGAGTGGGGCGTGCGCGTGCGCTGGGCCGGGCGCAAGCCCCGCCTATGGTCGAGCGTCATCAACGAGCTGCAGTTCGCCGAACGCCTGACCGCGGGCAACGACACCCTGACGCTCACGATGTGCGTCAACTACGGCGGCCGGGTCGAGCTCGTCGATGCGATGCGCTCGATCGGCGACGACATCGCGACGGGGCGGCTGCGTCCGTCGGCCGTGACGGAGAAGCTCATCCAGAAGCGGCTGTACCTGCCCGACATGCCCGACGTCGACCTGTTCATCCGTTCGAGCGGCGAGCAGCGCACGTCGAACTTCCTGCTGTGGGAGTCGGCGTACGCCGAGTTCGTCTTCCTCGACACGCTGTGGCCCGACTTCTCGCGCACCGACCTGTGGCGCGCGATCGGCCTGTACCTCGACCGCGACCGCCGGTTCGGTGGAGCCGTCGACTCGCCGGACGGGGGATGACGCATCCGCCGGAATAGATCTCCGGGTGGCCGCGGTTGTGGGTCAGTATGACGGACGCCATGAAGATCGACGTGTGGAGCGACATCGCCTGCCCCTGGTGCTACATCGGCAAGCGCAACCTCGAGAAGGGGCTGGCTGCGGCATCCGCCGACGATGACCGCCCCGAGGTGGAGGTCGTGTACCACTCGTTCGAGCTGTCGCCCGACACCCCGACCGACTTCGAGGGCGGCGAAGCCGACTACCTCGCCCAGCACAAGGGCATCTCGCCGGCCCAGGCCCAGCAGATGCTCGACCGTGTCACCGGCGTCGCCGCCGAGGCAGGGTTGGAGTACCGTTTCGACCTGCTCAAGCACACCAACACCGTGAAGGCGCACGAACTGCTCCACTTCGCGAAGGAGCAGGGGCGGCAGCACGCCATGGCCGAGCGCCTCATGTCGGCCTACTTCACGGAAGGCCGGCACCTCGGCCAGGAGGACGAGCTCGTCGCGCTCGCCGCCGACGCCGGCCTCGACGCCACCGCGGCGCGCGACGCTCTGCAGTCCGGCCGCTTCGTCGACGCCGTCCGGGCCGACCAGGCGCAGGCGAGCGCATACGGCATCAACGGCGTGCCGTTCTTCGTGATCGACGGCAAGTACGGCGTCTCGGGCGCGCAGCCCGCCGAGGCCTTCACCGACATCGTCCGCCAGGTGTGGGCCGAGCACCGCGAGGATGCCCCGGTCGGAGCCTGAACCCCCCACGCCCCCAACGACGAGACCCGCCGTGCGATCGCGCGGCGGGTCTCGTCATGTCTGCGGGTGGGACGGGGTCAGCGCGGCAGGTTCGCCTCGATCACGCTGACGACGGCCGGATCGTCGGGCTTCACGTTGGGGCGGAAGCGGTGCACCTCGCCGCCGGGCGTGAGCACGAACTTCTCGAAGTTCCATTGGATGCGCCCGCTGTTGCCCTGCGCATCGTCCGCGTCCTTCAGAGCCTTGTAGATCGGGGCTGCCTTGCCGCCGTTCACCTTGACCTTGTCGAACACCGGGAACGAGACGCCCCACGTCGTCGAGCAATACTCGAGGATCTCGTCCATCGAGCCGGGTTCCTGGCCCATGAACTGGTTGCACGGGAAGCCGAGCACGGTGAACCCGCGATCGGCGTAGGCGCGCTGCAGCGCCTCGAGCTGCTCGTACTGCGGGGTGAGACCGCACTTCGACGCCACGTTGACGACGAGGAGGACCTGATCGCCGTAGTCAGCAAGCGTGGCGGTGCCGCCATCGGCGGTCTGGAACGGGATGCTGCGGAGATCGGTCGCGGTAGCCTCGGTCATGCTCCCAGGCTAAGGCCTGGATATCAGCGAAGGCCCGGATTCCTCTGGGAGAATGGACGACGTGACGACTGCCTACGCTCCCGCGCGCACGCTGCGCATCGGGCCCATCGAACTCGATGCGCCCGTCGTGCTCGCGCCCATGGCGGGAATAACCAACACGGCGTTCCGGCGCCTGTGCCGCGAGTACGGCGCCGGCCTGTACGTCAGCGAGATGATCACGACGCGCGCGCTCGTCGAGCGCAACGCCACGACGATGCGTCTCATCACGCACCACGAGTCCGAGAAGCCGCGCTCGATCCAGCTCTACGGCGTCGACCCGGCCACCACCGAGGCCGCCGTGCGCCTGCTCGTGGAAGAGGATCGCGCCGACCACATCGACCTCAACTTCGGCTGCCCCGTGCCCAAGGTGACCCGCAAGGGCGGCGGCGCCGCCCTGCCGTGGAAGCTCGGCCTGTTCCGCGACATCGTCACGCGCGCCGCGCGCGCCGCCGGAGACGTCCCCCTGACCGTCAAGATGCGCAAGGGAATCGACTCGGATCACCTGACCTACCTCGACGCCGGTCGCATCGCCGAAGACGCAGGCGTCGCCGCGGTCGCGCTCCACTCACGGACCGCCGCCGAGTTCTACTCGGGCGAGGCGGACTGGTCGGCGATCGCCACGCTGAAGGAGGCGGTGACGAGCATCCCGGTGCTCGGCAACGGTGACATCTGGTCGGCCCACGACGCGGTGCGCATGATGGACGAGACCGGCTGCGACGGGGTGGTGGTGGGGCGCGGATGCCTCGGCCGCCCATGGCTGTTCGGAGACCTCGCCCGTGCCCTGGGCGGGCCGGACGCGGCATCCGGTGATCCCGTCGACGCCACCCTGGGCTTCGTCGCCCACGCGTTCCGCCGTCACGCGGAGCTGCTGGGGGACTTCTTCGAGGACGAGGGGCGCGGCTGCCGCGACATCCGCAAGCACGTCGCGTGGTACTTCAAGGGCTACCCGGTCGGCGGCGACACGCGCGCCCGGCTCGCGACCGTGTCGAGCCTCGCCGAGATCGACGAGCTCCTCGCGACGCTCGAGCTCGACGCGCCGTATCCCGGGGCAGCGGCCGAGGGTCAGCGTGGACGCGCGGGCACCCCCAAGCGCCCGGCGCTGCCCGAGTTCTGGCTCGACTCCCGTGACCTGGGTGCCGAGGCATCCTGCGCCCTCGCCGACGCGGAGCTCGACCACAGTGGTGGCTGAGCGCGACGGCGGGGCGGCACTCGCGTCGGAGCGTCCGCCGGGCTATGACGACGCCGACGCCGAGCGCTTCCACTCGGAGCGCCACCGCTCCCTCCGCGACGACTTCGCGCGCGACCGTGCGCGCGTGCTGCACTCCGCGGCGCTGCGTCGGCTCGCCGCGAAGACCCAGGTGCTGAGCCCCGCGAGCCCGGCCGACTTCGCGCGAAACCGCCTCACGCACTCCCTCGAGGTCGCCCAGGTCGGCCGCGAGCTGGCCACGGCGCTGCGCCTCGCCGCCGACGTCGTCGACACCGCGTGCCTGAGCCACGACCTCGGGCACCCGCCGTTCGGTCACAACGGCGAGCGCGCGATGAACGAGTGGGCGGAAGACATCGGCGGGTTCGAGGGCAACGCCCAGACCCTCCGCATCATCAGCCGCCTCGAGCCCAAGGTCGTCGACGAGGACGGGCGCACCTTCGGCTTGAACCTCACGCGCGCGAGCCTCGACGCCACGTGCAAGTACCCGTGGACGGCCGAGCATCCGCTGCCCGATCCCGGCGGCCGGCTGAAGTTCGGCGTATATCCCGACGACGAGCCGGTGTTCCGGTGGATGCGCGAGGGCGCACCCGGTCGCGTGCGCTGCATCGAGGCCGAGGTGATGGACCTCTCCGACGACATCGCCTACTCCGTGCACGACTTCGAGGACGCGATCGTGAACGGCTACCTCGATCCCGCGCGCCTCGCGGACGCCTCGGAGCATGCGGCCCTGCTGTCCGCGATACAGAGCTGGGTCGGGTTCGACTTCGCACGCGACGAGCTCGAGGACGCCCTGTACCGGCTCATGCGGATGCCGGAATGGATCACGTCCTTCGACGGCACGCGCGCCTCGCTCGCAGGTCTCAAGAACCTCACCTCCGACCTCATCGGCCGGTTCGCGCGGGCGGCGACCACCGCGACGCGTGAGGCATACGGGATGTCGGCGCTCACCCGCTATCGTGCCCACGTGGTCGTTCCGCGCGTGGTGGAAGCCGAGATGGCGGTGCTCAAGGGCATCATCGGCGCCGTCGTGGTCTCGATCGAGGGCCGCAAAGACCTGTACAAGGAGCAGCGGCGCGTGCTCAAGCGGCTCGCGACCGCGCTCTGGGAGCGTCCGGAAGAGCTCGACGCCCTCCACGCCGAGGACTTCGCCGCCGCCGGCACCGAGGCCGCCCGACGGCGCGTGGTCGTCGACCAGGTCGCGAGCCTGACGGACCAGCACGCGATCGCGTGGCACGGCCGTCTGGTCGGCGAGCTGGATCCCGCGACCATCGGTGTGTGGTCGCCCGCCGCGCGCGCGCCCGGGACGCGCTGATGGCGGGGCGCATCCGTCAGAGCGACGTCGAAGAGGTCAAGTCCCGCACGAACATCGCCGACATCATCGGTGAGCGGGTGGCGCTCAAGAACGCCGGTGTCGGCGCCATGAAAGGTCTCTGCCCGTTCCACGACGAGCGCAGCCCCAGCTTCAACGTGCGCCCGCAGGCGGGCTTCTACCACTGCTTCGGCTGCGGCGAGTCGGGCGACGTCTACTCGTTCCTGACGAAGATGGACCACGTCTCGTTCACCGAGGCCGTCGAGCGGCTCGCGGGGCGGATCGGCTACACCCTGCACTACGAGGACGGCGGGGCGGCACCCGAGCACACGGGACGCACGCGCCTGTACGCCGCCAACGCCGCGGCAGCCGAGTTCTTCCGCGGGCAGCTCCTCACACCCGAAGCGGACACCGCGCGCCGCTTCCTCGGCGAGCGCGGCTTCGATGCAGGCGCCGCCGCGCACTTCGGCGTGGGCTACGCACCGAAGGGCTGGGAGGGCATGCGCGACGCGCTGCGCTCCGCGGGGTTCACTGACGAGGAGCTCACCAACGCCGGTCTCGTCTCGCAGGGTCAGCGCGGGGTCTACGACCGGTTCCGCGGCCGCGTCGTGTGGCCCATCCGCGACGTCACGGGCCAGGTCATCGGCTTCGGCGCCCGACGGCTCTACGACGACGACAAGGGCCCGAAGTACCTCAACACCCCCGAGACGACGATCTACAAGAAGGCGCAGGTGCTCTACGGCCTCGACCTCGCCAAGCGTGACATCTCGCGCGATCACCGCGTCGTGGTGGTCGAGGGCTACACCGACGTGATGGCGTGCCATCTCGCCGGCATCACCACCGCGATCGCGACCTGTGGCACTGCGTTCGGCTCCGACCACATCACGGTGCTCCGGCGTGTGATGGGTGACGACTCCACGGCCGGCGAGGTCGTCTTCACGTTCGATCCGGATGCCGCGGGTCAGAAGGCGGCGCTGCGCGCCTTCGCCGATGCGAAGCGGTTCAACGCCCAGACGTACGTCGCGACGGGGCCGGAGGGGCTCGACCCCTGCGATCTGCGTCTGAAGCGAGGCGACGGCGCGGTGCGGGGGTTGATGGACACCAAGGTCCCCATGGTGGAGTTCGTCCTCGATCAGCGGATCGCGGGCTACGACCTGTCCAGCGTCGAGGGGCGCGTCGGCGCACTGCGGGCCTCGGCCCCCGTCGTGGCCGAACTCCGTGACGCGCTGCTGCAGCCGGAGTACATCCGCGTCCTCGCGCGCCGCCTCGGCATGGACACCGAAGACGTCCGGCGCGAGGTCGAGCGTGCCGGCCGCAGCGGGGCGCGGCGCGACAGCGCGCCAGCGACGGCACAGGCCGACGACGCTCCCGGCGAGCCGCTCGTGCGCGTGACGGTATCGTCGCTGCCGCGCACGGCCGACGTCACCCTCGAGCGCGACGCGCTGATGGGGTTCCTCCAGTTCGGACACCGCATGGATGCCGCGCTGGTCGCACGCGCGGTGAGCCTGCCGTTCCGGCATCCCGCCCTCGATGCCGTCCGGCAGGCTGTGCAGCAGCATGCCGAGTCGATGCAGCGCCTCGGGTGGGCGGTCGAGGCGGTCTCCACGGTGCGCGAGCCGTTTCGCCCGCTCGGCGCCGAACTGCTCGCGTCCGACTTCCCGGCCCTCGACGACGTGGCGGCGCTGTCGTCGGCCTCCGACCTCGCCCGTCGGCTCGTGATCCGCTCGCTGGACGCGCAGAAGAACGAGCTGCTGGGGGCCATCCAGCGCGTGCCCGCCGCGTCGGAGGACGGCCGGGCGATCCGACTGCAGCTGCGCGAACTCGATGCAGAGCGCCAGCGGCTCGTGAACGAGTCCTGACACGTGGTGCGGCTGGCGCGCGCGAGCCGCACAGGGCAGGATGAGGGCATGCCTCGACGACGAGCCGCCGACGCCGCCATTCACGCGGTCGACCTCTCGATCGCTCGCGTCGGACGCGGCGGAGCCGCCCAGCGGGTCATCGACGGCGCGACCTTCACGATCGCCCACGGCGGCACGCTCGCCGTCATGGGCCCGACGGGTGCGGGCAAGTCGAGTCTCGCGGCGGTGCTCGCCGGCTCGGACGACACGAGCCTCGCCGTCATCGGCGGCGATGCCGAGGTCGAGGGCATCGGCGTGCGCCGGCCCGGGCGTGCGCACCGGCTGCACACGTACCTGACGGGCTACCTGCCGCAGGCCGCCGGAGCGGCCCTTCCTGCCCGACTCACGGTGGGCGAGGTCATCTCCGAGCCCATCACGAGCCGCGACCGGCGCGTGAATCAGCGGGCGCTGCAGATCCGGGTCGCGACGCTCCTCGACGAGATGATGCTGCCGCTCGGCACTGCTGCGAAGTACCCGTATGAGTTGAGTGCCGGGATGCGGCAGCGGGTGGCCTTCGCGCGCGCCCTGGTCCTGCAGCCCAAGGTGCTCGTCGCCGACGAGCCGTTCTCCAACATGGACGTCGAGGTGCGCAAGGCCGCGCGCGACGCGATCCTGCGACGCCGTGCCGAGTACGCGATGTCGACGCTCGTCGTGACGAATCAGGCCGACGTGGTCCGCGAACTCGATGCGGACGTGCTCGTGCTCCGCGGCGGCCACACCATCGCGTACGGCCACGGCACGGACGACCTGCTGTGGACGCCGAATGGCGACGCCGACCACCGGCTGGTCGCCTCCTGACGTCACGAGCACCCCTCAGCGTTTGCTAACATAGTGGGGTTGCCTGCGTGAGCGGGTGACTCTTCCTCCATAGCTCAATTGGCAGAGCAATCGGCTGTTAACCGATAGGTTCTTGGTTCGAGTCCAAGTGGGGGAGCGAAAGCCCCGAGGCTCCACCCTCGGGGCTTTCTCACTGTCTGCGATCGACCGCGTTCAGGCGTCGATGTCGTCGACGCCCGGCGTCCAGGAGTGGCCGGGCCGGCCCCATCCGCGCTTGCGCGCGATCTTCTGCGCGGTCTTCCAGTCGCTGTCGCCGAGGCGGTCGACGTACAGGATGCCGTCGAGATGATCGAACTCGTGCTGCATGATGCGCGCGCGCCAGCCGTCGACCTGGATGCGCACGGGGCCCCCGTCGAGGTCGGTGCCGGTCACCAGCACCTCGTCGGAGCGCCGGAGCGGGAACCGCTCGCCGGGGAACGACAGACAGCCCTCGGACTCCTCGTCGGGGTCGGGGTCGCCGGGTTCGAGCGGCCGCATCCACAGCTCGGGGTTGATGATCACGCCGCGCCACGGGGCGCCGTCGTCATCGGTGTACGAGTACGTGTACACGCGCAGCGCCGCGCCGACCTGCGGACCCGCAAGACCGACGCCGGGCGCGGCATCCATCGTCTCGAACATGTCCGCCACCAGCGTGCGGATCTCGTCCGTGATCTCGTCGATCGCCACGGCGGGAGCGTGGAGAACAGGGTCACCCATGATGCGAATCGGCAGAACGGCCACGCCTTGAGCCTACCGAGAGGCGACCGCGACTAGTGTCGACGTGTGGTGTGGATGGCGGACGAGCTGCAGGACGTGGGCGACCAGCTGGTCGGCGCGTTCCAGAACCCGGCCCTCCTCGTCGGCATCCCGCTCGCCCTCCTCGGCGCCGTGTTCATGTCGTTCGGCGCGCAGTACCAGCACCGCGGCGTCACGAAGGTCGAGAAGCTGACCGGCTCGGCGGGCACCGGCGGACTGAACTTCCAGCACCTCCTCAAGCTCCTCTCGCGACCCTCGTGGGTGGTCGGCACACTCATGCTCGGGCTGGCGATCGTGTGCCAGCTGTCGGCGCTGGCCGTCGCGCCCCTCATCGTCGTGCAGCCGCTCGGCGCGATCGCGCTGGTCATCACGACTCTCCTGAACGCCCAGATCAGCGGGCATCGCCCGACGAAGCGCTCGCTGATCGCGATCGGCGCGTGCGTGGGCGGCATCTTCGTGTTCGTCACGATCGCCGCGCTGTTCGCGACCGAGAAGCCGGTCACGAATCAGCAGCTCATCACGATCCTCGTCCTGTTCGGCGTCGTCACTCTGGCGCTGGGCGCCCTCTGGCTGTGGCGGCGGCAGAAGCTCGGCGCGCTGTTCTACATCTCGGCCGCCGGCGTCATGTACGGCTTCGTCGCCACGCTCGCGAAGGTCATCATCGAGCGGATCAAGACCGGCGACTTCGAGTGGCTCACGCTCACGTGTCTCGTGGCGCTCGTCCTGGGCGCGGTCATCGGGGCGTACTTCGTGCAGACGGCCTACTCGTCGGGTCCGCCCGACCTCGTCATCGCCGGGCTCACGGTGATCGACCCGATCGTCGCCATCATCATCGGCCTCGCCATCCTCGGTGAGGCCAGCGGAGCCCCCGTATGGGTCTACCTCGCGTTCGCGGTCGTCGGCGGAATCGCCGTGTGGGGCGTCTTCCAGCTCGCGCGGTACCACCCGCAGATCCTGAGTGACAGTCAGGAGCTGCCGATCCGGCGGGGGAGTGAGCCGGGTGCGGACTCGACGCAGCCGATGACCGGATCGATCCGGGTGACCGAGGCGGTCGCCAAGGTCTGGCCCGATCCGCCGGTCAAAGACAAAGACGACCGGCGCTGATCACGCCGGGTCGTCGACCTCGATGATGAGACGGCCGTTCTCGAGGCTCCCCTTGTCGCCTGGCGTCGGAGCCGGCGCGGGCAGTTCCACCTGGGCCTCCCAGTCGGCGTGGGCATCTTCGGCTGAGGGACGCCACACGGCATCGAACCCCGAGCCGACGCCGGCGAGCGACCCGCCGACAGAGCCGTCGAGCTGCTTCCGCAGCTGCGAGCGCTTCATCCGGGGTGCCAGGGCCACGAGCACGACCGTGGCGACGACGACGGCTCCGACCACCGCCCAGCCGATCGCGTCCACGGGCCGATTCTCCCACGGGCTCGCGCGCGGATACAGGGAAGGGGCCGCCTGCCGGCGGCCCCTTCATCATGTAGGGCGGGTGGGACTTGAACCCACGATCGTCGGGTTATGAGCCCGCTGCCTTGACCAGCTTGGCCACCGCCCCCTGCGGACCGAGCCTAACGCCCGGACACCTTGTTCATCGCCGTGCCGATGTAGGAGTACTTCACGAAGACCTCCGCCGCGATGCCCGCCTCTTCGAGGAGGCCCTGGACCGCACTGAGCATGTAGCTCGAGTCCCACCCCATGTAGAGCCAGGTGTCGTCATCGAGGCGGTCCCACTGGCCGTTCCACGACTGCGCGGTGTAGACGGGCCCGCCGCGCCGAGCACTGTAGGCCACGACGGCAGGACGGGCATCCGCCCACAGACGCTTGAACACGCGGTTGAAGAGGTACTTCACGTCGGGCACTTCCCAGTGCTCGCCGCGGTACTCGACGTAGTCCCACTCACGATCCCAGCCGCGCGGCCAACCCCGCCGGTGCACGGCGTCCAGGATGGGCGTGAGACCGTCGTCGTCGATGAGCGTGGCGCCCGGCCGCGCCCAGATCTCGACGAAGCGCTGCCCCAGGATCGCGGACCGCTCCGCGATCGCGGCAGTGCCCCAGCTCTCGCGCTGTGCGAGATCCGAGGTGAGGCCCACGGCGCTGCGACCGTAGATCGCCCGCTTCTCGGGGAACGACGCGTCGAACGCCCGGAGGGACAGCTCCTCTTCGAGGAGGGTCAGGTTGCCGAGCGTCGTGGCGAGGGCGCGGTGGCTGTTCTGCTCGTCTTCGCTGTACTCGGACCAGGGGCGCACGCCGTCTCCCGACCACGACTCCGACGGTGACAGCGGGACGATGTGCTCGACGTCGAGTGGCGCACTGCCGTCGACTCCCGCGAGGCGCCCCAGCACGTAGGCCGGGTGCGGCAGCTCGGAGTACTTGAGGGCGGCGCGGATGCGCTCGTCGGACGGGGTGATGCGCGAGATGGCGGAGACGAGAGCGGCCTCACCCCTCTCGCGGGCGCGGATCAGGCGCGCCACGAGCCGGTCGTTGTCGAGGCCGACCAGGGTGCGGCGAATGAGCAGCGCCTGCAGGTGTTCCAGCGTGCGGATCAGATCGGCCTGTTCGATCGCACCCTCGCGCCGATCGCGGTAAACGCGCATGACGAGCGGGCGGACGGCCGGACCGAAGACGCCGAGGTGACCGAGATGGCGCGAGACCGCGGCATCCGTCTCCCGCTCCGGCTCGAGCAGCACGCGATAGATCTCGGAGAACTCGCGCCACTCTGCGGCATGGCGGCGGAGATCGCCGATCTCGAGCCGTGGGAAGACCTGACGGAAGGTGTCGTACACACCGCGACCTCGCGCGACGACGACCTCGCGCCCCGTCGTCATGATCAGGTACTGCCGCCAGAACTCGGCGATCGAGTCGCCGGTGTTCCGCTCGATCGGGAGCCAGTACTCCGACTCGACCTCGCGCTGCTCGTCGTGCGAGAGCCCCATCAGCACGTAGTTGTGGATGAGCTCGTGGTCGCGCAGCGGCTCGCCCGTCGAGTTGAGGCTCTCGAAGATCTGCTGCGCGTTCGCACCCGCCCGCAGGGTGATGGCGACGTGCTCCAGCTTCTGCAGGCCTCGCCAGATGTGCGGGGCCTCCTCAGCGCTGACCTGGCTACGGAAGAACGCGTAGTTGTCGTCGAAGCGTGAGTCGCGCACGCCGTCGCCCTCGCCGCGGCGGTCGAGGACGACCTCCTCGAACACCTCCGCCCACGCGCGATGCGGCCGCAACTTCGTCGCGTGCGCGTCGTGCGGATGCACCAGCACCCGGGCGAGCTCGGCGGCCATCCCCGGGTCGCTCTCGCGGACGGTGTGCTGCAGGGCGGCGACGAGGAGCATGATCGTCGTGATCCGCTGCTGCCCGTCGATGAGGACGAGCTCGGGGCGGTCGCCGGCCGTGGTCGAGGACAGGATCGACCCGATGAAGTGCATGTGGCGGTCGTCGAGATCTGCCACCGCGCGGATGTCGGACAGCAGCTGCTCGCACGCACCGATGTCCCAGCGGTACTGCCGCTGATAGACCGGAACGACGATGGTCCAGTCGCCTGCCGAGAGCCAGCGGATCGTGTTGACCGCGGTCGCGTCGACATTGGTGGCCCTGACCATCGCCCGGATACGCTCCTTCGAAGCTGTCGTGGCGCAGGGGCCGATCGGCCGCGGACACGCCGATCCCGAGTCTAATCGGCCGTGCCGAGGCATCCGTTATTCACGGTCCTGCCCAGGGGTGGCCGTGAGCCTCCAAGGTAGGCTTGCCTTAGTTGGGCCTGTTAAAACGTGCTGGCCCGCTGACCGAAAGGCAATCCGTCATGGGTTACATCAAGTCCGCCGCTCTCGAGGAGACCGGCTACGTGGTCCTCGACCGCTACAACCAGGAGCTCGACCCCAAGGAGTGGCTCGACATCGAGTACAACGACTGGAAGTCGTCTGGCGACACGCGCTTCGCGCCCCTCGCCAGCGCATTCGGCGACATCGAGTGCAACGGCTTCTGGAATCACAAGCCGCCGCGCACCGACAAGGATGGCGTGTGGATCGAGTCGCAGGTCGAGAAGGCCCCGAACCTGACGCGCCGCGCGCAGGAGCCGGGCGCGAACGTCGGCCGCTGCCGTGTCATCGAACTGCAGCCGACTCCCTACGGTGAGACGCTCTACAACCTCCACCAGGACGACAACAACCGTCTGAACCCCGACGGCACGGGCTGGGTGGTTCGCGGATTCTTCAACCTGACCGACGACAAGGACAGCTTCTTCGTCCTCCGCGAGAACCGCACCGACCCCGAGGGCGAGGTGCGCATCGCCCTCCCCGCGGGCGCGCAGCTCATCATCGACACGCAGCGCCTGTGGCACGCTGCGACGCACATCGGCACCGAGCCGCGCTACTGCCTCATCACGTCGTGGACGTCCGGCCCCGAGCTGGACGCGTACATCGAGAAGTACCACGGCGTGAACCACGTCGAGAGCGTCCACGTCCCGCAGGATGTGCTCGAGGCCGGCTACGCCGAGCAGGCCCGCAAGGACGCCGCTCGCGCCGCGTACTACGCCGCCAAGGGCCAGGCCGCGGTGAATGTCATGAGCGAGGCCTGATCGGCTTCACCCGCTCGCGTAGGCCCCGGCTCGTCAGCCGGGGCCTTCGTCGTGGAGGGATGCCGCGACACGGCCGAATCACATCCTTGTGATTCCCGCCGTCGGTGGGCGATAATGGCGAGAGCACAACCGAATACACCGCCGGACATCCGTGCACAGGTCGTTGGGGAAGACGCACCTGATGAAACGGAGAGATCATGGCGACACCACAGGCGCGTGGAGTGATCTTCATTCACTCCGCGCCACGAGCATTGTGCCCCCACCTCGAGTGGGCGGTGGGTCGTGCCCTGGGCCGAGCGGTCAGCTTCGACTGGGCCGACCAGCCGGTGCTGCACGGTGCACGCCGCGCGGAGTTCTACTGGGAGGGCACCGCCGGCACCGGCGCGGCACTCACCACCGCGATCCGCGGATGGGAGCACCTGCGCTTCGAGGTGACGGAAGACCCGACCCCGCGCAGTGACGGCGGTCGCTGGCTGCACACGCCGGGACTCGGCATCCACTACGCGCAGACCGACACTGCGGGCAACGTCGTGATCGGCGAGGATCGCATCCGCTACGCCATGGAGGTCTCGGGCGGCAGCGCCGTCGAACTGCACCGTGAACTGCAGGTCGCGCTCGGCTCAGCCTGGGACGAAGAGCTCGAGCCCTTCCGTCACGCGAGCGACGACGCACCTGTCGTCTGGCTGCACAAGGTCGGCTGAGGCGAGGTGCGCGCCGGGCGACCCCGGGACGCGGCGTCCACAACTTCACAGACTCAGGCGGCTCGAGGCGCCGCCACCGAGGCTCGGAGAGAAGTGACCCGGGCAGCGGGAGGGCGAATCGCCGCCTGACACGACAGACGCCCCCGGAGGCTTCCCGGGGGCGTCTTCGCGTGCGGCGATGAGGCGGCGCGTGGATCCGACGTCAGACCGAGCGGAACGCGACGACCGCGTTGTGCCCGCCGAAGCCGAACGAGTTGCTGATCGCGAGCTGCGGGCCGTCGCCCAGCGGCTGCACCTCGCCCGACACCTTGAGCGGGATCTCGGGATCCTGCGTCGAGATGTTGATGGTCGGGGGAGCGACGCGGTCGCGCAGCGCGAGGATCGTGAAGATGGCCTCGAGCGCTCCCGTGCCGCCGAGGAGGTGGCCGGTCGAGGCCTTGGTGGCCGACACCGGGATGTCGTGCACGCGATCGCCGAACACGCTCAGGAGCGCCTTGTACTCGGCGATGTCGCCCGTCGGGGTCGACGTCGCATGCGCATTGATGTGGGTGACGTCGTCGGGCGTCGCGCCCGCGGCCTCGAGCGCGAGACGCACGGCGCGCGAGGCGCCGAGACCCTCCGGCTCGGGAGCGGTGATGTGGTACGAGTCGGCCGTGACGCCGCCGCCGGCGATCTCGGCGTAGATCTTGGCTCCGCGGGCCTTCGCGTGCTCTTCGGTCTCGAGCACGAGGCACGCCGCGCCCTCGCCCATGACGAACCCGTCACGGTCGACGCTGTACGGGCGCGAGGCGGTCTCGGGGGAGTCGTTGCGCTTGGACAGCGCCTGCATGGCCGCGAACGCCGCAAGCGTGAGGCCGTGGATCACGGCCTCCGAACCGCCCGCGATGATCACGTCGGCGTGGCCGGCCCGCAGCGCGTCGACCGCGTTCACGATCGATTCGGTGCTCGACGCGCAGGCGGAGGCGACGGTGCGCGCATAGGCGCGTGCCCCGAGGTGCATCGACACCGCGGCCGCGGGGGCGTTCGGCATCAGCATCGGGACGCTCATCGGCATGACGCGCCGCGGTCCCTTGGTCTTGAGCACGTCCCACGCGGCGAGCGTCGTCTGCAGCCCGCCGATGCCCGTGGCGAAGTCGACCCCGAAGCGCTCCGGCTCGACCTCGGGCTTGCCGGCATCCGCCCACGCCTCCTGTGCCGCCACCAGCGCGAACTGCGCGGACGGGTCGAGACGGTTGGCGACCGGGCGGTCGAGGACGGTGTCGGGACGCACCGTGGCCTCGGCGGCGAAGGTCACCGGGATCTGGTATTCCTCCACCCAGTCGTACTCGAGCGTGTGGGTGCCGGACGCCCCGCCGAGGAGGGCCGACCAGCTCTCGGGCGCGGTGCCGCCCAGCGGGGTGGATGCGCCGATGCCGGTGACGACGATTCGGGGTGTGCTCATGGGGATGGAGTCCTCGTAGATGGCCGGTGGGGGCTGAGCGCCCCCACCGTGGCGTGCATCAGCAAGCCGGGGGTATGGGGCGGCGCCCCACAGGGATGGTGCTTACGCCTGGTTCGACGTGATGTAGGTGACGGCGTCGCCGACGGTCTTGAGGTTCTTGACCTCGTCGTCGGGGATGGTGACGCCGAACTTCTCCTCGGCGTTCACGACGATCGTCATCATCGAGATGGAGTCGATGTCGAGGTCGTCCGTGAACGACTTCTCGAGCGCAACCTCGTCGGCCGAGATGCCCGTCTCGTCGGTGATGAGCTCGGCGAGTCCGGCAAGGACCTCGTCGCTACTGAATGCCATGGGTTTCTCCTGTTTCTTCGGGGTTCGCGAACCGGGTGGTCCGGCTCAAGTCTAGGGTCGGGGCGCAGAGGGCTCAGGGGAGCACGACGACCTGGGCGCCGAACACGAGTCCGGCGCCGAAGCCGATCTGCAGGGCGAGACCGCCACTCAGCTCGGGGTGCTCCTCGAGGAGGCGGTGCGTGGCCAGCGGGATCGAGGCGGCCGACGTGTTGCCCGTCGTCTCGATGTCGCGACCGACGACCACCGTGTCGGGCAGGCCCAGCTGCTTCGCGAATTCGTCGATGATGCGCATGTTCGCCTGGTGGGGCACGAAGGCCGCCAGATCGGATGCCTGCACCCCGGCGGCCTCGAGGGCCTGGCGCGCGACCTTGACCATCTCCCAGACGGCCCAGCGGAAGACGGTCGGGCCCTCCTGGCGCAGGGTCGGCCACGGCGCAGTGCCGTCGCGGAACTCGGTGAGCGTGTGGTTCATGCCCACTGCTTCGGCCTTCGAGCCGTCGGAGCCCCACACGGTCGGGCCGATGCCGGGCGTGTCGCTGGGGCCGATGACGACCGCCCCCGCGCCGTCGCCCAGCAGGAACGAGATGCTGCGGTCGGCAGGATCGACGACGTCGCTGAGCTTCTCGGTTCCGATCACGAGCGCGTAGTGCGCGGCGCCGGCGCGGATCAGGGCGTCGGCCTGCGCGACGCCGTAGGCGAAGCCGGCGCAGGCGGCGTTGAGGTCGTAGGCGGCGGCGGGGTTCGATCCCACACGGTCGGCCACGATCGCCGACACCGAGGGCGTCTGCTTGGGGTTGCTGATCGTCGCGACGATCACGGCGTCGATCTTCGCGGGATCGACGCCCGAGCGCTCGATCGCCTCGCGGCCGGCATCCGTCGCCAGATCGATCGCGGTGGTCCCGGCGACCGCGCGCGTGCGCGTGATGATGCCGGTGCGCTGGCGGATCCACTCGTCGCTCGAGTCGATGGGCCCGACGAGGTCGTCGTTGGGGACGGCGATCTCACCGCGTGCGGCGCCATAGGAGTAGATGCGTGTGTGCGCGGGCCCGGTGGACTGGACGAGTGTGGGGGTCATGCGGATTCTCCGGTCATGCGTCGGCCGAGGCGCTCAGCAGAGCGGCTGCAGCCTGGAGGTCGTCGGGAGTCTTGACGGCGACGGCGGGAGTGCCGCGCAGAGCCCGCTTGGCGAGCCCCGTGAGCGTACCCGCGGGCGACAACTCCACGATGCCCGACACACCCGCGGCTGCGAAAGACGCCATGCACAGATCCCAGCGCACCGGCGAGGCCACCTGGTCGACGAGCAGTTCGACGAATGTCGAGCCGGAGTCGACGGCTGCGCCATCGCGGTTGCTCCAGATCGTGATGCGGGGATCGGATGCCTCGACCTCGGCCGCGGCGCTGCGCAGCGTCTCGACCGCCGGAGCCATGTAGCGGGTGTGGAAGGCGCCGGCGACCTGGAGCGGGATGACGCGGGTGCCGGCGGGCGGCTCGGCGGTGAGCGAGGCGAGGGCGTCGAGCGCACCGGCCGCAACGAGCTGACCGCC
Source organism: Microbacterium sp. NPDC056003 (assembly GCF_042274785.1). Lineage (NCBI taxonomy): Bacteria > Bacillati > Actinomycetota > Actinomycetes > Micrococcales > Microbacteriaceae > Microbacterium > Microbacterium sp. NPDC056003. Next base: position 309,668 of record NZ_JBHJXQ010000002.1, on the reverse strand, counting down.
GCCGTTGTAGTTGGCGGGGGTGAGGCCGAGCTCTTCGAGTCGGGAGACGACGGATGCCTCGTCTCCGCCGATGACGGCGCTCATGCCGGTCTGCTCTGCTGCTGCGGCCTCGGCCATGGCGCGTCCGCGGATGCCGACGAGGCGCAGCGCGTCCTCTTCGGACAGGATGCCGGCGGCCGCGGCTGCGGCGAACTCGCCGACGGAGTGGCCGGCGACACCGGCGACGGCGTCACGATCGGGGAGGGCGTTCCACGACAGGAGGCTGGCCGCCACGATCAGCGGCTGGGCGACCTGGGTGTCGCGGATCCGGTCCGCATCCCATTCGGTGCCGGCGGCGACGAGGTCGACGCCGGACCACTCTGAGTAGGCGGCGAGCCGTTCGGCGGTGCCGTCGACGGAGAGCCAGGGGGACAGGAAGCCGGGGGACTGGGAGCCCTGTCCGGGGAAGACGGCGATTCTCACTCGTCCATCCTGTCAAGGATCATCCGGCGTCCTCTGGCGATACCCGCACAGAAATGCCGGGGTGCTTTGTAAGACCTGTACAGATCAGGAGGCGTTTCGGCGCGAAACGGGGGCGCGTCGGCGGGTCGCGTCGGTGCCGATCGAGCCCAGGATGAGCGCCGTCTGGAGGATCAGCGCCTCACGCGGGCCGGTGGCATCCCAGCCGATCACCTCCGAGACGCGCTTGAGCCGGTAGCGCACGGTGTTCGGATGCACGAACAGCTCACGGGCGGTCGCCTCGAGCGATCGCCCATTGTCGAGGTAGCTCCACAACGTGGCGACGAGATCGGCGCTGTGCGACTGCAGCGGGCGGTAGATGCGGTCGACCAGCGTGAGCTTGGCGAGCGGGTCGCCCGCGAGCGCGCGCTCGGGAAGCAGATCGTCGGCCTCGACCGGGCGCGGGGCGTGCCGCCACGCGCGGGCGACGGCGAAACCGGCCAGCGCGGCGCGGGCGCTCTGGCCCGCGTCGACCAGAGCGGGAACGGTCGGACCCAGCACGAGGAATCCCGGGCCGAAGCCGGGCTCGAGCCGCCGCGCGATCTCGGTGAAGGGCAGATCGGCGGCGACGTCATCGGGCCGCGCCGCCGACTCGGAGCGTCCGACGACGAGGACGAGCCGCGAACCCTGCACGCCGATGAGCACGTCGACCCCGAGCTTGCGGGCGGTGCGCCGCAGCTGGTCGATGTCGAACTGCGGCGGGGTGGTGCCCACGAGCACGGCGACCTCGCCGTGGCCGTGCCACCCCAGCGCGGCGATCCGGCTGGGAAGCTCCTCATCGGCCTCGCCGGTGAGGATCGAGTCGACGACGAGCGCCTCGAGACGCGCATCCCACAGTCCCCGCGCCTCGGCGGCGCGTGCATACACGTCCGCGGCCGCGAAGGCGACATCGCGCGAGTAGAGCAGGATCGCCTCGCGGAGGTGCTCGCCCTTTCCGGCGACCCGCTCCTCGGTGATCTCGACCGTGACGCGGATGAGCTGCAGCGTCTGCTGCAGGCTCACACTGCGCAGCAGCTCCCGCGGCGCGGCCGCGAAGATGTCGGCAGCGATCCAGGGCGTCGAGGTCGGATCCTCGTACCACGAGATGAACGATGTGATGCCCGCCTGCGCGACCAGGCCGACGGCCGACCGCCGCGCCGGCGGCATGTCGGCGTACCAGGGGAGGGTCTCCTCCAGCCGCTTGATGGTCGCCGTCGCGAGGTCGCCCGAGATGCGCCGCAGCCAGGCGAGCGTATCGGTCTTGTCCATCGACGCGGGGGCGGGCATCGCGCCGGTCAGCTCTCGCCGCCGGCGTTTCCGCTCGTGCCCGCGGTCACATCGTGCAGGCGGTACTTCTCGATGGCCTGCGCCGCAAGTCCGCGGTCGACGGTGCCGTCCGCCGCCAGCGCCTGGAGCGTGCGCACCACGATCGACGGACCGTCGATCTTGAAGTAGCGACGCGCCGCGGCACGGGTGTCGGAGAAGCCGAAGCCGTCGGCGCCGAGCGTGACGAAGCGGTGCTCCACCCACGGGCGGATCTGGTCCTGGACCGCGTGCATGAAGTCGCTGACCGCCACCACCGGACCGGGGGTGTCGCGCAGCTTCTCGGTGATGTAGGCGGTGCGGGGCTCTTCGTCGGGGTGGAGGAAGTTGTGCTCGTCGGCGGCGAGGCCGTCACGGCGCAGCTCGGTCCACGAGGTGACCGACCACACGTCGGCCTGCACGCCCCAGTCGTCGCGCAGCAGCTGCTGCGCCTCGAGCGCCCACGGCACGCCGACGCCCGACGCGAGGAGCTGGGCACGCGGGCCGTCGCCCTCGGGCGACGAGATGCGGTGGATGCCGCGCACGATGCCGTCGACGTCCACGCCCTCGGGCTCGGCCGGCTGCACGAGCGGCTCGTTGTACACCGTCAGGTAGTACATGACATTCGGGTCGGGGTGGTTGCCGCCGTACATGCGCTCGATGCCCGAGCGCACGATGTGGGCGATCTCGTAGCCGTACGCGGGGTCGTACGACACCGTCGCGGGGTTCGTCGACGCGAGCAGCTGCGAGTGGCCGTCGGCGTGCTGCAGCCCCTCGCCCGTGAGCGTGGTGCGTCCGGCGGTCGCTCCGATGATGAAGCCGCGCGCCATCTGGTCGCCGGCCGCCCACTGGGCGTCGCCCGTGCGCTGGAAGCCGAACATCGAGTAGAAGACGTACACCGGGATCAGCGGCTCGCCGTGGGTCGAGTACGACGTGCCCGCCGCGGTGAACGCCGCGAGGGCGCCCGCCTCGTTGATGCCGACGTGCACGATCTGGCCCTGCGGGCTCTCCTTGTAGGCGAGGAGCAGCTCGCGGTCGACCGAGGTGTAGTTCTGGCCGTGCGGGTTGTAGATCTTCGCCGTCGGGAAGTACGCGTCCATGCCGAACGTGCGCGCCTCGTCGGGGATGATCGGGACGATGCGGTGACCGAAGTCCTTCGCCCGCAGGAGGTCCTTGAGCAGTCGGACGAACGCCATCGTCGTGGCGATCTCCTGGGTGCCCGAGCCCTTCTTCGGGAGCGCGTACGCCTCGTCGCCGGGCAGCTGCAGGCCGACGTGGTGCGTGCGGCGCTCCGGCAGGAAGCCGCCCAGCTCGCGGCGGCGCTCCAGCATGTACTGGATCGTCTCGTCCTGCGGACCGGGGTTGTAGTACGGCGGCAGATACGGGTTCTCGTCGAGCTGCTCGTCGGTGATCGGGATGCGCATCGAGTCCCGGAAGTACTTGAGGTCCTGGAGCGTCATCTTCTTCATCTGGTGGGTCGCGTTGCGGCCCTCGAAGTGGTGACCCAGGCCGTAGCCCTTGATCGTCTTCGCGAGGATCACGGTCGGCTGTCCCTTGTGCTCGGTGGCCGCCTTGTAGGCCGCGTAGACCTTGCGGTAATCGAGACCGCCCCGACGTAGGTTGCCCCAGATGTCCTCGTCGGACCAGTCCTTCACGAGCGCCGCCGTGCGCTCGTCGCGCCCGAAGAAGTGCTCGCGGATGAAGGCGCCGTCCTCGGCGCGGTACGTCTGGAAGTCGCCGTCGGGCGTCGTGTTCATGAGGTGGACGAGCGCGCCGTCGGTGTCCTTGGAGAGAAGCTCGTCCCAGCCGCTGCCCCAGACCACCTTGATGACGTTCCACCCGGCGCCGCGGAAGAAGCTCTCGAGCTCCTGGATGATCTTGCCGTTGCCGCGGACCGGTCCGTCGAGGCGCTGCAGGTTGCAGTTGACGACGAAGGTCAGGTTGTCGAGGCCTTCGTTCGCGGCGACCTGGAGCTGGCCGCGGCTCTCGACCTCGTCCATCTCACCGTCGCCGAGGAAGGCCCACACACGCGAGTTCGACAGATCCTTGATCCCGCGGTTGGTGAGGTACTTGTTCGACATCGCCTGGTAGATGGCGTTGATCGGACCGAGGCCCATCGAGACCGTCGGGAACTGCCAGTACTCGGGCATGAGCCGAGGGTGCGGATACGAGGGGATTCCGTCGGGCGCCTTCGACTTCTCCTGGCGGAAGCCGTCGAGTTGCGCCTCGGAGAGGCGCCCCTCGAGGAAGGAGCGCGCGTAGATGCCGGGGGAGGCGTGACCCTGGATGAAGATCTGGTCGCCACCGGTCGGGTCGTCCAGCCCGCGGAAGAAGTGGTTGAAGCCGACCTCGTAGAGCGAGGCAGACGACGCGTACGTCGAGATGTGCCCGCCCACGCCGATTCCGGGTCGCTGCGCCCGGTGCACGGTGATCGCCGCGTTCCAGCGCAGCCAGCGCCGGTACCGGCGCTCGAGCTCCTCGTCGCCCGGGAACTCGGGCTCGTTGTCGGGCGAGATGGTGTTGATGTAGTCCGTGGTGGGAACCTGCGGCACGTTCAGCTGCAGCTCGTGGGAGGTCTGCAGGAGGCTGAGCATGATCTCGCGGCCACGTCCGTGGCCCTTCGCCTGCACGAGCTGCTGCAGGGACTCCTGCCACTCGGAGGTCTCGTCGGGATCGCTGTCGAGGGGTTCCTGCGAGTACGGATCCTGATCGTTGACAGTCACAGATGACCTTTCGTCGTCTGGCAGATCGTGCCAGGTAATCGCTACCGGAGCGGACAGGCGTTTGTCGGCCCTGTACAACGCACCATCCTCCAGCCTAGCGAGTCGTGGGTCCAGCGGACGCCCTTTGCGACCACCCGGCGACGAGAAGGTGCTCGTGCGCGCGACGCCGACCGTAGACTGAACGCCGAGGGCCTTTAGCTCAGCTGGTAGAGCGCCACGTTTACACCGTGGATGTCGTCGGTTCGATCCCGGCAGGGCCCACCGTCTTCACGACCGGGGTGTCGGTGCCCGGGGTAGGTTGGAGGGCGTGAACGCCAGCCCCGCCGACCAGCGCCGCCTCGTCGAGGTCGCCGAGCTCGATGCCCGTATCCGCCACGCCGAGCACGCCCGCAAGAACCCGCCGCAGGCGGCGAAGGTGCAAGAGCTCCTCGCGCACCGTCAGACGCTCACGCAGGAGCTCTCCGTCCGTCTCGGTGCGCGCGACGACCTGCGCACCGAGCTGTCGCGCATCGAATCCGACGTCGCCGTCGTCGACGCGCGCAGTGCGCGCGACACCGAGCGCCTCGCGACCTCGAGCAACTCCAAGGAGGCGCAGGGGCTCGAGAGCGAGCTCGCGTCGCTGGCCCGGCGCAAGAGCGACCTCGAAGACGCCGAGCTCGAGGTGATGGAGCGGCTCGAGGAGGCCGAGGCCGCGGTCGCCGAGCAGGAGGCCCTCATCGCCGAGACGAACGCTCAGGGCGCCGAGCTGAGCGCCGAGGGCAAGCGCGTCGTCGCCGAGGCGACCGCCGCATTCGAGGCGGCTTCCCGCGACCGCGCCGGCCTCGCCGGCGAGGTGCCGGCCGACCTGCTCGCCCTGTACGACAAGCTCGCCACGCGCAGCCCCGGTGCCGCCTTCCTGCGGGCGCGCACGTGCGAGGGCTGCCACATGGTGCTGTCGGGCACCGACCTCAACGTCGTGCGGCAGACTCCCGAAGACACCGTCGTGACGTGCCCGGAGTGCGGCTGCATCCTCGTGCGGACGAACGAATCCGGCATATGACGCCCCGCCTCGTCGTCGACGCCGACGGGGGATCGTGTGGCGAAGCGGATGCCTCGGCCTGACGCGCCCGCCTGGATCGTCCTCGGCCACACCGATGGCGGCGCGGTGGCCGCGCTGCTCGACGCAGGCGGCGCCGAGACCGGCCGTCACGCACTGACGTCGTCCGAGCTGCCCGGGTGGGTCGCCGAGCGCGAGGCGGCGGACGCACCGCGCTGGGTCTGGAACGACGCCCCGCAGTGGTACGGGGCGCTGCTGCGCGCCGGCGTGCGCGTCGGTCGCTGCCACGATCTGCGGCTGTGCCACGCGATCCTCCGCTCGTCGAGCCTCGTCGTCCCGGGTGCGATGCGCGGACCGGGTGGGTGGGATGCCGCGCCCTTCGCCGCCGTCGCCGACTCGGCGCCCGCGCTGTTCGATCTCGACCCCGCCGAACGGCCTGCCGGTCCGCCCGACGGTCTCGACGAGGCGCTGGCCGAGTTCGCTCGCCAGCGCGATGCGGTCGCGAGCTCCGCCGACCCCTCGCGGCTGCGCCTGCTCCTCGCCGCGGAGTCGGCAGGTGCGCTGATCGCCGAGGAGTTGCGCGCAGCGGGACTGCCGTGGGACGCCGCGGCCCACGACGGCATCCTGGTCGACCTCCTCGGCGAGCGGCCGCCGGGCGGCGGCCAGCCGGCGAAGCTCGCCGCGGCGGCCGCGAGGGTGCGCGAGGCTCTCGGCGATCCTGCGGCGAGCCTCGACTCGCAGCCGAAGCTCCTGAGGTCGCTGCACCGAGCCGGCGTGCTGGTCGAGTCCACCAGCCGGTGGGAGCTCGCCGAGCACCAGCATCCCGTCATCGCTCCTCTGCTCGAGTACAAGAAGCTCGCGCGGCTGCTGTCGGCCAACGGCTGGGCGTGGCTCGACGAGTGGGTCGCCGATGGACGCTTCCGTCCGGTGTTCGTACCGGGCGGCGTGGTCACCGGCCGCTGGGCATCGTCGGGCGGCGGTGCCCTGCAACTGCCGCGCCAGCTCCGCGAGGCTGTGCGCGCCGATCCCGGGTGGAAGCTCGTCGTCGCCGATGTGGCGCAGCTCGAGCCGCGCGTGCTCGCCGCGATGTCGAGCGACGCCGCCCTTGCGGCCGCCGCACGCGGGCGCGACCTCTACGCCGGCATCGTGGAGAGCGGCGCGGTGCCGTCGCGCCAGCAGGCCAAGATCGCGCTCCTCGGTGCGATGTACGGCGCGACGACGGGAGAGTCGGGCCGGCTCATGCCGCGCCTGCGCCGGGCGTATCCGCGGGCGATGGGTCTCGTCGACGATGCCGCTCGCACCGGGGAGGACGGCGGCGTGGTCTCGACCTGGCTCGGGCGCTCGTCACCGCCGCCGTCCGAGGCCTGGGCGGCCGCGCAGTCCCAGGCGACCGAGGCCGAGGCATCCGGCGCCGACGAGACCCGCGCCCGACGGTGGGCGCGCGACCGCGGACGCTTCACCCGCAACTTCGTCGTGCAGGGCACGGCGGCGGAGTGGGCGCTGGCCTGGATGGCCGACCTGCGGTCGCGCCTGCACGCGATGCCCCCGGTCGACGCGGACCTGGCTGCGCCGCGGTCGGGCCCGGTGTTCGCCCGCCGCCCGCACCTCGCCTTCTTCCTGCACGACGAGGTCATCGTGCATGCCCCGGCATCCCTCGCCGATGCCGCTGCACAGGCGGTGACGGATGCCGCGGCCGCCGCCGGGCGCCTGCTGTTCGGCGATTTCCCGGTGGACTTCCGCCTCGACGTGCACATCGCCGATTCAGCGCTCAAGGGCTGAGTCAGTCGCATCCGACGGGAACGATGTCGATCTCGGGATCCCCGATCAGCGGCGTGTGGAGCACGACCGGTGCGAAATCACGGTCGCTGTCCATCACGAAGCGGAACTCGAGCACGCGTGTCTCACCGGGTGCCATCGTCACCGCGGCGGCACTCGAGGGGAACCCGGCCTCCTCCACGTCGGTCGAGATCACCCGTTCACCGTCGACCCGCACGCCGCCGAAGAATGCGCCCGGCGGAGCCGAGACGGTCACGTTGGTCGCGATGTCGCCCGGCCGGACGCCCTCGAGGCCGCCGCCGGTCAGCCACCACGGCAAGGTGGTGCCGGCGTCCGGCGGTGCGGTGTTCGCCAGCGACACGCTGACCGCCACCTCGCGCTTGCCGTCGGGGCGGCACTGCGCGGTGCCCGCGCTCATGGAGAGGTCGAGGAAGGGCCCCATCTTTCCCGAGGTCGCGTCGTTGAAGTACACCGCGAAGGCGTCGGCGCCGGCGGCCTGCTGCCGTGCCGCAGGGCCGCCCAGCGGGCCCTCCGCGAGTCGCTCCGCCTCGTCGGCGTGCGCGCTCCACAGCGCGACGTGACCCTGCTCGACCGGGCCGGCCAGCGCTTCGGCCCACGCGAAGGGGTCGATGTCCTTCGTCAGGATGCCCGACATCAGAGCTCTCGTCAGTTCACGCTGGTACACCGTCTGCTGCTCCACGTCCAGCGACAGATACGGATCCACGAGAACCCGCTGCACGAGGTTGTCTGCGGTCAGTTCGCTGCCGTCCGGCAGTGGGATCGGACCGGTCGCAGACAGCAGAGCCCGAACGGCCCACATGTCGACGGACAGGATGGCGTCGGGGGCGACGTCGGACCGCGTGGCCCACCAGGCGCGCACGAGTTCGGAGGTCACGTCGAAATCCGAGGGCATCGACGTGTTCTGCACGAATCTGCCCACGCGATCGCCGTAGAGCGCCGTCACGGACTCCGGCACGGGAGCGATGGGCTCCGTGCGGGCGGCGAACTGCCCGCCGTCCGCCTGGTCGACGACGTCGAGCGTTCCCCGGTCAGCGCGGACGAGGACGAACGAACCGGTGATCCCGCCTCCCGTGCGCACCTCGGCGCTGTTCTGCAGCATGACCAGGATGTGCCGTTCGCCGTCCAGCCCGAGCATCGGCGGCAGGACCGCCATCGCCGAGGCGAGCGACTCCGCGACCGGCGCGGCCTCCGCAGTCAGGGCGGCGAGCCGGCCGACGCCGTCCGAGAGGGGGCTCAGCAGCGGGCCCCGATCGATGTCGGCGAGGGCTTCCGCGGCTCCGGTGATCGCATCGGAGGTGTGCTGGACGGAGGGAGCCAGCTCGGCGAGACGATCGATGTCGAACCCGCCATCCTCGTTCGACGATTCCGCCGCGCCCTGGAGGGCGGGAATGAGTTCCTCGACCGCGCGGGAGATCTCGTCGAGCTGCGCCGACACCACGCGTGCGGCACCCAGATTGGCGCCGAGGACGGGCACGAACTCCGCGATGCGCCAAGCGGGATCGCCCGACAGCGCGCGGGCTTCGGCAGCCCGGCCGGCGAGCTGGCCCACGGCCGAGTCGACCCGGGCGAGATCGCGTGCCGCGGCCGCGTCCTGGAGCTCCGCGGCCATCGGCGCCATTGCCTCGAGCTGATCCTTGACGAGGAGCGCGCGAATGCCGACCCAGGCCGCAAGGCCCACGACGACGAGCACGACCGCGCCGACCACCAGCAGGACGGTTCGACGCGAAACCCGTCGCCGTCCGGCGACAGGCTCTGTCACGCGGTCACCCGTTCGCGCGATGGCGGCGCCGCGCTGCGACGACGATCAGGCCGATGACGGCCAGCAGCCCGCCCACCACGGCGATCGGGAGCAGCGATGCGCCCAGGCCGGTAGCGGGAAGGAACCCGGCGACCGTCGGCTCGGGCGAGTCCGGACTGAGCATGGGCGTCTCCGGCGCCGCGGCGCACACCGGGGTTGCCGGCGGGTACGACAGCGGGACGGCGACCTCGGGGTTCACAGTGATCTTGGCCGAGATGTTGCCGCGCGTCCACCGGTAGTTGCCATCGGTTTCGACCCATGTGCCGTCCACGAAGGCCCAGCCGGGCCAGCCTGTCGCGTTGCCCGCACCGTCGACCGAGGCACCGGGCCACAGGATCCGACCGCTGAGCTTCCCGTCGACGAGGTCGCCGAGCACCAGGGTCGCGGTGTTCGTGCCGTCCGTGATCACGAGGCGCGCGGTGTTCCCGGTCGCCTGCTGGTCGGGGTCGGTCAGCTCGACGGCGTAGCTGATCCATGGCACGTCTCGCTCGCACTCGCCGACCGCGGTCGAGCCTGCGAGCGTGGGCTCGTCGGGCTCGTTCGGCGTGTAGCCGTCGGTGACATCGGTCTCCGTCGAATCGATGGACGCCGGTGCGGCGGCGTGTGCCGCGCTCGGCGCAAGACAAAGCATCGCTGCAACAGCGAACGCGAAAAGTGCGCTCTTACGCATATCGACCAGCCTCCCCAGGCGGCTCTTCGCAGAGCCTCTCCCCAGTTGGAGGCCCTGTGTGCGCTCATGATACTACGCGGAACGAAGCGCTCACGCCAGCGATCCACGAGCCGCCGGTGTGTCGCGGTCGCGAGAGATAGGATCGACTCCGCGAATGGGTCGGCTGGACGGTCGCGTCGCGAGCGGTCCGCCGCTTCGCGCCGAGGAACGTCCGGGCTCCGCAGGGCAGGGCGGTGGGTAACACCCACCCGGAGCGATCCGCGAGACAGTGCCACAGAGAGCAGACCGCCGGGACCTCGGTCCCGGTAAGGGTGAAAGGGTGGTGTAAGAGACCACCGGGGTCGCGGTGACGCGACCCGCAAGGTAAACCTCGCCCGGAGCAAGGCCAGACAGGGGATGATGACGCGGCCCGCCGAGTCCCCGGGTAGGCCGCTGGAGCGGCACGGCAACGTGTCGCCGAGAGAGATGACCGTCCACGGGGCTCCGGCCCCCGGACAGAACCCGGCGTACAGGCCGGCCCATTCGCCCTCTCGTCAGCTGCGCAGCGGCTCAGGCAAGCGCGAGGGCTGCGGCCCCGATTATGCCCGCGTTGTTGCGATGCACGGCCGGCACGATCGGCGTGCGCAGGTCGAGCAGGTGCAGGAACTGGTCGGCGTGCTTCGAGACGCCGCCGCCGACGACGAACAGGTCGGGGCTGAAGAGGAATTCGATGTAGCTGTAGTACCACTGCAGACGCTTGGCCCACTTCTCCCAGCTGAGGTCCTCGCGCTCCATCGCGGAGTAGGCGGCGTACGCCTCGGCATCCTTCCCGTGCTTCGCCCGCTGCACGTGGCCGAGCTCGGAGTTGGGCACCAGCACTCCGTTGTAGAGCAGCGCCGAGCCGATGCCGGTGCCGAGGGTGGTGAGGATCGTCAGGCCGGGCTTGTCCTTCGCCGCGCCGTAGCGCACCTCAGCGACGCCGGCGACGTCGGCGTCGTTGGCGAAGTGGATGTCGCGCCCCAGCCCGTCCTCGAAGAACTTCTCGGCCTCGAAGTCGATCCACTTCTCCGACACGTTCGCGGCCGACAGCGTGCGGCCGTTCTTCACGATCGCGGGGAACGCGACGCCCAGGGGAATGGACTCGCCCGTCACGCCGAGGGTCGAGAGCACTTCGGTGACCGCATCCAGCACGTCCTGGGGCTCCGCCCCCTCTGGGGTCGCGACCTTGATGCGGTCGCTGATGAGCTGTCCGCGCTCGAGGTCGACCAGTCCTGCCTTGATCCCGGTGCCGCCGATGTCCACGCCGACAGCGCGAGTCGCCTGAGAAGCCATGCCCTCACCCTATCCAGCCTCGGCGCGCGCGGGTGCGAGGCGGCGGTCAGTAGGATCGTGCCGAGGGTCGCCTCGACCGATCGGAATCCCAGGAGCGCACCATGACAAGTGACAGCGAGAAGTACTGGTACAACCTCAAGACGGGAGAGGTCGAGAAGGGCTTCGAGTCTCCGGCCCCCGACCGCGCGGGACCGTTCGACACCGCCGAAGAGGCCGCTCAGGCGCCCGAGGTCATCCGCAGGCGCTCGCGCGCGTGGGCCGAGGAGGAGGCCCGGGAGGACTCCTGGGGCGGTTCCGCGGCGTCCGGTGACGACCGCGACGACCAGTAGTCTGGCTACGGCCGCATCGGGCACCCGGAGAGGATGCGATGGACAAGCAGCGTGACTTCGTTCTGAGGACGATCGAGGAGCGGGGCGTGAAGTTCGTCCGGCTGTGGTTCACCGACGTGATCGGCACGCTCAAGTCGGTGGCGATCGCCCCGGCCGAGGTCGAGGGGGCCTTCAGCGAGGGCCTCGGGTTCGACGGCTCCGCCATCGAAGGGCTCACGCGCTCGTACGAGTCCGACCTGCTGGCGCACCCCGACCCGACGACGTTCCAGACCCTGCCGTGGCGGGGCGAGATCGACCCGACGGCGCGCATGTTCTGCGACATCACGACGCCCGACGGGCAGCCCGCGGTCGCCGACCCGCGCCATGTGCTCAAGCGCGCGCTCGCCAAGGCCGCAGACGCCGGCTTCACCTTCTACACCCACCCCGAGATCGAGTTCTACCTGCTCAAGTCGTCGTCGTTCGGCGCCGACGGACCCGAGCCCGTCGACTCGGCCGGCTACTTCGACAACGTGCCGGGCGGCACCGCGCACGACTTCCGTCGCCGCTCCGTCCGCATGCTCGAAGACCTCGGCATCTCGGTCGAGTTCAGTCACCACGAGGGCGGCCCCGGTCAGAACGAGATCGACCTGCGGTACGCCGACGCCCTCGCGACCGCCGACAACATCATGACGTTCCGCACGGTGATCAAGGAGGTCGCGATCGAGCAGGGCGTCTACGCGACGTTCATGCCGAAGCCCCTCAGTGGCAAGCCGGGCAGTGGAATGCACACCCACATGTCGCTCTTCGAGGGCGATGTCAACGCCTTCTACGAAGAGGGTGCGCAGTATCAGCTGTCGAAGGTGGGCCGTCAGTTCATCGCCGGCCTGCTGCGCCACGCCAACGAGATCGCGGCGGTGACCAACCAGTTCGTCAACTCCTACAAGCGGCTGTGGGGCGGCGACGAGGCTCCGAGCTTCATCTGCTGGGGTCACAACAACCGCTCCGCGCTGGTGCGCGTGCCGCTCTACAAGCCGAGCAAGGGCCAGTCGTCGCGCGTCGAGTACCGCGCGCTGGACTCCGCAGCCAACCCCTACCTGGCGTACGCGCTTATGCTGGCTGCCGGCCTGAAGGGCATCGAGGAGGGCTACGAGCTCCCGCCCGAGGCGGAGGACAACGTCTGGTCGCTGACCGACGCCGAGCGTCGCGCCCTGGGCTATGCGCCGTTGCCGGCGAGCCTCGACCACGCCCTCGAGTACATGGAGGAGTCCGAGCTGGTCGCCGAGACGCTTGGCGAGCAGGTGTTCAACTACGTGCTGCTCAACAAGCGCCGCGAGTGGCAGGAGTACCGCTCGCAGGTCACCCAGTTCGAGCTCAAGAGCAACCTCGAGATGCTCTGAGCCGCCCTGGCGCATGTCCGCGAGTGAACGTTCCAGCTCTCTCACCCATCTCGCGCGCCTCGGCTTCACGAGCCTGAGCGACGCCGACGCCCTCCTCGGAGAGGTCGAGGCGTCGACCGGCGTGCCCCGCGATTCGATGACGTCCGGCGCGCAGCTCGCGGCGGATGCTGATGAGGCCCTGAGCGCGCTGGCGCGCATCGCCCGGCGCGATGCCGATGCCGTGCGGCGGTTGCACGCCGACGAGCAGGGCTGGCGTGCGCTGTGGGCGCTGCTCGGTGCGTCCACGGGCTTCGCCGACTTCTTCCACCGCAACCCGGCTGAGCTGTCGGAGCTCGCCGGCGCAGGCGTGACGCTTCCGTCTTCCTTCGAGCTGCGCGACACTCTCCTCGACGCCGTCGGCGCGGAGGACGGCTTCGCCGAGGACGGGGGAGAGGAAGCCTGGGTCGCCCTGCGCGTCCGCTACCGCCGCATGCTCGCCCGCATCGCCGCGTTCGACCTCTTGAGCGCGTCTCCGGTGGATCACGTGCCGTCGGTGGCGGCTCGATTGGCGGATGCCGCGGCCGCGGCTCTGGAGGCCTCGCTCGCGGTTGCGCGCACTCGGGTCTCGGGCGGCGCAGCGGGCGCCGGACTGTTCCCCCGCGCGCAGGTCGCGCGTGCGAAGCTCGCGATCATCGGGATGGGCAAGACGGGCGCGCGCGAGCTCAACTACGTCAGCGACGTCGACGTCATCTTCGTCGCCGGGACGGACGAAGGTGCGGCTGAGGAGCTGAGCGAGAGCCGCGTGGTCGACATCGCCACGCGGCTCGCCGTGCAGACGATGCGGGGAATCTCGGGCATCGAGATCGAGCCGCCGCTGTGGGAGGTCGACGCCAACCTGCGCCCCGAGGGCAAGCAGGGGGCGCTCGTGCGCACGCTCGACTCCCATCTGGCGTATTACGAGCGCTGGGCGAAGAGCTGGGAGTTCCAGGCGCTGCTGAAGGCGCGCGCCATCGCGGGCGACCTGGCGCTCGGCGAGGCGTACGTCGCGGCCGTGCAGCCGAAGGTGTGGACGAGTGCCGCGCGCGAGAACTTCGTCGACAGCGTGCAGCGGATGCGCGAGCGCGTGACCGAGCACATCCCGGCGGCGGAGGTGGCGCACCAGATCAAGCTCGGTCCGGGCGGCATCCGCGACATCGAGTTCACCGTGCAGCTCCTGCAGCTCGTGCACGGGCTCTCCGACGACCGGATCCGCCAGCGGGGCACGCTCGAGGCCCTGGACGCGCTCGTCGCCGAGGGATACATCGGTCGGAACGAGGCATCCGCCTTCGCCCGCGACTATCGCGTGCTGCGTCTGCTCGAGCACCGCGTGCAGCTGCGCAATCTGCGTCGCACGCACCTGATGCCGTCGCGGCCCGAGGAACTGCGGGTGCTTGCTCGCGTGACCGGCCTCGCCGACACGGGCGACGGCGTGTGGGAGCTCTGGGAGTCGGTGAAGCGCGAGGTGCGCGACATCCATGTCCGTCTCTTCTATCGCCCTCTGCTGTCTGCCGTCGCCGCCCTGCCTGCCGAGGAACGGGCGCTCTCGGCCGAGCAGGCGCACGACCGGCTCGCGGCGATCGGCTTCGCCGACCCGGCGGGGGCACTGCGCCACATCGCCGCGCTGACGAGCGGGCTGAGGCGGAAGGCGGCGATCCAGCGCCACCTGATGCCCGTGATGATCCGCTGGTTCGCGGAGGGCGTCGATCCCGACTACGGTCTGCTCGCTTTCCGTCGGCTGAGCGAGCGGCTGGGTGACACGCCGTGGTTCCTGCGGATGCTTCGCGACTCGTCCGCGGCCGCCGAGAGCCTCACGCGCGTGCTGTCGGGGTCGCGGTACATCGGCGAGCTCATGGAGTGGATCCCCGAATCGGCCGCCTGGCTCGATGACGACGAGCTGCTGCGCCCGCGGACAGGCGTCGCGCTCCAGCAGGAGGCCCGTGCGATCCAGGCGCGCCACGGGTCGGTCGAGGACGCGATGCGATCCGTGCGCGCGCTCCGCCGCAGGGAGCTGCTGCGCACCGCGATGGCGGCCGTCATCGGCACCATCACGATCGAAGAGGTCGCCGACGCGCTCACCACGATCACCGATGTGACGATCCAGGCGACGCTGCGGGCGATCCGCCCGACGATCGTCCCGCCTGAGGACGACGACCTCGACTTCTCGGTCATCGGCATGGGACGCTTCGGCGGGCGCGAGCTGGGCTTCGGGTCGGATGCCGACGTGATGTACGTGTACCGCGCGAACAGCGTCGACCCGCAGCGGGCTCACGAGCTGGCCGTGAAGCTGGTGGCGGCGCTGCGCACGCACTCCGAAGATCACCGTGTGCCGCTCGACCTCGACGCCGATCTCCGTCCCGAAGGACGCAACGGGCCGATCGCCCGCTCGCTCGACGCCTATGCGGAGTACTACCGGCGGTGGTCGCTGTCGTGGGAGGCGCAGGCGCTCCTGCGGGCGCGCGGGGTGGCAGGCAGCGTCAAGCTCATCGGGTCCTTCATGGAGCTCGCCGACCAGGTGCGGTACCCCGCGACGGTCGATCAGCAGGGTCTGCGCGAGATCAAGCGGATCAAGGCGCGCGTCGAGAGCGAGCGGCTGCCGCAGGGCGCCGACCCCGCCCGGCATCTGAAGCTCGGCCCAGGCTCGCTCAGCGACGTGGAGTGGCTGGTGCAGCTGCTGCAGCTCGAACGCGCCCACGAGGTCGAGGGGATGCGAACGACGTCGACTCTGGACGCCCTGAAGGCGGCGCAGCAGGCGGGCGTCATCGCGGCGGTGCCGGCGGCGCGCCTCACCGAGGCCTGGCGGCTGGCGAGCCGGCTGCGCTCGGCCAACACGCTGCTCTCCGGCCAGACAAGCGACATCCTGCCCGTGGACCGCAAACGCCTCGACGGCATCGGTCGCCTGCTGGGATACCCTCCGCGCTCTGCCACGCAGGTCGAAGAGGACTACCTCGGCACCACCCGCCGCGCGCGACGCGTGTTCGAGAAGCTCTTCTACGGCTGAGCGGGGCAGAGGGTGACGCCCTCTATGCTGTCACCGTCGAACGGTGCACCGTTGAGTGCGGCCACCACTCGCGCCGCGCGGTTCCAGTAGCGCGCGTAGTGCTGCGGATCGGCATTGACCTGCGTGCGGTGCGCGACGAGGGTCGGCTCGAGCACGGCACGGTCGGGCACGCGCGCGAGCATCGCCCGGTAGAAGATCGTCGCCGCGCTGTACGGATCCAGCCGCGCCTCGCGCGACCCCCAGCCGTCCTGCTGCTGGAAGAGTCCGATCGAGGTCGTGCGCGAGCCGTCGGGGTTGGTGACGCCGTTCGTCTCCCAGTCGCCGTAGTCGATGTTGCGCAGCGACGACTCGCCCATCGCGGTCATCACGGCGATCGTCTGATCGCGCTCGTCGAGGCCGAGGTCGCGGCCGGCCTTGAGGATCGTGCAGGCGTTCGCGAGCCGCTCGTTGCCGTAGCCCGCGACGCCGGGAGGGGCGGGGAGGATGAACCGTGGAGCCGGTGCGGCCTCGGGCTCGTCGATGGGGATGGACAGCGCGTACGCGACCAGAGCACCGGCCACCGCGACGCCGGCGACGGCGGTGACGATCGACACCGCCACCGACGCGGCGACGATGCCGAGGACACGCGAGAAGCGTCCCGTCCTGGCGCGCGACGCGCGCCGATGCACGGTCTTCCGGCGCCGCGCCGGCTTCGACACGCGCGGCGCAGCGCGTCGCTTCGTCGCAGCGGATCGGGAGGACATCGGTCGTTCGCTTTCGGTCAGGCGGAAGACAGCCCGTTCAGCGTACGGGCGGCGACTGGGTGAACGCCACGGGAAGCAGCGCACGACACACGGAACGGCCCCCGGCGCGATGCCGGGGGACCTTCCGCGAACGATGCTCGACCGCGGTTCGAACTCAGACGTCGACCTCGGAAGCGAAGCTGGTCATATCACCAGCGCAGAATGCCGGCGGAGTAAAGCAGCCACTGCGAGAGGACAGGAAGCAGCCAGATCGTCGTCAGGATCGACACCCAGCCAATGATCACTCCCGCGACGGCGAGACCATATCCGCGCTTTTGGTTCGCGCGAGTGTCCTTGATGCCGAGGTAGCTCACTATGAGGCCGGCGACGGCGACCACGAAGGAGAGGATGAACCCGACGATGGCGAGCGTGCTCAGGGGCGCGCCGCTGTCGACGACCGGCGCCTTCTCCTTGGACCGCCACGCCAGAGCGATGGCGAGGATGCCGAGGGTGACCCCGCCGGCGGCGATGACCGTTCCGACGACGGCCGTCCCACGGGAACCGATCCAGATGAACAGCCCGAACCCGAGCGATGCCGCGATGACCACTGCGGCGAGGATGGTGGCTGGCAACCGAAGCTTCAGCGCGCTCAGCACGATGGCTACGAGCGCGAGAGCGATGAGGATAAACAGGATGATGGTCGGGTCCACAGTGCTCCTTCGGGTAACGAGCGGCCGTGGCCGCACTCGACCGAATCTAGCGGCGCGACTCTCACCCGCACGGGATTGCGGGTGAGGTGTGTTCGCGGGCCCGCGCCTTCAGTCCCGGCCGGCGAGTCGTCGTTCGCCGGCACTCCATCGGGACCTCGAGCCCATCCCGCCCATGGTCGTCGCCTCAACGTCTTCTCCTGGAACGTGAACAGTGGCTGCAGGAACACCGAGACCCCTCCAACTCCGTTGATTTCTCAAGGGAGTAGGAGGGGTCTGCGTCGTGGTGGTGCTTACACGCCGAAGTACAGCTCGTACTCGAACGGGTGAGGACGGGCCGCGAGGGGCTTGATCTCGTTCTCGAGCTTGTACTCGATCCACGTCTCGATCAGCTCGGGGGTGAACACGCCACCCGCGAGGAGGAACTCGTGGTCGGCCGCGAGGGCGTCGAGCGAGTCCTGCAGCGAGTTCGGCACCTGCGGGATGTTCTTGGCCTCCTCGGGCGGCAGCTCGTAGAGGTCCTTGTCGACGGGCTCGTGGGGCTCGATGCGGTTCTTGATGCCGTCGAGGCCGGCCATGAGCTGCGCGGCGAACGCGAGGTACGGGTTGCCCGAGGCGTCAGGGGCGCGGAACTCGATGCGCTTGGCCTTGGGGTTGGAGCCCGTGATCGGGATGCGGATCGCCGCCGAGCGGTTGCCCGCCGAGTAGACCAGGTTGACCGGAGCCTCGTAGCCCTTCACCAGGCGGTGGTAGCTGTTGAGTGTCGGGTTGGTGAACGCGAGCACCGAGGGCGCGTGCGCGAGGATGCCGCCGATGTACCAGCGCGCGATGTCGGACAGGCCGCCGTAGCCCTTCTCGTCGTAGAAGAGCGGCTCGCTGCCGTTCCACAGCGACTGGTGGGTGTGCATGCCCGAGCCGTTGTCGCCGAAGAGCGGCTTCGGCATGAACGTCGCGACCTTGCCCCACTCGAGGGCGGTGTTCTTGACGATGTACTTGAACTTCAGGATGTCGTCCGCGGCGTGGACCATCGTGTCGAAGCGGTAGTTGATCTCGGCCTGGCCGCCGGTGCCCACCTCGTGGTGAGCCCGCTCGAGGTGAAGACCCGCCTCGATGAGCTTGAGGCTGATGTCGTCGCGCAGGTCGGCCTGCTTGTCGACGGGCGAGACGGGGAAGTAGCCGCCCTTGAACGGGGTCTTGTTGGCGAGGTTGCCGCCCTCTTCGACGCGGCCCGTGTTCCACGCGCCCTCTTCGGAGTCGACCGAGTAGAAGCTGGAGTTCTGCTTCACCTCGTAGCGGACGTCGTCGAAGATGTAGAACTCGGCCTCGGGGGCGAAGAACGCGGTGTCGGCGATGCCCGTCGACGCAAGGTACTTCTCGGCCTTCTTCGCGACCTGACGCGGGTCCTTGCTGTAGATCTCGCCGTTGCGCGGGTTGTAGATGTCGAAGATCATGATCAGCGTCTTCGCCTCGCGGAACGGGTCGAGGTACGCCGTCGAGACATCCGGGATCAGCTGCATGTCGGACTCGTGGATGTTCGCGAAGCCGCGGATCGACGAGCCGTCGAAGAGCTGGCCGACCGTGAAGAACTCTTCGTCGACGGTCGACGCCGGGATGTTGAAGTGCTGCTGCACACCAGGAAGATCCGTGAAGCGGATGTCGAGGAACTTGACGTCCTCGTCCTTGATGAACTTGAGCACCTCGGATGAATCTTTGAACATGAAGGCTCCAGTGATAGGGCATCGGGAACTGCCGCACGCGTGCGCGCTTGTCAGGAACGGTACCCGGAGGGGATTGCCCGGCAGTGACACCATTGTTTCCGGGATGTTACGGGGCCCTGGGTACGCTTGACCGGTGACAGACCAGGCCCACGACTATCCCGGGGAGCGACTCGGGCTGCCCCGTGAAGGAAGCGGATCGATCGCGCGGCTCGGCCGGCGCGTCGGCGCACTCTTCGTCGATTACGGGGCCGCGTACCTGATCTCCGGCTTCTTCGGCTGGGACCCGCTGGCGATCCTGGCGATCTTCGCAGCGATCCAGATCGTGTTCATCCCGACGCTGCAGGGCAGCCCCGGCCACCGCATCTTCGGCCTGCGACTCGTGCGGCTCGACGGGGCATGGACGGGCCTGTGGCGGCCCGTGGTGCGCACGCTGCTGCTGATCGTGGTCGTGCCCGCGGTGATCTGGGACGCTGATCAGCGCGGACTCCACGACAAGGCCGCAGGAACGATCCTGCTGCGCGCCTGACGCGCGATCAGCGCGGGCGCGGAGCCCGCACCTTGGTCGGGTCGATGCCCTTCGGGATCGGCAGCGAGGTGAGCGTCTGGGAAACCGAGTCGATGCGCTTGATGACCGCGGCCATCGTCGCCCGATCGACCTTGGTGGGCAGCGCCTTGATCGTCGCGGCGAGCTTCGAGATGGGCACATCGCCCTCGCCGTGGCCGACGTAGAGCACGGTCACGGGGACGCCCGCCGCGACGCGCTGCACCTTCGAGCGCTCGTCGTTGACGAGGCGGGTGAGGCGACCCCGCGCGCCCTCGCCGACGATGACGACGCCACCGCGGCCGACAGCGCGGTAGACGGCCTCCTGGGTCTTCGGGTTGACGCCCACCGGCATGTCGGCCGCCTGCCACTTGCGGCCGAGCGACGTCGACAGCACGTGGCCGGCGGCTCCGGGCATCCCGTC
This sequence comes from Microbacterium sp. NPDC056003, assembly GCF_042274785.1. Classification (NCBI taxonomy): domain Bacteria; kingdom Bacillati; phylum Actinomycetota; class Actinomycetes; order Micrococcales; family Microbacteriaceae; genus Microbacterium; species Microbacterium sp. NPDC056003. Next base: position 289,721 of record NZ_JBHJXQ010000002.1, on the reverse strand, counting down.
GATCTTCTTGAACATCGCCCGGGTCGACAAACGCGTCATGAGCATGAGGGAGCCGAGGATGCCGAGCATGAGCCCGGTGATGCCCCACAGGATGATGCTCCAGATCGCGATGGGCGGGATCAGGAAGCCCACGCCCACGCCGGCGGCGATGCCGAGCAGCACGATGCCCACGAGGAGCCACGGCAGCCAGGAGTACGCCTGCTGCGTGAACGTGTAGAGGGAGCGGATCTGCGAGAAGAAACCGGGGCGCTTCTCGGGAGCGGTACTGCGGGCGGCCATGGGGTCCAGCCTACCTTTCCGCGCGGGCGGACTGCGGCTCCTCCCCATGTCTTCGCGACCGGCGATCGTCCACAGGCGGAGCTGAGCCCTCCCGGCGACCGCCAGTGCGCCGCCACGCTGGTGCGGTGACCCGCGAGACCGATGCCCTGCGTGCGCCGTACCGGCCGGTGCGACCGGTGGGTGCGGCTGATGACGGACCTTGGCCCGGCCTTCTGGTGGGCCTCGAGTCGGGCGAGCGTCGCGTCCTCGTCGATGCGAAGGTGCTCGGACGCGAGTGGAAGGGGTGGGATGCCCCGCCCCACGGTCACGTGCTGGCGCCGATCGACGTCGTCAGGCGAAGCGACGGGCACGACGTGGCTCTGCCGGTGTGCACCGAGCGCGTCACCGATCTGCTGGCGCGCCGGGCGGCGACCGGCCCGCCGCTCATGCCCGGCGAGGCGGTCACGCTCGCCGTGAGCGTGCTGCGCGGATTCGCCGAGCTGCGTGATCCGTCCGGTGTCACGGGGGAGTGGTGGCTTACCGATGCCGGGCGCCCGGTGTTCGTGACGGATGCCGCGCCCCGATCGCTGCGCGACGCGTCGAGCTCGCTGCTCGCCGGCGTGGCCCTCGGACGGCCGCACGAGGCATGGGACGCGGCGAGCGCCGCGATCATGGCGGAGCGTCCGTCGGCCCTCGAGCTCGAGCGCGCAGAGGCTTTGCTGTTCCACCTGGCCGAACCGCTCGCCATCACGACGGCGCAGGCCGGCCCGGGCGGCGCGCGGCCGCTCGCGCGCTACGACGTGCATGACGCGTCGGCGGAAGAGTCCGTGGACCGGCGGCGTCCGTGGGACGGTCTTCTCCGCCACGTCGACGCCGACCTCGCCGACCTCGTCTCGCGGGCCACGACGCGCGTGTGGCGGCGTGCGACGAGTGCGGGCACGTCGTCGCGCCGGGCGCCGCTGCTCGTGGCGGGCGCCGCTGCGGCGGCGGTGGTCGGCGTGGGTCTGCTCTGGCCATCGGGCGGCGACGACGCGGCGACGGCGGAGGTGCCGGTGTCCTCGGCCACGGCGACGATCGAACCTGAAGATGCGACTCCGACGGGGTCAGCCGATCCGGTCGATGCGGTCGGCGAGGTCGATACCGATCTGAGCCGCGTGGCGGGCGAGCTTCTGCACCGGCGCCTCGCCTGTCGCGGCGAGATCGACTGCCTGGGCGGCGTGATGGTCGATCCGGAGTCGTCGTGGGCGGCCGGGCCGATCGACGCGCCGCGCGAGCAACGGGCGATCGCGTTGCTCGACGACTTCGGCGGGGTCGCCGTGCTGCGCGTGGACGCGGTGGACGGCACAGCAGCTCAGCTCGTCGTCATCGAGCGCAGAGACGACGAATGGCTGCTGCGCGACGTGCACGACGCCGCGCAGCAGCCATAGTCGAGGTGGCTCAGATGCCGAGCTGGCTCTCGAACTCCGCAGCCTCGAGGCGGGCCTTCACGGCGCCGAGGAAGCGGGCGGCGTCGGCTCCGTCGATCACGCGGTGGTCGTACGACAGCGCGAGGTAGACGTACGAGCGGACCGAGATCGCGTCCTTGCCGTCGACCGTCACGACGCCCGGGCGCTTGACGACGATTCCGGTGCCGAGGATCGCGGTCTGCGGCAGGAACACCACCGGGGTGTCGAACAGCGCGCCGCGCGAACCGGTGTTGGTCAGCGTGAACGTGCCGCCGGCGAGCTCGTCGGGCTTGAGCTTGTTGTCGCGTGTGCGGGCGGCCAGGTCCGCGATCTCGTGTGCGATCTGCGCGAGGTTCTTCGACGCGGCATCGCGCAGCACGGGCGTCAGGAGGCCTCGCTCGGTGTCGACCGCGATCGAGAGGTTCTCACTCGGCGGGTAGACGATGTCGGTGCCGTCGACCGTGGAGTTGACCACGGGGTACGCCTGCAGCGCCTCGGCGGCGGCGAGCGCGAAGAACGGCAGGAACGACAGCTTGTCGCCCGTCTTGGACTGGAAGTCGCCCTTCACCTTGTCGCGGAAGCTCGAGAGCTTCGTGACGTCGACCTCGACCACGGTCGTCAGCTGCGCCGTCGACTGCATAGAGGCGACCGCACGCTCGGCGAGGACCTTGCGCAGACGGGACATGGGCTGGGTCGTGCCGCGAAGCGGCGAGACCTCGAGCGGTGCTGCCGCCGGTGCGGGGGCGGCGCCGGCGGCGGGCGCGGGAGCGGACGCCGCCTCGGCGGCCTTCAGCACGTCTTCCTTGCGGATGCGGCCACCGACACCGGTGCCCTTGACCGTCGTGAGGTCGACGCCCTGCTGCTGCGCGAGCCGACGCACGAGCGGGGTCACGTAGGAGACGACCTCATCGTCCTCGGCAGCCGGCGCAGCGGGAGCCGATGCGGGCGCTTCCGCGGCCGGAGCAGGGGCAGGTGCGGCGGCCGGAGCGGGCGCGGCAGCCGGTGCAGCCGCAGCGGGGGCGGGCGGAGCCTCTGCCGCGGGAGCCTCGGCCGCAGGAGCCTGAGCCGCCGCTGCGGGAGCCGGAGCTTCGGCTGCGGGAGCCGGGGCTTCGGCTGCGGGAGCCGGGGCGCCGGCTGCGGGAGCCGGGGCGCCGGCCTCACCGATGCGTGCCAGGGCCGACCCGACCTCGACCGTCTCGTCCTCCTGGACGAGGATCTCCTGAAGGGTGCCGGCGAAGGGCGACGGGATCTCGGTGTCGACCTTGTCGGTCGAGATCTCGAGCAGCGGCTCGTCGACCGCGACCTCGTCGCCGACCTGCTTGAGCCAGCGGGTCACGGTGCCCTCGGTCACGCTCTCGCCGAGCTCGGGGAGCACGACGTCCTTGCCGCCGGACGAGGCCGGGGCGGCAGCCGGTGCGGCTTCGGCGGCCGGAGCTTCGGCGGGAGGTGCCGCCTCGGCCGGTGCGGCTTCGGCGGCGGGTGCGGCCTCGGCGGGCGCGGCGGCCGGAGCTGCCTCCTGGGCGGGCGCCGCGTCGGCGGCGGGCTCGGCGGCCTCGGGCTGCGAGGCGGCCTCCGAGGAGCCCGAGCCGTCGCCGATCTTGGCGAGCACGGCTCCGACCTCGACGGTCTCGTCTTCCTGGACAAGGATCTCCTCGATCACACCGCTGACGGGCGACGGGATCTCCGTGTCGACCTTGTCCGTGGAGATTTCGAGCAGGCCCTCGTCCGCCTGGACGGTGTCGCCGACCTGCTTGAGCCAGCGGGTGACCGTACCCTCGGTGACGCTCTCACCGAGAGCGGGGAGGACCACGGAAGTGCTCATGACGATGTCTCCTTCGGAATGGATATCGGATCTAGCTTAGTGATGCCGCGAGGCCCCAGCGTCAGAGCGCGTGGAGCGGTTTCCCGGCGAGTGCGAGGAACGCCTCGCCCAGAGCCTCGCTCTGGGTGGGGTGCGCGTGGACGAACGGAGCGATGTCCTCGGGATGCGCTTCCCAGCCGACGGCGAGCTGGCCCTCGGTGATGAGTTCGCCGACCCGGTCGCCGACCAGGTGCACGCCGATCACGGGGCCGTCCTTCACGCGGACGACCTTGACGATGCCGCCCGTGCCGAGGATCTCGCTCTTGCCGTTGCCGGCCAGGTTGTACTCGTAGGCCACGACCGCGTCAGCGCCGTGCGCCTCGGATGCCTGCGCCTCGGTGAGGCCGACGGACGCGACCTCGGGGTGGCTGTAGGTGACCTTCGGGATCTGGGTGTCGGAGATGACTACGGGGGAGAGACCGGCGATCTCCTCCGCGACGAAGATGCCCTGCTGGAACCCGCGGTGGGCGAGCTGCAGGCCGGGGACGATGTCGCCGACGGCCCACACGTGGGGCACGCTCGTGCGCAGGCGCTCGTCGGTCACCACGAAGCCGCGTTCGATCGTGACGCCTGCCTCCTCGTAGCCGAGCCCGGCGGTCGCGGGGCCCCGCCCCACGGCGACGAGGAGATAGTCCGCCTCGAACGTCTTGCCGTCCTCGAGCGTGACGGTCACCCCCTCGGGCGTCTGCGTCACGCCCTGGAACCGCACACCGAGCGACGACGCGATGCCCCTGCGCCGGAACGCGCGCTCGAGGGCCTTGCTGAGCGCGATGTCCTCGTTGGGGACGAGGTGGTCGAGCGCCTCGACGATCGTGACGTCGACGCCGAACGAGCGCCACACGCTCGCGAACTCCACGCCGATGACGCCGCCGCCGAGGATCACGACGCGCGACGGGATCTCGTCGAGCTCGAGCGCGTGCTCGCTCGTGAGGATGCGACCGCCGATCTCGAGCCCCGGGAGGCTGCGGCTGTACGACCCCGTCGCCAGGATCACGTCGGTGCCGCGGTACACGTCGTCGCCGACGCGGACGGCAGGCCCGGACTCGAGGCGGCCCTCGCCCTGCACCACGGTGATGCCTCGCGCCTTGACCAGTCCTTCGAGTCCCTTGAACTTCTTCGCGACGATGCCCTCGCGGTAGGCGCGGACCCCCGCCGGGTCGATGCCCTCGAAGGTGGCGCGGATGCCGATGGTCGCGGCATCCCGAGCAGTGTCCGCCACCTCGGCGGCGTGGAGCAGCGCCTTCGTCGGGATGCAGCCCCGGTGCAGGCAGGTGCCGCCCACCTTGTCCTTCTCGACGAGGGCGACGGACTTGCCGAGCTCTGCGGCGCGCAGTGCCGCTGCGTAGCCGCCGCTGCCGCCGCCGAGGACGACGAGGTCGAAGGTGTGGTCGGTCATCAGGACTCCTCTGTCGTGACGAAGCGGATCAGGCTGCGGACGGTCGCTGCCGTCGGCCCCTTGTCGGTGTAGCCGTAGCCACCGCCCTTGTTCATGCCGACACCGGCGATGTCCAGGTGCACCCACGGGATACGCGGAGCATCCGCCTCATCGCCTGTGCGACCGACGAAGTGGCGCAGGAAGAGGCCGGCGAACAGCGAGCCGCCGGCGGGGTCGCCGATCTTCGCGTTCTGCAGATCGGCGATGGGGGAGTCGAGTTCGTCCACCATGTGCGCGGGCAGCGGAAGCTGCCACGCCGGCTCGGCCTCGGCGGCCGCGGCCGCGAGGTAGGCGGCGACCGCCTCGTCATCACCCATGACCCCGACGTGGCGGGTGCCCAGGGCGATGGTGATGGCGCCGGTGAGCGTGGCGACGTCGACGATGACATCGGGATGCTCGCGACTCGCCGCGACCAGCCCGTCGGCGAGCACCAGGCGACCTTCGGCGTCGGTGTTGAGCACCTCGACGGTCGTGCCGTCGAGCATGCGCAGCACGTCGCCGGGGCGCGTGGCGCGGCCGGACGGCATGTTGTCGGCGACGCAGAGCCAGGCGGTGACCTTGACCGGCGCACCGACGGTGGCGACGGCACGGAGCACGGCCAGCGCGGTGGCGGCGCCGCACATGTCGTACTTCATGCCGACCATGGACGCGGCCGGCTTCAGTGAAAGGCCGCCGGTGTCGAACGTGATGCCCTTGCCCACGAGCGCGACGTGGCGCGTCGCGCTCTCGGGGGCGTACTCCAGGCGGATGAGGCGCGGGGGCCGGTCGGAGCCCTGCCCGACGCCGAGGATGCCGCCGTAGCCGCCCTCGCGCAGTGCGTCCTCGTCGAGCACCTCGACCGTGACGCCGAGGCCGTCGACGGCCTGGGTCGCGCGCTCGGCGAAGTCGGCCGGCCCGAGCCACTCGGCCGGCGTCGTCACGAGATCCTTCACGAGCGCGACCGCGTCGGCCGTCGCCGTGATCGCGGCGAGCCTCTCGGCGTCGGCGGTCGCGGTGCCGTGGACGACGACCTTCGAGGCGCGAGGCTTGGGCGACTCGGACTTGTAGCCGTCGAAGCGGTAGCCGCCGAGCGCGGCGCCCTCCGCCGCAGCGGTCCACAGGGCGTCGTCGGCGAACGGCGCGGCGACGGCGACCGTGGCGAAGCCGGTCAGGGTGCGGATCGCGGAGCCGACCGCGTCGCGCAGGGCCGCGGCATCCGGAGCGGCACCGGTTCCCACGACGGCCAGCGGCTTGTCCGTCGTCTGCGGCGCGTAGACGCGCTGGAAGGAGTTGGGCGAGCCGGTGAAGCCGGTGGCGAGGAGTGCCTCCTGCAGGCCGGGCCAGTCGCCCAGGTCGGGGGCGCCTTCGCCGTCGACCGGGGGAAGGGCGAGGAGAAGGACGTCTGCGTCGGACTCTCGGACGGGGGATTCGCTGTACGCGAGGTCGGGAAACGACATGGTCTCCATCCAACCACGGGTGTTCGCTCTGAGCGGGACGGCCGTCGACCCCGGGCGTCGGCGTCGGCTCGTAGCATGGAGGCATGCCCCTCACCGGTCCGCTGTTCGAGCGCTCCGCCTCCGCGCCTCCCGTGCCCCGGGGCCTCCCGCTCGTGGTGGCGCTGACCGGATTCACCGACGCGGGCAACGCGGTCAGCCGGGTCGTCGACTATTTCCGCGACGACATCGTGCCCACCCCGCTCGCCGTCTTCTCGAACGACGTGCTCCTCGACTACCGCGCCCGCCGCCCGGTGATCGCGTTCGACCAGGACCACCTGACCGACTACCGGCCCCCTCGGCTGGAGCTGTCGTTCGCCCACGATGCGCTCGGGCAGCCCTTCCTGCTCCTCGCCGGCTACGAGCCCGATTTCGCGTGGGATGCCTTCGCCGCTGCGGTCCTCGACTTCGTCGACGACTACGAGGTGTCCACGGTCACGTGGGTCCACGCGATCCCGATGCCGGTGCCGCACACGCGCCCGATCGGCACGACCGTCAGCGGGACCCGCAGCGAGCTCACCGAGGCGCACTCGGTGTGGAAGCCGCACACCCAGGTGCCCGCCACCGCAGGGCACCTGCTCGAGTACCGCCTCGCTGAGGCGGGCATGCGTGTCGCCGGGTTCGTCCTCCTCATTCCGCACTACCTCGGCGACACCGAGTACCCGGCGGCCGCGCTCGCCGCACTCGACAGCCTCACGGTGGCCACCGGGCTCGTGTTCACCGGCGAAGAGCTGCGCGAGGAGAACCGCGACTACCTGTCCAAGGTCGAAGACCAGGTCTCCGGCAGCGACGAGCTCTCCCGCATGGTGAAGGGCCTGGAAGAGCGCTATGACGCCTATATGGCGGGGTCCACGCTCGCTGCGCCGATGATCCACACCGGTGACCTGCCCAGCGCCGACGAGCTCGCCGCCGAACTCGAGCGGTTCCTCGCCAGCCGCCCCACCGGCGACGAGGACAAGCGCGGCCTCTGATCGGAATGAGCGGGCTCTCCTGGGTGTTGTAGAGGAGAGCGATCCGATCCAATGCCGCGGATGCTGGCGGCAGATCCCAAGTATGCGATACTGGATGCTCTGACCCGTTGTCAACTGGTTCCCCGAGGTGCACTCGGCGGCGCCGGGACTTGACAAGGGTCTTACTAGTGTCCGAAATCTCCCGGGGGCGTCGGCACACACTCCCGGTGAAAGGCGAAACGTGACCTCAGGCACGAACACCAAGGCCCGCTCGGCCGCGAAGGACACCGAGACGGACGAGACCACGGCGGCCGAGGCTGCGACGAAGGCGCCCGCGAAGGCCGCGTCGAAGCCCGCTGCCAAGAAGACGGCGACCAAGACCGCGCCCAAGAGTGCGAAGGCCGCGCCCAAGGGCGCTAAGGCCGCGCCCAAGAAGGCTGCGAAGAAGGGCGCCGCGTCCGACGAGGATCTCGAGGACGACGGCGTTGAGCTCGACGACGTCGAGCTCAACGCCGACGACGATCTGGAAGAGGCGGGCGACGACGACGCCGAGACGCCTGCCCGCCCGGCTGCGCGTCGTGGCGCGAAGGCCGCCGCAGCCGACGAGGCTCTTGCAGCCGAAGACGAGGAGGAGGAAGAGGAGAGCACGAAGCCGGCGTTCACCGAGCCTCTTCCGACCGGCGCGATCGTCATCACCTCGAGCGACGAAGACGACGTCCCCGTCTACTCGACGCAGATCACCGGCGCGACGGCCGACCCCGTCAAGGACTACCTGAAGCAGATCGGCAAGGTGCCGCTCCTCAACGCGGCCGAAGAGGTCGAGCTGGCGATGCGCATCGAGGCGGGTCTGTTCGCCGAGGAGAAGCTGTCGCACATGTCGGCGGCCGAGAAGTCGTCGCAGCTCGGGCTCGACCTGCAGTGGGTCGCCCGTGACGGCCAGCGTGCGAAGTCGCACCTCCTGGGTGCGAACCTCCGACTGGTCGTGTCGCTCGCCAAGCGCTACACCGGCCGTGGCATGCAGTTCCTGGATCTGATCCAGGAGGGCAACCTCGGTCTGATCCGCGCCGTCGAGAAGTTCGACTACACCAAGGGCTTCAAGTTCTCGACCTACGCCACCTGGTGGATCCGTCAGGCGATCACCCGTGCCATGGCCGACCAGGCGCGCACGATCCGCATCCCGGTCCACATGGTCGAGGTCATCAACAAGCTCGCGCGCGTCCAGCGCCAGATGCTGCAGGACCTCGGTCGCGAGCCCACGCCGGAAGAGCTCAGCCGCGAACTCGACATGACCCCCGAGAAGGTCATCGAGGTCCAGAAGTACGGACGCGAGCCCATCTCGCTGCACACTCCGCTCGGCGAGGACGGCGACAGCGAGTTCGGCGACCTGATCGAAGACACCGAGGCCGTCGTCCCGGCCGATGCCGTCGGCTTCACGATGCTGCAGCGTCAGCTCGAGTCCCTCCTCGACTCGCTCTCCGAGCGCGAGGCGGGCGTCATCCGCATGCGCTTCGGGCTGGGCGACGGTCAGCCCAAGACCCTCGACCAGATCGGCGACACCTTCGGCGTGACGCGCGAGCGCATCCGTCAGATCGAGTCCAAGACGATGGCGAAGCTCCGTCACCCCAGCCGTTCGCAGTCGCTGCGGGACTACCTCGAGTGAGCGAGGCGAACGACGGCAAGGCGCTCACCGTCTCCGTCGAGGGTTCGTCGTACGCCCGCATCCCGATCCGCACGCGGGTCGTGATGCCGGGCGACGACCTCGACGACTTCGTGAGCGAGTACGCCTCAGGTCTCGTCCGTGACGGCGACCTGCTCTTCGTGACGGAGAAGATCGTCGCGATCACCCAGGGTCGCTCGTACCTCGTCGAGGAGATCAGGCCGCGCAAGCTCGCCTACTTCCTTTCGAAGTACGTGACGCGCACGCCGTACGGCATCGGCCTCGGCATGCCCGAGACCATGGAGATGGCGCTGCGCGAGTGCGGCACGATCCGCATCCTGTTCGCGGCCGCAGTGTCGGCTGTGACCAAGCTGTTCGGCCGCAAGGGCGACTTCTACCGCATCGCGGGCGACAAGGCGCGGGCGATCGACGGACCGACGAGCGGCACCATCCCGCCGTACAACAAGGCCGTCGTCCTCGGGCCCGAGCGTCCCCGCGAGGTCGCGGCTCACCTCAAGACGCTCCTCGGCGGTGTCCCGGAGGTCGCGGTGGTCGACATCAACGACCTCGGCGGCAACATCCTCGGGTCGACCGTCGACAAGGCGTACGAGAAGCGCCTCATCGCGATCCTGCAGGACAATCCGCTCGGTCAAGGGCATCAGTCCACGCCGCTCGGAATCATCCGCGCGGTCTGACCGCCCCTCCCCCGTACGAAGGCGCGGCACCCGTCGGGGCCGCGCCTTCGGCGTTCGGGTCCGCTCGGCTCAGAAGCCGATCGCGGCGCGGTAGCGGGGCTTGTGGCCGGTGCGGATGCCGGTGACGCTGGGCTTGTTCTCGTACACGCCGGCGCCCCAGTTGCCCTCCACGAGCACGGGGCCGTCCGGCGTCACGACGATGTCCCAGCCGACGTACTGCACCTGCGGCACGACGCGGGCGACGCGGTCGACGAACGCCTTCACCTCGTCGATCATCGGCAGCTGGAAGTCGGCGATCACGAAGCCGCTGTCGGGGTGCTTCTCGTGCACGTGGGCGTGCGAGTCGTACCCGGGGCCGACGGCGTGGCCATCTTCGTCGAGCATCGTGTAGAAGCCGCCGAAGGTCATCTGGTCGCTCACGGCACCGCGGCCGAACTTCTGCGCCATGGCGAGGATGTGCGTCTGCTCGCCGTCGAAGAAGGCGGTGACCCGGGTCGTGTTGACGGTGCCGGGGCACACGGCGGCGAGATCGGGGTGCTGCTGGATGACCTCCTCCATGAGAACCTCGCCGCGCTCGAGCAGGCCGCGGTGGAAGGCATCCCAGTCGTCCACGTCCTCGGCGCGGTATCGGTGCACGCCGGTGCCCGCCTGACCGATGGGCTCTTTCGTCACGATCGTGCCGAGGCGTTCGGTGAAGGCGCGGACGGCGTCGGCGTTGTCGTCCTCGACGACCATCCACTCGCGGTGCAGGTGCTCGCTGAAGACGCGGTTGAACTCCACCTTGTGGTGGAACTGGTGCCGGAAGTCGGGGTGGTCGTACTTCTGCGACAGCTCATTCGAGACGGGGTGCGTCATGTAGGTCGCGCGCTCGGCGCGGCTGAGGATGGCGAAGTCGTAGTCGACGTAGTCCTGGAACCCGACCTGCCGGAAGCCGGCCGACCACAGCATGTCTGCCAGGACGGCGGGCGTCCACTTGCCGTGCTGCTGCGACGTCTCCTTCGCACGTTCGACCACGGATCCGACGTCGATGCGGCGGGCGCGGGCGGCGAGGTAGCGAAGGCGGGGCGCGAGGCCGAGGCCCTGAGAAGGCATGCGTACTCCGGGTTGGGGATCGGGGGTCCCGGATAGTCTAGAGGCGTGAGTTCGGCGAACCCTGGGCATGGCGACGCTGCGTGGATCCACGAGCCGTCCAGCGCCCCGGTCGCCCGGGTCTCGGCCTCCGCCATCGCGCACAACGCCGCGCTGGCCGTGGCGCAGCTGCCGGAGGGCACGCGGGCGATCGCCGATCTGCGGGCCGATGCCTGGGGTCACGGCGCACCCGCAGTCGCCGCAGAGCTGCTCGCCTCCGGGGTGGACCGCCTGGTCGTCGACGACGCCCCGGCGGTGCGCATGCTGGCCGCGGCCGGCGTCGCCGGGGCGACGACGAGCGCCGCGCCCGACCTCGACCCCACGACGCTGTACGGCCTGCCGGGGGGTGCGCCCGACGCTGTGCCCGCCATGCGCCTGAGCGGCACGGTGCTGGGGGTCAAGGCGCTCCGCGCGGGGGAGGGCGTGTCGTACGGGTACCGTTTCCGGGCGGCCGTTGACACCCGCGTGGCGCTCGTCACGGGCGGCTACGCCCAGGGCGTCGTGCGCGACCTCGGCAACCGTGCGCGCCTGACGATCGGCGGCGCATCGCTCCCCATCATCGGCCGCGTGGCGATGGACGTGTGCGTGGTGGACGTCGGCGCCGCCCCGGTGCGGCGCGGCGACGAGGCGGTCTTCTTCGGCGATCCGCGGGCGGGTGAGCCGTCGGTCGCGGAGTGGGTGGAGGCCACCGGCCTGCGCGCCGACGAGCTCGTCACCGTGGTCGGCTTGCGTGCGACGAGGGAGTGGATCGCATGAGCGGGGTGCTTCGCATCGACCTCGATCGCTTCGCGGCCAACCTCTCTCGCGCGCGGGAGGCAGTCGCACCGGCCGAGCTGATGCTCGTCGTGAAGGATGACGCCTACGGGCACGGGCTCGACGCGATCGTGCGGCGAGCGCAGCGCGAGGGCGTGCGCTGGATCGGCGCCTTCGACGTCGCGACCGGCCGTCGCGTGAGGGAGGTGCTGGGCGGCGACGTCCGCATCTTCTCCTGGATCGCGGCCTCGCGGGCGGAAGCGGCAGAAGCCGTGGCGGCGGCACTGGACCTCGGGGTCGGCGACGCCGAGCTGCTCGAGGACGTCGCCGCCGAGGCGCGGGTCGCCGGTGCGGTCGCGCGCGTGCATCTCAAGATCGACACGGGCCTGCACCGCAACGGCGTGCGTCCCGAGGACTGGCCGGAGTTCACCGCCCGTGCGGCACAGCTCGCGGCCGAGGGATGCCTGGAGGTGGTCGGCATCTGGAGCCACATCGCCGAGGCATCCGACGAAGAGGACGACGCAGCCCGCGCGCTGTTCGACGCGGCGGTGACCACCGCGCGCCAGGCGGGCCTCTCGCCCACGATGCTGCACCTCTCGGCCAGCGCCGCCTCGTTCGCCCGGCCGGAGTTCCGCTACGACCTGGTGCGCGTGGGGGCGTTCTGCTACGGCATCCGCTCCGCAGGCGGCCCCCGCGAGGAGCACCTCGGCGTGCGGCCGATCGCGACGCTCGAGGCGCGGGTCACCGCGGTCGACGACGACGGAGCATCGATCGACGTCGGTCCGCTCGACGGCCTGCCGTCGATCCTCGCCGGTCGCGTGACGGTCGGCACTCCGGGTGGTCCGTGTTCGCTGACCGCTTCGGGATCGGGTTTCCGAGTGGCGGGGTGGACGGATGCCGCGCCCGGCGACGTCGTGCGCATCTACGGCCCCGGCGACGGGGGCGAGTCATCGGCGACCGATCTCGCCGAGGCGATCGGGACGATCGGCGAAGAGATCGCGGTGCGCGTCTCGCCGCTGGTGCCGAGGATCTACTCGGGGGGGTGAGCCCCCGGCTCAGTTGGCCTCAGCCAGGCGGGCCGTCTCGTCGTGCCACGAGGTGGCGACGGCGCGGAGCTTCTCTTCGTACTTGCGGCCGTGGTGGGCGCAGAAGAGCAGTTCGCTGCCGTTGACCTCGGCCGCGATGTAGGCCTGAGCGCCGCAGGAGTCGCAGCGGTCCGCCGCGGTGAGGCGGTACTCGAGGACGGAGCCCAGCTCGGTGGGTGTCGAAGTAGTCATCTCGGTGCCTCCTCGTAGTGATAGAACTCCGGTGCGGGTCATGAAATACAACCACGCCTTTGTTTCGAGAATGCCGCGAACGGGTCACATTTCGCTCAGCGCGTACGGCGCGGCCCCGAGAAGCGTGTCGGCCGACCGGCGTCTGTGACCCCGGATACCCTTGGAGATTGTGACCGCCGAGTACTCCGCCCACCATCTGCAGGTCCTCGAAGGACTCGAAGCGGTCCGCAAGCGCCCCGGCATGTACATCGGCTCGACCGACTCCCGCGGCCTCATGCACTGCCTGTGGGAGATCATCGACAACTCGGTCGATGAGGCGCTTGCCGGCCACGGCTCGCTCATCGAGATCATCCTGCACGCCGACGGCAGTGTCGAGGTGCGCGACCGCGCCCGCGGCATCCCGGTCGACATCGAGCCCCGCACCGGACTCTCGGGCGTCGAGGTCGTGTTCACCAAGCTCCACGCGGGCGGCAAGTTCGGCGGCGGATCGTACGCCGCATCCGGCGGCCTCCACGGCGTCGGCGCGTCCGTGGTCAACGCGCTGTCCGAGCGTCTCGACGTCGAGGTCGACCGCGGCGGCAAGACGTGGGCCATGTCGTTCCACCGCGGTGAGCCCGGCGTCTTCGCGAACGGGTCGCCGTCGTCGGCGTTCACCCCCTTCGAGAAGAGCTCCGAGCTGCGCGTCGTGGGACGCGCCGCGAAGGGCGTCACGGGCACCCGTATCCGCTACTGGGCCGATAAGCAGATCTTCACGAAGGACGCCGCGTTCACCCTCACCGAGCTCGAACAGCGGGCACGCCAGACGGCGTTCCTGGTGCCGGGTCTCGAGATCGTGATCCGCGACGAGCGCGGCGAAGAGGCGGTCGAGACCCGCTTCCGCTTCGACGGCGGCATCTCGGAGTTCGCGGACTTCCTCGCGCCCGACGCACCGATCACCGACACGTGGCGCCTCACCGGCAGCGGCTCGTTCACCGAGACGGTGCCGGTGCTGCAGCCGTCCGGGGCCATGGTGCCGACCGAGGTCCAGCGCGAGTGCGAGGTCGACATCGCGGTGCGCTGGGGGACCGGTTACGAGACCACGACCCGCTCGTTCGTCAACATCATCGCCACGCCCAAGGGCGGGACGCACCAGCAGGGCTTCGAGCAAGGGCTCATGAAGGTGCTGCGCACGCAGGTCGAGCAGAATGCGCGCCGGCTGAAGTTCGGCTCGAACGACAAGCTCGAGAAGGACGACATCCTCGCCGGACTCGCGGCGGTGCTCACGGTGCGCATCCCCGAGCCGCAGTTCGAGGGCCAAACCAAGGAAGTGCTCGGAACTCCGGCCGTCCGCCAGATCGTGGCGAACGTGGTCGCCAAAGAGCTCACCGCGCGGTTCACGTCGACCAAGCGCGACGACAAGGCGCAGACGTCGCTCCTGCTCGACAAGGTCGTCGCAGAGATGAAGGCGCGCATATCGGCGCGCGCGCACAAAGAGACGCAGCGCCGCAAGAACGCGCTCGAGTCTTCGTCGCTGCCGGCCAAGCTCGCCGACTGCCGCACGAACGACGTGGCGGCCTCCGAGCTGTTCATCGTGGAGGGCGACTCGGCCCTCGGCACGGCGAAGCTCGCGCGCAACAGCGAGTACCAGGCGCTCCTGCCGATCCGAGGCAAGATCCTCAACGTTCAGAAGGCGTCGATCAGCGACATGCTGTCGAACGCCGAGTGCGCGGCGATCATCCAGGTGATCGGCGCCGGCTCGGGGCGCTCGTTCGACCTCGACGCCGCGCGCTACGGCAAGATCATTCTGATGAGCGACGCCGACGTCGACGGTGCGCACATCCGCACGCTGCTGCTCACGCTCTTCTTCCGCTACATGCGGCCGCTGATCGACGACGGTCGGGTGTACGCCGCCGTGCCGCCGCTGCACCGCGTGGTCGTGATGAACCCCGGCACGAAGCCGAACGACACGATCTACACGTACACCGAGCAAGAGCTGCACGCCCTGCTGACCAAGCTCACCAAGGCGGGCAAGCGGTGGCAGGAGCCGGTGCAGCGCTACAAGGGCCTCGGCGAGATGGACGCCGACCAGCTCGCGACGACCACGATGGACCGCGCCGGCCGCACGCTCCGACGCGTGCGCATGCAGGACGCCGAGGCGGCGGCATCCATCTTCGAACTCCTCATGGGCAACGACGTGGCGCCCCGCAAGGAGTTCATCATCGACTCCAGCGACCGCCTCGCCCGCGAGCGCATCGACGCCTGACGCCTGACGAAGGCCTCATGGCTCCGGCCACTCCGGGGGGATCTCGCCGTCGGTGGGCGCCGGAAGCACGCCCTGGTAGGGCGTCAGGGTCAGGAGCTCGTCCTCGGATGTATACACGAAGATCAGGCGCTGCTCACCCGTCGCATCGAGCGGGTCGCCGCCTTCGTAGACCGCCTCCCCGGAGCACGGGTCGGCCATCGACACGACCCGCACCCGCTCGCCGGGCGACACCGAGTCGCCGGTGAGCACCTCGTCGACGTCGACGCTCCAGGCCGACATCTCCACCTCCATGTGGTGGGACGTGCCGTCTTCACCGACGATGGTGCCGATGAATACCGCGTCGGATTCCTCCGCAGCGTCGGCGGGGGTCTCGAAGTCGACCCAGCTCGGGCACGCGACGGCTTCGCCCACGGTCCAGGGAGCGCACGACGTGAGTGCGACCGCGGCGGTCATCACGGCGGATGCCGCGAAGATGCGCCCGGGCCGCGACATCAGCGGATGCCGGTGCCGACCGCGCCGATGACCGCGTCGAGCGGTGTGCCCGAGGCATCCCGCTTCGCCCCTGCATCGGGCAGCGTGCGGGTCGCACCGTCGGGGCCCACCGCGCGGGGCTCGGAGCCGACCCACGCGAGCGTGAGCACGTCTTCGCCCTTCAGTAGCCGCTGAGCGCGCACGCCGCCGGTGGCGCGTCCCTTCGCGGGGAACTCCGTGAACGCCGAGACCTTCGCGCTGCCCGGGTCGGTTCCGGCGAGGGCCTCACGGGAACCGGCGACCGTGACCACCACGGCGTCGAACGCCGACGCGCCCACGACGCCGAAGGAGATGACCTCGGCGCCGTCGCTCAAGCGGATGCCCGCCATACCGCCGGCCGCGCGCCCCTGCGGGCGCACCGACGAGGCGTCGAAGCGCAGGAGCTGAGCGTCGTCGGCGACGAACACCAGCTCGGCGCCGACGGTCGCCGGCGCGGCGCCGACCACTCGGTCGCCGTCGCGCAGCGAGATGATCTCGATGTCGTGCTTGCTGCCGAGCTCGGTGGCCGCGACGCGCTTGACCACGCCGTGGCGCGTGCCGAGGGCGATGGGCGGGCCGTCCTCGAGGGGGACGATCGCCACGACGTGCTCGCCGGACGACAGACCCAGGTACTGGTCGGCGCGTGTTCCGGCGGCGAGTTGCACGGAGTTGCCGGGCACGGACGGCAGGTCGACGGGAGAGAACCGGATCAGGCGCCCGGCGCTCGTGACCGCACCGACGTCTCCACGCGTGGTCGTGTCGACCCACGAGCGGATGGCGTCGTGCTTCGCGCGCCGCGACGGCGGCACGATGCCGCCGTTGGGCGCATCCGCAACCACTTCGGCGCGCACCATGCGGCCCGTCGCCGACAGGAACACGCGGCAGGGCGCGTCCGCGATCTGCAGATCGGCGGCTGCGGCGGCCGCACGTGATCGGGGCGCCGCCGGTCCGCCGTTGAGGAGAAGGGTGCGCCGCGGGGTGCCGTACGTCTCAGCCGCGGCATCCAGCTCCCGCGCCACCTGCGCGCGCAGCAGGATCTCGCTTGCGAGGAGCTCCTCCAGCTCGGCGATCTCGGCCGTGAGCTTGTCGCGCTCGGCCTCGAGTTCGATGCGGGAGAAGCGCGTGAGCCGGCGCAGGCGCAGCTCGAGGATGTACTCGGCCTGCGGGTCGGACAGGTCGAAGACGTCCATGAGGCGCGTGCGTGCCTGCTCGCCGTCGTCCGACGTGCGGATGACCTGGATGACCTCGTCGATGTCGAGGATCGCGATGAGCAGGCCTTCGACGAGGTGCAGGCGCTCCTTGCGCCGCGCGAGCCGATACCGGCTGCGGCGCGTCACGACGCTCATACGGTGGTCGAGGTACACGCGCAGCAGCTCGCGCAGTCCGAGCGTCTGCGGCTGACCGTCGACCAGGGCGACGTTGTTGATGCTGAACGAGTCCTCGAGGGGCGTCAGCCGGTAGAGGTGCTCGAGCACCGCATTCGGGTCGAAGCCCGTCTTGATGCCGATGACCAGCCGCAGGCCGTTGTGGCGGTCGGTGAGGTCGGTCACGTCCGCGATGCCCTGGAGCTTCTTCGCGGTGACGGCGTCCTTGATCTTCTCGATGATCCGCTCGGGGCCGACGAGGTACGGCAGCTCGGTCACGACGATGCCGGTCCGACGCGGGCCGAGCGACTCGATCGAGACCTTGGCGCGCGTGCGGAAGCTGCCGCGGCCCTTCGTGTAGGCGTCCTTGATGCCGTCGAGGCCCACGATGATGCCGCCCGAGGGCAGGTCGGGGCCGGGCACGAACTCCATGAGCTCTTCGACCGTCGCCTCGGGGTTGTCGAGCAGGTGGATCGCCGCTCCCACGACCTCGATGAGGTTGTGGGGGGCCATGTTCGTCGCCATGCCGACGGCGATGCCGGTGGCGCCGTTGACGAGCAGGTTCGGGTACGCGGCGGGCAGCACCTCGGGCTGCTGGAACTGGCCGTCGTAGTTGGGGATGAAGTCGACGACGTCCTCGTCGAGGTTCTCCGTCAGCGCCAGAGCCGCCGCCGCGAGGCGCGCCTCCGTGTAGCGAGGGGCGGCGGGCCCGTCGTCGAGTGAGCCGAAGTTGCCGTGGCCGTCGACCAGGGGAACGCGCAGCGAGAAGGGCTGCGCCAGACGCACGAGCGCATCGTAGATCGGGGCGTCACCGTGAGGGTGCAGCTTTCCCATGACCTCGCCGACGACGCGGGCGCTCTTGACGTGGCCGCGATCGGGGCGCAGGCCCATGTCGGCCATCTGATACAGGATGCGGCGCTGCACGGGCTTGAGCCCGTCGCGCGCGTCGGGCAGGGCGCGCGAGTAGATGACGGAGTACGCGTACTCGAGGAAGGACCCCTGCATCTCGGTCGAGACGTCGACGTCCTCGATGCGGCCGTGGTCGACGGGAGCGGAATCGGTGGGGGATGCAGGCATGACGATGTGGCCTCGGGTGACGGCGGTGCGGCGAGGGTCACCCGCGGGTGTGCGAGACTGACCCCGATGTCGATCAGCCTACCCGCGGACCCGCCGCGAGCCCGGAGCCTCACCGGTGTCGTGCCGCAGATGTCGGCAGCGCTGGATGGGACGTCGGACTGGTTCCCGCCCGCGGAGAGAGCCGTGGTGTTCGTGCTGGACGGCCTCGGATCGCACAACCTGTCGGCACGTGCCGGCCACGCGCGCTTTCTGGCGCAGGCGGGATCGAAGAGGGATGTGGCGCGCACCGTCTTCCCTTCGACGACGGCGTCCGCACTGACCAGCCTGCTCACCGGCACGCTGCCGGGGGAGCACGGCATCGTCGGCTACCGCGCACGAGTCCCGGGGACCGACGACGTCGTGAACCAGCTGCGCGGATGGGACACCGACGGCTTGCCGCTCGAGTTCCAGCGCGCGACGCCGCTCGCCACGTCACTGGCCCGGCCGTTCTTCGTCGTCACCAAGAGCGAGTACCGCGGCACGGGCTTCACGGCCGCGACGCAGGCGGGCGCGGAGTTCATCGGCGTGGACGACCTCACCGAGCGCGTGCTCACGGCGGCGCAGCTCGGTGCGCAGCATCCGGGGTCCCTCATCTATCTCTATGCGCCCGAACTCGACGGCGTCGGTCATCGTCGGGGCTGGCAGTCCGACGAATGGACCGTGATGCTGGAGAGAGTGGATGCCGCGGCCCGCGCTTTCGCCGAGGCGCTGACGCCGGGCACCGGCGCTGTGGTGACGGCCGACCACGGCATGGTCGACATCCCACGGCATCGGCAGATCCTCCTCCGGGACGGCGACCCTCTCCTCGACGGCGTACGGCTGATCGGCGGGGAGCCGCGCATGCTGCACCTCTACGCAGAACCCGGCCACGCGGAGGACGTGGAGCACGCGTGGCGCGCGTCGGAGGAGGCGCGGTCGTGGGTGCTCTCACGCGACGAGCTGATCGCATCGGGTGTGCTCGGGCCGGTGAGCCCCGAGGTGCGGGAGCGCCTCGGCGATGTCGTCGTCGCGGCGCGCTCGGGCGTCGTCTACTACGACGATCGACTCGCGGACAAGGCATCGCAGAAGATGATCGGCCAGCACGGCTCGTTCACCACCGAGGAGCGGGTCGTCCCGCTGCTGCGGCTGGGCGCGTTCGCCTGAGGCGCCCCCGGATCTCGGTACACGTCGGCGCGGTTCGCTCGGGGCCGCACCCGGTCGGAGAGGTCAGTCGTCGCTGCGGGCGCCGAAGACGATCTCGTCCCACGACGGCATCGATGTGCGGCCCTTGCGGCGACCCGCCTCCGCCACTGCGGACGGCGCCACGTCGAAGTCCGAGACCTCGGGGTCGTCGTCGCCGGGGGCTTCGTCATAGCCGGGCTCGAGCGCGTCGAACAGCGCGACGGGCGACTGCGATCGCGAGGTGGAGGCCACTTCGGCCCCGGGCAGCGGTTCGCGCTGACCACGGCGGCGGCGGAGCGCCTCGAGGAGGTCTGCCGTCTCGGCCGAGGTCACGGCCGGCTCGTCGGCGCGCTTGATCGCCGCCTGCTGCACGGCCGGCGCGGCGGGCGCGGGCAGATCGGGCGACTCGAAGTCGGCGTCGGGCAGCTTGCGCGGCCCGAAGGCGCCGCTGTCGAACCGGGTCTCGTCCTTGGCCGGCGTCGTCTCGAGCGCGCGCAGGCGGGGGATGAGGCCTTCGGGCAGCGAGCCCTGACGTGACAGCTGGATGGCGTCGGCGTTGAGCGGAGACAGCGTGCTGCGGCGGGGGTCGAAGCCCCAGCGTGCGTCGTGGTCGACCTCGTTTGCCGTGAACTCGAGCTTGATGATCCAGCCGGTGGGCTCTTTCCAGCTCGTCCATCGCTCGCCCGAGGCGCCCGCCTCGTGCAGCTTGGCGCGGACGGCGGCGCCGAACGTGGGGTTGCCCTCGCCCTCGAAGCCGCCGCCGAGCAGCACCGCGACCGCGAGCGCCTGGCCCACGATGTGCTCGCGCTCCGCGAGGACCGGGCCTTCGAACCGGCGGACGTCTTCCACGCGCGCGCCGAGGAGGTTCGCGACCTCCTCGGCCGAGAGCCCCGCGCGGATGTGCGATTGGATGTCGCGCGGACTCGGCCGCGCCGCCTGCGTGTCGTCGTCGCGGTCGCGACGCGCCTTGCGCAGTTCGATGCGCAGCACGTCGTCGACGGCGAGGGCGAACCTCTCGCCGGACTCGGTAGCCAGGACGAGTGTGTCGTCCTCGGTGCCGATGACCTTGAGCTGTTCCATGCGAACGCCCCTCCGATCCTGCGTGTCCCGGCCATGCTGACACAGGCGGTGTCCAACGCCGGGAATATCCAGCGCGTGGCGCGAGTTTCACGGGGACGCATGGTCGAACAATCTGCGCCGCGCATTTGCGAAAACGGAGACGGTCATGCAAACTATCGCCGCCTGAACGGGCGCACCCGCAAGACTTCGGAAGTTGAGACGTTTACGAATGGCCACCGATTACGACGCCCCCCGCAAGACCGAGGACGACAGCGAGTCGATCGAGGCTCTCAAGGAGCGCGTTCCCGACAAGCTCTCGGGAGCGGTCGACGTCGAGGATGCCGACAACCCGTCGGGCTTCGAGCTCCCCGGGGCTGATCTGTCCGACCTCGAGCTCGATGTCGTCGTGCTGCCGCCGCAGGAAGACGAGTTCACGTGCTCGAACTGCTTCCTCGTGAAGCACCGCTCGCAGCTCGACCACGAGACCCCGGACGGGCCTATGTGCCGGGAGTGCTCGGCTTGACCTGAGCGCGGCGCACGGCGGCGGCGAGCCGATCGGGTGTCCGCGACGAGATCACCCATGCCGGTGTCGGATCCTGAGGATCTGACACCGGCATCACTACGAGTCCGTCGATCCCACCGCGGATGACGTGCCACGAGCGCGGGTCGAGACCCGCGCCGCGGTGCTGACGGGCATCTTCCCCGACGTGCACCGCCGGATCGCCCAGGAGATCCACGGGGATGTGCGCACGCCCGGCGCGCAACTCTCCGCGCTCGACGGCGACGACCGGCGAGCCCGCCACCAGCAGGGCGACCACGGCGACCCCGACGACCGCCCCGATCACGAGGGCGATCGTGGTGTCGATGGGGGTGAGGACGAGGGCGACCATCGGTCCCGCGACCGCGGCGCTCACCATGACCCAGAGGGACGGACCGAGCCGTTCGCGATAGTCACGGCCTCCGACGTCGTGCGCTGTCTTCTGCATTACCCTCATTGGGTGACTGAAACGGTGGACGTCCCCATTATCGCCTCCGACGTCCCGGTGTACGCGCACCCGGGCGACGCCGGCGCCGACCTCATGGCCGCCGAGGCGATCCGTCTCGAGCCGGGCCGACGGGCGATGGTGGGCACCGGAGTGCGCATCGCCCTCCCGGAGGGATACGTCGCGTTCGTCGTCCCGCGCAGCGGACTCGCCGCCAAGCACGGCATCACCGTCGTGAACGCCCCCGGAACGGTCGACGCCGGCTATCGCGGTGAGATCAAGGTCATCCTCTTGAACACCGATGCCGAGCAGGCCCACGACATCGCGGTCGGCGACCGCATCGCCCAGCTCATCGTGATGCCGGTGCCCCGCGCCCGGTTCGTCCCCGTCGAGGCTCTGCCCGAGAGCGCCCGAGGCGAGGGCGGCTTCGGCTCCACGGGCTTCTCGGGCGGGGGCGCTGCTGTCCCGCACACGAGCCTGGGCGAGTCCACGCGGGAAGCTCCCCGCGATCTTGACAAGAAGGACGGAGTCCTCGCATGACCGACCCCACTCCCGCAGCCGACTCCCCGCGCAAGGACGCGCCCGAGGACCGCGCCGTCGCCGGCCCGTTCGACGAGTCCGAGGCGAACCCGGTCCGCCCGTACATCGATCTCGGCGGGATCAAGATCCTCCCGCGGGAGGGCCTCAACCTGCGTCTCGAGGTCGAGGAGCAGACCAAGCGCATCGTCGCGGTCGGGCTCGACTACGCCGGTTCGACCCTGCAGGTGCAGCCGTTCGCCGCACCGCGGACCGTCGGGCTGTGGGCTGAGACGCGCGAGCAGATCCGCCAGCAGATCCGTCAGCAGGGCGGGCGCGTCGAGGAGCGCGAGGGCCCCCTCGGCCCGGAGCTCCTCGCTGAGGTGCCCGTGGCTGCGGGCCCCGACGGCACGTCGGGCAAGCGGCTCGCCCGGTTCGTCGGCGTGGACGGACCGCGCTGGTTCCTCCGCGGCGTGATCGGCGGTGCGGCGACGTCGGACGTCGAGGCCGCAGCCGCCGTCGAGGACCTCTTCCGCTCGATCGTCGTCGTGCGCGGCGGCTCGCCGATGCCGCCCCGCGACCTCATCCCGCTGCGCATGCCGGCCACCCCGGGCGCGGCGTGACCGACCAGCCCACGCCCTCCCCCGGCGACGAGCAGCGCAGCGCCGGTCTGACCCCGCCGCCGGCGGCTGAGGCATCCGCTTCCGACCTTCTCGGCGCCGCGCTCGGCGGTGCCGCCCGTCGTGCGGGGCTCGACCCCGCCGAGGGCACCTCGACCGGTCACGTCGTCTGGGCCGCGATGGGCGGGTGGCGGGGCGTCCTCGAATCCGTCCTGCCCGGCCTCGTCTTCATCGTCGTCTACACGCTCACCATCGACCCCGGCACGGGCGACGGCAACCTGTGGCTGTCGCTCGGACTGTCGGTCGGCATCGCGGCCGTCTTCACCGCGGCGCGGCTCATCGCGCGTCAGCCCGTGACGGCCGCGATCGGCGGACTGATCGCGGCGGGCGTCGCTGCGGCCTTCGCGGCGTTCACGGGCGAGGCATCCAACAACTTCATCCCCGGCTTCATCACGAACGCGCTCTATGGAAGCGCCTTCCTGATCTCGGCGCTCATCGGATGGTCGCTGATCGGCCTGGCCGCGGGATTCCTGATGGGGGAGGGCACCGCCTGGCGCGCCGACAAGCGCAAGCGCCGCGTGTACTTCTGGCTCGCGATCGCGTGGGCATCGCTCTTCGCCGCGCGCCTGCTCGTGCAGCTTCCGCTGTACTTCGCCGACAACGTCACCGCGCTCGGGACGCTGAAGCTCGTGATGGGGCTGCCGCTTTTCGCCCCGCTCGTCGCGGTCACGTGGCTCGCCGTCCGCGCACTGTATCCGCGTGGCGAGTCGAATGAGGTCACCGCCGCGGAGTGATACATTTATCTTGATATCAAGATAAATTGACCCCGCCGCGGATTAGGTCATCCTCACTAGCCGAGGGCTCCGGTGCGGGGGAAGATGGGGAGTGCCGGGCTCCGGCCCCGCTCCCGCCGCCGACGAAGGAGACAGACGTGTCCACGGTTGACAGCTTCGGTGCCAAGAGCACCCTGACGGTCGGCAGCACCGACTACGAGATCTTCCGCATCGACAAGGTCGCGGGCTACGAGAAGCTCCCGTTCAGTCTGAAGGTGCTGCTCGAGAACCTTCTTCGCACCGAAGACGGTGCGAACGTGACGAAGGCGCAGATCGAGGCACTCGGTTCGTGGGATGCCGCGGCTGAGCCCGACACCGAGATCCAGTTCACGCCCGCCCGCGTCGTGATGCAGGACTTCACCGGGGTGCCGTGCATCGTCGACCTCGCCACGATGCGCGAGGCGGTCACCGCGCTGGGCGGCGACCCCAACAAGATCAACCCGCTCTCACCCGCCGAGATGGTCATCGACCACTCCGTCATCGCCGACCTCTTCGGTCGCGAGGACGCCCTCGAGCGCAACGTCGAGATCGAGTACGAGCGCAACGGCGAGCGCTACCAGTTCCTCCGCTGGGGACAGACGGCGTTCGACGACTTCAAGGTCGTCCCGCCGGGCACCGGCATCGTGCACCAGGTGAACATCGAGCACCTGGCCAAGGTGATCTACGACCGCAACGTCAACGGCGTGCTGCGTGCGTACCCCGACACGTGCGTCGGCACCGACTCCCACACCACGATGGTCAACGGCCTCGGTGTGCTCGGCTGGGGTGTCGGCGGCATCGAGGCCGAGGCCGCGATGCTCGGCCAGCCGGTCTCGATGCTCATCCCGCGCGTGGTCGGCTTCAAGCTCACCGGCGAGATCCCCGCCGGCGTCACGGCGACCGACGTCGTGCTCACGATCACCGACATGCTCCGCAAGCACGGCGTCGTCGGCAAGTTCGTCGAGTTCTACGGCGAAGGCGTCGCGTCCGTGCCGCTCGCTAACCGCGCCACGATCGGCAACATGAGCCCGGAGTTCGGCTCCACGGCCGCGATGTTCCCCATCGACGACGTGACGATCGACTACCTCCGCCTGACGGGTCGCGACGAGGCTGCGGTTGCACTCGTCGAGGCGTACGCCAAGGAGCAGTCGCTCTGGCACGACCCGGCCCGCGAGCTCGTCTTCAGCGAGTACATGGAACTCGATCTCGGCACGGTGGTGCCCTCGATCGCCGGTCCGAAGCGCCCGCAGGACCGCATCCTGCTCTCCGAGGCGAAGTCGCAGTTCGAGGTCGACATCCTCAACTACGCCGACCCGACGGAGTCGAACGACATCGTCGACCTCGAGTCGAAGCACTCGTTCCCCGCCTCCGACCCCGGTGCGGTCCCGGGGGACGAGCACGAGGAGACGCGCGTCGTCCACATCTCCAGCGGCGGTCCGGCTGCGGCATCCAAGCCCGTCAAGGTCACCACGCCCGAGGGTACGTCGTACATCCTCGACAACGGAGCCGTCACCCTCGCCGCCATCACGTCGTGCACCAACACGTCCAACCCGTCGGTGATGCTCGCGGCTGGACTGCTCGCCAAGAAGGCACTCGACAAGGGCCTCAAGAGCAAGCCGTGGGTCAAGACCACGCTCGGTCCGGGCTCGAAGGTCGTCACCGACTACTACGAGAAGTCGGGGCTCGACAAGGCCCTCGAGGGTCTCGGGTTCTTCACCGTCGGCTACGGGTGCACGATCTGCATCGGCAACTCGGGCCCCCTCATCGAGGAGGTCTCCGCCGCGATCAACGAGAACGACCTCGCGGTCACCGCCGTCCTCTCGGGCAACCGCAACTTCGAGGGCCGCATCAGCCCCGATGTGAAGATGAACTACCTCGCTTCGCCGCCGCTGGTCGTCGCGTACGCCCTGGCCGGCTCGATGCACTTCGACTTCGAGTCCGACCCGCTCGGCAAGGACACCGACGGCAACGACGTGTTCCTCAAGGACATCTGGCCGACGCCCGAAGAGGTGCAGGCGACGATCGACTCGTCGATCTCGCGTGAGCAGTTCATCAAGCAGTACGCCACCGTCTTCGACGGCGACGAGCGCTGGAAGAGCCTGCCCACGCCCGACGCCGCGCAGTTCGAGTGGGACCAGGACTCCACCTACGTCCGGAAGGCGCCGTACTTCGACGGGATGACGATGGAGCTGACCCCGGTCGCCGACATCACCGGTGCCCGCGTGATGGCGGCCCTCGGCGACTCGGTCACGACCGACCACATCTCGCCGGCGGGCAACATCAAGGCCGGCACCCCGGCCGCGCAGTACCTGACCGAGCACGGAGTGGCGCAGAAGGACTTCAACTCCTTCGGCTCGCGCCGCGGCAACCACGAGGTCATGATCCGCGGCACGTTCGCCAACATCCGTCTGAAGAACGAGCTCGTCGCGGCGGTGAACGACGGCCAGATCGTCGAGGGCGGCTACACGCGCGACTTCACGCAGGAGGGCGGCCCGCAGTCGTTCATCTACGACGCGTGCATGAACTACCAGGCGCAGGGCACCCCGCTGGTGGTCTTCGGCGGCAAGGAGTACGGCTCGGGCTCGTCGCGCGACTGGGCTGCCAAGGGCACCAGCCTGCTGGGCGTCAAGGCGGTCATCACCGAGAGCTTCGAGCGCATCCACCGCTCGAACCTCATCGGCATGGGCGTCGTCCCGCTGCAGTTCCCTGCCGGCGAGAGCTGGAAGTCGCTGGGTCTCGACGGCACCGAGATCGTCTCGATCTCGGGGCTCGAGCAGCTGAACGAGGGCGTCACGCCCAAGACGGTGCGGGTCACCGCCGAGCCGAGCGAGTTCTCGCCCGAAGGCAAGCAGACCGTCGAGTTCGACGCGGTCGTGCGGATCGACACGCCCGGCGAGGCGGACTACTACCGCAACGGCGGCATCCTGCAGTACGTGCTGCGTTCGCTGGTCTGACAGCTGATTCACGGGGGACCGGATGCCGCGGCATCCGGTCCCCCGTCTGGTCGCAGGTAGACTTGCAGAGCCCTTCCGGGGCCGGAAAGGAGCCGGGATGTCGCTGCTGTCGTCCATTGGCGGACCCCGCGATCTCGACGCGCTGAGCACTACGGAGCTCGCGCAGCTCGCGGAGGAGGTCCGCGCGTTCCTCATCGAGAACGTCGCCCGCACCGGTGGCCACCTCGGTCCCAACCTCGGTGTCGTCGAGCTCACGATCGCCCTGCACCGGGTCTTCGACTCGCCCTCCGACCCGTTCATCTTCGACACGGGCCACCAGTCGTACGTGCACAAGCTGCTCACCGGCCGACAGGACTTCTCGAACCTGCGCTCGCGCGGCGGCCTCGCCGGCTACCCGCAGCGGTCCGAGAGCCCGCACGACGTCGTCGAGTCCTCGCACGCATCCAGTTCGCTGAGCTGGGCCGACGGTGTCTCGCGCGCCCTGACGCGCACCGGGCGCAAGGACCGCCACGTGGTCGCCGTCGTCGGCGACGGCTCGCTCACCGGCGGCATGACGTGGGAGGCGCTGAACAACATCTCCGACGACAACGACCGCAACCTCGTCATCGTCGTCAACGACAACGGACGGTCGTACGCGCCGACCATCGGCGGCATGGCCCGCTACCTCAACCGAGTGCGCACCGCCGAGACGTACCGCAACCTGCACCGCGGCTCCGACACCCTCTTCCGCAAGCTCGGTCCCGCTGCCCGCGCTGTGTATCGCGGCGTGCGCGGCGGCACCCACGGCTTCCTCTCGCGCTTCACGAACAACGCGGCACTGTACTCCAACCTCGACATCAAATACCTCGGACCGGTCGACGGCCATGACCTGCCGACGCTCATCGAGACGCTGGAGCTCGCCAAGTCGTACGGCGCGCCCGTCATCGTGCACGCGATCACCGAGAAGGGCCGCGGCTACCAGCCCGCCCTCGACGACCAGGCCGACGCGTTCCACGCGGTGGGCAAGATCGATCCGCTGACCGGCAAGACGGTCGGCAATTCGGGCGGCGCGCCGGCGTGGACCGACGTCTTCGCCGACGAACTGGTCTCGGTGGGGGAGAGGCGCGATGACATCATCGCGATGACGGCCGCCATGCTGCGCCCGACCGGCCTGCTGCCGTTCGCGCAGCGATTCCCCGATCGGGTGTACGACGTGGGCATCGCCGAGCAGCACGCGGTCGCCTCGGCCGCCGGGCTCGCGTTCGGCGGCCTGCACCCCGTGGTCGCGATCTACGCGACCTTCATGAACCGCGCGTTCGACCAGGTACTGATGGATGTCGCGCTCCACCGCGCGGGCGTCACATTCGTGCTCGACCGTGCCGGCGTCACCGGCCCGGACGGCCCGAGCCACCACGGCATCTGGGACCTCGCCATGCTGCAGCTCGTGCCGCACATCCGCATCGCGGTGCCGCGCGACGCCGAGCGCCTGCGCGAAGAGCTGCAGGAGGCTGTGGCCGTGCACGACGCGCCCACGGTGGTCCGTTTTCCGAAGGGCAGCGTCAGCCCTGAGCTGCCTGCCGTCGAACGCCTCGAAGACGGGGTCGACGTGCTGGTCCGCTCGGAGGCGCAGGACGTGCTCATCGTCGGCATCGGTCCGATGGCGCACATCGCCGTCGACGTCGCCGGACGCCTCCGCGACCAGGGCATCGGCGCGACGGTCGTCGATCCGCGATGGGTCGTGCCCGTCCAGCCGTCGATCGTGACGCTCGCGGCATCCCACCGTCTCGTCATCACGATCGAGGACGGCATCCGCGTCGGCGGCATCGGCACGCGTGTGCGTCAGGTGCTCCGCGAGGCGGGCGTCGACACCGCCGTCGACGAGCTCGGCGTGCCCGACGAGTTCATCGACCATGCCAGCCGCGAGCAGATCCTCGACGACGCCGGCCTCACGCCGGCGAAGATCGCGCACGACGTCGTCGCGCAGGTACTGGGCACCCGCATCCCCGTCGCGCGCGGCGCGCAGACGACCGAGATCCCGACGATCCCCGCGCTCGCGCGCGACCAGCAGCGGCGCTGACGCCTCGCCCCGGGCGGCGCGTCGGCTTCGGAGTCGGCGGGGTACCCGGCATCCGTCGTGAAAGCATGGACGGATGACCAGCGCCAACCTCAGCAGGGCGGAGACCGCAGCACGGTCCGCCGCCGTCTCCGTCCTCACCGCCCGCGTCGAGCTCGATGTGACGACAGCGCCGGACGTGGATGAGACCGGGTTCGCGACGGTGAGCACACTGGAGATCGAGACGGATGCCGCAGCCGCCGGCTCCGCGGAGTCCCACGTCGAGACGTGGATCGACTTCATCGGCGAGGCCGTCGAGGCTGTGGAGGTGGACGGCGTCGCGCGGCCCGTGGAATGGGACGGCGCGCGCGTCCGGATCACCGGACTGCGCGGGCGGCACATCGTGCGCGTCGCCGCGCGGGCGGCGTACAGCCGGTCCGGCGAGGGCATGCACCGCTTCGTCGATCCGGTCGACGGCCAGACGTACCTCTACACGCACTACGAACCCGCCGACGCGCGCCGGGTGATGGCGTGCTTCGAGCAGCCCGACATGAAGGCCCGCTACACATTCGTCGTCACCGCCCCGGCGGGCTGGTCGGTGCTGTCGAACCAGGCGGTCGCGGAGCGCACGACCGAGGGCGGCGCGCAGCGCGTGGAGTTCGCCGAGACGCTGCCGATCTCGAGCTACATCACCGCGGTGGCGGCAGGCCCGTATCACCGTGTCGAGGCGGAGTGGCGGCGAGGCGACCAGGTGGTGCCGCTGGGCGTCTCCTGCCGGGCGTCGCTCGCCGAGCACCTCGATGCCGACGAGATCCTCGAGATCACCGGGCAGGGCCTCGACTTCTTCGCCGACGCCTTCCGCTACCCCTACCCGTGGGGCAAGTACGACCAGATCTTCGTGCCCGAGTACAACATCGGCGCGATGGAGAACCCGGGCCTGGTGACCTTCACCGAGGCATACGTGTTCCGCGGCGCGGCGACGGTCGCCCAGCGCGAAGGCCGCGCGAACACGATCCTCCACGAGATGGCGCACATGTGGTTCGGCGACCTCGTGACGATGCGCTGGTGGGACGACCTGTGGCTCAAGGAGTCGTTCGCCGACTACATGGGCGCGCACGCCACGGCGGCCGTCACACGGTTCCCGGATGCGTGGGTGACCTTCGCTGCGCGGCGGAAGGCGTGGGCGTACCTCCAGGACCAGCTCCCGACGACGCACCCGATCGTCGCGGATATCGCCGACCTCGAGGCCGCCAAGCTGAACTTCGACGGCATCACCTACGCCAAGGGGGCGTCGGTGCTCAAGCAGCTGGTGGCGTTCGTCGGTGAGGAGGAGTTCTTCGAAGGCGCCCGGCAGTACTTCGCCGCGCACGCGTTCGGCAACACCACCCTCGACGACCTGCTCCGCCACCTTGCGGCCGCCTCCGGCCGGGATCTCCACGCATGGTCCCGCGCGTGGCTGGAGACCACAGGCATGTCGACCATCCAGGTCGAGCGCGACGCAGAGGGCGCCGTGCTCGTCCAGTCCGACCTGCGCCCGCACCGGCTGCGGGTGGGGCTGTTCGATCTGCGTGACGAACGGTTGGTGCGCACCCGCACCATCGACGCCGACATCGCGCGCGAGCGCACTCCGCTCGGGGAGATCGGCGCAGCCGACCTCGTGCTGCCCAACGACGGCGACCTCACGTACGCCAAGGTGCGGCTCGACGCGGCGTCGCTGGACGCCGTCGAGGCGGCGCTCTCGACGATCGACGACGCGCTGGCCCGCGCGCTCGTCTGGTCCGCGCTGTGGAACGCCACGCGCGATGGTGAGCTTCCCGCCGCGCGCTACCTCGACATCGTCCGAGCGCATGCCGGGGCTGAGACGAACTCCGCGCTGCGCACCGACGTGCTCGCCAACGCCTCCGCCGCGATCGGGCACTACGTCGCCGTGGATCGCCGGACGCAGGAGCGGTCCGCTTGGCTCGACAGGGCATGGCAGCAGCTGACGGCGGCCGACGCGGGCAGTGACGCACAGCTGGCGTGGGCTCGCTCAGTCGGATCGGCGGCGCTGTACGACGATGGCAGGGCCGAGGAGCTGCGCGGGATGCTCGCCGGCACGGTGGCGGCGCCCGACGGACTGG
Source organism: Microbacterium sp. NPDC056003 (assembly GCF_042274785.1). NCBI lineage: Bacteria > Bacillati > Actinomycetota > Actinomycetes > Micrococcales > Microbacteriaceae > Microbacterium > Microbacterium sp. NPDC056003. The sequence goes on along the minus strand of NZ_JBHJXQ010000002.1, from coordinate 259,301 downwards.
AACTCGACCCCGAACTGCGGTGGGCATGGCTCACGGCGCTGGCGACGACGGGCCACGCGACGGTCGCCGAGGCCGACGCGGAGCTGCGCCGCGACCCGACCGCGAAGGGCCGGACCGCGCATCTGACGGTGCTCGCGGCACGGCCCGACGCAGACGTCCGCGCCGCCGCGTGGCACTCCGCGTGGGAGGACACGACGCTCACCAACGATCATCTCAGTGCAACCATCGCGGGTGTTCGCGCCGGCGGCCGGCGCGACCTCATCGCGGCGTTCGACGAGGACTACTTCGCGCGGATCCGCGGTGTGTGGAGCGCACGAAGCATCGAGATCGCCGCGCGCCTGGTGCGCGGGCTGTTCCCGGAGAGCGAGTCGCTCGACCTGGTCGACGCCTGGCTTGCGCGGAACGAGGACGCACCGGCAGCTCTGCGGCGCATCGTGACCGAGCAGCGCGACCACCTGGCGCGCGATCTGCGCGTCCGCGCGGCTCAGCCCTCGTAACGTCCGGCGGCATGGCGGATCGCGTGCGCCACGTCCGAGGATTCTCCGACCCCGTGGAGCGGGGTGACCTGCCGGAGAACGGCGACGGCGCGCCCATCGATACGGTGGGTCCGGGCGGCTGAGCCACCCCCGCCCAGACGCACGAGCGGCCCCGGACCGAAGTCCGGGGCCGCTCGTGGCAGAAGGCGTCAGTTCGAGCCGATGCCCGTGATGACCGGGTGGTGGAACGTGTCGCCGAAGGCGCGCTCCGATGCCCCCTCGCGGTCGAGGTACGGCGAGGCGCCGCCGTCGATGAACGGCCAGCCCGCACCGAAGATGAGGCAGAGGTCGATGTCTTCGACCTCGGGCACCACTCCCTCGTCGAGCATGATCTTGATCTCCTGCGCGAGTCCGTCCTGCACGCGACGGAGGATCTCATCGGCCTTGGCCGGCGTCGACCCCACCGCGGGCTTGAGCACCTTCTCGGCGGCCTTGGTCCAGCCGGTGACGCGTCCGCCCTTGTCCTTCTCGACGACCTCGGGAAGCTCCGCGAGCGCGTGGAAGTTCTCGTTCGCGTAGAACCGATCGGGGAACGCGCGCACCATGGTGTCCTGCACGTGTGCGGCGACCTTCCAGCCGACCAGGTCGATCAGCTGGAACGGTCCCATCGGCAGGCCGAGCGGCGCGAACGCCTTCTCGACCTCCGCCACGGGCGTGCCCTCATAGACGGCGCGCGCTGCCTCGCCCATGACCTTGGCGAGAAGCCGGTTCACGACGAAGCCGGGCGCATCGGCGGTGAGCACGGCGTTCTTGCCGAGGCTCTTCGCGACGACGAAAGCCGTCGAGAGCGCGGCATCCGATGTCTGGGGCGTCTTCACGATCTCGATCAGCGGCATGACGGCAACCGGATTGAAGAAGTGGAACCCGACGAGGCGCTCGGGGTGGGCGAGCTTGGCGCCGATCTCCTCCACCGACAGCGACGAGGTGTTGGTCGCGAGGATGGCATCCTCGGCGATGATCTGCTCGATCTCGCCGAACACCTGCTGCTTGACGCCGACCTCTTCGAAGACGGCCTCGATGACGAAGTCGCAGTCCGCGTAGAGGCTCTTGTCTGTCGTGCCGGTGACGAGTCCGCGCAGCCTGTTGGCCGCGTCGCCGTCGAGACGGCCCTTGGCCTCGAGCTTGCCGATCTCTTCGTGGATGTAGGCGATGCCCTTGTCGACGCGCGCCTGGTCGAGGTCGGTGATCAGCACGGGCACCTGCAGCTTGCGCACGAACAGCAGCGCGAACTGGCTGGCCATGAGACCTGCGCCGATGATGCCGACCTTCGTGACCTTCTTGGCGAGCGCCTTGTCGGGGGCGCCGACCGGACGCTTCGCGCGCTTCTGCACGAGGTCGAACGCGTACATGGACGCCGCGAACTGGTCGCCGGTGACGAGCTCGGCGAGCGCCTCGTCCTCCCGCGCGAAGCCGTCGGCCTTGGTGCCGCTCTTCGCCTTGTCGAGCAGGTCGAGCGCGACGTACGGCGACTTCGGCATCGTGCCGATCTTCGCCTCGAGCATGCCGCGCGCCATCTTGATGGCGATGGGCCATTTGGTGAGGCGCTCGATCTTGCCCGGCTCGTTCTTGCGCTCGACCTTGATCTTGCCGGTGAGCACGCGGTCGGCCCACACGAGCGAGTCCTCGAGGTAGTTCGCCGCCGGGAAGATCGCGTCGACGATCCCGTAGTCGAACGCCTGCTGGGGCTTCAGCATGCGGTTCTGCTTGAGCGGGTTCGAGATCACGACCTCGAGAGCGTTCTCGATGCCGATGAGGTTCGGCAGCAGATACGCCCCGCCCCAGCCGGGGATGATGCCGAGGAACACCTCGGGCAGCGCGATCGCAGCGGCCGAGGCATCCACCGTCCGATAGGTGGAGTTCAAGGCGATCTCGAGTCCGCCGCCGAGCGCGAGCCCGTTCACGAAGGCGAACGACGGCACACCGAGCGTGCCGAGCTTGCCGAACACATGGTGGCCGAGCTGCGCGATCAGGCGGGCGTTGTCCTTCGAGCCGACACGCGAGATGTCGGACAGGTCAGCACCGGCGGCGAGGATGTACTGCTTGCCGGTCACCGCGACGGCCTGGATCTCGCCGGCGGCGGCACGGGTGGAGAGTGCGTCGAGCGTCTCACCGAGCTGCGTGAGCGTGGTCGGTCCAAGCGTGTTCGGGCGGGTGTGGTCGCGGCCGTTGTCGAGCGTGATGAGCGCGAGCACCTTGCCGGAGGGGAGGCGGATGTCGCGCACGCGGGAGTGCGTCACCACCTCGCCGTCGGCGAGGGCGTTCAGCGGCGAGAAGTCGATCTCGTCGTAGTTCGTCATTGCGGCGGGCTCCTACTTCTTCTTCTTGCCGTCGTAGTGCGGGTTCTCCCAGATGACCGAGCCGCCCTGTCCGAGGCCGACGCACATCGCGGTGAGGCCGTAGCGGACGTCGGGGCGCTCGGCGAAGTGGGCTGCGAGCTGGATCATGAGACGCACGCCCGAGGCGGCGAGCGGGTGACCGAACGCGATCGCGCCGCCCCACGGGTTCACGCGCGGGTCGTCGTCGGCGATGCCGAAGTGGTCGAGCAGCGAGATCACCTGGATGGCGAACGCCTCGTTCAGCTCGAACAGGCCGATGTCGTCGATCGTCAGGCCGGCCTTCTTGAGCGCCTTCTCGGTCGAGGGGATCGGGCCGATGCCCATGATCTCGGGCTGCACACCCGCGAACGCGTACGACACGAGTCGCATCTTCGGGGCGAGTCCGAGCTCCTTCACGGCGCCGCCGCCGGCGAGCAGCGACATCGTCGCGCCGTCGGTGAGGGGCGACGAGGTGCCGGCGGTCACGCGACCGTGCGGACGGAACGGCGTCTTGAGGCCCGCCAGGTCTTCCATCGTCGTCTGCGGACGACGGCCCTCGTCTTCGGTCGCCAGGCCCCACGAGCCCGCGGCGTCCTTGATCGCGACGGGCACGAGGTCGGGCTGGATCTTGCCGGCGTCGTACGCAGCCTGCACCTTGTGCTGGCTGAGCATGCCGAACCGGTCCGAGCGCTCCTTGGTCAGGTGCGGGAAGCGGTCGAAGATGCGCTCGGCGGTGACGCCCATGTTGAGCGCACCCGGGTCGACCATCTTCTCGGCGACGAAGCGCGGGTTCGGGTCGGCGTTCGCGCCGATCGGGTGGTGACCCATGTGCTCGACCCCGCCCGCGAGGGCGACGTCGTACATGCCCATCCCGATCGAGCCCGCCATTGTGGTGACGCTCGTCATCGCGCCCGCGCACATGCGGTCGATCGCGAAGCCGGGGACCGACTGGGGGAGGCCGGCGAGGATCGCCACGCTCCGGCCGAGGGTGAGCCCCTGGTCTCCGGTCTGACTGGTCGCGGCGATGGCGACGTCGTCGATGCGCTCCTTCGGAACGTTCGGGTTGCGCTCCATGAGCCCGATCGTCGCCTTCACGGCGAGGTCGTCCGCTCGGGTGTTCCAGTACATGCCTTTCTCGCCGGCGCGCCCGAAGGGGGTGCGCATTCCATCGACGAAGAAGACGTCCGAGATCTCGGCCACTCTGCCTCCAAAAATAGGGATGCCGCCAGCCTAGGATCGCGACGGAGGGCAGAAAAAACGGGTGGCGGAAACCTACGAAGCCGTTTCCGCCGCTTTCGTCGGCTCTTGCACGGAACCCACAAAGGCATCGACGATTACCTGTGCAGTCTGCGCAATCTGCCATTCGCGCGCGCCGAGCGATGACAGAGCCTCGCCGAGGGATGCCGCGGTCAGCGGCTCGGGCGGAGCCCACGCGACACGGCGCAGCAACTCAGGGGTCAGCAGATTCTCGGTCGGCATGCGCAGCGTTTCGGCCAGCTGCTCCACGGCGGGGCGTGCGGCTTTCAGCCGGGCGTCCGCCTCGGGGTTGCGATCAGGCCAGGCCCGGGGCGGGGGAAGCGAGTCGCCGCCCGTCGCCCGCTCGAGCGGAAGGTCCTTCGAGGCGCGTCCGTCTTCGATCGCCGCCCACCACCGGTCGAGCTGCGAGCGGCTGGCCCGGCCGGTGAACTCTTTCACGCCGGCGAGTTCCTGCTTCGACTTCGGGTCGGCGAGGACCGCGGCGACGAGCGCGCGGTCCGGCACGAGCCGACCCGGCGCGACGTCCTCGTTGCGGGCATAATCCTCGCGCGCGGTCCACAGCGAACGGGCGACTGCGAGCGCCTTCCGGCCTCGGACGGTGTGCAGGCCGCTCAGTCGACGCCAGGGTTCGTCGCGCGGAGGCTTGGGCTCACGCTCGAGCACCGCCCGGAACTCCTCGTCGGCGAACGAGGTCTTGCCCTGCTCCTCGAGCTCGCCCACCAGAACGTCGCGCACGTCGACGAGGTGCTCGACGTCGAGCGCGGCGTACTCGAGCCAGGACTGGGGGAGCGGCCGGGTGGACCAGTCCGAGGCGGAATGCGCCTTGGCCAGCGTGATGCCCAGCGTGTCTTCGACGACCGCGCCGAGGCCCACCCGGTCGTGGCCGAGGAGCCGGGCGGCGAGTTCCGTGTCGAACATCGATGCAGGCTCGAGTCCGAGCTCGCGCAGCGAGGGCAGATCTTGGCTCGCCGCGTGCAGCACCCATTCGGTGTCGCCGATCGCGGCCTGGAGCGAACTGAAGTCGCCGATGGGCGGGGGGTCGAAGAGGAACACGCCTGCTCCGCGGCGGAAGACCTGGATCAGGTAGGCCCGCTGGGAATAGCGGAAACCGGATGCGCGCTCCACGTCGACGGCGACGGGTCCGTGGCCCTCGCCGAGGCGCCGCGACGCGTCGATCAGGTCGTCGAGCCGATCGATGACGAGGTACTCAGTCACGCGTCGCCTTACGAGAACCCAGCATTGCAATCCCTTCCGAGCCCGGCGGAAGACCCGCGAGCATGCACACCAGCTCTGCCCATGCTTCCACGTGCGGAGCGATCCCGCCCTCCGGAGACCACGAGGCGCGCAGCTCGATCTGCGCGCCGTCGCCCTCGTGCTCCAGCGAGCCGAAGCCTTTGGAGAGGGTCTTGGTCGCGGTGCCCGAGGCCGAGTGGAATCCGGCGCGCCGCGATCGGAGGGCGTCGGTCAGCCATGACCAGGCGACGTCGGCGAGCAGCGGGTCGACGCCGATGTCGGGCTCGAGGGGCGCTTGTGCGAAGCAGACGATGCGCCAGGAGCCGTTCCACTGCGGGTGCTCCTCCGGGTTGTGGAGCAGGATGAAGCGGCCGGTGCCGTAGGCGGAATCGACGCCCTCCTGCTCGGGGCGCACGTCACCGGCCAGAGCGAGCGCGAACGGCGCGAGTCCCGACGGCGCGGGTATCTCGCGGACGGCGATGTCGGCGCGGAAGTCGATCGCCCGAACCTGGTCGGCCACCTGCTCGAACGGCGTCGCAGCCGCGGGGGGACGATGCTCAGCCACGCGGACAGACTAGAGTGAGGCCTCGATGGTCGCCTCCAGGCGCGCCGCGATGAGCGGCGCATCCCCCAGTCTCGTCGCCGGGATCCGGGCCGCGCTCACCGTGATCAGCGTGGCCCTCGCCGGCGTGCTCTCCGCTCTCGCCGTCGCGTCAGTGCACATGGCGCGTCGGGTGGTCACGCCGGCCGTTCGGCTGCCCGACACCCGCATCCTGTCGCTCGACACCGCCGCGCAGACGATTACGCTCACGCGCACACCCGACACCGAGCTTCCCGGACGCTACGGGCTCTTCACGAGCGGGACGTCGAACTACGTCAAGCTCGGCTCGGTGCTGTCCGAAGACGAGACCAGCGTCAAGCGCAAGCTGCTCACCCACATCGGCTCGGACTCGCGGCTGTCGCCCGACGCCGCGTTCAGCGGGTGGTACTTCGACCGTCCCGACGAGCTGCACCTGCCCTACACGCCCGAGCTGATCGGCTCGGCGGTCGGACCGTGCCCGGCGTGGCTGTTCCCTGGGGGAGACGGCGAGGTGTGGGTCATCCAGGTGCACGGCCGCGGGACCTCCCGCGCCGAGTGCCTCCGGGCGGTGCCCCTCTTCCACCAGGCGGGGATCACCTCGCTCGTGGTGTCGTACCGCAACGACGGCGAGGCACCGCGCAGTCGCGCAGGCACCTACACGCTCGGCGCAACGGAGTGGCGCGACGTCGACGCGGCCGTGGGGTTCGCCCGCCGACGCGGCGCGAAGCGCATCATCCTCATGGGGTGGTCGATGGGCGGGGCGATCTCGCTGCAGGTCTCGCTGAACTCGCCCCACCGCGACGCGATCGCCGGGCTGATCCTCGAGTCACCGGTCGTCGACTGGCGCCTCGTGCTCGAGTACCAGGCGCGCCTCATGAAGGTTCCGCCGACGGTGAGCGGGCTCGCCATCGGCGCGCTGAAGAGCGAGTGGGCGACACCGATCACTCGGGCGGGCAGCGCGATCCCCTTCGACCGCCTCGACGTGGTCGCGCGCGCGGGAGAGCTGCGGCATCCGATCCTCATCCTCCACAGCGACGACGACGGCTTCGTCCCGTCCGACGCGTCGCACGACCTGGTCACGGCGCGTCCGGACATCGTCGAGCTCGAGGTCTTCGAGGTGGCGCGCCACACCAAGCTGTGGAACTACGACCAGGAGCGCTGGAGCGCACGCATCCGCACCTGGCTCTCGGCCCATGACCTCAGCGCCGTGACAACATCCGCCGAGGAGTGATCGCCGCGCAGCCCGTCAGGCGTCGCGCTTCGCCAGCACCTGGCGCTTCGCCCGCATGAGCATGCCGGTCATCCCGGAGATCCGCAGCGGCGAGACGACCCGCGTGAGGCCGATGCTCTGCGGGAAGTCCGCGGGGATCGCGAGCACCTCGTCCGACGTGAGCCCGGTGATGCCCTGGGCGAGGATGCTCGCGAACCCTCGGGTCGTCGGCGCCTCGGGCGGTGCCATCGCGTGCATCGCGACCACGTCGTCGTCGTCGACGTCGATCACGATGAACACGGGGGACTGGCACTCGGCCACGCGCTCGTAGAGCTCGGGGTGCCCCTCGTACTCGACGGGAACCGGCGGGAGCTCCTGCGAGAACTCCAGCAGCAGCTGGAGCCGCTCGGATTCGGGCAGCTCGAGGAAGTCGTCGCGGATCTCGGCGAGGCTCGCTGGCAGAACAGGGTCAGACATCCCCGCCATCATTTCACGTGCGACGAGCGGCCGGCTCAGCGCGCGGGCGCTTCGCCCGGGTCGGCGCCCGCGACGATGGGCACGCGAACCGCGCTGCCCCACTCCGTCCACGAGCCGTCGTAATTCCGGACGTCTTCGAAGCCGAGGAGGTGCTTCAGCACGAACCACGTGTGGCTCGAGCGCTCTCCGATCCGGCAGTACGCGACGACGGAATCGCCGTCGGACAGGCCGACCTCGTCGCGGTAGATGGCGTCGAGTTCCGCTCGCGTCTTGAAGCCGCCGTCCTCGGCGACCGCACGTGCCCACGGCACGCTCTTCGCGGTCGGGATGTGGCCGGCGCGCAGCGCGCCCTCTTCGGGGTACGCCGGCGCGGACGTGCGCGACCCGTCGTACTCCTCGGGCGAGCGCACGTCGATGAGGGGCTTGCCGAGATGGGCGAGCACGTCCTCCTTGTATGCGCGCAGCGCGCGGTCGTCGCGTTCGACGACCGGGTAGTCGGTCGCGGGCCGGTTCGCCGGTTCGGTGGTGATCGGGCGGCCTTCGGCGATCCACTTGTCACGGCCGCCGTCGAGCAGGCGCACATCCTCGTGGCCGAAGAGCGAGAAGACCCACAGCGCGTATGCGGCCCACCAGTTGTTCTTGTCGCCGTAGATCACCACGGTGTCGTCGCGGCTGATGCCCTTGCGGCTGAGCAGTTCGGCGAAGCCGGCGCCGTCGACGTAGTCGCGGACCACCGGATCGTTCAACTCGGTGTGCCAGTCGACCTTCACCGCGCCCGGGATGTGACCGGTCTCGTACAGCAGCACGTCCTCGTCGGACTCGACCACGACCAGACCGGGGGTGTCGAGCCGTTCCTGCAGCCACTCGCCGGTGACGAGCCGGTTCGGCTCGGAGTACTCGGCGAACTTCGCGGACGACGTGTCGGGCTCGACGGTCATGGGCTGCTCCTCGGGTCGGGGCGTCAAAGGGGACGACTAGGGTTGAACCGTCCGATCTCACCCTAGATTCCCGGGCACGGACACCGCCTCTTCCCGTAAGACACCGACACAGGATGCGCATGACCGCTTCGACCACCCGTACCGGCATCGTGCACCTCGTGGAGCGCGCGCCGCAGCTCGCCGGTGCCGACATGGTCGCAGCCCTCGTGCCGCCGCCGCAGTTCGCCGATGCGACGTTCGAGACGTACCGCGCTGATCCCGCCTTCCCGTCTCAGCAGGAGGCGAAGGATCTGCTGCTCGCCTTCTCGGGCGCCGGGCAGCCGGCCAAGGGCGGCTTCTTCCGCAAGGCCAAGCGGCCCGAGACGAAGCCGGGCGTCTACCTCGACGGCGGCTTCGGCGTCGGCAAGACGCACCTGCTGGCCGCGATCTACCACGCGCTGCCGGCTCGACGGAAGTACTTCGGTTCGTTCATCGAGTACACCGCGCTCGTGGGAGCGCTCGGCTACAAGAACACCGTCGAGCTGTTCCGCGGAGCCGACCTGCTCTGCATCGACGAGTTCGAGCTCGACGACCCGGGCGACACGATGGTGATGACGCGTCTGCTCGGTGAGCTTGTGTCCTCCGGCACGCGGCTGGCCGCGACATCCAACACCCCTCCCAACGCCCTCGGCGAGGGACGGTTCGCCGCCCAGGACTTCCTGCGCGAGATCCACGCGATGGCGTCGAGCTTCCAGACCATCCGCATCGACGGCACCGATTATCGTCATCGCGCGGTCGACGGACACGCCCAGGTGCTGTCCCAGCCCCAGTACGAAGCAGCGGTGGCGGATGCCTCGGCCTCGGGCCTGGTGTCGGATGACACCTTCGCCCACCTGGTCTCGCATCTCGCGAAGGTCCACCCGTCCCGGTACATCCGCCTGATCGAGGGGCTCAGCGCCGTCGGCATGCGCGACGTCGAGCCCTTCACCGACCAGTCCGCCGCGCTGCGGTTCGTCGCCTTCATCGACCGCGTCTACGACGCCGAGCTGCCGATCCGGGCGACCGGGATCTCGCTCGACCTCGTCTTCCCGGAGGAGATGCTCGCCGGCGGGTACCGCAAGAAGTACCTGCGCGCCGTCTCGCGGCTCGTCGCGTCGACGCTCGCCTGACGCACACCGCTTCCTGCGCGGATTCGCGGCGCGTTCTCGTCACGCCGAAACAGGATGTTTACACGTACGGGGCCGCTGTAACGATCGGGAAACACGACACGCACGGCCGGTGAAACGCTCGCTCGCCAGACTGACGGAACACGCAGCACCCTCCCGAGTGCTTCGTGGCTCTGTCACCACCGAACCCCGATGCGAGGTATCACCCCATGGACGCACCCGGCAACATCGCCTGGGCGGTAACCGCAACCGCTCTAGTCCTCCTCATGACGCCCGGTGTGGCGTTCTTCTACGGCGGCCTGGTCAAAGCGAAGAGCGTCGTCAGCATGATGATGATGAGCTTCGGCGCACTCGGCCTCGTCGGTGTGCTCTGGATCCTGTACGGCGCCAACATGAGCGTCGTCGACGGCACCTGGAGCTTCGCCGGCAACCCCTTCAGCGACTTCGGGCTTGCGAGCCTCGCGTCGGGTGACGATGCGAACGTGGGCCTGCTCGGCACCGCGTACGGCGCCACCTTCGCGATCATCACGGTCGCGCTCATCTCCGGCGCCATCGCCGACCGCGCCAAGTTCGGCGCGTGGATGATCTTCGCGGGCCTGTTCGCGACGCTCGTCTACTTCCCCGTGGCCGCATGGGTCTGGGGCGGCGGCTGGGTCTACAACCTCGGCACCACGCTGTTCGGCGAGGAGAGCGGCGTCGCCGTCATCGACTACGCCGGTGGCACGGCCGTGCACATCAACGCCGGTGCCGCAGCCCTCGCGCTGGCTCTCGTCCTCGGCAAGCGCATCGGCTTCCAGAAGGGCATCCTCAAGCCGCACAACGTGCCCCTGACGCTGCTGGGCGCCTCGCTCCTGTGGTTCGGCTGGTTCGGCTTCAACGGCGGCGCGGAGTGGCTGTCGGAGGACATGGGCGGCGTCGGCCTCATCACCATCAACACGCTCGGCGCGACCGCGGCCGCGGTCATCGGCTGGATCCTCGTCGAGAAGTTCAAGGACGGCAAGCCCACGTCCGTGGGCGCCGCCTCGGGTGCCGTCGCCGGTCTCGTCGCGATCACTCCGGCCTGCGCCAACCTCACCCCCGGATGGGCCCTGCTGCTCGGTGTCGTCACCGGCGCCGTCTGCGCCCTCGCGATCGAGCTGAAGTTCAAGCTCGGCTTCGACGACTCGCTCGACGTCGTGGGCATCCACCTCGTCGGCGGCCTCATCGGAACGATCTACCTCGGCTTCTTCGCGACCGAGACCGGTCTCTTCCTCGGCGGCGGCCCGGAGCAGCTCGTCGTGCAGGTCATCGCCGCCCTCGGCGTGCTGATCTACTCCTTCGCGGTGTCGTTCGCGATCGGGTTCGTCATCGAGAAGACGATCGGCTTCCGCGTCAAGAACGAGGACGAGATCGCCGGCGTCGACACGGTCGTGCACGGCGAGGAGGGATATCTCCTCGACGAGCGCGTCTGACGCATCGACCGAACGAGGGGCGTCGCGGTCCGACCGCGGCGCCCCTCGTCGTCGGCGCTAGGGTGACCTGGTGACGCACTCCCGCCTGCTCAGCCGAATCGCGCAGCTCTTCCGTCCGGCAGGGGCGAGCACCCCGCCCTCCGACGTCGGAGGCGATGAGCCCGGACGGTTCGGAGCCACCGCCACCGTCGAGATCGTGCCTCCGGCACCGGGCGCCCTGCGCATCAGCTATCTCCCGGATGTCGACGGCGAGCCCGATGCCGGCGAGATCATCTGGACCTGGGTGCCGTACGACGAGCGCGACGGACGCGGCAAGGATCGGCCTGTGCTCGTGATCGCACGCGAGGACCACGACTGGGTGTACGCCGTCCGGCTCACCAGCAAGTCGCACGACGGCGACCGCGACTATCTCGCGCTCGGCTCGGGATCGTGGGATGCGCGCGGTCGGCCATCCTGGGTCGACATCGAGCAGATCTACCGCGTCCACCGGTCCGGCATGCGGCGTGAGGCATCCGTCCTCGAGCCGGACCGGTTCGCCCGCGTGGCCGCGGCGCTCGGCAGCCGCTACGGCTGGGGCGCGGAAGGCGCCACGGCGTAGGGTCTACGGATAGGCCGGCTCGGACCCTCGCACGCAACGAGGGGCACGCCGCCGGCCGAGCCGGCGACGCACCCCTCGAGCGCGTGAGCTGCGGATCAGCCGCAGGTCGACGCGGAGTAGTCGATGACGTCCTCCACGGTGATCGTCTCACCGCCGATCGTCGCCGTGCTCGTGATCTCCACGGAGCCGGCCGGGATGCTCTCGAGGCGCGTGGCGAAGGCCTGCGAGCGGCTCTTGTCCGCACTCAGTGACGGCACCGGCCGCGATCCGTACGTGGTCGTCACCGTGGACGAGACCCGTGCGTCCTCGAGGTTGGTCACCGTGACGATGAGCATCACCTTCGAGCCGACGCACCGGGTGTCGATCGAGGTCGAGACGAGACCGGAGCCTTCGACCACGGCGGTCTCGGTGGTCTCGTTCCCCGCGTTGTCTGTCGCCCGGACCGTGACGGTGCGGTCGACGATCGACGGCTCCAGCGTCGACGTGGCTTCGCAATCGGCCCACTCGCCCTCGTCGACGCGCAGTTCGCACGTGGCGATGCCCGAGTTCTCCGCGACACCGGCGGGAAGCGGGTCGGTCGCCGAGGCGGCGACGTTCCAGCCGTCGACCTGGACGTCGACGTCGGGCGCTGTCGTGTCCAGCTTGTACGCCACGTCGGTCGTCCACAGCATGACCGCGTCGCCGCCGAGCGAGGCATCCCGATACTCGAGCTGCGCCCAGTTCGTCCCCTCTGCGGCGTTGACCGGCACGGTCATGCCCTGAGAGATGTCGGTGATCGTGTCGGCTGCGACGACGCGGGGGCCGTCGTTGTGGCCTTCGACCAGCCGCAGCCATGCCGGCGAGAGACCGGTGTCGTTGAAGTCGGTCCAGTCCACCTCGAGGTGGGGCGCCTCGTTCAGCCAGGCGTCCTCCTCGACGGCCGCACCGCTCTCATCGACGACCGACGCCTCGACATGCACGGGGGAGTTGTAGTGGGCCATGACGCCCTCCCACTCCTCGAGCGTGACGGGAAGCACCGAGCCATGTCGCGGGCTGACGGGCAGCGACCAGTACGGCGACGTCTCCGATCGGGCATTGCACGAGCTGGAGAGGCCGGTGGTGTTGCACCACGACTGGCCGAGGTACTCCCACTCGTTCGGCGGCGTGTCCATCGAATCGGCACGCCACGCGACGTAGCCGCCACCGGAGGCGTAGTCGATGAAGACGTACCACTTGTCCTCGACGTTGTCCTTGAAGACGAGTGGTCCCTCGAGGTTGCCGCCGGAGAGACCCGGGATCTGCCACTTGCTCGAGCCGTTGGGGTTGCCCACCATCGTCCACGCGTGGGGGTTCTCGGTCAGCGGCGTGATGGGGTTGCGGTTCGTCACGTACGGGGTGGTCTCCTCCGCGCCCCACGTGTCGTACAGGTTGTCGAGCGAGTCGATGTACTGCAGCAGCACCCGGAAGCCGTTCTCGTCTTTGGTGAGACGGTAGATCCGGTCATCCGTCGCGATCATCGTCGAGTCGATCATGCCCCAGCCCTGGCGGCCGGTGGAACGGTCGAGGTTGACCCAGGTCGTCGGCTCGCTGAAGGTCACGAAGTCCTTGGTCGTGGCCACGCGGATGCGGTTGTACGAGATCTGCGACGTGTTGCGGCTCTCGATGTTCTCGTCGGGGTAGAGGTTCGACGCCCAGAAGACGATGTACTGCTCGTTCTTCTCGTCATAGAAAGCCTCCGGCGCCCAGACGTTGCCGGCGTGATCGTCCTCGACCTTGATGAAGCGGGGCTCCGACCAGTTCACGAGGTCGTCGGACTCGTAGACCACGAGGTTCCGCGAGCCCTTCGACTGGCGGTACGACCACGACTGGCCGTCCTGGTAGGTCTTGAGGTCGGTCGCGAGGAGGAAGAAGCTCTCACCGTCCGCCGAGCGGATGAGTGACGGGTCGCGCAGGCCCATCTGCCCCTGGGGCGGGTTGACGGTCTGGAGGATCGGCTGTGACACCGACGTCCCCTCGTCGTAGTTGAGCTCGTACCAGTTCAGGGGGTCGTTCCCCTTGGATGCGCTGATCCAGATCTGCTCGCCGTTCCTGCCGCCGTCATCGCCGCCGTGGAACGACGCGAAGACGTAGCGTTCGTACTCCTGCTCCGGCGCTTCTTGCTCCGCCGCCGTGACAGCGGCGGCGTCAGGCGGAGACGAGGTCTCGGGGATCTGGGCCATCGCGGGGGTTGCGGCGAGCATGGCGACGCCCAGCGCGCCGGTCGTCGCCAGCGACAGGAGGCGGGCCGTGACTCGGCGGCTCGGTGTTCGGTTCGGCGAGGTGGGGGATGGGATCTGTGGCATCGGTGCCCTCTTTCCGGACGGTTCTGGAACGTCGCCTGGTCCGACGCGGGCGTCGTGCACGGCGAGTCAAGACTCGTCGCAGTGGCGACCACCGTGTCGACCGGAGATCCGCAGGGGAGCGGATTGATGGCCACGCTATCGCGTTACCGCTCACATTCGCCGAGGCGTGAGAGCATCCTCATCCGGCGCCACCACCTCGTGCGGATCCCGGTCAGAGGGTTCGCGTACGGGACACGGTCGGGACGACCGGCTCTGTCGAGGGCTCCGACAACGGAAAACCCCCGCCGGAGCGGGGGCATTTCGGTGGGCGATACCAGACTCGAACTGATGACCTCTTCCGTGTGAAGGAAAGAAGACCGTCCCAACGGGTCCCATCTCGTCCCCAGAAAGCCCGGAATCTCGGTGCCCAGTAGCATCGGCAGCACGCGCCGTCCCAACGCATCCCAAACCATCCCATCCCGTCCGCACACACACGCGCACACAGCGCCGGTCGTGCCGTACCTGCGCACGCGCCCGCGCGGGTTTCGCTTCGACCGGTCGAACGGGCGCTCGCGCGCGTTTGGTCATCGACTGGTCGATGAGCGCGGCAAGTGCTGATGATTAGCCGCCAGGCGATGGTCGAAATGGGGACCACCGGTTCGGACCCGCTCTCCAGCATCACTTGGCGGCGCCGACCATCCAAGGCTCACCATCGATGCAATCAGCGTTGGCCCATGCCGCGTCGACCTCGTCACCAGGCCCACCGGTCATTGTCACGGTGGACCCTGATGCGGCGACGGCGTCCCCGTCGGCGTTCAGGACGGTGAACGCCTGGCTGTCCCCGTGGACGGTGTATCCGCTAGGCCACACAAGATTCACGGTGCCGCCCGCGGTCTCCGCCTGGACACACCCCTTGTCGCCGATGACTAGGTCTGCGGTGAGCTGAACCTCCATGCCGGTCGGTTCGGTCTGGTTACTCGTGACAATCCGGATCTCGTCCCCGGTCGGGGTGGGGTCAGGCGGGGAAACGGAAGTGCAGCCCGCGGCAACCAGGGTGATCAGTACAGCACCACTCACCGTGCCAAACGATCTCCATTGCGCCGTCATGACGGCGCACTATAGCATGCGAAAACGCAGCGGAGTCTTCTTGGCGTCGTCGGTCTTCTCGCAATCGGGCTCTTCGTCGCCGGCTCGACCAACGTCGCGTTCGCCGAGGAGCGCACAGCGCCCCGTTCCGTGGACGACGGCAAAGAGACACCACCCGACCAGGACCCTCTTCCTGCCGATCTGACCGGCGACGCTGACCAGTCGGCCGAACGCGATCGGTTGCGGTCGCTGCTTGCGCCACTGGTGGAGTACGACGGCGGGCTCCTCTGGGACGGCGATTCTGGAGTGCTGACCGTTCGGATGACTTCTGACGCCGCCCTGGAGCAGGCCCGGAAGATCGTTTCCGCGTCCGCGACCCCTCTCGCCACGGAATTTGAGCGAGTTGAGTATTCACAGCGCGAGCTCGACGAACTCGCGGCCAGGTTGCTCGAGCATCAGAAGGAGTGGGCCGGAGCCACTGGCATCGGCGGGGGTCATGATCCGGCGAGCAACCGGGTGTTGCTGCAGGTTGACCCGAATTTCAAGGACGCCCCGATCCTCATTCGTGCCATCGAGAATCTCGACGACCCCAGGGTCGTTCTTGAGCGAATCGAGCCGGTGGAAGGGTGGGCACCCGAGAGCCGCGTGGACGACTACCAGCCGTACACGGCCGGCGCAGCTATTGATTCCGCTAACTACGGATGCACCCTAGGGTTTACGTGGAAGCGCTGGGGTTCGGGGCAAATCGTAGGCTCGACAGCCCGACACTGCATCGATGTCAGCTGGTATAACAACGGCACGTATGTCGGCACAGTGTTCCAGTCGAAGCCGGGCGTCGACTCAGCCATCATGAGCGGGACCTCCTACTCGCCCACGGTTTTTGTCGGCAACCAGACGACGAACGTCGTCCGTCGCGTAGTCGCGATCGACACCGCCTGGGGCGCGGGCGATTCCGTCGCGATGAGCGGACGAACCACCGGTCTCACCGTCGCGACCGTGAAGATGCCGACTTACACCCTGCCCTCGTGCGCGGGTACAACCTACTCCGGCATGAGCGGTGTCCTCATGAATCAGCACTACACCGACCACGGCGATTCGGGCGGCCCCTGGCTCACAACCCAATCGGTGACGGGTTACGCCGTCGCCCACGGCCAGCACTTCGGCTTCGGATGCGCGTGCGGATATACCGGCTCGTTCTTCGTGAAGCTCAACGCCATCAGCGCGGCGCAAGAGGCCTCGATCCTCTTCTATTGAGAACAGGGGTTGTCGGTCCATCCATACCCGGTGCGGCTCGCCAGAATCGTCACGTTGGCCGCATTCTCGATCCAGCAGGGCTTGCGGCACGAGCTCCTGACGCCGATCCTGTCGATGTCATAGCGCCCGCAACTGCGCAACCGGGCGTGAGGTGGTCGACCTGCCGACTGCGGCAGGAGCGGGCGCGAGCGCGCGAAGGGTCATGACCGGGAATGCGAGCTCGTGCTCGATGCGCTCAGCAGCGTAGGGGTTCTCGCCATAGCGATCTTGAAGGAGGCGGAACAGCAGGCGCGGCGTCTCTGCGCCAACGTGCACGGGCTCCTCCTTGCGCCATCCGCGAGACGAGATTTGACGGTAGAGCGTCGAGACGCGGTCTTTGTCGATCGTGCCGGCTGCCTCGCCCCGTTTCACCAGCGCGGCGATCGAGACGCCCCAACCAGCTTTCACCCGCGCGAGCTGCTGCAGCGTCGAGTCTGGTGGAATCAGTTCGGCCGCGCGAGAGTCGGGAACGAGGAACGCGCCCGCAAACAGGTGCGCCTCCGTCTCCGGATCCGCCGACTGGCGGAAGGAGTGGAGCACAAGATGGCCGAGCTCGTGCGCGAGAGTGAAACGAATCGGTGCACTGCTCAGCTGGCGGCTGCGGCAGGACAGCGAGCGGGAGCTCTGGGGCGCAGCGTGGACCGACACGGGCTATGTCTTCACCATGGAGAGCGGCGAGCCCGTGAAGCCCGACTACGCGACGCGCCTGTTTGAGACGCTCCGCAAGCGCGCGGGGCTCCCGAAGATCACGCTGCACGGCGCGCGGCATGAACACGCGTCACTCTGGATCGCGGGCGGGGGAGACGTCACGCAGCTGTCGGAACGGCTCGGCCACTCGACGAGCCGCATCACCGCTGACCTCTACGTGGCGCGCGTCGGCGACGCCGACCGGGTGCACGCAGAGCGCGTCTCAGCGATGATTCCGAGGGCATCGTCACACACACCGCACACACAACCGGCCTGAGCGGGCAAAGCAAGAGGCCCGGAATCCGCGACTTCCGCGTGATTCCGGGCCTCTTTCCGGTGGGCGATACCAGACTCGAACTGATGACCTCTTCCGTGTGAAGGAAGCGCGCTACCAACTGCGCCAATCGCCCGCTGCCCCGAGGGGCCGAGAGTCGATACTACCGGATACGGGAGGGTGCCCGAGACCGGAATGTGAGACACGCGCGGGTCGCGCTCGGTTTTGCGCTCCGCCGTTCGTGGGATAAAGTTCTTCAAGTGCCCGGGTGAGAATCCGGGAACGAAATGCGGATGTAGCGCAGTTGGTAGCGCATCACCTTGCCAAGGTGAGGGTCGCGAGTTCGAGTCTCGTCATCCGCTCGAGTGCAGGGGCCTTCTCACCGGGAGGCCACGGCACGTGGGGTCAAACCACACGCGGTGGCGTGGCCGAGCGGCTAGGCACCGGCCTGCAAAGCCGTTTACACGGGTTCGAATCCCGTCGCCACCTCCACTCGAACTGAATAGCCTGTACAGGCGCGATTGGCGCAGCGGTAGCGCGCTTCCCTGACACGGAAGAGGTCACTGGTTCGATCCCAGTATCGCGCACCACCCGGAAGACCCCCGTATGCCGGGGGTTTTCGCGTTTTCGGCTCCGAACCGCGCGAGCCGTGTCTCACCGCTTCCGACGGTCGGGATACCGCTCCCGGATGCGCGACTGGAAGAAGCGCCCCGGGCTCTCAGCGGCGAGCAGTCCGTCGTGCACAGACGGCGGAACCGCGAAGAATTCGTACACGTCACCTGATGTGAACTCGATCTCGAGGATCGCCATCGCGGGGTCGTAGCCGACCGCCGCGATGGCGGAGGACTCGATGCGCCGTCGCCTCATGTCGCCGAGCGTACGACGGAGCGGCCATGCCGGACCGCCGCCCGCGCCGCGGGCGCGGTGCGCCCGGAGCGACTGGATAGACTCGACGAATGGAACTCGCCGTGTCGACGCACGCATTCTGGGCCGTGACGGCCGGCACGCGAACGCTCGGCGCCTGAGCGGGCAGGACGCGCCCGGCGTCCGAAGCTGAGTAGCCTTGATCCGAGCCACCTCCAGGAGAGTTTCCGTGACTGACGTGTCGTACCCCGCCGACGGGTTCGCCCTTTTCCCCGACCGCTCTGTGGTCGCCCTCCGCGTGAACGGCGAGCTGAAAGACCTCGCCACGCGGGTCGAGGACGCCGATGAGGTCGAACCCGTCATCATCGAC
Organism: Microbacterium sp. NPDC056003; assembly: GCF_042274785.1. Classification (NCBI taxonomy): domain Bacteria; kingdom Bacillati; phylum Actinomycetota; class Actinomycetes; order Micrococcales; family Microbacteriaceae; genus Microbacterium; species Microbacterium sp. NPDC056003. Next base: position 240,687 of record NZ_JBHJXQ010000002.1, on the reverse strand, counting down.
AGCCCCGACGGGCTGAACATCCTGCGGCACTCCGCAGCGCATGTCCTCGCCCAGGCCGTCCAGCGCATCAACCCGCAGGCCACCCTCGGCATCGGCCCGCCGATCACCGACGGCTTCTACTACGACTTCGGTGTCGAGCACCCGTTCACGCCCGAAGACGTGAAGGCCATCGACAAGGAGATGCAGCGCATCATCCGCGAGGGGCAGCGCTTCGTGCGCCGCGTCGTCTCCGACGAGGAGGCGCGCGTCGAACTCGTCGACGAGCCGTTCAAGCTCGAGCTCATCGGGCTCAAGGGCGGCACGAAGGAAGCCGCCGAGGGGGCCTCCGTCGAGGTCGGCGCCGGCGAGCTGACGATCTACGACAACGTGGACCGCGACGGGCAGACGGTCTGGAAGGACCTGTGCCGCGGTCCCCACCTGCCGAACACACGCATGATCGGCAACGGCTGGGCGCTCCAGCGCGTCGCGGGCGCGTACTGGCGCGGCAGCGAGAAGAACCCGCAGCTGCAGCGCATCTACGGCACCGCCTGGCCTTCGAAGGACGAGCTGCGCGCCTACCAGCAGCGAATGGAGGAGGCCGCCAAGCGCGACCACCGAAAGCTCGGCAAGGAGCTCGACCTCTTCTCGTTCCCGGACGAGATCGGCTCGGGCCTGTCGGTGTGGCATCCGCGCGGCGGAGTCGTGCGGGGCGAGATGGAGCAGCACGCGCGTCGTCGCCATGTCGAGGGCGGCTACACCTACGTGTACACGCCGCACATCTCGAAGCAGGACCTCTTCCTGCAGTCCAACCACCTCGTCACCTACAAGGAGGGGATGTTCCCGCCCATCCACCTCGACGAGGAGCGCGACGAGGCCGGCGAGATCACCAAGGCAGGCGTCGACTACTACCTCAAACCGATGAACTGCCCGATGCACATCCTGATCTTCAAGGAGCGTGCACGCAGCTACCGCGACCTGCCGATGCGCCTCGCTGAGAACGGTACGGTCTACCGCAACGAGCTGTCGGGCGCCCTGCACGGGCTCACCCGCGTTCGCGGCTTCACCCAGGACGACTCGCACCTGTTCGTCACCCCCGACCAGCTCGAGCAGGAGACCACGCGCGTCCTCGAGTTCGTCATCTCGATGCTGCGCGACTTCGGGCTCGAGGACTTCGAGCTCGAGCTCTCGATGCGCGACGACGAGAAGGACAAGTGGATCGGCTCGGACGAGTTCTGGGACTACTCGACGAACGCGCTGCGCAACGTGGCGCACGCGAGTGGCCTCAAGGTCACCGAAGTCCCGGGCGAGGCCGCGTTCTACGGCCCGAAGATCGACCTGAAGACGAAGGATGCTATCGGCCGCACCTGGCAGCTGTCCACGGTGCAGGTCGACGTGAACCTGCCCGAGCGCTTCGAGCTCGAGTTCACCGACCGGGACGGCCAGAAGAAGCGGCCGATCATGATCCACCGGGCACTGTTCGGCTCCATCGAGCGCTTCTTCGCGATCCTGCTCGAGCACTACGCGGGCGCGTTCCCGGTGTGGCTGTCGCCGGTGCAGGTCGTGGGCATCCCCGTCGCCGACGACTTCGCCGACTATCTCGGTGAGGTCATCGCGCAGCTGAAGACCGAGGGCGTCCGCGCCGAGCTCGACCACAGCGACGACCGCATGCAGAAGAAGATCCGCACGCACACCACCCAGAAGGTGCCGCTCATGCTGATCGCGGGCGCGCAGGATCAGGCCGCCGGCACGGTGTCGTTCCGCTTCCGCGACGGCACACAGGAGAACGGTGTGCCGATCGCCGACGCCGTGCGCCGAGTGCACTCGGCGATCGCATCGCACGCTCTGGTGAACGGCGCCGAGGACTTCTCGTGACGGATGGCCGCCCGGGTGCGGACCCCGCGCTCATCGACGCGGCGACGCTCCCGGGTGTGCCGGACGGGTTCCAGCGCCTGTGGACCCCGCATCGCATGGCGTACATCAAGGCCGGGCCCGATCCGCTGCGCGAGACGTGCCCGTTCTGCGAGGCCCCGGACAAGTCCGACGAGGACGGGCTCATCGTGGCGCGCGGACGCACCGCCTACGCCCTGCTGAACCTGTTCCCGTACAACTCGGGCCACCTCCTGATCTGCCCGTACCGCCACATCGCGACCTACGACCAGGCCACAGATGAAGAGGTCGTCGAGATCGGCGCGCTGACGCAGCAGGCCATGCGGGTGCTGCGGACGGTGTCACGCTGCGACGGCTTCAACATCGGCATGAACCAGGGGAGTGTGGCCGGTGCCGGCGTCGACGAGCACCTCCATCAGCACGTCGTGCCACGGTGGGCGTCCGACGCGAACTTCTTCCCGATCATCGCGCGCACCAAAGCGCTGCCGCAGCTGCTCGGCGACGTGCGCCGCGCGGTGGCCGAGGCCTGGGCAGAGTGAGAACAGAGGAGCGGATGCCTCGGCCGAGGCATCCGCTCCTCTCTCATGCCACGCGGGTGACGTCGAACTGCATCCGCGGGCTGGCGTAGGCCTCCTGCGACTCGACGAGCTGCAGCTCGCGCTGTCCTGACGCGTGCGTGCGCTCGAGGAGGTCGAACACGCTCGACGTGGTGCGCGCGAGCGCGTAGGCCAGATCGCCCGTGCCCCGGTAGTGCGCCGTGAAGAGCGCCGCGGTGACATCTCCCGAGCCGTTGGCCTTCATCGGGATGTGCGGGGTGCGCACGATCCAGGCGCCGGAGTCGTCGACGGCGAGCATCTCGACGGTCTCGTCCGGCGCGTCCGGGCGCTCGACGCTCGTGACGAGCACGGTGCGCGGCCCGGTGGCACGGATGAGCTCGACGGAGGCGAGCGTCGTCTCGAGCGTGTCGGGCTGGGTGTCGGTGAGGAATCCGAGCTCGAACTGGTTCGGCGTGATGATGTCTGCCGCCGGTACGACCCGATCGCGCAACAGGATGGGGATCGCAGGGGCCACGAAGCAGCCGGACTTGGCGTTGCCCATCACCGGATCGCACGAGTACACGGCCGACGGATTGGCCTGCTTCACGCGCTGCACGGTGTCGAGGATGACGTCGGCGATCCCCTCGCCGCCCTGGTAGCCCGAGAGCACGACGTCGATCTCGGGGAACGCACCGCGCTCCTCTATGCCGAGGATGACCTCGCGCACGTCATCGGGGCTGATGAGCGGACCGCGCCATGCGCCGTAGCCGGTGTGGTTCGAGAAGTTCACCGTGTAGACGGGGAGGACCTCGACGCCGATGCGCTGGAGCGGGAAGACGGCGGCCGAGTTGCCGACGTGGCCGTAGGCGACGGCCGACTGGATCGAGAGGATCTTCACCGCTCGATCATCCCACCTCGGCCAGCACGGGCCGGCCGCGGGCTGCGCGGACCGCTGCCGCGAGGTCGGCGGCGAGCTGCTCGGCGTCGTCGTCTTCGAGATCGTGCACGGTCAGGCGCAGTCGTCGCGACGGCGTGCCCACCGAGAGGACGAACTCGTCGCCGGTGCGGGCGAGCCACCCGCGCCGCATCAGCTGCTCCGACACCGAGCGGGCCGGCGTCGGCAGCGACACCCACAGGTTGAGGCCGTCACCCGCTTCGGCGGGGATGCCGTGCGCGGTCAGCCGCTCGGCGAAGGCGGCGTTGCGCGCGGCGTAGTGCTCGCCGGCGTCCTCGATCGCCGCGACGGTGGCGGCGTCCGTGACCTGGGCGTGCACCAGGCGCTGCAGCAGATGGCTCACCCAGGTGGTGCCGGGCGTGAGGCGCATCGCGAGCCGGTCGGCGGTCTCGGGGTCGGACGCGGTCACCGCGAGGCACATGTCGGGTCCGAGGAACTTCGACACCGACCGCACGAGCGCCCACCGCCGGTGCTCCGGCCCGATGAGCGAGTGGTACGGGCGTCGCGAGAGCATCGAGAAGTGGTCGTCCTCGATGAGGAGCACGTAGGGGTGATCGCGCAGCAGTGCGCGCAGCTCGGCGGCACGGCGCTCGGAGAGGCTCGCGCCCGTCGGGTTCTGCGCGCGCGGGGTGCACACGACCGCCCGCACGCCGTCCTCGAGCGCCCGGCGCAGGCCGTCGACGGTCATGCCCTCGCCGTCGACCGGAACCGGCACGGGCCGGTAACCGCCGAGCCGGACGGTGTGGATGCTCGCCAAGAAGCACGGATCCTCGAGCGCGACCGCGTCGTCGCGCGTCAGCGCCTGGGCAAGAAGCCTCTCCACCGCGTCGGCCGCTCCGCTGGTGATGGTGAGGCGAGCGGATGCCGCGGCCGTCAGCCCCTCGGTCATCCACCGCTGCGCCCAGACCTCGAGGTCGGGATCGATCACAGGCTCTCCGTAGAGCACCGGCCGACCCGCGGCGCGCGCGAGTGCCTTCTCGAGCCGCGGGATCCGATCGGGATCGGGGTTGCCGGTCCCGACATCGCGCAGCACGCTGTCGGCGGCGAACCCCTCCTGGGCCACGGCGGCATGGTCGGCGACGTGTGTGCCTCCGCGTCCGCGCGTGACGATGACCCCCGCCTGGGTGAGCTGGCGGTAGGCGGCGACGGCGGTGTTGCGGTTGACGCCCAGCTCGTCGGCGAGAGCGCGCACCGACGGGAGCGGGTCGCCGGGGCGGAGCATCCCCCGCTCGATGAGGGAGCGGAGACTGTCCGCGATCTCCGATGCGGATCGTCCGCTGATCTCGAGGTCCATGGCACCGCCCTTCGCGGTCCGAGTCTAGGTCGCGGTACATGGTATCTTTTGGCCTAGGTCAAACCCGATCCACTCTCCGCCGCGCGATCGCGCGCGGCCCTCCGAAGGGAATCGCTGTGAGCACTGTCGATACGGGCACCAGACGCGTCAAGCGCGGACTGGCCGAGATGCTCAAGGGCGGCGTCATCATGGACGTCGTCACGGTCGAGCAGGCGAAGATCGCCGAAGACGCCGGCGCCGTCGCCGTGATGGCGCTCGAGCGCGTTCCGGCCGACATCCGCGCACAGGGTGGGGTGTCGCGGATGAGCGACCCCGACATGATCGACGGCATCATCGAAGCCGTGTCGATCCCCGTCATGGCGAAGGCCCGCATCGGCCACTTCGTCGAAGCGCAGGTGCTGCAGGAGCTCGGGGTGGACTACATCGACGAGTCCGAGGTGCTGTCGCCGGCCGACTACGTGAACCACATCGACAAGTGGGGCTTCACCGTGCCGTTCGTGTGCGGTGCGACCAATCTCGGTGAGGCGCTGCGGCGCATCAACGAGGGCGCGGCCATGATCCGCTCCAAGGGCGAGGCGGGCACCGGAGACGTGTCCGAGGCGACGAAGCACATCCGCAAGATCACCAGCGAGATCAACCAGCTGAAGTCGATGACGAAGGACGAGCTGTACGTCGCCGCGAAGGAGCTGCAGGCGCCGTACGACCTGGTCGCCGAGGTCGCCGAGACCGGCCAGCTGCCCGTCGTGCTCTTCGTCGCCGGCGGAGTGGCCACCCCGGCGGACGCCGCGATGATGATGCAGATGGGCGCCGACGGCGTGTTCGTCGGCTCGGGGATCTTCAAGTCGGGCAACCCCGCGCAGCGCGCCGCTGCGATCGTGAAGGCGACGACGTTCTACGACGACGCCAAGGTGATCGCCGACGTGTCGCGCGGACTCGGCGAGGCGATGGTCGGCATCAACGTCTCCGACCTCCCCGCACCCCACCGTCTCGCCGAGCGCGGCTGGTGATCGGAGCCGCGTCGTGATGGCGTCCCGGACCGCCGTCGGCGTCCTCGCGCTGCAGGGCGACGTCCGAGAGCATGCGCGCGTGCTCTCGGACCTCGGCGCCGACGTGGTGCTCGTCCGGCGCCCGGACGAGCTCGCGGCGGTCGAGGGCCTCGTGATCCCGGGCGGGGAATCGAGCGTCATCGACAAGCTCTCGCGCGCGTTCGGGATGCGTGAGCCCGTCCGGGCGGCGATCGCCGACGGGCTGCCCATGTACGGCACGTGCGCGGGCATGATCCTGCTGGCGGACCGGATCACCGACGGCATCGAGGGTCAGTCGACCTTCGGCGGTCTCGACGTGACGGTGCGGCGCAACGCGTTCGGCAGCCAGGTCGACTCGTTCGAGACCGATCTGGCGATCCCGGTGCTGGGCGATGAGCCCGTGCACGCGGTGTTCATCCGCGCGCCGCTCGTCGAGGAGGCGGGCGCGGGCGTCGAGAGGCTCGCCCAGCTCGACGACGGTCGGATCGTCGCCGTGCGCCAGGGCAATCTGATCGCGACCGCGTTCCACCCCGAGGTCACCGGCGAGGATCGGTTCCACCGACTCTTCCTCGATACCGTGCGCTCGGTCCGGAGCGCGAGCCGTCCGGCGGTACATTCGGTCGTATGACGCTCATCGACTCGCTGTCTCTGTCGCCGCGGTGCGGCTTCGAGTTCGCCCTCTGAGACGATGACGACCTGGGTCGCGCTCCTGCGGGGAGTGAACGTCGGCGGCATCACGATCCGCAACGCCGACCTCGCGGAGGTCTTCGCCGCGCTGGGCTTCGAGAGAGTGCGCACCGTGCTCGCCAGCGGGAACGTCGTGTTCGAGGCCGGGGGAGCGGCATCCGGTCGGGCGAAGCTCAAGACCGCGATCGAAGGGGCGCTGCGCACCCGCTTCGGCTATGACGCGTGGATCGTGCTCGTGACGCTGGGCGAGCTCGCCACCGCCGCGGACGGATTCCCGTTCGACGACACCGATGCGTCCCGGCAGCCCTGGGTGATCTTCTGCGTCGACGATGCGACGCGCGATGAGCTCGTGACCGCGGCGGCGCAGCTGGATGCCTCGGCCGATCCGGTCGCGCCCGGACCCGGCGTCGTGTACTGGAATCCCGTCAAAGGCACGACCGTGGACACGCCGTTCGCGAAGGTGCTCGCGAAGACCGCCTTCAAGCCGCGCACCACGAACCGCAATCTGCGCACCCTCCGGCGCATCCTGGGCTGATCGGCTCGACGACCGTCACGCACCGCTCGTCCACGCGGCACGCGACGGACGACGCAGGTTTAGAATGGTCAGCCGGTGGCCGGACCCCCAGCGAGGTCGGCCGCGGCCGGGCGGGAGAGCCGCCGCCGACCTGATCAGGAGAAGCATGTCCGGGCATTCCAAGTGGGCCACGACCAAGCACAAGAAGGCGGTCATCGACGCGCGCCGGGCCAAGTCGTGGGCCAAGCTCATCAAGAACATCGAGGTCGCCGCGAAGCTGGGCGGCCCCGACCTGCAGGGCAACCCCACCCTCTTCGACGCCGTCCTCAAGGCGAAGAAGACGTCGGTCCCGAAGGACAACATCGACCGTGCCATCAAGCGCGGCGCCGGCATCGGCGGCGAATCGGTCGAATACCTGTCGATCATGTACGAGGGCTACGGTCCCAACGGCGTCGCCCTCATGATCGAGTGCCTCACCGACAACAAGAACCGTGCGGCGGCGGAGGTGCGCACGGCGCTCACCCGCAACGGCGGCACGCTCGCCGACCCCGGCAGTGTCGCGTACAACTTCACGCGCAAGGGCGTCATCGTCGTCTCGGAGGAGGGCACCAGCGAGGACGACGTCATGATGGCGGTGCTCGAGGCCGGCGCCGAGGAGGTCGAGCCGCACGCGCAGGGCTTCGAGGTCATCACCGAGGCGACCGACCTCGTCGCCGTCCGCACCGCGCTGCAGGACGCGGGCATCGAGTACGAGTCGGCCGACGTCGAGTTCGTGCCGAACCTCAAGGTCGAGATCGACGCCGAGACGGCACGCAAGGTGTTCCGCCTGATCGACGCGCTGGAGGACAGCGACGACGTGCAGAACGTCTTCAGCAACTTCGACCTGAGTGCCGACGTCCAGGCCGAGCTCGAGAACGACGAGTAGGCCTCGGCCCCGACCGTGGCGCGCCTGGGGCGGGCCTGGGCGTGACGCGCCTAGCGTGGGGGAGTGACCACTCCTTCCGCGCGCGGTGTGCTGCGTGTCCTGGGCATCGACCCCGGGCTCACGCGCTGCGGCGTCGGCGTCGTCGACGTGTCGCCTGATCGCTCCGCGCGGCTCGTGCACGTGGGTGTGGTCCGTTCCGACCCCGGCGCGGCGATCGAGCAGCGGCTCGCACTCATCGCCGCAGGACTGCGTGCGGTCATCGACGACCACGCGCCCGAGGTGGTCGCCGTCGAGCGCGTCTTCGCCCAGCACAACCGTCAGACGGTGATGGGCACCGCGCAGGCGAGCGGTATCGCGCTGCTGGTGGCGGGGGAGCGCGGGCTTCCCGCGGCGACGCACACGCCGTCCGAGGTCAAAGCCGCCGTGACCGGCTACGGCGCCGCCGACAAGCGCCAGGTGCAGGCGATGGTCGCGCGGGTGCTGCGTCTCGATGCGCTGCCGCAGCCGGCGGACGCCGCCGACGCTCTGGCCCTCGCTCTCTGCCACGCGTGGCGCGGCGGACGAGCGGCGGCCGCGGCATCCGGTCCCCTCACTCCGGCGCAGCGTGCATGGGCCGACGCCGAGCGCCTCGCGCGGCGATGACGAGCGTGTCGCTCGAACAAACGTCCGAACGCACACGTAGGCTCGGAGCATGATCTCGTCAGTTCGCGGCACCGTGCTGCACATCGAGCCCGATTCGATCGTGGTCGAGGTCGGCGGGGTGGGGCTCTCGGTCGCCGTGACTCCGCAGGTCGCGCGCGCTGCGCACCTCGGCGAGCAGATCACGCTGCACACCAGCCTCATCGTGCGCGAAGACGCACTCTCGCTCTTCGGCTTCGAGGGTCGCGACGAACTGACCGTCTTCACGCAGCTCCTCGGCGTGACCGGCGTGGGCCCGAAGTCCGCGCTCGGCGTGCTCGCCACGCTCACCGTCCCGCAGATCGCCGACGCGGTGAGCGCCGACGACGACGCCCCGTTCCGGCGCGTATCGGGCATCGGCCCCAAGACCGCCAAGCTCATCGTGGTCCAGCTCGCGGGAAAGATCGTGGCCTCGCACCCGTCACCGGCGAGCCGGGCGGATGCCTCGGCCGCCGTTCCCGCGCAGGTGGTGCAGGCGCTCATCGGCCTGGGATGGTCGGAGCGTGTGGCCGCCGAGGCGGTCGAGTCCGTCGCCGGCGATGCGGCGCCCGCCGATCGTGCCTCGGTGCCGGCGCTGCTGCGGTTGACGCTGTCAGTGCTCGGCCCCGCACGGAAGGAGCCCGTCGGTGGATGACTTCCGAGACGCCGCCGAGCCCGCCGACGAGACCGAACTCGCGATCGAGGGTGCGCTGCGCCCGACCTCCCTCTCGGAGTTCGTCGGCCAGCAGAAGGTGCGCGGCCAGCTTCAACTGCTGCTCGACGCCGCGCGCATCCAGCAGCGTCCGCCCGACCACATCCTGCTGTCCGGTCCGCCCGGTCTCGGCAAGACGACCCTCGCCATGATCGTCGCCCACCAGAGCGCGCGCCCACTGCGGCTCTCGAGCGGGCCCGCCATTCAGCACGCCGGCGATCTCGCGGCACTCCTGTCGAGCCTCACGCCGGGCGAAGTGCTTTTCATCGACGAGATCCACCGCATGGCCCGTTCGGCCGAAGAGATGCTGTACCTCGCCATGGAGGACTTCCGCATCGACATCATGGTGGGCAAGGGCGCCGGCGCGACCAGCATCCCGCTCGATCTCGCGCCGTTCACGCTGGTCGGCGCGACCACGCGCTCCGGGTTGCTGCCGAACCCGCTCCGCGACCGCTTCGGCTTCACCGCGCACCTCGAGTACTACGAGCCCGAAGAGCTCGAGCAGGTCATCGCGCGGTCGGCGGTCATGCTCGGCGTCTCGGTGCCACCCGAAGCCCGCGCCGAGATCGCGCGCCGCTCGCGCGGCACGCCCCGCATCGCGAATCGCTTGCTGCGTCGCGTGCGCGACTACCTGATCGTCCACGGCGACGGCGAGGCCGCCGACACGGCGCTCGTCGACGCCGCCCTCGACCTGTACGACGTGGACTCGATCGGCCTCGACCGGCTCGACCGTGCCGTGCTGGACGCGGTCGTGCGACGGTTCCGCGGCGGCCCGGTCGGACTGGGCACGCTGGCGGTCGCGGTCGGGGAGGAGGCGGAGACCATCGAGTCGGTCGTCGAGCCCTACCTGGTGCGGATCGGATTCATGGGGAGGACCCCCCGGGGGCGCGTCGCGACACCTGAGGCCTATGCTCACCTGGGCGCCCGGCCTGCCGAATCGGTGCTCGACTTCGATGACCTATAATCGCTGGAGGCTTTCGCCTACCCTCCTCCTCGCAGGCAGCGCCGCCATGGTGTGTGCCTGACCCGAAAGGTCCCCTCACCTCCAATGAACGAGTTCTTCACCAACTACGGCCTCATCATCCTGCTGGTCGTGCTCCTGGTCTTCATGTTCTGGAGCTCGCGCCGTCGGATGGCGAAGCAGAAGCTCGAACAGGAGGAGCGCGCGCGCAACACCGTGCCCGGTGCCGAGGTGCTGCTGCAGGGCGGGCTGTACGGGACGATCGTGTCGTACGACCCCGAGAACCTCGACCAGCCGGCGGTCGTCGAGATCGCGCCCGGCGTCGACATCAAGGTGCACAGCCAGGCGATCCTCCGCGTCGTCACCGCGACCGTCGAGCAGCCCACCGAGGATGACTTCGTTCCGACGACCTCCGCGGCCGATGACGTCGTCGTCGAGCCGGCGCCTCTCGTGAGCGATGACGTCGCCGAGGGCCCCGCGAAGGCGGACTCCGACCCGGACTCCGACAGCGGCACCAAGCCCCAGGCCTGACCACCGGCCCCTCGGGGCTGCCTTCCAGAAAGCGGAATCAGTGGCGACTTCCACTCCCGTCCGGCATGCGTGGCGCGCGCTGACCGGTCTCCTCGTCATCACGGCGCTCCTTGCCGCGATCAACGCGCTCGGTGTCTACGTCTTCCAGCAGAGCTCCTGGACGCCGGAGCTCGCGCTCGACCTCCAGGGCGGCACGCAGATCGTGCTCGAGGCGCAGACCGAAGACGGCGCTGCTCCCTCCGAGGAGCAGATGAACCAGGCGGTCACGATCATCCGCCAGCGCGTCGACGCCTCGGGCGTCGGCGAGGCCGACGTCACCACTCAGGCGGGCAACCAGATCGTCGTGCAGATCCCCGGTCAGGCCGACGAGGAGACGCGCAACCGCATCGAGGCGTCCGCCCAGCTGCAGCTGCGCGCTGTGCTGTACACGGGTTCGCCGGCGACGTCGTTCGTGGGTGAGGACGGCAAGGAGACTCCGTTCCCGACGCCCGACCCGACCCTGCAGGCGACCCCGACCGCCGAGCCGACGAACGGCAGCGACCTCGCGTGGATCACGCCGAAGCTCCAGGCCGAGTTCCAGTCGTACGACTGCGCCGATCCCTCGAACGATCCGGCCAACGCACCCGCCGACCAGCCGCTCATCACGTGCGACCCCGCCGGCGAGATCAAGTACATCCTCGGACCGGTGGAGCTCGACGGGTCGTCGATCGACGACGCCAACTTCGGCCTCCAGCAGCAGAACGGGCTGTGGGCGGTGAACCTCCGGTTCGACGAGGAGGGCACGCGCATCTTCGGCGAGATCAGCCAGCGCCTGTTCGGTGCCGAGCCGCCCGTGAACCAGTTCGCGTTCGTGCTCGACGGGTACGTCCTCTCCGCGCCCTCGATGAACGCGGTGATCCTGGGCGGCGACCCGAGCATCACGGGCAACTTCACGCAGGAGACCTCGAAGGTCCTCGCCGATCAGCTGAAGTACGGCGCCCTGCCGCTGAGCTTCACCGTCGAGAGCTCGAACTCCATCTCGGCGACGCTCGGTTCGCAGCAGCTGCAGATCGGTCTGATCGCCGGTCTCATCGGCCTGGCGCTCGTGGCGATCTACTCGCTGATCGTCTACCGCGCGCTGGGCTTCGTGATCATCGCGTCGCTCGCGGTGATGGCGGTGCTGACCTACCTGACGCTGTGCATCCTCGCCTGGCGCATGGGCTTCCGCCTGTCGCTCGCAGGCGTCGCGGGCCTCATCGTAACGATCGGCTTCACGGCCGACTCCTTCATCGTCTACTTCGAACGCATCAGGGACGAGCTGCGGGACGGCAAGTCGATCACCAGCGCCGTCGAGGACGGCTGGAACCGCGCCAAGCGCACGATCTACATCTCCAAGTCGATCAACATCCTGGCGGCCGTCGTGCTGTACATCCTTGCGGACGCCACGGTGAAGGGCTTCGCGTTCACGCTCGGACTCACGACCGCGATCGACGTCCTGATCTTCATCCTGTTCACCCACCCGGTCATGCAGCTGCTCGCGCGAACCCGGTTCTTCGGCGGCGGCCACCCGTTGTCGGGACTCGACCCGACCGCGCTCGGCGCCGTCTACCGCGGCCGCGCGCAGTTCCGCGAGCCGGTTGCCGCGACCGCCACGACGGCAGCAGGGCGTCGCTCCGTGAAGTCGCGCGGCGAAGCAGTCCGCCGCCAGACCATCGCCGAGCGCAAGCAGGCTGAACTGGCCGCGGCCGATACCTCGAAACCCGGCACGACCGCCAAGGAGGGAGACGACTGATGCGCTCCATGAGCCAGTTCGGCAACGACCTCTACACCGGCAAGACCTCGTTCCCCTTCATCGGTCGCCGTCGCCTGTGGTTCCTCATCGCGGCGATCCTCGTGATCGGCTCCGCGCTGGTGCCGCTGTTCCGTCCCATCCAGTTCTCCATCGAGTTCACCGGCGGCTCCCAGTTCACCGTGAGCGGCGTGAGCACCCCCGTCGATCAGTCCCTCGCCACCGACGCCGTGCACAGCGTCGTCCCCGACGCCACGACGAAGGTGGTCACGATCGGCGACGACGCAGTGCGCGTGCAGACCGATCAGCTCGAGGATGCCGAGAGCCGCGAGGTCGCGACGGCGCTTGCCGACGCCTACGGCGTCCCCGAGAGCGAAGTCAGCGCGTCGTTCATCGGTCCCAGCTGGGGAGCCGACGTCACGCGCCAGTCGCTGTGGGGTCTCGCGATCTTCCTCGCGCTGACCTTCATCATCCTCGCGCTGTACTTCCGGACCTGGAAGATGTCGGTCTCCGCCATCATCGGCCTCGTGGACGTGCTCATCATCACCGTCGGCGTCTACGCGCTCTTCGGGTTCGAGATCTCGCCGGCGGCGGTGATCGGATTCCTGACGATCCTCTCGTATGCGCTGTACGACACCACGGTCGTCTTCGACAAGATCCGAGAGAACACCAGTGAAGACGGTGAGGTGTCGGGTCGCACGTTCGGCGAGTCCGTCAACCTCGCCGTCAACCAGACGCTCGTGCGAAGCATCAACACGACCGTCGTCGCTGTGCTGCCGACGGGAGCGATCCTGTTCATCGGCGCGCTGTGGCTGGGCGCCCAGACGCTCACCGACCTGTCGCTCTCGATCTTCGTCGGAACGATCGTGGCCGCCTACTCGACGATCTTCGTGGCCGCGCCGCTGTACTCGCTGCTGCGCGAGGGTGAGCCGGCGATCAAGGCGCGCGACGAGCGGGTCCTGGCGGCGCGCGAGCTGGCCCGGACGCCGGCCTGACGCGCATCCGCGCGGGCGTAGGATTGTGAGGTCCAGCGGAGGGGAGGGGTTCGGATGACCGAGACCGTCCCTCCCGCCCAGACCTCCTCGCTTCGCCGCCTCGTGCCGCGAATCTTCTCGCGGTCCGCCCGGCGCGACGACGTCGAGCAGCTTCTCCGCACGGTGCGCACGCACCACCCCAAGGGCGACCTCTCGATCATCGAGCGCGCGTACGCCGTCGCCGACAAGGCGCACAGCGGGCAGACCCGGCAGAGCGGTGAGCCGTACATCACCCACCCGCTCGCGGTCGCCCAGATCCTGGCCGACCTCGGGCTGGGGCCGAAGGCGATCGCGGCCGCGCTGCTCCACGACACCGTCGAAGACACCGGCTACGCGCTCGACGCCCTCACTGCGGAGTTCGGCGACGAGGTCGCGATGCTCGTCGACGGCGTCACGAAGCTCGACAAGGTCAAGTACGGCGAAAGCGCCCAGGCCGAGACGGTCCGCAAGATGATCGTCGCGATGTCGCGCGACATCCGTGTGCTGCTGATCAAGCTGGCAGACCGCCTCCACAACGCGCGCACCTGGGGCTTCGTGCCACCCGAGAAGGCGCGCAAGAAGGCGACCGAGACCCTCGAGATCTACGCACCCCTGGCGCACCGGCTCGGCATCCAGGCGATCAAGTCCGAGCTCGAGGATCTCTCGTTCGCGGTGCTGCACCCGAAGCTGTACGCCGAGATCGAGAGCCTCGTGAAGCAGCGCACCCCGCAGCGGGAGCAGTACGTGCAGAACGTGATCGACGCCGTCGACACCGACCTGCGCGAGCTGCGCATCCGCGGCCGCGTCATGGGCCGTCCGAAGCAGCTGTACTCCGTCTACCAGAAGATGGTCGTGCGCGGCCGCGAGTTCGACGACATCTACGACCTCATCGGCATCCGCATCCTGGTCGGCAGCGTGCGCGACTGCTACGCGGTCCTCGGTGCGATCCACGCACGCTGGACGCCGCTTCCCGGGCGGTTCAAGGACTACATCGCCACGCCGAAGTTCAATCTCTACCAGTCGCTGCATACGACCGTGATCGGTCCGGGCGGGCGCACCGTCGAGATCCAGATCCGCACCAACGAGATGCACCAGCAAGCCGAGTACGGCGTCGCCGCACACTGGAAGTACAAAGAGCGGATGAACGGCGGCAAGAGCGACACGAAGGCGCTCGACACCGACATGGCGTGGCTCGCGCACATCTCCGACTGGCAGGCCGAGACCGCCGATCCCGGGGAGTTCCTCGACTCGCTGCGGTTCGAGATCGGCGCGAAAGAGGTGTACGTCTTCACGCCGAAGGGACGTGTCATCGGGCTCCCTGCGGGCGCGACACCGGTGGACTTCGGCTATGCCGTGCACACCGAGGTGGGCCATCGCACGATGGGCGCCAAGGTCAACGGGCGTCTCGTTCCGCTCGAGTCCGAGCTGAAGAGCGGCGACGTCGTCGAGGTGTTCACGTCGAAGAACCCGGACGCCGGCCCCAGCCAGGACTGGCTCGGCTTCGTCAAGAGCACGCGCGCACGGAACAAGATCCGCGGCTGGTTCACCAAGGAGCGGCGAGAAGAGGCCATCGAGCAGGGCAAGGAGTCCATCGCACGCGCGATGCGCCGCCAGAACCTGCCGCTGCAGCGGCTGATGAGCCAGGACTCGTTCACCGAGGTCGCCCACCAGCTCCGCTACGAGGATGTCTCGGCGTTGTATGCAGCGGTCGGCGAAGGTCACGTGTCGACGCAGTCCGTGATCGAGAAGGTCACGGCGCTGGTCAGCGCCAACGACACGAGCACGGGTCCGATCGAGCTGCCCGGGGTCGGCCGCCCACGTCAGCCGCGCAACGGCGACAGCGGGATCCTCGTGCGCGGAGCACCCGACATCCTCGTCAAGCTCGCGAAGTGCTGCACGCCCGTGCCCGGCGACCAGATCATGGGGTTCGTGACCCGCGGCAGCGGCGTGTCCGTGCACCGGGCGGACTGCACGAACGTCAAGTCGCTGATGGACGACCCCGAGCGTCTGATCGACGTCGAGTGGGCGCCGACGACCAAGAGCGTCTTCCTCGTGCAGATCCAGGTAGAGGCGCTCGACCGCTCCGGCCTGCTCAGCGATGTGACGCGCGTGCTCAGTGAGCATCACGTCAACATCTTGTCGGCGTCGGTCTCGACATCGAGCAACAGGCTGGCCCTGAGTCGCTTCGTGTTCGAGATGGGTGACATCGTGCACCTCGACCGCGTCCTCAACGCGGTGCGCCGGATCGACGCCGTGTACGACGTCTACCGCGTCACGTCGTCGTAGCAGCCTCGGCGGCGGCGAGGCCGCGCAGCAGGACGATCGCGCCGCGCTTGTGGGGGAGCGCCCCCGCATCGAGTCGTGCGATCGCCGCGTCGACCAGGTCGCCCCGGCCCATGGCGAGCAGACGGGCCGCGCGCGTGTGCGCGTCGTCGCCTACGCGGCAGAGATCTTCGAGAGTGCGCACCGGAGTCGTCACGCGCACTCCGCCGACGGTCACGAGGTCGGCAGGGTCGACGGCCAGGTCGCGGTAGACGAGGCGGCGACTGGGCACGCGATGCAGCCGCCGCGGCACGGCGCGCTGCACGGTGTGCGGGGAGGGCGGCTCGGAGAGAACTCCGTGCACCCATGCGGCGGTGAGGTGCGTGGCGGCGAGGGTGTCGCCCAGCAGGCCGGTCAGCGAACCGGCGCGCAGAGCCCGCGTCTCGACCGCGTCGGCGGGGATGTAGGCGTCGCCCAGCTCGACCACGTCGCCGTCCAGACGCGCCGCCATGAGCTCGGCGAGCGACAGACGGTCATCGACGAAATAGAGGAACGGCGAGGCCATAGCGGCAGTGTGCCGCACCGATCCACGCACGCGGCACCGTTCCCGCCGGGCTGTGGACAACCCGGCGGGAGACGAGATCGTGGGTCAGCCGCCGACGGCCTTCAGCCACGCCTTGCGAGCGTTGAGCGCGTCTGTCGCGTCGGCGATGGCCTTCTTGTCGCCGGACTTCTTCGCGGCGGCCAGCTCCGCCTCGAGCTTCTCGATCGCGTCGGTCAGCTGACGCGTCATGTCATTCGCGCGCGCCTTGGTCTCTGGATTGTTGCTCTTCCAGTCGGCGTCCTCGCGCGTGCGCAGGGCCTGCTCGATCTTGCGCAGGTCGTCGTCGAGCGAGCGCTCCGCGTCGCGCGGGAAGATGCGCCCGATCTCGTCCCAGCGACGCTGGATTCCGGTGAGCAGCGTGCGTGCCTTGCCGAGGTTGCGCTCATCGGCGACCGCTCCGGCCTCGACGAGAAGCGCGCGCTTGGCCTCGATCTTCTCGCGGGATGCCTCGGCGTCGGCGGCCTCTCGTTCGACGCGCGCCCCGTACAGGGCGTCACCGGCTGCCTTGAAGCGCACCCAGAGGGCGTCGTCGACCTTCTTCCCGGCGCGGCCGGCGGTCTTCCACTGGTCGAGGAGCTCGCGGTAGGCCGGGATGCCGTCCTCGCCCTTCGGGGCGAGCGCCTCGGCCTTCTCGACGAGTTTGGTCTTACGCTCGCGAACGCCCTTGTGAGCCTCGTCGAGCTCTGCGTAGAACTCTCGGCGGTGCTTGTCGACGGTCGAACGCGCGTCACGGAACCGCTTCCACAGCTGCTGGGCGGTCGACTTCGGCAGGCGGGGGCCGTTCTGCTGCTGGGACTGCCACTGCTCGAACAGCTCGTTCAGCTCGGCGGTCGCCTGCTTCCACTGCACCGTGCGGGGGTCGCGCGCAGCGAGGGCCTCGGCCTTCTCCACCAGCTCGGTGCGAGCGCGGACCGCCTCGTCGACGGCCTCGCGCGCGGCTGCGGCTTCGGACTCGGATGCCGCGGCCAGCGTCTCGGTCAGTGCGGCGACGCGCGCCTCGAGGCCGGCCAGGTCGCCCACGGCTGCCGCGCCGTCGAGCTTGGCGGACACGGCCTTGGCAGCGGCGCGCAGGTCGGAGGCCGACGCGCCGCCTCGGCGCCGGCGCACCTCGAGGAGGGT
The DNA here is from genome assembly GCF_042274785.1 of Microbacterium sp. NPDC056003. Lineage (NCBI taxonomy): Bacteria > Bacillati > Actinomycetota > Actinomycetes > Micrococcales > Microbacteriaceae > Microbacterium > Microbacterium sp. NPDC056003. The sequence goes on along the minus strand of NZ_JBHJXQ010000002.1, from coordinate 223,258 downwards.
CACCTCGCTCGCCAGATCGGCGTACTTGCGCTCGAAGTAGGCGAGAGCCTCCTCAGGAGAGCCATCGGGGAACTGCCCCACCACGCGCCACGTGTCACCTTCGCGCACCGACACCGTGCCGTCGTCCTCGACGCGACCCCAGGGCTCGCTCGGCGCGGCGACCTGCGCCGCGGCCGTCGCACGCGGGCGCGGCGTCGGCACCGGCGCTGCCGGGCGTGCCGGCGCGGACGTCTCGGGCCCAGCGGTCTCGCCCTCGGTTGCGTCAGATGCGGCGCCAGCAGCCTCGGCGTCGGGGACCTCCGCCTCCGCGGGCGTTTCGGCGCCCGCTGCCTCAGCCGCCTGAGCCGCTTCGACCTCGGGCGCGCCGGACTCGGCCTCGGTGACGGCGTCGTCGCCGTCGGGCCGGACGTTCTCGGAGGCCTCCGTCGCGGGGACGTCGGCGTCGACGACCTCGGGCTCGGGCTGGGTGTCTGCGGTCGAGGGACCGGTGGACTCGGGAGTGGACTCTGCTGCAGCAGTCACGGGATGCACCTCATCGCGGCTCGCGCCGCCTGTGGGGGGTTGGACGGCTCCCAAGCCTAGTACGGGGATCCGTCTGCTCAGATGCCCGGACGGCCGCTTTCTACGGCGTCGGAGTGGGTGTGACGCTCGGGGTGGGCGTGTTCGTCGGCGTCCCCGTGTCGGTGGGGGTAGGCGCGGGCGTCTCGCCGGGGTTCATGCTCTGCGTCGGCTCGGGCGCGGGGGCTCCGGGACCGCTGACGAAGTACGCGGTCTGGGCGGCGAGGACGCCGACGACCAGCAGGCCACCCGCGATGCCTGCGACGAGGTTGTCGCGGGTCCGGCGGCGAGACTGTCCGTTGTGGAAATCCACACGCGCCTGGTACAGCCGTGCACGCTCCCGCGCCTCGCGCGAGCCGCGATCCTTGCCACCGTTAGCCACGGAACCTCCTCCGCTCCGGGTCGGTTCCCGGGCCGGGTTGATCCTATGGTGCCGTTTCACCGGCGGCAAAACGCCGGCCGCACCCGCCGTCGCAGGCGCGGGCTAGCCTGGGGCGGTGACTTCTCCGACCGCGCTCTTCCAGGGGCAGACGCCCCTTGCGGTGCGGATGCGTCCGACCTCGCTCGACGAGGTCGCCGGGCAAGGACATCTCCTTCGTCCCGGATCGCCTCTGGTCACGCTCGCGAATCCCGAGGCGGCGGCCCGCGCGGCGACATCCGTCATCCTCTGGGGGCCGCCGGGGACGGGCAAGACGACGCTCGCGCAGGCCATCGCCCGCTCCTCCGGGCGCCGTTTCGTCGAGCTCTCCGCGGTGACGGCCGGCGTGAAAGACGTCCGCGAGGTGATGCAGGAGGCGCTCACGCAGCGCGACCTCTACGGACAGTCGACGATCCTGTTCCTCGACGAGATCCACCGGTTCACGAAGGCGCAGCAGGATGCGCTGCTGCCGGGCGTCGAGAACGGCTGGGTCGTCCTGATCGCCGCCACGACCGAGAACCCGTCGTTCTCCGTCATCTCGCCGTTGCTCTCCCGCTCGCTGCTCCTGACGCTCAAGCCGCTCACCGACGACGACCTGCGCCTGCTGATCGATCGCGCGGTCACCGACGCCCGGGGTCTCGCCGGGGCTGTGGCGCTGACGGATGAGGCCCGCGATGCGCTGGTGCGCCTGTCGTCCGGCGACGCGCGTCGCGCGCTCACCGCGCTCGAGGCGGCGGCCTCCTTCGCCGAGCCCGCCGACGACGAGGCCGAGGGCGCCGAGGGCTCCGAGCCGCCGCAGATCACGCCCGAGCACGTCGCCCAGGCGGTCGACCGCGCGCTCCTGCGCTACGACCGTCAGGGCGACGAGCACTACGACGTCATCAGCGCGTTCATCAAGTCGATCCGCGGTTCCGATGTCGACGCTGCGATGCATTACCTGGCACGCATGATCGAAGCGGGCGAGGACCCTCGCTTCATCGCCCGTCGCCTGATCATCTCGGCAGCCGAAGACATCGGACTGGCCGACCCCCAGGCGTTGGGGATCGCGGTCGCCGCCGCCGACGCCGTGCAGCTGATCGGCATGCCCGAGGGGCGCATCCCGCTCGCCGAGGCGACGGCGTACCTCGCCACGACAGCGAAGTCGAACGCCGCCTACCTCGCGATCAACGCCGCGATCGCCGATGTGCGGGCCGGCGGCTTCGGTCGGGTGCCGGTGCATCTGCGCGACGCGCACTACCCGGGCGCGAAGCGCCTCGGCCACGGCAAGGGGTACGTCTACCCGCACGACTCCGAGGTGGGCGTCTCGCCGCAGCAGTACCTTCCCGATGAGCTGCGCGGCCGCCGCTACTACGAGCCCACGAACCACGGCCAGGAGCGCGATGTGCAGGCGCGGCTCGAGAAGATCCGGCGCATCCTCGCGGGGGAGCGCTGAGGCGCGGCATCCGCTCGGCCCGTCCTCGAGCCGCCGTCTGATAAACTTGACCGGCTCGAAACACAGTTTTCGGGCATCCTCTCTCTTCTTCACCGACCTTCCGGCATGCCCCGGCGTGCATCCGGACAGGGCGAAGAGACCGAGATACGTCCGCGAGCCGTGATCGACATGGCCGCGTCATCGAAAGGAACGCTTCGTGGCAACGAAGTCCCAGGACCGCCGCAAGGTCCGTCTCTCCCGCGCTCTCGGCGTGGCCCTCACCCCGAAGGCCGCCCGCTACCTCGAGAAGCGTCCGTACGCTCCCGGTGAGCACGGCCGCACCAAGCGCAAGCAGGACAGCGACTACGCCGTCCGTCTGCGTGAGAAGCAGCGTCTGCGCGAGCAGTACGGCATCCGCGAGAAGCAGATGCGCAACACGTTCAACGAGGCCCGCCGCACCCAGGGCCTGACCGGTGAGAACCTCGTCGAGCTCCTCGAGATGCGTCTCGACGCCCTCGTGCTCCGTTCGGGCTTCGCCCGCACGACCGCACAGGCGCGCCAGCTCGTCGTGCACCGTCACATCCTCGTCGACGGCCAGCTCGTCGACCGCCCGTCGTTCCGCGTGAAGCCGGGTCAGCTCATTCACGTCAAGGCCAAGAGCGAGGGCACCGAGCCCTTCCAGGTCGCAGCCGCCGGCGGCCACGCCGACGTCCTGCCGCCCGTTCCGGGCTACCTCGAGGTCGAGCTCGACAAGCTCCAGGCCCGTCTCGTGCGTCGCCCCAAGCGCGCCGAGGTCCCCGTGGTCTGCGACGTCCAGCTCGTCGTCGAGTACTACGCGGCCCGCTAGGGCCGCGCCCGGAGGCTGCGCGAAGCGCCGCGTCCGAAACAAGCTCTGCGCGATGGTTGTGCGAGATCGTTCAGTGCCAGGCGCGAAGGGCGTCGGGGATTCCCGACGCCCTTCGTCGTTTCCGCCTACGATGGTGGGATGCCGCGCCCCGCGGCTCCGCGAGGAAGTGGTGACATGAAGAACGTGCTGTGGTTCCTGTTCGGCATCGCCGGCGGGTTCGTCGTCGCACACCTCATGAACAAGGACCCGCGAGGACACGAGATCCTCGCCGAGGTCGACGCCCGCATCACGGAGTTCACCGACCGCATCGGCGATGCGTATCGCGAGCAGGAGTCCCGCATCTCGGGCCTGGCCGACGATGTGAAGGACGCCGCAGCCGACGTCGCCGAGACGGCCCGCGCCACGGCGGCCGGCGCCGCCGACGCCGCGGCCGATACGGCGAACAAGCTCACCGACTGACCCAGCGCGCCGCTGCCCCGTCTCAGGGGAGTGGACCGCGCGTTTTCTGCGAGGAACCCGAATGAAGACCGCCGAGATCGCCCAGCGCTACCTCGACTACTTCGAGAAGAACGGCCACACGATCGTCCCCTCCGCCTCTCTGGTGACGGACGACCCTGCGCTGCTGTTCACCGTCGCCGGCATGGTGCCGTTCATCCCCTACCTGAGCGGCGACGTCCCCGCGCCGTACCCCCGTGCGGCCGACAACCAGAAGTGCATCCGTCTCAACGACATCGAAGAGGTCGGCAAGACGCCGCGCCACGGCACGTTCTTCCAGATGCTCGGCAACTGGTCGTTCGGCGACTACTTCAAGGAGGGGGCGATCCGCTACGCGTGGGATCTGCTGACCTCGTCCGAGGCAGACGGCGGCCTCGGGTTCGACCCTGAGGACCTCTGGGTCACCGTCTACGAAGAGGACGATGAGGCGCACGACCTCTGGCTGGAGCTCACGGACCTGCCCGAAGAGCGCATCCAGCGTCTCGGCAAGGACACGAACTACTGGAGCACCGGTCTGCCCGGCCCTGCCGGACCCTGCTCCGAGATCTTCTTCGATCGCGGTCCCGCGTACGGCGTCGACGGCGGCCCGGCCACCGACGACGACCGGTATGTCGAGATCTGGAATCTCGTCTTCATGCAGTACGAGATCACCAACGTCCGCTCGAAGTACGACTTCGACATCGTCGGCGAGCTGCCGAACAAGAACATCGACACCGGCATGGGCCTGGAGCGCATCGCGTTCATCAAGCAAGGCGTCGACAACATGTACGAGACCGACCAGGTGCGCCCGGTGCTCGACCGTGCCGTCGCCCTCTCGGGTCGCACCTACGGCGCGAACCACGACGACGACGTGCGCTTCCGCGTGGTCGCCGACCACGTGCGCTCGTCGCTCATGCTGATGTCCGACGGTGTGACGCCGTCGAACGACGGGCGCGGCTACATCCTGCGGCGCCTCATGCGGCGCGCGATCCGCTCGATGCGCCAGCTCGGCGTCGAGGGCCCGACGTTCGCCGAGCTCTTCGCCGCATCGCGCGACGCGATGAAGGACGTCTATCCCGAGGTGGAGGCCGACTACGCCCGCATCTCGCAGTACGCGCTGGCTGAGGAGGAGACCTTCCTGCGCACGCTCGCGGCGGGTTCGAGCATCCTGGAGGACTCCGTCGCGCAGACGAAGCGCGACGGCGGCACCGCACTGACGGGCGCCGAGGCGTTCCTCCTGCACGACACGTACGGGTTCCCGATCGACCTCACCCTGGAGATCGCCGAAGAGGCCGGGCTCACCGTCGACCGCGCGGCGTTCGACACGCTGATGCAGGAGCAGCGCGCGCGGGCGAAGGCCGACGCGCGTTCGCGCAAGCGCCAGCTCGCCGACACCAGCGTCTACCGCGAGTTCCGCGCGAAGGGCGAGACGGTCTTCACGGGCTACACCGATCTCGAGACCGAGTCGCGTGTGCTGGGCATCCTCGTCGACGGCATGGCCGTCGATCGTGCCTCCGCGGGACAGATCGCCGAGGTCATCCTCGCCGAGACGGCCCTCTACGCGGAATCGGGCGGCCAGGTCGCCGACAAGGGCGTCATCGTCGGTCCGGGCTACGAGCTCGAGGTGCTCGACGTGCAGAAGCCCGTCGCGGGACTGATCAGCCACACCGTCGAGGTGACGACCGGCGAGGTCGCCGTCGACCAGCCTGCGACGACGGTGGTGGACGCCGTGAACCGCCGCGCCGCGCGGCAGGCCCACTCGGCCACCCACCTCGTGCACGCCGCGCTGCGCGACACGCTCGGCAAGACGGCGACCCAGGCGGGCTCGCTCAACCGCGCCGGCTACATGCGCTTCGACTTCACGTGGGGGCAGTCGCTCTCCGACGAGACCAAGAGCGAGATCGAGGAGATCGCCAACAACGCGGTGCGCGACAACCTCGAGGTGACCACCCGTGTGCTCGCGCTCGACGAGGCCAAGTCGCTCGGCGCCATGGCGCTGTTCGGCGAGAAGTACGGCGACACCGTGCGCATGGTCGACATCGGCGGCCCGTGGTCCCGCGAGCTCTGCGCGGGAACGCACGTGTCGACGAGTGCCGAGGTCGGCCTCATCAGCCTGGTCGGGGAGTCGTCCGTCGGGGCTGCGAACCGCCGCGTGGAGGCGCTCGTCGGTCTCGACGCGTTCCGGTCGCTTGCGGCCGAACGGGCGATCGTGTCGCAGCTCACCTCGACGCTCAAGACGCCCCGCGACCAGCTCCCCGCACGCATCGCCGAGCTGACCGCGAGCCTCAAGGCCGCCGAGAAGAAGATCGCCTCCTTCGAGGCCAAAGCCCTCGGCGACCGCATCCCGGCCCTTGCGGGGTCCGCATCGTCGATCGGCGGCCATCTCGTGGTCGCGGAGTCGCTCGGCGCCGCGTCGTCCGCGGACGACGTGCGCTCCCTCGCCCTCCAGGTGCGCGAGCGCCTCGGCGCTCAGTCCGCCGTCGTCGCGCTCGGCGCGGAGATCGGCGGTCGCGCGGTGGTCATCGTCGCCACGAACGACGCCGCACGCGCTGCGGGTGTGAAGGCCGGCGTGCTCGCGAAGACCGCGGCCGCCGTGCTGGGTGGTGGCGGCGGCGGACGCGACGACGTCGCCCAGGGCGGTGGGACGGATGCCTCGGCGCTGTCCGCTGCTCTCACCGCGGTGAAGGACGCGCTCAGCGCGTGAGCGGATTCCGTCGCGGGGTACGGCTCGGCATCGACGTCGGGAGGGCGCGAGTCGGCGTCGCGCGCTGCGATCCCGACGGGCTGCTCGCCACGCCCGTCGAGACGGTGAAGCGAGACGACGGCGCCGTGGCGCGCGTCGCAGCGCTGGCGGAGGAGTACTCGGCGGCCGAGATCCTGGTCGGCCTGCCGCTCAATCTGCGCGGCGAGGACACCGCCTCGACTGCCGATGCCCGGGACTTCGCCGCGGCGGTGGCCGCGGCATCCGCTCTGCCGGTGCGGCTCGTCGACGAACGCCTGTCGACGGTCTCCGCGCATGCCGCACTGCGTGATTCGGGCCGATCCCAGCGTTCGTCTCGTAGCATTGTGGATCAGGTCGCCGCGGTCGTGCTGCTCCAGCAAGCACTCGACGTCGAGAAGAGCACCGGCCGACCACCCGGAACACCCGTCCACCAGGAGCCCGCCTGACATGCCCGAGACCCCGTCTGGAGATCCGTTCGCGGATCTGTTCGGCAAGCTTCCCGACCCTCGGTCGCGCGATTTCCGGCACACCGGCGATGACGCCGGTTTCGGGTCGCGCGCGGGCGACGGTGGCGAGGAGGGCGGGGCACAGGGTCCCGCGCGCCCGGCGACCGGAGCACCGCTGTCGCGCCGCGAGCTGCGTGCGGCCGCCGCCGGCCTGAACGCTGCGGCGCGTCCTGCGGGCGCACCGGCCGACGTGTCGCCCGCTCAGGCGGCCGTCGACGCAGCACCCACTGCGGCGATGCCGCGCCCGGCGCAGCACGATGCCGTCACCGACGAGTCGGGCGTGCTCGCGCAGCCCCGCGCGTACACGCCCCGCCCCGCCGACCCGGTCGACGACGACTCCTGGATGCTCGCCGGCGACGCCGAGCCCGCGCTGCCCTACAGCCGCACCGGGGCGACACCGATCGTTCCCGCCTCCTCAGGCTCGCCCGCCGACCCGACCGAGGCGTTCGGGGCACGGGCGACCGCCGCGAGCGCGCGCGCCAGCTCGCCCTCGACGCTGGAAGACCTCTTCAGCGGCCACAGCTCGAGCGACGAGCTCGGCAGCGTGCCGCCGCCCAAAGACAAGCGCAAGCGGCGCATCGGCGGATGGATCGCCCTCGGCGTGATCCTGCTGATCGTCGGAGGCGTGGCTGGTGGCGCCTGGTACGTCTGGACGACGTACGAGGACAAGGTCCGCGAGGTGATGGGCTGGGAGCTGCCCAAGGACTTCGAGGAGGGCCTCGCGAACGGCGAGGCGTTCGTCACCATCAACGAAGGCGACACCGGCATGCCGATCTCGCAGGCGTTGTTCGACGCCGGCGTCACGATGACGCCGAACGCGTTCTACGACTACCTGATCGACACGGGTGAGAACCCGCCGTTCGTCCCGGGCGTCTTCAAACTGCAGCTGCAGATGACGTCGGAGGCGGCGCTGGCGGCGCTGCTCGACCCCGCGAACAAGATGGAGAACACCGCCCAGTTGCGTGAGGGCCTCACCGTCGAGCAGTCCCTGCCGCTGCTGGCCGAGGGCACCGGCCTCCCGGTCGAGGACTTCGTGGCCGCGACGGCTGACGCGTCCGCCTACGGTGTCACGCCCGATCCCGCAGTCGTGGCAGCGGGCGGGCAGCCGCTGGAAGGCTGGCTGTTCCCGGCCACCTACACCTTCAACCCCGACGTCACGGCCGAGCAGGTCATCCAGACGCTCGTCGACCGCACGGTGCAGTCCCTCGACGCTGCGGGGGTTCCCGAAGAGGATCGTCAGCGCGTGCTGACGGTCGCCTCGATCATCGAGCGCGAAGCGCGGTACGAGGCCGACATGCAGAAGGTCGCCACGGTCATCGAGAACCGGCTCGACCCGGACAATCAGGAGACCTTCGGACTGCTGCAGATGGACTCGACCGCCCAGTACGGCTTCGGCGAGATGCACGACGGGTCGGCGAGCACCTCCGAGGAGGCGCAGTTCGATCCGAACCCGTGGAACACCTACGTGAACGCCGGACTGCCTGTCGGTCCGATCTCCAATCCGGGCGACGCGGCGATCTCGGCCGTCATGAATCCGTCGGGCGGCGATTGGATGTACTTCGTGACGGTCAACCTCGACACCGGCGAGACGGTGTTCACGACGAACCTCGGCGATCACAACCGCGCCGTCGCGCAGTGGATCGCCTGGTGCGAGGATCACCCGGACTCGGGGTGCTGACCTCGAACGCCTCTCGCCTCGAGGTGTGGGGCGACCCGATCGCGCACAGCCGATCGCCCCAGCTCCACACCGCGGCGTACGAGGCGCTCGGGCTGCCGTGGTCGTACGGCCGCCGCCGGGTGGACGACGGCGCGTTCGCGGGGGAGCTCGCCGGGCTCGACGCGTCGTGGCGGGGCCTGTCGCTGACCATGCCACTCAAGGGCGTCGCGCACGACGCCGCGCACGAGCTCGACCGGCGCGCCGAGCTGACCGGCGCCGTCAACACCCTCCTGCTCGCTGGCGGTGCCCCCCGCGGATTCAACACCGACGTCGGCGGGATCGTCCGCGCCCTGGCTGAGGAGGGGATCACCCGCCTCGACGAGGCCCGGATCATCGGCGCCGGAGCGACCGCGACCTCAGGGCTCGTGGCCCTCGCCGAGCTCGGCGCGACACGGATCGACGTCGTCGCCCGGCGACCCGAGGCCGTGGCGCGGCTCGCCGAACTCGGTCGCCGACTGGACATCGACGTCATCACGACGCCGTTCGAGGCATCCGCTCTCCCGTCCGTTCCCGTGACGATCGCCACGCTCCCCGGAGATGCACCGGTGGCGGCGGCCGCGGCCGATGCGCTCGCGGCGGCCGGAGGGCTGCTCTTCGACGTCGTATACGGGCACTGGCCCACGACGCTGTCCGCCGCATGGCAGCGTGCCGGCAGCGCGGCGGTGTCGGGGCTCGGGATGCTGCTGCATCAAGCCGTCCTGCAGGTGAGGATCTTCGCCACCGGTGCCGTCGACACCCCGCTCCCCGACGAGGGCGCCGTCGTCACCGCGATGCGCCGCGCACTCGAGTCCGCCTCCTGACGTAACCGTCCTCCCGCACGTGGGAGACTGGAGCAATGCTCCGCGTGCTCACGGCCGGCGAATCCCACGGCCCCGAACTCGTCGCCATCATGGAGGGCCTCCCTTCGGGCGTCCCCATCTCGAGCGCCGCCATCCAGGCGGACCTCGAGCGTCGCAAGCTCGGCTACGGCCGCGGTTCGCGCATGAAGTTCGAGCAGGACGAGCTGACGATCTCGTCCGGGGTCGTGCACGGCACGAGCCTGGGGAGCCCGATCGCCCTCCGCATCGGCAACACCGAATGGCCGAAGTGGGTCGAGGTCATGAGCCCCGAGCCCCTCGAGCTCACCGAGAAGTCCCGCGGTCGCGGCGCAGCCCTCACGCGGCCCCGTCCGGGCCACGCCGACCTCGTCGGCATGCAGAAGTACGACTTCGACCAGGCCAGGCCGATCCTCGAGCGGGCGAGCGCCCGCGAGACGGCGGCACGCGTCGCCCTCGGCGCCGTCGCCCGGGCGTTCCTGTCGGAGCTCGGCATCCGCCTCGTGAGCCACACGCTCTCGATCGGTCCCGTCCGGGTGCCCGACGACGCGGTGCTGCCGACCCCCGACGACGTCGCTGCCCTCGATGCCGATCCGCTGCGCTGCTTCGACGCCGCCACGAGCGAGCGGATGGTGGCAGAGGTCGATGACGCCCGCAAGGACGGCGACACGCTCGGCGGCATCGTCGAGGTGCTCGCCTACGGGCTTCCGCCCGGACTCGGCTCGCACGTGCACTGGGACCGCCGCCTCGACGGCAAGCTCGCTCAGGCGCTCATGAGCATTCAGGCGATCAAGGGCGTGGAGGTCGGCGACGGCTTCCTCACGACGACGCGCCGCGGCTCGCAGGCGCACGATGAGCTCTTCGCGACAGGCGACGGCATCGCGCGGTCCTCCGACAAGGCGGGCGGCACCGAGGGCGGCATGTCGACCGGCACGGTGCTTCGGGTGCGCGCGGGCATGAAGCCGATCGCCACCGTCCCCAAGGCGCTGCGCACCGTGGATGTCGCGACCGGCGACACCGCGTCGGCCCACCATCAGCGCTCCGACGTGTGTGCCGTGCCCGCTGCCGGCGTCGTCGCGGAGGCGATGGTCGCGATCGTCCTGGCCGATGTGGCGCTCGAGAAGTTCGGCGGCGACAGCGTCGCCGAGACCCGACGCAACCTCGAGGCGTATCTCGCCGCGATCCCCGAGGCGCTCCGCACTGCGGACGCCAGCGATGCCTCGCTCGCACAGCATGACGTCGCCCTCTAGCGCCGTCGTCCTCATCGGCCCCATGGGCGCGGGCAAGACCAGCGTCGGCAAGAAGGTCGCCCGTGCGCTCGAGGTGCCGTTCTTCGACACCGACGCCGCGGTGTCGCGCGCGCACGGTCCGATCGAGCGGCTGTTCGCCGAGCGCGGCGAGACGCACTTCCGTGCGCTCGAACGGGAAGCGGTGAAGGAAGGGCTCGCCGGTGGGGGAGTCGTCTCGCTCGGGGGCGGCGCGGTGCTCGACCCCGACACCCGCGCCGACCTCGCGCGGCACCGGGTCGTGCTGCTCACCGTCGCCCCGCGGGTCGTCGCCACGCGGGTGCGCGGCTCGAGCCGTCCGCTGCTCGCGGGCGAGGACCCGCTCGAGCGATGGACCCGCATCTACGAAGAGCGGCGCCCGATCTACGAACAGCTGGCCGATGTGACGTTCGACACGTCGAGCGGCCCGCTGCAGACAGTCGTGGAGCGCATCGTCGACTGGGCTCGCCCCGACCACGGTGCCCCGTTCACCCACCTCGAGGGAGATTCATGACCGACGCCACGACCATCACGGTGAGCGGCGACGCGAGCTATGCGATCACGGTGGGACGCGGCGTCCTGCCGATGCTCGGCGATGCCCTGCCTCCGGCCGCCCGCAAGGTGCTCGTGATCCATCCGCCGACCCTCGCCGCACAGGCAGAGGGCCTCCGCGAACTGCTGAAGGGCGATCGGGAGGTGCTCCTCGCCGAGATCCCCGACGCCGAGGCGGGGAAGCGCATCGAGGTGGCCGCGTTCTGCTGGCAGGTCATGGGGAAGGCCGACTTTACACGGACGGACGCGGTGATCGGTTTCGGCGGCGGGGCGGTGACCGACCTCGCCGGGTTCGTCGCGGCCACCTGGCTCCGGGGTGTCGAAGTGGTGCAGGTGCCGACGACGGTGCTGGGCATGGTCGACGCCGCGGTGGGCGGCAAGACCGGCGTGAACACCGCCGAGGGCAAGAACCTCGTGGGCGCGTTCTGGGCGCCCCGTGCCGTGCTGTGCGACCTCGACCTGCTGGACTCGCTCTCGCGCAACGAGCGCGTCGCCGGCTACGCCGAGGTGGTCAAGGCGGGCTTCATCTGGGCTCCCGAGATCCTGGATCTCATCCAGGCCGACCCGGAGGCCGCGACCGACCCGCGCAGCGACGCCTTCCGCCGCACGATCGAGCTCGCGATCGACATGAAGGCCCGGGTCGTCGGAGAGGACCTGCGCGAAGCGGGGCTGCGCGAGATCCTGAACTACGGCCACACGCTCGGCCACGCGATCGAGCACGCCGAGCGGTACCGCTGGCGTCACGGTGCCGCGATCTCCGTCGGGATGGTGTTCGCGGCCGAGCTGTCGCGACTGGCCGGGCGACTTCCGGATGCCGCGGCCCAGCGCCATCGCGAGATCCTCGACACCCTCGGCCTGCCCACGTCCTACCGGGCGGGCGCGTGGCCACAGCTGCTCGCGACGATGCAGCGCGACAAGAAGAGCCGTGGCGGGATGCTGCGGTTCATCGTGCTGGACGACATCGCGAAGCCGACGGTGCTGCAGGCGCCGGATGAGTCGCTGCTGTTCGCTGCGTACCAGGAGGTCGCCGGCTAGCGCCCGCGAATATCACCCCCGAAGTGGGACCGCCCTTCCGGCAGGATGAGGGCACCGGGTCGTCGCCGCGCCCCGGCATCACTTCAGGGAGGCGGTCGTGATGGCCACTGCTTCGACCAGTCCGTCACGTTCCGTGGCGGTGCTCGGCACACTGATCCTCGTCGCAGCCGTCGCGAATCTGCCGCTGGCGGTGGCGAACGTCGCGCTTCCCGACATCGGCATCGCGTTCGACGCATCACAGACCCAGCTCAACCTCGTCGCCATCGGATACTCGCTGGGTCTCGCCGCGTCGGTGCTCTGGCTGGGTGCGGTGGGCGATCGCCACGGCCGTCGGATGATGCTCCTGATCGGCGTTCTCCTCTCGCTGCCGGCAGGGATCGTCGCGGCGTTCGCGCCCACCATCGAGGTGCTCATCGCCGCGCGTGTCGTGGGCGGCATCGCAGCGGGCATGGCCTATCCCACGACGCTCGCGCTCATCACCGCACTGTGGTCGGGCGCGGCGCGCACGCGCGCCATCGCCCTGTGGTCGGCCACCGGCGGGGCGATCTCGGCGCTCGGTCCCCTCATCTCGGGCCTGCTCCTGGAGAGCTTCTCGTGGGGATCGGTGTTCCTCGTGACGATCCCGCTGATCCTGGTGGCCGTGCCGCTGGTGCTCAGATTCATCCCCGCGCACGTGAACGAGGCGACCGAACCGGTGGACAACCTCGGCGGCCTGCTGTCGGCGATGCTCGTCGGTGCGCTGATCGTCGCGATCAACTTCGCGACCGTGCCCGACTCGACCGTGCTGGTGCTGAGCATGACCGGGCTCGCGCTCGTGACCCTCGTCGGGTTCCTCTGGCGGCAGCGCCGCGCGGCGAACCCGCTGTACGACCTCGATGTCGCGAAGCGCCCGGTCTTCTGGGTCGCCGCGGTGGCGGGGATCATCGTGTTCGGCTCCCTGATGGGCGCGATGTTCATCGGACAGCAGTTCCTGCAGAACGTCTTGGGCTACACCACGATCGAGGCGGGCGCCGCCATCCTTCCCGCAGCCCTCTTCATGGTGATCCTCGCCCCGCGCTCGGCGAAGCTGGTCGAGAGCCACGGTGCTCGGTTCACGATGCTCATCGGGTACGTGCCGGTACTGCTCGGCTTCCTCACGATGCTGCTCCTGTGGCGCGAGGGTGCGAGCTACTGGAGTGTCGCGCTCGGCTATACGTTCATCGGCGCCGGCGTGGGGCTGGCGGGGACGCCCGCGTCCCGCTCGCTGACCGGCGCCGTGCCGGTGCGGCGTGCGGGCATGGCGTCGGGCACCGCCGACCTGCAGCGCGATCTCGGTGGCGCCATCATGCAGTCGATCTTCGGCGCCCTGCTCACGGCGGGGTACGCGGCGTCGATGCTGTCGCAGATCGGAAGCTCGGCGGATGCCTCGCAGATCACCTCCAGCCAGCAGTCCACGCTCACGAAGTCGTTCGCGAGCGCCGAGGCGGCGGCGAAGCAGTACCCGCAGTATGCGGACGCCATCACCCAGGCGGCCAAGGAGTCGTTCCTGCAGGGACAGGACTGGGCGTATCTCGCCGGCATCATCGCCGTGCTGGTCGGAGCGGCACTCGTCTTCTGGTTCTTCCCGAAGGCGGCGCGCGAGCGCGAGCTGCTCGCCCAGTACCACGCCGAGGACTCGGCATCCAGCCGCTGATAGCGTGACGAGGTGACCACGCCGCACCGCCTCCTCCTCGTGAACGGGCCCAACCTCAACCTGCTCGGCACGCGCGAGCCCGGCATCTACGGATCGTCCACGCTGTCCGACGTCGAGGCGCTGGCGGCGGCTGCCGCGGCCGCCCGAGGCTTCGAGCTGCGCGCGGTGCAGAGCAACCATGAAGGCGTCCTCCTCGACGCCATCCACGACGCGCGGCACGATTGCGCGGGCATCGTCATCAATCCGGGCGGGCTCACGCACACGTCGGTCGTGCTGCGCGATGCGCTGGCCGGCGTTGCGCTGCCCGTGGCCGAGGTGCACATCTCCGACGTGAACGCGCGCGAGGAATTCCGACATCACTCCTACGTCGCGGACGTCGCCGTCGTGCACGTCGTCGGCGAAGGGGTGCAGGGCTACGCGACCGCCATCGAGCGCCTGATCGCCGTCATCACCGGGCAGGCGGACGGATGATCGGATGCCGCGTCGAGGGGTCTCGCCGCGGCATCCCGTAGAATGCACTGTCGGCCGCGATCGGCCATTTCCCCTCACGAACGGAAACCACCACCCCCATGGCATCCACCGCAGACATCAAGAACGGCGTCGTCCTGAACATCGACGGTCAGCTCTGGAGCGTCGTGGAGTTCCAGCACGTCAAGCCCGGCAAGGGTGGCGCGTTCGTCCGCACGAAGCTCAAGAACGTCATGTCCGGCAAGGTCGTCGACAAGACGTTCAACGCCGGTGCCAAGGTCGAGCTCGAGAACGTCGACCGCCGCGACTTCACGTACCTGTACAACGACGGCGAGGGCTTCGTCTTCATGGATGTCGCCGACTACGACCAGATCACGGTCAACGCCGCCACCGTGGGTGACGCCGCGAACTTCCTGCTCGAGAACCAGCAGGTGCAGATCGCGCTGAACAACGGCAACCCGCTCTACATCGAGCTTCCCGCGTCGGTGGTGCTCGAGATCACCTACACCGAGCCGGGCCTGCAGGGCGACCGTTCGTCGGCCGGCACGAAGCCGGCCACGGTCGAGACCGGCTACGAGATCCAGGTGCCGCTGTTCCTCGAAACCGGCACCAAGGTCAAGGTCGACACCCGCACCGGGGACTACCTCGGCCGCGTCAACTGACCGTTGAGCGCCCGCAGCAAGGCGCGCAAGCGCGCCCTCGACATCCTCTTCCAGGCTGACGTCCGCGGCGACGAGCTCCCGTCGACGCTCGCCGCCGAGGCGAAGCGCGCCGCGAACGAGCCGGCGCGCGAGGCCTCCTGGCTGTACGCTCGCGAGATCGTCGACGGCGTGATCGACAACCGCGACGCGATCGACGAGCAGATCACCACATTCGCGAAGGACTGGTCGCTCGCCCGCATGCCCGCGGTCGACCGGGCCGTGCTGCGCATCGGCGTGTGGGAGATCCTCTACAACGACGAGGTGCCGGCGGCGGTCGCGATCGACGAGGCGGTGGAACTCGCCAAGGAGTTCTCCACCGACGACTCGGGCTCCTTCGTCCACGGAGTCCTGGGGCGCATCGCGCGCTCCTCCTGATCCTCGGCGATGCACCGCGCCCTGCGGGTGCGGTGCATCGCCTTTTGCACGGCGGGGACGCCCTGGTTCGCCAGGGCCCCTCTCATAGACTTGTCGAGGAAGGAGCCAGCATGCGCATCACGGGCCTCGGTCACGCCGGAATGTTCATCGAGACGGCAGGGGGGAGCATCCTCTGCGACCCGGTCATCGGCCCCACCTTCTTCGGATCGTGGTTCCCGTTCCCCGACAACCGCGGGCTCGACTGGGCGAAGTACGGCAAGGCCGACTTCCTCTACATCTCGCACCGTCACCGCGACCACTTCGACCCGGCGCTGATGGAGCGCCACGTGCCCAAGGACATCAAGGTCCTGCTGCCCGACTACCCGACGGACGACCTGGAGCAGGATCTCCGCAGGCTCGGCTACGACAACATCATCTACACGCAGGCGGGCATCCCGCTCGAGTTCGGTCCGCTCACGCTGATGGTCACCCCACTGCGGGCTCCGAGCGACGGCCCGATCGGCGACTCGTCGCTGAGCGTGGACGACGGCACCGCCAGCATCCTGAACCAGAACGACTCGCACCCGCTCGACCTCGACAAGCTCATGTCCTTCTCGAAGCCCGAGGCGTACTTCACTCAGGTCTCGGGTGCGATCTGGTGGCCTATGGTCTACGACCTGCCTCAGGACGCCAAGCAGAACTTCGCCAAGCTCAAGCGCGACGCGCAGAACAAGCGCGCGATGTACTACATCGAGAAGGTGGACGCCGAGCACGTCTTCCCGATGGCCGGCCCGCCCATGTTCCTCCGCGAGGAGCTGTTCAAGTTCAACGGCACCGGACTGGACGACGACGCGATCTTCACCGATCAGCGCGAGTTCCTCGCCCACATGGCCCAGCTGCGCCCCGAGCAGAAGGGCTACGAGTTCGTGCCGGGAACGGTCGTCGAGCTCGACGGCGGAGAGCTCAGCGTCACGCAGACGCTGTACACGCAGGCCGAGATCGACCGCATCTTCGACGACAAGTGGGCCTATCTCGCCGAGCAGCGCGACTCCCGGCAGGACGAGATCCGCGCCGAGGAGGCATCGCGCGCACCCGTGCTGCCGCCCGACGAGATGCTCGCGGCGATCAAGGAGTGGTGGGAGCCGCTGCTGCGGCGGGCACGCACGATCCGCAACGGCGTGGGCGGCATGGTGCGCTTCCGCATCGGCGACCTCGACATGGTCGTCGACTTCCCCAAGGCCAAGGTGCGCGAGTACGCGGGGGAGGAGTGCGTCTACTGGTACACGATCCCCGCCGACCTGGTCTCGACGAACATCCGGGACGGCGAGATCGACTGGTCGAACTCGATCTTCCTGTCGATGCAGTTCGAGGTCGGGCGCAGCGGCAAGTTCAACGAGTTCCTCACCACCTTCCTGAAGTGCCTGTCGCGCGACCGCATCGAGTATGTCGAGAACTGGTACGCGGAACAGACCGACCAGACCGAGGACGCTCAGCTCGGCGAGTGGATGGTGCAGCGCCGCTGCCCGCACCTCCGGGCCGACCTCACGAAGACCGGCAAGATCGAGGACGGCGTGCTGACCTGTTCGCTGCACGACTGGAAGTGGGACCTCGCGAGCGGCAGGTGCCTGACCAGTCAGGGTCATCCCATCCGCGCCGGCAAGGTCGACGACGACGCGACCGACGCAGCCGTGCCGGCTGCCTGACCCCTTCGCACCCGCCGGCTCTTGTAGCTCTCGCACAACGCACGCGGGGTTCATGCCCGGTGCGGCTGTGCGAGGAGCGCCAATCTGTGCGGCGACGTATCATCACGCGTCCGTTCGGATCCTGATCACCGTGCCTGCGAGCGCGGGCGCTGAGAATCCGAAGGAGTCCCGCCATGACCACCGTTCCCTTCCACGGCGCCACCGGCGTCGTCGGCTCCGCATCCACCGGTCGCCCGAGCCGGATCCGCGCCCTGTTCGCAGCGGAAGCGCGCGCTGAGGCCGGGCTCAAGGTGTGGCTCCAGCGCTGGAGCATCCCGGCGCTGCGCGTCGCCGTCGGAGTCGTCTTCGCCGTGTTCGGCGCCCTCAAGTTCTTCCCGGGGGTCAGCCCGGTCGAGGCGCTGGTCAGCCAGACGTGGGAGAAGCTCACGTTCGGGCTCGTCACGGGCCAGGCGGCACTGGTCGCGACTGCGGTCATCGAGGTGACCGCCGGAGCGCTTCTCATCGCCGGCGGCGCGTTCGCCCGCGTCGGCCTGGTGGTGCTCGCCCTCGCGTTCGTCGGCATCCTGTCGCCGATCGTGCTGCTGCCCGCCGAGGTGTTCGGCCCTGCTGGCCCGACCCTGACCGGGCAGTACATCTTCAAGAACATCGTGCTGATCGCCGCCGCCCTCGTCGTCGCCTCGCAGGTGCTCCGAGGTCCGGCTGCGCGCCGCTGACGCGCACGCGACGGCGAAGGCCGGTCCCTGCTCGGGATCGGCCTTCGCCGTGTCGTAGACTGGGCCTCGATCACCAGCAACCTTTAAGCCCGTCCCGTGAGGCGGAGAAGGGAGCGGCGGATGAGCACGCGCATCGTGCTGCACCAGGCCGACATCACCCGGGCCCTGACTCGGATCTCGCACGAGATCCTCGAGTCCAACCGAGGCCCCGAGAATCTGGTCCTCCTGGGCATCCCCACTCGAGGAGTCACGCTCGCCCGTCGCATCGGCGCGCTCGTGGAGCAGTTCGGCGGCGCCTCCGTGCCCGTCGGCGCGCTCGACGTGACGATGTACCGTGACGACCTGCACCGCAACCCCACGCGGGCGCCGCAGCCGACGTCGATCCCGCCGGGGGGCATCGACGGCAAGGTCGTGGTGCTCGTCGACGACGTGCTGTTCTCCGGCCGCAGCATCCGCGCCGCCCTCGACGCACTCCAGGACATCGGCCGGCCGACGGCGGTGCGCCTGGCCACACTCGTCGACCGCGGGCACCGCGAGCTGCCGATCCGGCCCGACTTCGTGGGGAAGAACCTCCCCAGCTCCCGCGACGAGCGCGTGAACGTGCGGCTCGACGAGACCGATGGCCGCGAGGAGGTGACGATCGAGTCATGAGGCACCTGCTCGACACCAAGACCCTGTCGCGCGCGGACGCGCTGCGCATCCTGGACGTCGCCGAGGACATGGCCGACACTCAGCAGCGCGAAGTCAAGAAGCTCCCGACGCTGCGCGGCAAGACGGTCGTGAACCTGTTCTTCGAGGACTCGACCCGCACGCGCATCTCGTTCGAGGCTGCGGCGAAGCGACTGAGCGCAGACGTCATCAACTTCTCCGCGAAGGGCTCCAGCGTCTCGAAGGGGGAGTCGCTGCAGGACACCGCCCAGACGCTCCAGGCGATGGGTGCCGACGCGGTCGTCATCCGCCACGGCGCCTCGGGCGCGCCGCGCACCCTCGCAACGAGCGGCTGGATCACGGCCGGTGTCGTGAACGCCGGCGACGGCACCCACGAGCACCCCACGCAGGCACTTCTCGACGCGTTCACGATCCGCAAGCGCCGGTTCGGCGCCGACAGCCGTGGACGCGACCTCGGCGGCGTCTCGGTGACGATCGTCGGCGACATCCTCCACTCCCGCGTCGCCCGCTCGAACGTCTGGCTGCTCACCACGCTCGGCGCGGACGTGACCCTCGTCGCGCCACCGACGCTGATCCCGCAGGACGTCTCGGCGTGGCCCGCGCGGGTGGTCTACGACCTCGATGAGGCGATCGCGGGCGGGCCTCACGCGCTCATGATGCTGCGGATCCAGCTGGAGCGCATGAATGCGGCGTATTTCCCCACTGAACGGGAGTATTCCCGCCGCTGGGGTCTGGACGCCCGGCGTCTGCAGGCGCTCGGTGCAGATAGCATTGTCATGCACCCCGGTCCGATGAACCGGGGACTGGAGATCTCCGCAGAGGCCGCGGACTCGCCCCGCTCGACAGTGCTCGAGCAGGTCACGAACGGCGTCTCGGTGCGCATGGCCGCGCTCTACCTGCTGCTGGCAGGGGCGGAGAGCGGCGAGGATCCCCGAGCGGGCGCAGAGAAGGAGAACCCACGATGAGCCTGCCCCGATCCGCCGCGAGCGGCGACTCCCCGGCCGAGACCTTCCTCTTCCGCGGCGCCCTGGTCGAAGGCTCGACCGCCGCCGATGTCCTCGTCGCAGACGGCATGATCGTCGAGATCGGCACGGGGGTGAGCCGAGCCGGTGCGACCGTGGTCGACGTCGACGGCCTCGTGCTGCTTCCCGGCCTCGTCGACCTGCACACCCACCTGCGCGAGCCCGGGTACGAGGCATCCGAGACGATCCTGAGCGGCTCCCGCGCGGCAGCGGCCGGCGGCTACACCGCCGTGTTCGCGATGCCCAACACCTCGCCGGTCGCCGACACGGCCGGCGTCGTCGAGCAGGAGCTCGCCCTCGGCGAGGCGGCCGGCTTCGTCACCGTGCAGCCCATCGGTGCGGTCACCGTCGGTCAGAAGGGCGAGCGACTCGCCGAGCTCGGCGCGATGGCCGACTCCCGAGCGCAGGTGCGCGTCTTCAGCGACGACGGCTTCTGCGTGTGGGACCCGCTCATCATGCGCCGCGCACTCGAGTACGTGAAGGCCTTCGACGGCGTCATCGCGCAGCATGCGCAGGACCCGCGCCTGACCGAAGGCGCCCAGATGAACGAGGGCGCCGTGTCGGCCGAGCTCGGTCTCGCGGGGTGGCCCGCGGTCGCCGAGGAGTCGATCATCGCCCGCGATGTCCTCCTCGCCGAGCACGTCGGGTCGCGGCTGCACGTGTGCCATCTCTCGACCGCCGGCTCGGTGGAGATCATCCGCTGGGCCAAGAAGCGCGGCGTCGACGTCACGGCCGAGGTGACGCCGCATCACCTCCTGCTGACCGACGAGCTCGTGCGCGACTACGACGCCCGGTTCAAGGTCAACCCGCCCCTGCGGCGGGAGGAGGACGTGCTCGCGGTGCGCGAGGGCCTCGCCGACGGCACCATCGACATCGTCGCGACCGACCACGCGCCGCACCCCGCGGAGGGGAAGGCGTGCGAGTGGCATGCGGCGGCCAACGGGATGGTCGGCCTCGAGAGCGCCGTGCGCGTCGTGCACCAGGCGATGGTGGACACCGGCCTGCTGACGTGGGGTGGCGTCGCTCGGGTGATGTCGCGCGAGCCCGCGCGCATCGGGCGTCTGCGCGGGCACGGCACGCCGTTGACCGAGGGGCAGCCCGCATCGCTGACCTTCTACGACGCCGCGCCGGTGCGCACGTTCTCGACCGCCGACCTGCGTGGCCGCAGCGTCAACTCGCCGTATCTCGGCCGCGAGCTTCCCGGCGAGGTGCGCTGGACGCTCCACGCCGGCACCCCGACCGTCATCGACGGCCTCGTGCTCGACAAGCCGGGAGCGCGCGCATGAGCCAGCAGACGGCCATCCTGATCATGGTCGGCGCCGCGCTCCTGCTCCTCGCCCTCGGATCGTGGGCCTGGCTCGGGCGCGGCAAGCGCGACCGCGGTCTGCGGGCGCCGGTGGGCGAGATCCCCGCAGGAGCCACCACGCGGTCGGTGCACCCTGCCCTGTACGTCGCGACGACCCGACACGGCGAGCCGCTCGAGCGCCTCGCGATCCGGGGGCTCACCTACCGGTCGCGTGCGGACCTCACCGTCACCGACGCCGGTGTCGCACTCGATCTCACCGGCCAGGCCCGGGTCTTCATCGACGCGGACCGCATCGCCGGTGCCGGTCAGGCGACGGTGACGATCGATCGGGTCGTCGAGCGCGACGGCCTCCTGCGCCTGTCGTGGCGCCTCGACGACGGCACCGTCGTCGACTCCTATCTCCGCCCGCAGGACGCCTCGGCCCGCGCCGTGGCCGACGGCATCTCGGCGATCCACACCCCCACGCAGACGGGAACCGACGTATGACCTCCCTCTTCCATTCCGACCCCGCGGTGCTCGTCCTCGAGGACGGCACGCGCCACGTCGGGCGCGCGTACGGCGCTCAGGGCACCACTCTGGGCGAAGTCGTCTTCGCGACGGGCATGACCGGCTACCAGGAGACCCTCACCGACCCGTCCTACGCCGGGCAGATCGTGCTGCAGACCGCGCCCCACATCGGCAACACCGGCATGAACGACGAAGACCCCGAGTCCAGGCGCATCTGGGTGTCGGGCTACATCGTGCGCGACCCCTCGCGCGTCGTGTCGAACTGGCGCGCCGACGAGTCGCTCGACGACGCCCTGGTGAACGACGGCGTGGTGGGTATCAGCGGCATCGACACGCGGGCGGTGACCCGCCACATCCGGGCGGCGGGAAGCATGCGTGGCGGCATCTTCTCGGGGGATGCTGCATCGCTCGATGCAGAGCGCCAGCTCGAGCTCGTGCGCGAGGCGCCGCAGATGGCCGGGCAGAACCTGTCCGCGCAGGTGTCGGTGGAAGCCGCCCAGGTGACCACCGCGACGGGGGAGCGCATCGGCAATCTGGCGGTGCTCGACCTCGGGGTGAAGCAGGCCACGATCGACAATCTGGCCGCCCGCGGGTTCGACGTGCACGTGCTTCCGCAGAACGTCACGATCGACGACATCCGCGCCATCGACCCGGTCGCCGTGTTCTACTCCAACGGACCGGGCGACCCGGCGGCGTCGGGCGACCACGTCGAGCTGCTGCGAGGCGTGCTCGACGACGGCCTCCCGTTCTTCGGCATCTGCTTCGGGAATCAGCTTCTGGGCCGCGCGCTCGGCCTCGGCACCTTCAAGCTCCCCTTCGGCCACCGCGGCATCAATCAGCCGGTGCTCGACAAGGCCACGGGCCGCGTCGAGATCACCGCCCACAACCACGGGTTCGCCGTCGACGCGCCGATCGAGGGCGCGTTCGACAGCCCCCACGGCTACGGACGCATCGAGGTCAGCCACGTCGGGCTGAACGACAACGTCGTCGAAGGCCTGCGCGCCCTCGACATCCCTGCCTTCTCGGTGCAGTACCACCCCGAGGCCGCGGCCGGCCCGCACGACGCCAACTACCTGTTCGACCGCTTCCGTGACCTCGTCGTCGCGACCCTGGAGACCAAGAAGAATGCCTAAGCGCGACGACATCAATTCCGTCCTCGTCATCGGATCCGGGCCGATCGTCATCGGCCAGGCGTGCGAGTTCGACTACTCGGGCACGCAGGCCTGCCGGGTCCTGCGCGACGAGGGCGTGCGCGTCATCCTCGTCAACTCGAACCCGGCCACGATCATGACCGACCCCGACTTCGCGGACGCGACCTACATCGAGCCCATCAACTGGCGCGTGATCGAGACGATCATCGCGAAGGAGAAGCCCGACGCGATCCTGCCGACGCTCGGCGGCCAGACGGCGCTCAACGCCGCGATCGACCTGCACAAGAACGGCATCCTCGAGAAGTACGACGTCGAGCTCATCGGCGCCGACTTCGAGGCGATCAACAAGGGCGAGGACCGCCAGATCTTCAAGGAGCTGGTCATCGCGGCCGGCGCCGATGTCGCGGCATCCGTCATCTGCCACACCATGGACGAGCTGCTGGCGGGCGCCGAGAGGCTCGGGTACCCGCTCGTCGTGCGCCCGTCGTTCACGATGGGCGGCCTCGGATCGGGCTTCGCGTACGACGAGGCCGACCTCCGCCGCATCGGCGGAGCCGGCCTCCACGACTCGCCGACCAACGAGGTGCTGCTGGAGGAGTCGATCCTCGGCTGGAAGGAGTACGAGCTCGAGCTCATGCGCGACACCGCCGACAACACGGTCGTCGTGTGCTCGATCGAGAACGTCGATCCGGTCGGCGTGCACACCGGCGACTCCATCACGGTGGCGCCGGCGCTCACCCTCACCGACCGCGAGTACCAGAAGCTGCGCGACATCGGCATCGACATCATCCGCGCCGTGGGTGTCGACACCGGCGGCTGCAACATCCAGTTCGCGGTCGACCCGAAGACGGGCCGCATCATCGTCATCGAGATGAACCCGCGCGTGTCGCGCTCGTCGGCGCTCGCCTCGAAGGCGACCGGGTTCCCGATCGCGAAGATCGCGGCGAAGCTCGCCATCGGCTACCGCCTCGACGAGATCCCGAACGACATCACCAAGGTGACGCCGGCGAGCTTCGAGCCGACGCTCGACTACGTCGTGGTGAAGGTGCCGCGCTTCAACTTTGAGAAGTTCCCGGCAGCCGACACGACCCTCACGACGACCATGAAGTCGGTCGGCGAGGCGATGGCCATCGGCCGCAACTACGCCACGGCCCTGCAGAAGGCGCTGCGCTCGCTCGAGAAGCGGGGGTCGAGCTTCCACTGGGGCGACGAGCCGCGCACGGTGGACGAGCTGCTCGAGGTCGCGAAGACCCCGACCGATGGCCGCATCGTCGTGCTGCAGCAGGCGCTGCGCAAGGGCGCGACCGTCGAGCAGGCCTTCGAGGCGACGAAGATCGACCCCTGGTTCCTCGACCAGATCGTCCTCATCAACGAGGTCGCCGAGTTCGTGAGGACAGCGGCGGAGCTGGATGCCGCCACCCTGCGCGTCGCGAAGGAGCACGGCTTCAGCGACGCCCAGATCGCGGAGCTGCGCGGTGACAGCGAAGTGTCGGTGCGCGGCATCCGTCACGCTCTCGACCTGCGCCCGGTCTACAAGACCGTCGACACCTGCGCAGGGGAGTTCCCCGCGCTCACGCCGTACCACTACTCGAGCTACGACTACGAGACCGAGGTCACGCCGTCGGAGCGGACGAAGGTCGTCATCATCGGCTCCGGACCGAACCGCATCGGACAGGGGGTCGAGTTCGACTACTCGTGCGTGCACGCTTCGTTCGCCCTCTCGGATGCCGGCTTCGAGACGGTCATGGTCAACTGCAACCCCGAGACCGTCTCGACGGACTACGACACCTCCGACCGACTGTACTTCGAGCCGCTGACGCTCGAGGACGTCCTCGAGGTCCTGCACGCGGAGTCCCGCTCGGGGACGATCCTCGGCGTCATCTGCCAGCTCGGCGGGCAGACGCCGCTCGGGCTCGCGAAGGGCATCGAAGAGGCCGGCTACACGATCCTCGGCACGAAGCCCGCGGCGATCGACCTGGCCGAGGAGCGCGAGCTCTTCTCGCGTCTGCTCGACGATGCCGGGCTCGTGGCGCCGCGCAACGGCACCGCGACCGATGTCGAGGGCGCGGTCCGCGTGGCCGAGGAGATCGGCTATCCGGTGCTCGTGCGTCCGAGCTTCGTGCTCGGAGGTCGTGGCATGGAGATCGTCTACTCCACCGAGGCACTGCGCGACTACTTCGTGCGCATCGCCGACGCGGCGATCATCGGTCCCGGGCTCCCGCTGCTGGTCGACCGCTTCCTCGACGACGCGATCGAGATCGACGTCGACGCGCTGTTCGACGGCGAGGAGCTCTACATCGGCGGCGTCATGGAGCACCTCGAGGAGGCCGGCATCCACTCCGGCGACTCGAGCTGCACACTGCCGCCCGTCAGCCTCGGACGCTCCGACATCGACCGCGTCCGCACGGCGACCCACGCGATCGCCGAAGGCGTCGGCGTGCGCGGCCTGCTCAACGTGCAGTTCGCGATCTCGGCGGGCGTGCTCTACGTCATCGAGGCGAACCCGCGTGCCAGCCGCACGGTGCCGTTCGTGTCCAAGGCGCTCGGCGTCCCGCTCGCGAAGGCCGCGTCGCGCATCATGGCGGGAGCGACCATCGCCGAGCTGAAGGCCGAGGGTCTGCTTCCCGCGCAGGACGGCTCGCGCGTGCCGCTCGACGCCCCTGTCGCCGTGAAGGAGGCCGTGCTCCCGTTCAAGCGGTTCCGCACGGCCGAGGGCCAGACGGTCGACTCGGTGCTCGGCCCGGAGATGCGCTCCACCGGCGAGGTCATGGGCATCGACCGTGACTTCCCGACGGCGTTCGCCAAGTCGCAGGAGGCCGCATACGGCGGCATGCCGCTCGAGGGGACCGTCTTCATCTCGGTCGCCGACAGCGACAAGCGCGCCGTCATCCTTCCCGCGCACCGCCTCCAGCAGCTCGGCTTCGACCTGGTCGCGACCGAGGGCACCGCCGAGATCCTCTCGCGCAACGGCATCAAGGTGCGCGTCGTCGGCAAGTTCTCCGAGACGCAGGAGACCGGCGCCACCAACATCGTCGACCTCATCAACGCCGGTGAGATCGACATCGTCGTCAACACCCCGAGCGGCGGCAGCGCCCGCGCCGACGGCTACGAGATCCGCGCCGCGGCCGTGGCCGGCGACAAGGCGCTGTTCACGACGATGGCGGTGCTCGGCGCGGCGGTGAGCGCCCTGCCGGTGCTGCGCGAGGGCTTCGACGTGAAGAGCCTGCAGGAGTACGCCGTGGACCGGGCGGTGCGCGCGTGACCGCATTCGGCACGCGGCTGCGCGCCGCGCTCGACGCCCACGGCCCGCTGTGCGTCGGCATCGATCCGCACGAGCACCTGCTCACCGAATGGGGGGTGGATGTCTCGGCCTCCGGCGTGCGCGAGTTCGGCCTCCGCGTGGTCGAGGCCGCGTCGGGCCGTGCTGGGGTGGTCAAGCCGCAGGTCGCGTTCTTCGAGCGCTTCGGCTCGGCCGGCTTCGCCGCGCTCGAAGACGTGCTGTCGGCCGCGCGCGCCGCGGGCCTGGTGGTGATCGCCGACGCCAAGCGCGGCGACATCGGAACGACCATGGACGGCTACGCCGCCGCGTGGCTCACCGCCGGCTCGCCGCTCGAGGCCGACGCGGTGACGCTGAGCCCGTATCTGGGCGCGGACTCGCTGCGTGCGACGTTGACGACCGCCGTGCGCCACGACAAGGGCGCGTTCGTGCTCGCCGCCACCAGCAACCCGGAGGCCTTCGCGCTGCAGAGCGCGCAGGTCGTCGACGTCGCCGCGGGCGACGCGCAGACCGTGGCGGAGCGCGTCGCGCGCGACATCGCCTGGGTGAACGGATCGGCCGCGTTCGCGGGCGGGCTCGGACCGGTCGGTCTCGTCGTCGGGGCGACCGTCGACCGTGCCGCGGTCGGGCTCTCCGACGAGGCGCTCCGGGGCGCTCCGATCCTGGCGCCCGGCTTCGGCGCGCAGGGTGCGGCCCCCGAGGATCTTCCTGCACTGTTCGGCGCCGCCGCCACCCACGTGGTCGCGTCCGAGAGCCGCAGCATCCTGTCGGCGGGGCCCGCCGACATCGCCGCGCGCATCGCGGAGCGCGCCGAGCTCTACCGGGAGGCCCTCCGTGTCTGACGTGCGCACCACACCTCCGGACGTCGACCGGGTGGCGGCATCCCGTCGCGCCGTGGCCGCCCGGCGGGAGCGGGCATCGCTCAAGAAGGACGTCGCGATGCGCGTCATCACGCCGCAGGAGCTGCTGCGGCGTGCGCTGGCCGAGCCGGAGTCGCCGGCGGGCGCCATGCGGGTGACGGAGTTCCTCACGTCGATCCCCGCCATCGGTGAGGGCAAGCGCGACCGGATCCTCAAGGACCTCGAGATCTCGCCGGTCAAGCGACTCGGCGGCCTGGGCACCCGTCAGCGGGAGGCGCTGCGCCGCTTCCTCGACGACCGCTGGCCCGAGCTCGAGCCGCGCGGCGGTCGCAGCAGGCTCGTCGTGCTCGCAGGCCCGACCGCGGTGGGCAAGGGCACGGTGGCGGCCTACATCAAGGAGCACCACCCCGAGATCCACCTGTCGGTCTCGGCGACCACGCGGGCGCCGCGCCCCGGCGAGGTCGACGGCGAGCACTACTACTTCGTGGACGACGCCGAGTTCGACCGGATGATCGCGGAGGGGGAGCTGCTCGAGCATGCCACCGTGCACAACGCGCACCGTTACGGCACCCCGCGCACGCCGATAGAGCGCGTGCTCGCCGAGGGGCGCACGGCACTGCTCGAGATCGACCTGCAGGGCGCCCGCCAGGTGCGGGCGGCCGAGCCTTCTGCCACCTTGGTCTTCCTCCTCCCGCCGAGCTGGAACGAGCTCGTCGACCGGCTGGTCGGCCGCGGCACGGAGGACGCCGAGGAGCGCGCCCGCCGACTGCGCACGGCCAAGACGGAACTGGCCTCGCAGGGCGAGTTCGACTTCCGCGTCGTGAACGACGATGTCGCCCGCGCGGCGAGCGAGGTGGCACGCCTTGCGCGCTGATCGGCGCCGCTGACGTAGAATGGTGGGATGCCTCGGTTCGTCCGGGGCCCCGTAGACCTTCCCACCGTCATCCGATCCAGGAGGATTCCCATGGCCGGAACGAACCAGGGCATCATCGAGCCCCCCATCGACAGCCTTCTCGAGAAGGTCGACTCGAAGTACCAGCTCGTGATCTTCGCGTCGAAGCGTGCGCGTCAGATCAACGACTACTACTCCGACCTCCACGAGGGCAACCTCTTCGACAACGTCGGTCCGCTCGTCGATTCGACCGTCGAGGACAAGCCGCTGACCATCGCGATGCACGAGATCCACGAGGACAAGCTCCGCCTTCGTCCCGTCGAGTAAAGGGCCCGCGATCTCCTGATGCCCCCGGGGCGGCACTGTCCGCCTTCGGGGGCATACTGGTGCCGGCACACTTCCGATCTGGAGCACCGATGACCGACCTGCGTCTGTTCACGTCCGAATCCGTCACGGAGGGACACCCCGACAAGATCTGCGACCAGATCTCCGACAGCATCCTCGACGCGATCCTCGCTGCCGACCCCCGAGGCCGCGTCGCCGTCGAGACTCTCGTCACGACGGGTCTCGTACACGTCGCCGGCGAGGTGTCGACGTCCGCGTACGTCGAGATCCCCGCGATCGTCCGATCGGTCGTCAACGGCATCGGGTACACGTCGAGCGAGACCGGCTTCGACGGCGACTCGTGCGGCGTGAGCGTCTCCATCGGCGCGCAGTCCTCCGACATCGCCGCGGGCGTCGACAAGGCATTCGAGCGCCGCGAGGACGGCTCCGAAGACCCGCACGACCTGCAGGGCGCGGGCGACCAGGGCATCATGTTCGGCTACGCGACGACCGAGACCCCGCAGCTCATGCCCATGGCGGCATGGACGGCGCACCGCATCGCCGAGCGGCTGTCCGAGGTGCGCCGGTCGGGCGAACTGCCGTTCCTGCGCCCCGACGGCAAGACGCAGGTGACGCTGGGCTACGACGGCCACGTCCCGCGCACCGTCGACTCCGTCGTGCTCTCGACGCAGCACCAGCCCGACATCTCGCAGAAGGCGCTTCGGGCGGCGGTGCGGGCCGAGGTCATCGACCCGGTGCTCGAGACCACGGGCCTCGAGATGCCCGACGTGAAGTACTACATCAACCCCGCGGGCCCGTTCGTGATCGGCGGTCCCAAGGGCGACGCCGGGCTCACCGGCCGCAAGATCATCATCGACACCTACGGCGGCGCCGCCCGTCACGGCGGCGGTGCCTTCAGCGGCAAAGACCCGTCGAAGGTCGACCGCTCCGCCGCGTACGCGATGCGCTGGGTCGCCAAGAACGCCGTCGCCGCCGGTCTGGCCGACCGCCTGGAGGTGCAGGTGGCCTACGCGATCGGCAAGGCCAAGCCCGTCGGGCTCTACGTCGAGTCGTTCGGCACGGGCCGGGTGTCCGACGAGGCGATCACCCGGGCGATCCTCGACGTCTTCGACCTGCGCCCGAAGGCGATCATCGATCAGCTCGATCTGCTGCGTCCCATCTACGCCAAGACCGCCGCGTACGGGCACTTCGGCCGCGAGCTGCCGGAGTTCACCTGGGAGCGCACGGACCGCGCCGACGACCTGCGCGCCGCCGCCGGGCTGTGATGCCGGGCGCCCCGCGCCGGGGGCGTGAGGAGCGCGGTTCCGCCTGCGGAGGTCGGAAATGACGGCGCGGAGGGTCGCCCGGGTCCTGCTGGACTCACCGCTGCCGCAGCTCGATCGGCTCTTCGACTACTCGATCCCCGACCACCTCGCCGACGAGGCCGTGCCGGGCGTGCGCGTGAAGGCGCCGCTGCGCTCGGCCGGCCGCGTCGTCGAGGGCTATCTGGTCGAGGTGGGTGAGCCCGACGCATCCGATCGTCCGCTGTCCGACCTCGAGGCGGTGGTGTCGCCCGTTCCCGTGCTCACCCCGGGACTGTACGCGCACGCGAGACGCTGCGCGGACCGGGCGGCAGGATCCGCGAGCGACATCCTGCGACTGGCGATCCCCAAGCGCATGGTCCGCGCCGAGAAGGCCTGGCTCGCAGCGGGGCCGCCCGCGAAGCCCGAGATCGAACCGGGGGCGCGTGACTGGGCGGACGCGGTGCTCGCCGAATACCCAGGACTCGCCGGAGCGCTCGACGCATCGGAGCGGCTGGCGCTCGACGCGCCTCCCCAGCCCGCGACCACGGCCGACGGATCGGCCGTGGGCGCGTGGGCGGCTCTGCTCGGGGCCGCGGCCGTCCGCACGCTCGCCGGCGGGCGCAGCGCGGTCCTCGTCGTCCCCGACCACCGCGATCGTGCACAGCTCGAGGCGGCCCTGGCGGGTCGCGTCCCCGCCGAGGCCGTCGTGCGCGATGACGCGAAACAGAGTTCGCCGCTGCGGTACGCGGCCTACCTGCGCACCCTGGCCGATGCCCCGTGCATCGTCATCGGCAACCGCTCCGCCGTCTACGCCCCGGTGCACGCGCTCGGCCTCGTCGCGCTGTGGGACGACGGCGACCCGCTCCTGTCGGAGCCGCTGAGTCCCGGCGTCCACTCGCGCGATGCCGCTCTGCTGCGCCACGAACTCGACGGCGGCGCCCTCGTCTTCGCGGGTCACACCCGCACGACCGACGTCGAGCGGCTCGTCGCCGTCGGATGGCTCCGCGACCTCGCGGCCGCGCGGCGCCGGAGCCCGCGGGTCGTGCTGAGCGCGACGCGCGAGGGGGAGTCGCGCGGCTCGCGGGTGCCGTCCGCGGCGTTCGCGGCGGCGCGCGAGGCGCTCGCCCACGGCCCGGTGCTCGTGCAGGTCGCGCGGCCGGGCTACGCGCCCGTGCTCGTGTGCGCGGACTGCCGGCATCCCGCCCGCTGCGCCCACTGCGGCGGCCCGCTCCACGCGGCCCGGCAGGGCGCCGTGCCGACGTGCAGCTGGTGCGGCCGAGCCGCGGGAGGGTGGGCCTGCCCGGACTGCTCCTCCACACGCGTGCGCATGGCGTCGTCCGGAAGCGAGCGCACCGCCGACGAACTCGGACGCGCGTTCCCCGGCGTGCGCGTCGTCGTCGCCGACGGCGAGCACCCCGTGACGCGCGTCGACGCGAGGCCCGCCCTCGTGGTCGCCACACGCGGCGCGGAACCGCTCGCCGCGGGCGGCTATCGCGCCGTCGTCCTCCTCGACGGCGATCGGATGCTGCTCGCCGACGATCTGCGGATCGGCGAGTCCTGCCTCCGCTGGTGGTCGAACGCGGCGGCCCTGGCGGCGCCGGGCGCGCCGGTGCACCTCGTCGGGGTCGCCGGCCCCGTCGCCCGCGCTCTGGCGACCTGGACGCAGTCGGCGTACGCCCGCATGGAGCTCGCGGATCGCAAGCCTCTGCGGATGCCGCCGACCGTGCGCGTCGCAGCCGTGGACGGCGACAGGCTCGCCGTCGACGCCGCTCTGGCCGAACTGCGGAGCGCGGTGCCCGAGCTCGACGGTGAGGCGGTGCTGGGTCCGCTGCCGCGCGACGAGGGCGTGCGTGCGCTGGTGCGGTTCGACTATGCGCTGGGGGGCCGTGTCGCCGAGAGCCTGCGGGCGTCGGTGGTGAGTGCGGCCATCAAAGCCCGGCGTCCGGCCAAGCGCACGACGGGGCAGGCGACGGACGCCCAGGCGGCACGTGTCGCGGCCGCCCGCAATAGACTCAAAGTTCGGGTCGACGTGCCCGATCTCGACCTGTGAGGAATCCCATGCGACTCGTCTTCGCCGGAACCCCCGAGCCGGCGGTGCCGGCGCTGCGGCGGCTCGCGGCATCCGATCACGACATCGCAGCGGTCATCACGCGCCGCGACGCTCCGCTCGGACGCAAGCGGGTGCTCACCCCCTCACCGGTCGCCGCCGCCGCCGAAGAGCTCGGCCTGCACCCGCTCCGCGCCGACCGGCTCGACGCGGAGGTCACCGAGCGCATCACGGCACTCCGTCCCGACCTCGGCGTGATCGTCGCGTACGGCGGCCTCGTCCGCGAGCCGCTGCTGTCGACGCCCGTACACGGCTGGATCAATCTGCACTTCTCGCTGCTCCCGCGCTGGCGCGGCGCGTCGCCGGTGCAGCACGCGCTGATCGCCGGTGACGCCCAGACAGGCGCCAGCGTGTTCCAGCTCGTCCCCGAACTCGACGCCGGCGACGTGTTCGCCGAGCGCTCGCACCCGATCGCCGAGGGCGCGACGGCCGGCGACCTGCTCGCATCATTGGCGGAGACCGGCGCGGATCTCCTCGCGGAGGTCGTGGACGCGATCGCGGCCGGCACGGCCGTCGCGCGCCCGCAGACGGGGGAGTCGACCTATGCGCCGAAGCTCGGCGATGCGGACGGCGTCGTGAGGTGGACCGATGCGGCCGACGCCGTGCTCGGCCGCATCCGCGGGGTGACGCCCGAGCCAGGCGCACACACCACAGTCGACGCCGCGCGTCTCAAGATCCACGCGGCACGTGCCGCCGGCTCCGACGTGCCGTCGCTCGAGCCCGGGCGCATCGCGCTGCACGACAAGGCGGTCCTGGTCGGCACCGGCACCTCGCCGATCGTGCTCGAGACCGTGCAGCCCGCGGGCAAGGGGGCGATGCGCGCAGCCGACTGGTGGCGCGGACTTCGCACCACCGACCCGGTGGCGGGATCGTGAGCCGTGTCGCCGGTGCGCGGCTGGTCGCATACGACACCATCCGCGCCGTGCACGAGTCCGACGCGTACGCCAATCTTCTTCTGCCCACGTCGATCGCCCGCGCCGGACTCTCCTCGGCCGACGCCGCGCTGGCGACGGAGCTGACCTACGGCACGCTGCGACGGCAGGGCACGTACGACGCGGTCATCGCGGTCGCCTCGGATCGCGGCATCGCCGAGATCCATCCCGGTGTGCTCGATGCGCTGCGCCTCGGGGTGCACCAGCTGCTGTCGACGCGCGTCGCCTCGCACGCCGCGGTCAACGAATCGGTCGAGCTCGCGCGCACGGCGGGAGGCCGCGGCGCGGCCGGCTTCGCCAACGCGGTGCTGCGTCGCGTGTCGCGAGACACGCCGGGGGACTGGATGACCCGCATCGCCGAGGGCGCGCGCTCCGACGACGAGAAGCTCGGGCTGCTGTTCTCGCATCCGGTGTGGGTGGTGCGCGCGCTGCGACGGGCGCTGGCCGCCGAGGGACGGGCCGAGGAACTCGAGGCGCTGCTCACGGCCGACAACGCCGCGCCCCGCGTCACGATGATCGCACTGCCCGGACTCGCGGAGATCCCCGATGACGCCCGCAGGACGCCGTTCTCGCCCTATGGCTTCCGCCTCGGCGGGGGCGACCCCGACGCGATCATCCGCGGGTCGGGTGGACGTGTGCGCGTGCAGGACGAGGGCTCGCAGCTCGCCGCGCTGGCGCTCAGTCGCGCCGAACCGGTGCGAGAGGGCGAGCGGTGGCTCGACCTCTGCGCGGGCCCGGGCGGCAAGACCGCGCTGCTCGCCGCGGAGGCTCTCGCCTACGGGGCGCAGCTCGAGGCGAACGAGATCTCGCCGTCGCGCGCGGGGCTCGTGCGCAACGCCCTCGCCGGCGTGCCGCTCGACGTGCCGGTGTCGGAGCAGGACGGCCGTCTCCGCGCCGAGGAGGCGCCCAACACCTACGACCGCATCCTCGTCGACGCTCCGTGCACCGGCCTCGGCGCGCTCCGTCGCAGACCCGAGGCGCGATGGCGCAAAGCGCCGGGCGACGTCCCCGAACTGAGCGAGCGGCAGCGCGAGCTGCTGGGCGCGGCCGTGGGAGCGCTCAAGCCGGGCGGAATCGTGGTCTACGTCACGTGCTCTCCCCATCTCGCCGAGACGGCGGGCGTCGTCGCCGAGATCCGGCGCGAGTGGGGTGCGGCGGTCGAAGAGCTCTCGGCGCGAGACGTGGTGACAGGCCTGTCCGACAGCGACCCCGCTCTCGCACCGCAGGCCGACGGCTCCGGCCGCGCGCAGCTGTGGCCGCACCGGCACAACACCGACGCGATGTCGATCTCGCTGCTGCGTCGCGTCTGAGCCCGCCGGTCCGAACCGTGCCCGACGGAGCCCCGCCGGCGTCAGGTCTGCAGTCGCAGACCGAGGGGGAGCCCCTCGAACTCGCCCTCCAGCACGGCGAGCGCGGCAGGGTGGGTGCGTGCGAGCTCGCGGGCGTCGAGCGTGAGCGTCGCCCCCTCCGGCATGCCGCTGGCGAGTTCTCGCAGCACCAGGAGCACGCGTTCCGTACCGGCGAAGCCCAGCTCGCCGCTCAGCCGGATCGTCGGTCCCTCGGCTGTGCCCTCGACGCTGACGGCCGGCGCCGCGAGGTTCTCGTGCGGTTCGAGCAGATGCATGCCCAGCCGCTCGGAGAGCCGCTCGACGATCGCCACCGCGCGCACGCTGTTGCCGTACGCGTCGAGCCGGGGGCTGAACGCCGCAACGCCGAACTGCGACGGTGCGACGGCGATGATGCCGCCGCTCACGCCGCTCTTCGCCGGGAGCCCCACGCGCAGCATCCACTGCCCGGAGTAGTCGTACATGCCGCAGCTCGCCATGATCGACAGCACGTCGCGTGCGACGGCCTCGCTCACGACGCGCTCGCCCGTCACCGGGTTCCATCCGCCGAATGCGAGCGTGGACGCCATGACCGCCAGATCCCGGACGGTGACGAGCACGGAGCATTGGCGGAAGTAGGTCTCGACGGCGAGGTCGACCGGCACGTCGATGACGCCGTACGAGCGCATGAGGTGGGCGAGGGCGCGATTGCGGTCCCCGGTCGACGACTCCGACGCGTATACGGATTCGTCGATCCAGAGCGACCGCCCCGCGAAGGCCGAGAGCAGCTCGACGATGCGCGCGGTGCGGGCGTCGACGTCGTCGCCGCCGATGAGCGCGGTGGTCGCGATGGCGCCGGCGTTGATCAGCGGGTTGGCGGGCCGACCGGTGTCGGCCTCGAGGCTGATGGCGTTGAAGGGCTCGCCGCTCGGCTCGGCGCCGACCTTGGCGAACACGGCGTCGCGGCCGTGCTCGACGAGAGCGAGGGCGAGCACGAAGGGCTTCGACATCGACTGGATGGTGAATTCGGCGTCTTCGTCGCCGACGGATCGCACTCGCCCCCGTGGTCCGACGACCGAGAGGGCGAGCCGCTCCGGATCGGCTTCGGCGAGCTCGGGGATGTACGACGCGGTGGCGCCGTCGCCGAGCGGTCGGACCTCTTCGAGCGCGCCGCGCAGCAGCCCCGTGATGGTGTCCACGGCTCGACCATAATGGACCCGTGCCTCACCGTGACGAGAACGGCCGCGATGGCGGCGTCCGCATCAATCCGAGCATCCTGGCCGCCGACTTCGTCAACATGCAGGCGGAGCTCGCGCGCATCGCCGCCGCCGACTTCGTGCACGTCGATGTCATGGACAACCACTTCGTGCCGAACCTGACGTTCGGTCCGCAGATGGTCGAGCGAGTCCAGGCGACGAGCCCCGTCCCGCTCGACGTGCATCTGATGATCGCCGACCCCGACCGATGGGCACCCGGCTACGCCGAGCTCGGCGCCGCGTCCGTGACCTTCCACCTGGAAGCCGCCACCGAGCCGGTCGCCCTCGCGCGCCGGCTGCGCGCCATCGGTGCGCGTGCCGGCGTCGCCATCAAGCCGGCGACCGCCGTCGAGGGTCTCTTCGACCTGCTCGACGACTTCGACCAGATCCTCGTGATGACGGTCGAGCCCGGCTTCGGCGGCCAGTCCTTCATGCCCGAGACGATGCCGAAGCTGCGGCGCCTGTCCGACGAAGCGCGGCGGCGCGGCTCGTCGGTGTGGCTGCAGGTCGACGGCGGCATCACCGAGTCGACGATCGCGCAGGCGGCGGATGCGGGCGCCGACACCTTCGTCGCCGGTTCCGCGGTGTTCGGCGCCGAGGATCCCGGCGCCGCCATCACCGGGCTCCGCGCGGCGGCGGCGCAGCACCGGCACGCACACTGACCGCTCGGCGGTGCGCTGCCCGACGCGTCCGCACGTCACGCGGAGCCGAGGCATCCCGCGCGTTCGCTAACCTGGCATGGTGAAGACGTTCGATGCGCTGTTCGACGAGCTCACCGCCAAGGCGGCCGAGCGCCCCGAAGGATCGGGGACCGTCGCGCAGCTCGACGCGGGCGTGCACGCGATCGGCAAGAAGATCGTCGAAGAGGCGGCCGAGGTCTGGATGGCCGCCGAGTACGAGTCGGCGGATGCCGCGGCCGAGGAGATCTCGCAGCTGCTCTACCACCTCCAGGTGCTGATGCTCGCGAAGGGGCTGAGCCTCGAAGACGTCTACCGACATCTCTGAGCGCGCGCACTCCTCCCGCCCTCGAACCGAAAGCTCCGCTGCCATGCTGCGAATCGCCGTGCCGAACAAGGGCTCGCTCGCCGAGACCGCCTCCGAGATGCTCGCCGAGGCGGGCTACACGGGCCGACGCGATCCCAAGGACCTGCATGTCATCGACCCCCGCAACGAGGTCGAGTTCTTCTACCTGCGCCCGAAGGACATCGCGACGTACGTCGGCTCGGGCGCGCTCGACGTCGGCATCACCGGGCGTGACCTGCTGCTCGACGCCCGCATGCCCGGCGCCCGCGAGATCGAGGCGCTCGGCTTCGGCGACTCCACGTTCCGATTCGCCGGTCCTCCGGGTCGCTTCTCCGACGTCGGCGACCTTCACGGCATGCGGGTGGCCACCGCCTACCCGGGTCTCGTCGACGGCTTCCTCGATGATCACGGCGTCGCCGTCGATCTGGTTCCGCTGGACGGAGCGGTCGAATCGGCCGTGCGTCTGGGGGTGGCGGATGCCGTCGCCGACGTCGTGTCGACCGGGACGACGCTCCGCCAGGCGGGCCTGGAGATCTTCGGCCCGGTCATCCTCGAGTCCGAAGCCGTCCTCATCGGCGCGCCCGACGAGGCCGAGGGCACCGCGACCCTGCTGCGTCGGCTGCGCGGGGTGATGGTCGCGCGTCGGTACGTGCTGATCGACTACGACCTGCCCGTCGCGCTGATCGACGAGGCGGTCGCGCTCGCGCCCGGCATCGAGTCGCCCACGATCTCGCCGCTGCGCGACCCCGAGTGGGTGGCCGTGCGCGTCATGACGCCGCGGAACAGCGCGAACCAGGTCATGGACGCGCTGTACGCCCTCGGCGCGCGCGCGATCCTCGTCACCGCGATCCACAACGCGAGGCTGTGATGAGCCTCGTCTGCCGCGTCATCCCGTGTCTCGACGTCGCGGGCGGCCGCGTCGTCAAAGGAGTGAACTTCGAGAACCTCCGTGACATGGGCGACCCCGTCGAGCTCGCACGCGAGTACTTCCGGCAGGGCGCCGACGAACTCACCTTCCTCGACGTCACGGCGACGGTCGATGAGCGGTCGACGACGTACGACGTCGTACGCCGCACAGCCGAAGAGGTGTTCATCCCGCTGACGGTGGGCGGGGGAGTGCGCTCCGCCGAGGACGTCGCCCGCCTCCTCTCCGTCGGAGCCGACAAGATCGGCGTCAACTCGGCGGCGATCGCGCGCCCTCAGCTGCTCGACGAGATCGCGGACCGCTTCGGCGCGCAGGTGCTCGTGCTGTCGCTCGACGTCAAGCGAGCGACCGCGACCGAGTCCGGCTTCGTGGTGACGACCCACGGCGGCCGCACCGAGACCAGCCTCGACGCCCTGGAGTGGGCGCGTGAGGCGATCGAGCGCGGCGCCGGCGAGCTGCTCGTGAACTCGATCGACGCCGACGGCACGCGGGAGGGGTTCGACCTCGAACTCGTCGCCCTCATGCGCGAGGTCTCGAGCGTTCCCGTGATCGCCTCCGGCGGCGCCGGCGACGTGACGCACTTCGGACCGGCGATCGAAGCCGGCGCAGACGCCGTGCTCGCAGCATCCGTCTTCCACTCCGGTCAGCTGACCGTCGGTGAGGTGAAGGCGGCGATGGCCGCCGACGGGATCGCCGTGCGCGAGGTGCGAGGGGTGCGCTCATGACCGAGACCGTGCAGGACCGCATCGACCGGGTGGCGTTCAACGCCGACGGATTGGTGGCGGCGATCGTGCAGCAGTGGGACTCCCGCGAGGTGCTGATGCTCGGATGGATGGATGCCGAGGCCCTGCGTCGCACCCTCACCGAGGGGCGGGTGACCTTCTGGTCCCGTTCCCGTCGGGAGTACTGGCGCAAGGGCGACACCTCGGGCAACATCCAGCTCGTGAGGGGCGCGCGCCTGGACTGCGACGGGGATGCGATCCTGCTCGAGGTGGACCAGGTCGGACCCGCGTGCCACACCGGAACCCGCACCTGCTTCGACGCGGACGACCTCACGCCTGTCACCGGAACCGAGCGCGCCACACGATGAGGCTCCGACAGAGCGTGACCCGTCGCGCCCGTCTCATCGCCGTCGTGGCGACGCTCCTCTGCGGCGCGATCGGCGTCATCTCCTCGACGCAGACCTGGCTGGTCGTCGTCCTGGGCGACAGCGCCGGCCGGACACTCGAGGTGCCGGGCGCGTCCGCGATCCCGGTACTGGCGCCGCTCAGCCTGGCCGTGCTCGCGCTCGGCGGTGCGCTCTCGATCGTCGGATCCGTGCTGCGCTACGCCTTCGGGGCCCTCACGGTCGCCATCGCCGTGCTGCTGACGTGGGCGACCGCACAGGTCGCCCTCGCACCTCCGGTGTCGGCCGTCTCGTCGACCGTCACCGAGGCCACCGGCATCACGGGGGAGTCGGCGGTCGCGGGTCTGCTCGACTCGATCACGTCGACGGCGTGGCCGATCGTGACGCTCGTGGTGTGGATCCTGCTGATCGGCGCGGGAGTCTTCACGCTCGCGACGGCGCACCGGTGGCGGAGCGGCGGTCGCCGCTATCGGACCGAGGACGCCCCCACCGCCGCCGGCCCCGCGGGATCCCGCCCGCACGACGCCATCGACTCGTGGGACGACCTGTCGCGTGGCGAGGATCCGACCGCCCGACCGCTAGACTGACGTCATCCCGCGCCTAACTGGAGGAGATCCATGAGCAACCACATCGGCGACCCCGGCCACGGACACTCGCCCGCCGCCTGGACGGCCGTCGTGATCATGCTCCTGGCGGTCACCCTCGGCACCCTGTTCTACTGGTTCGACATGCCCGTGCTCGTGTGGGCGTCCGCTGCGCTTCTGGTCGTCGGCCTCATTGTCGGCTGGATCATGGCCAAGGCCGGCTACGGCGTCAACGGCCCGAAGTACACCGCGAAAGAGCACTGACGTGCTGGCCGACCTGACGGCCGGCGCGGTGGAGGATGCCGAGGCGCGTGCCTCGGCGCGGCCCATTGCCGCGGTCGAGGCGGCAGCGCTCGCGCAGCCGTCCGCGCGCGATGCTCTGGCCGCCCTCGCCCCCGCCGACCGCGTGAAGATCATCGCGGAGGTCAAGCGCGCGAGCCCGTCCCGCGGCGACCTCGCCGACATTCCCGACCCCGCTCATCAGGCACTTCTCTACCAGCAGGGCGGCGCGTCCGCGATCTCGGTGCTGACCGAGGGACGACGGTTCAAGGGCAGTCTCGCCGACCTCGAGGCGGTCAAGGGTGCGGTCGAGCTGCCTGTACTGCGCAAGGATTTCATCGCCACCGAGTACCAGGTGCTGGAGGCCCGTGCGTCGGGCGCCGACCTCGTGCTGCTCATCGTCGCCGCGCTCGAGCAGGACGTCCTCGCCCGGCTCCACGCGCTCACGCTCGAACTCGGTATGACGCCGCTCGTCGAAGCCCACTCTGCGGACGAAGTCGACCGCGCCGCCGACATCGGTGCGCGCGTCATCGGCGTCAACGCCCGAGACCTGTCGACGTTCGAGCTCGACCGCGATCTCTTCGGCCGCCTGGCCGACCGCATCCCCGCCGGGGCGGTGAAGGTCGCCGAGTCGGCCGTGCTCGCACCGGCCGACGTCGCGCACTACCGTGCGGCGGGCGCCGACGTGGTGCTCGTCGGCGAGGCGCTCGTCACGAGCGACCCCGTCACCACCCTGAGGGCGTTCGTGGAGGCCGGCGCATGAGTCTTCGCGAGGCATCCGGACCCTTCTTCGGTGACTTCGGCGGCCGGTACATGCCCGAGTCGCTCATCGCGGCGATCGACGAGCTCACCGCCGAGTACGAGGCGGCCAAGGCCGATCCAGCCTTCCAGGCGGAGTTCGTGCGGTTGCTGCACACCTACGCCGGGCGCCCGTCGCCGATCACGGAGGTGCGGCGGTTCGCCGAGCACGCCGGCGGTGCGCGCGTGTTCCTCAAGCGCGAAGACCTCAACCACACCGGCTCGCACAAGATCAACAACGTACTCGGCCAGGCACTGCTGACCCGCCGCCTCGGCAAGACACGCGTCATCGCCGAGACGGGCGCCGGCCAGCACGGTGTGGCGACGGCGACGGCGGCCGCGCTGTTCGGCCTCGAGTGCACCATCTACATGGGCGAGGTGGACACCGAGCGCCAGGCGCTCAACGTCGCCCGCATGCGCCTGCTCGGAGCCGAGGTCGTCCCGGTCACGACCGGGTCGCGCACGCTCAAGGACGCGATCAACGACGCCTATCGCGACTGGGTCGCCACCGTCGAGACGACGAACTACATCTTCGGCACGGCGGCCGGCCCGCATCCGTTCCCCGCCATGGTCCGTGACTTCCAGAAGGTCATCAGCGAAGAGGCGCGCGCGCAGCTCCTCGACGAAGCTGGGCGCCTTCCCGACGCCGTCCTCGCGTGCGTCGGCGGGGGCTCGAACGCCATCGGCATGTTCGACGCCTTCCTCGACGACGAGGGTGTGAAGCTCTACGGCGTGGAAGCGGCCGGCGACGGCGTCGACACGCCGCGCCACGCCGCCTCGATCGAGCGCGGACGCCCCGGCGTGCTGCACGGTGCCAAGACCTTCGTGCTGCAGGACGACGACGGCCAGACCATCGAGTCCCACTCGATCTCTGCCGGGCTCGACTACCCGGGCGTCGGCCCCGAGCACGCGTGGCTCGCCTCCATCGGCCGCGCCGAGTACATCCCCGCCACCGATGACGAGGCCATGCAGGCGCTGCGTCTCCTCTCGCAGACCGAGGGCATCATCCCGGCCATCGAGTCCGCCCACGCTCTCGCCGGCGCGCTGCGGATCGGCCGCGAGCTCGGCCCCGATGCGATCCTGGCCGTCTGCCTGTCCGGCCGCGGCGACAAAGACATGGACACCGCGGCGCGCTACTTCGAGCTGTACGACGAGGGAGCGGATGCCGCGACGGCGGCGGCCGCTCCGCACGACGAATCCGCAAAGGGCGAGGGGGAGAAGCTGTGACCTCGCGCGTCGCCGCCGCGATCGACGCGGCCCACGCCGACGGGCGCGGAGCGTTCATCGGCTACCTCCCGCTCGGCTTCCCCGACCTGCAGACGAGCATCGACGCCGCGGTCACCCTGGCCGAGAGCGGGGCCGACATCCTCGAGCTCGGCCCGCCCTACTCCGATCCCGTGATGGACGGCACCGTCATCCAGGAAGCGACCCAGGCGGCCCTGGCCGGCGGCTTCCG
This sequence comes from Microbacterium sp. NPDC056003, assembly GCF_042274785.1. Classification (NCBI taxonomy): domain Bacteria; kingdom Bacillati; phylum Actinomycetota; class Actinomycetes; order Micrococcales; family Microbacteriaceae; genus Microbacterium; species Microbacterium sp. NPDC056003. The sequence goes on along the minus strand of NZ_JBHJXQ010000002.1, from coordinate 182,204 downwards.
CCTGCGCGACACGTTCACCGCGGTCGCCGAGATCACGCGCCGCGTCGATGTGCCGGTGCTCGTCATGACGTACTGGAACCCGGTGCTGCAGTACGGCGTCGACCGCTACGCCGATGAGCTGCGCGCAGCAGGCGGGGCGGGGCTCATCACGCCCGACATCACGCCCGAAGCGGCGAGCGAGTGGATCGCCGCGAGCGAGCGCACCGGGCTCGACCGGGTCTTCCTCGCCGCGCCCACATCCACCGATGAACGCCTCGACCTGATCGTGGAGAACTCGACCGGCTTCGTGTACACGGTGTCGACGATGGGCATCACGGGGGAGCGGGCGGAACTGGATGCCGCGGCCCGCACGCTGGTCGGTCGTCTCCGCGAACGTGGAGCCGAGCACGCCTGCGTCGGCATCGGCATCTCGAACGCGGCGCAGGTGGCCGGCGTGCTGGGCTATGCCGACGGCGCGATCGTCGGCACCGCACTCGTGCGCGCCCTGCGCGACGGCGGGCTGGAGGGCCTCGGCGAGGCCGCTCGCGCACTTGCCGCGGGCACGATCCGCACCGCGAACTAGACTTCTGACGTCGGCCCGCCGCCGACGTCCCCACAGCAAGGATTCCCGCTCCCATGATCAACGCCGCACCGAGCCTCGCCCAGGGCGTCGTCGCCAGCATCCCGAGCCCTTCCGTCAGCTCGTTCCAGCTCGGCCCGCTCACGATTCACTTCTACGCGCTGTGCATCATCGCGGGCATCATCGTCGCCGTCTTCATGACGAACCACCGCCTCACCAAGCGCGGTGCCGAGCCGTGGGTCGTCATCGACATCTCCCTCCTGGCCGTGCCGCTCGCGATCATCGCCGCGCGCATCTACCACGTGCTCACCCACTTCGACTTCTACTTCGGAGAGGGCAGGAACCCGCTGTCCGCGCTCTACATCTGGGAGGGCGGCATCGCGATCTACGGTGCCCTGATCGGCGGCGCCGTCGGCGCATGGCTGGGCTGCCGCTGGACGGGCATCCGGTTCTGGACCTTCGCCGACGCCCTCGCACCCGGACTCCTGCTCGCGCAGGCGATGGGCCGCTTCGGGAACTGGTTCAACCAGGAACTCTTCGGCCTGCCCACCGACCTGCCGTGGGGGCTCGAGATCGCGTACCCGAACCCGGCATGGCCGGTCGGACTCCCGGAGGGCACGCTGTTCCACCCCACGTTCCTCTACGAGGTCGTGTGGAACGTGCTCGGCGTGGTCGTGCTGCTGTGGGCCGGCCGCAAGTTCCGTCTGCAGTGGGGTCGTCTGTTCGGCCTGTACCTCATCTGGTACAGCGGCGGGCGCATCGTGTGGGAGTCGATCCGCATCGATCCGAGCGACATCTTCCTGGGAGTGCGCACCAACGTGTGGGCGGCGATCCTCGGCGTGATCCTCGGTCTGGTGATCTTCTTCGTGCAGAAGCGCCGTCACCCCGGCTACGAGCCGTCGCCCTATGTGTCCGGACGCGAGTGGACTGCCGGACAGGCTGTACAATCGCAGGACACCGACGACTTCGTCGACGTCAGCGAACCCCCGACGTCCGAGTCTGTCGAAGGCACCGCCACAAGCACCCCCGCCACGAAATAACGCATGCTGAACAGCTAGCACGTGCAGTTCGACTAGCACAGGGCCGACGTCGTCCCATCTTGAAGCATCAACGTGAGGACGGTAGGTATGGCTTCGAGCCCCCGTCGCGTCGTCTCCTCCGAGACGAGCACCCAGAACAGCGGCATGGCCGGCTTCCCTGGGAAGCAGGGCATGTACAACCCTGCCTTCGAGAAGGACGCCTGCGGGCTGGCGATGGTCGCCACGCTGCGCGGCGAGGCCGGGCACGACATCATCGACCTCGCGCTGACGGCGCTGCGCAACCTCGAGCACCGCGGTGCGATCGGCTCTGACGCCGGCACCGGCGACGGCGCGGGCATCCTCACGCAGATGCCCGACGCCTTCCTGCGCGCGGTCGTCGACTTCGAGCTGCCGCCGGTGGGGGAGTACGCGGCGGGCATGGTGTTCCTGCCCCGCGACGACGAGGCGCGCGCCGCCCAGAAGGCGGGGATCGAGCGGATCGCGGCATCCGAGAATCTCACCGTCCTCGGCTGGCGCGAGGTGCCCACGGTCGATGAGAACCTCGGCAAGCTCGCGTTCGCGGCGCGCCCCGTGTTCGAGCAGCTGTTCGTCGCACGTCCGGCCGTCGGTGAGGCGCCGGCCTTGTCGGGCATCGCGCTCGACCGGCGCACGTTCCGCCTGCGCAAACGCGCACGCACCGAGCTCGACGCCTACTTCGTGTCGCTCTCGGCGCGCACGCTCGGCTACAAGGGCATGGTCACCACGCTTCAGCTCGAGCCGTTCTACCCCGACCTGCAGGACGAGCGCTTCGCTTCGGAGCTCGCCGTCGTGCACTCGCGCTACTCGACCAACACGTTCCCGTCGTGGCCGCTCGCGCAGCCGCTGCGCATGCTCGCCCACAACGGCGAGATCAACACGGTCAACGGCAACCGCAACTGGATGCGCGCGCGCCAGTCCCAGCTCGAGTCCGAGCTGCTCGGCGACATCGATCCCCTGCTGCCGATCTGCACGGACGGCGCGAGCGACTCGGCGTCGTTCGACGAGGTGCTCGAGCTCCTGACGCTGACGGGCCGCAGCCTTCCGCACGCGATCATGATGATGGTGCCGGAGGCCTACGAGAAGCAGGCCGACATCGACCCCAAGCTGCGCTCGTTCTACGAGTACCACTCGATGCAGATGGAGCCGTGGGACGGTCCGGCCGCGCTGATCTTCACCGACGGCACGCTGGTCGGTGCGACCCTCGACCGCAACGGACTGCGCCCCGGTCGGTGGACCGAGACCACCGACGGCCTCGTCGTGATCGGCAGCGAGACGGGCGTGCTCGACTTCGCCCCCGAGCGCATCAAGCGCCGCGGGCGTCTGCGCCCGGGACGCATGTTCCTGGTCGACACCGCGCAGGGGCGCATCGTCGAGGACGACGAGATCAAGCGTCAGCTCGCCGAGCTCGAGCCCTGGCAGGAGTGGCTCGACTCGGGCCGGGTGCGCCTGGCCGAGCTTCCCGAGCGCGAGCACATCGTGCACCCCATCGCCTCCATCACGCGCCGACAGCGCACCTTCGGCTACACCGAGGAGGAAGTCAGGATCCTCCTGACCCCGATGGGTCAGACCGGCGCCGAGCCGCTCGGCGCGATGGGAAGCGACACCCCGGTGGCCGTGCTCAGCGAGCGACCGCGTCTGCTCTTCGACTACTTCACGCAGCAGTTCGCGCAGGTCACCAACCCGCCGCTCGACTCCATCCGCGAAGAGGTCGTCACCTCGTTGTCGCTGGGCCTGGGCCCGGAGCGGAACCTCCTGGAGTGGGGGCCGGGCCACACGCGCGTCGTGACGCTCGACTTCCCGGTCATCGACAACGACGAGCTCGCGAAGATCCAGCACATCGACACCGCCCTCCCGGGCCGCACATCGGTCACGATCCGCGGTCTCTACCGCGTCGAGGCCGGCCACAAGGGCATGCAGAAGCGTCTCGCGCAGATGTGCGAAGAAGTGGACCAGGCGATCGAGGACGGCGCCGAGTTCATCGTGCTGTCCGACCGCGACTCGAACAAAGATCTCGCACCCATCCCGTCGCTGCTGATGCTCGCCGCCGTGCACCACCACCTCATCCGCAACCAGACCCGCATGAAGTGCGGCCTCGTGGTCGAGGCGGGCGATGTGCGGGAAGTGCACCACGTGGCGACGCTCATCGGGTATGGAGCATCCGCCGTCAATCCGTACCTCGCGATGGAGACGGTCGAGTATCTCGTCCGAGCCGGGTACATCACGGGGATCACCCCCGAGAAGGCGGTCCGCAACCTCATCTACGCGCTCGGCAAGGGCGTGTTGAAGATCATGTCGAAGATGGGCATCTCGACCGTGTCCTCGTACGCGGGCGCGCAGGTGTTCGAGGCCGTGGGCCTCTCGCAGGAGTTCGTCGACAGGTACTTCACCGGCACCGAGACGAAGCTCGGCGGCGTCGGGCTCGACGTGATCGCGTCCGAGAACTCGGCGCGTCACGCGTACGCGTACCCGGAGGACGCCGCGGTGCGCGCGCACGAGCGGCTGTGGACCGGCGGCGAGTACCAGTGGCGGCGCGACGGCTCTCCGCACCTCTTCAACCCCGACACGGTCTTCCGGCTGCAGCATGCGACGCGGACGCGCCGCTACGACATCTTCCGCGAGTACACGAAGCTCGTCGACGACCAGGCCAACGAGCTCAAGACCCTCCGCGGACTGTTCAAGCTCAAGACGGCCGGCCGCGCGCCGGTGCCGATCGACGAGGTCGAGCCCGTGTCGTCGATCGTGAAGCGCTTCTCGACCGGAGCGATGAGCTACGGGTCGATCTCCCGTGAGGCGCACGAGACGCTCGCGATCGCGATGAACCGTCTCGGTGCCAAGTCCAACACGGGCGAGGGCGGCGAAGACGTCGATCGCCTTCTCGACCCGGAGCGCCGCAGTGCGATCAAGCAGGTCGCCTCGGGCCGGTTCGGCGTGACGAGCCTCTACCTCACCGAGGCCGACGACATCCAGATCAAGCTCGCTCAGGGCGCCAAGCCGGGCGAGGGAGGCCAGCTGCCGCCCACCAAGGTGTACCCGTGGGTGGCGCGCACGCGTCACGCGACGGCCGGCGTGGGACTGATCTCGCCGCCGCCGCACCACGACATCTACTCGATCGAGGACCTCAAGCAGCTCATCTTCGACCTCAAGCGGGCCAACCCGGGCGCGCGGGTGCACGTGAAGCTCGTGAGCCAGTCGGGCATCGGCGCGGTCGCGGCGGGCACGGCGAAGGCCCTGGCCGACGTCATCCTCGTCTCCGGCCACGACGGCGGTACGGGCGCCAGCCCGCTCAACTCGCTCAAGCACGCGGGAACGCCGTGGGAACTCGGACTCGCCGAGACGCAGCAGACGCTCATGCTCAACGGCATGCGCGACCGCGTCGTCGTGCAGGTCGACGGGCAGCTCAAGACCGGCCGCGATGTGATCATCGGAGCGCTGCTCGGCGCCGAGGAGTTCGGGTTCGCGACGGCGCCGCTCGTGGTGTCGGGCTGCATCATGATGCGCGTCTGCCACCTCGACACCTGCCCCGTCGGCGTCGCCACGCAGAACCCGGTGCTGCGCGAGCGCTTCACCGGCAAGCCGGAGTTCGTCGTCAACTTCATGGAGTTCATCGCCGAAGAGGTGCGCGAGTACCTCGCCGAGCTGGGCTTCCGCTCGCTCGACGAGGCCATCGGCCACAGCGAGCTCCTCGACATCGACGGAGCCGTCGAGCACTGGAAGGCGAGCGGCCTCGACCTGTCGCCCGTGCTGGAAGGCCCGGCGTTCGCCGAGGACGAGCCGCGCCGCAACACCACGGCTCAGCTGCACGAGATCGAGGACCACTTCGACGTGCCGCTCATCGAGCTGGCCCACGACGTCATCGAGAACGGCGGCGAGCTGACGATCGACCTCCCGATCCGCAACACCGAGCGCGCCGTCGGCACGCTGCTGGGTCACCACGTGACCCGGGCGCGCGGCGAGAACGGGCTGCCGTCGGGAAGCATCGTCGTCAACCTGACCGGCTCGGCGGGGCAGTCGTTCGGAGCGTTCATGCCCGCGGGCATCACCCTGCGGCTCGAGGGCGACTCGAACGACTACGTCGGCAAGGGTCTCTCGGGCGGACAGATCGTGGTGCGGCCTCCGCGGGGCGCCACCTTCGACGCGTCCCAGAACGTCATCGCCGGGAACGTGATCGGCTACGGTGCGACGCAGGGCACGCTGTTCCTGCGCGGAGTCGTGGGGGAGCGGTTCTTCGTCCGCAACTCCGGCGCGACCGCCGTGGTCGAGGGAGTCGGCGATCATGCGCTCGAGTACATGACGGGCGGCCTCGCCGTCATCCTGGGTGCGACGGGGCGCAACCTCGGCGCCGGCATGTCGGGCGGCACCGCCTACGTGTACCGGCTCGACCGCAAGCTGGTGAACCGGGAGGCGCTCGCGACCGGCGAGCTCGTGCTCGGCGAGCTGGGCGCCGGTGACGCCGAGATCCTGCGCGACCTGCTCGAGCAGCACGTCGCAGAGACCGAGTCGACGCTCGCGGCTGGCCTGCTGGCCGACTTCGACAACGAGCTCGACAACTTCGTCCGCGTCCTTCCCCGCGATTACGCCGCGGTGCTCGAGACGCGTCAGACGGCCGTCGCCGAGGGGCTGGACCCCGACGGCGATGTCGTCTGGAACCGCATCCTGGAGGTGACGGGTGGCTGACCCAAAGGGCTTTCTGAAGGTCACCGAGCGGGAGCTGCCGCCGCGGCGGCCCGTGCCGGTGCGCATCATGGACTGGAAAGAGGTCTACGAGCCGGGCGACACCGCCGTCCTGCGCCGACAGGCCGGTCGGTGCATGGATTGCGGCGTCCCGTTCTGCCACAAGGGCTGCCCGCTGGGCAACCTCATCCCCGAGTGGAACGACCTCACGTGGCGCGGGGAGGGCCGTTCGGCGATCGAGCGCCTGCACGCGACCAACAACTTCCCGGAGTTCACGGGCCGGTTGTGCCCGGCGCCGTGCGAGAGCTCGTGCGTGCTGGGCATCAACCAGCCGGCCGTGACGATCAAGCAGATCGAGGTCTCGATCATCGACGAGGCGTTCGCGCACGGCTGGGTCGAGCCCGAGCCGCCGGGACGCCTCACCGGCAAGACGGTCGCCGTCGTGGGCTCCGGTCCGGCCGGCCTGGCCGCGGCGCAGCAGCTCACGCGCGCGGGTCACACCGTGGCCGTGTTCGAGCGTGACGACCGCATCGGAGGGCTGCTGCGGTACGGCATCCCGGACTTCAAGATGGAGAAGAAGCACCTCGAGTCGCGGCTTCGCCAGATGCGGGACGAGGGCACGCGCTTCCGGGCGGGCGTCGAGATCGGCAAGGACATCGCGTGGAACGACCTTCGCGCGCGGTACGACGCCGTCGTCATCGCGACGGGCGCGACGATCCCGCGCGAACTGGCCATCCCCGGCCGTGATCTCGCCGGAGTGCACTTCGCCATGGAGTACCTCATCGAGTCGAACAAGGTCGTGGCGGGCGATGCGATCGCCAACCAGATCTCCGCCGAGGGCAAGCACGTCGTGGTCATCGGCGGCGGTGACACCGGCGCGGACTGCATCGGCACCGCCCACCGTCAGGGCGCGCTGAGCGTCACGAACCTGGCGATCGGCCGGCGCCCTCCGGGCGAGCGACCCGACCACCAGCCGTGGCCCATGGCGCCCACCCTCTTCGAGGTGTCGTCGGCGCACGAGGAGGGCGGCGAGCGTTCGTACCTCGCCTCCACGGTCGAGTTCCTCGGCAACGACGGCGGCGAGGTGCGTGCGCTGCGCGTTGCCGAGACCGAGTTCGTCGACGGCCGCCGTGTGCCCAAGAGCGGCTCCGAGCGCGAGATCCCGGCGGATCTGGTGCTCATCGCGATGGGCTTCACCGGTCCGGAGCGCGCCCTGCTCGAGGAGCAGCTCGGCGCCCAGTTCACCGGCCGCGGCAACGTGCACCGCGAGAACGACTACCAGACGACCGCGCCCGGAGTGTTCGTCGCGGGTGACGCCGGCCGCGGCCAGTCCCTCATCGTCTGGGCCATCGCGGAGGGCCGTGCGGCCGCCGCGAGCGTCGACTCCTACCTGATGGGCGAAACCCAGCTGCCTGCCCCTGTCCGCCCCACTGATGTCGCCATCGGCCTGCAGCCCGCGTAGGCTGGCCACGGCATTCGCCCCCGAAAACCCGGAGAAACACACGGATGAGACGCGCCAAAATCGTCGCAACCCTTGGCCCCGCCACGTCGTCCTATGAGAGCGTCCGCGCGATCATCGACGCCGGCGTGGACGTCGCCCGCTTCAATCTGAGCCACGGCGACTATTCGATCCACGACAACAACTTCGCCAATGTTCGCAAGGCCGCCGACGACGCAGGACGCGCCGTCGCCATCCTCGTCGATCTCCAGGGGCCGAAGATCCGCCTCGGCAAGTTCGAGAACGGCCCCCACGACCTCGCCGTCGGCGACATCTTCAAGATCACCGTCGACGACATCGTGGGCACCAAGGAGATCGTCTCGACGACCTTTAAGGGTCTGCCGCAGGACGTCAAGGCCGGGGACTTCCTTCTGATCGACGACGGCAAGGTCCGCGTCGAGGTCGTCGAGACCGACGGCACCGTCGTGACGACGAAGGTCATCGTGGGCGGCCCCGTCTCCAACAACAAGGGCATCAACCTGCCCGGCGTCGCGGTGAACGTGCCCGCGCTGTCCGAGAAGGATGAGGCTGACCTGCGCTGGGGCCTGCGCGCCGGAGCCGACATCATCGCGCTCTCGTTCGTGCGCGACGCGAAGGACGTCCAGCGCGTTCACGTGATCATGGCCGAAGAGGGTCGCCACGTGCCCGTGATCGCGAAGATCGAGAAGCCGCAGGCCGTCGACAACCTCGAGGAGATCATCGACGCCTTCGACGGCATCATGGTCGCGCGCGGCGATCTCGGCGTGGAGCTGCCGCTGGAGGCCGTGCCGATCGTCCAGAAGCGGGCGGTCGAGCTGTGCCGCCGCATGGCCAAGCCGGTCATCGTCGCGACGCAGATGCTCGAGTCCATGATCGAGAACCCCGTCCCGACCCGCGCCGAGACGAGCGACGTCGCCAACGCCGTCCTCGACGGCGCCGACGCGGTCATGCTCTCGGGCGAGACGAGTGTGGGCAAGTACCCGGTCGTCGTCGTGGAGACGATGGCCCGCATCGTCGAGTCGACCGAGGAGCACGGACTCGAGCGCATCCTTCCGCTCACGACCAAGCCCCGCACGCAGGGCGGCGCGATCACGCTCGCCGCGCTGGAGGTCGCCGAGTTCGTCGAGGCGAAGTACCTCTGCATCTTCACCGAGTCGGGTGACACCGCACGGCGCATGTCGCGGCTGCGCCCGCGCATCCCGATGATCGGATTCACCCCCGAGCCGTCGATCCGGCGCCGCATGGCCCTCACGTGGGGTGTCGAATCGGCGCTCGTCGAGCACGTCGCGCACACCGACCGCATGTTCATCCAGGTCGACGACTACTTCCTCTCGAGGGACCTCGCGAAGGTCGGCGACAAGGTCGTCGTGATCTCGGGTTCGCCTCCTGGGATCATCGGCTCCACCAACGACATCCGCATCCACAAGATCGGCGATGCGGTGCACGGCAAGGCGCCGATCTACCAGTCCGGCGAGTAGTCCCGGCAATCCTGCCCCGGAACGGTCGCGCTCACTATGCTGAGCGCGACCGCTCCGTTTTCCGGGCAGGAGGCCCTCGCATGGATCTGTTCTGGTGGCTGTTGTGGATCTTCTGGTTCGTCGCCTACATCTACGTGGTGATCGTCGTGATCACCGACCTCTTCCGCGACGACAAGCTGAGCGGCTGGTTCAAGGCGCTCTGGATCATCGCGCTGGTGTTCGTGCCGTTCCTGACCGCGCTGGTGTACGTCATCGCACGCGGCTCGGGCATGGCTCAGCGCGCGCGGGAGCGCTACGCGAGCGCGCCCGAGAACGACGACTACCGGCCCGCCGCGTCGACCAGTCCCTCGGAGGACATCGCCAAGGCGAAGGCTCTGCTCGACGCGGGGACGATCACGCAGGGTGAGTTCGACGCCCTCAAGAGCAAGGCGCTCGGTGGCCAGTACTTCGGCGCGTAGCCGGGGGAGGACGAGACGAACGCGGGTCGCCGGCGGGTGATCGACAGCCCGGCCTCGGGGCCCGGCACGCCTGGGATGCTGCGCGAGCCGAGTCGGCTAGCGTTGAAGAGCGCTTCTGAGATCTCGCGCGGGAGGAACCCATGACTACACGCACGCCCGAAGCCACGGTGCATATCCTGTCGAGCACCGTCGCGGAGGTCCACGTCGGCACCGACGTGGAGGAGCTCGTGGCCGCCGACAGCCGGGCGCTGCGGGACCGCGTGGTGGAGGAGATCCGGCTCCTCGCCGCATCGGCCGGTGAGCCCGCACGCGCGACCCTCGTGGAGGGCTCGTCGCGGTGGCCCTTGATCGTCCACCCCGATGGCACCTTCGCGGAGAACCTCGAGTCTGCGCCGCCGGCCGCGCCGGCGGGCGAGCCCACGATGTCCGAGCCGGCGGTTTCCGAGCCGGCGGTCCCCGTCGCCCCGGCCTTCGCCGCTGAAGCGCCGCCTGCGGCGACACCCACGGTCATGCCCACGCGCAGCACCGCGTCGTCCGTGCGCGACCACTCGAAGCCGACCGTGCAGGATCTGCTCGAGTCGCGCGACAGGGGGGACCGTCCGCGCGCGACCGAAGGGTGGCAGGGCGCCGTGCGCCGCGCCACGGGCGGCCTCGTCTCACCCGCTCCGGGCCGTGCGGAGCAGTCGCGACTCGACCGCGAGCAGCGCGTGCAACGGCGTCTCGACGCCCCGCGCACGATCGTCGTGCTCAACCCGAAGGGCGGAGCCCACAAGACCACGAGCACGCTCCTGCTCGCTGCCACCTTCGGCACCCTCCGGGGCGGCGCGACGCTCGCGTGGGACAACAACGAGACGCGCGGCACACTCGGCTGGCGCGCGCAGAACGCTCCCCACCACCGCACCGCAGTCGATCTGCTGGAGGAGCTCGAGCGCTTCGCCGATCCGGACGGCTCCGGACTGGCCACCCTCGACACGTACGTGCGCACGCAGGTCGACGCCCGGTTCGACGTTCTCGCATCCGATGAGGACGCCGCGGCGTCGTCGACGATCGACGCGGCCGCGTTCGACCGGCTGCACGCACTGCTGCGGCGCTACTACCGCCTGATGATCATCGACACCGGGAACAACATGCGCGCGTCGAACTGGATCGCGTCCGTGGCGGCGGCGGATCAGCTCGTCATCGTGTCGACCGTCCGCGAGGACACCGCCGCAAGCGCGGCCTGGCTGCTCGACGGACTCCGCGAGAAGGGGTTCGGCGAGAAGGTCGACCGTGCCGTCACGGTTCTGACGGCACCCTCCGCGAAGGCCGACCGACGCCTCGAGAGCCGGCTGACGCGCCACTTCGAGCAGGTCACATCGGGCGTCGTGATCGCTCCGTTCGATCCCTCGCTGGTCGATGGCGGACCGATCGACTTCGACTCCCTCTCACCGGCGACCCGCGACGCGTGGCTCACCGTCGCCGCCACGGTGGCCGACCGCCTCTGACACGACGACGCGACCGCCTCGAGGGGCGGTCGCAGTCCGTGCCGGTGGTGGGAGTCGAACCCACACGCCCTCGCGGGCAACCGAGTTTGAGTCGGTCGCGTCTGCCATTCCGCCACACCGGCCCGCGCGTCCTGCCGCGCGTCCGCGATTGACCATACCGTAGGATTCAATGGTGACTGAGCAGGAGCTGACCCCCGGAGCGCAGGCCTCCACCCCCCGTCGAGTCGTCGTGGCGGAGGATGAGTCGCTGATCCGACTCGATATCGTCGAGATCCTCCGAGACAACGGCTTCGACGTGGTCGGCGAGGCTGGTGACGGCGAGACCGCCGTGCAGCTCGCGACCGATCTGCGTCCCGACCTCGTGATCATGGACGTCAAGATGCCGCAGCTCGACGGCATCTCCGCCGCCGAGAAGCTCAGCAAGAACCACATCGCCCCCGTCGTGCTCCTGACCGCCTTCAGCCAGAAGGAGCTCGTCGAGCGGGCGAGCGAGGCCGGCGCCCTGGCATACGTCGTCAAGCCGTTCACCCCGAACGACCTGCTGCCTGCGATCGAGATCGCGCTGGCGCGCTACGAGCAGATCATCACGCTCGAGGCCGAGGTCGCCGACATGGTCGAGCGCTTCGAGACCCGCAAGCTCGTCGACCGTGCGAAAGGCCTGCTCAACGAGAAGATGGGCCTGTCCGAGCCCGAGGCCTTCCGCTGGATCCAGAAGGCGTCGATGGACCGTCGCCTCACGATGCAGGACGTCGCGAAGGCGATCATCGAGCAGCTCGCCCCCAAGAAGTGAGCTGATCCTCACCCAGGAGGTGCGAGAAGCGGATGCCGCGGCATCCGCTTCTTCGTCTCTGCAGGTCCTTGATCTCGATGCGCGACGTCGGGCTTCGCCCGTCGGCGCTACTCGATCCCGCGGACGTGGTTCGTGATGCGGATCGTGGAGCAGCGACGCCCCTGATCGTCGGTGACGACGACCTCGTGCACCGTGACGGTGCGGCCGAGGTGCACCGGAGTGCAGACGCCGGTGACGATGCCGGACGTCGCTGAGCGGGTGTGCGTCGCATTGATGTCGACGCCGACCGCGAGTCGTCCGGGTCCCGCATGGAGGTTCGCCGCCATCGAGCCGAGCGACTCGCCGAGCACGACGTACGCCCCGCCGTGGAGCAGGCCGACCGGCTGCGTGTTGCCCTCGACGGGCATCGTCGCGACGCACCGCTCCACCGAGAACTCGGTGAACTCGAGGCCCATCTTCTCCGCGAGGGCTCCCATGCCCCGCGCCGCCGCCCATGCGAGTCCGTCGACGTTCACGGGGGCGTTCTCGGGCATGGCTCACCTTCGGGCTGCGGCGGGTGGGGGTGTCTCCGGCCCTGACTAGGCTTGCAGGGTGACGGACTCCGCAAAGCCTACCCTTCTCGTCGTGGACGGCCATTCGCTGGCGTATCGGGCCTTCTACGCCCTTCCCGTAGACAACTTCTCGACGAAGGACGGCCAGCACACCAACGGCATCTACGGGTTCCTGGCGATGCTCATCAATCTCATCAAGGCCGAGAAGCCGACGCATCTGGCCGTGGCCTTCGACACCTCGCGCCAGTCGTTCCGCACGCGCGAGTACGCCGAGTACAAGGCGAACCGCTCCGAGACGCCGTCCGAGTTCAAGGGGCAGATTCCGATCCTGCAGGACTGCCTCGCGGCCATGAGCATCACGGTGCTCCAGAAGGAGGACTTCGAGGCCGACGACATCCTCGCCACGCTCGCGACGCAGGCCGCGGCCGAGCACTACGACGTGCTCGTCTGCTCGGGCGACCGCGACACGATCCAGCTCGTGAACGACGACATCACCCTGCTCTACCCGAACGTGCAGGGCGTCTCGCAGCTCAAGCGCTACGACCGACAGGCGGTCATCGACCGCTACGGCGTGCCGCCCGAGCAGTACCCCGACGTGGCGGCGCTCGTCGGTGAGACGAGCGACAACCTCCCCGGCGTGCCGAAGGTCGGCGAGAAGACGGCCGTCAAGTGGCTGAACCAGTTCGGCTCGCTCGACGAGCTGCTCGACAACGCCGACAAGGTGACGGGCGTCGTGGGCGGCAACCTGCGTGAGCACCTCGACGAGGTGCGCCGCAACCGCACGCTCAACCGTCTGCTGACCGACGTCGAACTGCCCGTGACGGTCGCCGACCTCGAAGTGAAGCCGATGGACGCCCAGGCCGTGCGCGACATCTTCGCCCGGCTCGAGTTCAAGACCCTCATCCCGCGCGTGGCCGAGCTCGCCGGCATCGAGCAGCAGATGGCGGCGGTGACCTCCGCGGCCGCGGTGCCCATGCCGGCGGCTGCCGAGCTCGGCGCACCCGAGCTGCTCGCGTGGCTCGAGGCCGTCGAGGGCGAAGTCGGCGTCACCGTCCTCACCGAGGGCGGCCTGCCCGCGCGCCTCGGCGTGGCGACGCTCGAGGCTGCGGCCGAGGCGACGTGGACTCCCCAGCTCGCCGAGACGATCGGCGCCTGGCTCGCCTCCGACGCACCGAAGATCTTCAGCGATGCGAAGGCGCAGGTGAAGGCGCTTCGTCGTGCCGGCCTTCGCGTAGGCGGGCTCGCATTCGACACGATCGTGGCCGGATGGCTGCTGCGCCCGAGCTTCCCCGACAAGAACCTGGCCGACCTCGTCGACCGCTACCTCGACGAGAAGCTCCCCGAGGCCGACCCGACCCAACTGGTCCCCGAGACCGAGGGCGCGACCCCGGGTCAGCTGTCGGGGTTCACGATGCGTGTGACCGACGCGCTGCGCGGCGAACTGCCCGAGAGCGTCGCGCGGGTGCTGACCGACATCGAGCTGCCCACGCTGATCACCCTCGCCGACATGGAACTGGCGGGCGTCGCCGTCTCGCACGGCACCCTGTCGACCTTCTCGGCCGAGCTGGGCGAGCGGGCCGATGCGATCGCTCAGCAGGCGTTCCAGGCGATCGGCCGCGAGGTCAACCTCGGCTCGCCCAAGCAGCTGCAGGAGGTGCTGTTCGACGAGCTGCAGCTCCCGAAGACCCGGAAGACCAAGACGGGATACTCGACGGATGCTGCGGTCCTCGCCGACCTCCAGGAGTCGAATCCGCATCCCTTCCTCGACCTGCTGCTCCAGCACCGCGAGGCCACGAAGCTGCGTCAGATCATCGAGTCGCTCGACACCGCGATCGGCGCCGACGGACGCATCCGCACGACGTACGTGCAGACCGGAAGCCAGACCGGACGGCTGTCGAGCACCGACCCGAACCTTCAGAACATCCCGGTCCGCACCGACGAGAGCCGCCGCATCCGCTCGGCATTCGAAGTGGGCGAGGGCTACGAGACGCTGCTCACAGCGGACTACTCGCAGATCGAGATGCGGATCATGGCCCACCTGTCCGAAGACCCGGGACTGATCGAGGCGTTCAACTCGGGCGAAGACCTCCACCGCTTCGTCGGCGCCCGCGTCTTCGCGGTCGACCCGTCCGACGTGACCCCGGCGATGCGCACCAAGGTGAAGGCGATGTCGTACGGGCTCGTGTACGGTCTGTCGGCGTTCGGTCTGTCCAAGCAGCTGCGCATCGAGCAGAGCGAGGCGAAGCAGCTCATGATGGAGTACTTCGCGCGCTTCGGGGCAGTGCGCGACTACCTCCGGTCGTCGGTCGAGCAGGCTCGCATCGACGGCTACACCGAGACGATCTTCGGCCGCCGTCGCCCGTTCCCCGACCTCGCGAGCCCCAACCGGGTGCTGCGTGAGAACGCCGAGCGGGCGGCCCTGAACGCTCCGATCCAGGGCAGCGCGGCCGACATCATGAAGATCGCGCTGCTCCGCATCCACGACGAGTTCATGTCGCGCGACCTTCGCTCGCGGGTGCTCATGCAGATCCACGATGAGCTCGTGGTCGAGGTGGCTCCGGGGGAGTGGGAGGTCGCCGAGCAGATCGTCCAGGACCGCATGGGAGACGCCGCCGACCTCTCGGTGCCCCTCGACGTGCAGATCGGGCGCGGGCCGAACTGGAACGAAGCCGGACACTGAGCCCCACGTTTGGCGCGTCACGCCGCGGCTCCTTAGGCTCGACTCCATGACTCAAGAAACACGCACGCCCACGCAGATCGACACGATCGCTGATGCATGGGTCGACACGCTCGCCGAGCTCGAGCCGACGCTGGCCACCTACATCGGCCGTTCGGAGTACAACGACCGGTTCGGCGACTACAGCCCGGCCGGCCAGCAGCGGCTCGTCGAAGAAGGGCGCAAGACGCTGGCAGCTCTCGCCGAGGCGACCCCGGTCGACGACATCGACGTTGTCACCCAGGAAGACCTCGCCCGCGAGATCCAGGTGGGCATCGAGCTCAACGAGGCGAACTGGCACCTGCGCGACATCAATGTGATCGCATCTCCGGCACAGGACATCCGGTCGGCTTTCGACCTCATGCCGACGGCGACCGCTGACGACTGGAGCGTCGTCGCGACGCGCCTGAAGGCCGTCCCCGGCGCCCTCGACGGCTACGTCGAGACGCTGCGCGAGGGCATCGCCCGCGGGATCGTCCCCGCACGCCGGCAGGTGACCGAGGTCGTCACGCAGATCGCGCGCTACACCGAGGACGAGGGCTTCTTCGCGACGTTCGTCGCCGAGGCCGCCCCTGAAGAGGGGCAGCTGCCCGCCTCGCTCGCGCGCGAGCTGTCCGACAGCGCGAATGCCGCGCGCGTCGCGTACGACGAGCTCGCGAGCTTCCTCAGCAGCGAGCTCAGTGCAGCGGCGTCCGATGACGACGCGGTCGGTCGTGAGCTGTACGCCCTGCACTCCCGGCGATTCCTGGGCGCGACCGTCGACCTCGACGAGACCTACGAATGGGGGGTCGAGGAGCTCGCGCGCATGGTCGCCGAGCAGGAGTCGATAGCGAACGAGATCAAGCCCGGGGCATCCGTCGAGGAAGCGGTGGCCTTCCTCGAGCAGGACGATGCTCGCAAGCTCTACGGCACCGAGGCGCTGCAGAAGTGGATGCAGGAGACCAGCGATCGCGCGGTCGCCGAGCTCGGCAAGACGCACTTCGACATCGCCGAGCCCATCCGCAAGCTCGAGTGCATGATCGCGCCGACGAAGGAAGGCGGCATCTACTACACGGGTCCGACCGACGACTTCTCCCGCCCCGGCCGCATGTGGTGGTCGGTGCCCGAGGGCGTCGAGGACTTCGACACCTGGCGCGAGCTCACCACCGTGTACCACGAGGGCGTTCCCGGTCACCACCTGCAGATCGCGCAGGCCGTGTACAACCGGGCGCAGCTCAACTCGTACCGGCGCCTGTTGGGCGGCACGTCCGGTCACGCCGAGGGCTGGGCCCTCTACGCCGAGCGTCTCATGGAGCAGCTCGGCTACCTGGACGACCCCGCCGATCGCCTCGGCATGCTCGACGGGCAGCGTATGCGCGCCGCGCGCGTCGTGCTCGACATCGGCGTGCACCTGCGCAAGCCGCGACCCGACGGCCAGGGCACGTGGGACGCCGACTTCGCGCTCGAGTTCATGCGTCACAACGTGAACATGTCCGACGAGTTCGTGAAGTTCGAGGTCAACCGCTACCTCGGCTGGCCGGGCCAGGCGCCGTCCTACAAGGTCGGTCAGCGCATCTGGGAGCAGCTGCGCGACGAGGTCGCGGAGCGCGAGGGAGCGGACTTCTCGATCAAGCGCTTCCACAAGCGCGCGCTCGACATCGGCGGCGTGGGCCTCGACACCCTGCGTTCGGCGCTGTCGCGCTGAGCCGACGTGTCACTCGTGGAGGTCGTGGGACAGCAGTTCCACGACCTCCGCGTCGCTCGTCTGGGTGAAATCGTCGTAGAACTGCCCGACTGCCCAGAAATCGCGCACCCGGTGCGGGCAGACGTACTCGTCCATCACATCGCGCTCCGGCCGCCAGTCCACGGGGGCGACAGGTGCAGCCAGCACGATCGTCTCCGCGCCGCGCGAGCGCAGCGACAGGCATGCCGCGGTCGCCGTCGCGCCGGTCGCGATGCCGTCGTCGACGACGATTGCCGTGATCCCCTCCACGCGGTCGTCGGTGTGGAAGAGCGCACCGCGGCGCTCGAGCTCGACGCGCTCCATGTCCTCGACGAAAGCCAGCTGCTCGGGGGTGACATGCCCCGCCCGCAGCGCCGCGTCGTTCACGACGCGCACATCGCCCGCGATGGCGCCCACCGCGAACTCCTCGTGCGAGGGGGCGCCGAGCTTGCGCACGACCGCGGCAGCCAGTGGGAGCCCGAGCGAGCGCGCGACGGAGGCCGCGACGACGACGCCGCCGCGCGGGATCCCGAACACGACAGCGTCCTGGCCGGCCCAGGGTCGGAGCGACTCGGCCAGTTCCCGGCCCGCAGCGGAGCGATCGGCGAAGAGCGCCATACGGCCACGGTACGCCGGGCGCCCCGTCTTGTCTCGGGGAATGCCGCTGCCGTCCGCGTGGTTCCTCCCGTCGTGCGTTTCATGCACGCGAATGGAAAGGACGCGCGATGAACGACCTCGCATCGGTCGAACTGGGCCTGGACACCTTCGGCGACATCACCCGCGACGAATCCGGCGACATGCGCACCGGCGCGCAGACCATCCGAGACGTCGTGGACGAGGCGGTGCTGGCTGACCAGGCCGGCCTCGCGTTCTTCGGCGTGGGGGAGCACCATCGCCGTGAGTTCGCCGTCTCGAGCCCCGAGATCGTGCTGGCCGCCGCGGCCGCCCGTACGGAGCGCATCCACCTCGGTACCGCTGTGACGGTGCTCTCGAGCGATGACCCGGTGCGTGTGTACGAGCGCTTCGCGACGCTCGACGCCGTCTCCCACGGTCGCGCAGAAGTGATCCTCGGACGCGGTTCGTTCATCGAGTCGTTCCCGCTGTTCGGCTACGACCTGCGCGACTACGAGGCCCTGTTCGACGAGAAGCTCGATCTCTTCTCGCAGCTCATCGAGGAGAAGCCCGTCACCTGGCAGGGGACACTCCGCGCGCCGCTCACCGACGCCGACGTGTTCCCGAAGACCGAGAACGGTCTGCGGGCGTGGGTCGGTGTCGGCGGCACGCCCGAGTCGGTGGTCCGCGCGGCACGCTACGGCTACGGCCTCATGCTGGCGATCATCGGGGGGCCAGCCGATCGCTTCCGCCCCTTCGCCGATCTCTACCGGCGGTCCCTGGCGACGTTCGAGCGCGCACCGCTGCCGATCGGCGTGCACTCGCCCGGGCACGTCGCCGACACGGATCAGCAGGCGTGGGAGGAGGCGTACGAGGGCTTCGAGGCGATGAACAACACGATCGGGCGCGAGCGCGGCTGGCCGCCGTACAGCCGCATGCGCTTCCAGCGCGACGTCGGACCCGAAGGGGCGCTCTACGTCGGATCGCCCGAGACGGTGGCCCGCAAGATCGCCGACACCGTGCGCACGCTCGGGGTTCAGCGCTTCGATATGAAGTTCTCGACGGGCACGCTGTCGCATGCGCGCATGATGCGTTCGATCGAGCTCTACGGCACGAAGGTGGCGCCGATGGTCCGCGACCTGCTGTCGTGAGTGCCGCCGGGACGCGCGCATCCGTAGCATGACGATATGACGGATGCCGACACCCGCGCTCCCGCGACGCTTTCGGAGCGACTCGACAGGTTGCCCTTCACGCTCCGGCACCTGCGCGTCCTGACCGGATCCGGCCTCGGATGGGCACTCGACGCGATGGACGTGGGGCTGATCTCGTTCGTGATCGCCGCGCTGGCAGCCCAGTGGAGCCTGCAGCCCTACGAGACCGGGTGGATCGCCTCGGTGGGATTCATCGGCATGGCGGTCGGTGCGAGCCTGGGCGGATTGCTCGCCGACCGCTTCGGCCGGCGCTCGGTCTTCGCAGTGACGCTGGTCGTATACGGGCTCGCGACCGGAGCGAGCGCGCTCGTGGGCGGACTGGTGGCTTTGCTCGTGCTGCGGTTCTTCGTCGGACTCGGGCTCGGAGCCGAGCTGCCCGTCGCGTCGACCTATGTCAGCGAGTTCGCCCCCGCACGTATTCGCGGTCGCCTCATCGTGATCCTCGAGGCATTCTGGGCAGTCGGGTGGACGGCGGCGGCCCTCATCGGCTTCTATGTCATCCCCGCCTCGGAGGCGGGGTGGCGGTGGGCGTTCGCGCTGGGCGCGATCCCCGCCGCCTACGCACTGTTCGTCCGCTGGGGGCTTCCCGAGTCGCCACGGTGGCTGGAGCGACGGGGCCGGCACGACGACGCCGAGGCTGTCGTGCGGTCGTTCGAGGCGGCAGCCGACGACTCCGCGGTCGCCGAGCCGGCCAGTGCCCCGTCGGACACCGAGCCGCCCGTGGCGTCTTCGGTCGGGTCGCGTCTCGCGTCCCTGTGGTCCCGTGAGTTCGCGATGCGGACGGCCTGCCTGTGGCTGGTGTGGTTCTGCGTCAACTTCTCGTACTACGGCGCGTTCATCTGGATCCCGTCGATCCTCGTCGCGCAGGGGTACGACCTCGTGCGGTCGTTCGGTTTCACGCTGATCATCACGCTCGCTCAGCTTCCGGGGTACGCGACGGCGGCCTGGCTCATCGAGGTGTGGGGTCGCCGCGCGACGCTCTCGGTCTTCCTCGTGGGGTCGGCTGCTTCCGCCGTCGTGTTCGGCACCGTGGGCAGCGAGGGCGGCGTGATCGCTGCGGGCATGGCGCTGTCGTTCTTCAACCTCGGGGCGTGGGGAGCCCTCTACGCGGTGACACCCGAGATGTACCCCACATCGCTCCGGGCCACCGGCTCCGGCTGGGCGGCCGGAGTGGGCCGGATCGCGTCGATCATCGCACCGCTCGCCGTCCCGGCGCTCCTGGCGATGGGCGGTGCTCCCACGCTCTTCGTCGTCTTCGCGGCGTTCTTCGTCATCGCCGCGGTCGCCGCCTGGGGCCTCGTCGACAAACGGGGCGCAGCGCTCGATGACCGCTGAGCGAGTCGTGCAACCCGCCTAGGCTGGGACGATGGCATCCGTGCGGTACGTCGCGATCGGCGACTCGTTCACCGAAGGCGTCGGCGACGAGCTTCCCGACGGTCGCGTCCGGGGCTGGGCAGATCTCGTCGCGCAGGGCTGGGCGGATGCCTCCGGTCAGCCCGTCGAGTACGCGAACTTCGCGATCCGCGGCAAGCTCGTCTGGCCGATCGTCGAGCAGCAGCTCGAGCCTGCGCTCGCGTTGCGGCCCACCCATCTGTCTTTCAACGGCGGGGGCAACGACATGCTGCGGCCCCGCACCAGCGTCTCGCGCATCGTCGACGCCTTCACCCACGTGCTGCGGCGATGCGATGAGGAAGGCGTGACGCTCATCGTGCTGTCCGGCGCCAATCCCTCCGCTCAGCTGCCGCTGAGCCGCGTGATCCAGCGACGCGGTGATCTGCTCTCGGCCGCCGTCGCGGCGCGGCTCGCCGATCGCGCCGACATCATCCGGGCCTTCAACTGGCCAGATCGTGAGCTGTCGAGCCCGCCGTACTGGTCGGAGGACCGCCTGCACATGAACTCGCGCGGCCACCACCGCGTGGCGGCTCGCGTGCTCACGGCGCTCGGGCAGGAGCCGCCGGCGGACTGGTGGTCGCTGCCGCCGCTGCCGCCCGCAGCCACGCGCGGGGCCGCCTACTACCGCGAGCACGTGGGGCCCTGGGTCCGGCGACGGCTCACCGGCACCTCGTCGGGAGATGGGCGTGCGCCCAAGCACGGCGAGTGGTTCGACGTGCCGCCGTCAGCCCGCTGATTCGACCCGTGCGTACTCGGAGCCCGACCGCGTGCGCTCGAGCAGTTCGGCGTCGACCAGGTGCCTCCGCAGCACCGCCTCGTCGTCGGTGAACCGCGCCAGGCGCTCGTTCGTCTGCTTCTCGCTCAGCACCTCGCCCGGCTCGAACGCGTGAGCCGCCACCCACGCGAGCAGTTCACGGCGATCGCCATCCTGCACCGGAAAGCGATCGATCCGGCCCGCGCCGTCGAGGAACCGCGCCGGGCCGGTGGCCTTCGGGACAGGATTCTCCTCCAGGATGCCGCGCAAGGTGGTGTCGGCGAAGACGAGGCCGTCGGCGGTCTCGTGGACCAGCCCGAGCTCGGCGAGGCGTGCGACGGCACGCTCCCGGCGGGCGGCCGTGAGCGGAGGCGCGGCCATCGCCTCGGCCAGCACGGCCCGCAGGTCGGGGTTGAGGAGCGCCGCGATCACACCCCGCCAGCGGTCGCTCATCCGCCGATCCCGTCGACGGCGTAGGTGAGCTCCGCGAACGCACCGGCCTGCCGGACGCCGGTGAGGGTCAGCCGGTCGGGGCCGATGCGGCGGGGGAGCAGGGGTTTGCCCGAGGGCAGCGTCGCCGGGGCCACCGATACGACGATCTCGTCGAGCAGGCCCGCATCGGCGAACTGGCCCGCCAGGTCTCCGCCGCCGACGATCCACACGTCGAGGTCGCCCGCGGCCGCGCGGATCGCGGGCCAGGCGTCCGTCACGTCGCCGCGGACGAAGCGGATGTCAGCGCCCGGTACGCTCGGCAGCTCCCGACCGGTGAACACGAACGTCGGGCGTGCGCCGTAGTACGCCGGCCACTTCTCGGGGCGTTCCACGAGCTGCTCGTGCCGGAGCACCCACTCGTAGGTCGACGACCCCTGCACGAGTACGCCGATGCCGGAGAGGAAGCCCATGAAGTCGCTGTCTCCGCCTTCGCCGCCGGGCGCCGCGAAGAGCCAGTCGAGAGAGTCCTCATCGTCTGCCAGGAAGCCGTTCAGGGTGGTGGCGGTGTAGAAGATCACGCGGGCCATTCCGTAACCGTAGCGCGCTCCGGCGACATCCTTGACAGGTATTCAACCAAACGGTACTGTACCGAACAGTTGAATAAAGAGGTGATCATGACCGACCAGCTCAGCCGTACGTTCTCGGCTCTCGCCGACCCCACGCGGCGCGCGATCCTCGAGCGGCTCAGCGGGGGAGTGGCGACCGTGGGCGAGCTCGCGGCGCCGTTCGACATGACGTTCGCCGCCGTTTCGAAGCACCTGCGCGTGCTGGAAGGGGCGGGCCTCGTCACCCGGGGCAGAGACGCACAGTATCGCCCCGCCCGGCTCGACGCCCGGCCGCTGGCCGCGGCATCCCGCTGGATCGAGGACTACGCGCAGTTCTGGGAGGACAGTGTCGATGCCCTGGACCAGTATCTCAACGCCCTTCAACAGCTCGCACCCTCGGCGCCCGACCAGCACGACCAGACCCATCAGGAGAACGATCATGACTGAGTACTTCACCGTCACCCGCACGCTGAACGCGCCGCGCGAACTCGTGTTCGAGGCGATCACCACGCCCGAGCATTTCGCGGTGTGGTTCGGCACCGCCGCCGTCGAAGTGCCCCAGGACACCCTGACCATGGACGTGCGTCCGGGGGGCGCCTTCCGTGCGGTGATGCATCTGCCCGACGGCCATCGCATCCACTGGTCGGGGGAGTACCAGGTCGTCGAGCCTCCCGCGCACCTGGCGATGACGCTGACCGATCAGCCGGGAGATGACGCCGGGCTGCCCGTGCTGTTCGACCTCGAAGAGGTCGACGGCGGCACCAGGCTCACCATCCGCCAGGACCGCTCCGACTTCACCGACGAGCAGGTCGCCGCGACGATCGAGGGCTACAACGCCTTCATCGACGACATCGAGCGCGTGCTCGCGACGATGCAGAACGCCTGAGCCCCCGCGTCACAGGGCGCCCGCGCGGCGCAGCGCGCTCATCGCGAGCCGGCTGCCTGCGCGGGCGCTCTCACGCGGGTCGGCACCCGACAGCGTTGCGGTGATGCAGCCCGCCGCGAACGCGTCGCCGGCGCCCGTCGAGTCGAGCACGTCCTCCACCCGCTCCACCGGCACCTCGACGCGGGAGTCGCCCTCGATGACGAGTACGGGGTCGCCGCCGCGCTTCACCATGAACACGGCACCCGTCAGATCCAGGTCGAGCTCGGTCGCCGTGCGAGCCTCGTCGGCGTTGGCGAACACGACCGCCGGCGCGAGGTCGTCGACGATGTGCTGGAGCCGTGCCGCACCGAGCCCGCGCATCGTGGCCACGCTCGAGAGGTCGAGGCTGACGCGTGCCCCGGTGCGTACGGCGGCGGCCGCGGCATCCGTCACCGCCGTTCTCGAGGCGGGCTCGGCGAAGCCGTACAGCGGCAGGTGCACCCAGTCGACGCCCTCGAGCCAATCGGGATCGATCGCGGCGAGGTCTGCGGCTGCGCCCCGGTCGGTGATCATCGTGCGCTCTCCGTCGGTATCGACGAGGACGACGATCGCACCCGTGCGTCCTTCCCGCTGCACCCGCACGTCGACTCCGGCAGCGGTCATCTCGGTGACGAGGACGCGGCCGATGGTGTCGTCGCCGACACGGCCGATGAAGCGCACGGGATGCCGCGGTGCAGCCGCCACGGCCACGTTCGCTGCGCTGCCGCCGCGCGTGATCCGCACCTCGGCCGGGTTGTCGGTGCCGCGTTCCAGCGAAGAGCCCCCGAGGACGATCAGGTCGGCGACCACGTCGCCGATGACCGCGAGCATCAGGCGCGGCCTGTCAGCGCGCGGGCGATCCGTGCCCCGAGCTCGACGTTGCCGCGGTAGACCTCGACGTTGACGTCGAGACTGCGCCCGCCCGTCTCGCGCTGCACGAAATCGAGAAGGAACGGAGTGGTGTCGTGACCCGTCACGCCCTGGGCCGCGGCCGCCGCGAGCGCGCGGGCGAGCACCTGGTCGTGCAGGGCGGGGTCGAGCTGGGAATCGGCGGCGACCGGGTTCGCGACGAGAAGAGTGGATCGGATGCCGAGCCCGTCGCGCGAGCGGGCGATCTCGGCGATCTCGGCGGGGGAGTCGACGGCGTGCTCGATGTCGTGGCCGGAGTCGGCGACGTAGAAGCCGGGGTAGTCGGTGGTGCGATAGCCGACGACGGCCAGGTTCAGCGTCTCCAGCCGTTCGAGGGTCAGCGGGATGTCGAGGATCGACTTGACGCCCGCGCTCACGACGATGAGCGGGAGCGTGGCGAGCGTGCCGAGATCGGCGCTCTCGTCGAAGGTCTGCTGCGCCTCGCGATGCACGCCGCCGAGGCCGCCGGTGGAGAAGACCCGCACTCCGGCGAGGTCGGCGAGGTACGCGGTGGCGGCGACCGTCGTGCCGGCGCTGCGTCCCTTCGCGGTGAGGACGGGCACGTCGCGCAGACTCGCCTTCACGACGTCGTCGCTCGTGGACAGGCGCTGGATCTCGGCGGTCGAGAGGCCGACGGTGGGCCGGCCGTCGATCACGCCGATCGTGGCGGGCACCACACCGAGGGAGCGCACGCGCTCCTCGGCCTCGAGAGCGACGTCGAGGTTGCGCGGCCTCGGCAGCCCGTGGGTGAAGATCGTCGACTCGAGCGCGAGCACGGGGTCGCCCGCGGCGACCGCGGCGCGGACCTCGGGCGAGATGGCGAGGGGAGAGGGCACGGGGCATCCTTCCGACGGATACCGCCACCCTACAAAGCCCGGGTCCGGGTCCCGCGGATCGGCGCGAAAGCGGAGAAGATGGGCGACGCGTGGAGCGACAGCGGTCTCGTCGACGGTTCGCGAATGCCCCGAAACGGAAAGATTGTCAACCCCCTGCACGAGGTACGGCGGATCGGGGAGCGTATCTGTCGGGACAAATGCGTCCCGAACACAGGGGAGGGCCGATCGCCGTGCCCCGGAAAGGAACCTCGCATGAGCATCGGAGCAGGAATCGCACTGTTCGCCATCGGCGCCATCCTCGCGTTCGCGGTGAACGTGGAAGTCGAATGGGTGAACCTCGACATGATCGGCTACATCCTGATGGGTGCCGGCCTGGTGATCTTCCTCGTCGGAATCGTGCTTATGGCACGCCGCCGCCGTTCGGAGTCGGTGACGCACACCGCAGTCGACCCGACCGCCAACGAGCGGGTGACCCGCCGGTCGACGACCACGCCGGATGACACCGTCGGTCTCTGACCGCACGATCGTTCGAACGGGGGCGGGGCCGTGAAGGCTCCGCCCCCGTTCGCCGTCTGCGGTGAGGTGTCAGCCGCGCTCGAGCAGGGCGCGAAGGGGCGCGGCGCCCTCGATCTCGATCGGAGCCCCGAGGATGCTCGCATGCCCGGACCGCAACTGCTCCCACCGCTCCCGCGACATCCGGTCGTTGTGGATGCTCGAGCCCCAGCCACGACCCGGTCTGCACACGGCGGAGCACGGGCCAGTCGTGGCCCGCTACGCCCGCTCCACGGGCAGCCAGAGCTCGCAGGTCGCGGTGGCGAAGTCGGGGGAGCGGTCGAGCACGGCGACCATCGAGGGGCCGGGGCGAAGGCGCCACGGGTTCGAGGGGAACCAGTCGGTCGCCGTCGCCGACCACGTCGACTGCAGCGCGGCGGGGTAATCGCCCTCAACACGGAACACCGCCCACGAGCCCGCAGGCACCTCGATGGTGTCGAGGTCGTCCGGAACAGCCGAGGCCGCGCTCACGGCTACTCCGTGGAGGTAGGTGAGCTCACTGCCTTCGGTGTAGTCGGGCGCGACGTCGTCGCTCACCTGCAGGATGCCGGAGGGCTCGGTGTCGCTCAGAGCCTTGAGGCGCGCATGCGCCTCCGTGGGAAGGCCTGCGATGTGCGCCTGGATGTGCGGGTTGGCGCCGTCGTGGATGAGCGGCACGCGCGCGGCGTGGCCGACCAGGCGGAAGGCGGGGCGATCTGCGATACGGGTGTCCATGGGGGAGTTCCCTTCGATGGTCAGGCGGAACCTGAGTTGCGGTTGTGAGCGAAGGGGACCGCCGTCGCGGCGCACGTCGCCGGGGGTGACGCCGTGCACGGCTCGGAACGCCCGCGCGAACGCCTCGGTCGAGCCGTAGCCGTAGCGCACCGCGATCGTGAGCAGTTCGTCGCCGGCCACGACGTCTGCCGCAGCGGCCGTCATCCGCCGACGACGCACGTACTCGGAAAGCGGCATCCCGGCGAGCGACGAGAACATCCGGCGGAGGTGATACTCCGTCGTGCCGGCGTCGCGCGCGAGAGACGCGATGTCGATCTCGTCGGTGAGGTGCGTCTCGACGACCTCGACCGTGCGGTTGAGCGATGCGATCACGGTTCCTCCTTCACCGACAAGCCTGCGTGGGGAAGCGCGGTCCCGCCCGATGATCGCGGTCCGCTTCTATCAGCGCAGCCCAGCGAGTTGACATAATGTGCATTATCGGCGACAAGGCGTTCTGGGCACACCTCTGATTGTCCTCGGTAGAGCAGGATGCGTCGCCCACGGGTATCGTCGCTGTCGCGGATCTGCTCACCGGTGTCGCATCGGTGATCCGCGCCGCGAACTGCCAGCTCTGGAGTCGACTGTCCATGCGTGAACGCAATCTGCCGCTGGTACTGACCCTCGTCGCCGCACAGCTCGCCGTGATGCTGGACTCCAGCATCCTCAACGTCGCGCTGCCGTCCATTGCCGAGGACCTCGGACTCACGGCCGTCGGCACCGCGTGGGTGCTCAACGCCTACTTCCTGACCTTCGGCGGTCTGCTGCTGATCTCCGGACGCGCCGCCGACGTCTTCGGACGGCGGCGCATGTTCCTCATCGGTGCCGCCGTGCTCGCCGCCGGCTCGGTCCTCGGCGGCTTCGCTGCCGACGAGACGATGCTCGTGCTCGCGCGCCTGGTGCAGGGCGCGGGGTCGGCCATGCTCAGCCCTGCGGCCATGTCGGTCATCCTCGCGACCTTCTCCGGGACGACGAAGACGAAGACGATGGCGTGGTGGGGCGCGGCATCCACCGCGGGCGGCGCGCTCGGTGTCACCGTCGGCGGCATCCTCACCGGCGGGTTCGGCTGGCAGAGCGTCATGTTCGTCACCGCCGCGGCCGCCGCTCTCGTCGGCGCCGCGGGCTGGTTCCGACTCGAGCGCGACACGCCCGCGACGCGTCGCACCTTCGACGCCACGGGTGCGGCTCTCGTCACCCTGGCAGCCGGCGCCGTGGTCTACGGCGTTCTGAGCATCCCACACGCCGGACTCGCATCGGTCGAGGTCGTCGCGGCGACGCTCGTCGCCCTCGCCGCCGGCGCCGGTTTCGTCCTCGTCGAACGGCGTTCATCCGACCCCGTCCTGTCCCTCCCGGCCCTGCGCGAGCCGCGCGTCGCCGGAGGCATCGTCGTCAACCTGCTCGGCGGCGGCGCGAGGATCGCGTGCTTCGTGCTGGTCGCGCTGCTCATCCAGCAGGTGCTCGGCTACGACCCCGCCGTCGCCGGTCTCGCCATGCTCCCCACCTCGCTCGCCGGCTTCGCCGTCAGCACCCTGGTTCTCCCCCGGGCACTCGCCCGCTTCGGACCGGAGAAGGTGACGGTCATCGGGCTGATCCTGCTCGTCGTCGCGCATCTGCTGTTCGCGACCATCGACTTCGGCGTGCCGTACGTCTGGCGGGTACTCCCTGTTCTCGTCATCGCAGCAGCCGGAGTGGCCTTCAGCTTCACCCCGACCACGCTGGTCATCTCCAGCGGCATGGCCGCGCGCAACGCGGGGGTCAGCTCGGGTCTCGCGTCCTCGACGGCCCAGATCGGCGGCGCCATCGGCATCGCGGCGTTCGGCGCCGTCGACGCCTATCGCCGCGCGGCCGTGCTCACCGCCGGCGGCACCGACCTCGCCGCAGCCGAAGCAGGGCTGTCCGCCGCCCATCTCGCAGCGGCGATCGCCGCGGCAGCAGCGACGCTCCTCGCCGTCGCCACGTTCCCGTCGCTGCGGCCACGGCGGCGACTTCCCGACGAGGTCGACGCGGCCGGCTGACGCAGGGCTGCGCGGCCGGCTCAGGTACGCCGGCGCAGGGCCGCGGCATCCCGCTCATACATCGCCGCGTGCTCGAGGAAGTCGGCCCGCCCGGTCTCGTCCGCGCGGTCGCGCGTGAAGGCCGCGAGGTCGTCGAGCCGCTGCGCCATGACGTCGAGGACCTCCGCCTCGGTGAACGGCATGCCGTACGCATCGATCAGCTGCGCGAGCCTGCGATCCGTGTCCAGGCCGTCGGTGCCCACCGCATCCTCGGCGAACGGCACGAGCCGGTACGCGAGATACGCCAGATCCCACAGCCGCGGCCCGGGCGACGCGAAGTCGAAGTCGATCGCGCCGACGAGCCGTCCGTCGCGTGCGACGAGGTTGTAGGTCGCGAAGTCGTTGTGACAGATCACCTCCGCGGGCTCGCGACGCGGCGACCGCCACACGAGGGACTCATCGGCCACGAGAGCGACGCCCGCGTCATGGAGCCGTCGCAGCAGGCGACCGGCTGCACCGAGGACATCCCCGGCCCACCTCACGCCCGGGGCCACCTCGCTGAGCATCTCCCCCTCGAGGTAGGTCAGGATCTCGCGGCCCTGCGCATCCAGACCGAGTACACGCGGCACACCGTCGACGTCGGCGTCGGCCAGGGCGCCCAGCAGCCGGTGGACCGCAGGAGTCCACCGCCCCGTCATACGGCGCACCGTGTCACCGGCACGGATCACCGGCGCCATGTTTCCGCCGCTCAGGTGCCGCTCGATGTCATCCACGCGTTCCACGCTACTGACCCGCTTAGGCTTCGTATTGTGCTGGAATCGCTCACCGGGTTCGTCGTCGTGGGCGTGGCCATCCTCGTCGGCTGGATCATCGGCCGGATCGATCTGCTCGGCGAGCACGGCCGGCCGGTGCTGGCCCGACTGACCTTCTTCGTGCTCTCCCCGTTCCTGCTGTTCGTCGTCCTCGCGCAGGCCGACGTGCGCACGCTGTTCTCAGCCCTGCTCCCGGTGTCGGCGATCGCCGCCGTCGCGATGATCGCGGTGTTCGTGCTCATCGCGCGCTTCGTGTGGAAGCGCTCCGTCGGCGAGACCGTGATCGGCGCCCTCAGCGCCGGGCAGGTCAACTCGAACAACATCGGCATCCCGCTGTCGCTGTACCTGCTGGGCAGCGCGGCATACCCGGCACCGGTCATCCTGCTGCAGCTGCTGATCTTCACCCCGATCACGATGTCGATCCTGGATGCCGTCACCTTCGGCCGCGCGACGCTGTGGCGCTCCATCGTCCGCACCACGACGAACCCGATCGTGCTCGGCTCGGCGCTGGGCACGCTCGTCTCGGTCAGCAGGGTCGAGCTGCCGCCGGTCGTCCTCGAACCCGCTGTGCTCATCGCCAACGCGTGCGTCCCGGTGCTGCTGATCAGCTACGGCATGTCGCTCGTCGGCCAGCGCGTGCTCGCCCCGTCGGGCCGGCGGCGCGACATCATCCTCGCGACCACGCTCAAGCTCGTCGCGATGCCCCTCGTGGCATGGGCGGTCGCCGAGTTCGTCTTCGGGCTGAGCGACCAGGACGTGCTCGTGGTGGTGGTGCTGGCCGCGCTCCCCACGGCACAGAACGTCTTCAACTACTCGCAGCGCTACGACGTCGGCGAGACGATCTCGCGGGACACCGTGTTCCTGACCACCCTGGGCTGCCTCCCGGTGCTCATCGTCATCACGCTCCTCCTCGGCTGACCTCGCGGGCGGCGTCAGGAGTCGGACAGCTCGCGGAGCATCCCGATCACGACGCGCGTGCGCCCGTCCGCGCGCAGCACGGTGAAGAGCGTGTGCGTGCACGAGCGGCAGCGCACGATCGCCGCCGTGTCGTCGAGCTCCACGACCGTCTCGGCCAGTGGTCCCGCCGCCCCGCACCCGCCGCACACTGCTGTCATGACCGTGATCTCGCCGGCCAGCAGATCGTCCATCATTCCGGCCAGCGCGTTCCCGTCGACCGTCGATGCCGCGTTCTCCGCACGCATCATGCGCCCCCGAATCGTTCCGTCTTCACGCGCTCCGGCGGATGCCCGAGGCGTACCAGCGCATCGGCGACGTGCTCGACGAACCCGGTCGGTCCGCACACGAACACCGTCGGCGCATCGCCTGCCGGCCAGACTGCTGCGCGGATCCCCTCGTCGTCGAGTCGGCCGACGCGGCCCGTCCAGCCTGCCGGAGCCTCCCGCGTGTACGCCCAGGTGACCGCCACTCCCCCGTCGCCCGCCGCCTTCTCGATCTCATCGCGATATATCGCGTCTTCGGGCCGTCGGACGGAGTACAGCAGGCGGAAGGATGCCGCAGCCGCGGCATCCCGCGCCGCCCGCGCCATCGCCATCAACGGTACGATCCCCGACCCTCCCGCGATGAGCTGCACGGGCCCCTCTCCCCCGCCCCGCCAGACGAAATAGCCGCCGAGCGGTCCCTTCACCTCGAGCTCATCGCCGGGGAGAACGTCGCGCACGAGGTACGGCGACACCTCGCCGTCGGGGATCTCGTCGACCGCGAGCTCGATGACCGGGCCTGCGCCGTAGGAGCCGAGAGAGTAGGACCGCTCGGCCTGGTAGCCGTCCTCCGCGGTCAGCCGGATGTCGACGTGCTGGCCGGCGTCGCTGCCGGGCCAGTCCTCGACGTGCAGCCGCAGGACGCGCGCGCTCGGGGTCGCCTCTTCGACCGAGGCGACCCGGGCGGGGCGCCACCCGCCGACGATCACCAATACCGCTCCTCGGTCCACGGGTCCCCGTGCATGTTGTAGCCGTTCTGCTCCCAGAACCCCGGCTCGTCGCTGTCCATGAGTGTGAGGCCCTGCACCCACTTCGCGCTCTTCCAGAAGTACAGGTGCGGGACCAGCAGCCGGGCGGGTCCGCCGTGCTCGGGGTCCAGCGGCGCGCCGTCGAACTCGAATGCCACCCACGACCTCCCGCCGAGGAGGTCCTCCAGGGGGATGTTGGTGGTGTAGCCGCCGTAAGAGTGCGCCATCGCGAACGCGGCGTCGGTGTCGACGTGCTCGAACACCGTGTCCAGGGACACGCCACGCCACGACGTGCCGAGCTTCGACCACCGGGTCACGCAGTGGATGTCGGTCGAGACGTCCTCGATCGGAAGCTCCATGAACTCGTCCCAGGTCCAGGACACCAATTCCCCCGACTCGTTCCGCACGCCGAACGACCACTCGGTCGTGTCGACCCGCGGAGTGGGTCCGGCTGACAGCACCGGAAAGTCCTCGGTCAGGTACTGCCCCGGCGGCAGGTTCGCATCGCTCTCCCGACGACGTGCCCCGAAACCGCGTGAGAAGACTGCCATGGTTGCCCTCCGTATCGGACTGCGCGCACGCTCACCGTAGTACCGGGGCCGCCGCGTGCGCGAGGGCGGAAATGCGCGCTCCCCTGCCCGAGTGCGCGACACGCAGTATGCAATGCGCTGATATTCGACCTCGGGTCTAAGCTTTGACCGCTCGTTAACAGCAAATTCTCAGAAAGGACCCTCGCATGTCCACAGCAGACGCGGCCGAGAAGTCGGCCGTCAACGGCATCCGCACGGCACTCGGCATCGGCGGTGTTCTCGCGGTCATCGTCGGCATCCTGATCCTGGCCTGGCCTGGCAAGACCGCAATGGTCGTCGCGGCGATCATCGCCATCTACGCGATCGCCGCCGGGCTCGTCTACGCCGGGCTCGGCATCTTCTCCAAGAACAAGGGCGGGTGGGCGCGCGTCGGACACATCGCGCTCGGAGTGCTCTTCGTCATCGCGGGTGTCGTCGCGCTGATGAACCTCGGCCAGACCACGGCCTGGCTGGCCGTCTTCGTCGGCATCCTCGTCGGCATCATGTGGATCGTCGAAGGCATCGTGGCTCTCTCGACCCTCGGCGACGCCGCGTCGAAGGGGTGGTCGATCTTCTTCGCGATCATCAGCATCATCGCCGGTATCGTGCTGCTCTTCTCGCCGCTGTGGGGCGCCGCGGTCCTGTGGTGGCTGATCGGCATCGCACTCATCGTGCTCGGCATCATCAACGTGGTGCGCGCGTTCACCTTCGGCAAGAAGGACCTCTGAGGCGTCGATACCGCGAAGAGGGGCCCCGGCGTCGCGCCGGGGCCCCTCTTCTCGCTGTGATCGGTCAGCCGGCCGGCAGATGCCGAGCCCACCAGTCGAGCACCGCGTCGAACCGCTGCACGCGGTGGCGCGGCTGACCGGAGCGGGTGAGCTCGTGATTCTCGCCCGGGAACACGAGCATCTCGGCCTCGGTCCCGTTGCGCTTGAGCGCCGCGTAGTAGCGCGTCGCCTGCTCGAGCGGGCACCGGAAGTCGAGCTCGGAGTGGATGACGAGGGTCGGCGTCGTCACCTGGTCGACGACCGCCATCGGGCTCTGCCGTGAGATGGCATCCGCATCGATCCCGACGTACTCGTCGCCGAAGAACGTGCCGATGTCGCTCGTGCCCTGGAAAGACACCGGGTCGAGGAATCCGCGCTCGACGATGGCCGCGGCGAACCGGTGGTCGTGGGCGATGACCCACGCGGTGAGGTAGCCGCCGTACGAGCCGCCCATCACGCCGACCCGCGCGGCGTCCAGGCGGGGATCCGACGCGATCGCGCCCTCGAGGAAGTCGATGACGTCGGCGAAGTCGACGGTGCCCATGGCCTGGCGGATGCTGCGTCCGTGCGCGCGCCCGTAGCCGGCCGAGCCCCGCGGGTTGCTGTACACGACGGCATAGCCGGCATCGACGAGGACTTGCGTCTCGTCGAACAGGTGCACGCCGTACGACGCATACGGTCCGCCGTGGATCTGCAGGATGACCGGGAACGGCCCCTCCCCTTCGGGGGCGGCGACCCATCCGTGCACCGGATAGCCGTCGCGTCCGTCGACCTCGAGCTCGCGAGGACGGACGATTCCGGATGCCGCGGCCCGCGCCCCGAAGGCGGTGAGCGTGCGGTCGGCCCCGTCCTCGACGAGCACGAGCTCACCGTACGAATCGGGGGCTGCGACAGCGGCGACGATGCGGTCGCCTGCGGCGGCATGACCTGCCACCTCGACGTCGCCGCCGAGGACTTCACTCACCTGGCCCGCGCGGGTGACGCGGAGCAGCCGCACGCGGCCGCGGGTGCGGTCCTGCACGAGGAAGTCTTCCCCTGCGATGGTGATGTGACTTCCGACCTCGCCGAGGTCGACGGATTCCGCGTCGGTCAGACGGCGGGGCCCGTCGGCTTCGAGGAGCCAGAGCCCCACCCCGGGAGCGACGAAGTCGATGCCGTCTTCGCCGACCTCGTGGCCGAGCAGCGCTACGGCCCCGTCGGGGGCGACCTCGAGACCGTAGAGCGACAGCCCGGCGTCGACGCCCAGCACCTCGCGCTGTCCTGATCCGTCGACGGCCACGGCGATGAC
Organism: Microbacterium sp. NPDC056003; assembly: GCF_042274785.1. Lineage (NCBI taxonomy): Bacteria > Bacillati > Actinomycetota > Actinomycetes > Micrococcales > Microbacteriaceae > Microbacterium > Microbacterium sp. NPDC056003. The sequence goes on along the minus strand of NZ_JBHJXQ010000002.1, from coordinate 148,907 downwards.
GCGCGTGCGGAGGTCGCGACGCGACGGCTCGATCTCATCGACGGCGGTCAGCACCTCGATGCCGTCGGCGGAGAAGACGACACCGCCGTGCGACGCGGCGCCCTCGGTGAGCTGCCGCGCGTCGGACGCCACGGTCTTCTTCTTCGACGGCGTCGCGTCGCTCTCGTGGACAGCGGGGGCGGCCTCGTAGAACGGCTCGGAGTCGGTCGCCGGAGCGTCGACGACGAACACGTGCGCGGGGCGGTCGGCGATGTACCCGAGTCCGTTGGCGTGCCAGCGGATGCCGGTGATGTGGCGGGGCGCCTCGGCCGAGGCATCCAATCCCTCCACACTTCCGTAGCGCCCCTTCTCGGGAACCCGCGCGGCGAAGGCCAGTGTGCGCCCGTCGGGCGACCATGCGAAGCCCTCGACGCCGAGCACCGTGTCTGTCGCCTGCACGGGCTCGCCGCCGGCGGCCGAGACGACCCAGACCTGGCCCTTGCCTTTGGCGTCCGCGCGCACGAAAGCGAGGGTCTGCCCGTCCGGCGACAGCCGAGGGCCGGAGTCGGACGTGCCGCGCGTGAGGCGGCGGGGAGTGCCGTCGGGCAGGTCGACGCGCCAGAGCTGGCCGACGGCGCGGTTGGCTTCGAGGTCGGGGCGCGAGGTCGCGAACACGGCGAACGAGCCGTCAGGCGCGATGACGGGCCGACCGACCGAGACGAGCGTGTCGATGTCGAGCGCGCGCACGCGTCACTCCCCCGCGAACGAGCTCGTGTCGCCGACGAGGCGGGTGTTGTCCGCCGGGACGGGGTCGAGTGCGGCCGCAGCGACCTCCGCGGCGAACTCGGACACGTTGTAGAGCTTGCCGGCGTCGTCGCGGCGGGCCGCGATCGCCCCTGGGTTGGCGCGCTCGAGCAGCGTCGCGGTGATCGTGCCCTCGATCATGTCGCCCGACACGACCACGAAGCCGATTCCGCGCTCCCTCAGCGCGGGGACGCGCTCGCGCAGGGCGTCTTCGCCCGCGCGCTTCGAGAGGGCGACCGGCTCGTACTCCGGCATGGTGGGGGTGGTGCGGATGAAGTGCGCCTGGTGGCTCGTCACGAACACGACGCGCGAACCGTCGCCGAGGAGCGGCAGAGCGGTCTCGAGCACACGCACCTGTGCGTCGCGGTTGAGCTGAAGCGCGTAGTCCTCCGCCATGCCGGACTCCATGCCGCCCGAGGCGTTGAGCACGAGGATGTCGAGGCTGCCGAACACACGACCGACCTCGTCGAACATCGCCTGCACCGAGTCCGCGTCGGTGAGGTCGGCGCCGACCACGAGCACCTCGACGCCGAGTCCACGCAGCTCGGTGGCGAGCTTCTCAGCACGCGGCGCCTTGTTGCGGTAGTTGATGACGACGTTCGCGCCCGCCTCGGCGAGATAGCGCGTGGTGTCGGCGCCGATGCCGCGTGAGGAACCGGTCACGAGCGCGGTCTTGCCGCTCAGCGAACCGGCAGGAAGCGTGGGGGATGTCTCAGTCACGCCCTCGACCCTACCTGCTAGGTTCGAAGGACAAGGAGGCGCATCGTGGAGCTCATCCAGACCATCGAGCAGTGGGCGTGGATCGGGTGGCTCGTGCTGATCCTGGTCTTTCTGGTCATCGAGATGCTCACGCTCGATTTCACGTTCCTGATGCTGAGCATCGGAGGTCTCGCGGGTCTCGGCTCCGATCTCCTCGGGGCGCCCATCTGGCTGCAGGTCATCGTCGCCGGCGTCGTCGCGGCCGTGCTCGTCCTCTTCCTGCGGCCGCCGCTTCTTCGGCGCCTTCGGCGCGGTGAGGACCCGACGCCCTCCAATGTCGACGCCCTCATCGATCTCCGCGGACGTGTGATCGCGACCGTGTCCACGCACGGCGGCCAGGTCAAGCTCGCCAACGGAGACGTGTGGACGGCGCGCTCCGAGGCCGGCGAGCTCGAGCCGGGCACCCCCATCCATGTCAGTCGGATCGACGGCGCCACCGCTGTCGTGCGTTCCGACGCCCCGACCGCATCTCCGACGGAGGACCCCCGCGCATGACCGACCTCGACACCCTGATTCCCACCACGATCGCCTGGCTCCTGGCGATCGCGGTCTTCATCTTCGTGCTGGTCGTGATCGTCCGCTCGATCCGGATCATTCCGCAGGCGAGCGCCGGCATCGTCGAGCGCCTCGGTCGCTACCACAAGACGCTCAGCCCGGGACTGAACCTCCTGGTCCCGTTCATCGACCGCCTTCGTCCCCTCATCGACATGCGCGAGCAGGTCGTCTCGTTCCCGCCGCAGCCCGTGATCACCGAAGACAACCTCGTCGTCTCGATCGACACGGTGGTCTACTTCCAGGTCACCGACGCGCGCGCCGCCACCTACGAGATCGCGAACTATTTGGGCGCCGTCGAGCAGCTCACCACCACGACACTGCGCAACGTCGTCGGTGGTCTGAACCTCGAAGAGGCACTGACGAGCCGTGACAACATCAACGGCCAGCTGCGTCTCGTCCTCGACGAGGCGACGGGCAAGTGGGGCATCCGCGTCGGACGCGTCGAGCTCAAGGCGATCGACCCGCCGCACTCGATCCAGGACTCGATGGAGAAGCAGATGCGCGCCGAGCGGGACCGCCGCGCGCTCATCCTCACGGCTGAGGGCACGAAGCAGTCGGCCATCCTGACCGCCGAAGGTCAGCGACAGGCCGAGATCCTGAAGGCCGAGGGCGACAAGCAGGCCGCCGTGCTGCGCGCCCAGGGCGAGGCCGAGGCGATCCAGACGGTCTTCGACGCCATCCACGTCGGCAACCCCGATGACAAGCTCCTGGCCTACCAGTACCTGCAGACCCTGCCGAAGATCGCCGACAGCGCCTCGAGCAAGCTCTGGATCATCCCGAGTGAGTTCACCGAGGCGCTCAAGGGGCTCAGCGGCTCATTCCTCGGTGCCGCGACCGACGCACCCACGCCGCAGCGCGGCGTCGAGCCGCCCGCTCCGTGACCCACCCCTGGTTCGAGGGCGCCCGCACCCCGCGGGTCCTCGCGCATCGGGGGCTGGTGGTGGCGGAGGATGCCGCGCACGGCGTCGAGGAGAACTCCTTCGCCGCCGTCGCCGCAGCCCACTCGGCGGGCGCCGAGTACGTCGAGTCGGACTGCCACGTCACTGCGGACGGGGTCGTCGTGCTGTTCCACGACGACGACCTCTCGCGGGTGACCGGTGACCCCCGGCTCGTCGCCGACATCACGTCCGTCGAACTCGGGGAGCTGATGTCCGGCCGCGGGGGTCTCATCACTCTCGCCCAGGCCCTTGACGCGTTCCCCACACTCCGGTTCAACCTCGATGTCAAGGCGGCCGCAGCCGCCGTGCCCGTCGGCCGGATCGTGGCGCCGCACGGCGACCGCGTGCTGCTCACGAGCTTCTCCGATCAACGGCGACGCGCGGCCCTGGCCTCCGCGGAAGCGTCGGCGCGCGGCATCCGTCCCGCCACCTCCGCCGGCTCGGCGACGATAGGACGACTTCTCGCCGCCGTCGCCACGCGCTCGGATCGACTCGTGCGTCGCGCGCTCCAGGGGGTGGACGTGCTGCAGATCCCCGAGCGGCAAGGCCGTCTGCGCGTCCTCACACCGCGGCTGATCTCCGCCGCCCACCACCACGATGTCGAGGTGCACGTGTGGACCGTGAACGAGCCGGACGACATGCGCCGGCTGATCGACTCGGGTGTCGACGGCGTGGTGACCGACCGAGCCGATCTCGCACTCCGCACGCTGGGCTGACTCCGTTCCGCCAGACGGACGAGGCGCTGCTCCTTCCCCCCTGTGCATCCACTGTGAAAGGCGCGCGCGCAAGCCCCTTTCGGATGATCCGCTCAGGTCGCTTGGTTATACCTATACAGCGACGAGAGGACCACAAAATGGCAGACCGCAGCTTGCGCGGCATCCGACTCGGCGCCCAGAGCCTACAGAGCGAAGAGGGCGTCGTGTTCCATGAGCGTGCACAGCACATCTATTCGTGTACGTCTTGCGGACGTGACACGACACTGACTTTCGCGGCCGACGCCGAGGTTCCGCCGGCATGGGAGTGCCGCACCTGTGGTGCGGAGGCGCTCCTGCGCGTCGGTGAGGGCACCGCGACGGTCGACCACTCGGGTGACAAGACCCCCCGCTCGCACTGGGACATGCTGCTCGAGCGGCGTTCCCTGCCCGAGCTCGAGGAGCTCCTCGAGGAGCGTCTCGCCTATGTTCGCGCCCGTCGCGGCGCCGGCGAGGACGTCACCCTCGACAAGATCAGCGCCTGACCCTCAGTCAGCCGCCTGCGCGACGCCGGTTCCTGCGGGAACCGGCGTTTTCGCGTCCCGGCGGCCGGTGAGCGTCACCGCGACGCCCAGCGCGATGAGCACGAGAAGGCTGCCCCACCCGAGCAGAGCCTGCACCCAAGGGCCTGCGATGACCGCGGGCGTCAGCCCGGTGCGCAGCGGCACCTCGGTCAGCATGTGCCCCGCCTCACCGGCCGGCAGTCCGTCGAGGGTGCTGCCGTCGGGCGCGATCACCTGGCTGGTGCCCACGGTCGACAGGTTCACGACGGAACGGCCGGTCTCGACCGCGCGCATGCGCGCGAACGCCAGCTGCTGCAGATTCTCGTCGGTGTCGCGGAAGTCGGCGTTGTTGGTCTGGAACATGTAGACCTCGGCGCCGTCCTGGGCGCCGGCCCAGATGACCTCGTCGTAGATGACGTCGAAACAGATGGCGAGGCCGACGCCGACCCCGTCCACGTCGAGGAACGGCGCATTCGTGCCGGGCGTGTACTCCCGCTGGATCAGGCCGATGAGGTCGGGGGCGAGCGACTCGTAGAACCACCGATCGGGCACGTACTCCCCCATCGGCACGGGGTTGGTCTTGTCGTGGTACTGGACCGCGCCTTCGCCTGCCTTCCACAGCATCGAGGTGTTGAACGTGTCCTCGCCGCGCGTGGTCGCTGCATTGACGATGAGGGGTGCGCCGATCCGCTGCGAGAGCGCATCGAGCGTGCGCGCCGTGCTCTCGTTACGGGTCGGGTCGGAGTCGATGCCGCCCTCCGGCCAGAGCAGGACGTCCACGTCCTCATCGAGAAGCGGAGCGGATGCCGCCAGCTGCGCGTTCAGCACCTCGTTGCGGTCTCGCGGGTCGAAGTAGCCGGAGGGGCCGTTGCCCTGGGCGCTGCCGACGCGCAGGGTGCCCGCCGCGGTCGTCGGGAAGGCAGGCACGAGCAGCAGCAGGGCCGCGAGGCCGATCGAGGGAACTGCGGTGCGCACGTCGCGGAACCGGGCGGCTCGCCCCCACTCGATGGCTGCCGCCGTGAAGGTCACCATCAGGAAGGAGAGGCCGGCGACACCCGTCCACGACGCGAGGTGTGCCAGCGGGCTCTCGGACTGGCTCATGCCGATGCGCGCCCACGGGAACCCGGTGTAGGGCCACGAACCCATGAACAGCTCGCGTGCCGTCCACAGACCGCCGATGAGGATCGGCAGGGCGATGAGCGACGACCATCGCGAGCGGAAGAGCCGTGGCATCCATCGGTATGCCAGCGTCAGCGCGATCGAGCCGACCGCCATGAAGACCGTCTCGAGGCCGGCGAGGGCGAACCAGGGAACGAGGCCGAGGTAGCGCGTGATCCACATGATGTGGATCAGGTAGAACGTGGCGCCGAAGACGAAGCCGACCAGCAGCGCACCCCCCGCCGAGCGACCGATGAGGGCGACGAGCGACAGCCCGACGCCGACGAACGCCAGCGGCCACCATCCGACGGAGGGGTAGGCAAGGTCCAGGATCGCCCCGCCCGCGATCGACGCCACGACAGCGGCCCACAGGGGCAGGAGCGGGCGCGGCGCGGCGGCGAGAGGCACGTGAATACCCTAAGCGGCGGGAACTGGACGGCCGCTGTCAGACGGCCGAGTAGGCGACGATTCCGCGGCGAACGGACTCCAGCGCCTTCCGTGCGGTCGAGGCGAGGGCGGGCTCGGCCACGATCGAGAGCTGGTCGAGGAGGTCGATCGTCTGCTTCGACCAGCGCACGAAGTCGCCCGCGGCCATGTCGGCCTCGCTCAGCACACGGTCGAGCATGCCCCCGCGCGCCCACGAGTGCATGGCCTGCGCCAGTCCCGCGGCGATGGGCTCGGACCCGGGCAGCCGGTGCTCGCGCTCGAGGTCGTCGAGTCGCTGCCACAGGTCGAGGGTCTCGGCGAACGCGGTGCGGAACGGCCCACGCGGGAGGCCCCGCTCCCCCGGTCCGGCCTCGTCGCGCCGCGGCTCGTACACGATGCAGCAGGCGAGTGCGGCGAGCGACGGGGCGTCGAGGGCGTCCCACAGGCCGCGTCGCAGTGACTCCGCGACCAGCAGGTCGCGCTCGCCGTAGATGCGGCGCATCGTGCGCCCCGACGGCGTGAGCGTGGTCACGCCCGCGTCGTCGAGTCGCACGTAGTCGAGCTCGTCGAGCACGTCGACCACGCGGTCGAAGATGCGGGCGACGGTGCCGGTGCGGGTGTCGATCTGCTGACGCAGCTTGTCGACCGTGCGACGCAGCTTCCAGTACCGCTCCGCCCATCGCGCGTGCTGCTCCCGGTCGGGGCACTGGTGGCACCCGTGTCGCTGCATGCGCTTGCGCAGGCTCGCGATCTGGCGCTGCCGCTCATCGCGTGTGCGGCGCGAGGCGTTCGCATCCTTGCGGTTCAGCTTCTCGAGGTCGCTCAGCTCGCGCCGGATGGCGGAGTACTCGGTGAAGTCGCCGCGGTCGCACGTCATGGCCTGCTCGTAGCCGGCGAGGGACTCCTCCTGCTCACGAACCTGGCGGGCGAGTCCGACGACGGCGCGGTCGGCCTGGAACTGTGCGAACGACGACTCGAGGATCTCGCGGGCGCGCGCCCGCCCGAACTGGTCGATCAGGTTGACCGCCATGTTGTAGGTCGGCCGGAAGCTGGAGTTGAGCGGATACGTCCGGCGCGAGGCGAGCGCCGCCACTGCCTGTGGGTCGAGGCCCTCCGTCCACTGGATCACCGCGTGGCCTTCGACGTCGATCCCGCGACGTCCCGCGCGGCCGGTGAGCTGTGTGTACTCCCCCGACGTGATCGCGACGCGGGCCTCGCCGTTGAACTTCTCGAGCTTCTCGAGCACCACGGTGCGCGCGGGCATGTTGATGCCGAGCGCGAGGGTCTCGGTGGCGAAGACGACTTTCACCAGCTTGCGCTGGAAGAGGTCCTCGACGACCTCCTTGAACGCCGGGAGCAACCCCGCATGATGCGACGCCACACCGCGCTCGAGATTGTCGAGCCACTCCCAGTAGCCGAGCACGACGAGGTCCTCGTCGTGCAGGCTGCGCGTGCGCTCCTCGACGATCGCGCGGATCTCGGCGCGCTCCTCGTGTGACGTCAGTCGCACGCCGGCGCGGCGCACCTGCTGCACGGCGGCGTCGCAGCCGACGCGGCTGAAGATGAAGAAGATCGCCGGCAGCAGGTTGGCACGCGCGAGCAGCTCGACGACGTCGGGGCGGTCGAGTCGTTCGATCCGCTGCACGTTCGCGGACCGCACGGGGCGCTTCCCGCCACGGTTCGGACGACGGCGGGATGCCTCGTACCCCGCGTTGCGCGCACTGCTGGCCGACTGCGCCCGGCGGTTGTTGTCGAAGTTCGCTCCCTTGAACGACCGGATGCGCATGAGCTCCTGGTTCACCTGCGCGGTCGCGATGCCGGCGCGGTCGTCGAAAAGAGGCAGCAGATCGCCGCGGACGAGCACATGCTGCTCGAGCGGCACGGGACGCGTCTCGGACACGATCACCTCGGTGTCGCCGCGCACCGTGTCGAGCCAGTCGCCGAACTCCTCGGCGTTCGACACGGTCGCCGAGAGCGAGACCAGCTTCACACTCGGCGGCAGGTGGATGATGATCTCCTCCCACACCGCGCCGCGGAACCGGTCGGCGAGGTAGTGCACCTCGTCCATCACGACGTACCTCAGTCCGCGAAGGGCGGGCGAGTCGGCGTACAGCATGTTGCGCAGCACCTCGGTCGTCATGACCACGATGCGCGCGCCGCCGTTGATGTTCGTGTCGCCGGTGAGCAGGCCGACGTCGTCGGGACCGTAGCCGTCCTGCAGCTCGCGGAACTTCTGGTTCGACAGCGCCTTGATCGGCGTCGTGTAGAAGGCCTTGTCGCCGTGGCCGCCGACCACGGGCTCGCGCATGGCGAGGTGCACCGCGAACTCGCCGACGATGGTCTTGCCCGCGCCGGTGGGCGCGGCCACCAGCACGCTGCGACCCTCCTCGAGGGCGCGGCATCCGGCGATCTGGAACTCGTCGAGCGTGAAGCGCTGGGAAGCCGCGAACGCGGCCGTGATCGGATGGCTCCGGTCCAGGGCGGCGGACGCCTGTGCGCGGGCGTACCGCTCGGACGGACCGGGGTCGGTCATGCGGCGGCCTCGGGCGGGAGGAATTCGGCCTGGCGCTTGGCCTTGCGCCGGTCGAACAGCATCGACAGAACGGCGGCGGCGAAGAACAGCACCACCAGGATGCCGGCGAGCATCAGCATGCTGACGACGTCGGCGGCCGGAGTGGCCAGCGCCGCGAAGATCACCGCGATGAGCACCGCGACGCGCCAGCCCTTGAGGATCGCCCGCCCCGACATGACGCCGGCGAGATTCATCGCCACGAGGAAGACCGGCAGGATGAAGGCGACGCCGACGACGACCAGCAGTTTGAAGACGAAGTCGTAGTAGAACAGCGCGTCGTAGAACTGCGCGCCGCCCTGCGGCACGAACGTGGCCATGAGCTCGACGACGTGCGGCATGATCAGCAGGCCGACGTAGCAGCCCGCGAAGAACAGCGGAACGGCGGCGGCCATGAAGCCGACCGTGTACCGGATCTCCTTGCGCGTGAGTCCGGGCATGATGAACGCCCAGATCTGCCAGATCCAGATCGGCGCCGAGATCAGGATGCCGATTGCGAACGAGATGCGCAGTCTCATGTCGAACGGACCGGTGATGGTCTGGTACATGAATTCGACCTTGCCCTCTTCTCCCTGCGTCTCCGCGACGACGCGGATCGGCTCGGTGATGAGGTGGATGACCGGGTCGGTGATGAAGAACGCCACGACCATGCCGACGACGAGGGCGAGGGCCGCCCACATCAGGCGCCGACGCAGCTCGATCAAGTGCTGCCCCAGCGACATGCGCCTGTCACGCCGCGTCGGGTCGGGTTCTCCTACGCGCGGCGGTCCCGCCGTTGCCACGACGGCGTCAGGGCTTGGAATCGGCGGTGCCGCCGGCGTCCGTCCGGATCTCCGTCGACGGAGCCTCGGTCGAGGCGGCGGTGGCCGACTCTGCGTCGGTCTTGGACGAGTCTTCGTCCTTCATCGCCTTCATCTCACCTTTGAAGACGCGAGCGGACTGACCCATGCTCTTGGCCAGCGCAGGCAGCTTCGCCGCGCCGAACAGCAGCAGGATCACAGCGAGGATGATCAGGAAGTGCCACCCCGTGAGGCCTTGCAGCATGTCGATTTCCTTTCGGCGGGTCCGGACTCAGTGTAACCCGCGGTCGGGCGGCGAAGTGCGCTGGGCGGAAAGTGGCGGCCGCGCCGTCAGCGGTACTGGCTCAGGCCCGCATCGGCCCACTCTGCTGCCGCCTGCCTCGCGGCGGGCGGGTCGAGGACCTCCACGTCGCCGCCGCGCTTGGCGACGAGACGTCTCAGGCTGTACTCGTCGGCGACGTGCATGGTCGCGACGGTCACGCCGTCGACGGTCTCGAGCGATGCTCGGTCCAGGTAGTCGCCCAGCAGCGGACCGACCGACTCGTCGAACCGGATGCGCACCACCATGTCGCCTTCGCCCGACTCGAACCAGCCGCGGGCGGGCTCTCCGGCGTGGGTGATCGGTATCTCGGTGAGCTCGAGCTCGCTCACCCGGTCGAGATGGAACGTGCGCATCGCCTCACGGAGGTGGCACCACCCCTGCAGGTACCACTGGCCGTCGGCGATGTGCACCTTGACCGGGTCGACCGTGCGGGTCGTGGGCGCGGCATCCGGAGCCTTGTAGGTGAACGACACAGCCACGCCCCGGCGGAGTGCGGTCGCGACGAGGTCGCGGACGGTGTCGACCGGCCCGGGGGCGACGATGACCTCGGCCGGAGCGCTCGAGGCTCCCCGAGCGAGCTTCGCCAGGAGGCCCGAGAACAGGTCGGTGTCGCCGACGCCGGGGATGGTGCGCGCCAGCTGGAGGCCCGCCAGCAGCGCCGCGGCCTCACGTGCGGTCAGCTTCGGCGACCTCTCGAGGCCGACCGAGTTGGTGATGACGATGAGATCGCGCTGATCGAGCAGGTCCCAGTCGATGTCGAACAGGTCGTTCGCCATCTGCCAGTAACCGCCGTCGCCGGGCAGCCCGATCACGGTGAGCTTCTCCACCATCGAGCGCATCTGGTCGGGGGTGACGTCGAACTCGTCGGCCGCCTCTGCCACCGAGACCTCGCCCTTGCCGATCAGATACGGCACGAGCTGAAGCATCAACGCGGCGCGATCGGTCGCGACCAGCGAGCGGCGGGCGGTCATGCGGATGCTCCGTTCACGTCGCGGGCGGCGGCGAGACGCTCGATCACCTGATCGCGCAGCTCGGCCGGCTCGACGACCCGCACCTCGGGGCCGTAGGACGCGAGTTCATCGGCGAAGATGTGGACGTCGACGTATGGCACGCGGATGCCCTGCTCGGCCGGACGCGCGCGACGCGCCAGCCGCAGGGCGGCCTCGGTGCCGGGGTTGACCTCGAGCAGCGACGTGCTGCGCGCGGCCACCTCTTCGAGCCCGCGCAGGGCGCGCTCGCCCGCGCCGTCGCGCAGAGCGGCGTCGAACGTCTCGCGAGTGGTCGCCACCGGTCCGACGATCCGCGACAGCAGGAAGGTGCGGTCGGCCCGCACATCGAGGTCGATGCCGAACACGTGCCAGCGCGCTTCGTACTCGACGAGGGCGAGCGGCTGCACGCGACGCGTGCGCGGCGCCGTCTCGCCGGGCTTCAGGTACGGGAACCGCACCACGCGACTCTGCTCGATCGCCCGCTGGAGGTCGGGGAACGACGGCTCGCGCAGACTGATGCGGGGTGAGTAGCCGATGATCGGCTCGTCGACGGGGATGCCGAGCGCGCGGATCTTGCGCAGCCCACTGCGGGCATCGTCCGACATGGAGCTCTCGCTCCACACGCCGCCCGCGAGATTGAGCAGCGCGAGTTCGGCAGGAGTGAACTCGATGTCATCGGGAAGCGCGTACTCGGTCGTGGGAACGCGGTAGCGGGCTTCGCGGAGGTCGTCGGGATCGGCCCAGTCGCCGATCGTCTCGATGGGCACACCCAGGCCGCGCAGGCTCTCCTTGTCGCGCTCGAACATCTTCTCGAGGGCGTCTTTCGACGCGCCCGACTCGCTCTGCTCCCGGTAGCCGGCGACGGAGGAGAGGATGGTGTCCTTCGTCAGTCCCTGGTCGGTGGCCATGAGGGCGACGACCAGGTTGACGAGTCTCTCCTCAGGCGGGGACTTGGCAGGGGCGTTCGCAGGCACCCCATCATCCTAGGGTCGGTGCGGCCGGCTCGTCGGCGGTCCGGCGACCACTGATCGCGCGGCGCCGGCGTCCACCTACTGCGCGGCGCCGGGGTCGACGCCGAGGAGGTCGAACACGAAGACGGTCGGCTTCTCGGTGCCGCCCTGCTCGGCCGGCACGACCACCAGCACCTGGGAGCCGATGGTCTGGCCCACGAGCGCCTCGGCGAGCACCGGGTCGCTGTCGAGCGGGACCGACTGGGGCTGCGAGTCCCACGTGTTCGTGACCGCTTCGGTCTCTCCCCACGGCACGCCGAGGATGTGCGCACGCACCGGCGCGTCGGCCGTGACGACCTCGCCGTCGCCCTTCTTGATGGTCTGGACGACCACGTCCGCCGGGGCGTCGCCCTCGGGGATGATGAGGCCCGGACGTCCGTCCGGGGTGCGCACGACGGTGGGCATGCCGGTTCCGCTGTTGAACTGGTCAGCACCGTCGGCGGCACCCAGATAGACCTTGTGCACGTCGATGACGGCGACGGCGGAGTCGCCCTCGGCCAGGCCGATGCTCGCGGCGGCCTCGGCCTCGATGTCTTCCGGCGCCAGCGACACGACGACCCGCGAGCCCGCCGAGGCGCACTGGAGCGCGTCACCCCACGTCGGGAAGGTCTGAACGATCTGCGGCAGGCCGAGCACGTTCGACTGCTCCTCGGAGTACGGACTGGCGACGAGCGTCTCGCCCGTCTCGCCCGAGACGAGCGTGAAGTCGATGACGACGAGCTGGTCATCACGCGTGATCGTCGCCCCGCCTGTTCCCTGCTCCAGCGTCGCCGACGACCCCTCCGTCACGTGGAACGGAGTGTAGAGCTCGACGTCGGGCGCGCTGCCGACCTCTCCGCTCACCTCGACGACGTCGAGCAGTTCGGCGTCGGAGACGGGCTCGGAGCAGTCGGAGCTTCCGGGGAGCGAGCAGCCGGCCAGGCCGACGGTCGCGAGTCCGAGGATCGCGAGGGCAGAGGGGATCTTACGCACCGCAACAGTCTAGGCGGCATCCGGATGCGCGCTTTGCGCCTACTCCGCGTCGGGAGCGTCGCCCTGCTGGGCCGCGTGGCGCGCGCCCTCCGCCGCACGCTGCGCTTCCCGTACGCGCTTGCGAAGGTTCTTGTCGGTGATCTGGCGGTCACCCACCGCGCCGGGCGTCCACAGCTCGACGTCCTCATCGCCGTAGCTGGTCTTCGAGGCGCGGCGCTTGACCTCGGGTGGAACCGCGCCCGGAGCGAGTCGGCGCGCCCAGAGCAGGAATCCGGTGTGCGCCACCATGCGGTGGTCGGGCCGCACCGCGAGTCCCTCGACGTGCCACCCGCGCACCATGGTCTCGCTGGCCTCGGGCTCGGTGAACAGGCCGGTGCTGCGGAGATACTCGGCCACGCGGCTCAGCTGGGTCGCCGTGGCGATGTAGCACAGCACGACGCCACCCGGCGTGAGGGCGTCGGCGACGACGTCGATGCACTCCCATGGGGCGAGCATGTCGAGCACGACCCGATCGACGGATGCCGGGGCGATGGCATCCGGAAGCGCCTCCACCAGATCGCCGACGACGACGCTCCAGTTCTCGGGGGTCTCGCCGAGGTAGGTCTCGACGTTGGCCTGAGCGACCTCGGCGAATTCGGGTCGGCGCTCGAACGAGATGAGCCGGCCCTCGGAGCCCATGGCGCGCAGGAGCCAGAGCGAGAGCGCGCCCGAGCCGACCCCGGCCTCGACGACCACGGCGCCGGGGAACACGTCGGCCTCGGCGATGATCTGCGCGGCGTCCTTCGGGTAGACGATCGCCGCGCCGCGCGGCATCGACATGACGAAGTCGCGCAGGAGCGGACGGAGTGCGAGGTACTCGTGCCCGCTGCTGTTGGCGACGACGGACCCGTCGGGCCGGCCGACGAGCTGTTCGTGCTTGAGCACGCCGTGGTGCGTGTGCAGCTCGCCCTTCTCGCGCAGCGTGATCGTGTGCAGTCGACCCTTGGGTCCGGTGAGCTGCACGCGGTCGCCGAAGCGGAAGGGGCCGCGGGGTCGTTCGGTCACTTGGCGGCCTCCTTGGCGCGGTGTTCGGCATGGAAGGATGCCACGTCCTGGGCGGTGCGCCCTTCGAGGGTCGGCCACACGGCGTGCGCGCCCGCTCCCGCGATCGAGACCATGAGCGGCACGCCGATGGTGGCGGCGCCGGACGCGACGGCAGATCGCAGACCGTTCGGCGAGTCTTCGATCGCGACCACCTCGTCGGGCGTGACGCCGAGCGCCTCGCACGCCTGCAGATAGGGGTCGGGGAAGGGCTTCGGCCGGGTCGAGTCGTCGCCTGCGATCACCACGTCGAACGCCTCGAAGTCGATCAGGTCGACGACGGTGCGGGCCATGCGCCGCATCGACATCGTCACGAGCCCCGTCTTGATGCCGGCGGCGCGCAGGCTCGCGAGCAGCTCCCTCGCGCCGGGACGGAAGGGCACGCCCGTCTCGCCGAGCTGACGCATCACGTCGTCGGTGAGGTGGTCGATGATGGCGTCGACGCTCATGCGCACGCCGGCGCTCTGGAAGATGCGGGCCGAGTCCTCGAGTCCGAGGCCGACGAGTGCCAGCGCCTGCTCGTGCGACCAGGTTCCGCCGAAGCGCTCGACGAGCGGCGTCTCGGCCGCCATCCAGTAGGGCTCGGTGTCGACGAGGGTTCCGTCCATGTCCCACAGGACGGCGGACAAGGGCGGTGCGCTCACCGTTCCATGCTACCCAGCGGCCCGCGGCCGCCCCGCCGATCCTCGCTCAGCGGCCGGGCGGGGGTATCCCCGGCGCGCGTGCCACCGACCACAGGCAGTGGTGCCGGGCCTATCCTGGAAGGACCCGCATCGCGGGTGGAGGAGGTCTCGTGGACGGACTGGGACGCCGGGTGCTCGTCGCCGCGTTCGACGGGTGGAACGATGCCGGGGAGGCCGCGTCGTCCGCCGTCACGCAGCTGCGCGAGGGCGGGACGTACGAGACTGTGTTCTCGGTCGACCCCGAGCTGTACTTCGACTACCAGTACACCCGTCCGCAGATCGCCGCCGACGCGGACGGCAAGCGCGTGCTGCGGTGGCCCGAAGCATCCCTCCTTCGTCCCACGCGCACGACGCGCGGCGGCACTCAGCTCTGGCTCCTGACCGGAGTGGAGCCGGCACGCGCCTGGCAGGCGTTCGCGTCCGAGTTCATCGACATCGCGCTCCGCGAGGACATCACGGGCTTCCTGTCGATGGGGTCGATGATGTCGGACGTGCCGCACACCCGCCCCATCTCGGTCTTCGCCGGCAGCGACAACGACGCGCTGCGCACCTCGCTCGAGCTCGAGCGCAGCACGTACGAGGGTCCGGTCGGCATCCTGAGCGTGCTCGGCCACGCGGCCGATGCCGCCGGCATCCCGGCGGCGAGCCTGTGGGCCAGCGTGCCGCATTACGTCGCGGGCCACACGCCCTCGCCCAAGGCGACGCTCGCGCTGCTCGACCGGCTCGAGGACCTCACCGGCGCCACCGTGCCCCGAGGCGATCTCGCGACCGAGGCGGCGGCGTGGGAGGCGTCCATCGACGCGGCTGCGGCCGACGACGAGGAGATGACGGAGTACATCCGCCAGCTCGAGCGGACGCGCGACACGTGGGACTCCCCCGAGGCGTCCGGGGACGCGATCGCCCAGGAGTTCGAGCGCTACCTGCGTCGCGGCGGAGACGGCCCGACCAAGCCCGGCCGCGACGACCCCCGTCGCTGACCCGCTACGCCGAGATCGCGCCCACGCTGAGCAGCACCAGCAGCGTCGACCCGAGGGCCACGCGGTAGACGACGAACGGCAGGAAGCTGTGCTTGGAGATCCAGTTCATGAAGAACGCGATCACGCCGAGCGCGACGAGGAACGCGACCACCGTGGCGACCGCCGTCTCGCCGAGCGTGAAGACGCCCGGCTCGTTCCAGCTCTTGGCCAGCTGGTAGAACCCGCTGCCGAAGACTGCGGGGATCGCCAGCAGGAACGCGTAGCGGGCCGCAGCCGAGCGCTCGTAGCCCATGAAGAGTCCGGCCGTGATCGTGCCGCCCGACCGCGAGACGCCAGGGATCAGGGCGAGTGACTGCGCGAAACCGTAGATCACGCCGTGACCGACGGTGATGTCCTGGAGCTTGCGCTTCTTCGCGCCCACGTGGTCGGCGATGCCGAGGAGCACGCCGAAGAAGATGAGCATTCCGGCGACCAGCCACAGAGACCGGAACGTGGTCTCGATCTGGTCCTGGAACAGCAGCCCGAGCACCACGATCGGGATGCTGCCGACGATGATCAGCCAGCCCATCTTCGCGTCGGGGTCGTTGCGCGGGACGCGTCCGACCAGCGCCTGGCACCAGTGGCTGATGATCCGCACGATGTCGCGCCAGAAGAACAGCACGACGGCGGCTTCGGTGCCGATCTGCGTGATCGCGGTGAACGCCGCACCCGGATCCTGCGCCGACGGAAGGAACTCCCCCAGGATGCGCAGGTGCGCGCTGGAGGACACGGGCAGGAACTCGGTGAGTCCCTGCACGAGACCGAGGATGATCGCCTCGAGGAGCATGGGCGCCTTTCGATGCGGGATGCCGGGCCGCGGCATCCGCTGTCTGTCAGTACGTGCGGAGGAGATCGGTCAGCACGCGCTGGCCGAACTCGAGGGCGTCGATGGGCACACGCTCGTCGACGCCGTGGAACATCCCCGTGAAGTCCAGGTCGGCGGGAAGCCGCAGCGGTGCGAAGCCGTACCCCGTGATGCCCAGGTAGGCGAGCGCCTTGTTGTCGGTGCCGCCGCCCATCAGGTAGGGGATGACGGGCACGCCGGGGTCGTGGCGGTCGAGCGCCGACACCATCGCGTCGACGAGGTCGCCGGCGAAGGGCACCTCGAGCCCGATGTCCTGGTGCACGACCTCGACCGCGACGTCGTCGCCGACGATCCGGCGGATGTCGGCCAGCGCCGCGTCCTCGGTGCCGGGGAGCACGCGGACGTCGATCAGCGCCTCGGCGCGATCCGGGATGACGTTGTGCTTGTATCCGGCGGTCAGCCCGGTCGGATTGGTGGTGGTCCGCAGGGTGGAGCGGAGGAAGCCGGATGCCGCGCCCGTCGCCGCGGCGATCTCGTCGGCGTCGCCCGAGCCACCCGTGAGGGTGCCGAGGCGCTCGGCCATCTCGCGTGTCGTGTCGGTGAGCGTGACGGGCCACTCGGTGCGGCCCAGCGCGGCGACGGCCGCTGCCAGCTTGGTGACGGCGTTGTCGCCGTGGAAGCTCGAGCCGTGAGCGGCACGCCCGCGCGTCACGAGGCGGATCCAGATGAGTGCCTTCTCCCCCACCTGCAGGAGGTACGCGCGACGGTCGCCGACCGCGATCGAGTACCCGCCGACCTCGCTGATCGCCTCGGTCGCCCCGTCGAACCACTCGGGCTTGTTCTGGATCACCAGCGCGGAGCCCTCGACGCCGCCGTTCTCCTCATCGGCGAAGAACGTCAGCACGAGGTCGCGCTCGGGCTGTTCGCCGGCGCGCAGGATGTCGCCCACCGACGTGAGGATCATGGCGTCCATGTCCTTCATGTCGACGGCACCGCGGCCCCACAGCATCCCGTCGCGCACGACGCCCTCGAACGGGTCGACGCTCCAGTCCTCGGTGATGGCCGGCACCACGTCGAGGTGGCCGTGCAGGACCAGCGCCGGTTTGGAGCGGTCACGGCCCGGTACGCGGGCCATCACGTTCGTGCGGCGCGGGATCGGCTCGTAGTACTCGGGAGTGAGCCCGAGTCGCTCCAGATAGGCCCCGACGTACTCGGCGGCTTCGCGCTCGCCGGCGGCGCGTCCGCCGCCGTGGTTCGTCGTGTCGAAGCGGATGAGATCCCGGGCGACGGAGGCGACTTCGGGCAGCACCACGTCGGAAGAAGACATGCCGACCAACCTATCCTCTCGACGAAGAAGGCCCCCTTTCGGGGGCCTTCTTCCTACTGTGCGCGAGGGGGGACTTGAACCCCCACGCCCTATACGGGCACTAGCACCTCAAGCTAGCGCGTCTACCTATTCCGCCACCCGCGCAGGTGGTTTTCGGTTTCGCAACCGAGGAATGACATTACCACGTCGCCTGGGCTTCAACGAATCGGCGCCGACCTCGCGCGCGTCATCCCAGGGTGACGCCGAAGAGCAGCCCGAGGGCGTAGGTGACCGCCGCGGCGCCGAAGCCGATCGCGAGCTGGCGCAGGGCGCGGCGCAGCGGCGGCGCCCCCGAGAGCAGCCCCACCGCCGCGCCCGTGCACATCAGCGCGATGCCCACGAGAGCGAGCGCGAGGACGATCGCAGCGAGGCCCGACAGCCCGAAGATCCAGGGCAGCACCGGGATGATCGCGCCCGAGGCGAAGAACAGGAAGCTCGACAGCGCCGCACTCCAGTCGCTTCCGACGACCTCGCCGTGGTCGATGACCTCGATCGACGAGGAGTGGGTGCGTCCTCGGCCGAGAGCGCGTGCCGCCTCGACCGCCTGTCGCGCGCGGGCGGTCGCCTCGGACTCGGCCATCCCGCGGGTGCGGTAGACGAGCGCGAGCTCATTGGCATCGATGTCGAGGTGCGGGATCGCCCCGTCGGCGAAGCTGCTCGGCTGGGTGGACTGGAGCAGCTCGCGTTGGGAGCGGACCGAGACGAACTCCCCCGCGCCCATCGACAGCGCGCCCGCCAGCAGGCCGGCGACGCCGCTGAAGAGCACGAACTGCGGTGAGACGCCCGTGGCGCCGATGCCCATCACGAGCGCGAGGTTCGATACGAGCCCGTCGTTCGCCCCGAACACGGCGGCGCGGAACGTGCCGGAGAGGCGGCGGCGACCCCGTGCGGCCAGACCCCGGACGACTTCGTGGTGGATCTTCTCGTCGGCGCCCATCGCCGGCGTCGCGAACGGCTCATCGTCGTACGGCGAGCGGGCTTCGGCGTTCTGTGCGAGCGCGAGGACGAAGATCGAGCCGAACCGCTTCGCCATCCAGCCGAGCAGGACGGTGCGCACGTCCGGCCGGGGCAGCCGTGCGGGCTCGCCGCCCAGCAGCCGCAGCCAGTGCGCCTCGTGCCGGCCCTCGGCGTCGGCGAGGGCGGTCAGGATCTCGCGCTCCTCACCTCCGCGGCGGGCCGCAAGTTCGCGGTACACGTGGGCTTCGGCGCGCTCGTTCACCAGGTAGCGCGCCCAGCGCCGTCGATCGCGGGACGTGGGGGAAGCGGGCACGCTCACAGAAGGCCTCCGGGCCGGGTTCTAGGGGACGCATCCACGGTAGTCACCGACCGGACGCCGCATCCCCCGAAGCCGCCGATTGACAGCATTTCGGGGCTCCGAACCACGTCAGCCGGTGCGCCCGGCGAGCTCCTCGCGCAGGCCCCGCTCCCCGGCCTTCATCACGTGCGCGTGGGCGCGCTCGAACGCCGGACGCAGCGCCCACGCCCACGTGTTCATCCAGCGACGAAGACCACGACGGATGCCGCGTCCCCGTCCGGCTCCACCGAGAGGCGTCCCCGGCCGCGCAGATCGCCCGCGCTCGAGGCCGCGAGCGTGCGCCCGGGCCCGACGTCGTCCACCGTGAGCCGGACGCGCAGCCGGTAGCCGAGCGGACTCCGGACCGCGAGGCGGAGGGTCGAGCCGGCTTCCAGCGACGCGGGCGCGTCCTCGAAGCGGACCCCGGGCCACCAGGTCGTGCGGGGACCGGTCGGGTCAGCTACTCCCGCGCCGGAGGACCTCCTGACCAGCCGGATCGTCTCCCGCCACACGCGGTCGGCGTCGGCCGGGATGCTCCACCGCGAGACGAACGAGTACTCCGCGGGCATGCCTGGAGTCTAGGCGGCGCGGTGCGTCAGGAATGCACGCGCTTGCGCAGCACGTCGATGCGCGACTGCAGCTGAGCGACCGTGGCATGCGAGACGGCCGGGCCGCCGCAGATGCGCCGCAGCTCGGCGTGCACCAGACCGTGCGGCTCGCCGGACTGGCGGGCGTACAGCCCGACCAGGCTGTTCAGCAGCTGCCGCTGCTCCTTGAGGGATCGGTGCAGTGCCGGCGGCAGCGTCGTCTCGGACTCGCCGGGCGGGCTCTGGGCCTCGCGCGCCTCACGGACGCGCCGATGCCTGCCTTGACGAGCCTGGCGCTGCATCAGGAGCTCGTGCACGTGCTCGGGCTCGAGGAGCCCGGGAAGCCCGAGGAACTCCTCCTCCTCGGGGGTTCCGGGCACGGCGAGCTGGCCGAACTCCTTGCCGTCGAACAGCACGCGGTCGAAGTGGGCGTGCGAGCCGAGCGCCTGGTACTCGAACTCCTCGGTGAGCGCGTCGGACGCCTTGTCCTCGCGCTCGGCGGCGTCCATGAGGTCTTCTTCGGCGTTCCACTCGTCGCCGTCGCCGTCGCGGTCGAGCGCGTGATCGCGCTGCCGCTCCATCTCATTGGCGAGGGCGAGCAGCTGCGGCACGTTCGGAAGGAAGACGCTCGCTGTCTCGCCGCGGCGCCGTGCGCGCACGAAGCGCCCGATGGCCTGCGCGAAGAACAGGGGCGTCGAGGCCGACGTCGCGTATACGCCGACGGCGAGGCGCGGCACGTCCACGCCCTCCGAGACCATGCGCACGGCGACCATCCAGCGGGTGTCGTCCTTCGAGAACGCCTCGATGCGCGAGGATGCCTCGGCCTCGTCGGAGAGGACGACTGTGACGTCCTCTCCGGAGATGCCGCGCAGGATCTCGGCGTAGGCGCGCGCGGCGGTCTGATCGGTCGCGATCACCAGTCCGCCGGCATCGGGCACCTGTTCGCGGACCTCGGACAGGCGCCGGTCGGCGGAGCGCAGCACGGCCTGGATCCACTCCCCCTCGGGTGAGAGCGCCGTGCGCCACGCCTGCGACGTGATGTCCTTCGTGTTGTCCTGGCCGAGCTGCGCCTCCATCTCGTCACCGGTCTTGGTGCGCCAGCGCATCTGGCCCGCGTAGACCATGAACATGACGGGACGCACGACGCCGTCCTCGAGGGCGCGACGGTAGCCGTAGGCGTAATCGGTGCGCGAGATGCGGATGCCGTTCTCGTCGGGCTGGTACTCGACGAACGGGATCGGCGCGGTGTCGCTGCGGAACGGCGTGCCCGAGAGAAGGAGCCGACGCGTGGCGCGGCTGTACGCCTCACGCAGCGCGTCGCCCCAGCTGAGCGCGTCGCCGCCATGGTGGACCTCGTCGAGGATCACGAGAGTGCGCGCATCCATGGTCAGCCGTTGATGGACGGATGCCTTGACCGCCACCTGCGCGTAGGTGACGGCCACCCCGTGGTAGTGGCGGGCGGGGGCGAAGTGGCGGTTGCTGAAGGCGGGGTCGAGGCGGATCGACACGCGCGCGGCGGCATCGGCCCACTGCGTCTTCAGGTGCTCGGTCGGCGCGACGACCACGATCCGGTCGATGATGCGCCGGCGCAGCAGCTCGCTCGCGAGTCGAAGGGCGAAGGTGGTCTTCCCGGCGCCCGGCGTGGCAGCGGCGAGGAAGTCGCGTGGTCCGCCGCCGGGCCCGTCCGGCCCGTCGAGCTCGAAGTAGAGGTCGAGCGCCTCGGCCTGCCAGGCGCGCAGCCGCTGCGCGGTTCCCCACGGAGCGCGCTGGGGGTAGGTGGGCGAGAGGTGATCGGCGGCTCTGCCGCCGAGTGGAACAGACGCCGCGGCGAAGCTGCGGAGATGCGCCTCCTCGCGGGTGGCGTCCAGGACCGTCTCGTCGTCCATTGCACCTCCCCGCCTGCCGCGCACAACGAGTCACAACCTTAACCGAGCGCGACGACAACGCCCGTTCACCGCACCCGGTTCAGCAGCATCCGCTCCCCGTCCGCACCCCGCGATACCCTGTCTCTCGGCCACGAACCGAGGAACCATGACACGCAGCGACGACAACCGCACTCCGTACGTCCCGAACGCGCAGCCGCACCCGTGGCGGCGCTACGTCGCGATCGGCGACTCGTTCACCGAGGGCGTGGGCGATCCCGAGCCGACGGCGCCGAACGGGTTCCGCGGCTGGGCCGACCGCGTCGCCGAGGTCCTCTCGCAGCAGGTCGACGACTTCGCGTACGCCAACCTCGCGATTCGCGGACGCCTCATCGGACAGATCGTCGCCGAGCAGGTCGAGCCCGCGGTCGCGCTCAAGCCCGACCTCGTCACCTTCTCGGCCGGCGGCAACGATGTCATCCGTCCCGGGGCCGATCCCGACGCAGTGGCCGCACTGTTCGAAGACGCCGTGGTGCGCCTGGGGAGCGGCGGGGCGACGGTCGTCGTCTTCACCGGCATCGACACGAACTTCACTCCGGTGTTCCGCGGCATCCGCGGCCGGGTGGCGATCTACAACGAGAACATCCGGGCGATCGCCGACAAGTACGACTGCATCGTGGCCGACCAGTGGGCGCTCAAAGAGGTGCAGGACATGCGGTTCTTCGACGACGACCGCCTGCATTACAACAGGCTCGGGCACCACGAAGTGGCGCGCATGGTGCTGCGCGCGCTCAACGTGCCCAACGATCTGCAGCCGATGCAGCCCGATCCGATCCCGTCGCGCACGTGGCGCGAGGCCCGCGCGGTCGACCTCGTGTGGGCGCGCGAGTTCTTCGTGCCGTGGGTGCTGCGCCGCCTGCGCCATCAGTCTTCGGGCGACACGATCACCGCGAAGCGCCCCGACGTGCTGCCCGTGACCACGCTCGCTCCCGGGCGCGACGAGACCGAGCATCCTGGCGAGAAGGCCTGAGGCACGGCGTTCAGCGCGCCCGCAGCTCCCAGAGCGCGACAGCGCTGGCGGCCGCGACGTTCAGGGAGTCGACTCCGCCTGCCATCGGGATGACGACGGCGGTGTCGGCTGCCGCCATCGCCGCGCGGCTCAGGCCGTCGCCTTCGGCGCCCAGCATCAGCGCGACACGACCCGGTACCCGCTCCCGGAACACGTCCAGCGGAACGGCGTCATCGGCGAGGGCGAGCGCAGCGAGGTGGAAGCCGGCATCGTGCAGGATGCCCCGTGCCTCACGCCACTCGGGCAGCCGTGTCCACGGCACCTGGAAGACCGTGCCCATGCTCACCCGCACGCTGCGGCGGTAGAGCGGATCGGCGCAGCGTGCACTGACCAGGACGGCGTCGGCGCCGAGACCCGCGGCAGCACGGAAGATCGCGCCGACATTGGTGTGGTCGACGATGTCCTCCAGCACCACGACGGTCCGCGCGTCCGCGATCACCTCGGCGACCGGGGGCAGCACGGGCCGGTGCATGGCCGCCAGCGCTCCGCGGTGGACGGCGTAGCCCGTCAGCTGCTCGGCGATCGCGGCGTCGGCGACGTAGACGGGCACGTCCGGATGCGGCGCGAGGATCTGCTCGGCGTCCGCGAGCCACTTCTCCTGCACGAGGACCGAGCGTGGCGAATGCCCAGCGGCGATGGCACGGCCGATGACCTTGGACGACTCCGCGATGTACAGCCCGCCTTCGGGCTCGAGCACGCGGCGCAACGCCACGTCCGTGAGATCGCGGTAGTCGGTCAGCCGCTCGTCGTCCGCCGACGTGATCCGCTCGATCCGCACCCGACCACTCTCGCACGACGCGTAACATCCCGGTAAACCGTGCCCCCTACACTCTGACCCGAAGGGGTGATTCGTGACCACCGTGACCGAGCTGGACGCCGCAGCGACCGACGCCGTGTCGCGCGCCGTCGCCGTCCTCGCCGGCCGCCGTGTCGCGGTGCTCACCGGCGCCGGGGTGTCGACGGACTCGGGCATCCCCGACTACCGCGGCCAGGGCGCCCCCGTGCGCACCCCGATGACCGCGGAGCAGTTCCTCTCGAGCGACTCCGCGCGCCGACGCTACTGGGTGGGCAGCCACCTCGGGTGGCGGGCTTTCGCCGCCGCCGAGCCCAATGGCGGACACCGCGCGCTGGCGTCGCTCGAGCAGAGCGGGGTCGCGACGGGCGTCGTCACGCAGAACGTGGACGGCCTGCACGTGCGTGCCGGCAGCCGGCGCGTGGTCGAGCTCCACGGCACGATGCGCCGCGTGTTCTGCACGCACTGCGGCCAGGTGTTCGACCGGCGCGACCTCGCGCATCGCGTCGAGCACGACAACCCGTGGATCACGGTGCGGGAGAACGTACCGCTGGGTCCCGACGGCGACGTCCTGCCCGAGAGCACCGAGGGCTTCGTCATCCCCGAGTGCACCGTCTGCGGAGGGATGCTCAAACCCGACGTGGTCTTCTTCGGCGAGTACATCCCGGCCGAGAAGTTCCGCGAGGCCGAGCAGCTCGTCCACGCCAGCGAGGGGCTCGTGATCGCGGGCTCGTCGCTGGTGGTCAACTCCGGCATCCGCCTGCTCGAACGTGCGCGGCGCCGACGTCTGCCCGTCGTCATCGTGAACCGCGGCGCGACGCGGGCCGACTCCCGCGCGACCGTCAAGATCGACGCCGGAACGAGTGAGGTGCTCCGCGCACTCGCCGACGCTCTGCCCTCAGCGGGCTGGCAGGCCACCGCCCGTAGGCTCGACGGGTGACCGTCCTCACCCTGATCCGCCACGGCGAGACCGACTGGAACCGGACCCGGCGCATCCAGGGCTCGACCGACATCCCGCTGAACGACACCGGCCGTGCACAGGCGCGTGCCGCCGCTGCCGCGCTGCGGGAGGCCCGGGATCCCGCGATTCCCGTCACCGTCGCTGCGAGCGATCTCGCGCGTGCACGCGAGACCGCCGAGATCATCGCCGCCGAGCTGGGCACTGAGCCGCCGCGGCTCTACCGCGGGCTCCGCGAGCGGAGCTACGGCGAGGCCGAGGGCGTCGACGCGGAGGACTTCCTGCGCAGGTGGGGGCCCTGGCACACCGCAGAGGTGCCGGGCGCCGAGCCGTGGCCGAGCGTGCGGGCGCGTGCGCTGACCGCCATCGGCCGGGCGGTCCGGGATCATCGCCGCGCGACGGCGCCGGCCGAGGCATCCCTCATCGTCGTCGCCCACGGCGCGCTGATCCGCGAGGTCATCCGCCACGCGTCCGGCGGCACGCTGCCGCTGGAGGGCGAGCGCGTGGCCAACGGCTCCGCCCACGAGCTGCTCTACGAACGCGACCGCGTGCGACTGCTTTCCTACGCGGGGTCGGTCACCTAAGCTCGGCGCCATGGCCAGCGCCGCCACCGTCGACGAGTACATCGCCGGGTTTCCGCCCGAGGTCGCCGAACGCCTGCAGCGCATCCGCACGCTGATCGTCGATGCCGTCGCCGCAGAGTCCGGCAGCGCGCCCGAGGAGAAGATGCGCTACGGAATCGCCGCGATCATGCTCGGCGGCCGCTACGCGCTGCACTTCGCAGGCTGGAAGAAGCACATCGGACTCTATCCGGTTCCCGTGCTGACCGCCCCCCTCGACGATGAGATCGCGCCGTACCGCTCCGAGAAGGACTCCGTGGTCTTCCCGCACTCGAGCGAGGTGCCGTACGACCTGATCGGCCGCGTCGCGCGCGAGATCGCCGCTCAGCGGGGGCCGGCGAAGGACTGACCCCGCTCGGCGAGATCCTCGCGGAGGATCCTGACGGCCTTCGGGCCCACCCCGTGGATCGCGAGCAGCTCACGCTCGGTGCGCTCGGCCAGGGACGCGTAGTCGACGATGCCCTGCAGCGCGAGCTCACGCAGCGCGACCCGACCGATGCGCGGCGTCAGCTCTTCGCTCATGACTCAGCGCGGCGCAGGGTTTCCCGCGCGTGCCGGAGAACCGGTTCGTCGACCATGCGGCCGTCGTACGTGAACACACCGCGCTCGGTCTCGGCGGCTGCGAGCACTCCCCTCGCCCAGTCCACCGTCTTCTCGTCAGGGCGATACGCGTCGCGGATGATCGTGACCTGGCTCGGGTGGATGCAGGCGGTGGCGGTGAATCCGGATGCCGCGGCATCCGCTGCCTCGATGGCCAGACGCTTGGTGTCCTCGATGTCGAGGTGCACGGCGTCGATGGCCGCTTTGCCGCGCGCTCCCGCCGCCAGCAGCACGCGGGCGCGCGCATACCGGGCGATGTCGCGGTAGCGGCCGTTCGGCTTGCGGCTCGACGTGCCGCCGATGCTCGCGACGAGATCCTCGGCGCCCCACATCAGAGCGCTGACGTTCGGCAGGGCGGCGATGCGGTCGGCCTGCGCGACCCCCTTCGCCGTCTCGCAGAGCGCGATGACCTCGAAGCGGGCGTCGAGCTTCTGCAGCCGCTTGGGCGATTCGGCCTTCGCGACCATGATCCGGCGATAGTCGGTCTGCGACAGGGTCGCCAGGTCGGAGACGAAGTCGTCGGTCCCGGGCGGGTTCACGCGCACGATCACCCGGTCGGGGTCGAGCTCCGACTCGATGACGGCGCCACGGGCGGCAGCCCTCGCAGGTGCGGCGACGGCGTCCTCGAGATCGAGGATCACCGCGTCGGCGCGCTCGAGCGCCTTCGCATACCGCTCCGGGCGATCCGCAGGGCAGAAGAGGAGGGCGGGCCCGAGGCTGAAGCGGGCATCGGTCATGGCGTTCCTCCGGCGTCGGGAGCGGCATCCCGAGCCGCGTCAGCGGGTGCGAACCACATCAGCGCGGTGCGCGTCGCGGTGGCGACCACCACTCCCTGCTGATTGCGTCCGGTGTGGCGCATCGTCACGATCCCCTGCCCGGGCCGCGACGACGAGGGGCGCTTCTCGAGGATCTCGGTCTCGGTGTAGAGCGTGTCGCCGTGGAACACGGGCGAGGGGAACGCGATGTCGCTGAGGCCGAGCTGGGCGACGAGGGTGCCCTGCGTGATCTGCGACACCGACGCGCCGACCATGGTCGACAGCGTCCACATCGAGTTCATCAGGCGCTGACCGAACGGCTGCCCCTCCGAGAACGCGGCATCCAGGTGAAGGGCCTGCGTGTTCATCGTCAGCGACGAGAACAGCACGTTGTCGGCCTCGGTGGCGGTGCGTCCGGGCCGGTGGAGATAGCGGGCGCCGACCTCGAGCTCGTCGTAGTAGAGCCCGCGCTGCACGATCTCGCGCGCCTCTCCCCTGCCTTCCACAGCTGTCACGCTACCCCGAGAGCGCGCGCGATGACGAGCAGCTGCACCTCGTTCGTGCCCTCGCCGATCTCGAGGATCTTCGAGTCGCGGTAGTGGCGCGCGACGGGGTACTCGTTCATGAAGCCGTTGCCGCCGAAGACCTGTGTGGCGTCGCGGGCGTTGTCCATCGCCGCGTCGCTGGCGGTGAGCTTGGCGATCGCCGCCTCGGTCTTGAACGGCTTGCCGGCGTCCCGCAGGCGCGCGGCGTGGTGCCAGGCGAGCCGCGCGTTGTGCACGCGCAGCTGCATGCGGGCGAGCAGGAACTGGATGCCCTGGCGCGTCGCCAGCGCGTCGCCGAAGACGGTGCGCTTCTTGGCGTAGTCGATCGCGGCCTCGAGGCATCCCTCCGCCGCTCCGGTCGAGAGGGCGGCGATCGCGATGCGGCCCTCGTCCAGGATGTGGAGGAAGTTCGCGAAGCCGCGGCCGCGCTCACCCAGGAGGTTGCCCACGGGGACCCGGACGTCCTGGAAGGTGAGGGGGTGCGTGTCGGACGCGTGCCAGCCGACCTTGTCGTAGCCCGGCTCGACCGTGAAGCCCGGGGTGCCCGACGGCACCACGATGGTCGAGATCTCCTTGCGCCCCTCGGCCTCGCCGGTGACGGCGGTGACGGTGACGAAGCGCGTGATGTCGGTGCCCGAGTTGGTGATGAACTGCTTCGAGCCGTTGATGACCCAGTCGTCGCCGTCGAGCCGCGCGGTGGTGCGGGTCGCGCCGGCGTCGGAGCCCGCTTCGGGCTCGGTGAGCCCGAAGCCCGCCAGCGCCTTTCCTGCGAGGAGGTCGGGCAGCAGCTCCCGCTTCTGCTCTTCGGTCCCGAACCGGAAGACCGGCATGGCGCCGAGGCTCACGCCCGCCTCGAGGGTGATCGCGATGGACTGGTCGACTCGTCCGAGCGCCTCGATCGCGAGGCACAGCGCGAAGTAGTCGCCGCCCTGTCCGCCGTACTCCTCGGGGAACGGCAGCCCGAAGAGGCCCAGTTCGCCCATCTGCGCCACGACGTCCATGGGGAGCGTCTTGGTGCGATCGGCCTCGTAGGCCTGCGGCGCGACGACCTCTTCGGCGAAGTCGCGTACCAATCGCGCGAGCTCGCGCTCGTCGTCGGTCAGATTTGCGTGGTCCATGGCTCTCCTCGGGGTGTTCAGGAGCGGGTGTCGGGTTCTTCGGACGAGACGTGGGCGAGCACCTGATCGCGACGCACCTGGTCGCCCGTCGCCACGTCGAGGCGCACGACACCCGCGTGGGGCGCGACGACGGGGTGCTCCATCTTCATGGCCTCGATCGTGACGATGCGGTCGCCGGCGGCGACGCGGGTTCCGTCGCCGACGTGCAGCGCGACCACCGCACCGGGCATCGGCGCGCGCAGTTCGGGATCGGTCGCGGCCGCATCGCGCTCACGCGCGGCGAGGCGTGCGGTCAGGGCGTCGCGCCTGCTCAGCGGCCGGAGCCGATGGGTCGCGCCGTCGGCGTGCACCCACAGCGCGCCGTCCGCGTCCTGCGCCACGACCGCATCCACCGGGTCGCCGGCGTCGTCGGCACCTTCCGCGGTGCGGAGTGCCCCGTCGTCGTCGAGGAACCGCTGCACGGTGCCCGTCCGCAGCCCGCCGATCCGCCAGCCCTCCGCCGTGCGCCACAGTTCGCCGGCGCTCGTGCGCCGAGACGACGCATCGGCGACGAAACGCCGCGCCGCGGACGCCGTCTCGTGCGGATCGTGTTGTTTCGCGAACTCGGCGGCGGCGGCGAGGGCTGCCGCCGAGGGCTCCGCGCCCGCATGCGCGGGCAGGCGGTCGATCAGGCCGGTGTCCAGCGCACCGGACTGCACGTCCTCGTGCGCCAGCAGAGCGCGCAGGAAACCGATGTTGCTGTCGACGCCGAGCAGCACGGTCTCCGCCAGGGCAGCGTCGAGCTTCCGGAGGGCACCCGCGCGATCCGCAGCGTGGGCGATCACCTTCGCGATCATCGGATCGTAGTCGGCGGTGACGGTGCTGCCGGTCTCGACCGCGGCATCCGTCCGCACGTCGGCCGCGGCATCCCACACCAGCACCTCACCGGTCGCGGGCAGGAAGCCGCGCTCCGGGCTCTCGGCGTACACGCGTGCCTCGATCGCGTGCCCGTCGAGGCGCACGTCCTCCTGCGCGAGGGCGAGGTGCTCTCCCGCGGCGACGCGAAGCTGCTGCTCGACGAGGTCGATGCCGGTGACGAGCTCGGTCACCGGGTGCTCCACCTGCAGGCGCGTGTTCATCTCGATGAAGAAGAACTCGTCGGGGCGGTCCCCGGCCACGAGGAACTCGACCGTCCCGGCGCCGAGGTAGTCCACGCTCGCGGCAGCCGCGCACGCGGCGGCTCCGAGGCGGGCGCGGGTCGCGGCATCCACCACCGGCGAGGGCGCCTCCTCGATGACCTTCTGATGGCGGCGCTGCAGCGTGCACTCGCGCTCACCGAGGTGGATGACCCCGCCGTGTGCGTCGGCGAGCACCTGCACCTCGATGTGGCGCGGGCGCTCGATCAGGCGCTCGAGCAGGAGGCTGTCGTCACCGAACGCCGCCGCGGCGACACGCCGAGCAGTGGCGAGCGCGTGGGCGAGGTCGTCCGCCGAACGCACGACCTGCATCCCCTTGCCGCCGCCGCCCGCGGAGGGCTTGACCAGCAGCGGGTACCCGGTGGCCTCGGCGGCTTCGGCGATGGCGGCATCGGACATACCGATCGCGCTGAAGCCGGGGACCGTCGGCACGCCGTGCCCCGTCACGTGCTCCTTCGCGCGGATCTTGTCGCCCATGACCTCGAGCGCGCGCTCCCCCGGTCCGATGAACACGATGCCGGCGTCGGCGCAGGCGCGCGCGAACTCAGCGTTCTCCGAGAGGAACCCGTAGCCCGGATGCACCGCGTCGGCTCCGGTCTGGCGAGCGGCGGCGATCACGGCGTCGATGTCGAGGTACGAACCGGATGCCGCAGCCGGCCCGATCCGCACGGCCAGGTCGGCCTCCCGCACGTGGGGAGCGTCGGCGTCGGCGTCGCTGTAGACGGCGACCGAGCGGATGCCGAGCCGGGCCAGCGTGCGGATGACCCGCCGCGCGATCTCCCCGCGGTTGGCGACGAGGACGGTGGTGAAGGGGGGCGTGTGCGTGTCGGTCACGGGGCTCACATCCGGAAGACGCCGAAGCGCGGTTCGGGCAGCGGGGTGCGCGAGACGACGTCCAGCGCGAGGCCGAGCAGGTCGCGGGTGTCCTCGGGGTCGATGACGCCGTCATCCCACAAGCGGGCGGTGGCGTAGTACGGGCTCCCCTGCTCCTCGTACTGCGCACGGATCGGAGCCTCGAACTCGGCCTGGTCGGCCGCGGACCACTCCTCGCCGCGCGCGCCGAGCTGGTCGCGCTTGACGGTCGAGAGGACGGATGCCGCCTGCGGTCCGCCCATCACCGAGATGCGGCTGGCGGGCCAGGTCCACAGGAACCGCGGCGAGTAGGCGCGGCCGCACATCGAGTAGTTGCCCGCGCCGAACGAGCCGCCGATGACGACGGTGAGCTTGGGCACGCGGGTGGTGGCGACGGCGGTGACCATCTTGGCCCCGTCCTTCGCGATGCCGCCGGCCTCGGCATCCCGCCCCACCATGAAGCCGGAGATGTTCTGCAGGAAGAGAAGCGGCGTGCCGCGCTGGTCGCACAGTTCGATGAAGTGGGCGCCCTTCTGGGCGGATTCGCTGAACAGCACGCCGTTGTTGGCGATGATGCCGACCGGGTGGCCGTGGATGCGCGCGAAGCCGGTGACCAGCGTGTCCCCGTACTCGCGCTTGAACTCGTGGAACTCGCTCGCGTCGACGAGCCGGGCGATGACCTCGCGCACGTCGTACGGCTGGTTGACGTCGATCGGCACCACGCCGTACAGGTCGGCGGGATCGACGGCTGGGGGAACACTCGGTGTGACGTCCCACGCGGGTTCGGCGGGCAGCGGCAGCGTGGCGACGATGTCGCGGACGATCTCGAGCGCGTGCTCGTCGTCTTCGGCGAGGTGATCCACGACGCCCGAGCGCTTCGCGTGCAGCTCGCCGCCGCCGAGCTCTTCGGCGGTGACGACCTCGCCGATCGCCGCTTTCACGAGGGGCGGCCCACCGAGGAAGATCGTGCCCTGGTTGCGGACGATGACCGTTTCGTCGCTCATCGCCGGCACATAGGCCCCGCCTGCGGTGCACGAGCCGAGCACCGCCGCGATCTGCGGGACGCCGGCGGCCGACAGCCGCGCCTGGTTGAAGAAGATGCGGCCGAAATGATCACGGTCGGGGAAGACCTCATCCTGCTTGGGAAGGAAGGCGCCGCCCGAGTCGACGAGATAGACGCACGGCAGGCGGTTCTCGAACGCGATCTCCTGCGCGCGGAGGTGCTTCTTGACCGTCATCGGGTAGTACGTGCCGCCCTTGACGGTGGCGTCGTTGCACACGACCATGACCTGGCGCCCGTGGATCAGTCCGATGCCGGCGATCACGCCGGCCGCAGGTGCCTCGCCGTCGTAGAGACCGTCGGCGGCCAGCGGGGCGATCTCGATGAAGGGACTCCCCTCGTCGAGCACGCGCGTGACGCGGTCGCGCGGGAGCAGCTTCCCTCGTGCGACGTGGCGGGTGCGGGATGCCTCGGGGCCGCCGAGCGCGGCCTGCGACAGCCGCTCGCGCAGCTGCGCGGCCAGCGCCGCCTGCGCGTCGCGGTTGCGGGCGAATCCCTCGTCCTGGACGACCGCGGTGGTCAGCGCACTCATGTCATCTCCGTCGACGTCACGATCGGGTCACGTTCATTGAGCGGACGCGACACAATTGGTTAGTGTTCACTAACTGGAGTCTAGGTTAGCGAGGATTAACTGAGATGACAAGCGGTGTCACCGAGCGCGACCGGGCCAAGGCCGACCGCCAGGCGTCGATCCTGCACGAGGCCGCGCGCCTCTTCGCGGAGCGCGGGTTCAGCGGCGTCAGCCTGGAGGACCTCGGCGCGGCCGTGGGCGTGAGCGGACCCGCGCTCTACCGGCACTTCGCCAACAAGCAGGCACTGCTCGGCGCGATCCTCATCGGCGTCAGCGAGCGGCTGCTCGCAGGTGGTCGCCGGGTCATCGACGACGGCGGCACTCCCCCGGCCCAGCTCGAGGCGATCATCGCGTTCCACGTGGACTTCGCCCTGAGTGACGCCGACGTGATCCGGGTGCAGGATCGCGATCTGGCCAGCCTGGCCGACGATGACCGTCACACCGTCCGCCGACTGCAGCGGGAGTACGTCGAGGTGTGGATCGGCATCCTGTCGGCGGTCCATCCCGATCGCCCCGAGGCCGAGCTCCGGGTGCGGGCGCACGCATGCTTCGGCCTCATCAACTCGACACCGCACAGCGTCCGAGCGCTCCGGGCGCAGCCCGACGACGGCGCAGTGCGCGGCATCCTCGAATCGATGGCTCTGGCGGCACTCACCGCCTAGCGAGCCGTGCTCTAACCTGGTCGGGCAATGTCCGACGATGGTGGGGTCGACGACGGAACCGGGGCAGGCACAGGCGTGCCGCCGCAGACTGCTGCGCGCGACGACGGCAGCGAGGTGCTCGACACCACACGTCGCGACTTCCTCAAGCTCGGCGGGGTCGCCGCCGCCGGACTCGTCGTGGGCGGTGGAATCGGGGCGGCGGCAGGAGCCGCCATCGGCCATCAGCTCGGCATGCGCGAGGCATCCGTCGACTTCGGCGCCGTGGCGCCGCGTTCCGAGCCCGGATTCGACCACGTCGTGGTGCTGATGGGCGAGAACCGGTCGTTCGACAACATGCTCGGCTGGCTGTACACCCCCGACACGATCCCGCAGGGCGAGACGTTCGACGGGCTCGCGTTCGGCGACTACGCCAACAGCGCCCCGACCGGCGACCGGATCGAGGCGCACACCTACAGCGGAGCGACGGACGACGTGATGGGCAGGCCCAACCCCGACGCGGGCGAGGAGTATCCGCACGTCAACACGCAGGTGTTCGGCGTCGTCGCGCCCACCGCGAACGCGACGAGGCAGATCGGCGACATGACCGCGCCGTTCAACGCCCCGGCCGCCGGCGCGGCGCCCACCATGGACGGCTTCGTGCGGGACTACTGGAACAGCTTCGAGCGCGAGCGTCACGGCGAGGTGCCGACCCTCGACGAGGTGCGCCACATCATGGGCGGGTTCTCGCCGGAGCAGCTCCCCGTGCTCTCCACTCTCGCGAAGGGCTTCGCCGTCTTCGATGCCTGGTTCGCGGCGGTTCCCTCGCAGACCTACTGCAACCGGTCGTTCTTCCATGCTTCGACCTCGCACGGATTCGTCACCAACAAGCACGGCGGTGGCTACGAGAAGTGGCTCGACGCCGCGCCCGCGCCGACGATCTTCAACCGGCTCGAGGAAGCCGGCGTCTCGTGGAAGATCTACTTCGACGAGCTTCAGCTGGTGTCGCTCACGGGCGTCATGCACGCGCCGGTGCTGGAGGAGTACTGGCGCACGGGTCGCTTTGGGCACATGTCGGAGTTCTACGCCGAGGCCGCGGCCGGCACACTTCCCGCCTACGCGTTCATCGAGCCCCGGATGGTCTACAACCACAACGACTTCCATCCGCCGTTCGGGCTCTACCGCGCGGGCAGCGTCGACGGCGAGCTGATCCTCGACTCGGCCGTGTCCGACGTGCGGGCCGGCGAGAAGCTGGTCGCCGACGTCTACAACGCCGTCAAGGCATCCGCCACCGCGGACGGCTCCAACGCGATGAACACGCTCCTGCTCATCACCTTCGACGAGCATGGCGGCACGTACGACCACGTCCCTCCTCCCCCGGCGACCCCGCCGGCGCTCGACGACGTGCCGGGCGAGATGGGATTCGCCTTCGATCGGCTGGGGGTTCGAGTGCCGGCGATCGCGGTCTCGGCGTACACGCGGGCCGGCACGATCATCCATGACGAGTTCCACCACGCGGCTGTCATCGCCACCCTCACCCGTCTCCACGGCCTCCGCCCTCTCACGCGTCGCGACGAGGGCGCGAACGACCTCTTCGCGATCGTGAACCTCGAGACCCCGCGACCGCCCAGCACCTGGCCGGTCGTCCACCCGATGTACGTGCCCCCCAATCCCCACGAGGACGAGCAGGCCGACCTGAAGGACGGCCCGCATAGGGACAAGCCGCTGAGCAACCCCGGCCGTGGGCTTCTCGGCCTGCTGCTCGCCCGCTACGCCGGGCCGGGGCATCCCGACCCCGTCACCTACGCCGACGCGTACGACGTCCTGCAGGCGCACGGGCTGGACCTGTTCTATCCGAAGCGCGGCTGAGGGCGCAGGCGTGGGCGGCTCAGGCAAGACGAAGGGCCGAGCGGATGCCCCCACTCGGCCCCTTCCGTCGGTCCGCGGTCAGCGCAGCAGCATGGCGCGGCCGGGCTCGCGCAGCACGTCGGCGACCTCGACCATGAAGCGCGACCCCTGCTCGCCGTCGACCAGTCGGTGGTCGAACGAGAGCGCGAGGGTCATCACGTCGCGCAGCGCGATCTCGCCGCGGTGCTCCCACGGCTGACGCCGCACGGCGCCCAGCGCGAGGATGCCGGCTTCACCCGGATTGAGGATGGGTGTGCCGGCGTCGACGCCGAAGACGCCGACGTTCGTGATCGAGAACGTGCCGCCCATCATGTCGGCCGGCGGCGTCTTGCCCGCACGCGCCGTCTCGGCGAGGGTGCGGATGGCGTCGGCCAGCTCGACGAGCGTGAGGTCCTGGGCGTCGCGGATGTTCGGCACGACGAGGCCCCGGCCGGTCGCCGCGGCGATGCCCAGGTTGACGTAGTGGTGCTGCACGATCTCGCCGGCCGCGTCGTCCCAGCGCGAGTTCAGCTCGGGGTGGCGGGCGAGTGCGAGGCACACAGCCTTGGCGGCCACCGCCATCACGCCGATCTTGTGCTCCTGCAGCGCGCGGTCGCGCTTCAGCGATGCGATGAGCTCGGTCGTCGCGGTGACGTCGACGGTGAGGAACGTCGTGACGTGCGGTGCGGTGAACGCACTGCGCACCATCGCGTCGGCGGTGTGCTTGCGGACTCCGCGGATGGGCGTGCGGGTGGTGCGCTCCCCCGTGGGAGCCGGTGTGCGCAGCTCGGGAAGGAACTCGGGCTCCGGCGCGCGCGCCGCCGTGACCGGCGTCGCTCCGACGCGCTGGGCGTAGGCTTCGACATCCGCGCGCGAGATGATCCCGTTGGCGCCGCTCGCCTCGACCAGCGCGAGGTCGATGCCCAGCTGCTTCGCGAAGAGTCGCACTGGAGGCGTTGAGCGAGGACGCTCGAGCGGTCGCTCGTGAGAGACCTGGATGGCGTCGTGCGGCGCGGCTTCGAGGACAGCGGTGTCGGATGCCGCCGGCCGGCCCGCGACCGCACGCGAGCGTCGCTGCGGCCGAGCGCTGCCGCGCGGCGCGGCCCCGTAGCCCACGAGGTTGGGCTCCGCCTTGGCGGACTCCTCGCTCTGCTGCGGCTCGGCGGCCGGAGCGGGCGTGGGGACGCTGTCGCCGCCGAGGTCGAACGAGATGAGCACCGAGCCCACCTCGACGACGTCACCGGCGGCCGCGTGCAGCTTCGTGATCTTCCCGGCGTGCGGCGAAGGAAGCTCGACGACGGCCTTGGCCGTCTCGACTTCGGCGATCGTCTGATTGAGGGTGACGGTGTCGCCCTCCGCGACGAGCCACGCGACGATCTCGGCCTCGGGAAGCCCCTCTCCGAGGTCAGGGAGCCTGAAGTCCTCGATCACAGCACGCCTCCCGTCATGCTCGAGCCGCGGCCGCCCTCGGCAGCGCCGAGCTCCTCGAAGGCGCTCATGCTGTTCGGGCGGTCCATCACGCGGTCCACCGCATCGAGGATGCGGTCGAGGTCGGGGATGAAGTGCTTCTCGAGCTTGGCCGGCGGATACGGGATGTCGTGACCGGTGACGCGCTGCGGCGCGGCCTCCAGGTAATTGAAGCATCGCTCGGTCACGCTCGCGATGAGCTCTGCCCCGACGCCGGCCTCGCGGGCCGCCTCGTGCGTGACGACGACGCGGCCGGTCTTGCGCACCGAGGCAGTCACGGTGCGGTAGTCGACGGGCGAGATCGAGCGCAGGTCGATGACCTCGATCGAGACGCCGTCGTCCTCGGCGGCGGTCGCGGCATCCATCGCCGTCGCCACCTGCGAGCCGTACGTGAGCAGTGTGACGTCGCTGCCCTCGCGGACCACGCGCGCCAGACCCATCGGCGGGGCGTCGGCGAGGTCGACGTCCAGGTCGACCTCCCCCTTCGTGTGGTAGAGCTTCTTCGGCTCGAAGTACACGACCGGGTCGTTCGACGCGATGGCCTGACGCAGCATCACATAGGCGTCCTGCGGGTTGGAGACCGCGATGACCCGGAGTCCCGACGTGTGCACGAAGTACGCCTCGGGAGACTCCGAGTGGTGCTCGGCGGCGCCCACGCCGCCGGCCCACGGGATGCGGATCGTGATGGGCATCTGCACGTTGCCGCGTGTGCGGTAGTGGAGCTTGGCGACCTGGCAGACGATCTGGTCGAACGCCGGGTAGACGAACCCGTCGAACTGGATCTCGACGACGGGGCGGTACCCCCGCATCGCGAGGCCCACGGCGGTGCCCATGATCCCGGACTCGGCCAGAGGGGTGTCGACGACGCGCTGCGCGCCGAACTCCTTCTGCAGCCCGTCGGTGATGCGGAAGACCCCGCCGAGCTTGCCGATGTCCTCGCCCATGACGAGCACCTTCGGATCGTCGGCCATCGCGCGACGGAGACCTTCGTTGATGGCCTTGGCCATGGTGAGCTGCGTCATCGCGCCACCGCCTCGTCCTCGGTCGCGAAGCCGTCGAGGTACGCGCCGAACCACGCGCGCTGCTCTTCGAGGCCCGAATGCGGCTCGGCGTACACGTTGTCGAGCACCGTGATGGGGTCACGGGTGACCGCCCCCTGTGCGGCGGCGCGGACCTCGGCCGCGAGGGCGTCGGCGTCGGCCGCGACGCTCGCCGCGAACTCGTCGTCGAACTCGCCCTGGGCGCGCAGCAGCGCCTCGACGCGTGCGATCGGGTCACGACCCTTCCAGCGCTCGACCTCCTCCTTGTCGCGGTAGCGCGTGGGGTCGTCGGAGGTGGTGTGGGGTCCGATCCGGTAGGTCACCGCCTCGATGAACGCCGGGCCGTTCCCTTTGCGCGCGTGATCGACCGCCCACCGCATCGCGGCGAGGCAGGCGAGGACGTCGTTGCCGTCGACGCGCATGCTGGGGATGCCGAAGCCCGGCGCGCGGCCGGCGATCGGGAACTTCGCCTGCACCGTGACGGGCTCGGAGATCGCCCACTGATTGTTGCTGCACACGAACACGACGGGCGCGCCGTACGAGGCGGCGAAGACCATAGCCTCATTGACGTCGCCCTGGCTCGATGCGCCGTCGCCGAAGTACGCCGCCGCGACCTGGTCGGTCCCGTCGCGCTGGATGCCCATCGCGTAGCCGACCGCGTGCAGCGACTGTGCTCCGATGATGATCTGCTGGGACGCCGTATTGATGTCGTAGGGGTTGTACGTCGAGTGCTCCTCGCCGCGCCAGGCGAGCACGTAGTCGGCGGGCTTGGCGCCTCGGGCGAAGACCACGCCGGTCTCGCGGTAGCTCGGGAAGGCGAAGTCGTCGGCGCGGAGCCCGCGCGCCGTTCCGATCTGCGTGGCCTCCTGGCCCTGGCACGGCGGCCAGAGCGCCAGCTGGCCCTGGCGCTGAAGGGCGACGCCCTCGCTGTCGATGCGCCGGAGCAGCACCATGTCGCGGTAGAGCGCGCGCAGGGCGGCGGCATCCACATCCGCGACCCAGCGGTCGAGCTCGGGGTCGGCGATCCGCTCGCCGTCGGGGGTCACCAGCCGGGCGACGTCTTCGGTGTCTGTCGCAAGATCGGCGGTCGGGGTCAGGGTGTGCGTCATCGCCATCACTCCTCGGTGCAACCCTCCCTCGTGAGGAGGGGCGTCGTGGTTCACCGGCAGCTTCGCCGGTAGCCCGAGAGTACGTCGACATCGCACCTCGCTCAAGCATTCACGATCCACTTGAGCATGTTGACAACTAACCACTCCTCAAGGCGTGCTAACGTTTCGCACTATGAGTGCCCTCGATCATGTCGACCTGGAGCTCCTCGCCGCCCTCTCCGCAGACCCGCGAGCCACTGTCGTCGCGCTCGCCGAGCGGCTCGGACTCTCGCGCAACACCGTCCAGGCGCGCATGGCGAGACTGGAGCGCTCCGGCGTGTTCCTCTCGTACGAGCGGGCGATCTCGTCGTCGTCGCTCGGCTACCCGATCGAGGCCTTCATCAGCGTCATCGTGCGGCAGGCCGACCTGCCGCGGATCACCGCCGAGCTGGCGCGCGTCCCTGAGATCGTGCAGGCGCATGGACTGTCCGGCCAGGTGGATCTGCTCGTGCGGGTCGCGTGCCGCGACACCCAGCACCTCTTCGACACCGATGCACGGATCCTCGCGATCGAGGGCGTCGAGCGCACCGAGACCTCGCTCGTCATGGGCGAGGTCATCCCCCATCGCGTGATGCCCCTCATGGAGCTCGCCCGCCGCGAGTCCTGAGCTGCCCGCCGGTCAGGGCAGGGGGACGGATGCCGCGGCCGGCGTCACCGGCGGGGCAGGCGCCCGGCGCAGGTCGTCCACCTTCACGAGGATCACCCCTGCGAGGATGAGCGCTCCCCCCGCGAACTGGACCGGCGCAGGCACTTCGGCGAGGAACACCCACGCGAAGCCGAGGGCGAACAGCACCTCCGAGAGGCCGACGAACGACGCGACGCGCGACCCGATGCGCGGCACGGCCATCACACCGAGCGCGTAGCCGAGGGTCGTGGCGACTGCCGCGACCCACAGGAGCGGAACGAACCACGGCACCTCGACGCCGGCGAGCACCACCGAGACCGCCGGAGCCTCGAAAGGCATCGCGCCCGTGAGACACAGGACGCCCATCATCGCCGCGCCCACGAGCAGGCCGCTCGCGGCGAGGGCCAGCGGAGGCAGATCGTCGCCGGCGCGCTCGGAGATCACGAAATAGGCGCACACACACACCGCTGCGGCGAGGGCGAGGAGCGTGCCGATCAGGTCGAACGAGGCGCCGGAGATGTCGACGACGAGGATCAGCCCGACCACCGCGACCGCGGACCCCCAGAGCACGAGGGCCGACGGCGCCTTGCGGGTGCGGAGCCAGACGAACCCGACGAGCATGACCGGAGCGAGGTACTGGATCAGCAGGGCGACGGCCACCGGCATCCGCTGCATCGCAGAGAAGAAGAAGAGCTGGCAGCCCAGCACGGGCATGAGCCCGAACCCGAGGATCAGCCGCCAGTGCTGGCGCAGGAACCGGGGATTGCGGCCGATGGCCCGGAAGACCGCGGGTGACAGGATCAGCCCGGCCACCCCCATGCGCACGAGGAGCGCCGCGCCCAGCGACCATCCGTTCTCGAGCAGGGGCTTGATGAACGGACCGCTCGACGAGAAGGCCAGAGCGGACGCGACCGCCATGATGAGCCCGGTGGTGCGAAGTCGCGGGGATGCGACGACCGGCGTGATCACCGGAAGCGAGGCGGTCGAGACGGTCATGGGCGGCATCCGGCTGTCAGGAGTGAAGTGTGCTTACACTGGTGACGGTACTGGAGAGGATGTCAGGAGTCAACATGGTTTTCATTCATGACACGAAACGCACCCTCATGATGGTCGTCGACCTCGTCAACACGCTGCCCGGTTACGACGGCGACGACACTCTGCAGTCCCCCGAAGATCTTCGGGACTTCCTCGTCACGAACCCCTACTCCGGCACGATCCGGCTCGACGACGACGCGGTGGCGGCGGTGCGTGCGGTGCGCTCGCGACTGCGCGAGCTGTGGGCGGTCGACCGCGCCGGCGCGGTCCCGCTCGTCAACGCGATGCTCGCCGACGGGAAGGCGCTGCCCCGCCTCGTCATCCACGACGAGTACGACTGGCACATCCACGCCACGTCCGACGACTCGCCGCTCGCCACGCGCATGCTGGTCGAGGCGGCGATGGCGTTCGTCGACGTGATCCGCTCGGACGAGTACGAGCGGGTGCGGGTGTGTGCGGCGGACGACTGCGATGCCGTCTACATCGACTACTCGAAGAACGGCTCGAAGCGCTACTGCGACACCGGCAACTGCGGCAACCGCATGAACGTCATGGCGTACCGGGCTCGGAAGGCGCAAGAAACGCCCTGATCGCCGTGGCGGCAGCCGCCGGCGTCTCGTAGTGGATGAGGTGCCCGACGTCGTCGATCTCGACGAGATCAGCCTCGGGGAAGAGCGTCACCAGATGCCGCTCCGCCTCAATCGGGGTGATGTCGTCATGCACGGCCGCGACCAGCAGAGTCGGCTGTGCGATACGGGGAGCGAACTCCCGCACATCGCTCGAGACCGAGGCGACGAACGCGTCGTGCAGCACGTCGCGGTCGGCGAAGCGTGAGAAGTACGTGTCGTGCTGGGCATGGATGAAGCGACGCAGGTCGGCGTCCTTCGTCTTGGCCATCGACTCGCTCATGACGCGCACGATGAGCCCGTTGCGCAGGAGCGCGTCACCGGCCCGCTTCGGCAGGCGTGCCCCCGCCCAGTAGTAGAAGACCGCGAGACGGGTCAGCAGGCCGCGCGGGCCCTCCAGCGCGGGCGCACCGATCGGGTTGACGAGGATCACGCGCGGGGTGTCCAGGCCGCCGGCGACCGCGGCCGAGACGACGATCGAGCCGAACGAGTGGCCGAGGACGACCGCCCCCGGCGAGACGGTCGCCGCGAACTCGCGCAGCCAGCGGCCGTAGGTGTCGAGGTCGTGCCGGATGCCCGGAAGGGGAGGCGTCTCGCCGAAGCCGGGGAGATCGGGTGAGATGATCCGCACGTCGGGGAGGTGGGCGACGACCGGCTCGAGGCCGTGGTGCTCGCCGCGGAAGCCGTGCACGGCGATCACGGTGGTCTCGGCGTCGTGGGGCCCGTACACCCAGTACGCAGTCGTGCCGCCGAGCACCGTCGCCTCGCGCCGCTCGACGGGGATGACATCGAGCAGCGGCGCGTACGGGTTCGGGGAGGCCACCCTCCGAGTCTACGAGGGCGGCGCCGGAGCGCCTCGGACGCGTTGTCGGACGGGGCCCATACCGTGTGGGGCATGGATCGATGGCAGCCCGAGACACTGTCGCTCTTCGACACTCCCGAGTGGCTGCGCGTCGTCGGGGTGTTCGACCTCGAGACGACCGGCGTCGACGTCGCGACCGACCGCATCGTGACCGCCCATGTGGGCGTGCTCGATGCCTCGGGGTCCGTCATGAGCGCGCGCGACTGGCTCGCCGATCCCGGAGTCGAGATCCCCCAGGCCGCGACCGCGGTGCACGGGATCACCACGACCCACGCCCGCACGCACGGTCGCCCCGCGCCCGAGGTCGTCGGCGAGGTCGTGAGCGCCGTCCGGGGACTG
This sequence comes from Microbacterium sp. NPDC056003, assembly GCF_042274785.1. NCBI lineage: Bacteria > Bacillati > Actinomycetota > Actinomycetes > Micrococcales > Microbacteriaceae > Microbacterium > Microbacterium sp. NPDC056003. The sequence goes on along the minus strand of NZ_JBHJXQ010000002.1, from coordinate 107,895 downwards.
CTCGATGCCGGCATCCCGGTCGTCGCCTACAACGCACCGTACGACTTCTCGCTGCTCAAGCACGAGGCGCTGCGGCACGGCATCGATCCCATCGTGGACCCGTCCCCGGTGATCGATCCGCTCGTCGTAGACAAGGCGTACGACCGCTGGCGGCGCGGCAAGCGCACCCTGTCTGTCGTCGCCGAGCACTACGCCGTGCGACTCGACGGCGCGCACGACGCCTGCGCCGACGCGGTCGCCGCGGGCCGACTGGCTCAGGCGCTCGCCGAGCGCTTCGCGCCATGGCTGCCGGCGACCGTTCACGAGCTGCACACCCGGCAGATCGCGTGGGCGCGTGCGCAGGCGGCGAGCCTGACCGACTACTTCATCCAGATCGGGCGGCTCGACCCCGAGGAGCGCCTCGACGGCAGCTGGCCGATCCGCTGACCAGCGCCCTCCCGAAAACGGCGAAGGCCCCGCCGAAGCGGGGCCTTGCACGTGGGCTGCTTACTTGGAGCCGAAGTTCTTGAAGCGCTGGTTGAACTTCTCGACGCGACCGGCCGAGTCCATGATGCGCTGCTTTCCCGTGTAGAACGGGTGCGACGCCGACGAGATCTCGACGTCGATGACGGGGTACTCGACGCCGTCGAGCTCGACCGTCTTGTCGCTGGTCACCGTCGAACGGGTGAGGAAGGTCTCGCCCGAGCCGAGGTCGCGGAACACGACCGCCTGGTAGTCGGGGTGGATGTCAGTCTTCATGGGAAGTCCTTTGAAAGTGGTGCCCTGGATTTTGCCAGGACGGACAAAGTCTGAGGTGCGAGCGCACCAAAGAGCGATTCTATCAGCCTCCGGGCCCCGACGCGGAATCGAGACCGAGAGCCGTCAGTGCGCGGCGCGCGCCGCGTACCGCCCGTCGTGCTCGGTGAGCTGGATCTGCACGCCGAACGTCTCGGTGAGGTTCTCGGCGGTGAGGGTCTGGCGCACCGGTCCGGCGGCCACGGCGCGGCCTTCGCGGAGCAGCAGGACGTGCGTGAATCCGACGGGGATCTCCTCGACGTGGTGTGTCACCATGACCATCGCGGGAGTCGTCGGCGCCTGTGCGTAGCCGCTGAGCAGCGTGAGCAGCTCTTCGCGTGCACCGAGGTCGAGGCTCGCTGTCGGCTCGTCGAGCAGCAGCAGCTCGGGGTCGGTCATCACCGCGCGTGCGATCTGGACGCGCTTCTGCTCGCCGTCGCTCAGCGTGCCGAACGTGCGGTCGGCGAGGTGGTCGAGCTTCCACTCGGCGAGCACGCGCAGCGCGCGACGTTCGTCGATGTCTTCGTAGTCCTCGCGCCAGCGGCCGAGAACCGAGTACGCGGCAGTGAGCACGACGTTGAGGACCGTCTCCTCCGGCGGCACACGGCGGGCCATGGCAGAAGACGCGAAGCCGATCCGCGGACGCAGCTCGAACACGTCGGTGCGGCCGAGCCGCTCCCCCAGGATCGAGACGACACCCGACGTCGGGTGCATGAGCGTGTCGGCGAGCTGAAGCACCGTGGTCTTGCCGGCGCCGTTCGGCCCCAGGATCACCCAGCGCTCGTCATCGCTGACGGTCCAGTCGAGGTGGTCGACGATGTCCTTGGCGTTTCTGCGGACGACGACGTCGGAGAATTCGAGCACCTGCGGCATGTCGTCCAGCCTATCGGCCGTCGGCGGCGACCTCCGCGTACAGCGCCGCCGTCTGCTCGGCGATGCTCCCCCAGCTGAAGTCCTCGGTGGCCCTTGCGCGCCCTGCCGCGCCATACGCCCGCGCGCGCTCGGGGTCGCTCACGACCTCGGTCAGCACTCGTGCCAGATCGGCCACGAAGCGCGCCGGGTCGGTCGGCGTGCCCGTTCCGTCCTGCGCCTGGTCGATGGGAACAAGGCGTCCCGTGACGCCGTCGACGACGACCTCCGGGATGCCGCCGGTCGCCGTTCCCACGACGGCGGCGCCGCACGCCATCGCCTCGAGGTTCACGATGCCCAGCGGCTCGTACACCGACGGGCAGACGAATGTCGTGGCGGCGGTCAGGATCGTGCACAGCTCGTGGCGCGACAGCATCCGATCGATCCATACGACACCCTCACGGGTCTCCTGCAGTCCGCGTACCAGCCCCTCCACCTCCGCCATGATCTGCGGCGTGTCGGGCGCGCCCGCGCACAGGACGACCTGCACGTCGGGCGGAAGCTGCTCTGCCGCACGGAGGAAGTAGGGCAGCCCCTTCTGGCGGGTGATGCGCCCGACGAACACGACGGACGGCCTCGACGCATCGACGCCCAGCTGTGCGAGCAGTTCGGGATCGTCGACCGGATGCCACGACTCGACGTCGATGCCGTTGTAGATGACGCGGACCTTCGCGGGATCGAGCGCCGGGTAGCTGCGCAGGATGTCCTGGCGCATGCCGTCGCTCACGGCGACGATGGCCGCGGCACCCTCGTACGCCGTCTGCTCGATCCAGCTCGAGACCGCGTACCCGCCGCCGAGCTGCTCGGCCTTCCAGGGCCGGAGAGGCTCGAGACTGTGCGCCGTGACGATGTGCGGGATGCCGTGAAGGAGCGACGCCAGGTGTCCGGCGAAGTTCGCGTACCAGGTGTGGCTGTGCACGACGTCGGCGCCCGCGACATCCGTCACGATCTCAAGGTCGGTGCCGAGCGTCTGCACGGCCGGGTTCGCGGAGGCGAGCTCGGCCGGGACCCCGTACGCGGACGTGCCCGCCTCGTCGCGGTGGGCGCCGAACGCCCGGACCCGCACGTCGATGCTCTGCCGCAGCGCCTTCACGAGTTCGGTGACGTGCACGCCGGCTCCGCCATAGATCTCGGGCGGGTACTCCTTGGTCACGATGTCGACGCGCATGGGACGCAACTTAGTACACGAGTCAACCCGCGTGTAGCCGTTGGGCCCGATCGGGATGCGGGCCTAGGGTGGTGCCATGCCTGCAGCGCCGAAGGTCTTCGGAATCATCCTCGCCGGCGGCGAGGGAAAGCGCCTGATGCCGCTCACCGCGGACAGGGCCAAGCCGGCGGTGCCGTTCGGCGGCCAGTACCGGCTCATCGACTTCGCCATCTCGAACCTCATCAACTCGGGCCTGCGGCAGGTCGTCGTGCTGACCCAGTACAAGTCGCACAGCCTCGACCGCCACATCTCCCAGACGTGGCGGATGTCGGCGCTGCTCGACTCGTACGTCGCCTCGGTGCCCGCCCAGCAGCGCCTGGGCAAGCGGTGGTTCTCCGGCTCGGCGGACGCGATCCTGCAGAGCCTGAACCTCATCAACGACGAGCAGCCCGACATCGTGGTCGTCATCGGCGCCGACCACGTGTACCGCATGGACTTCCGTCAGATGCTGGCCGCGCACATCGACTCGGGCGCGCGCGCCACGGTCGCCGGCATCCGTCAGCCGATCTCCCTCGCCAATCAGTTCGGTGTGATCGACGTCGACAAGTCCGACCCCACGCGCATCAACGAGTTCCTCGAGAAGCCGCAGAACCCGACCGGGCTGGCCGACTCCCCCGGTGAGGTGCTGGCGTCGATGGGCAACTACATCTTCGACACCGACGCGCTGATCGAGGCCGTCGAGGCCGACGGCGAGCTCCCGACCTCCAACCACGACATGGGCGGCGACATCGTGCCGTACTTCGTCGGCCGCGGCGAGGCGGGCGTCTACGACATGAACCGCAACGACGTGCCGGGCTCGACCGACCGCGACCGCTACTACTGGCGCGACGTCGGGACGATCGACTCGTTCTTCGACGCCCACCGGGACCTCATCTCGACGCTGCCGGTGTTCAACCTTTACAACACCGACTGGCCGATCCACTCGCAGGCGGTGAACTCGCCGCCGGCGAAGTTCGTGCGCGACTCGGTCGGGCGAATCGGCAACTCGATCGACTCCATCGTCTCGCTCGGGTCCGTGCTCTCCGGCACCCACCTCGAGCGCAGCGTCGTCGGTCCATGGACGCTCGCGGGCGGCGGCTCGACGATCACCGACTCGGTGCTGTTCGACCACGTTCAGGTCGGCGCGGGCGCGCGTATCCACCGCGCGATCCTCGACAAGAACGTCGTGCTCGCCGATGGGGCGACCGTCGGCGTCGACCGCGATCGCGATCTGGCACGCGGCTACACCGTCACCGACAGCGGCATCACCGTGGTCGGCAAGGGCATCCACGTCGAACGATGACCGCCGGTTGGGGTCTCGTGTGCCCGCGGCGCTAGCGTGGAGGGGTGCCTGCACCCGCCCACGCCCGATTCCTCGTCGTGCTCGACGCCGACTCGACCTTGATCCGCAACGAGGTCATCGAGCTCATCGCGGATGAGGCCGGCCGCGGTCCCGAGGTCGCCGCGGCGACCGAAGCGGCCATGCGAGGTGAGGTCGACTTCGCGACCAGCCTGCGGTCGCGGGTCGAGCGGCTGGCCGGAGTTCCGGTGGCGGCGTTCGCGAATGTGCTCGACCGGATCGAGCCGACGCCCGGAGTGCGCGAGCTCATCGACGCCGTGCACGCCCGCGGCGGCGCGGTGGGCGTGGTGTCGGGCGGATTCCACGAGATCCTCGACACGGTCGCGCCGTCTCTGGGTGTCGACGTGTGGCGGGCGAATCGCCTCGCAGCGGCCGGCGACACACTCACCGGGGTCGTCGACGGCGACATCGTCGACGCCGAGGGCAAGGCGGCGGCGCTGCGCGAGTGGGCATCGGCGGCGGGTGTGCCGCTGGCTCGCACGATCGCCATCGGCGATGGCGCGAACGATCTGAAGATGATGGATGCCGCGGGCCTGGGCGTCGCCTTCAATGCCAAGCCGGCGGTGCGCGAGCGCGCCGACGTCGTGGTCGGCCCCGTCGATCTGTCCGAGGTCATCGCGCTGCTCCCCTGACCTGCCGGAATGTCGGCGACCCTCGATAGCGTCACGTCATGGACATCATCCTCGTTCCTGGTCTCTGGCTCGACGCTGCGTCATGGGACCCCGTGGTTCCCGCACTCCGGGAGGCGGGCCACACGCCCCGTCCCGTGACTCTTCCGGGCGTCGGCGCTCCGGCAGCCGAGTCGGCCGACATCGGCATCCAGGACTGGGTCGACGTCGTCGTAGCCGAGATCGATGCGTCGGCAGAGCGGGTCGTCCTCGTGGGGCACAGCGGCGGGGGCAACGTGGTGTGGGCCGCAGCCGAGGCGCGAGCCGATCGCGTGGCCCGCGTGGTGTTCGTCGACTCCGTGCCACCGCCGCCGGGGGGAACCATCTCCGAGTTCGACGTGGTCGACGGCGTGATCCCGTTCCCGGGGTGGGAGTTCTTCGACGAGCCCGACGTCGCCGACATCGACGCCGAGACCCGTGCGATGTGGGCGCAGCGCGCGCGCACCGTCCCGGCCAGGGTGCCGACCGATGAGGTGCGGCTCGAAGGCACGGCGCGTCATGCGGTGCCGGTGACCATCCTCTCCGGGGGCATGGACGACGCGGCGTTCCGCGAGGCAATCGCTCAGTGGGGGCCCTACGGCGCAGAGTTCGACGCGATCGCCGATGCCGAGGTCGTCGCGCTGGGTTCGGGCCATTGGCCGCAGTTCTCTCAGCCTGAGCGTCTGTCGAGCGCCCTCATCGCCGCGGTGCGCTGACGCCGGAGCAGTCGGGGCGGGGCGCCCTCAGTGCCCCATCCCGAGACCGCCGTCCACGGGGATGACAGCGCCCGAGATGTAGGCGGCATCGTCGGACGCCATCCACGTGACGACCCCTGCGACCTCGTCCGCTGTGGCGAACCGGCCGGCGGGGATGCTCTTCTTGTATTCGGCCTGTGTGGCGTCGCCGAGCTCGGCGGTCATATCGGTCTCGATGAACCCGGGTGCCACGACGTTCGCCGTGATCCCGCGTGCCCCGAGCTCGCGGGTGAGCGAGCGTGCGAAGCCCACGAGCGCGCTCTTCGAGGCCGCGTAGTTGATCTGCCCGGCGGAGCCGTACAGTCCCACGACGCTCGAGATCAGGATGACGCGACCCCACCGGGCACGCAGCATTCCCTTCGACGCGCGCTTGACCACGCGGAACGCTCCTCCCAGGTTCGTCGCGACCACGCTGTCGAAGTCGTCCTCGGTCATGCGCAGCAGGAGCGTGTCCTTGGTGACGCCGGCGTTCGCGACCACGATCTCGACAGGACCCAGAGCCTGTTCGACCTCGGTGAAGGCGGCGTCGACGGCCGCGGCATCCGTCACATCGGCGCGCACCGTCAGCGTGCCCTCCGGACCCTCGCCGGAACGAGCAGTCACGGCCACCTTGTAGCCCTGCGCCACGAAGCGCTCGGCGATGGCGCGGCCGATGCCGCGGTTTCCGCCGGTGACGAGGACGACGCGATCGCTGGACATGATGAAGCTCCCGGAGGGTATGTGACGGATCCGGACCAGCCTAGCCGGGCAGCGTTTGACACCCCACGCCGTGCGCTGGAACGCTAAGAGCAGTCTCGAGAAAGGTCAGCCCGTGAGCGACAACACCCCCGACGCGCCCGCACCCGACCCGGCGCCGCAGCCCGGCGCCGGGTACCCGCCGCCTGCACCGCCGGCGTACGGCGCACCCCAGACGCCCCCCGCGTATGGAACGCCCCAGGCACCGTACGGAGCCGCCCCCCAGTACGGGGCCGCACCCCAGTACGGGGCCGCACCCCAGTACGGCGCTCCGGCCTACGGCTACGGCGCTCCGGCCAAGACGAACGTGCTCGCGATCGTCTCGCTCATCGCGTCGATCGTCGGATTCATCGGAATCCTGCCGTTCATCGGATCGCTCGGCGGCATCATCACCGGTCACATCTCGCTCAACCAGCTGAAGACCAACGGCGAGAACGGCCGCGGCATGGCTCTTGCCGGCACCATCGTCGGGTACGTCGGCCTCGCCCTGTGGATCCTCGGCACGATCCTGTTCTTCGCGTTCTTCGCCTGGGCCATGAACCAGGGCACCGTCTACAGTTCCTGACCGCCCCGGGCCTCTGCCGGCGCCCCGAGGGGACGCCGGCAGAGGCCGCGCGGCGTAGTCTTGAAGGACGGTGAAAAGTTCGAGTCGGCCCCAGTCCGCCACGTCGCTGCCGCGGGCGCCACGTGACGATGTCGACGCGCGGTCGACCCGGTATCTGCTCACCATGGGCGTCCGCGTCGCCTGTTTCATCCTCATGGTCGTCATCACCCCGTACGGCTGGTACACCTGGGTGTTCGGTGCCGCAGCCATCTTCCTCCCCTACATCGCCGTCGTCCTCGCCAACGTCGGCCAAGAGGCCCGGCGCAATCGCCGGGAAGATCCCGAGCGTGCACTCCCCGCGACGCCCGCCGCAGCGGGCGGTCCCCGCGCGGGCGACGTGATCCGCATCGACGAGACGCCGGCGATCGACGGGGCATCTGCCTCCTCCGCCAACCCTGCCTCCTCCGCCAACCCTGCCTCCTCCGCCAACCCTGCCTCCCCAGCCACCGCTGCCTCCCCAGCCGGGCCTGGCTCCCCAGCCACCCCTGCCTCCCCAGCCGGGCCTGCGTCCGAAGCCGCGCCCACATCCGGCAGCGCTGAGCCGGACACGACCGACGACCGCCCGGACGGCACCGCATGAGCCTCGCGCAGGACGAGCCCGTCGCCTCCGCGACCTGCTCGAGGGCAGGATGCCGCGCCGAGGCGACCTGGCGGATCGACTGGCGCAATCCGCGCATACACACCGCCGACCGCACGAAGACCTGGGTGGCGTGCGACGAGCATCGCGGCTACCTGCGGGAGTTCCTCGCCGCACGGGACTTCCCCGTCGCGGTGGAGCCGCTGCGCGCGAGCGGAGCAACCCGGTGAGCGCCCGCCGCGAAGTCAGCATGCAGTCGCTCCCGCGTGCCGGCCGCTGGGCGATCTACATCTCGCTCGCGGTCGTGTTCGCCATCGCCTGCGCGTTCCTGTCGAACTGGCAGTTCACCCGCAACGAGGAGCGGTCCGCGCAGCTTGCCCTCGTGGAAGCGAACTACGACGCGACGCCCGTTCCCCTCGACGAGCTGATCCCTGCCGGCGGCGCGCTCGACCCCGGCGACCAGTGGCACCCGGTGCGTCTGGTCGGCCAGTACGTCGTCGACGACGAGCTGCTGGTGCGCAACCGGCCGCATGGCGGCACCTCGGCGTTCGAAGTGCTCGTGCCGTTCCGTCTCATTGACGGCCGCGTGCTGCTCATCGACCGTGGATGGGTGCCGCCGGGCGACGACCAGCCCGATCCGGACGCGGTTCCGGCTGCGCCCTCGGGCGAGGTTACCGTCATCGCGCGGCTCAAGCCCGGCGAGCCGCTCCCGTCGTCGGGGCGCTCCGCGCCCGAGGGCCAGGTGCCGACGATCCACCTTCCGCTCGTCGCCGACGCCGTCTCCGCCGATGTCGGCCGTGCGCTCGAGCTGAGCGCGTACGGAGTGATGGTCTCCGAGGATCCCGCGCCCGCCGGCCGCCCCCAGGCGCTTGCGTCTCCGTCCGAAGACCCGGGCCCGCACCTCTCGTATGCGATCCAGTGGATCCTCTTCGCGGTGATGGGTTTCGTGTTCATCGGCTATGTCATCCGCACCGAGCGGCGTCACCGCCGAGAAGACGCCCAGGACGAACCGGCATCGGATGCCGCTCCCCCGCGTCCGGCGTCGCGTCGACGTGATCGAGATGCCGAGGACGAGGACGCCCTCCTCGACGCCGCGGGTCGCTGACGCCGCGGATGACGCGAGCGTGACCGGTTTCGATACGCCGCGGCTACTCGGCCACCGGGAGATCTGATCACGCGAGCGTGACCGGTTTCGATACGCCGCGGCTGAAGCCGCGGCTACTCAACCACCGGGAGATCTGATCACGCGAGCGTGATCAGATCGGCGTAGTCGCGGCCCCAGATGTCCTCGACACCGTCGGGCAGGATGAGCACGCGCTCGGGGTTGAGCGCCTCGACAGCGCCTTCGTCGTGTGAGACGAGCACGACCGCGCCCTCGTAGTGCGACAGCGCACCGAGGATTTCCTCGCGCGAGGCGGGGTCGAGGTTGTTGGTCGGCTCGTCGAGCAGGAGCATGTTCGCGCTCGAGACGACGAGCGTCGCCAGCGACAGCCGGGTCTTCTCGCCGCCGGAGAGCACGCCGGCGGGCTTGAGCACGTCGTCTCCGGTGAACAGGAACGACCCCAGCACCTTGCGGGCGTCGGCGGCGGTGATGTCCGGCGCAGCCGACATCATGTTCTCGAGGACCGACCGCGACACGTCGAGATTCTCGTGCTCCTGCGCGTAGTAGCCGACCTTGAGACCGTGACCCGGTTCGATCCTTCCGGTGTCGGGCTTGTCCACGCCCGCCAGGATCCGAAGCAGCGTGGTCTTGCCGGCGCCGTTGAGCCCCAGGACCACCACCTTCGAGCCGCGGTCGATCGCGAGGTCGACGTCGGTGAAGATCTCGAGCGAGCCGTACGACTTCGACAGCCCGGACGCCATGAGCGGCGTCTTTCCGCACGGCGCAGGCTTGGGGAAGCGCAACTTGGCGACCCGCTCCTCCTGACGCACGTCGTCGAGACCCGACAGCATCTTCTCGGCGCGCGCGACCATCTGGTGCGCCGCGGCGGCCTTCGACGCCTTCGCGCCGAACCGGGCGGCCTGCAGCTGCAGCGCCGTGGCCTTCTTCTCGACGTTGGCGCGCTCCTTCTTGCGGCGCTCCTCGTCGGCCACCCGCTGGCGCAGATAGTTCTTCCAGTTCATGTTGTAGACGTCGATGACCTGACGGTTCGCGTCGAGGTAGAAGACGCGGTTCACCGTCGCGCCGACGAGCTCGACGTCGTGACTGATGACGATGAGCCCGCCCTTGTAGCCCTTGAGGAATTCGCGCAGCCACACGACGCTGTCGGCGTCGAGGTGGTTCGTCGGCTCGTCGAGGATCATCGACTCGGCATCGGAGAAGAGGATGCGGGCGAGCTCGATGCGCCGGCGCTGACCGCCCGAGAGGGTGCGCAGCGGCTGGTCCAGGATGCGGTCCGGCAGCGAGAGATTGTGCGCGATCGAGGCCGCCTCGGCCTCGGCCGCGTAGCCGCCGAGCGCCTCGAAGCGCTCGGTGAGGTTCGCGTACTTGCGCATGGCGCGGGCCGCGGCATCCGGATCATCACTTCCCATCGCGACGGATGCGTCGTGCATGCCGAGGGCGAGGGTCCCGAGGCCGCGGGCGTCGAGGATACGGGTTCGGGCGAGCATCTCGGGATCTCCCGAGCGGGGGTCTTGCGGAAGATAGCCGAGTTCGCCGATGCGGTCGACCTTGCCGTCGGACGGCAGCAGGTCGCCCGCGAGCACCTTCGTCAGTGTGGTCTTGCCGGCGCCGTTGCGGCCCACCAGGCCGACCTTGTCGCCCGCCGAGACGCGGAACGACACGTCGGACATGAGCACGCGGGCGCCCACGCGAATCTCGAGGTCGTGCACGGCGAGCACAGCGGAAGTCCGATCCGTCGATGGAGAAGGGGAGCGGCCGAACGGCCAGCCTCCCAGTATAGGCGGCGGAGACGGTGCGGCTGCCGGGCGCCGTTCCCGCCTCGGAACGACGGGAGCCCCGGCCATACCGGCCGGGGCTCCCGCGCGAGGGGCGAGAGAATCAGCCCTGCGCCGCCGAGGCAGCGGCCGCGGCGGCCAGCTGCTCGACGATGTCGGGCAGGATCCAGGGCAGGGTGAGCGCGGTCGGAGAGATCGCGGCGACGTTCTCCTCGCCGACGATGGCTGCGACGGCGCCGGTCCCGACGGCGGGGATGAGCGCCGCGCGGTCGGACGCCAGGAAGTCGTCGATATCGGTCTGCTGTTCGGCCTGTGTGAAGAGGACGTCCGCGTCGATCTGATCGAGGTTCTCGCTGCTCACGGTCGTGTAGAAGGTCGACTCGCCGCTGTCGAGCGCCGTCACGGAATCGGCGCTCGTGAAGCCCAGGTCCTCGAGGATCTCGACGCGCGGGTCAGCGGGCAGGTACAGGTAGAACGTGTCGACGTCGTCGTCCGCGTAGGCGATCGAGAGGCCGTCGAACTCCGGATGCTCGGCCGCGGCGTCAGCGATCTGCTGATCGAGGTCGGCCAGCACGGCGTCCGCCTCATCCGCCAGGCCGAGCGCGCGACCGGTGTCGGTGATGACGTCACGCCACGGCGTGGCCCACAGCGCCTCCTCCGGCGCGATCACCGGGATGCCGGCGCCGGTCACGGCGTCGTACTCCTCCTGCGTCAGACCCGAGTACGACGCGATGAGCACGTCGGGATCGGTCGCCAGGAGCTCCTCGACCGACAGCTCGTATGCCGAGTTGTCGAGGATGACGGGGGGCTCGCCGCCGAGCTCGGTGACCGCCTCGTCGACCCACGGGGTGATGAGGTCGTCTCCGCCGCCGTACTCCGACGACGGGATGGCGACGGGCACGATGCCGAGCGCGAGGACGGCATCCGTCGCACCCCAGCCCCACGTCGCGATGCGCTCGGGCGCCTCGTCGAGCGTGGTCTCGCCGTAGATGTGCTCGAAGGTCACCGGGAAGCCGTCGGAGGCGGCGGCGTCATGCGAGCCGGAGGACTCGGGCGCTGCGGCGCCGGCGCAGCCGGAGAGCACGAGGCCGCCGGCCAGTGCGATCGCGGCGAGGGCGCTGAGGCGCAGGTGTGGAGCGGACATGGGGTCATCCTTTCGATCGCGTCAGGCCTCGTCCGCGGCGGCGTGGGCGCCGCCGGGGACGGGGATGACGAGGGGGGTGGAGGTGAGGGGGTCGGGGATCACGAGCGCGTCGAGATCGAAGGCGTTGGCCACGACATCGCGGGTGAGGACGTCGGCGGGTGCGCCGTGCGCAACCACCCGCCCGCCGCTCATGACGACGAGGTCGTCGGCGTACCGCGCGGCGAGGTTCAGCTCGTGCAGGACGACCACGATGGTCGTGCCATCCGTGCGGTTGAGCGTGCGCAGCAGATCGAGGACTTCGATCTGGTGGCTCAGGTCGAGGAACGTCGTCGGCTCGTCGAGCAGGAGCACGCGCGGCTCCTGGGCGAGGGCCATGGCGATCCACACGCGCTGACGCTGGCCGCCCGACAGGTCGCCGACAGGCCGGTCGGCCAGCGCGGCGACGCCGGTCTTCGCCATCGCATCGTCGACCCGGGCGGTGTCAGCGGCGCTCCACCGCTGGAAGACGCCGCGATGCGGGTGCCGGCCGCGCGAGACGAGCTCGGCGACCGTCAGGCCGTCGGGAGCGGTGGGATGCTGCGGCAGCAGCCCCACACTCTGCGCGAACCGGCGGCGGGGCAGGGTCTGGATGTCGATGCCGTCGAGCTCGATGCGTCCGGCGAGCGGCTGGTTCACGCGGGCGAGCACGCTCAGCAGCGTCGACTTGCCGCATGCGTTCGCGCCGATGACCATCGTGATCCGGCCGGGGGCGAAGTCGAGATCGAGGTCGTCGATCACCCGCCTGCCGGGGTAGCCGGCAGCGAGCCCGCGGGCGCTGAGGCGCGGTGCGGATGCGGAAGTCACAGGTTGCGTCCTTTCGAGGTCGCGAGGAGCCAAAGGAGGAAGACCGCGCCGATGGCTCCGGTCACCACGCCCACCGGCACAGACAGACCGGGCAGCGCGAACTGGGCGACGAGGTCGGCGGCGGCGAGCAGGCCCGCGCCGACGGCTGCGCTCGTGCCGATGCCGATGGCGCCGTGGCCGAGCAGCGGCCGGGCGATCGCCGGCGCGCACAGTGCGATGAACCCGATCGGGCCGACGAACGCGCACGTGACCGCGGTGAGCAGCACAGCCGTCAGCACGGTCACCACACGAACGCGCGAGGTCTTGACCCCGAGCGAGGCAGCGGTCGGCGCCCCCATCTGCGTGATCGGGAGCCAACGTGCGCAGGCCACCACGGCCGGAACGCACAGGACCACGACGACCAGCACGGTCACGACGCTCCACCACGGCGTTGAGGAGAGGCTGCCCGTCAGCCAGACCAGCGCCGCCTGGGCGAGCTCGACCTGGGCGCGGACCATGAGGTAGTTCGTGATCGCGACCGTCAGGAACGCGATGCCGATGCCGGCGAGGATCAGGCGGTATCCGCCGTCCGCGCGGTGCCGGCCGGCCAGCAGCAGGAACGCGGCCACCGCGAGGCCGCCCAAGAAGGCGGCGACGGCAAGCACCGGACCGCCGATCCCCAGCGTCAGGATGCCGAAGACGGCCGCGGCCCCGGCTCCTCCGCTGATGCCGAGCAGGTCGGGACTGGCGAGCGGGTTGCGCAGAAGCGACTGGAGCAGACCGCCGGCCGCGCCGAGAGCGGCGCCGACGACGAGAGCCATCACCAGCCGCGGAGCGCGCACCTGGAAGATGACGTACGACTGCGCGCGGTCTCCCCCGCCCCACAGCGTGCGCCAGACGTCGGCAGGGGCGATCGGATAGTCGCCGATCGACAGCGAGAGCATCGCGAGGAGCACGAGGGCGATGAGCACCGACGAGACGACGAGCGAACGGCGCCGGCTCACCCGGGCACGGACCTCCAGAACCGAAGCGGTCACAGGGTCACCCGCCCACGCCGGAGGACGAGCGAGATCAGCACCGGAGCACCGACGAACGCGACCACGAGGCCTGCCTGCACCTCGCCCGGCAAAGCGATGACGCGTCCGAGCACATCGGCGGCGAGGAGCACGGCGGCACCCGCAGGCGCGCCGATGGCAAGCAGCCACCGGTAGTCGCCCCCGACGACGGCGCGCAGTGCGTGCGGCACCAGCAGCCCGAGGAAGACGATCGGCCCGGCGATCGCCGTCGCACTGCCGCACAGCAGAACGGTGGCGACGATGCCGAGCGTGCGGGTGCGGGTGACACTGTGCCCGAGCCCGGTGGCGGTGTCGTCGCCCAGGGCGATGAGGTCCAGGCCGCGCGCCGACGTGAAGGCGATGACGGCTCCGATCAGGATCGGGAGCACCACGACGGCGACCGTGTCGAGACCGCGGTTGGTGAGTCCCCCGACCTGCCAGTAGCGGAACACGTCGAACGCGGTGATCGACGTCGTGAGGATCAGAGTGCTCACGGCGGTGAGCCCGGCGGTGACCGCGGCGCCGGTGAGGGCCAGCTTGGCGGGATTGGAGCCGTCGGCGCCGCGCGAGCCGATGACGGCGACGGCGACCGACGCGACAGCGGCACCGATGAAGGCGAACCACACGAAGCCCGACGGCGCAGTGACCCCCCACAGCGTGATCGCGGCGAGGACGGCGACGGAGGCCCCGGCGTTGACGCCGAGCAGTCCGGGATCAGCCAGCGGGTTGCGGGTGAGGCCCTGCATGAGCGTGCCGGCGAGGGCGAGCGACGCACCGGCGAGGATGCCGATCACCGTGCGCGGCACGCGCTGGGTGAGGATCACGCTGTGGTCGGCGAGTGACGTGTCAGGTCGCAGGAGGGCGTCGATCACCACGGACGGTGCGACGGGTCGCGCACCGATCATGAGGCTCACCAGGACCATGACCACCAGAAGCGCGATCGTGGTGAGCAGAACGAGCCTCCCGCGCCGGTCGCGGGCCGTGGTCATTCCTGTCGCTCGGCTTGTCCGAGCCGCCAATACCCCATGAAGGCGACCCGCTTCCGGTCCACACCGCAGCCCTGCACGAGGAGACGGCGCAGGCCCTTCACCATGGCGGCCTCGCCCGCGATCCAGGCGTAGAACTCTCCCTCGGAGTCCTCGGGGCTGTCCCACAGCAGATCGGTGTCGACATCGACGTCCGTGAGCTCCTGACGCCGGGGCGCGGCCGCGCGTGCGAGCGTGTCGGCGGCGGTCGTCGACCACGCGGTGACGGCCTCGGTGAGAGCGGCTCCGTGGCCGCGGCCGTCGCGCGCGAGCCATGTCACACGGAAGCCCGGAGCGACCTCGAGGGTGAGGGCGTCGGCGCGGGTCGGCACCTCGATGAAGGCGTCCACTTCGAACGAGGCGTCGAGCGACTCGAGGATCGAGCCGATCGCGGGCGCTGCGGTCTCGTCACCCGCGAGCACGAGTCGACGCGCGGTGCCCGGATGCCAGTCGAGGCCGAGACGATAGCCGTCGCTGCGCCGATCGGGTCCGACGATGACGATCTCGTCGCCGACCGACGCCGACTCGGCCCAGCTGCCCGCGGGGCCGGCGCCGTGGTGCACGACGAAGTCGACGTGCAGCAGACGCGCGTCGGCGTCGATGCGGCGCACCGTGTAGGTGCGCAGCGGGCTGCGCGATTCCGTCGGGATTCCGCGCCACGCGGTATACCAGTCGCCTGCGTCGATCATGGCCTGGTCGTGCTGGCCGATGTCGCTGAGCGAGCCGTCCGAGAGAGGCAGGATGAGCTTGATGCGCTGGTCGAGGCCGGCCGTGCCGAACACGTCGAAGTCTGGCCCGGTGAACGCGACGCGAACGAAGTGCGGCGACAATCGGTGCACATCGGCCACGGTCGCGATGTAGGGGCGATACGCGGGCCGCGTGCTGACGGCGATCGAGGTGCTCACGTAGTAAGGCTAGCCTTACCAACCTTGCTTCCCAAATCCTCCCGTCACGAATGACGGGAGACGGGTGACGTCTCGTGCGCGTGCCCCATCCGCAGGCCCGGGACCAGCGCGAGCAGCGCGAGCACCGTCGCCAGGGCGAAGACCGCCGGGAAGCCGGCCTCCGTTCCCATGAGAGCGGTGAAGACGAGGCCCATGATCGCTATGGAGGTGGCTGCGCCGACCGAGTCCGAGATGGACAGCGCCGAGGAGTTGAACCCCTGATTCTGCGGAGTCGAGTACGCAAGGGTCAGGACCGTGAGTCGCGGGTACATGAGACCCATGCCCGCGCCGGCGAACGCCCACCCGACGATGATCACCGCGGGATGCAGGCCGAACAGCGCGGTGGCGCCGGCCAGCAGGGTCGAGGTCGTCAGCAGCGCCGTGCCGATCAGGGTGATGCGCGCATTGCCGAGCCGGTCGCCGATGCGACCCTGCACATCGGCACCCGCCGCCCAGGCGATCGCGCCCGCTGTGAGACCGAGACCCGCCCACGTCGGCGAGAAGTCGTAGTGATCGATCAGCAGGTACGGAACATAGATCTCGGCACCGAACAGCGCTCCTGCGATGAGTCCGCGCATGAGGACGACGCTGGGCAGACCGCGGCGCGCGAGCAGTGTCCCCCTGGGCAGGAGCGGGCGCGACGCAAGAGCGATGACGACAGCGGATGCCGCGACCACCACCCACGCGTAGGCGCCGAGCTCGCCGGCCAGACTGAGCGCGAGGGCGCCGGCCGCGACGGCGACCGCACACGCCATGCGCGGGCCGATGCGGCCGGTCGCGGGGTCGTCGGTGTGGAGCGGAAGCCCGTGCAGGCGCAGGACCACCATCGCGAAGGCGATGACGGTGAGGGTGGCGACACCCAGGAACACCCAGCGCCAATGGAGGAACTCGGCCACCGCGCCGGCGAGGAACGGGCCGATGAGCGACGGGACCACCCACGCCGCGGAGAAGGCCGCGAACACCTTGCCGTGCAGGCTCGCGGGATAGACGCGCGCGACGACCACGTACAGCGCGACGGTCTGGCCGCCGGTGCCGAGGCCTTGCACCAGCCGGCCGGCCACGAGCACCGGCATGGCCGTCGCGAGCCCGGCGATGACGAGTCCGATGACGAACAGCACGACGGCGGTCGTGAGAGGGGCGAGCACTCCCCCGCGGTCGCACCACGCGCCCACGGCGACCATTCCGATCACGCTCGTCGCGAGGGTGCCGGCGAACGCCACGGCGTAGAGGGCGTGACCATCGAGGTCGTCGCTGACCACGGGCATCACGGTCGTCACGGCCAGCGCCTGCGTCGCCGCGAGGAAGATGAGGGCGACCGCCCCGACTGTGACCCAGACGTACCGCGGCTGCCAGATCCCCGTCTCGGTCTGGACGGGTGCAGCGCTCATCAGACCAGGCTACCCACCCGCCGGATCGCCTCGGTCAAGAGCTCGGGGGAACACCCGAAGTTGATCCGCACGTGCCCCCTGCCCTCCTCGCCGAAGAACGGGCCGAGATGGAAGGCGACCTTCGCCTCACGACGGATCTTCACCGCGGGGTTGTCACCCCACCCGACGCCCGCGAGGTCCACCCACGCCAGGAAGCCGGCATCCGGGATCCGATATCGGGCGGCGGGCACGTGCTCCGTGAGCAGCTCCGCGAGGAGCCGGCGGTTCTCGTCGAGCGCCGCGAGCTGCGCATCGAGCCAGGGATCGCTCTCCTCCGAGAAGGCGGCGACCGCGGCGAGGGCGCCGAACAGACCGGTGCGCCACTCCACCTCGTCCGGAAGCGAACGGACCGTCGCTGTGGTGGCATCGTCGGCGGTGACCATGAGCGCGCACTTGAGGCCCGCCAGATTGAACGCCTTGCTCGCGCTGACCACCGCGTAGCCGATGCGCGCGGCGACGGGTGAGGCGTCCAGGAACGGGGTGAAGGTCGCGTCGTGGTGCGTCAGCGGGGCGTGGATCTCGTCGCTGATCACGGTGGCGCCGTACGCAGCGGCGAGCTCCGCCAGCGCCGCCAGCGTCTCGCGCGCGTGCACGGTGCCGGTGGGATTGTGCGGGTTGCAGAGCAGGATCGCCCGCGCACCGCCGGCGAAGGCCGCCTCGATCCCGGCGAGGTCCAGCTCCCACCCGGTGCCGTGATCGATGAGCGGCACGCGCTCGACCACGCCGCCCGCCTCGGGGACGCACTCGAAGAACGGCGGATACACCGGGGGCGTCACGATCACGCGGTCGCCCGGCGCGATCGTGTGGCGCAGGATCTCGACGATCGCCATCATCACGTCGCATGTCGTGCGGATGCGCGCCGGGTCGGCGCTCCACCCGAACCGGCGCTGCGCGAACCCCGCGTACGCGGCTGCGACGCCGGCATCGGGTGGGGTGTACCCGGTGTCGCCGAGGGCGACGGCCCGGGTCAGCACGGCCGTGACGGCGGGCGCCTGCGGATAGTCCGTCTCGGCGACGAAGAACGGCAGCACGTCGTCACCGTACTTGCGCCACTTCGTGCTCGTCCGCTGTCTCAGCTGGTCGAGGGGAAGGGCCTGCAGGGGGGCGACGCTCATCGCTCGACCATATCGAGCGCACCCGCTGCGGCACGCACCCGCCGTCATCGAGTGAAACGCCGAGCACGTGGACGTCAGATGGCGAAGCCCAGGGCCCTCATCATGTCGCGGCCGTCATCGGTGATCCGCTCCGGACCCCACGGCGGCATCCAGACCCAGTTGATGCGGAAGCGGTCGACGACCTCGTCGAGAGCCTGGGCGGTCTGCTCCTCGAGCACGTCGGTGAGCGGGCAGCCGGCCGACGTCAGGGTCATGTGGATGACCAGCGCGTCGTTCTCGTCATCCCAGCCGAGGTCGTAGATGAGGCCGAGGTCGACGACGTTGATCCCCAGTTCGGGGTCCATGACGTCCTTGAGAGCCTCGGTGACCTCGTCGTACTTCTCGGGCGTGAGCGTTGCGGTCATGTAACGATTCTATGCTTCGGTGCCCACGGGGGCGTCGGCCGGCTCTTCCTCGCCCGCGGGGAGGTAGCGGTCGTAGCCCTCGTCCTCGAGGCGGTCGGCCAGCTCGGGGCCGCCCTCCTCGGCGATGCGGCCGCCCACCATCACGTGGACGTAGTCCGGGCGGATGTAGCGCAGGATGCGCGTGTAGTGCGTGATGAGCAGGACACCCAGGTCATTGTCGACCTTGGCGCGGTTCACACCCTCCGAGACGATCTTGAGCGCATCGACGTCGAGTCCGGAGTCGGTCTCGTCGAGGATCGCGATCTGCGGCTTGAGCAGCTCGAGCTGGAGGATCTCGTGGCGCTTCTTCTCGCCGCCCGAGAAGCCCTCGTTCACGTTGCGCTGGGCGAACTTCGGGTCCATGCGCAGCGCCTTCATCGAGGACTTGACCTCCTTCGTCCACGTGCGGATCGACGGCGCCTCGCCGTCGATGGCCGTCTTGGCGGTGCGGAGGAAGTTCGTGACGGTGACGCCGGGGATTTCGACCGGGTACTGCATCGCGAGGAACAGACCGGCCCGGGCGCGCTCGTCGACCGACATCTCCAGGACGTCCTCGCCGTCCAGCGTGATCGTGCCGCTCGTGACGGTGTACTTGGGGTGACCGGCGATCGTGTAGGCGAGCGTGGACTTGCCCGAGCCGTTGGGGCCCATGATGGCGTGCGTCTCACCGGTGCGGATGGTGAGCGTCACGCCGTTGAGGATGGGAGTGGTTCCGGCATCCGTCTCGACCGTCACGTGGAGGTCGCGGATCTCGAGGACAGACATTCAGGCTTCTCTTCTCATTGTGCGGGCGGTCGGGTCCGTGAGGAGCTATCCGACCGGCTTCTTCACGTCGGGATCGATGAGCACGTCGTCGCCGTCGATGACGACGGCGAAAACCGGGACGGGCTCGTAGGCGGGGAGATTGAGCGGCTTGCCGGTGCGCAGCGAGAACGCCGAGCCGTGGGCCCAGCACTCGAGCGTGTCGCCGTCGACGAAGCCTTCGGAGAGCGAGATGTCGCCGTGCGTGCAGGTGTCGCCGATGGCGTGCACTTCGCCGGCCGAGTCGAGCACGACCGCCATCGCGACACCGTCGATCTCGACACGGCGGGCCTCGTCCTGGACGAGCTCGCTGAGGGCGCAGGCGCGCTGAGCGGTCATCGGGCCACCCCCTGTGCGAGCTCTTCCTCGATCGCGGCGAACAGCTCGTCCTCGAGGGCGGGAACGCCGATCTTCTGCACGATCTCGGCGAGGAAGCCGAGCACGACGAGACGGCGCGCCTCGTCCTCCGCGATTCCCCGAGCCTGCAGGTAGAACAGCTGCTCGTCATCGAAGCGCCCGGTCGCGCTGGCGTGACCGGCGCCGCGGATGTCGCCGGTCTCGATCTCCAGGTTCGGGATCGACTCGGCGCGAGCGCCGTCCGTGAGCACCAGATTGCGGTTCGCCTCGTACGAGTCCGTTCCGACCGCGTCAGGTCCGATCAGAACGTCGCCGATCCAGACGCTGCGGGCGCCCTCACCCTGCAGTGCGCCCTTGTACAGCACGTCGCCGCTGGTCTCGGGGCCCTTGTGGTGCAGGTAGACCTGGCTCTCGAGGTGCTGCCCCGCGTCGGAGTAGCTGAGGCCGTACAGCTCGCCACGCGCACCGGCGCCGGCGAGCTCGACGCTCGGGTTCACCCGCACGACACCGCCGCCGAAGCTGACGACGATGTGACGGAGTGTCGCATCGCGATCGACCCGGGCCTGGTGGGATGCCGCGTGCACGGCGTCGTCGTCCCATCGCTGCACCGACACCACCGTGAGGTGGGCGCCATCGCGGACGATGATCTCCACGTTCTGCGCGTGCTGCGCGGTGCCGGCGTGATGGAAGACGACGGTGGCGTGGGAGTTGGCCTGCGCCTCGATGACCACGTGCGCATGGGCCAGGCCGCCGGTGCCCTTGAGGTCGACCGTGATCGGCTCGCGGATCTCGACGCCGGCGGGGATGCGCAGCAGCGGCGCCTCCGACTCCTGGCTCCACGCGATGGCGCTGGGGAGGTCCTCCGGCTGGAACACCTCGCCGCGGGGCGCGGTGCCGTGCGTGAGGCGCTCCTGCACCAGCGTGTCCGGCGCGTCGACGTTCACCTCGATGACGCCGTGGGGTCCGCCCTCATCGACGTAGAGCGCGGCCAGCTGGGCGACGGGGGTGTGCTTCCAGTTCACCTCACGGCCGGTGGGCGCGTCGAAATCGGAGGGGTCGAACGAGCGCAGGCGCTCGTCGCGGGTCTGCACCGGCACGAACGCGCCGGCACCATCGGTGTGGCCCTGCGCACCGGGGACGGTGACGGGGGCCTGGGTCACGGAGCTCACTATCCGACGGATCCTTCCATGCCCATCTCGATGAGCTTGTTGAGTTCGAGCGCGTACTCCATGGGCAGCTCGCGGGCGATCGGCTCGATGAAGCCGCGCACGATCATGGCCATGGCCTCGTCTTCGGGCATCCCGCGGCTCATCAGGTAGAAGAGCTGCTCCTCGCTGACCTTCGAGACCGTGGCCTCGTGGCCCAGCTGCACGTCGTCGACGCGGATGTCGATCGCGGGATAGGTGTCGGAGCGCGAGATCGTGTCGACCAGCAGCGCATCGCAGCGCACCGTGTTGGCCGAGTGGTGCGCGTTCGCGTCGACGCGGACCTCGCCGCGGTAGCCCGCGCGGCCGCCGCCGCGGGCGATCGACTTCGAGACGATCGACGACTGCGTGTACGGCGCCATGTGGATCATCTTCGCGCCGGCGTCCTGGTGCTGACCGGGTCCGGCGAAGGCGACGGACAGGGTCTCGCCCTTGGCGTGCTCTCCCATCAGGAAGATCGACGGGTACTTCATCGTGACCTTCGAGCCGATGTTGCCGTCGATCCACTCCATCGTCGCGCCCTCGTGGGCGACGGCCCGCTTGGTGACGAGGTTGTAGACGTTGTTCGACCAGTTCTGGATCGTCGTGTAGCGCACGCGGGCGTTCTTCTTCACGATGATTTCGACGACGGCCGAGTGCAGCGAGTCGGACTTGTAGATCGGAGCCGTGCAGCCCTCGATGTAGTGGACGTACGAGCCCTCGTCGGCGATGATCAGCGTCCGCTCGAACTGGCCCATGTTCTCGGTGTTGATGCGGAAGTACGCCTGCAGCGGGATCTCGACGTGCACCCCCGGCGGGACGTAGACGAACGAGCCCCCCGACCAGACCGCGGTGTTCAGCGCGGCGAACTTGTTGTCGCCGGCGGGGATGACGGTGCCGAAGTACTCCTCGAAGAACTCGGGGTGCTCACGCAGCGCGGTGTCGGTGTCCATGAAGATGACACCCTGGGCCTCGAGCTGCTCGTTGATCTGGTGGTAGACGACCTCGGACTCGTACTGCGCGGCGACGCCGGCGACGAGCCGCTGGCGCTCGGCCTCGGGGATGCCCAGGCGCTCGTACGTGTTGCGGATGTCTTCGGGGAGCTCCTCCCACGACCCGGCCTGCTTCTCGGTCGAGCGGACGAAGTACTTGATGTTGTCGAAGTCGATCTCCGACAGGTCGGCACCCCACGTGGGCATGGGCTTGCGGCCGAAGAGCTGGTGGCCCTTGAGGCGCGTCTTCAGCATCCATTCCGGCTCGGCCTTGAGCGCCGAGATGTCGCGGACCACGGCTTCGCTGAGGCCGCGCTTCGCGCTCGCGCCCGCGGCGTCGGGGTCGTGCCAGCCGAACTCGTAGACACCCAGGCCTTCGAGTTCAGGGCGGTCGATCAGCACATCAGACATCGTCACGTTCTCCTCCGGGTCCTGCGGTGTCATCCGCCCCGGCATTCCGGCTCCTCCGGTGGAGTTACCGGAGGGGGATGCCGCTCGTGGGCCCTCTCATTCGGCGCAGACCATCGCGCCTAGACTGTCAGTGGTTCACCGCGCCCGAACCCATGCGGTTCTGTGCGCGCGACCGACCCCTCGATTCTACAGGTTCCACCCTGGCACCGGGCTCCGCATGTCCTGCGGACCGTCGCGTGGAACCATTCCCAGGAGGCGACGAGAAGCATGTCCGCGCAGCAGACCAGGACGGAGCCCGGCGTGTGGCAGCGCTGGTGGAACCGGCTCCCGTCGACGATCGACCGCCGTGTGATCGCGCTGGCGTGGGCGACGCTCTTCGTTCAGATCGCCATCGTCGGCACGGGTGGTCTGGTGCGGCTCACGGGATCCGGCCTCGGATGCCCGACCTGGCCCCGCTGCACGCCGGAGTCCTTCGTCGCGACGCCGGAGATGGGCATCCACGGCGTCATCGAGTTCGGCAACCGCCTGCTGACGTTCGTGCTCGTCATCGTGGCGATCCTGATGTTCCTCTTCGTCGTGCGGATGCGCCGTGAGCGCCCGGATCTTTTCTGGCTGTCTCTCGTGATCGGCCTCTACGTGCCCCTCCAGGCCGTGATCGGCGGCATCACCGTGCTGACGAACCTCAACCCGTACGTCGTCGGGCTGCACTACTTCGCCTCCGTCGTGCTGGTCGCGCTGGCGGCCGCGCTGGTCGTGCGTGTCTACGCCACCCCCGGTCCGCGCGTGCTCGCGGTGCCCGGATGGTACGCCGTCACCACCCATATCACGAGCGCGTTCGTGGTCATCACGGTCATCGTCGGCATCCTCGTGACCGGCTCCGGCCCGCACGCGGGTGACGGCGGGGCGGCGCGCAACGGTCTCGACGCGGAGTTCATGCAGCACGTCCACTCGTGGCCCGCGTACATCACCCTCGGCCTTTCAGTCGTGCTGCTGATCGCCGCGCGCCGGACTCCCCCGGCCCAGCGGCTGACGCTCTGGGTAGGCGTTCTCCTGCTCGTCGAGCTGGCGCAGATCGGTGTCGGGCTCTGGCAGGCGCGCACGGGTCTGCCGATCTGGCTCGTCAACATCCACATGGTCCTCGCTGTGATGCTGATCGCGGCGATGACGGCGGTCGTGATGCACCTCACGGCGCCGGCCGCCGAGGTCGAGCGCACAGCGGACTCATAGGCCACGCACCGCTCCTGCACCGGGGCGCATGGAAGCGTGACGGATGCCGCGGCCGACCGTGCCGCGATCTCGGAGGAGTGATCCAACAATGCCCACCCGCCCCCGTCTGGTCCGCAGCATCCCGTTCTGGGCTCTTGTCGTCGCCTCCCTGGCCACAGCCGCCTTCGGAGCGTGGCTCCTGCTCGACAAGCTCGGCGTCATGACGACGACTCTCACCGACGGCACCGCCACGGGTGTCGAGGTGTACGTCGGCCAGTCCGTCGCGGTCGTCGGCGGCATCCTGCTCGGCGCCGGCGTGCTCGGCCTGCTGCTCGCGCTGGCCGTCGCCGCCATCGCGATGCTTCGTCCGTACGCTCCCGTCGACGTCGTCGAGCCCCTCGAGTCGACCGCAGACGACGCCGTCGACGCGCCGGCTGCCGGCCACGGCTACGAGCGTGGACTCGGTTACACCTCCGCGATTCCGACCGCCGATCTCGACGCTCGGGACGACGCGGCGGTCGCCACGCCCGCGACCACGCGCTGACCACGCCTCCCCTCGGCCCCATGCGCCGGCTGCGGCCGGCTCGTGGGGCCGAGTGCTGTCCGCTGACCACGGGCGGGCTCAGTGACGCGCGACGATGGCCGCGGCATCCGTGCCCGTCGGCAGGACTCCGTACTGCGCCGCCCGGTCATCCCCCAGGCGCGCGGCGATGAAGGCCTCGGCATCGGCCGACGGGGCGTGGCGCAGCATGAGCGAGGCCTGCAGGGCGATCGCGAGCGACTCGGTCAGCCGGCGCGCCTGCGCCTGCGCCTCGGTCTGATCGGCGCCGGCGAGCGTGCCGAGCAGTTCGAGCGTGCGCTCGGTGTGCGTGTCGAGGATCACCGAGGCGCCGGCGGTGGTGGACAGTTCATCGGCGAACGCGGCCGCCGAGTCCGGATCGCGCGTGAGCGCACGCAGGACATCGAGCGCGATCACGTTGCCCGAACCCTCCCAGATCGCCATGACCGGCTGTTCGCGGTAGCGCCGTGCGAGCGGGAACGACTCGGTGTAGCCGTTGCCGCCGAGACACTCGAGCGCCTCATACGCATGGTGCGGGCCGCGCTTGCAGACCCAGTACTTGGATACCGGAGTCGCCAGCCGGCGCAGGGCGATGTCACGATCGGATGCTTCGGCCTCGAACAGCTGCGCCAGTCGCAGGCCCGTCAGCATCGCCGCCTCGGACTCGAGTGCGAGGTCGGCGAGCACGGCCGTCATCGCGGGCTGGTCGACGAGCTTCGCCCCGAACGCCGATCGCTCCCGTGCGTGCCACGCGGCCTCCGCCACCGACTGGCGCATGCCGGCGGCCGTGCCGAGGACGCAGTCCAGACGCGTGCGCTGGACCATCTCGATGATCGTCCGCACCCCGCGGCCGGGCTCGCCGAGCACGAAGCCGACCGTGCCGTCGAACTCGACCTCGGCGGACGCGTTCGACCGGTTGCCGAGCTTGTCCTTCAGCCGCTGCAGGCGGAACGCATTGCGCATGCCGTGCGGAAGCAGCCGCGGCACGAAGAGACACGACAAGCCCTCCTCCGTCGCGCCGGAGCGGGTCTGCGCGAGAACGAGGAAGCCGTCCGACATCGGGGCCGAGCAGAACCACTTGTGTCCGGTGAGCTGATAGGCGTGGCCACCCATCGACTCCCCGACGGTCGTTCCAGCGCGCACGTCCGAGCCGCCCTGCTTCTCGGTCATCGCCATGCCGACGAGTGCGCTCGCCTTCTCCTCGTTGGGCAGCAGGCGCGGCTCGTACTCGCGGGAGAAGAGCCGCGGCAGCCAGGCATCCGCGACCCATGGTGAGTCCTGAATCGACGCGACCGCCGCGTGGGTCATCGAGACCGGACACGCATGACCGGGCTCGACCTGCGCGAACAGCATGAAGGTCGCCGCACGGGCCACATGCGCACCCGGTCGCGGGTCTGACCATGCCGACGTGTGCGCGCCGTGGGCGAGCGCGTCGGAGATCACACGGTGATACGACGGGTCGTACTCGACCTCGTCGAGTCGGAATCCCCAGCGGTCGTAGGCGTGGAGTGTCGGCGTGTGCACGTTGGCGAGCTCGGCGTCCCGCTGAAACCCGGCCGATCCGACGAGGGCGCCCACCTCGTGGAGGTGAGCGCTCGCCCACCCCGCCCCGAACGCGCCCACGGCAGCCGCAAGCGGGGCGTTCAGCGCGAACTCGTCGACGTCGACGCGCCACGGTGGCTGGTTCTCGACGTAGTGCGTCGCCGCCCCGATGACGCGTTGCCCGCGGGAGAACGCTGTCATGACTGCTCGCCGTCGTCGCGCGCGAAGGCCAGCGCCGCCTGCTCGTCGAACGTGAGCGGCGCGCGGGTGATGATGTCGTGGACGAACTCCAGCTTGTGCCGCACCGGTCCGACGATCGTGAACGGGTAGAGGTCGCCGAAGCCCATGGCCCGGTTGATCCGGTTGAAGCCCTGCGACATCCACTCCCAGTCGTTCAGCAGGCGCTGAACCGGCTCGTCGCGGTACGAGGCCAGCGGCACGACGTCGGTGTCGCGGAGGTTCGTGACCGTCGCGTCGAGGTGGATGCCGATCACCGCAGCCGTCTGCAGGGTGCCGGTGATGTGCAGGTAGTGGGCGAACGTCTCGGCGAAGTCCTCCCACGGGTGCATCGTCGCGTACTCGGAGATGAAGCTCTCGTGCCAGTCGGGCGGCGCGCCGAGCTTGTAGTGACGCGACAGCGCCTCCTGATAGCTCGTGCGCTCGTCTCCGAACAGTTCGCGGCACCGGGCCCAGGCTCCGTCGTCGCTGAGGAGCACGTTCTGGTAGTAGTGGCCGACCTCGTGGCGGAGATGCCCGAGGATCGTGCGGTACGGCTCGCCGAGCCGAACCCGGAGCGCTTCGCGCCGGTCGTCGAGGCTCTCCGCAAGGTCGATCGTGATGATCCCGTTCGCGTGGCCGATCATGACCGGTTTGCCGTCGGAGAGGCTCGAGATCAGGTCGAATCCGAGTCCCCCCGGCCTGACATCCCAGGGCACGACAGGCAGCCCGAGGTCGCCGAGTTGGAGAAGGAGCCGCCGCTTGGCCTCCTCGGTCTTGGCGAGCTTCTCGAGTGCGACCGTGTCGTCGGCCTCGGGCTGTCGCCGGGTGAGCCGGCACGAGAAGCATCGTCCTGCGGGTGCGTCCTCGCGCACGAGCCAGTTGCACGCCCATTCGCGGTTCGAGCACGTGTACCACGTCTTGTCCCCGATCAGAACGCGCCCCTGGCGCAGGCCGAAGAACTCGCGCGTGACGATGTGGTAGCCGAGTTCGGCTTCGCAGTTCGGGCACGTCAGGGCGTCCAGATAGACGAAGTGCCGACAGTGCGGACACCGGGGCTGAGAGCTCACGGTCTCACCGTAGTGCGCGCCGTGCGCGGTCGGACGATGCCGCGGGTCATGTCGCCGGCGCCAGGGCGAGGCGCAGCAGCAGGTCGTCTTCGGCACGCGGGTCGCCGCGCCCATCCGTGTTGTTCGTGAGCACCCACAGCGTGCCGTCCGGGGCGACGACCGCGTCGCGGAGCCTGCCCTGCTCGCCCGTGAGGACGGCCAGCGGATCGGCGGCGAGGGCGCCCGCCGCGGTGTCGACAGTCCAGAGCCGCTGACCCCGGAGACCGGCGACGAAGACCGTGTCTCCCTGCGCCGCGATGCCGCTCGGACTGGCCTCGCTCGTGGTCCACGCGACGATCGGGTCGACCATGCCCTCGCGTCCCGCCGTCCCCTCCACGATCGGCCAGCCGTAGTTCGCCCCCGGCTCGATGCGGTTCAGCTCATCCCAGGTGTTCTGGCCGAATTCGCTCGCCCACATCGTGCCGTCACTCGTCCACGCCAGCCCTTGCACATTGCGATGCCCCAGCGTCCACACCGCGTTGTCCCACGGATTGCCCGGTGCGGGGTCGCCCTCCGGAGTCAGGCGCAGGATCTTTCCGCCGAGCGCCGCGGGATCCTGTGCCGCGTCACGCCGCTGCGCGTCGCCGGTCGAGACGTAGAGGTATCCGTCCGGGCCGAACGCGAGCCGTCCGCCGTCGTGGGTGCTCTCGCGCGGGATGCCTTCGAACACCACCTCCGCCTCGCCCAGCGTCAGCTCCCCCGGGTCACCGAGCAGCGGCATCCGCACCACGCGGTTGTCGTCTCGCGCGCCGTGGTAGGCGTAGAGCCACGTGTCTGCGCCGTCCGGGTGCAGTGCCAGGCCGTGGAGTCCCGACTCGCCACCCGAGACCACCCCGGGGACGACCCCGGCGTCGCGCACCTCCCCCGCCGGCGTGAGCTCGAGCACCCGGCCGTCGTTCCGCTGTGAGATGAGCGCTCCACCGTCGCCGGTCGGGGCGACGGACCACGGCGCCGCGAGTCCCGAGGCGAGTGTCTCGGGGTTCGATGCCACGCGCCACCAGCCTTCGGCGGAAGCGGTCGCGGTCGCGGTCGGCGCGGGTGTGGCCACATCCGGCGAGGAAGCGCGGGGCGGGATCGGCGCTGCGGGCGGTGTCGCGGAGCAGGCCGATGCTGCGAGAGCGGCAAGGGCGAGGCATCCCGCCGCCGCTGTCAGGCGCGCGCGCATCATGCCGCCGCGGCGGCGGCCTCGATCGCAGCGATGTCGATGCGGTGCATCGTCAGCATGGCCTGCACCGCGCGGTGCGCGGTTTCAGGATCGGGGTGACGGATGAGCTCGATGAGGCGATCGGGGATGATCTGCCATGACAGGCCCCAGCGGTCCTTGAGCCACCCGCACGGCTGCTCCTCGCCGCCGTCGGCGATGAGCGCGTCCCAGTAACGGTCGACCTCCTGCTGATCGCTGCACGCGACGTAGAGGGAGACCGCCTCGGTGAAGGGGAACTGCGGCCCGGCATCCATCGCGTAGTAGTCGCGTCCCGCGAGGCGGAAGTGCGCGTGCATGACCTTCCCGCCCATCCCGGGCACCTCGTCGGGGTACCGTCCCATCGAGACGATCGCCGACTCGGGGATGAGCTCGGTGTAGAAGCCGATCGCGGCTTCGGCGTCGTTGTCGAACCACAGGAACGGGGTCACGTCGGTCATGGGGGCCTCCTCGGGACTCCCCCAGGCTCCCCCGTCGCCGCGGGAGGGTCAAGCGCTCGGAGCATACGCAACCGCATCGCGCCCTGAGTTCGATCAGCCGACCACCGGAGCCGGCGCCGTGATCGTCTGCGGACCGGCCTGCACCCCCGCGCGCTCCGCCAGCCGAAGCCAGGTGCCGACGATCGTGTCGGGGCTCAGCGAGATCGACTGGATGCCGCGGTCGACGAGCCAGTCGGCGAGATCCGGATGATCCGAGGGGCCCTGGCCGCAGATGCCCACGTACTTCCCGCGCCGGTTGCACGCGTCGATCGCCATGCCGAGCACGCGCAGCACGGCTGGATCCCGCTCATCGAACTCATCCGCGACGAGCTCGGAGTCGCGGTCGATGCCGAGCACGAGCTGCGTCATGTCGTTGGACCCGATCGAGAACCCGTCGAAGTGATCAAGGAACTGATCGGCGAGGAGCGCGTTCGAGGGGATCTCGCACATCATCATCACCTCGAGTCCGTTGCGCCCGCGCTCGAGACCGTGCGCGGCGAGTTCTGCGTTCACGGCTGCTCCCTCCGCCACGGTTCGCACGAACGGCACCATGATCTTGAGGTTGGTCAGTCCCATCTCGTCGCGCACGTAGCGCAGCGCTTCGCACTCCATCGCGAAGCACTCTCCGAACTGCGGGGTGAGGTACCGCGCCGCTCCGCGCCACCCCAGCATCGGGTTCTCCTCCTGCGGCTCGTACCGGTCGCCACCGAGGAGGTGCGCGTATTCGTTCGACTTGAAGTCGCTGGTCCTGACGATCACCGGGTCGGGCGCGAACGCGGCAGCGATCGTCGCCACGCCCTCCGCGACCCTCCGGACGAAGAACTCTCTCGGCGAGGGATAGGCGGCGATCCTCACGTCGATCTCGGCGCGGAGCTGCTCCGGAAGCGAGTCGAACTCGAGAAGAGCGCGGGGGTGGATGCCGATCTGGTTCCCCACGATGAACTCGAGCCGGGCCAAGCCGACCCCGTGATGGGGCAGAGCCGCGAAGCCGAACGCCTGGTCGGGCGTGCCGACATTGAGCATCAGTTGCACCGGAAGCTCCGGCATCCGCTCGATCGCGATCTCCTCCGTCACGAAAGGCAACAGCCCCTCGTACACGAGCCCGCTCTCCCCTTGCGAGCAGACGACCGTCACGTCGTCACCGTCGGCCAGGTCCCGCGTCGCCGTCCCGGTGCCCACGACAGCGGGGATGCCGAGCTCGCGCGCGATGATGGCCGCGTGACACGTGCGCCCGCCGCGGTTCGTCACGATGGCCGCCGCCCGCTTCATCACGGGCTCCCAGTCCGGGTCGGTGATGTCTGCGACCAGGACGTCGCCGGTGCGGACCTTCGCCATCTCCGACGGCGACCGCACGACGCGCACCGTTCCCCCGCCGATCCTCTGACCGATCGCGCGACCCTGCACCAGCACCCTGCCGTGCTCCTGGAGCGCATAGCGCGTGTGGCTGTGCCCTTGCAGGCGAGACGCGACGGTCTCGGGCCGAGCCTGCAGGACGTACAGAAGCCCGTCGACGCCGTCTTTCGCCCACTCGATGTCCATCGGTCGACCGTAGTGATCTTCGACGATGAGAGCGGAACGTGCGAGCTCCATCACCTCGTCATCGCTGATGCTGAGGACGCGGCGCTGCGCCGGTGGCACAGTCGTGATCATGGTGCTCGCCCCGACCTCATGGCCCGCGGCGAACCTCATGGCGATGGCCTTCTCCCCCACGCTGCGGCGGAGGATCCCCGGCCGCCCCTCGCGGACCGCCGCCTTGAACACGGCGAACTCGTCCGGATTCACCTGTCCCTGGACGACCGTCTCGCCCAGGCCGTAGGCGCTCGTGATCAGGATCGCGCCGTCGAACCCGGTCTCGGTGTCGATGGTGAACATGACACCGGAGGCTCCGACGTCGGAACGCACCATGCGCTGCACGGCAGCGGAGAGCGCCACGTCGCCGTGAGCGAAGCCCTGGTGCACGCGGTACGCGATCGCACGATCGTTGTACAGCGATGCGAACACCTTGCGCACGGCGGCCAGCACGTTGTCGACGCCGGCGATGTGGAGATAGGTCTCCTGTTGGCCGGCGAAAGAGGCATTCGGAAGGTCCTCGGCCGTCGCCGACGAACGCACGGCCCACGTCGCGTCGGCGAGGTCCGGGTGCGCAGCCGTCATGTCGTCGAACGCGCGCCGGATGTCGGACTCGAGATCCGGCGGCAGCGGCTGATCCTCGATCCAGGAGCGAATGGTCCGACCCACGCGAGCGAGGTCCTCGACATCGGACACGTCCAACGGCGCCAGCAGCGCCTCGATGCGCCCGGCCAGACCGTCGTGGCTCAGGAAGGAGCGGTACGCGGTCGCTGTGGTGGCGAACCCGCCAGGCACCCGCAGCCCCGCGCCGCTGAGCCGCGAGATCATCTCTCCGAGCGACGCATTCTTCCCGCCGACGTGGGGCAGGTCGGCCATGGTGATCTCGTCGAGAGCGAGGATGTTCGTCATGACTCGACCCTGTGCCGGGAGCCGCCCCGGCGTTGGGTCGAAGGTCCCGCATTCTGCCCGGCCCGACCCGCTCCGCACCGCGGGCGGGTGGCGCCGCGGGTCCAAGGTCCCTATCGGACGATGGCCGGGGAAGAGGACGATGGGTCTCGTCGCCACATGCGCAGAGATCCGAGGAGTGAGAGATATGAAGGCGCTGGTCTACCAAGGTCCGGGATCGATCGACTGGCAGGAGAAGCCGGCCCCTCGGATACAGAAGCCCACGGACGCGATCGTGAAGATCGAGACCACGACCATCTGCGGCACGGATCTGCACATTCTGAAGGGTGACGTACCGGCGGTGGAGTCCGGGCGCACCCTCGGGCACGAAGGCGTCGGCGTCGTCAGCGAGGTCGGTGAGGCGGT
This sequence comes from Microbacterium sp. NPDC056003, assembly GCF_042274785.1. Classification (NCBI taxonomy): domain Bacteria; kingdom Bacillati; phylum Actinomycetota; class Actinomycetes; order Micrococcales; family Microbacteriaceae; genus Microbacterium; species Microbacterium sp. NPDC056003. The sequence goes on along the minus strand of NZ_JBHJXQ010000002.1, from coordinate 76,538 downwards.
GACGGAACTCGCCGTAGGAGATCGCGTGATCATCTCCTGCATCTCGGCCTGCGGGAAATGCAGCTACTGCGTCGAGGGGATGTACTCGCATTGCCTCGCCGACGAAGGAGCGTCCGGAATCGGCTGGATCCTCGGACATCTCATCGACGGCACACAGGCCGAATTCGTGCGGATCCCCTTCGCGGAGACCTCCCTTCACAAGGTGCCGGACGGCGTGTCGGCCGAAGAGGCCGCGATGATCAGCGACATCCTGCCCACGGGGCACGAGATCGGGATCCGATACGGCGCCGTCGAGCCGGGCGATGTCGTCGCAGTCATCGGCGCAGGCCCGGTGGGCCTTGCAGCCATGACCACAGCCTCGCTGTACGGACCGAGCCGGGTCATCGCGATCGACATCGACCCCAACCGCGTGGAGCAGGCGAAGCGGTTCGGTGCCAGCGACGGTGTCGTGTCCTCGAGCGCCGACTGGCGTGAGCAGGTTCTCGCCCTCACCGACGGGCTCGGTGTGGATGTCGCGATCGAAGCCGTCGGGCTGCCGTCGACCTGGGACATGAGCCTGGCGATCGTTCGCCCGGGCGGTCACGTCGCCAACGTGGGCGTGCACGGCAAGCCGGTCACCTTCCCGCTGGAGTCGGCGTGGATTCAGAACCTGACGATCACCACGGGCCTGGTCAACACGGATACTTCGCGGATGCTCATCAAGCTGCTCGGGCAGGGCCGCCTCGACGTCGCCGGCTTCATCAGCCACCGCTTCTCGCTCGAGAGCATCATGGACGCCTACGACACGTTCGGCCGTGCGGCCGAGACGAAGGCCCTCAAAGTCATCCTCACGGCCTGACGACGGCGCAGAAAAGAAGAAGATCATGGAGCGCATCGATGAAGCGGGCGTCTGGAAGCTGACCGAGGAAGAGTGCTGGAACCTCCTCGCGCGTCGCGAGCTGGGCCGCCTCGCACTCACGGGCCCGACGGGGCCGGAGATCTTTCCGGTGAACTACGTCGTCGACGGTCCGCGGCTGCTGTTCCGCACAGCCCCCGGCTCGAAGCTGGCCGATCTTTCGGCGGAACCCGACGTGGCGTTCGAGGTGGACGAGTACGACGAGAGCTCCGCAGCGAGCGTCGTGGTGAAGGGACGGGCGAGCAGACTCGAGCGTCAGAGCGAGATCGATGCCGCCGATGCCTTGCCTCTTCGTCCGTGGATACCCACCCTGAAGTACCGCTGGGTCAGGATCTCCCCCTCGGCCATCAGCGGCAGGTGGTTCGAACGCACTCGCGAGCCGGATCGCTACGTGGCGTCCCGAGAGGCAGACACCACCTGAACGGCCCCAGGCCGGGGATCCGGCCGTTGGCGACGCTCTTGGGGGGCAGCTGGCCTCCTCCGCACGGCTGGCTTCTGGCAGCCGTCGCCGTCCCGGCGGTCCTGGTCGCAGATGCCGTTCACAAGTCGATCGCGGCAGGACCTTCGGCCTCGCGCGGGCGCAGTGCCCCGTCGATGCTGAAGTCGACGAGGGGCCTGCCATGACCGATGACCGACGCACCGTGTGCTCCCACCCCATGCGGCCGATTCGTCCTAGGTTTGTCGCGTGAGCATGCATGGTGGCGAGCCGCACGTCGCGGGGATCGCGGGAAAGCTGAACTGGCTCCGGGCAGGAGTGCTGGGAGCCAACGACGGCATCGTCTCGGTCGCGGCGATCGCTGTCGGTGTCGCCGCGGCGACACCGGATCTCGCGGCGATCATTCCGGCGTCGTCGGCGGCGCTGATCGGCGGAGCCCTCTCGATGGCGCTGGGCGAGTACGTCTCGGTGAGCAGTCAGAGCGACAGCGAACGAGCGCTGATCGCCAAGGAGACGGAAGAGCTCCGCACGATGCCCGAGCAGGAGCTCGAGGAGCTCGCAGGGCTCTATCGTGCGCAGGGGCTGAGCGACGAGACGGCGAAACGCGTGGCTGTGGAGCTGACCGAGCGCGATGCGCTGCGCGCACATCTGTCGATGGAACTGAACATCGATCCGGACGACCTCGTCAGTCCGTGGCGGGCGGCCGCGGCATCCGCACTGGCGTTCGTCTGCGGTGGAATCCTCCCGTTCCTCACCATCCTCCTGCCGGAGTCGATCCGGATCCCGGTGACCTTCATCGTCGTTCTCATGGCGCTCGGTGCGACGGGCGCGCTCGGCGCCCGCATCGGTGGAAGCCCGGTCACCCGAGCCACGATTCGCGTCGTCGTCGGCGGCGCGATCGCTCTGGCAGCCACGTTCGCGATCGGTGCGCTCTTGAACACCACCGGAATCGCCTGACGCTGCGCCGACAGTCCGTCAGGCCCCAGGCACTGGCGGGGTCGCGGATGGTCACTGCAGAGGACGGCGCTCGCGCGACTCCCCCGGTGCGTCGTCGACCGAGATCGTTTCGGCCGCGCGACGGTCGCCACGGGTCTTGACGAGGCTCGCGATGGTCGCCACGGCGATCGTCCCTGCGATGAAGAGCAGCGAGAGCCAGATCGGAATCTCGGGGATCACTGTCACCGGATCGCCGCCGTTGACGAAGGGCAGCTCGTTCTTGTGGAGGGCGTGGATGAGCAGCTTCACTCCGATGAAGGCCAGAATGACCGCGAGGCCCTGAGCGAGGTAGACCAGGCGCTCTAGCAGGCCGCCGATCAGGAAGAACAGCTGACGCAGCCCCATCAGGGCGAAGGCATTCGCGGTGAACACGATGTACGCCTCCTCGGTCAGTCCGTAGATCGCCGGGATCGAGTCGACGGCGAAGATGAGATCCACGAAGCCGATCGCGATGATGGTCAGCAGCATCGGCGTGGCCCAGCGGCGCCCGTGCTGAACGATCGTGAGCCTGTCACCGTGGTACTCGTCGGTCACCCGAAGGTGACGACGCACGAAGCGCATGACCCGGCCGTCGGCGGGGTTGGAGTCGCCGTGCGCGAACGCCTGTCGGTAGGCCAGGAACAGCAGCAGCGCACCAAACCCGTAGAACACCCAGGAGAAGTTCTCGATCAGCGTGGCACCGACGGCGATGAAGACGCCGCGCAGGATCAGGGCGATGACGATGCCGATCATCAATACCTTCTGCTGATAGATCTTGGGCACCGCGAAGCTCGTCATGACGATGAGGAAGACGAACAGGTTGTCGATCGACAGCGCCTTCTCGGTCAGATACCCCGCGAAGTACTCACCACCGAACGTCCAGCCGGACACCGTGCCGATGCCGACGCCGAAGAGCAGGGCGAGACCGATGTAGAACGCCGACCAGCGGGCGGACTCGCCGATGGTCGGCTCGTGGGGCTTGCGGACGTGCGCGTAGAACTCGTAGACGAAGAAGGCGATCGTCACCGCGATCGTGATGAACCAGACGAGCGGAGTGATATTCACAGCGGGGTCCTAACCTTGGCGTGAGCGGATCAGCGCCAAGGTCTTCCCCATCCTCGTGTCCGAGGACCGGTGGCCCGGAATGCGACGAGCATTCGTAATGACGAGCCGAACGTGTCGGAGTACTCCCCTTGGACTCACCAGTGTAAACGACCGACGGCCCGTGGCTCCCGACGTACGGGACAATCGCCGAGCATGCGCCGGAGGGCTTTGGTCCCGACGTGCATGCGGGGCAGGAGCATGCTGGAACTCCGCTCATGACGAATCGTTGTGGGAACGACTGCGAGGGGTCTCCCAGATGCATCCTGTCGAACAACCCGCCGCCACCTACCGCGGAGGCTGGGGCGTCGCGGCGACTGCGCTCGGCGTGATCGGACTGCTCGGGTTCGCCTGGTTGTGGGTGATCACGGCGACCCCGCTGGATCCCCCGGAGTGGGCGCGCATCGCCGGCGTATGGCTGATTCCGCTCGGCGTCATCGGCGCGGCGATCCTGGGGTTCCTGTCGCTACGAGGCAGCGGCCGGACGTGGGCCATCGTCGGCCTCGTCCTCGCCGCTCTCACGGTGGCGGGCGCGGTCATGCTGATCACGCTGTGGCCAGCCTGAAATCGCGCGCATCCGGGGCGCGACGACTGCCTGAAGTGTCCGGTGGACGACTACCGAGGACATCCGCGATCCCTGATCAGGGAGTGCGGTTTCGGCGCTTTACCGGGAGTTTTGGTGGACCTGAGGGGACTCGAACCCCTGACCCCCTGCATGCCATGCAGGTGCGCTACCAGCTGCGCCACAGGCCCTTGTTCTGCTGCCCCGCGAGGCAACTCCACAAGCTTACAACACGTCGAGGCGTGCTCCGAACCACCGCAGACTACTCGGTGGGCGTCCGGGCCGGAAGATCGATCGGGACGACCGGGCAGTCCTTCCAGAGCCGCTCAAGGCCGTAGTACACGCGCTCCTGCTCGTGGAACACATGCACCACGAGGTCACCGAAGTCGAGCAGCACCCAGCGTGCTTCCTGGCGTCCTTCGCGACGCAGGCGCTTGTGCCCGGCCTCCAGCAGACGGTCCTCGATCTCGTCGGCGATCGCGGCGACGTTGCGCTCGCTGCGACCGGTCACGAGCAGGAAGATGTCGACGAGCGGAAGCGGCTCCGACACGTCGAGCGCGACAAGGTCTTCACCGCTCTTCGCGTCGGCGGCGGCCGCCGCGATCTGCAGCATGTCGAGGGACTGAGCGGATGCCGTCATCACAGCACCCCCGTGACGAACGCGAGGATCAGCACGCCGACCAGCGCGAGCGCAAGCGCGCCGGCGGTGATCGCGAGCGTGAGCATGAGCTTGCTGCCCTTCTCGGGCACGGGCGGCCGGATGACCTCGCCGGCGGTCTTCACCGTGCTGATCGCCGCGCTGGCGGCGATCGGGGTGGGCGACGAGTGGGCCGGCAGCTCACCGTCGACGAGCGTGGCGTCGACTTCCTTGCCGTCGGCCGTTCCGCGCGCGTGACCCGTCGACCCGAGCCCCTCCGGCAGGTTGAACGTGCCGGTGATGAGAACCTCGCCCGTCGAGCTGAGCGGGGCGACGATGGGCGAGACCTCGGGCGCCTGCGACAGGATCAGCGCGTTGGGCATCGAGACAGCACCCGTGGAGCGAGCGAGCAGCTGGTCGAACGACGGCGGCAGGTCGGCCTGCTCGGGCTCGGCCGCGAGGAGACCCGCGCCGAGCAGCGGGCTCACGCTGCGTTCCCTGTCGGCTTCGGTCTCGTCGGCGGTCGCTGCGGGCGTCCGGTCGGCGGACGCGTGGCCGTCGGCCCACGGGGAGACCGGGCGCACCGGCTCGGGCCGCGGCGCCTCGGCGGTGCGCTCCGGCGCCGCCTGGATGACCGGGGCGGGCGCCGTCGCGAGACCGAAGAGGTCGTGCATGCCGCTGTGCAGGCTGACCGGCTCAGTGTGGGTGAGCGGCGGAGCCTCGGTGACGAGGGTCGCCATGGAGGCGGAGTGCGCCGCAGCGACCTCGGGGGTGATGACCGGCACGGACGCCGTGCGGATGCGCTCCTGCTGACGTGCCTGGCGCCGGGTGAGGGGCGATGCTCCGAGGTCGACCGCGGAGTCGGCGACGGGCGCCGGCGGCACGACCACGGGATCGGCAGCTCGCGGGAGGTGCGCCGAGCCGATCGGCACGGGCGCCTGCTGCGGGGCCGGCGCGGGCTGCTCGGATTCTGCCTGCGCAGGGGCTTCGGCGGGAGCGTCGACGCCGGCAGGCCGCGTCTCCGGCTCGGCAGTCGCCGGCGCGGCTTCTATGGCAGCGCTCTCAGGGGTGATCACGGGGGTGGATCCGGTGTTCCGGATCTCGCGCAACTGCTTGCGCGTCAGCGGTGGGTTCGCCGGCTGCTCGGGTTCAGTCATTCCTTGCTCCGGTAGAGATGGTGCTTCGCAATGTATTGGACGACCCCGTCGGGAACGAGGTACCACACCGGGTGTCCTTGTTCTACGCGGTCACGGCAGTCCGTCGACGAGATGGCGAGAGCGGGGATCTCGAGCTGACTCACGTCTTCACTGGGCAACCCGTCTGTGCTGAGGACGTGCCCGGGGCGGGAGACCGCAACGAAATGTGCGAGGTCCCACAACTCATCATGGTCCCTCCAACTGAGAATTTGCGCTATGGCGTCGGCGCCTGTGATGAAGTACAGCTCCGCGTCGGGACGCTCCGCCTTCAGGTCGCGCAGCGTGTCGATCGTGTAGGTCGGGCCCGAACGATCGATGTCGACCCGGCTCACCGTGAAGCGGGGATTGGATGCTGTGGCGATCACCGTCATGAGATAGCGATGCTCGCTCGGCGAGACGCCATCCTTCTGCCACGGCTCCCCCGTCGGCACGAAGACGACCTCGTCGAGGTCGAACCACTGTGCAACCTCGCTGGCGGCGACGAGGTGGCCGTGATGGATGGGATCGAACGTCCCACCCATGACCCCGATCCTCGGGGCTGCCGGCACCGTCATGCAGTGCGGCCTAGTGGCCGTGCCCCACGTGCTGGACGTCGTTGGCGTGAGCGCGCGCGTAAGCCTCGGCCTTGTGCGAGTGGCGGTTGGCGACGTTGCGGTACGACAGCGTCACGACGGCCAGAGCGCCGAAGACGCAGATCGCGACGATGCCGTACCAGACGGTCTCGAGGGCGACGTTGCCGTGGTGCTCGGCTTCCGCGGCGAGGGTGACGATCGTGGCGATGGTCATTCGTGCTCCGTTCCATTCGCCTGCGGGCACAGGCTGTATGTCAGTTTAGGCGGTCAGTCGCGCACTTGTCCGACGCCCCGCGCCAGCCACTTCGTGCTCGTGAGCTCGGAGAGGCCCATCGGGCCCCGTGCGTGCAGCTTCTGCGTCGAGATACCGACCTCGGCGCCGAAGCCGAACTCGCCGCCGTCGGTGAAGCGGGTGGAGGCGTTGGCCATGACGACGGCCGAGTCGACCTCCGCCAGGAAGCGCTCGGCGTGAGTGGGGTCGTCTGTGATGATCGACTCGGTGTGGTGGGTTGAGTAGCGGCGGATGTGGTCGAGCGCCTCGTCGAGGTCGTCGACCACGCGCATGGCGATGTCGAGGCTCAGGTACTCGGTCGACCAGTCCTCGTCCGTCGCCGGGACGACGTCCGACGCCAGCGCCGACACGGTCTCGTCACCGTGCACCGTGACGCCCGAGTCGCGCAATGCCTCGACGACCGGCGGAACCAGCCGGGCTGCGGCATCCTTGACCACCAGTACGGTCTCGACGGAGTTGCACACGCTCGGACGCTGCGTCTTGGCGTTCACGACGATGTCACGCGCCCAGTCGAGTCGCGCGGTCGAGTCGAGCACGATGTGCACGACGCCGGCACCGGTCTCGATGACCGGGACGGACGACTCCGTGACCACTGTCTCGATGAGCTGGGCGCTCCCCCGCGGCACGAGCACGTCGACGATGCCCCGGGCCTGCATCAGCTCACGCGCGCCTTCTCGTCCGAAGTCGTCGACGGTCTGGATCGCTTCGGGGTCGATGCCCTGATCGGCGAGGGCGCCGCGCATCGCCCGAACGAGCGCGGCGTTCGTGCGCTCAGCGGCCGTTCCGCCACGCAAGACGACGGCGTTCCCCGACCGCAGCGCGAGTGCGGCGATGTCGACGGTGACGTTCGGGCGCGCTTCGTAGATCGAGCCGACGACCCCGAACGGCACGGCCACCTTCGTCAGCGCGACGCCGTTCGCCAGGGTCCGGGTGTCGAGGACGCGGCCGACGGGGTCGGGCAGCTCGGCGACCTCCCTGACCGCCGCGGCGAGGGCGGCGACGCGCGGCTCGTCGAGCCGCAGGCGATCCTGCAGCGCGACCGACAGTCCGGTGCTGCGCCCGCGCTCGAGGTCCTCGACGTTCGCGGCGACGATGTCGCCGGCGGCACTCTCGATCGCCCGAGCGATCGCCTCGAGGGCGTCGCGCTTGGCGGCGTCGGTGAGGAGCCCGACACTGCGGGAGGCCTCCTTGGCGAGAAGCATCCGCTCGCGGGCAGTCGTGGCGGTGGTGGTCATCCCACCAGTTTATCGACGGCGGTGCGCACCGGTCCGGTCGCCGGTGCCGCGGTCGGCTCGGGGTTCGGCTGGAACCACGTGCCGATCTCGGCGCCCGCGAGAGCGTCGTCGACGAGGTCGGCGCTCGTGACGAGAACGCCGATGCCGGATGCCGCGGCCAGCCGCGCGGCCGAGACCTTGGTCGCCGCACCGCCGGTGCCGACGCTGTTGACCACGACCGAGCCGAACTCGAACCCGTGCAGGTCGTCGCCGTAGGCGACGCGGGTGATCGGCGTCGCGCCGGGCTCGTCCGGCGGCCGTGTGTAGAGGCACTCGATATCGCTCAGGAGCACGAGCGCGTCGGCACCGACCAGCTGCGCGACGAGCGCGGCGAGCCTGTCATTGTCGCCGAAGCGGATCTCGTGCGTGGCGACGGTGTCGTTCTCGTTGACGATGGGCAGGATCCGCAGCCCGAGCAGGCGCTCCATGGCGCGGCGTGCGTTCGAGCGGTGCGTGGGGTTCTCGAGGTCGCCGGCCGTCAGCAGCACCTGGCCCGCGACGATGCGGAACGCGCGGAGTGCCGCCTGGTAGCGGTAGATGAGCACGTTCTGGCCCACGGCGGCCGCGGCCTGCTGAGTGGCCAGGTCGCTCGGGCGCTCATCGAGCTGGAGATACGGCATGCCGGTGGCGATGGCGCCCGAAGATACGAGGACGACCTCGACACCACGACCGTAGGCGGCCGCGAGGGCGTCGACGATCGGACCGATCTTCTGGGCGTTGTCGCCGCTGATCGAGGAGGAGCCGACCTTGACGACGACCCGGCGCGCCTGCGGCAGGTCGCGGCGTTCCAGCGTCACTCGTCGCCCTCCGCGCTCCAGTCCTTCGCTGCACGGCGCTCGGCCTCGAGTTCGGCGCGGGCTTCAGCCTTGGCATCCATCATGTCGTGGTACCGCTCGCGACGCTCGGCCGTCGTCCGGCGGCTGCTCTGCACCAGGCGCGGGTCGGTGCCTCGCGGGGCGGTCGCGAGTTCGGCGACCGACTTGAGCGAGGGCTCCCAGTCGAAGACGATGCCGTCTCCTTCGCCGATGACGACGGTCGCGCCGGGGGTCGCACCCGCGCGGAACAGCTCGTCCTCGACGCCCAGCTTCTCGAGCCGGTCCGCGAGGTAGCCGACGGCCTCTTCGTTCTGGAAGTCGGTCTGCTGAACCCAGCGCACCGGCTTCTCGCCGAGGATCCGGTAGATGTTGCCGTAGGTGCCGCCCTCGACGCGGATCCAGAACTCCTTCTCGGAGCCCTTGGGGCGGATGACGATGCGCTCGGGCGCAGGGGTCTTGGCCTGCTCGATCCGGTGCTCGGCGACGATCTCGCCGAGCGCGAAGGTGAGTTGGCGCAGCCCCGCATGACTGACGGTGGAGATCTCGAACACGCGGAACCCGCGGGCTTCGAGTTCCGGCCGCACGAGGTCGGCCAGGTCCTTCGCCTCAGGCACATCGACCTTGTTCAGTGCGACGAGCTGCGGACGCTCGAGGAGCGGCGTCTGGCCCTCGGGCACCGGGTACGCGCCGAGCTCGGCAAGGATGACATCGAGATCGCTCAACGGGTCGCGACCGGGATCGAGGGTCGCACAGTCGAGGACGTGCACGAGCGCGGTGCAGCGCTCCACATGGCGCAGGAACTCGAGGCCCAGGCCCTTGCCCTCGCTCGCGCCCTCGATGAGACCGGGAACGTCGGCGACGGTGAACCGCACGTCACCGGCCTGCACGACACCGAGGTTCGGGTGCAGGGTCGTGAAGGGGTAGTCGGCGATCTTGGGGCGCGCCGCGGAGACGGCCGCGATGAGACTCGACTTGCCCGCCGAGGGGAACCCGACCAGGGCGACGTCGGCGACGGTCTTCAGCTCCAGCTGGACGTCGCCCTCCCACCCGGGGGTGCCGAGCAGCGCGAAGCCCGGGGCCTTGCGCTTGGGGTTGGCCAGCGCCGCATTGCCGAGACCGCCCAAGCCACCGGGCGCGACGACGAAGCGCATTCCTGGCTCGATCATGTCGACGAGCGTGTCGCCCGAGGGGTCCTTCACCACCGTTCCGACGGGCACCGGGAGCTCGAGCGACTCCCCCGCCGCACCGGAGCGGTGATCGCCCATGCCGAACCCGCCGTTCCCGCCGGAGCGGTGCGGCGAGTGGTGGTAGGACAGCAGGGTCGTCACCTGGGGGTCGGCGACGAGCACGATGTCGCCGCCGTGCCCCCCGTTCCCCCCGTCGGGACCGGCCAGCGGCTTGAACTTCTCACGGCGCACGGAAACGCAGCCGTTGCCGCCCTTGCCGGCGCGCAGATGCAGCGTCACACGATCCACGAATGTGACCATGCGTTCCCCCTCACGAGCGGTCTGGGTGGGCCCCAGAGTAAAGGGAAAGGGGCGAGCCGAAGCCCGCCCCTTTCCTCGAGTGTGCGTACTCCGAGGATTACTCCGCGGCGGCCACGATGTTGACGACCTTCCGGCCGCCCTTCTGACCGAACTCGACAGCGCCCGCCGCGAGGGCGAACAGCGTGTCGTCGCCGCCACGTCCGACGTTGGCGCCGGGGTGGAAGTGGGTGCCGCGCTGACGGACGATGATCTCGCCGGCGAGGACCTGCTGGCCGCCGAAGCGCTTCACGCCCAGTCGCTGAGCGTTGGAGTCACGACCGTTACGGGTGGAGCTTGCGCCCTTTTTGTGTGCCATCTCTGCGTCTCTTCCTGGACTTACTTGATGCCGGTGACCTTGACGCGCGTGAGGTCCTGGCGGTGCCCCTGGCGCTTCTTGTAGCCGGTCTTGTTCTTGAACTTCTGGATCACGATCTTCGGGCCGCGCTCCTCGCCGAGAACCTCGGCGGTGACGGTCACCTTGGCGAGCTTGTCGGCGTCGGTCGTGACAGCGTCGCCGTCCACGAGCAGGACGGCGGGCAGCTCGATCTTGTCGCCGATCTTCGCGGCCTGGCGGTCGAGAACGACGATCGTGCCGACCTCGACCTTCTCCTGTCGGCCACCGGCGCGCACAACTGCGTAAACCACTTCACACCTGTTTCTACTGAGTTGGAGCGCACGGCTCCGGTTGTCTTTGCGAGACTCTGCTCTTGCGAGAAGAGGAAGTCCTGGTGCGGGAGCGACGGCTCCAGCCGGCTGCTGAGCCTGTCGAGCATCGCCATATCCTGCGAAACGGGACGCACCAAAGGACTACTTTACCGGATGCCGCGACCAACGCCAAAAGCGGACCGAACCGTGTCGCGGCATCCGTCGTGAAATGATCTCGGGGTGGCGATCCTCATCGACAATCCGCGATGGCCCGCCCACGGGAGGCTGTGGGCGCACCTCGTGAGCGACAGCGATCTCGACGAGCTGCACGCGTTCGCCGCGGCGAACGGCATCCCCCGCCGCGGCTTCGACCGCGATCACTACGACGTGCCCGATGACGCCCACGCCAGACTCGTCGCCGCGGGTGCAGAGCACGTCGACGGCCACGAACTGGTGCGGCGGCTCATCGCGTCAGGACTCCGCGTGACGGCGCGGGAACGACGCGCCGGCCGCTGACCCTCTTCGGAGCAGGCGGACGGCGCGTCGTCGAGATCAGTCCTCGGAGGGCGTGTGCGACACCGGCGTGCCGGTGAGGGCGGCCGTGGTCACGCGACGGCGCGACCGGCCCTGCCCCGGGGCCTTCGGCTCGGGAAGCGCCTCGAGCACCGAATCGAGGAGGATGTCCTTCTCGGTCTTGGGCGCCTTGGTCTTCGTCTTGGCCGCGTCGCCGCGCTTCTTGCGCGCCTTCTTCGGCCGCTCCGCCGGCGCCTCGACCGCGGCCGGCTCGTCTGCCGGCACCTCGTCGTGGTGGTGGATCGTCGACGCGGCGATCTGCGCCAGCGCAGACTTGACGCCCTCGGTGATCACGTGCGTGCCGTTGGAGCCGCCCGTGGCCTGCTGCTGGGCGCCGCCTCCGCCGCGGGAGCGGCGACCCGACGGCGCACCGCCCGACGACTGCGCGCCGCGGTGCTTGACGACGGGATCGTGATGCACGATCACGCCGCGGCCGGCGCACACCTCGCAGGGCTCGCTGAAGGTCTCGAGCAGCCCGAGGCCCAGCTTCTTGCGCGTCATCTGCACGAGGCCGAGCGAGGTGACCTCGGCGACCTGGTGCTTCGTGCGGTCGCGGCTGAGGCACTCGACCAGGCGTCGCAGGACCAGGTCGCGGTTGGACTCGAGCACCATGTCGATGAAGTCGACGACGATGATGCCGCCGATGTCGCGCAGCCGCAGCTGGCGAACGATCTCCTCGGCAGCCTCGAGGTTGTTCTTCGTCACGGTCTCTTCGAGGTTTCCACCCGAGCCGACGAACTTTCCGGTGTTGACGTCGACGACCGTCATCGCCTCGGTGCGATCGATGACCAGCGAGCCGCCGGACGGCAGCCAGACCTTGCGGTCGAGCGCCTTCTCGATCTGCTCGGTGACACGGAACTCGTCGAACGGGTCGCGGTCGCCTTCGTAGGCCACCACGCGCTCGAGCAGGTCGGGCGCGACGCTCTCGACGTACTTCGTGATGGTCTGGTGCGCGTCCTCGCCCTGGATGAGCATGCGCGTGAAGTCCTCATTGAAGACGTCGCGCACGATCTTGACGAGGAGGTCGGGCTCGGAGTGCAGCAGCGCCGGCGCCTGGATCGTCTGGACCTGCTTGCTGACGTGCTCCCACTGCGTGGTGAGCCGCTGCACGTCGCGCGTGAGCTGGTCTTCGGTGGCGCCCTCGGCGGCGGTGCGGACGATGACGCCCGACGATTCCGGCAGCACCTCCTTGAGGATCTTCTTGAGACGCGCGCGCTCGGTGTCGGGGAGCTTGCGGGAGATGCCGTTCATGGCTCCGCCCGGCACGTACACGAGGTAACGGCCCGGCAGCGAGATCTGGCTCGTCAGCCGGGCGCCCTTGTGGCCCACGGGGTCCTTCGTGACCTGCACGAGCACCTTGTCACCCGACTTCAGCGCGAGTTCGATGCGGCGCGGCTGGTTGCCGGTCTCCACGGCGTCCCAGTCGACCTCGCCGGAGTACAGCACGGCGTTGCGGCCGCGGCCGATGTCGACGAACGCGGCCTCCATGCTCGGCAGCACGTTCTGCACGCGACCGAGATACACGTTGCCGATCAGCGAGGCGTCCTGGTTGCGCGCGACGTAATGCTCGACGAGAACGTTGTCTTCGAGCACGGCGATCTGGATGCGACCGTTCTTGGAGCGGACGATCATGACGCGGTCGACGGCCTCGCGGCGTGCGAGGAACTCCGCCTCGGTCACGACCGCGCGACGGCGGCCGGCCTCTCGGCCGTCACGGCGGCGCTGCTTCTTGGCCTCGAGGCGCGTCGAGCCCTTGATGCGCTGCGGCTCTGTGATGAGCTCGACGGCGCGCTGGCGCGGCTGCGCCGGCTCGGACGGAGCGGATGCCTCGTCGCGGCCCTCTCCCCCGCGGCGGCGACTGCGACGCCGCGTCGATCCGGACGACTGCTCGGAGTCGCGCTCGCGCTCCTCGTCAGGCGCCGGAGGCAGGAAGGCGATCTCGGGTGCGTAGAAGTGCAGTTGTGTCGACACCTGGGACACGAAGTCCTCGGGCAGGAGTCCGAGGCCCACCGCGGTCAGCGGAGCCTCCGGCTCGGGCTCCCCGGGGGTCTCCGGCTCGGTCGTCGCCTCAGCTTCGACCGGCGCCTCGAGCGCACTCGTGGCGTCCGCCTCCGCGTCGGCCGCGCCGGCGTCCGGCGCCGCCTCGGTGGCGCCGTCGTCCGTGACGGGCGCTGCGCCGCCCTCTTCGAGGACCTCGACGGCCTCGATCACGGCTTCGGCCTCAGCCTCCGCGAGATCGGTCGGGTCGCTCGCCGCGTCGGTCGCCGCGGTGTCCGCAGCATCCGGCGCTAGCGCGGCATCCGATTCGTTCTGGGGGTTGAGGTCTGCATCTGTTCCATCGGCCATCACTGGCTTACTCCCTGCGGGTCGGCACCGCGCGCCGCCCGGCGAAATCTCTTGCGGTGCCGCACCTGCGGTGCCGCGAACTCACTCGGTCTGCAACGGGATCCCGGCTCATGCGGCGGGAGCTCACGCTGCCAAGGGCATTCGTCGCCCTGAAGTCTTCTGGTGATGCGGGTCGCGGCGCGGCCGCGGGGCATCGACGACCATTATCGCACTTTCGCCCGCCGATTGCTCGCCGACGCCACGCCGGGGATTTCCCACGGCTCGGCGCGCGGCATCCGCTCATCCTCCGATGCCATAATCCGAGGCATGCCGCGCGCCCAGACCCACACCCGCCCCACCGGCCTGGCCGTCTGGCTGATCATCGCCGGTGTGATCGGGTGGATCGCCGCCTTCGCGCTCACGATGGAGCGACTGCACCTGCTCGCCGATCCCGACGCGATCGCGTCGTGCGACTTCAGCCCGCTGGTGCAGTGCACCGCGAACCTCGGGTCATGGCAGGGCAGTGTGTTCGGGTTCCCGAACCCGATCCTGGGCCTTGCGGGGTGGGTCGCCCCGATCGTGGTCGGCGTCGCGATCCTCGCCGGCGCGCGGTTCGCCCGCTGGTTCTGGTGGCTCTTCGAGCTGGGGATGATCTTCGCGTTCGGCTTCGTGATCTGGCTCATCAGCCAGAGCATCTTCGAGCTCGGCACGCTGTGCCCCTGGTGCATGGTCACCTGGGTCATCACGATCCCGACGTTCTACGCCGTGACCCTGCACATCCTGCGCTCGGGCATCGTGGCGGTGCCGGCCGGAGTGCGCTCGGCGTCGGAGCGCCTGATGGGCTGGCTCCCGCTGCTCGCCGTCGGAAGCTACGCCGTCATCGCGGTCATCGCGCAGGTGCAGCTGGACGCGCTCCAGCGCATCTTCCCCGGCTGAGCCGGATCAGGCGAACCAGATCGCCAGCTCGCGCGCGGCCGACTCGGGGCTGTCGGAGCCGTGCACGAGGTTCTGCTGCACTTTGAGGCCCCAGTCCCGGCCGAGGTCGCCGCGGATGGTGCCGGGCGCGGCCGTGGTCGGGTCGGTCGTGCCGGCGAGCGAGCGGAAGCCCTCGATGACGCGGTTCCCGGCGAGGCGGATCGCCACCGACGGACCGGACATCATGAACTCGAGGAGCGGCTCGTAGAACGGCTTTCCCTCGTGCTCGGCGTAGTGCCGCTCGAGGGTGCCGCGGTCGGGCTCCACCAGGCGGATGTCGACGAGGGAGTACCCCTTCGCCTCGATGCGGGCGAGGATCGCGCCGGTCAGGCCGCGCGCCACGCCGTCGGGCTTGACCAGGACGAGGGTCTCTTCGGTGGCCATGTCAGTCTCCGTTCGCCGTTCCGGCTTCGTGTGGGGGGTTGGCCGCGAGCTGCGCGTTGCGCCGATCGAGCTGGGCCCCCTTGATCGTCGCATACGCGTACATCCCGCCGAAAATGAGTGCCACCAGCCCGAGCGCCGGAACGAGGAAGGCGCCGAGTGCGACGACGAACTGCAGCACCCACCCGAAGGCGATGCCCCAGGGATAGCGCACGAACCGGCCGGTGAGGATCATCAGCACGGCGACGACGGATCCCGCGACGATGCCCCACCACGGCTCGATGGGTTCGGGGAGGGCCTTGAGGCCGTAGATCACCAGCCCGCCGAGGAACGCGATGATCGACTCGAACGCGAGCACGATCGACGCGAGCGACTCCGCGGCACCGCGGGCGCGGCGGGCGGGCTGCTGGGGGGCGGTGCCGGTCATGCCTCCCACCCGCTCTTCCAGTCCTCGGCGTCGGCCAGGGTGATCGCCTCGCCCGCCAGCACGACGGACCCGGCGATGATCACGGCACGGCGTTCGGAGTCGGCTCCCCACGCCCGCGCGGCCTCCGCGGCTTGCGCGAGGTCGTCGTAGACGGTGACGGGCAGCTCGTGCGACTCCGCGAGATCGGCGAGTCGGTCGGCGTGCTCGGCGCGCTCCGACGCCGGCGCGGTCGCGAAGACGTGGGTGGCCACCGGTGCCAGCTCCGCCATGATCCCTGCGGCATCCTTGTCGCCCAGCACCCCGAGCACGACGCCCCACTCGTCGAAGTCGAACGACTCCCGCAGCGCGGCGACGAGGGCCCGCACACCGTGCGGGTTGTGGGCGGCGTCGACGAGGACGGTGGGCGCGATCCCGATGAGCTGCAGGCGGCCGGGGGCGGTCGCCTGTGCGAGTCCCTCGGTGAGGACGGCGGCGGCGATCGCCTGCGAGGCGCCGCCGATGAGCGCCTCGACGGCGGCGATCGCGAGTGCTGCGTTGAAGCCCTGGTGTCCGCCGTACAGCGGGAGGTACTCCTCGTCGTACGTGCCGGCGAGGCCGCGCACGGTGATCTGCTGCCCGCCGACGGCGAGCCGCTGCTCGGCGAGACCGAAGTCCTCGCCCTCGAACGCGATGCTGGCGCCGTGCGCAGCGGCCGCGTCGCGCAGCACTCGCTCGGCAGCGGGATCCTGGCGCGCCGAGACGACGGCGGCTCCGTCTTTGATGATCCCCGCCTTCACCGCTGCGATGTCGGCGATCGTGTCGCCGAGCCGGTCGGCGTGATCGATGTCGATCGGCGTGAACACGGCGACATCGCCATCGGCGGTGTTGGTCGAGTCCCACGATCCGCCCATGCCGACCTCGAGCACGAGCACATCGATCGGGGCGTCCGCGAAGGCGACGAAGGCGAGCACCGTGAGCAGCTCGAAGAACGTCAGCGGCGCGTCGCCCGCGGCCTCGAGCTCGGCGTCGACCAGGGCCACGAAGGGCTCGATCTCGTCCCACGCGTCAGCGACGCCCCCGTCGGCGATGGGCTCGCCGTCGACCATGATGCGCTCGGTGAAGCGCGCGAGGTGCGGGCTCGTGAACAGCCCCGTCCGCAGCCCGTGTGCGCGCACCAGGCTCTCGATGATGCGGCTGGTCGATGTCTTGCCGTTCGTACCCGTCACATGCACGACGCGGTAGGTCTTCTGCGGATCGTCGAGCAGTTCCAGCACACGGCGGGTGCGCTCGACGCGCGGCTGCACCCATCGCTCCCCCTGCCGCTCCAGCAGCGCCGCGTAGACCGCGTCGGCGCGACTCACATCGCGATCACTCATGCGGATGCCTCCACCTTCGTCACGGAGACCGCGAACGCTCCGCGGTTCGCGAACGTTCCCGCGGGGAACTCGGCCGTGTGGTCGGGATCGGTGTCGGGAAGGCTGCCGCGCGGCCCGTAGAGGGCGTGCTCGACTGCGAGCGTCTCCCCCGCGACGTCCGCCACGGCGAACGCCGTCTCGACGCCTACGCGATCGTCGATGTCGTCGAACGCGAGCTCGAGCCGGATGCGGTCGCTCACGTCGAACCCTGCCGCCTTGCGGGTGTCCTGCACGGCGCGGATGACGTCGCGGGCCAGGCCCTCCGCTTCGAGCTCAGGCGTCGTCGCGGTATCGAGGAGCACGAAACCGCCGTCCGCGAGCAGCGCGATCGCGGTGCCCTCGTCGACTCCGCCGGCCTCCAGGGTGAGCTCGTACTCGCCCTCCTGCAGGGCGATGCCGTCGACGACGACCACGCCGTCGACCTCCTCCCACACACCGGCCTTGGCACCCGAGATGACATGCTGCACCTGCTTCCCCAGACGCGGCCCCGCCGCGCGGGCGTTGACCGACAGGCGCTTGCTGATGCCGTAGCGCTCCGCGACCCCGCCATCGAGCTCGACAAGCTCGACGGCCTTGACGTTGAGCTCGTCGCGCAGGATGCCGTCGAACTGTGCGAGGGAGGCGCCATCCGGAACCACCACCGTCAGCTTCGCCAGCGGCAGGCGCACGCGCTTGCCCTCCTTCTTGCGCAACGCGTTGGCGACGCTCGACACCTGGCGGACAGCGTCCATCGCGGTGCGGATGTCGTCGGCCGCCGGGAACGCCGCGGCATCGGGCCAGTCCTGCAGGTGCACGCTGCGGCCGCCGGTCAGCCCTTGCCACACCCGCTCCGAGACGAGCGGGATGAGCGGTGCGGCGACGCGGGTGAGCGTCTCGAGCACCGTGTAGAGGGTGTCGAACGCCTCACGGCTCGTCGGGTCATCGGTCACGCCGACCCAGAAGCGGTCGCGCGAGCGGCGGATGTACCAGTTGGTCAGCGCTTCCGCGAAGTCCCGCAGCTTGGCCGCAGCCAGCGTCGAGTCGAGGCCTTCGAGGTCGACCGCGACGTCGCGCACGAGGTCACCCAGCAGCGCCAGGATGTAGCGGTCGAGCACGTCGGTCGAGTCGGTGCGCCAGGTCGCTTCATAACCGTCGGGTCCGGACGCGTTGGCGTAGGTCGCGAAGAAGTACCAGGCGTTCCACACCGGCAGCATGAACTCGCGCACTCCGGCGCGGATGCCCTCCTCGGTGACGACGAGGTTGCCGCCGCGCAGCACGGAGCTGGCCATGAGGAACCAGCGCATCGCATCCGACCCGTCGCGATCGAACACCTCGCTGACATCGGGGTAGTTCTGCAGCGACTTCGACATCTTCAGCCCGTCGCTGCCCAGCACGATGCCGTGGCACGACACCCCGGTGAACGCCGGACGGTCGAACAGCGCCGTCGACAGGACGTGCATCACGTAGAACCAGCCGCGGGTCTGCCCGATGTACTCGACGATGAAGTCGGCGGGCGAGTGCTCCTCGAACCATTCCTGATTCTCGAACGGGTAGTGCACCTGCGCGTAGGGCATGGAGCCCGAGTCGAACCACACGTCGAAGACGTCCTCGATCCGGCGCATCGTGCTCGCGCCCGTCGGGTCGTCGGGGTTCGGGCGGGTCAGCTCGTCGATGAACGGACGATGCAGGTCGACGGCGCCGTCCGCGTTGCGCGGGAGGCGGCCGAAGTCGCGCTCCATCTCCTCGAGCGAGCCGTACACGTCGACGCGCGGGTACTCGGGGTCGTCGCTCTTCCAGACCGGGATCGGCGAACCCCAGTAGCGGTTGCGGCTGATGGACCAGTCGCGCGCGCCCTCGAGCCACTTGCCGAACTGGCCGTGCTTGACGTTCTCGGGAACCCAGGTGATCAGCTCGTTGTTCGCGAGCAGGCGGTCCTTGATGTCGGTCACCCGCACGAACCAGCTCGACACCGCGCGATAGATGAGCGGGTTTCGGCACCGCCAGCAGTGCGGGTACGAGTGCTCGTAGCTCGCCTCGCGCAACAGGCGGCCCTGCTGACGGAGCAGGCGGATCAGCGGGCGATTGGCATCCATCCACAGCTCGCCGGCGACATCGGTCACCTGCGGCAGGAACCGTCCGCCGTCGTCGAGGCTCATGATGAGCGGGATGCCGGCTGCCTCGGTGACGCGCTGGTCGTCCTCGCCGTAGGCCGGGGCCTGGTGGACGATTCCGGTGCCGTCGCCGGTCGTGACGTAGTCGTCGACGAGGATGCGCCAGGCGGTCCCGGTGCCCCAGATCTCGGCATCCGCGTAGTAGTCGAACAGTCGGTCGTAGGACACGTCCTCGAGCTCGGAGCCCATCACCGTCTGGACGACGGCCTCGCGTGCCGCTTCGGCGCTCTCGTAACCGAGGTCCTTCGCGTAACCGGCGAGCAGCTCCTCGGCGAGGAGGTACCTGTGCGCGTACGCCTCGGCGAGCTCGTCGGCGCGTCCGTCCGGCGTGTGATGCACATCAGCGGCGCCGGCCGGGCCACCCGGGAGCACGACGTAGCGGATGTCGGGACCCACCGCAAGGGCGAAGTTCGTCGGCAGGGTCCAGGGCGTCGTCGTCCACGCCAGCGCGCGCACGCCGGTGAGTCCGAGGGCCTCGGCCTTCATTCCGACGAGCGGGAACGTCACCGTGACCGAGGGGTCCTGGCGCATCTTGTAGACGTCGTCGTCCATGCGCAGCTCATGGGTGGACAGGGGCGTCTCATCGCGCCAGCAGTACGGCAGCACGCGGTGCCCCTCGTACGCGAGTCCCTTGTCGTGCAGCGTCTTGAACGCCCACAGCACCGACTCCATGTACGACGGGTCGAGCGTCTTGTAGCCGCGCTCGAAGTCGACCCAGCGCGCCTGACGGGTGACGTAGTCCTCCCACTCGCGCGTGTAGGCGAGGACCGACTCGCGGGCCTTCGCGTTGAACGCCGCGACGCCCATCTCCTCGATCTGGGTCTTCTCGGTGATGCCGAGCTGCTTCATCGCCTCGAGCTCCGCGGGCAGGCCGTGCGTGTCCCACCCGAACACGCGGTCGACCCTCTTGCCCCGCATCGTCTGGAAGCGCGGGAACAGATCCTTGGCATAGCCGGTGAGCAGGTGACCGTAGTGCGGCAGCCCGTTCGCGAACGGCGGGCCGTCGTAGAACACCCACTCCTCGGCGCCCTCACGCTGCGCGATGGATGCGCGGAACGTGTTGTCCGACTGCCAGAACGCCAGCGTGTCGCGCTCGATCTCGGGGAAGCGCGGACTCGGCACGACGGAGTCGGCGGCGGGTCCGAACGAGGACTTGGGGTAGGTCATGTCACTCCAGCAGGTTGCGATGCTTCCTGCGAGGACGACCCTTACGAGCCGCGGTACCACCCCGCGTGACCCCCGCCGAACGGCGGGACCCCACTCTCACTGCGGCTGTGACGGGCCTGACCCGCTCGGTTCTAGTGGGGACCGGAGTCCTGTTCTTCCGAGAGCTCCCCGGTGATGGCCGGATCGATGCTGCTGCGAAGAGTCTACGCGGGTGCCGCACCCTGCGCACGCGGCGGGAGCGAGCGAGCCGCGGCGAGCAGCTCGCGCGTGAACGGATGCCGCGCCCCGGCGAACACCTCCGCGGTCGCACCCTGCTCGACCACGACGCCGTCCTTCATCACGAGGACCTCGTCGGCCACGGCCGCCACGACATCGAGGTCGTGCGAGACGAAGACGAGCGTCAGCCCGCGGTCGCGCTGCAGGCGCGCCAGCAGGGCGAGGACGCGCTCGCGCACGAGGGGATCGAGAGCCGAGACCGGCTCGTCGAGCACGAGCACCTCGGGGTCCGCCGCCAGCGCCCGGGCGATGGCGACGCGCTGACGCTGCCCTCCCGAGAGTTCCGACGGGCGTCGGCGGGCCAGCACCGGGTCGAGTTCCACCTCGGCGAGCAGCTCGAGCGCCCGCTGCCGCCGGGCCGCGCGAGGCACACCGCCGGCCTCGAGCGCCTCGGCGATCGACCGGCCGATGCGCCAGCGGGGATCGAGGGCGCCGGCGGGGTTCTGGTGCACGAGCTGGATCCGGCGCAGTGCCGCCGCCGTCGGGACCTCACCGTCGAGGAGGACCTCGCCGGCATCCGGGCGTTCGACGCCCACGATCATGCGGGCGACGGTCGTCTTGCCCGACCCCGACTCCCCCACGATGCCCAGGGTGCGTCCGCGGGCCACGGCGAAGCTCACGTCGACGGCCGCCGGAACGTCGAACGCCTTGGACAGCCCGCGCACGCGGAGGCGTGCGGGTGCCTCCTCGCCCGAGGTCGGCCGCGGCTCGTGCGCGGCGGCGGCGACCAGACTGCGCGTGTACGGATGCTGCGGGTCCCCGAACACCGCCTCGGTCGCGCCGCGCTCGACGACGCGTCCGTCGCGCATCACCAGCACGCGATCGGCGACACCGCGCACGGCCGAGAAGTCGTGGCTGATGAACACGACGGCGACACCGCGGTCGGCGATGTCACGCAGGAGGGCGAGGATGCGCGCCTGCACCGTGGCGTCGAGCGCGGTCGTGGCCTCGTCGGCGACCAGGATCGTCGGCGCGCCGGCCAGCGCCGAGGCGATGAGCGCCCGCTGCCGCAGTCCGCCGGACAGCTCATGCGGATACTGCCGTGCGCGCCGGGCGGGCTCGGGCATGGCGACCTCCGCCAGGAGGGCGTGGACGCGATCGCGGAGCGCGGGGCGCGGCATCCGCTCGCCATGCAGGCGAAGGGGCTCGGCGACCTCGGTCTCCACGCGGCGCAGCGGGTCGAGCGACACCAGCGCATCCTGCGAGACGAGGGCGATGCGGGATCCGCGCAGCCGTCGCCAGGCCCGCTCGCTCAGGGCGCGCGCGTCGACACCGTCGATGTCGAGTGCATCCGCGCGCACTGTGGCTCCTGCCGGAGACAGCCCGAGCAGCGCGCGGGCGGTGAGCGACTTGCCGGCGCCGGACTCGCCGATGATCGCGACGCACTCCCCCGGCGCCACCTCGAGGTCGAGGCCGTCGACGGCTCGCAGGTCGCCGATCGAGACACCCAGCCCGCGCACCGTCAATCCGCTCATCGTGTGCGCCCCTCCGCCCGGGCGCGCAGGACGCGGCCCACGATCGTCGCCGCGATCACCGTGAGCGTGATCGCGGCACCCGGGAACGCCGACACCCACCACGCCTGCCCGATCACGTTGCGCCCGCCGGCGAGCATCAGGCCCCACTCGGGGCTCGGCTCGGTCGGTCCCAGGCCGAGGAAGCTGAGCCCGGCGGCCGCGAGGATGCTCGAGCCGATGCCGATGGTCGCGAGCACGCTCAGCGCCCCCACGACGCCGGGGACGACGTGACGGGTGAACGCCACTGGCGCCGAGACACCGAGGATGCGCGCCGCCTCGACGTGCTCAGCGAGCCGGAGCGAGCGGGTCTGCACCCTCGCCAGGCGGATGTAGATCGGGACGGCGGCGATCGTCACCGCGATCGCGACGTTCACCGGCCCGGGTCCGAGCACGGCGACGACGACGAGGGCGATGAGGAACTCGGGAAAGGCCAGCAGGATGTCGGTGGCCCGCATGGCGACGGCGTCCACGACGCGCGGGGCCACGCCGGACAGCGCACCGGCCGTCAGGCCGACCGCGAACGCCAGGGCTGTCGCCAGGACGCCGATGCCGACCGATCGGCCCGTGCCGTAGACGACGCGCGAGAAGACGTCACGGCCGCTCTGGTCGGTGCCGAAGAAGTGCTCGGCGCTGGGGGGAAGCAGAGCGGCGCGCACGTCGGTCTGGAGAGGGTCGTGCGTGGCGAAGAGCTGAGGCGCGACGGCCACCGCGGCGATCGCCGCGAGCACGACGAGAGCGACGATCATCCCGATCCGTCGGGACGCGCTCATGCGACCACCTGCTCTCGAGCGACGCCGGTGCCCGGTGCGCGCCGCAGCCGCGGGTCGAGCAGCGGATAGGTGAGTTCGACGACGAGGTTGACGATGACGAAGACGACCGCGCTCAGGAGGATGATGCCCGTGATCACGGGGAGATCGCGGTCGGTGATGGCTGCGAGGGTGACGCGGCCGAGCCCCGGGCGGGCGAAGACGGTCTCGACGAGCACCGCACCGCCGAGGAGCGACCCCACGAGGTAGGCAGCGAGCGTGAGTGCGCCGGTGGCGCCGTGCCGAAGGGTGTGGTGGAGGGTGAGCCACGTCGGCCCGGCGCCGCGGGCGCGCACGGTCGTGGCGAACGGCTGACGCTCGGCGGCCTCGATACCGTCGCGGAGCACCTGGCCGAGGAGCGCCGCGATCGGCAGGGCGAGCGTGACGGCCGGGAGCACGATGGTCGCGGGATTGCGCGACCCCGCCACGGGGAACCACCCGAGGCCGAACGCGAAGACGCTCAGCAGCAGCAGTCCGATCCAGAAGACCGGCGAGGACAGGATCACCAGCTCGACGCCTGCGACGATGCTGCGCGACGCCCGGCCGCGCGCGAGCAGCGCCACGGCGAACGCCACCGCCACGGCGATCAGCAGGGCGAGTGCGGAGAGCTGCAGTGTGGCGCCCAGCTGACGGCCGATGACCTCGGTGACCGGCATCCGCAGCTGATAGGACTCGCCGAGATCGCCGCGCAGCAGCTGCCCGAGGTAGCCGATGTACTGCTCCAGCGGCGGGCGGTCGAGGCCGAGCTCGGCGCGGATCGCGTCCTTCACCGCGTCGCTCAGCTGCGCCTGCGGGCCGAGCATGACCTCGACGGGGTCGCCCGGGATGATCCGCAGCGCCAGGAAGGCGACGGTGGCGGCTCCCCACAGCACGATGAGGATGGATGCCGCGATCCCCGCGGCTCGCGCTGCCAGGCGCGCGAGACTCTCCCGCCGTGCCGTCATCTCGTGCCGCGCCCTGCCCTTCCCGGGCGCCGGGTCAGCCGACGCTGACGTCGTAGAACAGCGGGCGCCCGTACAGATCGTAGGCGAGCCCCTCCACCGTGCCGCCGACGGCGGTGATGAGCGACGGGCTGTACAGCGGGACGATGGCGACGTGCTCGGCGTTCCACTGCTGAACCTCGCCGTAGATCTCACCGCGCTCGGCGGTGTCGGCCGTCGCCACCCCTCGCTCGAGGAGCGCGTCGAGGTCGGCGTCGCTCACCTGCGAGGCGTTCTGGAATCCCTCCGTGTGGAGGTGGCTGCGCAGCAGATCGGGATCCACTCCGGAGAAGCCCCAGTCGGTCAGGTCGAACGTCTTCGGACCGTACTGCTCGTTGTACGCGCCGGGCTCGAGCACCTCGCGCACGACCTCGAAGCCGACAGCCTTGAGGTCGGACTGAATCGCGTTGGCGAGTGCGGCTCGGTCGTCCGGCACGGGCGTCCAGGCGATCCAGCGGGCCGAGAGGCGCTCGCCGTCCTTGGTGCGATAGCCCTCGGCGTCGCGCTCGGTCCACCCGGCGTCGTCGAGGAGCGCGTCGGCCGCGCTGGCGTCGAACGGCCAGGAGCCCTCCAGCGACGCATCGTACGTCGGCGTCGTGGAACCGAGCACCGACCACGCGCGGGGGAACTGGCCGAAGAAGATCTCGTCGACGGCCGTATCGATGTCGATGGCCCGTGCGAACGCCTGGCGCACCTTCTGGTCGGCGAACACGCCGTGCTTCTCGTTCAGGTACAGCGAGTACGGAAGACCCGGGTACTCCTTCGAGTCGACGGTGAGCGAGTCGTCCAGGTCGGCGGCCAGGTTCGGGGGCAGCTGGCTGGCGAGGTCGGCCTCGCCGCTCTCGACGACCCCCACCCGAACGGACGCCTCGGGGAGGATCTCGACGCGCAGCGTCTCGAACTGCGCCGCGCCGGAATCGTGCGGTCCCCATGCGTAGTCGTCGTTGCGCGTGTAGACGATCTCCTGGTCGGGCGTGTACTCGGTGAGCTCGAACGGCCCCGTGCCGACGGTGATGCCGGGCCCGCCCGCCTTGAGCTGATCGGCCGACTCCTCGAGGACCGCCGGCGAGTAGAACCCGAGCAATGCGGTGCTCGCCGCCTGCAGGAACGGCGAGTACGGCTGCGTGAACGAGACGCGCACCGTGTGCTTGTCGACGACCTCGGTGCCCGCGTAGAACTCACCGCCGAGCATGCTCGCCGCCTGGGCCGATGCGGTTTCGGGGTCGGCGATGCGGTCGAAATTCGCCTTCACGGCCGCCGCGTCGAAGGACTCGCCGTCGTGGAACGTCACGTCGTCCCGAAGCGTGAAGACGTAGGAGGCGCCGTCGTCCTCGATCTCCCAGCTCTCGGCGAGCCACGGCGAGAACGAGCCGTCCGCCTCCTGGAACACCAGCGAATCGAGCGCAGCGCGCTGCACCATCGATGACACGTCGAGCTGGCTCGTCTGCGGGTCCATGTGGCCGGCCGACAGGTTGGCGCCCTCGATCGCCCACACCACCTCACCGCCGTCGTCGCCGGCGTCGTCGGTGGCGGCCGCGCACGAGCTGAGCACGAGCGCGGCGAGGAGCGGAGCGGCGGCGACGGCCAGGCGTCGGCGGAGGAGGGAAACGGGCATGGCGGACCTCGGGAAGTCTGAGACGGGGATGTCTCTACGTTATCGGTTTGTGGACGCGGTCGATAAACGCATCCCCCGCCGCGATTGTTCCCGCCCCGCGACGGCGGCTCCCGCGCGTCGTCCGGGCCTTTCGATAGCGTCGTCGCATGGCTCGTCCCCCGGCTTACCCGCAGCCTCCGCGCGTCTCTGCGCCCGATCTCCCCCGCGAGTTCTCCGATGTCCGCGGACTCGAGCGGCGGGGAGATCATCTTCAGGTGAGCATCGGCGGATTGACCGGGGAGGTGGATGCCTCGCACGCCGCGCTCACCGAGTGCATGGTGACCGCGGCATCCGTCGATCGTCTCGACCTGACCGGAGCGACCCTGGTCGATGTGGAGTTCGACGCGCTGCGCGCGACGAGCGTTCGCGGCGCCGACGCGCGACTCCGGCGCGTGCGGCTGACCGGAGGACGCATCGGGACCCTCGATCTGGGAGCGGCCGGCATCGACGAGGTCGAGCTGCGCGGCATCCGCATCGACTATCTCTCCCTCGGCGGGGCGAAGGTCGAAGATCTGCTCGTGGCCGACTGCGCGATCGAGACCCTCGACCTGCCGCAGGCGACCCTCACGCGCGTGCGCTTCGAGAACACCCGGGCCGGTGAGGTCGACACCCACGGCATGCGCGCCGACAGCGTGGACCTCCGAGGGCTCGACGCCGCGGCTTACCTCGACGTCGCATCGCTGCGCCGGGTGACCCTGACGCCGCGGCAGGTCGAGCAGCTCGCGTCGGCGTTCGCCGCGGCGCTCGCCATCGACGTCCAGGACTGACGAGACCGGACTCGGCATGCCGACCCGGTAGAATCGTGCGGCAACCCACACTCAGGCACGCTCACACAGTGCCGCACATATCGCACGAGGAGACCCATGGCCGACGCGCTGATTCCCGACAAGCCCGCACTCGAGGGTCTCGAAAGCAAGTGGGATGCCGCCTGGAAAGAGCAGGGCACCTACCTCTTCGACCGCATCCGCGCCGCCGAGGTCGGCCGCGCCGGCATCTTCTCGGTCGACACTCCCCCGCCCACTGCGTCGGGAAGTCTCCACATCGGCCACGTGTTCAGCTACACGCACACCGACGTGAAGGTGCGCTTCGAGCGCATGCGCGGCAAGACCGTCTTCTACCCGATGGGCTGGGACGACAACGGCCTGCCGACCGAACGTCGCGTGCAGAACTACTACGGCGTGCGCTGCGACCCGTCGCTGCCGTACGACCCCGGCTTCACGCCCCCGTTCGAGGGCGGTGACAACAAGAGCAGCCGCGCCGCAGACCAGGTGCCGGTGAGCCGCCGCAACTTCATCGAGCTCTGCGAGAAGCTCACCGTCGAGGACGAGAAGCACTTCGAAGCGCTGTGGCGCACGCTCGGACTCAGCGTCGACTGGACGCAGACCTACCGCACCATCTCGGACGACACCCTGCGCACCAGCCAGCTGGCGTTCCTGCGCAATCTGGAACGGGGCGAGGCCTACCAGGCGATGGCGCCGACGCTGTGGGACATCGACTTCCGCTCGGCGATCGCCCAGGCCGAGCTCGAGGACCGCGATCAGCCCGCCGCGTATCACCGGGTGGCCTTCCACAAGACCGACGGCTCCGGCGACGTCCACATCGAGACGACGCGTCCCGAGCTGCTCCCGGCGTGCGTGGCGCTCGTGGCGCACCCCGACGACGAGCGCTACCAGCCGCTCTTCGGCACCACCGTGCGCACCCCGCTGTTCGACGTCGAGGTGCCCGTGCTCGCTCACCCGCTCGCCCAGCAGGACAAGGGCTCGGGTATCGCGATGATCTGCACCTTCGGCGACGTCACCGACATCATCTGGTGGCGCGAGCTCGACCTGCCCAACCGCACGATCCTGGGCCAGGACGGCCGCGTCATGGCCGAGGCACCCGACGCGATCGCCACGGATGCCGCCAAGGCCGCCTACGCGGAGCTGGCGGGCAAGACGGTGTTCAGCGCGAAGAAGCGCATCGTCGAGCTGCTGCAGGAATCGGGCGAGATGGAGGGCGACCCCCGGCCCTTCACCCACGCCGTGAAGTTCTACGAGAAGGGCGACCGGCCGCTCGAGATCGTGTCGACCCGTCAGTGGTACATCCGCAACGGCGCGCGCGACGAAGCACTCCGAGACAAGCTGATCGCGCTCGGCCGCGAGGTCTCGTGGCACCCCGACTTCATGCGGGTGCGATTCGAGAACTGGACCAACGGGCTCACCGGCGACTGGCTCGTGTCGCGCCAGCGGTTCTTCGGCGTGCCGATCCCGGTCTGGTACGCACTCGACGAGAACGGCGATCGCGACTACACCCGGGTGCTGACGCCCGACGCCGCCTCTCTGCCCGTCGACCCGACGACCGATGTGCCCTCGGGCTATAGCGAGGACCAGCGCGGTGTGCCGGGCGGCTTCGACGGCGAGGCCGACATCTTCGACACGTGGGCGACCTCTTCGCTGACCCCGCAGCTCGCCGGCGGCTGGGAGCGCGATCCCGAGCTGTGGAACCTCGTGGCGCCGTTCGACGTGCGCCCCCAGGGTCAGGACATCATCCGCACGTGGCTCTTCTCGACGATGCTGCGCAGTGCGCTGGAGGACGGCCGTGCGCCCTGGACGGATGCTGCGATCTCGGGGTTCATCGTCGATCCCGACCGCAAGAAGATGTCGAAGTCGAAGGGCAACGTCGTCACGCCCGCCGACATCCTCGTCCAGCACGGCTCGGACGCCGTGCGCTACTGGGCGGCGTCGAGTCGCCTCGGCACCGACGCCGCCTTCGACCCTCAGAACCCGACGCAGATCAAGATCGGACGGCGTCTCGCGATCAAGGTGCTCAACGCAGCCAAGTTCGTGCTGTCGTTCCCGGTACCCGAAGGTGCACAGGTCACGCACGCGCTGGACGCATCCATGCTCACGACGCTCGACGCCGTGGTGCGCGACGCGACCACGGCGCTGGAGTCGTTCGACCACGCCCGCGCCCTCGAGGTGACGGAATCGTTCTTCTGGACGTTCTGCGACGACTACCTCGAGCTGGTCAAGGAGCGCGCCTACAACCAGACCGACGTGGGCCAGGCGTCCGCGGCACTCGCGCTGCGGACCGCCCTTTCGACCCTGTTGCGACTCTTCGCACCGGTGATCGCGTTCGCCGCCGAGGAGGCGTGGTCGTGGTTCAACGAGGGCTCCGTGCACACTTCGGCCTGGCCCGAGCCGCTCGGGATCGAGGGCGACACCGCCGTGCTGAAGGTCGTCGGCGAGGCTCTCATCGGCATCCGCCGCGCGAAGACGGAGGCGAAGGCCTCGCAGAAGACGCCCGTGACGCGGGTGACGATCGCCGGGCCCGCCGCATCCCTCGACGCCCTCCGTCTCGCCGAAGGCGACCTCAAGGCGGTCGGCCGCATCGCCGAGATCGTCTACGCCGAGGCCGGCGAGCTCGCCGTCACCGACATCGAACTCACGCCCCAGGAGGCCTGACATGCAGCTCGGCACACGCTGGACCTCGGGCGACGAGCCTCCGAAGTCGGTGCCGGCGGCGCTGCGCGGCGAGATCGAGGCGGTGGACGCCACGATCCCCGCAGATCAGCTCGGTCAGCCACGCCCCCGGTGGACGCTGACGTGGCTCGAGGGCAGGCCGATCGCCGAACTCGACACCGGCATCATCGTGTCGCTCGACGAGAACGGCGAGGCCTTCGCGCGCAACGACCCCGAGGACGGCTTCGGCTGATCGGCACTACTCCTCGGGCTCGCTGTGCTTCGACGCCTCGAGGAGCAGCTTCGAAGCGATGAGCGCGGCGAGCAGCGTCGCCACCGCGGCGATCACATAGGGCAGACGCAGGTCATAGCGCGCCACCCAGCCGCCGAGCAGCGTGGCGAACGGGAAGAGTCCCCACGTGAAGGTGCGGATGATCCCGAGCACGCGGCCGAACAGGTGGCCAGGTACGATCGCCTGGCGCAGTGCACCCCACGGAACGTTCCACACCGAGACGGCGCACGCCATCAGGCCGTAGGCGATCGTTCCGGTGACGACCTCGGGTGCAGCCCAGACGGCGGCGAGGGATGCCGCGGCCACGATGTTCGCACCGAGCATGACCGGGCCCCGGCCGAAGCGCTCCACCAGAGTGGACGCCACGAGTGAGCCGGCGAGGGCGCCGAGTCCGATGCCGGCGGTCACGAGGCCGATGGCGGCCGGCGCGACGGCGAGCTCGTCGAGGAAGTAGAGGATCGTGGGGGCCTGGGCGAACGAGAACGCCGAACCGACGACCGAGGTGAAGACCACCATCGACCGGAGGAAGCGGTGATGCCACAGGTACGAGATCGCCTCGCGGGCTGAGACGCTCTCGCCGGCCGCCGACGAGACGGCGGGGTTCGCCCGCTCCGCAGCCTGCTCGGCGGGACCCTCGGCGGCGGCGAGCGGTTCGCCGGCGACGACGGCGGCCGCCGGCTCCGGGGCGTCCTGTCGCTGCGCCGCCGGGGCATCGCGCAGCGGACGGGCGGCCGACAGCGGCAGCATCACGGCGAGGGCGATGGGGATGAGGTAGCCCGCCGCGCCCACCCAGAGAGGGAGCGCGAGCGACACGGCGAACAGCACACCGCCGATCGGCGTGGCGATGAAGTTGTCGATGGTGATCTGCGCGGCCTGCAGGAATCCGTTCGCGCGATCGAGGCAGCGACGCTCGACGAGCGACGGGACGATCGCGTTCGTGGCGTTGTCGAACAGCGTCTCGCCGAACCCGAAGACGAGGGTTGCCGCGAAGAGCCACCAGATGTCGAGCGCCCCCGTCACCGTGAGGAACGCGAGGCCGACGGCCGCCAGGCCGCGCAACGCGTTGGCGAGCGCCATGATGCGCCGACGGTCGTAGCGGTCGACGATCATGCCCGCGGGCAGTCCGAACACCAGCCACGGCACGAACGCGAGCGCCCCGAGTGCGGCGATCGCGAGAGGGTCGCGGGTGAGCGTGGTGGCGATGAGCGGAACGGCGACGCGGCCCACACCGTCCGCGAGGTTGCTGAAGGCCGCCGCGGTCCAGAGCTTGCCGAAGTCGGCGCCCAGTCGAGGCTTCGCGGCGGGTCGCCCGCCCGATGAGGCGACAGGCTGAGGGGGCCGGCCCTTGCGCCCGGCCCCCTCGGTCTGGTCCGCCGTGTTCACGGTGCCGGTCATCGCGGGAGCATCCCCACGGCGCCCATGGCCAGCGCGTCCGAGCGGGTGTCGCCGGCGGCTGTCTGCGCGGCACGAGGGCCGTCGTTCGTGCCTCGGCGCGCGAGGCGGGTCGCGACGAAACGGTCGAGGCCGGCGGCGGTGGTCAGCAGCATCCGCTCGAATCCGGTGGTGCGGACGACGGCGTGCGATGCAGTGAGAGCGGTCATGACTGTCCTCCAATTTCGGGGAGCGGGAAGAGGTCGGCGCGGATGGTGACCGGCCGCACGTTCTCGCCGCTCTGGTTGCGGTAGTTGTCCACGGCCTCGTCGATCAGGGCCATGATCTTGAGCGCGAGCTCTTTGCTCTGCTCCGGAGTGAGCCGGGCGGTGGCGGTGGAGATCAGCGTCCCCTCCTGCCACATCTCGTCTTCGCCGCCGATGCCGCGGTTGACGAACTCGAGGAGCTGGTCGTTGCGGTTGCGCAGGAACTCGTTCATCACGACCTGCGTGGCAGCGCGGCCGGCGGGCGTCGTCATGGCGTCGGGGCTCGCGAACGAGACTCCGCCGACGGGACGCTCCCACCAGCGCTCGCGGCCTGTGCCGCGGTCGGCGGCCTCCTGAATGAGGTCGTGCTTGGCCAGTGCGCGCAGGTGATAGCTGGTCGCGCCGCTCGACTCCCCCAGCCGCTCGGCCAGGGAGCTGGCGGTCTGCGGGCCGTACTGGCTGAGGATGTCGTAGATCTTGACGCGCAGCGGGTGCGCCAGCGCCCGAAGAGCGCCCGAGTCGAGAACACGGTCCTCGTTGTGGCGCTGCTCGGCTCGCGCCATGGCCTCGGCCTGGTCGCTGGTCTCGTTCTCTGCCATGCGTTCAGAGTAGCCATGCAAAGACTTCTTTGCAAGCACTTCTTTGCAACATCTTTTTTGCAAAGGAATGGCGGCATTCCGGTGCTCGCTGACTAGGCTGTACGCCATGCCCCACGAGAACCCGCTGCTCTCTCCCGCCGTGCTCCCCTACGGCCTTCCCGACTACACGGCGATCCGGCCGGAGCACTATCTACCCGCGTTCCAGGCGGCATTCGAGGAGCACACGCGCGAAATCGCGAACATCACCCGGGTGCGCTCGATGCCGACGTTCGAGAACACCCTCGTTCCGCTCGAGGAGAGCGGCAGGCTGCTCGGCGACGTCGCCCGCACGTTCTACACGGTGTCCTCAGCCGACGCGACGCCCGACATCCAGGCGATCGAGGAGGAGCTCGCCCCGCTGATGTCGGCGCATCAGGACTCGATACAGCTCGACGCGCAGCTGTACTGGCGCATCAAGACCGTGCACGATCAGCTCGATTCCCTCGGCCTCGAGCCCGAGCAGCGCTATCTCGTCGAGCGCCACCACCGCGAGATGACGCACGCCGGCGCCGCGCTCGACGACGCCGCCAAGGAGCGCCTCACGGAGCTCAACCAGCGGCTGTCGACCCTGACGACGTCGTTCGAGAAGAACCTCCTCAACGACACCAACGACCTCGCCGTGGTGTTCGACAGCGCGGCAGAGCTCGACGGTCTCACCGAGGGTGAACTCTCGGCCGCCGCTCAGGCCGCAGCGGATCGGGGCCTCGAGGGCAAGTGGGTCGTCACCCTGACGCTGTTCACGGGGCATCCCTATCTCTCGTCCCTGACCGACCGCACCAGCCGCAAGCGGATCCTCGACGCCTCGCGCGCGCGCGGCTCGCGCGGCAACGAACACGACAACCGCGCCGTGCTGCTCGAGATCGTGCGCCTGCGGGCCGAGCGTGCCGCGCTGCTCGGCTACGACACCCACGCCGCGTACATCACCTCCGACGAGACCGCCGGATCGCCGGAGGCCGTGCACGACCTGCTCCGCCGGCTCGCTGTGCCGGCAGCGCGCAACGCCGCCAAAGAGCAAGCCGCGCTCCAGGCGATCGTGGACGCCGAGCCCGAGCCGTTCACGCTCGAGGCGCACGACTGGGCGTTCTACACCGAGAAGGTGCGCGCCGCAGAGTACGACCTCGACCGCAGCGCGCTGCGCCCCTGGTTCGAGGCCGAGCGCGTGCTGCAGGACGGCGTGTTCCGTGCCGCCACCGACCTCTACGGCGTGACGTTCACCGAACGGCCCGACATCCCCGCGTACCACCCCGACGCGCGTGTCTTCGAGCTGCACAACGCCGACGGGAGCGAGCTGGGCCTGTTCATCCTCGACCTCTATACGCGCGACACCAAGCGCGGCGGCGCGTGGATGAACTCCATCGTCTCGCAGTCCGCTCTCCGTGGCACGCGACCCATCGTGGTGAACAACCTCAACGTTCCCAAGCCTGCGCCCGGCACGCCGTCTCTGCTGACCCTCGACGAGGTCACGACGCTCTTCCACGAGTTCGGACACGCCCTCCACGGTCTGTTCGCGACCGTGACGTACCCGCACTTCGCCGGTACGAACGTGTTCCGCGACTTCGTCGAGTTCCCCAGTCAGGTCAACGAGATGTGGATCTACTGGCCGGAGATCCTGGACTCGTACGCCCGCCACGTCGACAGCGACGAGCCGCTGCCCGCGGAGGTCGTCGAGAAGCTGCACGCGTCCGAGGCGTTCAACCAGGGCTTCGCCACCAGCGAGTACCTGGCCGCGTCCTGGATCGACCAGGCGTGGCACTCGCTGACCGAGGCGCAGGCGACGGCCGACATCGACGTGGCGTCGTTCGAGTCGGCAGCCCTCGCCGACATCGGCCTCGACAACCCCGCCGTGCCGACGCGCTACTCGTCGACGTATTTCGCGCACGTGTTCTCCGGTGGGTACAGCGCGGGCTACTACTCGTACATCTGGAGCGAGGTGCTCGACGCCGACACCGTCGAGTGGTTCCGTGAGAACGGCGGCCTGACGCGCGACAACGGTGACCGGTTCCGGCAGCGCCTGCTCGGGGTCGGCGGGTCGAAGGATCCGCTCGAGGCGTATCGCGACTTCCGTGGGCGGGATGCCGACATCCGGCCTCTCCTCGAGCGCCGCGGCCTCGTCGCCTGAGACGGGCCGGCTACGGTCGTCCGGCGCCGGCGCCTGAGCAGTCGGCCGGTGCCGGCGGTCAGTCGGGATGCGCCGTGACCCATGCGGCTGCCGCCGCGCGGGAGGAGACCCCGAGCTTCTGCCGGGCGTTCGCCACGTGGCGGTGGATGGTGTGGACGCTGAGGAACAGCTCATCGGCGATCTGCGCGTCGGTACGCCCGCGGGCGACGAGCACGAGAACCTGACGCTCGCGGTCCGAGATCGGCCCCTCTTCGCGCGGCGCGCCGGATTCCCCCGGTGATCGGATCGCAGCGAGCTCGGAAGGATCGGCACCGGCGAAGCCGAGTGCGTGGCGCAGCAGGGTGCGGCTGTCGCCGTGCCAGGGGTGGTGTGCGCTGCCGTCGAGGATGCGCAGCTCCGCGCCGGGGATCGCCGACGCCGTGCCGGCTCCGAGCGGGAGCGGGATTGCGCGGTCGCCGCGGCGGTGCATCACGAGGGTCGGTGCACGCACCGCACCGGCGGCCGCGCTCACGTCGATCGCGTAGACCTCGGCCAGCGCGTCCGCGGCCGCCTCGGCCGAACCGCTCGCCCGCTGATGCCGCAGATAGGCACGCTGCTCGTCGGGTGTCGCATCCGGGAAGAACACGTCCGACATGACCCTGCCACCCACGCCCCAACTCCGACGGACGAGATCGACGAGGGCGTCGCGGTCGGCCTGCGGGGCGATGTCGGTGCCGCGAAGATAGGCGCCCGAGAGGATCATCCGATCCACCCGGTCGGGACGCCGCGCGGCCAACTCGATCGCGACGGGAGCGCCCGACGACCCCGCGAGCACGGTCGCCGCGTCGACGCCCGCGGCGTCGAGGACCGCGGTGAGCGCGTCGACATGACGCCCGACCGCGATCGCACCCCGCGGCGACCGGGTCAGGCCCGTGCCGGGCGGGTCCATCCGAATCACCCGCCGATTCCCGGCCAGCGTCGCGATGAAGTGGCGGACCGGCGGATACTCCAGGTCGTGGACGAGGTGACTCATCCACCAGCCGCCGAGCAGGAGTGGCTCTCCCTCTCCGAGCTCGGTCCAGGCGACGTCGTCCGACCCCGACCATGCGTGCCGGATCGTCGTCGAGGTGCCGTCCACGTGATCAGTATGGAACACGCGCCCCCTGTCCGCGGCCCATGCGCAGCGCGTGCAGAGCCTGGTGACGCAGCGCGATCCAGGTCGCGTCCGCCCTCGCCACCATCTCGCCCGCGGCATCCGTCAGCGCGACCGAGGTCTCGTAGCGCCGTCCCTCGTGCGCGCGTGTCCAACTGTGGACGACCAGCCGCTCCCCCACCCGCGGACGCCGTTCCACCTCCGCCGTCATGGTGCCGAGGAGGCAGAGCTCGCGATCGCGCAATGCCGCCGCGGGATAGCTCGTGCAGTCCATCGCGGCCCACACCGCAGGGAACGGAGCGGCTCCGCCGACGGAGTCGCGGCCCCCCACGATCCACGGTGCGGCCAGCAGGTCGGGACTACCCGGGGCGAATCCCGGGGTGACGTGCATGCCGTCGGCGCGGCGCGGCCCGCAGACGACGCAGTCGGAGAGCGGATGCCGCAGCCCGGCGAGCGGGTGCGCGTCGCGAGCCATGAGCGCATCCTCGAAGGACGGCGCGGCGGGAAGCGCGGTGTCGGCCAGTGCACCCGGGCGGGCTTCAGCGACCACGCGCCGCCCGGACAGGACACGGGCGCCGCCGTCGCCGTCGGGGCGCGCGACGAGCAGCCGTCGCAGCGGCACCGGTCGTCGCAGCACGACGGTGACGGTGTCGGCGTCGACGTGGCGCGCGATCATGCCCGCCGCGTACCCGCCGTTCGCAGAGTGTCGCGGTCCGTTGAGGCGGGGGTCGATCGAGAACACCGAATCAGGCAGGGGCGGGGACGCGGACGCCGTTCCCGCCGGTCTCGCGGCGGAGCCGGCGTCAGGGCGGCCGAAGAGAGCCGCGGCGTGGTGGGTGGAGAACACGAGTCCAGTCATGACCCGAGTCAACCGCCGGCGGCCCCGGTGGCGCGTCGCGCGAATCAGCCAATCGTCGATGGCCGGAATGGGCCATCGACCTGGAAACCGATGGGCAGCTTCAGACCGGTCAGGCGCTCTTGCGCTTCTCGCGCAGCACCAGCGTCGGCGGCGCACTCTCCTCCACGGAGGCGCGCGTGACGATGACCTTGTCGACGTCGTCGGTGGAGGGGATCTCGAACATGATCGGTCCGAGCACGTCTTCGAGGATCGCGCGGAGTCCGCGGGCGCCCGTCTTGCGCTCCACAGCGAGGTCGGCGATCGCCTCGAGCGCCTCGGTGTCGAACTCGAGTGTGACGCCGTCGAGCTCGAACATGCGGTGGTACTGCTTGACCAGAGCGTTCTTCGGCTCGGTGAGGATCTCCATGAGCGCCTCGCGGTCGAGCGGCGATACCGACGCGACCACCGGTAGACGACCGATGAACTCGGGGATGAGTCCGAACTTGTGCAGGTCTTCGGGTCGCACTTCGCTGAAGAGGCTCAGGTCGTCGCCCTTGTTGTGCAACGGTGCGCCGAAGCCGATGCCGTGCTTGCCGACGCGCGCGGAGATGATGTCTTCGAGGCCTGCGAACGCACCGGCGACGATGAACAGCACGTTCGTGGTATCGATCTGGATGAACTCCTGGTGCGGATGCTTGCGGCCGCCCTGCGGCGGAACCGAGGCGACCGTGCCCTCGAGGATCTTGAGGAGCGCCTGCTGCACGCCTTCGCCGGAGACGTCGCGTGTGATCGAAGGGTTCTCGGCCTTGCGGGCGATCTTGTCGACCTCATCGATGTAGATGATGCCGGTCTCGGCGCGCTTCGTGTCGAAGTCCGCGGCCTGCAGGAGCTTGAGGAGGATGTTCTCGACGTCTTCGCCGACGTAGCCGGCCTCGGTGAGAGCGGTGGCATCGGCGACGGCGAAGGGCACGTTGAGGCGCTTCGCGAGGGTCTGAGCGAGGTAAGTCTTGCCGCAACCCGTCGGGCCGAGCAGCAGGATGTTGCTCTTGGCGATCTCGATCTCGTCGGCGCGCTGCTCGGCCGACTGGATCGTGCCGTGCGCGCGCACGCGCTTGTAGTGGTTGTACACCGCTACGGAGAGCGCGCGCTTCGCGGCCTGCTGCCCGACGACGTACTCCTCGAGGAAGCCGAAGATCTCGCGCGGCTTCGGGAGGTCGAAGTCGGTCACCACGCCCGAGGAAGACTCGGCCATGCGCTCTTCGATGATCTCGTTGCACAGCTCGACGCACTCGTCGCAGATGTAGACGCCGGGACCGGCGATCAATTGCTGCACCTGCTTCTGGCTCTTGCCGCAGAAGGAGCACTTGAACAGGTCGGCGCTCTCACCGATGCGTGCCATGCGGCTCCTCCTCGTCGCGCCGGGGGCAGACCCCTGGCTGTCCTCCGAGCCTAATCGTTCGAGCCGACATGCGGCGGGATTGCGACACGCGTTGTGAAGGATGCGCCGTCCGCCCACAGCGAAGCCCCGCCACCCCGGACATGCGGGGAGACGGGGCTGCGCGGCATCCGCTCTACTTCGTCAGTGCGGCGGGGGTGCGCTTGCGGGTCGTGAGGACCTGGTCGACCAGTCCGTAGGCGAGAGCCTCCTCGGCGCCCAGGATCTTGTCGCGGTCGATGTCCTTGTTCACCTCTGCGACGGTCTTGTTCGAGTGCTTCGACAGGGTCTCCTCGAGCCAGGTGCGCATGCGCATGATCTCCTGTGCCTGGATCTCGATGTCGCTCGCCTGCCCGTGGCCCGCCTCGCCCATCGCGGGCTGGTGGATCAGGATGCGGGCGTTCGGCAGGGCGAGACGCTTGCCGGGCGCACCGGCCGCGAGCAGCACGGCGGCGGCGGAGGCCGCCTGACCGAGCACCACGGTCTGGATCTGCGGTGAGACGTACTGCATCGTGTCGTAGATCGCGGTCATGGCCGTGAACGAGCCGCCGGGCGAGTTGATGTACATGATGATGTCGCGATCGGGATCCTGGCTCTCGAGCACGAGCAGCTGGGCCATGACGTCGTCGGCCGACGCGTCGTCGACCTGAACCCCGAGGAAGATGACGCGGTCCTCGAAGAGCTTGTTGTAGGGATCCTGGCGCTTGTAGCCGTAGGCCGTGCGCTCCTCGAACTGCGGCAGGACGTAGCGGCTGCCGGGCATCTGGAGCCCCTGCGGGGCGCTGGGTCCGAAGGTGGGGGTCTGCATTGCGGGTTCTCTCTCTTTCGCCTTCGGTGCGCTCAGTTGGCGGTTCCGCCGCCGCCGATGACGTCGGTCGCGGACTCGCGGATGTGGTCGACGAACCCGTACTCGAGGGCCTCGTCCGCGCTGAACCAGCGGTCGCGGTCGCCGTCGGCGTTGATCTGCTCGACGGACTTGCCCGTCTGCGCGGCCGTGATCTCGGCGAGGCGCTTCTTCATGTCGAGGATCAGCTGCGCCTGGGTCTGGATGTCGCTCGCCGTGCCGCCGAAGCCGCCGTGAGGCTGGTGCAGCAGCACGCGCGCGTTCGGCGTGATGTAGCGCTTGCCCTTGGTGCCGGCCGTGAGGAGCAGCTGGCCCATCGAGGCGGCCATGCCGATGCCGACGGTGACGATGTCGTTCGGCACGAACTGCATCGTGTCGTAGATCGCCATGCCGGCCGTGATCGATCCGCCGGGCGAGTTGATGTAGAGGTAGATGTCCTTCTCGGAGTCCTCGGCGGCGAGCAGGAGGATCTTCGCGCAGATCTCGTTCGCGTTCTCGTCTCGCACCTCCGACCCGAGCCAGATGATGCGGTCCTTCAGCAGCCTGTCGAAGACGCTCGTCGCGACAAGTGGTTCGGCCATGTGTACTCCTGATTCCGTGGTCGTGCCATCGAATCTACCGGCGCGATGCGGGCGACCCGCCCGTGTTCGCCCTGGGCAGATCAGTCCTGCGGGTCGACGAGATCGCGCGCGTATGCGGCGACCGAGCGGGTGTAGCGAGGCAGGTGCGGCGCGAGTGCCGTGAGAGCGACGGATGCTGCGCGCACGGCCTTCCCCGATGACACCAGCGCGAGGGCGTAGAAGGCCGCGGCCGCGTCGTGCATCGGCGCGCCGGCGTCACGCTCGTACTCCGCACGCAGCAGGTCGAGCGCCTCGTCGAGCTTGCCGAGATTCCGGATCGTGCTCGCGAGCTGGATGACCGCCTGCGTGCGCAGCTCGTCGTCGAGACCTGCCTCGAGCGCCGCCCGGTACAGCGGCTCGGCCTCGGCCTCGAGCCCCGCCGAGTCGCGGGCGCCCGCCCGCTCGAACAGCGCACGCCCGTCGTGCTCATCCCGCTCGGCGGCGAGCTCGTCGATGAGCCGCACGCGCTCCGCGTCGTCCAGCCCTTCGTCGGCCCATACCGCCGCGACCCGGTCGTTCCAGTCGGTCATCGTCATCCTGCTCTGACAGAGAAGGGGACGGATGCCGCGGCATCCGTCCCCCGTTTCACTGCGATGCAGTGATCACTCCTTGTCGGCAGCGGCCTTCTTCTTGGCCGGTGCCTTCTTCTTGGCGGGCTTCTCGGCCTCTGCGGCCTCGATCACGGCGTCGGCGTCGGCCGCGGCATCCGCGATCTCCTGCGCCTCCTCCGCGACCCCTTCCTCGGCCTCAGCCTCGTCCTCGTCGGCGACGAAGCCGGTGAGGTCGACGGTCTTGCCGTTCGTGTCGACGACGTTGACCTTGCCGAGCGCGATCGCGAGGGCCTTGTTGCGGGCGACCTCGCCGATCATCGCGGGCAGCTGGTTGCCCTGCTGCAGCGCGTTGACGAAGTCCTGCGGGGCCATGCCGTACTGGGCGGCGGACTGCACGAGGTACTGCGTGAGCTCGTCCTGCGAGACCTGCACGTTGACCTGCTCGGCGATCTTGTCGAGGAGCATCTGCGTCTTGAACTGCTTCTCGCTGGCCTCGGCGACCTCGGCACGGTGCACGTCGTCCTCGAGGCGACCCTCGCCCTCGAGGTGGGTGTGCACCTCGTCCTCGATGAGCTGAGCGGGAACCGGGATCTCGACCTGCTCGAGCAGCTGCTCGATGAGCTTGTCGCGCGCAGCCGAGCCCTGGGTGAACA
Organism: Microbacterium sp. NPDC056003; assembly: GCF_042274785.1. Classification (NCBI taxonomy): domain Bacteria; kingdom Bacillati; phylum Actinomycetota; class Actinomycetes; order Micrococcales; family Microbacteriaceae; genus Microbacterium; species Microbacterium sp. NPDC056003. The sequence goes on along the minus strand of NZ_JBHJXQ010000002.1, from coordinate 36,791 downwards.
CCGACTGCTCGCCGACGCGGTCCTTGAGGCTGTCGCGCAGCTCGCCGATGGTGTCGAACTCGCTGGCGATCTGGGCGAAGTCGTCGTCGGCCTCGGGCAGCTCGCGCTCCTTGACCGACTTCACGACGACCGAGACCTCGGCCTCCTCGCCGGCGTGGTCGCCGCCGACGAGCTTCGAGCGGAAGGTGGTCTCTTCGCCGGCGGTCAGCGAGTCGATGGCCTCGTCGATGCCCTCGAGCAGCTCGCCCGAGCCGACCTCGTACGAGACGCCCTCGGCGCGGTCGATCTCGGCGCCGTCGATCGTGGCGACGAGGTCGAGCTCGACGAAGTCACCCGTGGCGGCCGGGCGGTCGACGGTCACGAGCGTGCCGAAGCGGCTGCGCAGACGGTCGAGCTCCTCGTCGATGGCGCTCTCGTCGACCTCGATCGCGTCGACCTCGACCGTGGTGCCCTCGAACGCGGGCAGCTCGAAGTCGGGGCGGACATCCACCTCGACCTCGACCTTGAGGTCGCCCGAGAAGTCCTTCTCGGCCGGCCACTCGGTGACCTCGGCGCTCGGACGACCGAGGACGCGGAGCTCATTGGACTCGACGGCCTGGCGGTAGAACGTGTCGAGACCCTCGCTGACGGCGTGCTCGAGCACCGCGCCGCGCCCGATGCGCTGGTCGATGATCGGCGCGGGGACCTTGCCCTTGCGGAAGCCGGGGATCTGGACGTCCTGGGCGATGTGCTCGTACGCGTGCGCGATCGACGGCTTGAGCTCGTCGGGCGTGACCGTGATGTGCAGCTTCACCCGGGTCGGGCTGAGCTTCTCGACGGTGCTGTTCACCATGCTTGTTCGTTCTCCTCTATCGGACCGCGCGCGCATGCGCGGCTGAAGGTCTGGGTCGGAATTCTGTGAGGGGCCGTGATGTCGGGGCGACAGGATTTGAACCTGCGGCCTCCCGCTCCCAAAGCGGGCGCTCTACCAAGCTGAGCTACGCCCCGGGCGGGTCCGCACGCATGCGTGCGCCATTCGGCCCCGAGAAGTCTAGCCGACCCGCCCGGCAGTCGCCTGCGCGCACCGTTCGGGCTACATGCGCTCGACCCACTCGGCACGCCAGTCCGGAGCCGGGAACGGCTTCGTCCAGTACGCCGTCTCCTGCGCGATGCGGCCGTCGCGCAGCTCGAAGATGAAGATCGACTGGTACGGATCGCCGTCGCCGTAGTCGAGGTCGGCTTGAGCGACCCACAGATCGCCGTCGCCGATCAGCCGCCGCAGCGAGATCGTCGGCAGCTGCGGGAATCGCGTGTACACCGCACGGCGATTGTCGCCGCCCACGATGCGCTCCCCGGACTGCGGCCACTCCATCACCGCGTCCTCGTGGAACAGGTCGTCCATTCCGCCGACGTCGCCCGCATTCAGCGTGGCGATGAGCGCTTCGACGACCTCTCCGCCCGTGCGTGCCATGACCGGCTCCCTCCGCTCTGCCGCGCGTCGGGCTGACCTGGGGAGCGGGGTGACGGCCACCATGTACTACGATTGGTCGGTGCCCGTCAGCGGGCGCACGGGGATGTAGCTCAATGGTAGAGCCTCAGTCTTCCAAACTGATGGTGCGGGTTCGATTCCCGTCATCCCCTCCAATGCCCTCTCGGGCGGCCGCAGGCCGCTCGCGAGGGCTTTTGACGTGACGCCGCCTGTCGTGACGCCGCCGGATGCGCGGGGCGCAACCACGCCGGCGCGCTACTGGCTCGGCACCACGTCGGCGATACGCCGTGCCATTACAGGGATACGCCGCGACCCGCGCCTACCCTGAGGCCGTGAGTGTGTCCACCGCCGAGCCCAGACGGTTGCAGGGCGCCGCCGCACCGGCCGCGCCTCGCAAGTCCGCGCCGCTCACCCAGGAGCGACCGATGCGGTATCCGGATGCCTCGTCCCGAGCCGTCATGACCCGCCGCGGATGGTGGCTCGTCGTCCTGAACTTCCTGGTCCCCGGCTCGGCCCAGGTGCTCGCGGGGAGCCGCCGTCTGGGACGCATCGGGATCGTCGCGACCCTGGTCATGTGGGCGCTCGCGATCGCCGCCGTGCTGGGAGCGCTGTTCGCACGGTCGGTGGTGCTGGCGATCGGCACGAACTGGTTCGTCCTGCTCCTCGCCCAGGGCCTGCTCATCGCCTATGCCGTGCTGTGGATCATCCTCACGGTCGACACTCTGCGCCTCGTGCGCCTGGTGCGGACCGGCCGACGCGCACGGTACGGCATCGCCGCGGCATCCGTCGTCCTTCTCGTTCTCGCCTGCGGAACGGCGGCGTACGGAGCGAATGTGGCGGGCACGACGCGGGAGACGCTCGGCGCGATCTTCGGCGCAAGCGGCCCCTCCGTCGAGCCGTCCGACGGCTATTACAACATCCTCCTCCTCGGCGCCGATCACGTTCCCTCGAACGACTCGAAGCGGTTCGACAGCATCTCGGTCGTCTCGATCAACGCCGAGACCGGCGCGACCACCATCACCGGCTTCCCGCGAGACATGCCCGGTTTCCCGTTCTCGGAAGGGCCGATGCAGGATCGCTATCCGAACGGCCACGAAGGTCACGCCGACGCGACGTGCGGGTGGGGCAGCGGCATCAACCAGCTCAACACCGAGGTGGAGGTCTGTCAGGACGGCTCGCTGATCTATCCCGACGCGGTCTCCAAGGGGTCCGCGCCGGGCATCGAAGCGACCAAGGATGCCGTCGAGGGCATCCTGGGCATCGAGGTACCCCATTACGTGACGATCGACATGTACGCCTTCGAGGACCTCATCGATGCCCTGGGCGGTGTCGAGATAGACGTCAAGGAGCGCATCCCGATCGGCGGCCCGGGCTATACCGGGGAACCGCTCGAAGAGTGGGTCGAAGGATGGATCGATCCCGGCACGCAGCGCATGGACGGCTTCACGGCGCAGTGGTACGCCCGTTCCCGCCACACCACGAGCGATTTCGACAGAATGCGGCGTCAGCGCGAGCTGCAGCAGGCCATCCTCGACCAGTTCACGCCGCAGGTCGTGCTCACGCGCTTCCAGGAAGTCGCGGACGCCGGTGCGGACATGGTGAGCACAGACATCCCCTCGTCGTTCATCCCGACACTGCTCGACCTGGCGCTGAAGGCCAAGGAGCAGGAGGTCACGACGATCGAGTTGACGCCCGACGGCGGCATCGACGAGCACAACCCCGACTGGGCCTACATCCAGGAGATGGTGCAGACGAAGCTTCACCCGCCCGAGCCGACGCCTGAGGGCTGACGCCGATGCGGGCGCGGCCGGTTCCGCGTGACCACGCGACCGCAGCCGAGCACCCACCGGCTCTCCCCTGCATCGGGTGATTTCCGCCGACCCGCTACCGGCCGGCGTGCCCGAAGAGCAGAATCCGACTCAGGACTCGATCGGACGGAACGTGAGGGAGCACCGATGAGTACGCCCACCTCGCCCGCAGGCGCGCCCAAGCCGCGCAGACTCCCGCGCCGGCCGGCGTCGAGTCTCACCGAGAAGTGGACGCGGATCGACGGGGTCGACGTGTTCTACCGCGAGTCGCCGGACCCGCCGGCCGACGCGCGCGTGATGACCCACGTCCACGGCTTCGGACTCTCGGGACGGTACCTGCTTCCGACAGCCGAGCGCCTCGCCGACCGATTCCACACCTTCGTCCCCGACCTGCCCGGGTTCGGCCGCAGCGGCAAGCGGCGCGACATGCTCGACATCCCCGATCTCGCCCATGCCGCCGCCGACTTCCTGGACGACCGCGGCATCGAGAAGTCGACGCTCGTGGGCAACTCGATGGGCTGCCCGGTCATCATCGAGTTCGCGCACCACTACCCCGAGCGGATCGACCGAGCGGTGCTCGTCTCCCCCGCCGGCGGCATCTTCAACCAGCCGCTCCGTCGCGCGATCGCCCAGTTGACGAAGGATGCTCCGCGGGAGCCGACCCGGATGGCACGGGTCGCCGTACCCGACTACGTGCGCTTCGGCGTGCCGAGCACCATGCGGATGTTCCGCGCGCTGACGCAGTACCCGTCGCTGCAGCGCCTCCTCGAGATGCGCATCCCGACGCTGGTCGTGCTCGGGCAGCGCGACCCGCTGCTCCCCCACGCGCACCGCGTCGACGAGGTCGCCAGTCAGACCGACAGCCATGTGCTGGTCGTTCTGCTCGAAGGCGCCGCGCACGCCATCAACTTCAGCCATCCCGGGCAGCTCGCGCACGTCATCACGCTTTTCATGGACGACAAGCCGATCGAGAACGACCCCTCCTGGCCCGGGCACGTGCGCCTGTACGAGGTCCACCGGGGCAAGCACCATCCACCGCCACGGCCGGCCGGATGAGGCGGATCAGTCGAGGGGTCGCGCGTCGAGATGCTCCTCGATGTGGGCGAGGTAGTGCGCGGCGTTCGCGAGCAGACCCGCGCGTTCCTCGTCGGTGAGCTCACGGCGAACCTTCGCCGGGACACCGGCGACGAGCGAGCCGTCGGGGATGTCCGAACCTTCGAGCACCACAGCGCCCCCGGCGACGAGACAGCCGCTGCCGATCCGGGCGCCGTTCAGGACGACGGCGCCCATGCCGATCAGGGAGCCGTCGCCGATCGTGCAGCCGTGCACGACGGCGTTGTGCCCAACCGACACGTCCTCGCCGATCACGACGGGCTTTCCCGCGTCGACGTGCACCGACACGTTGTCCTGCAGGTTGCTGCGCGCCCCCACCATGATGGTGTCGCCGTCGGCACGCAGCACGGCGTTGTACCAGACGCTCGCGCCCGGCCCGAGCGTGACGCCCCCGATGACGCGGGCGCCGGTGGCGATGAACGAACTGGGGTCGAGCGCGGGCGTCCTGCCCGCCGCACTGAGCACCGATGCTCCGGAGGCGATCGTCATGATCCGACTCTATTCGGCCAGGGCGTTCCGGATCGCCTCGGAGTACCACGGCGCGAGAGTATCGGCGAAGGTCACCGTGAGGTGATCCTGGTCGCGGTAGATGTTCGCACCGCCCACGACAGGGGCACACAACTCCTCGCCGCAGAACACGTCCGTGAAGTCGAGGAGCGTGACGCCCTCGCGCTGGGCGGCAGCGTCGCGCAACGGGTCGTCCGCGACGAGCACATCGGACCGCGGGCCGTCGCATTCCGCGGCATCCCGAGTGCGAAGGCACTTGTTCGGGTCGGTCTCCCAGACGGGGTTGTCGACGACGGTGATCACCGGCACGCCTTGGTCGAGCATCCCGTCCCACGCGTCGACGTAGCCGGCGACCGCCGCGTCGTACGACGAGTCGAACCCGGCCGAAGAGTACGGGGTCGTTGCGATCGCCGCGGTGAAGACGGCGTCGAGGTCGGCGTCGGCCATCGCCGCCGTCACCCCCTCCCGCCATTCCGCGCACGCCGCGCCGAAGGCGCCGGGAGTGGACAGCGGTGTGGAGTTCCACGGGCACGCGCCCTTGAACCACGTGACGAGCTGCCAGCCCTCGTCCTCGGCGATGCGCTGGAACGTCGACAGCAGCTGGTAGGCATGGCTGTCGCCGACGAGGGCGACGCGCGGCGCGTCGGGGTCGTCGGAACCGAACGTGCACGATACCGGTCGGGCGTCGGTGAGCTGTACGAAGCATTGCGCGTCGGCCGGGCGGTCGATGCCCGCGAATCCCGGCGCCGGGAGGATCGTGTCGCCGAAGTCGGCGTCGGCGCACGACGCGTCGAGCACCGCGGCTGCGCCGAAGCACGGCGGCGGGTCCTCCTGGAGCTGCTGGATGTCGCGCACGCCCGCGTTGTAGGCGGGCGCGTTCACGAACCACGCGGTCGCCGCGACGACCGCCACGATGAGCATCGCGCCGAGCGAGCTCCACAGCGTGACGCGCGCAGGCCGTGACGTCAGCACCTTCCAGCTGCGGGCGGGGTCTTCGACGAACTTCTTGGTGAGCCACGCGAGCACGAAGCAGAGGATCAGCAACGCGACCCGGTGGTAGATCGTGAGGCCCCAGAACGGCACCGACGGCGCGATGATGATGAGCGGCCAGTGCCAGAGGTACAGCGAGTACGAGATGTCACCGACGAACTGCGCCGGACGGATCGCCAGGATACGCGTGGGGTACCACCAGCGCTCGGTGTTCGACGCGGCCAGCACCGCCGCTGCGCCGAGGGTCGGGATGGCGGCCATGTAGCCCGGGAACGGCGTCTGGCCGTCGAACGTGAAGATCGCGTAGACGAGGACGAGCACGCCTGCCCAGCCCAGCACGAAGCTCCCGATCGCGTTGCGGACGCGGAGCAGAGGCACCAGGGCGATGAGCGCACCGACGCCGAACTGCCACATCCGGCCGAAGGTGACGAAGTACGCCGGGGCCGGGTTCGTGATCGTGAAGACGACGCAGAACACGAACGAGACGACCGTGACGATCGCGAGGGCCGTGATGACGGCGCGGCGGCGGGCGCCGCGGAAGAACTTCACCCCGATCCATGCCGCGAGCAGCATGATGAGCGGCCACATGACGTAAAACTGCTCCTCGAGCGACAGCGACCAGTAGTGCTGGACGGTGGTCGGGTCGCCCGAGTGGTTGAGGTAGTCGGCGCTGTTGAGCGCCAGGAACCAGTTCTCGACGTAGAACGTCGACGCGAGGATCTCCTGCACCTCGTTCGGAAGCGCCGAGGTCGGCGTGAGGTACGGCGACATCGCGACGATCGCACAGAAGAGCAGGACGAGGAGGGATGCCGGCAGCAGGCGTCGAGCGCGGCGCGCCCAGAACTGGCCCAGTCGCACGCTTCCCGTGGCCGAGAGCTCGCGCATGAGGTGCCCGGTGATCAGGAAGCCGGAGATCACGAAGAAGATGTCGACGCCGACGTAGCCGCCCGTGACCCGGCCCGGCCAGAAGTGGTAGAGCACGACCGCGAGCACGGCGATCGCGCGCAGCCCCTGCACGTGCGGGATGAACCGCGACGGCTCGGCGTGCTCCGGAGAGCGGTCGCGCGGCTCGCGGGTCACGGTGGCGGCGGGCGCACGCAGATTCTGCGGCCCGAGGTCGTGATCAGCGGAAGGCACCTATCGACGTTAGCCGGTGTCGGCTGACAATCCGGCATGACAGCACGGCGTCCGCGCCACCGGTTAGCCGAGCCTTGTCTTGCTTGCGGAATGCCGGGTGCTGAGTAGCGTTGCACCCACCGGAGGACGCACGCCGATCGAGGCGTCCCTCCCGACGATGGAGGCGACCGATATGACCAAGACGAACACCACCCCCGCTACCGCTGCCGACCCCACCGTGGCCGCCGCCAGCGCCCAGTTCCTCACTCCCGTCGTGCTCGGGCTGCAGGCCCTCGCCGTCAACGGCAAGCAGGCCCACTGGAACGTCCGCGGCGCGAACTTCATCGCCATCCACGAACTCCTCGACACCCTCGTCGCCAATGCGCAGGCGGGCGCCGACCAGGCCGCCGAGCGGATCGTCGCACTCGGCCTCCCGGTCGACGCGCGCGTCGGCACCATCGCCGGGAAGACGTCGACCGCGGTTCCCGCCGGGTTCACGCAGTGGGAGGCTCTGATCCGCGACGTGATCTCCGACATGGACGCCGTGATCGCCGATACGCAGGCCGCGATCGACGGCCTCGACGAGTTCGATCTCACGAGCCAGGACGTCGCGATCGGCATCAAGGAGACGCTGGAGAAGGACCGCTGGTTCCTGTTCGCGCACCTCGCCGAGTGACCGCGTGCTCGCCGAGCGAGCGCAGCGAGACGAAACGCCCCGGACCTCGATGAGGTCTCGGGGCGTTTCGCCTGTCGTGGTGGCTAGGGCCGCTGGAGGAACGCGAGCACGGCGAGCACGCGTCGATGCTCGGTGCCGGACTCCTCGAGCCCGAGCTTGGCGAAGATCGCGCTGATGTTCTTCTCGACCGCGCCCACTCCGATGAAGAGCCGCTCCGCGATGCTCGCGTTGCTGCGGCCCTCCGCCATCAGTGTGAGCACGTCCCGCTCGCGAGGGGTGAGCGTCGCCAGCGGGTCCGGTCGTGCCGCGATCAGGCCCTGCACGACGAGCGGATCGAGCACGGTGCCGCGCTCGCGCACCCGGCGCACGGCGTCGGTGAACTCCTCCAACGACGTCACACGGTCCTTCAGCAGGTAGCCGACTCCCCCGTCGCCGCCCGCCAGCAGCTCGCGGGCGTACACGCCCTCGACGTACTGGCTGAGCACGAGGATGCCGACCTGCGGCAGCGCCGCGCGCAGCGTCAGCGCAGCGCGGATGCCCTCGTCGCGGAACCCCGGAGGCAGCCGCACGTCGAGGATCGCGACATCCGCTTCGGCATCGCGCACCCGCGCGACGATGTCGTCGGCATCGCCCCACGCACCGGCGGTGACATAGCCGGCTTCGTCGAAGAGCCGGACCAGCCCCTCGCGCAGCAGCACCGAGTCCTCGATGAGGACGACGCGCAGCGGACTGGTCTCGCTCCGGGATGCCATGCCCTCAGCATAGGGAGCGCTCACGCCGCGACCGGAGCCAGCGGCACGTGCGCGCCGACGGAGGTCGGACCGCCCGCAGGGCTGTCGACGACGAGCATTCCGCGGAGGCCCGCGACCCGCTCGCGCAGACCCTCCAGCCCGTGGCCCACCGCGTACGACGCGCCGCCGCGGCCGTTGTCGACCACCCAGACGTCGAGCATCGACGGCGCGCCCGACACCGACGAGCGCACCGAGGCCTTGAGGGTCACGGCAGTCGCCCCGGAGTGCTTGACGACGTTCGTGAACAGCTCGGCCACGACGAAGTAGACCGTGCGTGCGACCTCGGGGCTCGTGACGGCGTCGATGGCCGGGTCGATGTCGGCGTGCACCACGAGGGGTGTGGTGGCGGCGATCGCGGACAGCGCGGCGGCGAGCCCGCGGTCCTGCAGCAACGGCGGAGCCACCCCGCTCGAGAGCGCGCGCAGCTCGTCGAGGGCGGCCTTCGCGTGGCTGCGCGCCTCACGGGCGAGTTCGGCCGCGGCACCCGCATCACCCGATTCGGCGCGGCGCTCGAGCGCCGCGAGATCCAGCTGCAGGCGCACCAGGCGCTGCTGGGGCCCGTCATGGATGTCGCGTTCGAGGCGGCGCAGGGCGACGTCCTCGGCGTGCACGGCGGCGCCGCGGGCCGCGGCCTCGGCGCGCACCTCGGCGGCGAGGTCGTCCGACCGCCAGCGACCGAGCATGCCCTCCGCGACGGCATGGTGACCGCGCGCGAGGCCGCCGAGCACCCAGGGCATCGTGAACGTGAAGACGATGCCGGCGATCAGGTAGAGCGTGACCTCGACAGCCCATGCCGACCACCCGCCGAACATCCACGGCAGCGCATCGGCGACGTAGCGACCCCAGTCGCCGCCGTTGTCGCGCGGGAGGAACGCGCCCCAGATCCAGTAGGTGAGGCCGCCGAGACCGATGCTGAGCCACACGGTCGTCAGGACGAAGGAAATGGTGCTGATCACCGGGTTCACGATCATGCCGTGCACGAGGTACAGCCAGTAGTGGGCATTGCGGATCGGCCGGGTGAGGGTCATCCAGAACCCCGCGGCGCCCGGCCTGTCGCGGTTCCACTCCGGCTCGGCGACCGGGGGCAGCCCCGTGAGCCGGAGGAGCCCTCGATCGGCGATTCCGAACCCACGGGCGACGAACAGCGCGCCCACGACGATCGGCAGCCCGACGATGACGACGAGCAGCCCGACCCCGGTCCAGAAGAGCGACGCGAGCAGGCTGACCGAGACCATCGCCAGCACGAAGACGGCAAGCAGATAGACGGCGCTGCCGGGGGTGCGGGCCCAGGCGCGACCGTAGTCGGCCCAGAAGCCCTCCCTCGCCGCGCGGGGCGCGGCGGTGACGGCGTCAGTGGTCATCGTGGTCATCGGAATCTCCCTCGGGACGTCGCAGGTCGGGCTCGTGGCCCGGTTCGACGACCAGGAACTGTCCCATCATGCCCTGGTCCTCGTGCCACAGCAGGTGGCAGTGATACATGTATGGAGTGGTCGGGTCGGCGTAGTCCTCGAACGGCACGAGGAGGCGGTAACGGCGACCCTGCTCGAGCGCGATCGTGTCCTTCCGGCCCGACAGCCGCGCGGGCGGCGCCTCGCCGTCCACGCTCAGCACCCGGAACTGCATGTCGTGCACGTGGAACGAGTGCGGCAGCGGGTTGCTGTTGTGAACCGTCCACACCTCGCTCGTGTCGACGGTGGCGACGACGTCCGCACGGCCGAGGTCCATCTGGCGGTCGTTGATGCTGTGCCCCGACATCTCGAACGAGCGGTGGGCTGCGGCATCCGACTCGTCCGCCTCCGGGAGCTCGACCAGCGTCGCCGGCAGGCGCGGAGAGGAGGCGAGGGATGCTGCGGCCCGCAGCTCGAGGACGTCGAACGACGCACCGCCCGCGTGAAGAGCCGGGTCGGGCGCCTGTGATCGCAGGGCGACACGCTCGCCGGGCGCTACTGCGACGACGATCTCGGCGCGCTCCCCCGGCGACAGCGGCACGCTCGTCGAGGGGACGGGCTCCTCGAGGAGGCCGCCGTCGGTGCCGATGAGCGCGAACTCTCGGCCGTCGGCGAAGGTGAAGTCGTACATGCGCGCACTGGACCCGTTCAGCAGGCGCAGGCGCACCAGCTCGGTCGTCACGTCGAGGTACGGCGCGATGGTGCCGTTCACGAGGATCGTGTCGCCCAGGACGCCGTCGAACTGCATGCCGATGCTGCCGGAGAAGGCGCCGTCGGCGCTGAACGACCGATCCTGCACGATGACCGGGATGTCGTCCACGCCGTACTCACGCGGCAGCGGCAGGGCGGCCTCCTCCTCGTCCTGGATGATGAACATCCCCGCGAGGCCGGCGTCGACCTGCTCGCGGGTGCGCCCGTGGAGGTGCGGGTGGTACCAGAGGGACGCAGCGGGCTGGTCGATGGTCCACTCCGGCTGCCAGGTCGCCCCGGCGGCGATCGGCGTGTGCGGTCCGCCGTCCATCGCGGCGGGAAGGTGCATGCCGTGCCAGTGGACGGTCGTGCTCTCGGCGAGGCCGTTCGTGACGTCGACCCGCACGTCTTCGCCGCGCGCCGCGACGAGCGTCGGCCCGAGATACGACCCGTTGTAGCCGAGCGTGGGCGTCTCGCTCCCGGGGAGGAACGAGGTGCGTCCCTCGGCGGCGTCGAGTTCGAAGACCCGCACGCCGTCCTCGATCCTCGACGGCGCGAGCTCGGGGATGTGCAGTGCGCGGTCGAACGTGAGCTCGCCCGCCGCGGGCGGCGTGGCGCGCGCACTGTTCGCCCCGAACCAGATCGCACCGGCGGCGATCAGCACCATCACGGCCACGAGCGGAACGGCGACGAGGATCGCCGACACGCGGCGCCGGCGCCGCCGCGGGGTCGCGGTCGGCAGTGCGGGCGGCAGCGGCGGAGGGGGCGGCGAGGGAGGAGCGGAAACCATGCCTCCAGCCTCGCCAGAGCGCGCGGAAGGCGGCATCCGACCCCCTCCCGAACCTCGACGGGGGCTGTCCCCCGGATCCGAGGGCGGGCCGGCTACGCGAGGTGGGTCAGCCGACCGCCGAGGAGGGTGGCGGTGACGGTCATGCCGCGCAGCTGCTCGTGGTCCGCCGTGAGCGGGTCGTGCGCGCAGACGGCGAGGTCGGCCCGCGCACCCGGCTCGATGCGCGCCGGGGCGCCCGAGCCGCCGTGCGTCGATGCGCCCAGGGCGACCTCGGCCGGCACGCTCTGCGCGGCCTGCCAGGGCTCGCGCCCGTCGCGCGTACGGAAGACCGCCGCCGCCATGGCCGCCCATGGGTCGAGCGGCGACACCGGCGCGTCCGATCCGAAAAGCAGGTTCGCACCGGCGTCGGCGAGCGACCGCAGCGGATAGGGCTGCGCCGTCTGCTCGGCCCAGATCGTGTCGGTGAGGTCGCGGTCGTCGATCGCGTGCTCGGGCTGGACGCTCACTCCGACGCCCAACCGGGAGAAGCGCGGGATGTCGGCGTGCGCGACCAGCTGCGCGTGTTCGATCGTGCCCCAGGCGCCGCTCACGGCGAACGCATCGAGGGCTGCCGAGTTCGCGACGTCGCCGATCGCGTGGATCGCCGAGGCGATCCCGGCTCCGGTCGCGCGGGTCATGAGGTCGACGAGCGTCGCGCTGTCGACCGTGAGCATCCCGTGGTTGTGCGGGTCTCCCGGGTAGGCATGGGAGGTCGCCGCGGTGCGGGTTCCGAGGGAGCCGTCGGTGATCACCTTGAGCGGGCCGACGCGGGCGAGATCGGATGCCGCGCCCCGCGCCGCATCGCCCGTCTGCAGTCCCTCGGCGACGGCGCGGTCGAGGAACTCCGGGTAGATCCCGAACTCCACGCGCAGCGTGTCGAAGCCCTGACCGAGCCGGCGCGCCCACGCCTCCTCGTTCCACGCCATGTCGAGGTCGACCAGTCCCACGACGCCGCGGGCGGCGGCATCCCGGGCCATCCTCTCGACCAGCGGATCCGCGACCTGCGCCGGCAGGGCGTTGAGGCGGCGCGAGATCTCGAACGCCGGGTCCTCGCGCAGGATCCCGGTGCCGTCCGGCTCGAACCCCTCGCGCCGCAGCGCCGCGGTGTTGAGCCACACGCTGTGCACGTCGGCATTGATCAGGTAGGTCGGGACCTCGCCGGTCGCGGCGTCGAGCGCCTCGAGCGTGGGAAGGTCGCCCCACAGCGCGTCGCGGAATCCCGTGCCTACCCGTCGGCCGTCGGGCAGAGGTGCAGCGGCGCCCATGATGGCGGCCGCATGAGCAGCCGAGGTCGCTCCGCCGAGAGGCTCGCGCTGTGCGGCCAGCGCCCACTGCACGACATGCACGTGGTGGTCCCACAGTCCCGGGATCAGCCACGCCCCGCGGGCGTCGAGCACAGCGCCATGCCGGGCGAGCGCGCCCGCCGGCGCGATGTCGACGACGAACCCGTCGGCGAGGTGCACGTCTACCGGATCGTCGAGGAACGGGTCGGTGCGCTCCGCACCGCTCAGGCGGACGTTCGCCAGGACATCGGGAGTGTCACCGCGTCGCAGGCTCATCGGGCCGCCTTCCGGGTGTCGAGGTCGCGCCGCATCTCACCGGCGAGGCGCGGGTCGGCGTACGGTCCTGCCCCCGCTTCCAGTTCCGCGATGATCGTCTCGACCACGTCGTCGGGACGGTTCTGGCTGAGCTTGCGCTTGGCGACGATTCGGGTGGGCGTGAGGCGGAATCCGACGGTGCCGCGTTCGAGCTTGGTGACGTAGTCCGCATCGTTCGGCGGTTCCCACAGGAGACGCGGCTGCGGCATCCCTTTCTCGAAGCGCGCGACCAGGCGGTCGAGCACCTCGAGGTTCTCCTGCGGAGTGAGGAGCTCGGGCACACCGGTCAGGTGAGCCGAGACGAAGTTCCATGTCGGCACGTTGGGTCCGTCCGGGTACCAGCCGGGCGAGATGTAGCCATGGGGTCCTTGCACGACAACCAGCAGCTCGCGCTCACCGAGACCGTGGATCATGTCGTCGGGCCGCCCGACGTGACCCACGATCGTGAGGTCGTCGCGGCCGTCGTCGAGGAGCACGGCGTAGTGCGAGGCGACGAGGCCCGCATCGGTCTGGCTGACCAGGGTGACCCACGGGTTGAGCTCGACGAGGCGACGCAGCTCGCTGACATCCGTCATGGCGAAGCTCGGGTTCTGACGCATGGACTCCAGCCTAGGGTCGGCTCAGCGCTGGCAGTTCGGGCACCAATAGAGCTTGCGTGTGGCGACCTCTTCGACGACGATCTCGGTGCCGCAGATGCGACAGGGCAGTCCGGCACGGTGGTACACCCAGTGACGGTCGTCGCGGCTCGCCAAGGCCCTTCGATAGGCGCCGGGATCGAGGTCGTCCATCGTCATCATCTGACCGGTCTCGACGCCGATCGCGAGCAGGCGCACCCAGTCGCGCCAGAGTTCGCGCACCGTCTCCTCGGGCACGTCGCGTCCGGGGGTGTGGGGGTTCTGCCGCGCCCGGAAGAGAAGCTCGGCGCGGTACACGTTGCCGATGCCGCTCACGACGGACTGGTCCATGAGCAGCAGGCCGATCGGCGTGGGCTTGCGTCGCACCACCGTGGTGAATCGCTCCTCCCCCTCCGACACGTCGTCGACCAGTGGATCGGGGCCCAGCTTCGCGATGGTCGCGGCCACTTCATCGGGGGTCTGCAGCTCGCACGCCGTCGGCCCCCGCAGGTCGGCGGCGGTCGAATCCGTCAGCAGGCGCAGGCGCACCTGGCCGACCACCGGAGGCGGCCAGACGTCGTCGTCATCGGCAAGCCCGGTGGTCTGCTCCGACATGCGCACGTGCACACGGGTCCGCCGGGGCGCACCGATGGAGGTGAGCGAGTTCTCGCCCGCGTCGTCCAGGATCGGATCGTCTGCGAGGTCGGTGCCGCGCTGATTCGTCTGCCCCATGCGGCCGTTCGCCGAGGCGATGGTCGGGTCGACGAGGATCTCGCCCGCGAAATCCCACGCGCCGTAGAGGCCCAGGTGGACGCGCAGCGTCAGGTCGTCGTCGAACTCGAGGAACATCTGCTTCCCCACGGCGCGAACGGCGGTGGCCGTGCGTCCGTCGATCACCGCCGCCCCCTCTGCGAAGCGCCCTTGCGGGCTCGACGCGGCGACGGCATGGCCGACGAAGTTGCGGTCGAACTGACGCGCGATGCGGTGGACGGAATGACCCTCGGGCACGCTCGGTCAGCCTGCCTCGGGGTCGAACGAGCTGTCGTCCGCCGCGAGCACATCGGGCTGTCCGGTCGTCGCACGAGGGTCGGGCTGGAGCGCACCGTCCTCCTCATACGCAGCGAGCTGCGCGATGCGGCGCGCGTGGCGCTCCTCGCCCGAGAACGGCGTGGCGATGAAGCGGTCGATGAACGACACCGCCTCTTCGAAGGTGTGCTGGCGGGCGCCGATCGCGATGACGTTCGCGTCGTTGTGCTCGCGGGCGAGCTCGGCGGTGGCGATGCTCCAGGCGAGGGCCGCGCGGACGCCCACGACCTTGTTCGCCGCGATCTGCTCGCCGTTGCCGGAGCCGCCGAAGACGACGCCGAGGGTCTCTCTTCCCGCCGCCTGATCGCGCACCACGGCCTGCGCCGCGCGGATGCAGAACGCGGGGTAGTCGTCGAGGGGGTCGTAGTCGATCGGCCCGTGGTCGACGACCTCGTGGCCGGCGGCCGCCAGGTGGTGCTGCAGCTGGGTGGAGAACTCGAGGCCGGCGTGGTCGGTCGCGATATGGATGCGCATGAGGTCAATCCTAGGGAGCGGTGAGGGGGCGCTTCGGGCAGATTGCGCGGCCCGTCAGGGCGCGACGCCGGCCGCCGCCGGCTTGAATCCCGCACGCACGTTCTCGCAGCAGGCGGGGCGGCAGACGTCGAACCACGGGCCCAGGTCCGTGAGGTGCGGGCGGTCCGCTGCGGCCGTGCCCCGCAGGCGTTCCTCGACGAGGTCGACGAGGCCCGCCACGAACGCCGGGTCGACGCCGGGGGTCGGCGTGCGCACCGAGCGCAGGCCCGCTTCGGCCGCGGCATCCGTCGCCTCGGTGTCGAGGTCCCAGAGCACCTCCATGTGATCGCTCATGAAGCCGAGCGGCACGATCGCGACCGCCTCCACGCCCGCACCCGGCAGGTCGGCGATGACGTCGTTGACATCGGGCTCGAGCCATGGCTGGGTGGGCGGGCCGGAGCGCGACTGGTACACGAGCTCCCAGCCGACGCGCGCGGCCGCGGGGATCGCGGCGGCGACCGCCGACATGACGACCTCGGCGACGGCGCGGTGCTGCGCGGCGTATGCCCCGCCCTCGCCCCACTCGCGGTGGTGCGGGTCGCCTTCGCGTGGACCGGAGCGCTCGGCGTCGGCGGTCGGGATGCTGTGGGTCGAGAAGAGCACGCGCACGGACTCGGGCGGCAGCCCGTCAGCCAGGAAACCGCCGACGGCGTCCCGCACACCGTCGATGAAGGGCTGCACGAAACCGGGGTGGTCGAAGAACTGGCGGACCTTGTCGATCGTCACCGATCCCCCGAGGCCCGTGACGTCGAGGACGCGCGCGAAGTCCTCGCGGTACTGACGACAGCTCGAGAATGACGAGTAGGCACTGGTCGCGAGGGCGAGCAGATTCGAGTGACCGGATGCCGCGGCATCCTGCACCGCCTCTTCCAGATACGGAGCCCAGTTGCGATTCCCCCAGTACACGGGCAAGTGGAGGCCGCGGGATGCGAGCTCGGCTTCGAGCGCGGCCTTGAGCGCGCGGTTCTGGGCATTGATGGGGCTGATCCCGTCGAAGTGCCGGTAGTGGTGGGCGACCTCTTCCAGACGCTCGTCGGGGATTCCCCGGCCGCGCGTCACGTTGCGCAGGAAAGGGATGACGTCATCCTGTCCCTCGGGACCGCCGAAGCCGGCGAGGAGGATCCCGTCGTAGGCGACCGGAACCTCTATGTGCGGGGACCCCGATGACGCGGCCGGCGATGCGAACGGAACGGTCGGGGCGTGCTCGCTGAGCGGCTCGGCAGGTGTCACCCCTCCATCCTGACACCCCGATCGGAGGACCCGACCCGTCCACGCGGTATGATGGTTCCATCATGCCACTATCCCCGCAGCAGCGACCGCTGTACGAAGTGAAGGCCGGCCTCTTCAAGGGCCTCGCCCACCCCTTCCGCATCCGCATCCTCGAGCTCCTCGCCGCGGCCACAGAGGTGAGCGTCGCCGCCCTGCAGGAGTCGACGGGGCTCGAGGCATCCCACCTCTCACAGCACCTCGCCGTCCTGCGGCGCCATCGCCTCGTCGAGTCGGAGCGCCGCGCCAGCCACGTCTACTATCGCCTCGCCGATGAGAAGGTCGCCGAGCTGCTCTCCGTCGCACGAGCGCTGCTGCGCGACATCGTGCGCAACGACGGCGCGCGCGCGGCCGACGTCGACGAGCTGCCCGACCTCACCCCGGCGACACCTCGCGCCGCTGACGCAGACTCATGACCGCTTCTGCCTCCTCCTCACCCCGGCGGAGCCGGCTGCGCGCAGCGACGCTCACTTTCCTCCCCTCGGCGGCCGACTACCGCCTCGCCCGCCGCACCTGGCGCGGTGATCTGATCGCGGGCGTCACCGTCGGCATCGTCGCGCTCCCGCTGGCGCTGGGGTTCGGCGTGAGCTCGGGCCTCTCGGCTGAGGCGGGCCTGATCACGGCCATCGTGGCCGGACTCATCGCGGCCGTCTTCGGCGGGTCCTCTGTGCAGGTGTCGGGTCCGACGGGGGCGATGGTGGTGGTGCTGCTGCCGATCGTCGCGACTCACGGCGCCGCCGCCGTGGCCGCCGTGAGCGTGCTCGCAGGCATCGTCGTGCTCGCGGCCGGCGCCCTGCGGCTCGGACGCGCGGTGTCGTTCATCCCGTGGCCGGTCATCGAGGGCTTCACCCTCGGGATCGCGGTGATCATCTTCCTCCAGCAGGTTCCGCTTCTCGTCTCGCCCACGACCGCCACCGCCGGCGAGCACAGCTCCAACCCGGTGATCGCCGCTGTGCAGGCCGTGGCGCGCGCCGACTGGGCATACGTACCGTGGGCTCTGGGAGCGGTCGCGATCGTGGCCGTGTGCATGATCGCGGCGCCCAAGCTCCACCGGTCGCTCCCCGGCTCGCTCATCGGCATCGTGCTCGTCGCCGCACTGGCCGCGCTGCTGTCGTCACCGCTGGCCCTGATCGGCGTCCTGCCCTCGTCCCTGCCCGCTCCGGCACTCCCCGCCATCGAGCCGGGCACGCTGGTGACGCTCGTGCCGGCGGCCCTGACGGTCGCCGCTCTTGCCGCCATCGAGTCGCTCCTGTCGGCACGTGTCGCGGCTTCCCTCGCCGACACCGGCGCGTACGACCCCGACCGAGAGCTGGTCGGCCAGGGCCTCGCCTCCATCGGGTCGGGACTCTTCGGAGGGATGCCGGCGACGGGCGCCATCGCGCGCACCGCGGTCAACGTGCGGTCCGGCGGTCGGACCCGGCTGGCTTCGATCACCCATGCGATCGTGCTGCTGCTGATCGTCCTCGTGGCGGCCGGTCCGGTCGGGATGATCCCGCTCGCGGCGCTGGCCGGTGTGCTCATGGTCACGGCCACCCGCATGGTGCACACCGCCACCGTCCGCTCGATCCTGCGGTCCACGCGCGCCGATGCCCTCGCGTTCGTGATCACCGCGGTGATCACCGTCTCGTTCGATCTGATCGTCGCCGTGGCGATCGGCGTGCTGTGCGCGGGGGTGTTCGCCGTGCGCAACCTCTCGCGCGCCACCGGCGTCAGCCGAGAGCCGCTGCCCGAGCCCGCGCAGCCGGGAGACGACCGCATCGCGATCATCCGGTTCGACGGCCCGCTGTTCTTCGCGGCGGCCGACCGCGTGTTCGACGCCGTCACGCGCACGGAGGGGGCGTCCGTGGTCATCCTGCGGATGTCGCAGCTGGAGCTCGTCGACGCGACCGGCGCTCACATCCTGAGCGACATCGTGCAATCCCTCGAGCGGCGCGGGGTGACCGTTCTCATCAAGGGCGTGCAGCCCGGCCACGAGGAGCTCTTCCGCACGGTGGGCGTGCTGAGCTCGCTTCGGCACCACAAGCACCTCTTCACCGACCTGCCCGGCGCGATCGAGCACGCACGAGTCCACATCCGTCGAGAAGCGCAGAAGGACAGCGCATAGGCTAGGACGGTTGTCGCCGGCGCCATCAGCGCTGCGGCCAGCGGATCGAGTGCGGCCCCCGGCTGCGTATCGAGATCACCGACCCTCACCCACGGGAGCAGAGCAGTGCCTGGAGAGAACCTCACCCGCAGCGAGGCGCAGGAGCGTCGCGCCATCATCGACACCCACTCGTACGAGATCGCGCTCGACCTGACGAAGGGCGCTGAGGTGTTCGCCTCGCGCACCGTCGTGCGCTTCTCGGCGACGCCGGGAGCCGACACGTTCATCGACCTGATCGCGCGCGAGATCCGTGAGGTCACCCTCAACGGCCGTTCGATCGACCCCGCGACCGCGTTCGCCGAGTCGCGCATCGAGCTCACCGGGCTCGAGGCCGAGAACGAGCTCGTGATCGACGCCGACTGCCTCTACACGAACACGGGCGAGGGCCTCCACCGCTTCGTCGACCCGGTCGACGACGAGGTCTACCTCTACTCGCAGTTCGAGGTTCCCGACTCGCGCCGCGTGTACGCGGTGTTCGAGCAGCCCGATCTGAAGGCGACGTTCCAGTTCACCGTCACGGCGCCCCGCGCCTGGAAGGTCGTCTCGAACTGCCCCACTCCCGAGCCCGAGGCGCACGGCGACGGCAGCGCGACGTGGACCTTCGAGGCGACCCCGCGGATCTCGTCGTACATCACCGCCCTCATCGCCGGTCCGTACGAGGCGACGTTCTCCGAGCTGACCAGCTCGTCGGGCCGCGTGATCCCCCTGGGCGTCTACGGACGCAAGAGTCTCTGGCAGCACCTCGACGCCGACTACATCTTCGAGAAGACCCGTCAGGGCTTCGCGTACTTCGAGGACAAGTTCGACTACGCGTACCCGTTCGCCAAGTACGACCAGCTCTTCGTGCCGGAGTTCAACGCGGGCGCGATGGAGAACGCCGGCGCGGTGACCTTCACCGAGTCGTACGTCTTCCGCTCGAAGGTGACCGACGC
Source organism: Microbacterium sp. NPDC056003 (assembly GCF_042274785.1). Classification (NCBI taxonomy): domain Bacteria; kingdom Bacillati; phylum Actinomycetota; class Actinomycetes; order Micrococcales; family Microbacteriaceae; genus Microbacterium; species Microbacterium sp. NPDC056003. The sequence continues at coordinate 17,203 of NZ_JBHJXQ010000002.1, read as the reverse complement.
CGTCAAGGAGCGACGCGTCGTCACGATCCTGCACGAGCTCGCCCACATGTGGTTCGGCGACCTCGTCACGATGAAGTGGTGGAACGACCTCTGGCTGAACGAGTCGTTCGCCGAATGGGCGTCGACGATCGCGACCGCCGAGGCCACCGAGTGGACCGAGGCATGGACCACGTTCAACGCCATGGAGAAGACCTGGGCGTACCGCCAGGACCAGCTCCCCTCGACGCACCCCGTCGTCGCGCAGATCAACGACCTCGAAGACGTCCAGGTCAACTTCGACGGCATCACGTACGCCAAGGGCGGCTCGGTCCTCAAGCAGCTCGCGGCGTGGGTCGGCATCGAGCAGTTCTTCGCCGGCGTGGCGGCGTACTTCAAGAAGCACGAGTGGTCGAACACCGAGCTCTCCGACCTGCTGGCGGAGCTCGAGTCCACGAGCGGCCGCGAGCTCTCGACGTGGTCGAAGAAGTGGCTCGAGACCGCCGGCGTCAACACGCTCTCGCCCGAGATCGTGACCGACGTCGACGGAGCCATCACGCGCTTCGCGATCGTGCAGACCGCGCCCGCCGACTACCCGACGATCCGCCCGCACCGCCTGGGCGTGGGCTTCTACGACGTCGAGGGCGACGCGCTCGTGCGCGTGCACCACATCGAACTCGACGTCGACGGCGACTTGACCGAGGTGCCCGAGCTGAAGGGGCGCCGGCGCCCCGACCTCGTTCTGCTGAACGACGACGACCTGGCGTACGCCAAGATCCGTCTCGACGACCGCTCGCTGCAGACGGCCATCGATCACCTCGGCAAGATCAGCGATCCCCTCGCCCGCTCGCTCGTGTGGGGAGCCGCGTGGGACCAGACGCGCGATGCCGAGGCATCCGCGTCCGATTACGTCGACCTCGTGCTGCGCAACATCGGCTCCGAGACCGAGTCGACGACGGTGCGCACCACTCTCGCTCAGCTGCTGCTCGCCGCCAACGCGTATGTCGCGCCCGAGAAGCGCTCTGCCACGCGCGAGAAGGTGGCCGACGCCCTGTGGGAGCTCGCTCAGGGCGCCGCGGCCGGCAGCGACAGCCAGCTGCAGTTCGTCACCGCGTTCGCGAGTGCGACCGCGACGGCGGCGCAGGTCGAGAAGGTGCGCCAGGTGCGCGACGGCGAGGTGTCGTTCGACGGCCTCGAGATCGACACGGACCTGTCGTGGCAGCTTCTCGTCGCACTCGCTGCGGGCGGGGTCGTGACGGCGGCCGAGGTCGACGCCGCGCTGGAGGCCGACAACACCGCCAAGGGCGGCGAGTTCGCCGCACAGGCGAAGGCCGCCCTGCCGACCGCCGAAGCGAAGGCGGCCGCCTGGTCATCGCTCATCGACAGCGACGATCTGCCGAACACGATCGTGCGGTCGGCCGCACTCGGCTTCGTGCACCCGGCCGGCCGCGAGCTGCTGGCCGACTACATCGAGCCGTACTTCGCCTCGCTGCTGCCGGTGTGGGAGTCGCGCACGTACAAGATCGCCGAGTACCTGATCTTCGGGCTCTACCCGGCACCGCTCGCCGACGTCCGGCTGCGCGACGCGACCCGGGCGTGGCTCGAGGCGAACGCCGAGGCAGCGCCCGCGCTCCGCCGCCTCGTCGCGGAGAACCTCGCGGGTGTGGAGCGCGCCCTGGCCGTCCAGGAGCGCGACGCGCAGTAGTACCGCGGTACCACCCCGCTCCGCGAAGACCCCCCTCTCGGCCGATGTGCCGGAGGGGGGTCTCTCCGTAGCGTCGAAGCATGATCGTCGCAGAGAACCTCAGCAAGAGCTTCGGCGCCAAACACGCCGTCGCCGATGTCAGCTTCACCGTCAGCCCCGGCAAGGTGACCGGCTTCCTCGGGCCGAACGGCGCCGGCAAGTCCACCACCATGCGCATGATCGTGGGACTGGACCGTCCCACCCGCGGCGCGGTCACCGTGAACGGTCGCGACTACGCGGGCATGCCGTCGCCGCTCACCGAGGTCGGCGTGCTCCTCGACGCCAAGGCCGTGCACTCGGGCCGCAGCGCTCGGAACCACCTCCGGGCGATGGCGGCGACGCACGGCATCCCTCGCACCCGCGTCGACGAGGTGATCGACATCACCGGACTCGCCTCGGTGGCGCGCAAGCGCGCCGGCGGTTTCTCGCTGGGCATGGGGCAGCGACTCGGCATCGCGGCAGCGCTGCTCGGAGACCCGCACACGCTGATCCTCGATGAGCCCGTGAACGGCCTCGACCCGGAGGGCGTCATGTGGGTTCGGCGGTTCGTGCGGTACGCGGCATCCGAGGGCAAGACCGTCCTGCTCTCGAGCCACCTCATGAGCGAGATGTCGCTCACGGCCGACCACATCATCGTGCTGGGTCGCGGACGCGTGCTCGCCGACGCCCCGGCCGACGAGCTCGTGCGGCAGTGGACTCGCGCCACGGTGCGCGTGCGCAGCCCCCGCGCGACCGAACTGGCCGGCATTTTCGCCCGCGACGGTGTGAGCGTCACCCACCTCGCCTCCGACCTCATCGACGTCGAGGGCGCGCTCGCCGCCGAGATCGGCGACACCGCCGCTTCCCGGGGCATCCCGCTGCATGAGCTCACCCCCACCTCCGGCACCCTCGAAGACGCCTATCTCCGCCTCACCGGCGACGACGTCGAGTACAAGACGAAGGATCTCTGATGACCACCACCACCGTTCCCGCCCGGTCGACCGGCGCCGACGCGCCCCCCGCGTCCTCGGCGTACCGGCTCTCGTTCGGCCATCTCCTGCACTCGGAGTGGATAAAGCTCACGACGCTGCGCTCGACCTGGTGGTCGATCGGTCTCGTCGCGCTCGTCTCGATCGGGCTCAGCCTGCTCATGGCCACTTCGCTCGCGAGCTTCGCCGGCGACGTGCCCCCCATGCCCGTCGTGGAGGCCAACCGCCAGGCGGTGCAGGTCGTGGTCTTCAGCACCGTGCTCACGCAGCTGCTCGCCATGATCCTCGGCACGATCACCGTGACCGGCGAGTACTCGACGGGCATGATCCGCTCGACACTGACGGCGGCGCCCGGACGCGTTGCCCCGCTGTTCGCGAAGGCGATCGTACTCGCGGTGACCATGTTCGTCTCGAGCGTCGTGGTCTTCACCGCCTCCGCCCTCGTATCGGGGCCGATCCTGCCGACCGGACCCCTCGACCTCGGCTATCCCGACAGCTCCGTCCTCCCGGTGCTCGGCGCCGCGCTGTACCTCGCACTCATCGCGGTGATGGGCGTGGGCGTGGGGTTCATCATCCGCAACGGCCCAGGAGCGCTGGCCGCGGGCATCGGGCTCGTGTTCGTCGCGCCCATCCTCGTGATGTTCTTCCCCCGTGTGGAGTCCTTCCAGTGGATCCACGACGCGGCGGGGTACCTGCCGTCGAACGCCGGTCAGTCGCTCTTCATGGGTTCTCCGATGACCGGCATCACGCTGGAGCCCGTCCCCGCTCTGGTGACGCTCCTCGCATGGACGGCCGTCGTCATCGCCGGGGGGATCGCGGTGCTGAAGACCCGCGACGCGTAGAGTCGGCGAGGTGCGCAGGACACCCACTTCCGTCCTCGGCCGGGGCCAGCCCCCGACCGAGGACGACCTGCGTCTGCCGCGGCCTCCCGGCGTCATCCGACGGTTCTGGGAGCGGCATCCGCTGACCACCGACATCGTCATCGCAGTCGTCGCGCTGCTGCTGTCGTTCCCCGCCGTCGCGGCCAGTTCTTCGGTCGCCGACGGGCTCAGCGGATGGGGTGCGGGGATCGCGATCGGCCTGTCGGCCATCGCCTGCGTCGGGCTCGTGTGGCGACGCCGCATCCCGGTACGGGTGTTCATCGTGGCGATGCTCCCCACGCTCGTCGTGGAGGTCGGCTTCGCCGCCACGGTGAGCGGCCCGGCAGCCCTCATCGCCCTCTACTCGATCGCGGTGTACCGCAGCGTGCGCGCCTGCTGGACAGCGCTCGGCGTCGCCGCCGGCGTGCTCGCCGTGAACGCGCTCGGCTACTCGCTCTTCGACCCGACGAGCGCCGGTGTCTACGTCAACCTCGCCGGCAGCACGATCGTCGGGCTGCTCGTCGCCGCGCTGATCGGCGTCAACATCGGCAATCGCCGCCGGTACCTCGACGCACTCATCGACCGCTCGCGCCAGCTGGTGATCGAGCGCGACCAGCAGGCCCAGCTCGCCGCGGCCGCAGAGCGCACCCGGATCGCACGCGAGATGCACGACATCGTCTCGCACTCGCTGACGGTCGTGGTGGCGCTCGCCGAGGGTGCGGCGGCGACCGCCGACGCGCGGCGGGCACGAGAGGTCAGCCGGACCGTCGCCGCGACCGCCCGCGACGCCCTCACCGAGATGCGCGTGATGCTGGGCGTGCTGCGCAGCGACGACGGCGACGCCGACGCTCCCCTCGAACCGCTGCTCGATGCCTCGCTTCACGACATCGTCGAGGCGGCCCGTGGTGCCGGCGCCCCCGTGACGCTCACCGTCTCCGGGCAGCCCACCGTCCCCACGGCGCACCGCCTCGCCGTGCTGCGCATCGTGCAGGAGGGCATCACCAACGCGATGCGCCACGCACCCGAGGCGACCTTCATCCGCGCGGCCACGGCCTACACGGGAGAGGGCATCCGCATCACCGTCGAGAACGACGGGGTGCGAGCCGATGACCTCGGCGGCGACGTCGGCTGGGGTCTGACCGGACTGCGGGAGCGCGTCGCGAACCTCGGCGGCACGCTGGCGGCCGGGCCGAGCTCACCGACCACGTGGCGCCTGACCGCCGAGATCCCGCCGGAGGGACCGCATGCCTGAACCGATCCGCGTCATGCTGGTCGACGACGAGAAGCTCATCCGACTGGGGTTCCGCCTGGTCCTGGAGGCCGAGCCCGATCTCGACGTGGTCGGCGAGGCGTCCGACGGGGCGCAGGCGATCGAAGAGGTGCGGATGCTGCGCCCCGACGTCGTGCTGATGGACGTCCGTATGCCGCGCATGGACGGCATCGAGGCGACGAGGCAGCTCGTCGCGCAGCATCCCGCCACCCGCATCGTCGTCCTCACCACGTTCGACCTCGACGAATATGCGTTCGCCGCGCTGCGCGCGGGTGCCAGCGGGTTCCTGCTCAAGGACGCGCACCCCCATGAGCTGACCGCCGCGATCCGGGCGGCTCACGGCGGTGACGCCGTGCTCGCGCCCCGGGTCACACGACGGATGCTGGAGATGTTCGGCGACCGGCTGCCCGACGCCGCGCCCGCGGGGGGCCCGGGAGCCGACGCCGCGAGCGAGCTCACCGAGCGGGAGCGCGAGGTGTTCGTCGCGATGGCGCGGGGACTCACCAACGCCGAGATCGGCGCAGAGCTCTTCGTGAGCGAATCCACGGTCAAGACGCACGTCGGCCGCGTGCTGGCGAAGCTGGGCGCGCGAGACCGCGTGCACGCGGTGATCCTCGCGCACCGGATGGGCATCGTCCCGGGCGACGCGTCGGCCGGAGCCTGAGCGCGCTCCCGGCACACGTCGCAGAAGCGTCCCCACGCTCGGCGGACGCACGGGCGACGGTCGTTAGGATCGTCTCGATGATCCACCTCGATGTCATTGAGCCGGAAGTGCCCGCGGAGCCGACGGCGTGGACCCAGTTCCTGGACTTCCTCGTGAGCGCAGGCTGGGCCGCGCTCAGCGTCGTCGGCATCCTCATCGGCGCCGTCATCGTCGTGTGGATTCTGCGCTTCGTCATCCGCCGCGTCGTCAACCGGATCGTGAACGGGGCGAAGTCGAAGGCCAACGTCGACGACACGCAGGCGCTGGAGCGCTCCCCGCTCGCGTCGGTGCGACTCGTGCAGCGCACCCGCACGCTCGGCTCGATCCTGCAGAACATCGTGAACGTGACAGTCGTCATCATCGCGCTCCTGCTGATCGTGAACGTCCTCGCGCCCAACGCCCTCGGCTCGCTCACGCTGCTCACAGCGGCCGTCGGCGCCGGCCTCGGGTTCGGCGCGCAGAACATCGTCAAGGACGTGCTCAACGGAATCTTCATCGTCGCCGAGGATCAGGTGGGCATCGGCGACGTCGTCGATCTCGGGCTCGCCTCGGGCATCGTCGAGTACGTCAGCGTGCGCGTCACCCATGTGCGCGACGTCAACGGCACGCTCTGGTACGTGCGCAACGGCGAGATCACCCGGATCGGCAACCTGTCGCAGGGGTGGTCGCGTGTCATCGTCGACCTGTCGATCCCGGTGGACGCCGACATCGACGAGGTCGAGCACCTCATGCTCACCACCGCGAAGGGCCTCGCGAAAGATGCGAAGTGGCGCACCCGCATCCTCGAGCAGCCCGAGGTCTGGGGACTCGAGTCGATTTCGGGCGACGCGCTCGTGATCCGCCTGGTCATGAAGACCCGCGCCAACGCCAAGGACGACGTCGCGCGGGAGCTCCGCATGCGCCTGAAGAAGGCGCTCGACGAGGCGGGCATCACACTGCCGGCACTCAACACGATCATGCCCTCCGGCATCGAGGGCGCCCTGCGCGTGCGCGGCGCCAACCCCCCGAAGACGAAGCCGACCACGGTCACTCCCCCGCCCGCTGCCTCCCGCCCCGTGTGGAAGCCCAAGCGCACGCCCAAGACTCCTCCGCCGGAAGCGCCCGACGACGACCCGAAGGTCACCCCATGACGGATGCCGCGCCCCTGAGCTTCTACGACGAGATCGGCGGTCACGATGCCTTCGTGCGCCTCGTCGACGTCTTCTACCGCGGTGTCGCCGAGGACGAGGTGCTGCGCCCGATGTACCCCGAGGAAGACCTGGGGCCCGCCAAGGACCGCCTCACGATGTTCCTCGAGCAGTACTGGGGCGGGCCCACGACGTACAGTGAGCAGCGCGGCCACCCGCGTCTGCGCATGCGCCACGTGCCGTTCCACGTCAATCCCGACGCCCGCGACCGCTGGCTCGCGCACATGCGCACGGCGGTGGACGACCTGAAGCTCTCGCCGCTGCATGAGGCGACGCTGTGGGACTACCTGCAGCGCGCCGCCCATGCGATGGTGAACACGTTCGAGCCGACCGGCATCGGGCCGGCCGCGAACGGACGTGACGCGGCATCCCGCCCCATCGCTCCCGAGGCGGGCGCCCCGCGCTCGGCCATACCGCTCACCGCCGAGCCACCTGCGCGTGGCGACGCGACGCCCTGACCCGCCCCCGCACCACCTCGCAACCGACGAACTCGCACCCGACAAAGGAGTCGACATGCCCGCTGCGCCCGCCACCCACTCCGCGGACCTCCTCGTGATCGGCTGGGGTCTCGCCGGCCTCGTGGCCGCGAGCGAGGCCGTCGCCGCGGGCAAGCGGGTCGTGATCGTCGATCAGGAGCCCCGCTCGAATCTCGGCGGCCAGGCGTGGTGGTCGTTCGGGGGCCTCTTCTTCGTCGACTCGCCCGAGCAGCGGCGCATGGGCATCAAGGACTCGCTCGAGCTCGCCCGGCAGGACTGGTTCGGCAACGCGGGCTTCGATCGCGAGGAGGATGCCTGGCCGAGACGCTGGGCCGAGGCGTACCTGCAGTTCGCGCACGAGGAGAAGCGCAGCTGGCTGCGCGAAAAGGGCGTGCGGTTCTTCCCGGTCGTGGGCTGGGCCGAGCGTGGCGGCTACACCGCCACCGGCCCGGGCAACTCGGTGCCGCGCTTCCACATCACGTGGGGCACGGGCCCTGGCATCGTCGCGCCCTTCCAGTCCGCCGTCGAGGCCGCCGAGACGCAGGGGCGGATCACGATCCTCCCGCGCCACAAGGTCACTTCGCTCACCGTGACCGGCGGGATCGTGACCGGGGCCGAAGGCGACGTGCTCGCGCCGTCCGGCGCCGCGCGGGGGTACGCCTCGTCGCGCGAGGTCGTCGGCTCGTTCGCCGTGACCGCGGGAGCCACGATCGTGTCGTCGGGCGGCATCGGCGGCAACCACGCCCTCGTGCGCAAGTGGTGGCCGGAGCGTCTCGGCACTCCGCCGCAGACGATGGTCACGGGCGTCCCCGCGTACGTCGACGGCTCGATGCAGGAGGTGTCGTCGGCCGCTGGGGCCAACCTGATCAACGGCGACCGCATGTGGCACTACGTCGAGGGCATCCAGAACTGGGATCCGGTGTGGCCGGATCACGGCATCCGCATCCTCCCCGGCCCGTCGTCGGTGTGGCTCGACGCGACCGGCCAGCGCCTGCCGGTCCCGCTCTTCCCCGGCTTCGACACCCTGGGCACGCTCGCGCACCTGCGTGCGACAGGCCACGACCACTCGTGGTTCGTGCTGTCGCAGAAGATCATCGAGAAGGAGTTCACGCTCTCGGGCAGCGAGCAGAACCCCGACCTCACCGGCAAGGACGTGAAGCTGCTGGCGAAGTCGCGCCTCGGCAAGGGAGCCGCCGGGCCGGTGCAGGCGTTCATGGACAAGGGCGCCGACTTCATCGTGCGCGACGACCTCGACGACCTGATCGCCGGCATGAAGGCGCTTCCAGGCGGCGAGGTGCTCGACGGCGACCGCGTGCGGTTCGAGATCGAGGCGCGCGATCGTGAGATCGACAACGACTTCACCAAGGACGCGCAGATCGCCATGCTCCGCTCGGCGCGGTCGTACCGCGGCGACAAGCTGATTCGCACCGCGAACCCGCACCGTATCCTCGACCCCGAGTCCGGGCCGCTGATCGCCGTGAAGCTGCATGTGCTCACGCGCAAGTCGCTCGGCGGCATCGAGACCGACCTGTCGGGGCGCGCGCTCGGCACGGGCGGCGAGCCGATTCCGGGCCTGTTCGCAGCGGGTGAGGCCAGCGGCTTCGGCGGCGGCGGCGTCCACGGCTACCGCGCTCTGGAGGGCACGTTCGTGGGCGGATGCCTCTTCTCGGGCCGCACGGCCGGACGGGCGGCCGCAGCCGCGGTCTGAGCCGATCAGCTGTCGCGGGATCCGGTGCGCCGCACCGGCGTGAGTCCCATGACCGCGGGGCCGCGCACGACCACGTGGCCTCGCTCCAGGCTGAGGCGCGTCCACGGCCCGTTGACGCGCACGCGCCCGGTCTCGGCGCCGCTGATGAAGCCCATGCTGAGTGCGGCGTAGGCGACGCCGAGGGGAAGCCCGCCCATTTCGTCATCGGGCTCGCCCCACACTGTCGCGCGAATCGCGCGCACGATGTCTTCGCCGGCGTCGGTCGGAACCGCGTCGGCGACCCGGGCGATGCCGCCCTGCGCCTTCGCGGCGAGCATCGACGCATCGATGCCCTCGCGCTCCGTCCAGCCGCTGCGCGGCGGAGTGATGCCCGCCCACGCCGGTGAGAGCGCCGTCTCGGGCAGCTCGACCGCCGACGGCTCGCCCGGGACGGCGCGCAGAGCGGATGCCTCGACCGCCAGGTCGCACACCAGTTCTGGGTCGGCTGCGACCGATCTCATCGCGAGCACCGTCGGGGTCGCGTCGCCGATTCCGCGCGGGGCCAGCGGGGCCGCCGTCATCACGAGCACCCCGCTCGTCGCCTGGAGCCGCACGCCCTCGTCGGTGAAACGGTCCGATCGGCCGGCGAAGGTGAGGACGTCGGCCGCCGACTCGGCGTCGGCGAGGATCAGGCGGGGAGGCATCGCCCCTAAGCTACCAAGCGGAACGACAGGCGCCGTGCGCGCCCGGAAGGGAGTCGCGTGGAACAGGCCGAGTGGGAGCCAGACCCCGATCCCGTCGCGTCGATGCTGTCCGTGCTGGACCTCGCGGGATCGGATGCGCGCACGGAGGAGGACATCTTCACGGGCGTCTCGCAGTCGATGCCGCTGGGCCGCGTGTACGGCGGACAGGTGCTGGCGCAGTCACTGGTCGCCGCAGCCCGCACCACGCCCGTCGACCGCCACGTGCACTCCATGCACGGCTACTTCCTTCGTCCCGGCGACTCGGCGAAGGGCATCACCTTCGCCGTGGACCGCATCCATGACGGACGCTCGTTCTCCACCCGGCGCACGCAGGCCTACCAGGAGGGTGTGCCGATCTTCTCGATGATCGCCTCCTTCCAAGACGAGGATCCCGGGATCGACCACCAGGCACCGATGCCCGAGGGCGTCCCGGCCCCCGACGAGCTTCCCGACATCGAGTCGCACCTGCACGGACTGCATCCGATGTCGAAGCGACTGTTCACCGACCGTCCGGTGGATCTGCGTCACGTGCCGTCGCCGATCTACCTCACGGTCGAAGGGGAGCGCTCGCCCAGCCAGGCCGTGTGGATGAAGGTGCGCCGGCCGATCCCCGACTCACCGGCGATCCACCGCGCGGCTCTGGCCTACCTCAGCGATCTGACGGTCCAGGAGTCGATCCTGCGCGCCCACGGCATCGCATGGGCGACGCGGGGCCTCAAGGTCGCCAGCCTGGACCACGCCATGTGGTACCACCGCTTCGGGCGGGTGGACGAGTGGATGCTGTACGTCCAGGAGTCCCCGTCGGCACGAGGCGGACGCGGACTGGCCACCGGGCGCGTCTACTCGCACGACGGCACGCTGCTGGCGAGCGTCGCCCAGGAGATCATGGTGCGCGTGCCCGAAGCGGGCTGAGCGCCGCCTCGGCTCAGCCCCCCGTGGCCCCGGTCAGCGGCGCGGCGCGGAGGCGCGCGGCTCAGCGGCGGTGGGCGTAGACGACCGGCTCTCCGAGGTACGGCGACCAGGCGGCCCGTTCCGCCCCGGACAACCGCAGCGGGCGTCCGCTCTCGGCGTCCACCTTGACGACGACGGTCGTCGCTCGGGCCAGCACCGTCTGGACGCCGTCCACGGCCATCTCGACGGGGCTGCACACTTCGTAGCAGACCTCGATGCTCGACCCGCCGAGCTTCGCGAACCAGATCTGCACGTCGAGCGGGTGCCGCTGATACGGCACGGGCGCGAGGTACTCGATCTCCTGACGGGCGATGAGCGTGAGCACCCCGCTGAAGATGCTCGAGTCGAGCACGGCGGTGTCGGGCGCGTCCTCCCCCGGCTCGGGGACCCAGAAGGCGCGCACACGCGCCTCCTCGAGCAGTTTGAGCATCGAGGTGTTGTTGACGTGATTGAACGCGTCGAGATCTCCCCACCGCAGGTGGATGGGGATGTGCAGGCGCCGCCCGCCGGCGGCGCCTGCCGAGCGGTCGTCAGTCACGGGTGAGCTTGCGGTAGGCCGAGCGGTGCGGCTTGGCCGCGTCGGGCCCGAGGCGCTCGATCTTGTTCTCCTCGTACGCCTCGAAGTTTCCCTCGAACCAGTACCACTTGTCGGGGTCCTCGTCGGTGCCCTCGTACGCCAGGATGTGCGTGGCGATGCGGTCGAGGAACCACCGGTCGTGCGTGATCACGACGGCGCAGCCGGGGAACTCGAGAAGCGCGTTCTCGAGCGACTGGAGCGTCTCGACGTCGAGGTCGTTGGTGGGCTCGTCGAGCAGCAGCAGGTTGCCGCCCTCCTTGAGCGTCAGCGCCAGGTTCAGGCGGTTGCGCTCACCACCGGAGAGCACGCCGGCCTTCTTCTGCTGGTCGGGCCCCTTGAAGCCGAACTTCGACACGTACGCCCGCGACGGGATCTCGGTCTTGCCCACCGTGATGATGTCGAGTCCGTCGGACACGACCTCCCACAGCGTCTTGTTCGGGTCGATGCTGGCGCGCGACTGATCGACGTAGCTGATCTTGACCGTCTCGCCGATCTTGAGGTCGCCCCCGTCGAGCGGTTCGAGCCCCACGATGGTCTTGAACAGGGTCGTCTTGCCGACGCCGTTGGGACCGATGACGCCCACGATGCCGTTCGGCGGAAGGCTGAAGCTCAGGCCGTCGATGAGGGATCGGCCGTCGAAGCCCTTCTGCAGCTTCTTGGCCTCGATGACGATGCTGCCCAGGCGCGGGCCCGGGGGGATGGTGATCTCCTCGAAGTCGAGCTTCCGCGTGCGATCGGCCTCGGCCGCCATCTCCTCGTAACGCGCGAGCCGGGCCTTCGACTTCGCCTGGCGGCCCTTCGCGTTGGAGCGGACCCACTCGAGCTCTTCGGCCAGGCGCTTGGCGAGCTTCGCGTCCTTCTTGCCCTGGATGGCGAGGCGCTCGCCCTTCTTCTCGAGGTAGGTCGAGTAGTTGCCCTCGTAGCCGATCAGCCGCCCGCGGTCGACCTCGGCGATCCACTCGGCGACGTTGTCGAGGAAGTACCGGTCGTGCGTGATCGCGATCACGGCGCCGGGGTACTTCTGCAGGTGCTGCTCGAGCCACAGCACGCTTTCGGCGTCGAGGTGGTTCGTGGGCTCGTCGAGGAGCAGGAGATCGGGCTTCTGAAGCAGAAGCTTCGTGAGCGCGACACGACGCTTCTCACCACCGGAGAGCGGGGCGATCTGCGCATCGCCGGGCGGAGTGCGCAGCGCATCCATCGCCTGCTCGAGCTGCGAGTCGAGGTCCCACGCGTCAGCGGCGTCGATCTCCTCCTGAAGCACGCCCATCTCGGCGAGGAGCGCGTCGAAGTCGGCGTCGGGGTCGGCCATGAGCGCCGAAATCTCGTTGAAGCGGTCGAGCTTCGCCTTGATCGCGATGCCGTCCTGGATGTTCTCGAGCACGGTCTTGGACTCGTCGAGCTCGGGCTCCTGCATGAGGATGCCGACGCTGAAGCCGGGGCTCAGCTTCGCCTCGCCGTTCGACGGTGTGTCGAGGCCGGCCATGATCTTGAGGATCGTCGACTTTCCGGCGCCGTTCGGACCGACCATGCCGATCTTGGCTCCGGGGAGGAACGCCATCGTGACGTCATCGAGGATGAGCTTGTCTCCGACCGCCTTGCGGGCGCGGACCATCGAGTAGATGTATTCAGCCATGTCTTGTGAACGTTCTCCTAAGCCTGACGACGTCAGCGTCCCAGCCTACCGGCCGTACGCCGCCGCCGAGGCCTGCCGCTGTGCGGCACGCGCCGAGGGCAGGCATGCTCACCAGTCGATCGGACGCGTGTCGCCCACGAGGCAGGTCCCCTCGGCGAGGACGGGTACGACCACCGTGTAGGGCTCGCCCGTCGCCGGGCCGACCTGCCCGACGAGGCACTCATCCTGCCAGCGGACGGCGAACTGGATGCTCTCCGCCGGGTTGCCCACGGTGGAAGTGTCACGGGTGACCTCCATCGCCGCCTTGTCGAAGCCACCCTTGACGAGCGCATCGATATAAGCACGGCCTGCCGCTCGGTTCTCCGTCGCCCACACCCGATCGACGATCGAGGAGAAGAAGGGCAGGTTCTCGACGGCCGATGCGTCGGGGAGCAGCGCCGGCGCAGATGGGGTCGGGGCAGCCGTCGAGGTTGCGGTGGGTGAGCCGGTGCCGGTCTGCACCGGGTCGGCTGGTTCGAGCGACCCGCCTCCCGTGCACGCCGCCAGCGGGCAGGCAACGGCCACCACGAGCGCGAGACCGGCCACACGGAGGCCCACATGCGTCCGCGCGCGGCGGGCGGAGCACTCGGGATGTCGGGCCACGGACAGAGTCTAGGGCCCGGCATCGCGAGTTCCGCTGGGAGGTCAGAACGGCGTCTCCACGTCCGCCGGCTCTCGTGGCCCGTCCTCCTCGCCGGGGGCGTGCCACGTCTGGGCGGTCGCCGTCGCATCGGTCGCATCGCCCGTCGAGCTGCCCGGCGCCGCCCACGCGTCTGCAGCGGCGGCGTCGCCGGACGGAGTCGAGGCGGCACGGGCGGCCTTCACGAACGTCGTCGTGCCCCACATCAGGTCGTGACCGATCGCGTCGGCTTCGATCTCGACGTCGGTGCCGCTCTTCGTGCCGTTGTCCCAGTTGCGCACGCGCAGCCTGCCGTTGAGGATCACCCGCTCACCCCTGCGCAACGACTGGAACGCATGCTCGGCGAGCCCTCGGAATGCGGACACCGAGTAGAAGTTCGTCTCAGAGTCGACCCATGCGTCGCTGGCGCGGTCGTAGCGGCGCTGGCCGCTCGCCACCCGGAAGGTCGTGATCGGCACACCTGCCGCGGTTCGTTTGTGCTGCGGCTCGGTCGCGATGTTGCCGGTGATGGTGATGCTGTCGTTCATGGGCGGTCTCCTCTCGATCCGGAGACGGTCTCCGGGCCCGCCGGCGCCTGCGTGCCCGGCAGGCGCCGGCGGTGTCACCAGGTTGGGGCGTGCGACGTGAGCACACGCAGCCCACTCCCCGTTCTGGGGATCGCCCTCGCATCAGGGGTTCTGTGGAGGAGCCGGGGCAGATGCGCGACGAGGGCGATGTCGGAGGTCGCACATATGTTCGACTCGAGAGGAGTTCCGATGAGACTTACCGAAGAGCGCCAGATCACCGCACCCACCCCCGCGCCGGGTGTTCCCGTACGCCTGGCCCCTGCAGCACCGTCGCTGTGGCGCGTCATCGACCGCGGCGGCCGCGTCATCGGCCATCTCCAGGCGCTCGCCGAGGGCTCGGGCATCCGGTACCGCGCACGGCGTTTCCAGTCGGCGACGCGGGCCTTCCTCGAGCTCGGCGAGTTCTGGTCGGCCGACGACGCGATCGACTGCATCCGCTTCGCCCGGTGACAGGAGCGTCAGAGCCTCGACAACGCGACGGGCGGCGGACGCGACGCCGCCCGTGGCGGCTGCGCGTCAGACGACCGACTCGAGCTGATCCACGATCGACACGGGGGCACCAGCCCTCACGCGTCGCCACGATTCGGCCAGCGCCGTCACAGCGCGCACGAGTTCGTCGGGGGGCGCCGTGAACGGCAGGCGCAGGTGCCTGTCGTGGCCACCCTCCACCGAGAAGCGCGGACCTGCCGAGAGCAGGACTCCCCGCGATCGCACGTCCATCACGAGAGCGGAGCTCAGTGCGGCGTCCAGTTCGATCCACAACGAGACTCCGCCGTGTGTCGTCGGCACGCGCCACTCCGGCAGTGCCGGCCCCAGCGCGGCGACGAGCGCATCGCGGCCCGCGCGCAGCAGCGAGGACCGCTGCTGCGCGATGCCGGCGAAGTCCGAGAACAGGGCAGCGGCGACGGCCTGCTCGAACTCCGGCGTGCCGAGGTCGTGCGCCGGGCGAGCAGCCACGAAGCGCCGGACGAGATCGCCCTCGGCGCGGATCCAGCCGACGCGTAGACCTCCCCACACCGTCTTCCCCAGCGACCCGATCCGCACCACGCTCGACGGGTCTCCGCCGGTGAAGCCGGCATCGACCGGCCCCCGATCGATGTCGAGGTCGGCCGTCGTCTCGTCGAGAACGAGCACGGATCCGGCCCGCTCCCCCGCAAGGAGGAAGGCGTCGCGCTCGAGAGCCGACATCGATCGCCCCGTGGGGTTCTGGAAATCGGGCATGAGGTACGCCATCACGGGCAATGTGCGCGCGAAAGCCTGTTCCGCCCGGTCGACATCCCACCCGGCATCCGTCGTCACCGGCACGCCGACGAGGCGCGCACCCGCCCGTCGCAGGGCATCGACGGCGTGCGGGTACGTCGGCGTCTCGACCACGACGCGATCGCCGCGTCCGAGCAGCACGGAGGCGACGAGGTGGATCGCGCTCTGCGCGCCGGTGGTGACGAGCACCTCACTCGGCGAGGTCGGAACGCCGCGCCGTTCGTAGTGCGCGGCGATCGCCTCCCGAAGCTCCACGCTCCCGAGCACGTCGTACCCGACCCGTGACACCAGCGACGCCGCCCCGCCGGCGACGTCCGCCATGATCCCGGCGAGGCCGGGCCAGGCCGGCGGGCTCGCCTGCTGGAGGTCGACGGCGCCGTCCGGGGCCGAGGCCCTCCCCGGGTCGTGGCGCCGTAGCGGAAGGGTCACGCTTCCCGACCCACGGAGGCTCGTGATGTGGCCGGTCTCGCGGAGGCTCCGGTACGCCGCAGCGACGGTGCTCCGACTCAGGTGCAGAGCGGCCGCGAGCTCCCGCTCGGCCGGCAGAGCCGTGCGCGGCGCCAGCCGATTGTCGAGGCAGAGGAGGCGGATGCCATCGGCCAACGCCTCGTAGGCCGGCTCACGCGTGCGCCAGCCGCCGAGGGCCACGCCGAGTGCACGAGCAGAGATCCTCGAGTCCATGGGAGCCAGAATACGCACATTGGACTGTTTCGTACATGCCAATCCTGCGATTGGATGGACCTATGACTCGTCGTGTGATCCAGCTCTTCGTCGGTCTCGTGCTGTACGGGGTCGGCTGCGCGATGACCGTCGAGGCCGGACTCGGGGTCGACCCGTGGACCGTCCTCGCCGAGGGCCTGTCGATCCACACCGGCATCGGCATCGGCTGGGTCGCCAACCTCCTCGGATTCTTCGTGCTCCTGCTCTGGATCCCCCTCCGCCAGAAGCCCGGCGTCGGCACGATCGCGAACATCCTGCTCGTGGGAACGAGCATGCAGCTCGTGCTGTGGGGGTTCCCGCCGATCTCGGGCATCGTCGCCCAGTTCGCCGTCCTGCTCGGAGGCATCGTCACCGTCGCGATCGCATCTGGTCTGTACATCGGCGCGCACTTCGGGCCAGGACCCCGTGACGGGCTCATGACGGGAATGCACAAGCGGCTCGGGTGGCCGATCTGGACGTGCCGAGCGCTGGTCGAGCTCACCGTCCTCGGCATCGGCTGGCTGCTCGGCGGCACCGTGGGCATCGGCACCGTGCTCTTCGCATTCCTGATCGGCCCACTCGTGCACATCGCCCTGCCGCTGCTCGACACGCGCCGGACCGCACTCTCCGCAGAGTCCGCCGAAGACCAGGCGACTCCGGTCGGCGCCCCCTCGCGGCGCTGACATGTGGTGGGAGCGGCATCCGCTCCCACCGTCCTCATCGTGCCGCGACGGTCAGTGTTCCCGGAACTCGGGCCAATCGCTGCCCGGGGTCATGCGGGAGTGCAGCGCGCTCTTGGCGATCTCCATCGACGGATAGGTGCCCGCGACGGAATCGGCGCCTGCCATCGTGACCGTGTAGCCGTCGTCGTCCTTGCGGATGCTGCCGACGACACCCGACGGGCCGTAGGCCACCCACAGGGTGTGGTGCGTCTCTGTGGTGCTCATGGTGAACTCCTTTCGATGCGTCCGATGCCGACGCTACGCCCGGACACGCACGGACGCCAGCATCCGGCACGCGATCCCGCGAACCGATAGCCTGGTGGGACCCTTCCCTCCGTAGCTCAGGGGACAGAGCGAGCGGTTTCTACCCGCCAGGTCGGGGGTTCGAATCCTCCCGGAGGGGCGAGTGTGATGAGTCGCGACATAGGTCTCACCTGAGTCGCGTCATAGGTCACGTTTTGGAAGCCCCTGGCCAGCGGCCGGGGGCTTTCATCGTGTTGCG